>JAHDRW010000008.1 GCA_018433085.1 Deltaproteobacteria bacterium | reverse complement strand
GGATTCGAACCCGCGACATTCAGCTTGGGAAGCTGACACTCTACCAACTGAGCTATGCCCGCACTGAGTTACTCTAATAGAATATGCCCTATGGTTTGTCAACAAATCTTTAGCAAACCTCAAGGCTAAGGGATTCCTAGGACTTGGGAAAGAATTTTTTGATGTGGTGATGATATATCATCACCCGAATACGATTTCAAGCCTTTTTCCCGGGGGAGATGAGATGGCGCGTTTCATGTCCCCCGTGTTTGTATCCCAACCGGTTGTTTCCGGGCTCAAAATCGTTGGCCCACCGATTTTTGGATGGCATTCCAGACTTTCCCTTCTCAGACGCGAGGCATCCATTCGTTTCTTCACTGAACAGCCTGGGGATGATTGGCGCCAATTCAATGACATGAACCTTAAACGGAAAGCACTGGGCCCTATTGAAGCCTCAAGATTAATGGGAATGTGACCCCACCTTTAAGGTCCTTAAGAAGCAGGCGCGAAGAAGAATTCAAGCTCGTACGAATAAAAAATACCGTTAAAAGCGATACAGATCCTGTACGTTGATGCCTTTCAGGAGAAGGAGGGCGCTCCAGTATATTATTCAGCTGTTCGGATCAGGGATGATCTTCAAGAGTACCGACCGGTTCCTGGGTCCGTCGAACTCGGCGAGAAAAACACCCTGCCATGTTCCCAGGACCAGCGAGCCCCCTTCGACGATGAGCATGACATCGAAACCCATAAGGCTCGCCTTGATGTGGGCATCCGCATTTCCTTCCAGATGCCGGTAATCCCCCTTCCGGGGTACCAGTCCCTCCAGTGTGGCGATGATGTCCTCTTTCACCGCAGGATCGGCGTTTTCGTTGATCGTGATTCCGCAGGTGGTGTGGGGAACGTAGGCAAGTACCAGTCCGCTGGGAATTTGCTCGTTTTTCAATACGCTCCTGATATTCGTCGTTATATCGACAAACTGGGATTTACCCGTGGTTCTGACTTCCAGACGTTTGAGCATATCCTGCCTCCTTTCCATCCGTGCTTCTCTTCATAAAGGCGACTGCTCCATCTTTCTCCATCCGGTCCGACTCGTGGAGAAGAATTCGGCTTTCCTTCCTTCGAACAGTCGCGCTCCATCACCCACGAAAGGGTTTCATTCTAAACCTGATTTGCTCGCCCTTGCAAACAGACGGAAAAAATTGTCCGTCGTTATCTCCGCCATGCATTCCGCGTCTATCTTCTTGATCGCTGCAAGCTCTCTGATCGTCTCGATCAGATAGGAAGGCTCGTTCCTTTTCCCACGGTATGGGACGGGGGCAAGATACGGAGCATCCGTTTCAATGAGAAGGGATTCCAAAGGACAGACGCATACGGCCTCTCTGAGGACCGCGGCATTTTTATAGGTGAGAACTCCCGGGACGGAAAGGAAAAATCCCTTGGCAACAATATGTGAGGCCATGGCCGCATCACCGGAAAAACAGTGGAACACCCCGCCCAAGGACCACGCCCCTTCTTCCTCCAGCATATCCACGGTCTGCCGGTGGGCGTCACGATCATGAATGATCAGGGGCAGCGAGCACGACCTGGCAAGCTCGATATGGGCCCTGAAGAGCTCTTTCTGCTGATCCTCAGTCTCCGGGGTGCGATACAGATCGAAACCGGTCTCCCCCACGGCAACGATCTTGCCGTTCTCTGCCAGAGCGGCGAGCGCACGTACATCCTCCGGAGAGAAAACACCTGCCATCTGCGGATGGATGCCCATGCTCGTAAAAAGTCCTTCCCTGGCTTCTGCCGTCTCGAGTGCGCGGAGGGTGTCATCCGGATCGATGCCAACCAGAAGCATGGCTTTCACCCCTGCCTGGCGGGCCCTGTCCATCACATCGGAGCGGTCTTTCCGAAAATTATCGAAGTGGAGATGATTATGGGAGTCGATCAGATTCACGCTACATGAGCCTCATCAAATCGCTATGGATTCTCCCGTTGCTGGCGAGGATATCCCCGCGATGAGGATCGAACCCCTCACCGGAAAGGCCCGATGCCCTGCCACCGGCCTCCAGGAGAACGACCACACCCGCAGCCAGGTCCCAGGGATGCAGTCCAACCTCCCAGAATCCGTCAAAAGACCCAGCCGCCACGAAACAGAGGTCCAGGGCCGCTGAACCGAACCTACGTATTCCCTGCACCTCGCGAAGTATTCTGGTGAATCGCATCATAGAATCATCAAGCCTTGCGAGTGAGTAAGGAAATCCCGTGACTATGAGCGAATCGACGAGAAGGGAGGTTTTCGAAACCATTATTTTCTTTCCATTCCGGAAGGCGCCCTTTCCTGTCTGGGCGGAGAAGAGGTCGCCGCTGATGGGATTGTAGCAAACCCCGATATATGGTCTCATGTCTTTAAAAATACCGAGAGAAACAGAAAAGAACGGGATCCCATGGACATAATTCACCGTTCCGTCAAGGGGGTCGACGAACCAGGTGTAGTCATGCCCGGACGCCCTGTTCACTCCCTCTTCGGCGATGATGGAGTGGAGAGGGTATTTCCGTTCGATATCGCCGACAATCATGTCCTGAGAATTCCGGTCGATCTGGGTCACCAGATCGATTCTTCCCTTGTGCTCGACATTCAGCTCTTTCCCGAAATTCTCACGAAGATACTCTCCGGCTTTTTTTGCAAGATTGACTGTGAAATTCAGCATAGCAACCCTTGCCAGCACCAGGTATTTCATGTACCATAATAAACATGGATAGGGTTTACAAGATAAAAAAGAACCTGCAGGCTCCCATGATCCTTGCCACCCTCATGTCCATCCCTATCTTCGTGGACGTGATCATGTCAGGCTTCGAGCTCTCCGTTTTGTTGATGGCCCTGATCCTGATGATACTTTTCTATCTCCTTACAATCAACAACCTGCTGCGCAAGATACGGATCACCGATTCCGCAGTCACCATCAGGGGAATACTCGGGTCAAGAAAGGTCCCGGTCGGCGACATCGTGCGTCTTGAGGGCATATCCATGGGTTCGCGGCAGTTCATCACTCTGGCGACAAAAAAGAGAAACTTCCTCATACCGAACAGCTTCGCCGGCTTTCCGGAAATAATATCGGACCTGGAGAGTGTGGTAAACCCGGAGATCCTGGGTTCCGGCCTCTCCGCCTTGAAAGAGCATGTCATCGTACGAAAAAGCGATATCACCGGCGCCTGGATCACGGTTATCCTGCTCATCATCATCATCTTTATCCGATTCTTTCCCCGATGAACACCCTGGAAGGGTGGTCACTTTAGGTATGGACCTTACGGTCAAGACCTTCGATCCAACTTTATGCCGAAAGTTTAAGGGGAATGGGGCCCTTCCTTCTCAGTCCTCCGTGGCGGACGTGAAGGAGAATCCTACCTTTTTTACAAAAAGATGCTTTTTAATCCAGATATTATCAATATTGTTTCACGTGAAACTTTTTTTAATTCAAAAAATTATTCTTTTATGGTAGATGATTATGGTGTGTCCTAAAATCATAAGTGTGTCCAATCAAAAAGGCGGCGTCGGGAAGACCACTACCTCCATCAATCTCGGCTCTTCGCTTGCCTTGCTTGGGAAGCGCACACTGCTCATCGATCTCGATCCCCAGGCAAATGCAACCACAGGGCTTGGTTTCAACCCGGACTCTTTTTCTTCCCACGTATATCATGTGATGCTTGGGGAGAAGGGTGCTGATTCCGTGATTCAGGAGACGAAGCTGCGAAACTTTTTCATCATGTCGGGCCATACCGATCTTGTGGGCGTCGAGGTTGAGCTGATGGATGTTCCCCTCCGTGAGCGCATCCTTTCCCGTTCCCTGGCTGGAATGTCGCGAGAGTTTGATTTCATCGTGATCGACTGCCCCCCCTCGCTCGGCCTTCTCACCCTCAACGCCCTTACGGCGGCACACTCTCTTCTGGTTCCTGTTCAGTGCGAGTATTATGCCTTGGAGGGTCTGAAGAGCCTCATGAACACATTCCGGCTTGTGAGAAAACGGTTGAATCCGAGTCTGAGCATCGAGGGTTTTCTCCTCACCATGTTCGACTCCCGCACCCGTCTCAGTCATGATATCGCCGAGAACGTGAAGGCTCACTTCAGTTCCCAGGTTTTCCGCACCATCATTCCGAGAAATATCCGCTTGTGCGAGGCCCCGAGTTTCGGTGTCCCTATCTGTCTGTACGATATTTCCTCGAAAGGGGCTCAGCATTATCTGATGCTGGCAAAAGAAATCCTCGAAATGGAGGCCGATCATGAAGTCTAAATCCCGTTTGGGAAGAGGTATTGATGCCATCTTTGCTGACAGCGTTCAGGAAGACGGGACCCAGGTTATCGAAATACCGGTTGATGAGATCTATCCGAACCCGATTCAGCCGAGAAAATCATTTGACGAGAAGACCATCGCGGAGCTTGCTGCATCCATCAAGAGCCACGGTCTCATTTCTCCCATCCTGGTCCGGAGAACGAATACCCGCTACGAGATTATTGCCGGAGAGCGTAGATACCAGGCATGCAAGCTCGCCGGTATCCAGAAGATACCTTCCATCGTAAGGGATATTCCCGATGCCGAGGCATTCAAGATATCTCTCATCGAAAACCTTCAGCGCGAAGACCTGAATCCCATGGAAGAGTCCGAGGCATACTACACGCTGAAAGAGCAGTTCGGCCTCACCCATCAGGAAATCGCCGATGCCGTTCTCAAGGACCGGTCGACCGTGACGAATTCCATGCGCCTGATCCATCTCCCTGAAGAGGTGAAGCAGGCCCTGAGAGAAGGCGCGATCACAACCGGTCATGCCCGCGCTATCCTGATGGTCGAGAACGAGAACGGCCAGCTGTATCTCCTGAACCTGATCGTCAGCCAGTCATTGAGCGTCAGGGAAGCCGAGCGGCATGCCTCCGGTATGGATAACAAGGATAAGAAAAAAAAGGGGGTGAAAAAGGCAGATCCCTATTTTGATCATCTCTCCACCCTTCTTTCCGAGAAGCTCTCGGCAAAGGTTGTATGCGATTGGAGAAAGCGCAGAGGGAAGATCGTGATCAATGTTTCCTCCCGTGATGAGCTTTCCCGCATCGTTGCCGAGATTTGTGAACAAGAGGCCCCGATCTGATGCGATCTCTTTCAGACATATCGACAGTTGCAGGGCAAATAGGTTCTCTGTCGATAACTTATGAACCCTGTTTTGGCTTTAAATTGCCTTTTAATAACATGCCCTTAATTGGCCTATGAACATGTTGACACCATATAATCTTTTTTACTATTACATAGGGGGAATAAAAAAATGAAATGTAAGATTCAAAAAACCCTTCTACAGAACATGTTGGCAAAGGTGCAGGGATTCACCGAAAAAAAATCGACCCTTCCCATCTTGAGCCATATACTCCTCGAGATATCAGGAGATTCGTTGCAGGTGAAGGCAACAGACCTCCATACCTCCATTCAGGTGAATTCCCCTTGTGAGGTTACACAGGCCGGGGCCTGCGCCATCAATGGAAAGGGGTTTTACGATATCATCCGTGAACTTCCCGACCAGATGGTTGATTTCTGTGTCGAGGATGGCTCGCATGCCCATATCATAGCGGAAAATAATCGGATCAAGATGAATGTGATGGATGCGGAAGAATATCCAATGGTCGATTTCATGGATATGGACAACGGATACTCTATCGATCTCTCCGTCATGAAGCCCATGATCGAGAGAACCATTTTCTCCATCCCCGCATCGTCTGAGAGCGACAGCAAGTATACCCTTGGGGGGGCTCTGCTCATCTCCGGCAAGGAAGAAAACGGCAGAGGATTTATAGAGATGGTTTCAACCGATACACGGAGGCTCTCAGTCGTACGCTTCTTTACGGGAGAGTACGTCGATATGGGAAGCGGTATCATCGTTCCCAGGAAAGGACTTCAGGAACTCAAGCGACTGATGGACAATAAAGAGGAGGATTCACGGGTTCTCCTGACGAAGGATTCCATCTTTTATATCTCTCCGGACACCATGGCTACCGTCCGTCTCATCGATGGGAAATTTCCTGATTATCAAAGTGTTGTATCTCCCGACGCCTTTCCCATCACGACCAAGATAAATGCCCAGGAGCTTCACTCGGTGCTCAAAGTGTGTACCGCCATGGTTTCGGATATATCCAACTGCGTCAGGTTTTCCTTTCATAAGGACCGAACCATCGTTTTTGCAAGCAACCCTGATCAGGGAGAGGTGGAAACCCCAATACCCTCGGAGCATCAGGGAGAGGATCTCGATATCAACTTCAATCCCAGATATTTTATGGACTGTCTCTCGTTCATCGAGGGAGAGACGGAGATTCATCTGAAGGGTTCACAAGGCCCGTGCATGATCACTGATAGCGGAATAACGGAAAGCAAGTGGGTCATCATGCCCATGCGTTTTTAGAAAGAACAGGAAAGAGGAATGAAAAACAATTCGGTTGACGGCTATACAGCAAAGGATATTAAAGTCCTGGGCGGTTTCGAGGCAGTCAGGCTTCGACCGGCCATGTACATAGGATCGACCTCCGGGCAGGGATTGCATCATCTCGTGTTCGAGGTTGTGGACAACAGCATTGACGAGGCCACGGCCGGATACTGCGACAACATCAGGGTGACCATCCATATGGATGAGAGCATCACGGTATCCGACAACGGAAGAGGTGTGCCGGTCGACATCCATCAGGATACCGGAAGGCCCGCGGTAGAGGTCGTCATGACCACCCTGCACGCCGGAGGCAAGTTCGATAATTCCATTTACAAGGTATCCGGCGGCCTGCACGGCGTGGGTGTTTCGGTGGTCAATGCACTTTCCGAAAGACTGGATATCGAGATCTACCGGAACGGTTACGTTTATAATCAGACGTATGAACAGGGCGTTCCCAAAACTGATCTCGTCATGAAGGAAAAGACCGATCAAACAGGCACCACGATTCATTTCAAACCGGATCCCGACATCTTCGAGATGACGACATACGAGTTCGATATCCTTGCGAACCGCTTGCGCGAGCTTGCCTTTCTCAACAAGGGCTTAAGGATAGAGCTTGAGGACGAACGTACCGACACTACGGAGGTCTTCCACTTCACCGATGGTCTCATTGACTTTGTCAAGTACCTGAACGCAAAGAAAAAACCCATCCACAACCCTATTTATTTCAGGAAAAACAAGGGCGATGTAGTGGTCGAAGGCGTTATCCAGTACAACACCTCCTATTCCGAGAGCGTGTTCTCCTTCGCGAACAACATCAATACCCACGACGGCGGAACGCACGTGGTTGGCTTCCGCAAGGCGCTGACGAGAACGATCAATGCGTATGGTAAGGACAAAGGCCTCCTGAAGAACTCGAAAGTCTCGATCCAGGGAGATGACACCAGGGAGGGGTTGTGCGCAGTGATATCCGTCCTCCTTCCTCGGCCACAGTTCGAGGGGCAGACCAAGGCAAAGCTCGGCAACTCGGAGATTGCCGGCATCACCGAGAGTGCGACGAACGATGCGGTGAGCCAGTATTTCAGCGAGAACCCAAATGACGCCGGCATCATCATCAAGAAGATCATCGACAGCGCTCAGGCGCGAGAGGCTGCCAGAAAGGCCCGAGAGCTCACCAGAAGAAAATCCGCGTTCGAGAGCACGCTCCTCCCCGGAAAGCTCGCCGACTGCCAGGAGAAAGACCCTGCGCTCAGCGAGGTCTTCATTGTAGAGGGAGACTCCGCCGGCGGTAGCGCGAAACAGGGGCGTGACAGAAAGAATCAGGCGATTCTTCCCTTGAGGGGGAAGATTCTCAATGTGGAAAAGGCCCGTGTCGACAAGATGCTTTCCAACCAGGAGATCAAGTCACTCGTTACTGCTCTGGGAACCGGAATCGGATCGGATCACTTCGACATCTCTAGGCTACGGTACCACAAAATCATCATCATGACGGACGCCGATGTAGACGGCGCGCACATCAGGACGCTGCTGCTCACCTTTTTCTTCCGGCAGATGCCCGAGATCATCGAGCGTGGTCATCTCTACATTGCCCAACCTCCCCTGTTCAAAATCGCCAAGGGAAAGAAACTCTGGTATCTTCTGAACGAAGAGCTGATGGATGAATTTCTTCTGAAAAACGCGGTAAAAGATATCGTGCTCAAGGGAGAGGTAGAAATAACCGGATCCGAGCTCTCCCGTTACATCAAACTCATCAACAGGCGGAAAAGCATCCTCACAAACTATGAGCACCGGAATATGGACGAGCGGATCATCCAGTCGTCTTCTTATCTCGATCCTGAGCTTTTCAAGGACGTTTTCAATGCCGAGGGAATCAATGAAGAGATCAAACAGGTCATCAGTGAATGGTTCCCCAATATCGGTCCGTTCACCACGGATGTCCTCGATGATCAGGTGATTTTCCATACGGTGAAGAACGGTCTGCGCAAGGAAACGATTTTCGATCAGAGGCTCTTCGAGACCAAGGGTTTTGAGGAGTTGCAGAAGATCCATTCTCAGCTCAAAAAGATCGGGCGTCCGCCCTTTACGGTCGCATCCAACAACAATACCTTCGAGGTTCCCAACCTCCGGGAGGCAGCTCAGAAGATTTTCGATGAAGCCAGAAAAGGCTTCTCGATGCAGCGGTACAAAGGGCTCGGCGAGATGAATCCAGACCAGCTCTGGGATACGACTATGGACCCGGAAAAGAGGTCAATGCTCAAGGTGAACATCGAGGACGCCGTGGAGACCGATCAGATCTTCACCACCCTGATGGGTGATGACGTGGTTCCACGAAGAGAGTTCATCGAGAAGAACGCACTGAAGGTAACAAACCTGGATATCTGATAGAGATTTACACGATAAGGAATATTCATGAAAACAGATACGGTAGCAATAGATCAGGAAATGAGGCGCTCATACCTGGATTATTCCATGAGCGTCATTATCGGGAGGGCCATCCCGGATGTGAGGGACGGCCTCAAGCCCGTTCACCGCAGGGTATTGTTTGCCATGAGCGAGTTGTCCAATACCCACAACAGACCATACAAAAAATCAGCCAGAATCGTGGGCGATGTCATCGGTAAATATCATCCACACGGTGATTCCGCCGTGTACGATACCATTGTCCGCATGGCCCAGGATTTCTCCATGCGCTACCCCCTGGTGGACGGCCAGGGCAATTTCGGATCCATCGACGGCGATCCCCCCGCGGCAATGCGATATACCGAGATCCGGATGGAGCGCCTTGCCGAGGAAATGCTCTCCGATATCGAGAAAGAGACCGTGGATATGCATCAGAATTACGATGAATCTCTTCTCGAGCCGGATGTCCTTCCCACCCGGATACCTGCCCTGCTGCTGAACGGTTCATCGGGCATCGCCGTCGGAATGGCCACGAGCATCCCTCCGCACAACAGCAACGAGATCATTACCGCTCTTATTTCTCTGATCGATTCTCCGGGAATCGGGCTTCCGGATATCATGAAGATCGTTCCCGGCCCCGACTTTCCGACCGGGGGAATCATCTTTTCAAACGGCGAGATCGAGAAGGCCTATGCAACGGGCCGGGGTATCATCACGGTACGCGGAAAGGTCGATATCGAACAGGACAGCAACCGTGAGAAGATCATCATAACCGAGCTCCCCTATACGGTGAACAAGGCGGACCTGGTCGAAAGGATTGCGGTCCTGGCCCAGGACAAGAAGATCGACGGCATCTCCAATATCCGTGACGAGTCCGACAAGGACGGTATGCGGGTTGTTATCGATCTGAAGCGGGGCACCCAGGCAGAGGTAATCGAAAAGCAGCTCTACAAGCTCACCAACCTCCAGAACTCCTTCTCCATGAACATGCTCGCCATCCACAACGGAAGGCCCCGGGTGATGGGCATCAAAGATCTGCTCCAGGCATTCCTCGACTTCCGCGAGGAGGTGGTTACCCGCAGGAGCATCTTCGAGCTTGACAAGGCCAGGGCACGTGTTCACATCCTCGAGGGTTTGCTCAAGGCCCTTGACAACATCGACGAGGTGGTGTCCATCATCAAGGCGTCGCCCACCCCACAGGTGGCCAGGGAAAACCTCATGAAGAGGTTCGAATTGAGCGAGATCCAGGCACAGGCCATCCTCGACATGAGGCTTCAGAGGCTCACCGGCCTCGAGCGCGATAAGATCACCGAGGAATATCAGAGTCTTCTGAAGGAAATCGCCCGTCTTGAGAAAATTCTCTCCGATCGGGGGGAGTTGCTCAATGTGATCAGGGGCGAACTCGTCGAGATCAAGGAAAAATACGCCGACGAGCGAAGATCCCTGATCGTCCGCGGATCTGCCGGAGAGTTCAATATCGAGGAGCTGATCCCCGACGAACAGATGGTCGTCACCATGACGAGAAAGGGATATATCAAACGCACCGAGCTCACCAAGTACCGTACACAGAAACGGGGGGGAGTGGGTATACGGGGTGGCGCGGCCATGGATGACGACTTTATCGAGCATATCTTCGTCGCCTCCAACCACGCCTCAATACTCTACTTCACAAATACCGGCAGGGTGTATCACACCAAGGTCTATGAGGTTCCCGAGC
Organism: Deltaproteobacteria bacterium; assembly: GCA_018433085.1. Lineage (GTDB taxonomy): Bacteria > Desulfobacterota > Desulfomonilia > UBA1062 > UBA1062 > Phosphitivorax. The sequence goes on along the minus strand of JAHDRW010000008.1, from coordinate 319,918 downwards.
GCGACAGGGCCCTGAAGGGGGTTCCCATCGTCAATATCCGCCCGCTGCAGAAAGAGGAGCGGATCTGTGCCATCCTGGTGGCGTCCGATCTCACGGCCGACGCCAGGGTGATGATGGTCACTGCAAAGGCGTATACCAAACGGGTGATGCTCCACGACTTTGCAAACATCATCAAAAACGGCATCATCGCCTGCACCCTGGAGTCCGGGGACGAGGTGATATCCGCCCGTCTCACCAGCGGCAAAGACGATATCATCGTTGCCTCGGGCCATGGCAAGGCCATTGTCTTCTCCGAGGATCAGGTCAGGGTCATGGGAAGGCAGGCCCAGGGTGTGAGGGCCATTCATCTGGACGAGGGCGATCTGGTGGTGGGAATGGACGTCATCACCTCCCCCGACAACTACGTGATCAATCTCACCGAGTTCGGCTACGGCAAGAAGACCCCGGTGGGCAGATATCCTGTCCAGAAACGGGCCGGCAAGGGCGTGCTTACGGTGCATATCACGAAAAAGACGGGCAACCTGGTAGGTATCAGGGTGGTTCAGGGAACCGACGAGCTCATGATCATCTCCACGTCCGGCCAGATTATCCGGATGCCGGTGTCCCAGATACGCACGACCTCGACGCGCTCGGCGCAGGGGGTGCGTGCTATCCGGATGAAGGAAAACGAAAAGATCGTGGACTTCACCAGGAATCTGGGCGAGGAGGCCTGAGAAGAAGAGCAGCGATTGGGTGCCCCGTAAGCTTGTTCTGAGAGAACAGTCAAGCCGTACACGAAAATCCCTCCTGATGCTGATAGGTCAGGAGGGATTTTTTTATCACGATATACCGGTCTTGCGGATCATGGGTTGAATTCTCCTTCTAAGTCCGCTTCTTCATGACCTTGAGAGCAAGGTCACATCCCCCTCCCCCCTTCAACGGTGCGCCTTCAATGGAGTCCAGCCGTTGAAGGTTCATGCCATTGTTTTCTCTTTTGCCGGTAATCGTCCTTCGAGAGGCAAAGACCATAGGAAAGAAATTATTTCGTGTTATATCAGACCATTAGATCGATGTTTTACGTGGAACATCACGATAAAAGACGACCCTTGAACAACTGCCCACACGGTTTTTCGTGACAATGAAGTCTGTTTTGATGGATTGTCTTCTCCCGGGAAAGGAGAACGGTAAGAAGATTCACGCGCGAGCTGACCGGATCCGGACGAAAAACAAGGAGGGATGCGGCCTAGATGATTCCCTTGAGGAACTCTACCGCGTTCTCGAAAATGGCCGTGCCTTCCCCTTTTTCCGGAAGCTCTCTCAGGCGTGTCCAGGCGGGGTGGTTCGCCGGGTGATTGAACGCCTCCGGATGGGGCATGAGCCCGAAGATGCGCCCTGTGGCGTCGCAGATTCCGGCTATGGCGTCTACGGCACCGTTTGGGTTCGAGGGGTAGTCCATGGTCGGGGCATACGACTCGTCCGCATATTTCAGCGCCGCCAGATGACCGGTTCTGATCTCCTCGAGGGTGCCGTTATAGTCGCAGACGAACTTTCCCTCGCCGTGCCGCACCGGAAGGAAGAGACGGTCGAGCCCACGGGTGAAAACGCATGGACTCTCACGGTCAACGGCGAGCCTGACCCAGCGGTCTTCGAACTTGGCTGAATCGTTGAACGAAAGGGAAACGCGGCGCTTACCCGCCGGGTTTCCCGGAAGGAGGCCGGTTTTCACCAGGGCCTGGAACCCGTTGCATACTCCAAGAATGATCATGCCGCGATCTATGAAGTCGCGGATTTCTTCGAAAAGGGTCCTGCCGGAGGTCTGAATCCTGGCGTATTTCAACCGCACGCTTTCCACCTGTGCGGAGCCCAGATCGTCGCCATCAAGGAAACCACCCGCCAGATTGAGGAAATGATAGTCGGTGAGGCGGGTCGAACCGTTCAGGACATCACTGATGTGAACGACATCGCTCAGCGCCCCCGCCCGCCTGCAGGCATGAGACATCTCCATCTCGCAGTTGGTGCCGAAACCAGTGATAACCAGAGCCTTGATCTGTGTCATGTCAGAAGTCCAGAGGGGCTTTCCATGACCGCTTCAGCGAAGCAAGATCGCGGTCGATGAGAACCCTGTTGTTTTGTGACCTGATGATGAGCCTCTGCTCCGGTATTACCCTGCCGATCCGTCGTGCATCGCCGGCGAACACCGACTCGAACGCATGGGCGTGCTCAGGGGAGACCGAAACGATAATCCTGCTCTGCGATTCCGAATACAGGATCTCGGTATCGTTCATGCCGGGCTCGCAGGCCACTTCATTCAGATCTATATCCGCACCCAAACTCCCTGCAAAGGCCGACTCGGCCAGTGCCACGGCCAGCCCTCCATCGGAGAGATCGTGGGCAGACTCGATGAGCGAACCGCATATGGCTGCATGGAGCACCCGGTATCTCGCCCGTGCGGTTTCGGCATCGACCTTCGGGACCGACGACCCGACGATGCCGTACGATGCGAAAAACTCGCTCGCCCCGAGTTCCTTTCTGGTTGTGCCGAGCAGGTACACGAGATCACCCGTGCTCTTGAGGTCCATGGTGACCGCCTTCTCCACCTCGGGGATCGTGCCGATCACGGAGACGAGGATGGTCGGGGGAATGGAAATCTTGATCCCCGGACCGATATAGTCGTTTTTCATGCTGTCCTTGCCTGAGATCAGGGGACAGGAAAACGCGACCGCATAGTCGTACAGCGCCTTGTTTGCGCGAACCAGTTGGGCGAGCTTGTGTTCGCCGTCCGGGTTCCGCTCGCTCCTGACCGGGTCGCACCAGCAGAAATTGTCGAGGCAGGCCCAGTGATACGGGTCGCCGCCTACGCACACGTAGTTTCTCAGGGCCTCGTCAAGGGCACAGGCGGTCATATGGTAGGTATCGATATCCGAGTACCGGGGAATGATGCCGTTGGAAACAACCACCCCCTTTGACATCTCCAGTACCGGCCGGACGACCGCAGCGTCGGAAGGTCCGTCAGCGCACTGCCCTACGAGGGGTTTGACGATAGAGCCGCCCTGTACTTCATGATCGTACTGCCGGACCACATATTCCTTCGAGCAGATGTTGAGCCGCGAGAGGATTTCCTCGAGCTTGGCATTCTGATCCTCGGGAACGGGTGTGAGGGGATCGGGCTCGATCTTCGGCTCCCACCTTGCGGAGAGCTGCATCCGGGGAACCCCATCGTGCAGGAAGTCGAGCGGAAGGTACGCCACGGTCTTCCGGTCATAGGTGCACTGGAAGTATCCCGAGTCTGTGAAGGAACCGATGACCGTCGACTCCACGTCCATCTGCATGGAGAGATCGAGAAAGGCATCGATGTTTTCGGGCGCGACCGCCAGCGTCATGCGTTCCTGTGCCTCGGAAAGGAGTATCTCCCACGGGTCCAGCCCCGGGTATTTCAGCGGGGGTTTTTCCAGCTCGATGAGGCACCCGCCGCTTAGCTGCGACATCTCGCCCACCGATGAAGAGAGGCCGCCCGCTCCGTTGTCGGTGATGGCGCGGTAGAGCCCGAGGTCCCGGGCGCGCAGCAGAAAGTCGGTGAGCTTCTTCTGGGTGATGGGGTCGCCTATCTGGACGGCGGAGGTGGGCGATTCTTCATGGAGCTCCTCTGATGAGAAGGTCGCGCCGTGGATGCCGTCCTTGCCGATCCTGCCGCCAGACATGACGATGAGGTCGCCCGGCCTGATGTCCTTTTTATGGGAGGGGATGCCGGCGACCTCCACGGGCATGATTCCGGCCGTGCCGCAATACACCAGCGGTTTTCCGAGGTAGCGGTCGTCGAAGACGATGCAGCCGTTTACCGTGGGTATGCCGGACTTGTTTCCCCCGTGCTCCACGCCTTCCCGTACGCCCTCGAAGACCCTCAGCGGGTGGAGGATCTTGGGGGGGAGTTCTTTTGCATAGGCAGGGTCGGCAAAGCAGAACACGTCGGTGTTGAAGATGAGCTTCGCCCCGATGCCGGTGCCGAAGGGGTCGCGGTTGACGCCAACGATTCCGGTCAGCGCGCCGCCGTAGGGGTCCAAGGCTGAGGGGGAATTATGTGTCTCCACCTTGAACACGAGGTGGTAATCGTCCGTGAAGCGGATCACTCCCGCATTGTCGGTGAAAACGCTTACGCAGATGTCCTTTTCTCCGGCCCCGGCCCGGATGTCGCGGGTCGCTCCCTGGATATAGGTCTTGAAGAGAGAAGAGACGCGCTCACTCTTCCCGTTTTCCCGGTAGTCGATCTCGGCGTTGAATATCTTGTGCTTGCAGTGCTCGGACCATGTCTGAGCGAGACACTCGAGCTCAACGTCCGTGAGCTTTTCTCCGAGACCCACCTGCCCGCGTAACCGCCTTACCTCCGGGTCGGCTATGAACGAGGCGATCGCCTTCATTTCTTCGAGATTCAGGGCCAGGGTCTTTTCTCTCGAGAGCTTGACGAGCCCCTGATCGTCGAGTTCGAGCGATACCTCATGAACCGCAGGAACATGATTCAACGAGACGACCGATATGTGCGGCTTGACCTCGAGAATCTCCTGCGGATCCAGGACTCGAACGTACTGAATCAGTGAATTTGCAAGACAGTCTCCCGCGATCTTCTCCGCCTGGTCCCGGCTCAGGTCGCCCGAGAGGAGGAACGCCCGTGCGGAATACACGGGATAATGTCGCGAGGTTATGAGATGCAGGGCATATGACGCACTTCTGCCCACATTGTCCGTGACACCGGGCTTGTACCCCACCTCGATGTACCAGGTGAATTCCCTGGTAAGCGGGGTGTTGACAGCGATATCCTGGATCACGGGATCACAGAATGCATCGTCTATCCAGGCATCTTCGAGATTTTCTCCATCTACGGTATAGACATCGATACAACGAACAGCGATATTTTTGTCGAGATCCGGAAAGGCACGCAGGATTTGTCTTTTCGACCGCTCCCCACGAGCATCAAAGAGGCCGGGCTTCAGACCGACCTCGATTCTATAGGGCATATTCTCTACCCCTTTTCTTCAAGATACACGGTTGTGTGCCCTTCGATACTCTCTCTTTCGGATTTGCATTTCACGCATAAAACTGCAAACGGCATGGCCTTGAGGCGGCCCACCGGAATATTCTCTCCGCAGTCTTCACAGAAACCGTATTCACCATTCTCCATTCTGGCCAGAGCATTCTCTATCTGCTCGAGCTTCTGCCGTTCCCGGGTGCTGAGCAGGAGATTGAACTCACGGGACTGTTCAAGATCTGCATCATCAAAGATATCGCCGATTTCTCTCTGTTCGGAGACATCATTCGACTTGATCCTCTCTTCCAGATTTTTGAGGATCTCGTGCTTCATTTCCGCCAAGATCTCCTTAATCTCAAGGAGCTCATTTTTTCTCAGCATTCTATCCTCCGTTTCGCTTAGGAAGTAGGTACTTATACTGATAAATCTTAAGCTGTCAACATAAAATGCTTATCATAAAAGATATTGGCTGTCACAGCATGTACAAGCATTTTTCGGAGTTTTTAGATGTACCATACCGGGAAAGGGATTCTCCGGCATTACCATGAGGTACGGAAGATCTCGCACTCGGCGTACTCCCCCTCCTTGAGGGTCTTGGTCCCCTGGGGGACGATCATGTAGCAGTTCCCCCTGGCCATGGAAGACAGGATGCCCGAACCCTGCGGCCCGGTGGGCGAAACGCAGAGCTCGCCGCCGCATCTCTTCAGGATGCCCCGGACATACTGGGGACGGTCGGCGGAGCCGCGCACGTCTTCGGTAAGCCTGGCACATACCCTGGGCAGAGTGAGGGTGCCGGCGCCCATGAATTTCAAGATGGCGGAACGGGCGAACAGATCGAACGACAACATGGTCGAGACGGGGTTTCCCGGCAGCCCGATGGCAGGGGTGTCGTTGATGACGCCGAAAGCAAGCGGCCTGCCCGGCTTTACCCGAACCTTCCAGAACTCCATGGAGTTGCCGCCCTCGGTCATGACATCGCGTACCACGTCGTAATCCCCCATGGAAACCCCGCCGGAGGTCAGGATGAGGTCGGCCCGGGATGCCTGGGCGAACTTTTCCCTGAGATCCGCTACCGTGTCTCTGGCAATCCCCAGGTACAGGGGAATCGCCCCGAGCTGTCTCACCCGTGAGATGAGGGACGAGGAGTTGGACGACGGAATCTTGCCCTCGGTGAGCTCCTCATCGAGATCGGCCACCTCGTCTCCAGTCGCGATGACGGCCACAACCGGCCTCTGCCGGCAGAAAACCATCCTTCGCCTGAGAGACGCAAGAACGCCGATCTCGGGCGCCTCCAGCAGGATTCCCTTTTTCAGGACCAAATCCCCTTTGCGGATGTCTTCTCCCGCAAAGCGGATATGGTCGTGTTTCCGGGGCACGGTACGGATGACGACCGAGCCTTCATGCTCCTGAGTGTCTTCCCTCTTGACCACTGTGTCAGCACCCGGGGGGACCGGTGCGCCTGTCATGATCTTTACTGCACGGCCTTCGCTGAGAGGCCCCTGCGGAAGGCTCCCGGCGGGGATTTCATAGGAAACGTCCAGCCGCACTCCCTCCCCGGGAACATCCTGGATGCGCACGGCATAACCGTCCATGGCGGAATTGTCCCAGGGGGGAATATCCATTCCCGAGACGATATCCTCGGCCAGGTATCTGCCCAGGGCCTGATCGAGGGCGATTTTTTCTGCGGGAAGAGGCGTGATCCGGCTTACGATGATTTCTCGGGCTTGTTCAACAGTGATCATTGTCTGGTCCTTAAGATTTTGATGATCAGGTATCCTAAATGACCTATGCTCTGAAAGTCAAGATTCGATCGGCTCGGGTCGATAGAGAACCATTATGGAACACACCGACATCCTTGCCCCGCTTGACATCGAGCTGCAGAAGGTGCGCTCGCTGGGGGGGAGCATGTCCGTCGTGGTCATCCCCCAGCGGTATGCGGACAAGGCCCTGGGATACAAGAGAACAGTGGACACCGCGGTGAGCATGAAGGACTACCTCGTGGTGGGGCTTTTCAACACGCAGGCCAGTGAGGCCTCCGCCAGGTTTCTCTCTCTTCCCAAGGGTATCGCCGTGTATCCCCAGGACGGCAAGGATATCGAGACCCTGTTCTTCGAGGCGCTCGAAAGGCTCCGGTTCATGGGGACCACCCCCTGGGTGAAGCGATTGTGGGATTCCATCAAGGACGCACGGAGCAGCGAGTTCAAGGATGATCCTGAAAGCAGGTTCATCTCCTCCACGTTCTATCAGTTTCTGGCATTCCTCGCAGCCCATCCGAACGAAATGAGATATCTCCTCAAAGGCTCTGACAACCCTGAGCTCTCCTGGGTGAGGGAGTACCTTCCCTATGGACACGGGAACGCCGGGGAGAGCCGCGAGAACGTCAGCGAGGCCGATATCACGGAGCTGTTTCAGTCGTGGCGCTACCAGGAAAAGATGGAGACCAAGAGCGAAAAGGGAAAGAACACGCTCAGGAGGTTCCGGAACATCGAGCATCTCTTCACGCTGCCGTCCATATCCCGGGAGATCATCGGTCTTGCGGGGGATACATTGCTGGCGGCCTCGAAGATGGCGGGAATCATTGAGAAAGACCCCGTGCTGACCTCCCGGGTTCTGAAGGTGGTAAACTCGGCGTTCTACGGGTTCCACCGGCAGATCGACTCCGTCGAGCAGGCCGTGGTCATCCTGGGCAATGACGAGGTGATCAACCTGGCCTTTTCCATCGCGATTCATAAAGTTCTCGAAACCATTTCTCCCGAGTATGCAAAACAGCTCTGGGAGCACAGCCTCGTAGTGGCGCATCTCTCCCAGTGGCTGGGTCCCCACATAGGCTATACCAACAAGCAGCGTCTTTACACGGTTGGACTGCTGCACGATCTGGGCAAGATCATGTTTCTGCAGCGGGGCCATTTCATCGGCGGATTCTCAGGGCCTGCCTCGCTGGAGGACCTTGCCGGCGAGGAGATCGACTCGGGCATATCCCATGCCGAGATGGGGGGATACATAGCCGAGCGGTGGAACCTGCCCGAGGCGATCGTCGACGGGCTCATGAGCCACCATCTGCCCTCCAAGGCACGGGACATGTCGCTCGCAGTCACGGTGCATCTCGCCGATGTCCTGGCGCATTGCGGGGGTATCGATCTGGCACGGGTCAACAGTGCGGCGGTGACCTATCTCTCCGAGCGAAAGGGGCCGGCCATTTCACAGGACGTGCTCTCCCAGACCGCAGGAGAGATCGTTCAACGGGTCAAGACGATACTGGAAGCAGAAAAATGATCAACCCGGACATCGAGACCGTTCTCAAAGAGCGTATCGTATCCCTGGAAGAGGGATACGAACAGAAAATCGCAGAGCTCTCTTTGCTCAAGGAGCTGGGAGATGCGCTCAAAGGTGCAAGCCTCGCCCACTGGAACCAGCTCTTTATCGGACAGCTCGATATCATCAAGCAGGCAACGGGCATCTTCAGCGTCTCGGTGATGCTCATCGATGAAGATACCCAGCAGCTCTATGTGGTGAGTGCCTCCATGCGCGGCGATTCGCCCAAGAGGCCCCCCATCCTGCTGAAAAAAGGCGAAGGGGTGGCGGGAAAGGTTCTTGAAACCGGCCGAACCCTCTATATCCCGGATGTCACCAAAGATCCGAACTTCTCCAACCGGGGGACGAATCAGAAGGGGTCGCTCGCCTGCGTGCCCATCATCTCCGAAGGAAGCTGCATCGGGGTGATAAATTTCCGAGACAACGTGGCCAGCTCCTTCGGACCCAACGATCTGCGGTTTTTCGAGCTCATTGCCGACCAGCTCTCCATTACGGCATCCCTGGTAAGGACGTATCAAGACCTGCTCGATCTGGAGAAGAAGCGGATGAATCTCGGCAGATATTTTTCTCCGGGCCTCGCGGAACGACTGGTTGCGGACGAGCGCATGACCGGGCTGGGCGGGCAGAGAAAAATGGTGAGCATCGTGTTTGCCGACATCTCGGGATTCACCTCGCTGGTGGAGAAACACACGGTGGAGGACGTGGTGGAGGTTCTGAACCGGTTCTTTGCCACCGTCGTGCCCATCATCTTCAAGCACGGGGGAATGCTCGACAAATTTCTTGGAGACGGCGTCATGGCCGTTTTCGGGATCCCCGACCCGGACGACCGTGACCCGGTGAGGGCCATAGCGTGCGCAGTGGACATTCAGCTGGGAATGAAGGCCCTGAAGAAGAAACTCCAGAGCGACGGACTCTTCCCGATTGACGTAGGCGTGGGGATCGCCTCCGGCGTGGTTCTGGCCGGGAACATCGGGACGAAGAACCAGATGAACTACACCGTGATAGGCGAACCGGTGAATCTCGCCCAGAGACTCGAGTCCGTGAGCATGCCGGGAGAAATCATTATCTCCAGCATCACCAAGGAGATGATTCCCGAGGAATCAGGAATCGCGATGAGCTTCGAGCCCATGGGGACGATCCGTGTCAAAGGCATCGAACGGGATGTAAATCCCATGAAGGTCTTATATCATGACAGGACCCCTCTCCTGGAGGAAGATTCACGGTAGCCGATGCCCCGGCAGCCTGGCGGAAGCGGGTTCCTCCCCTGAGGCCATCACAGAAGCGGCTTAGAGAGCGGATAAAATAAGACGATCGTTGACCAGTACAATATCTGATTAGTTAAGTCATGAAATTGCATAGATAAATTCTTCCCGCTCTCGTGTGAAAGCTACGAACACCGTCCCATGCCGGCTTGTCCAGGCAGCCGATCCGGCAGTCAAAAATGAGCCGTCATTCAGAATTGCCTTGACACCTGTCTTCTCCCGGGAGTATATCTCGTAATTACTCAAAACAGCTTGAAATAGTCAGATCTTCAGGCTGTCCACAGTCTCTACAGGGATAAAGGCAAGGCGACGGAATATCCTAAGAAGGAGGGTAATATGGATTTAAGAGATGCCTATTTTGTAGACGGCGTACGTACCTGGTTCGGCAAGTCGAGGCCCGATGGGTTCTACTGGACCACCCGCGCCGACGACATGGTCACCAAGGTCATGAAGGAGCTCTTCAGGAGAAACCCCACGGTACCCTGGGACGAGGTGGACGACAACATATGGGGCGCAACCACCCAGGTGGGCGATCAGGGAACCACCATGGGTCGCACCACCGTTTTCACCGCAGGCCTCCCGGATAAGGTCGCCGGTGTTTCCGTGGACAGGATGTGCGCGGGCGGGATGACCTGCCAGGCGATAGGCGCATCGTTCATCATGACCAATTCCGCCGACATCATCATCGCGGGCGGCGTCGAGCACATGGCCCATCACCCCATGGGTGCCGGGGCCGATCCCAACCCAAGGATCGTCACCGAGAAGATGGTGGAGCCCAAGTACTTCAACATGGGCGTCACGGCCGAGAAGCTGCACGACTGGATGCCTGAGCAGGGCGAGCAGACCGTGAGCAAGGAGGAGTCTGACCAGTATGCCCTGCGGGTGACAAACAGGTATTTCGAGAGCCTGGACAAGGGCTACTATGACAAGCACTGCGTGAACATGGCCGTGTTCACCCCCAACGGCTGGGTCGTGGCCAACAAGGACCAGCAGGCCCGCAGGGGTGCGACCATAGAGGGCATGAGAAATCTGAAGACCCCCTTCAAAAAGGCGGGCAAGGTCACGGCGGGCAATTCCTCCGGCTTGAACGACGGCGCCTGCGTATCCCTTATCATGTCCGGGGCCAAGTGCAAGGAGCTGGGCATCAAACCCAAGATGCGCTACATCGGCGGGGCCTTCGTGGGCGTGGATCCCACCGTTATGGGGTGGGGCCCGGTCCCGGCAACCGAGAAGGTGCTCAAGCGCACCGGCATGAAGTTCGACGACCTCGACATCATCGAGCTCAACGAGGCCTTTGCCGTGCAGGCCGTGGGTTTCATGAAGCACTTCGGCATGAAGCTGCCTGAAGACCCCAGACTCAACCCATACGGCGGCACCATCGCGGTGGGGCATCCCCTGGCGAGCTCGGGCGTGCGTCTCAGCATGCAGCTGGCCCAGGATTTCGAGATGAACCCCAAGGCAAAGTACGGGCTCACCACCATGTGCGTGGGTCTGGGGATGGGCGGCGCGATCCTGTGGGAAAACGTCGTGGGCAAAGACCTTTAGGAGGTTGGTGATATGGCTAAATATATCATGACATGTAAGCTGAATTTCTACGAATCAAAGAAGGCAGGTAAAATCGCCATTGTCACCATGGACAATGGGCAGAGCTATAACGTCCCCAATACCTGGGGCGTGGAAGCCTTTGAATCCCTGAACAAGGTCCTGGATACCGTGGAGAGCGACCCGGACGTGAAAGGCTGGCTCCTGGTGGGCAAGCCCTTTATCTTCAACGTGGGTGCGGACATCATGAGCGTGGACCCCGACATGTCCCGCGACGACGCAGTGCAGATCGGCAGGATGGGGCACAACTCCTTCAAGCGGATCATGGATCTGAAAATCCCCACCCTGGCAGCAATCAACGGCGCGGCCATGGGCGGCGGCGTGGAAGTGGGGCTCTATCACGACTACCGCACCATCTCCAAGAGCCCGGGCGGTTGTGACCACTATGCCCTGCCCGAGTGCTTCCTGGGCCTCGTGCCCGGATGGGGTGGGACCCAGCTCGTCACCAAGCTGGCAAGCCCCGAGGTTGCCATTCAGCTCATCATCACCAACCCGCTGAACATGAATGCCATGAGCAACTCCAAGAAGGCCTTCGAGATGGGCCTGGCCGACCGGCTCATCGAACCGGCCGAGTTCGTGGACGACTCCATCAAACTGCTCGAGAACATCATCACGGGCGAAGAGAAGATCGAACGCAAGAAGGTCGATCCGAAGATGAGCGACGACCTCTACAACAACACCAAGTTCGCCGTTCTGGGCAGGGTGCATTCCGGCGCCATGGCCCCCTACCGGGCCCTGGACCTCATCAGGGGCGCGGCGGACTGGACGCTGGACGAGGGCTTCGAGCAGGAGAACCAGACCCTGGCCGACATGATCAAGTCCCGCCAGTTCCTCAGCAGCGTCTACTCCTTCGACCTCACCCAGAGGAGGGCAAAGAGGCTGCCCGGAAGACCTCCGAAAGAGGTGAAGGGCTACGGCATCAACAAGATCGGCGTCATCGGCGCCGGCCTCATGGCATCCCAGATGGCGCTGCTCTTTGCACAGCGCTTCCAGTGCCCCGTGGTCATGAAGGACATCAAGCAGGAGTTCGTGGACAAGGGTCTTGCCTATGTACGCGAGCAGCTCGGGAAGCGGGCGAAGAAGGGCAGAATGAGCGCAGCCGATGCCAAGTGGATGGGCGAGGAGCTCATTACCGGCACGGTTACCTATGACGGGTTCGAAGACTGCGATTTCGTGATCGAGGCGGTGTTCGAAGAGATCGGCATCAAGCAGAAGGTCTTCGGCGAGCTCGAAGAGGTCTGCAAGCCCGAGTGCCTGTTCCTCACCAACACCTCTTCCCTGGACATCTCGGAGATGGCCAAGTTCCTCAAGGATCCCTCCCGTGTGGTGGGCTTCCACTTCTTCAACCCCATCGCGGTGCTTCCGCTGGTTGAAATCATCAAGGCGGAAAAGACCAGTGAAGTGGTCCTTGCCACGGCCTTCGACGTCGCCAAGCGGATCAAGAAGACCCCGGTGCTCGTGAAGAACGCCCCGGCCTTCCTGGTCAACCGGATCCTGCTTGCCTGGATGGACGGCATCTTCCAGTGCATCGACGAAGGTGCAGACTTCATGCAGGTGGACAACGCCGTGGCGGACCTTGGATTCCCCATGTCGCCCTTCACCCTGGCCGGTCTCGTGGGCCCGGCAATCGCTCTGCACGTTCAGGAGACGCTCAATGCCGCATGGCCCGAGCGGTTTCCGGTCAGCGAGGGCCTGAAGAACCTGGTGGCAAAGGGCAAGAAACAGCTGCTCACCTTCACGGACACGGGCATCGATGTGGATCCCGAGATCAAGCAGGGCTGGCCCCAGGGCGACAAGAGCTTCACCGATCAGGAGATCAAGGACCGCGTGCTCATGAGGGTGGCCCAGGAGGTCGATCTTATCCTGAAAGAGGGCGTGGTCGCGAGTCCGAAGGACGTGGACACCGGCGTGATCATGGGTGCCGGCTGGCCGTTCTTCATGGGCGGCATCACCCCGTACCTCGATCAGATGGGCTACTCGGAGAAGGCCTGTGGCAGGAAGTTCCATCCCCAGGGCCTGCTCGAAAAAGAATAAGGATTCACAATTGACGAAAAAAAGCGGGAAATCGCAGGTCTGGATAGCTTTTTCCCGCTTTTTTTCTCCTTGACATTATTTATCGATTCATTTAGTTCAGACTGTACCAAACTGTTTGTAGTGCTTCTTCACTATTTCGCATCACATCACTCAAATAGCCGAAAGGATACTGATATGCATTTAGAAGACTTGAAGAAGGTGGAGCCCAAAGAACTTCTTGAAGCCGCAAACGCGCTTGATATCGAGGGTTCTGCCACCATGACCAGGCAGGAGCTGATCTTTGCCATTCTCCAGGCCCAGTCGGAAAAGGACATCTATATTTCCGGGCAGGGCACGCTGGAGATACTCCCGGACGGGTTCGGGTTCCTGCGCTCAGCCGACTACAGCTACCTTCCCGGTCCAGACGACATATATGTGTCTCCGTCCCAGAACCGTAAGTTCAATCTCAAGAACGGCGACGAGGTGCGGGGACAGATCCGTCCGCCAAAGGACAACGAACGGTATTTCGCCCTGCTCAAGCTGGAGACCATAAACAGCGAGGACTCCGACGAGGCCAAGCACCGGGTGCCCTTCGACAACCTGACGCCGCTGTACCCCATGGAGAAGTTTACCCTGGAGACCGCGCACGACAATCTGACCGGCCGCACGCTGGACCTGCTGTCACCCATCGGCAAGGGCCAGCGGGGGATCATCGTGTCGCCTCCCAAGGCCGGAAAGACCATGATGCTTCAGAACATCGCCAACAGCATCACCTCCAACCACCCCGAGGTGGTTCTCATGGTCCTGCTCATCGACGAGCGGCCCGAAGAGGTGACCGACATGCAGCGTTCGGTGAACGGCGAGGTGGTGGCGTCCACCTTCGACGAACCCGCTTCCCGGCACGTTCAGGTCGCCCGGATGGTGATGGAAAAGGCGAAGCGCCTGGTGGAGTACAAACGCGACGTGGTCATCCTCCTGGATTCGCTTACCAGGCTGGCCCGTGCCCATAACACGGTCTGCCCGCCTTCGGGAAAGCTTCTTTCCGGCGGGATCGACGCCAATGCCCTTCAGAAACCGAAGCGGTTTTTCGGGGCCGCCCGGAACATCGAAGAGGGCGGGAGCATCACTATCATCGCAACGGCCCTGATCGACACGGGCTCGCGCATGGACGAGGTCATCTACGAAGAGTTCAAGGGGACCGGCAACATGGAGATCCATCTCGATCGGTCCATCATGGAGCGAAGGGTGTTCCCCGCGGTCGACATTTCCAAGTCGGGCACACGCAAAGAGGAGCTTCTACTCCCCAAGGAGCAGCTGGACCGCATCTGGATCTTGCGGAAGCTCCTGAGCCCCTTAAATCCTGTAGACAGCATTGAATTTTTGCTGGACAAATTATCAAAGACGGATAATAATGCCGACTTCCTGGAGTCAATGAACAAATAGGAGTAACGAACGATGAAAAAGGATATCCACCCGGAATATCACGAAACAACGGTTACCTGCGCATGCGGCAACAGTTTCAAGACGCGTTCCACCAAAAAGGACATCAGAGTGGAAATATGCAGCGCCTGCCATCCCTTCTACACCGGGCAGCAGAGACTGACCAACACCGCAGGGAAGGCGGAACTGTTCAGGAGAAAATACGGAGATTACCTCAACAAGGCGGAGAAAAAGTAAGAGCAGCGAACCATCAGTATGCAGGAAAAAATCAAGGAGATCGAGGCGCGCTACCACGAGCTCTCCGATCTCCTGTCCGACCCCAAGGTCATTCAGAACCACTCCCGGTATACCGCGCTTGCACGGGAACAAGCCAACCTCGAAGAGCTCATGGTTCCTTACCAGCGTTTGAAAGAGGTCAATGAGGAAATCAGCGGGCACGAGTCCATGCTCGACGATCCGGACCCCGAGATCAAGACCCTGGTGCGGGAAGAGCTTGCCACTTTAAGAGAAAGCAAGGATGAGCTCGAGCATACCCTGAAAACCCTCATGATCCCCAAAGACCCCCTGGACGAAAAGGACGTGATCCTGGAGATCAGGGCCGGCACCGGGGGAGAGGAGGCGGGCCTGTTCGCCGCCGATCTCTTCCGGATGTACACCCGGTATGCGGAAGAGAGAAACTGGCGGGTCGAGCTCCTGAGCATCAATGAGACCGGCATCGGCGGGATCAAGGAGGTTGTCGCAGCGATCACCGGCCGCGGCGCCTATTCCCGCCTCAAGTACGAGAGCGGTGTCCACCGGGTGCAGCGGGTTCCAGCCACCGAGGCAAGCGGCAGGATCCACACCTCGGCGGTCACGGTCGCGGTGCTGCCCGAGGCCGAGGAGGTCGATGTCGATGTCGATCCGCAGGATCTGCGAATCGACACCTACCGGTCGTCAGGCGCCGGCGGCCAGCACGTCAACAAGACCGAATCCGCGGTGCGCATCACCCACGTCCCCACCGGGATCGTGGTCTCCTGCCAGGACGAGAAGTCCCAGCACAAAAATAAGGCCAAGGCCATGCGGGTGCTCAGGTCCAGACTCCTCCAGAAATACCAGGAAGATCAGGCCGAGGAGATCGCATCCCAGAGGCGGCTGCAGGTGGGGACCGGAGACCGGAGCGAGCGGATCCGGACCTATAATTTCCCCCAGGGACGGGTAACCGACCACCGGATCAACCTGACCCTGCACAAGCTTCCTCAGATCCTCGAAGGAAACGTCGACGAGCTCGTGGACGAGCTCACCGCCCATTACCAGGCAGAGGCTCTGAACCACACCGGGAGCTAAGGCGTGACATGGACCATACGGTCGGTTCTCGCCTGGGCAAAGGGATATCTCGAGGATAAGGGCGTCGACACCCCACGGCTGGATGCAGAGGTTCTCCTGTCTCATGCGCTGGGCAAGGAGAGGATACAGCTCTATCTCGACATGGACAGGCCCCTTTTGGCCGATGAGCTCTCAGCGTACCGCGTCCTTCTGAAAAGGCGATCCGGACGGGAGCCCGTGGCGTACATCCTCGGCCGCAAGGAATTTTATTCCCACGCCTTCCTGGTGAATCCCGATGTCCTCATTCCCCGCGGCGAGACGGAAATACTCGTGGAAAAGGCGATCGAGCTGGCGCCTTCAGGCGGTGCGGTCTTCGAGATGGGCGTGGGCTCGGGTGCGGTGATCGTCTCCATCCTCCTGGACAGGCCGGATCTCGTCGGATTCGGAAACGACACCAGCGGGAAAGCCCTGGCAACGGCCAGGGAGAACGCGCGTCTCCACGACGTATCTTCAAGGCTCCATCTCTTCCTGGGAGCCGATTTCCATGCCCTTTCCGAGGAGTTTTCGGTTATCGTCGCGAACCCCCCCTATATCGCCCTGGCCGATGCCGGCAGGCTCCAGGAGGAGGTCATGCGCTTCGAGCCCAAGGGGGCCCTTTTTGCTGGCAATGACGGTCTCGATGTAATAAGAGAAATTCTGGCCGTGGTGCACAGGCATCTGGCGCCGGGCGGAAAGCTCATTCTGGAAACAGGGTATGACCAGAGGCAAGAGGTGGAGCGGATGATACGGGGAAACAGGGGACTCAAGCAGCTCCAATGGGTTAGGGACCTGTCCGGGATCGACCGGACCGTGATAGTGGAGAGGGGCAATGGATAAGTTCATCATCTGCGGAGGCACCCCCTTGCAGGGAGAGGTGAGCGTGTCGGGATCGAAGAATGCGTCGCTGCCCGTCTTGTGCTCTTCCATCCTGGCGGACGGGCCCTGCACCTATACCAACGTGCCGAAGCTCCGAGACATCAAGACCATGGGCGATGTTCTCTCCACCCTGGGGATGAGGGTTCAGAGAACCGAAGACGACACTGTCGAGATCGATCCGGCGGGGATCCGTTCGTGCGAGGCCCCCTACGACCTCGTCAAGAGCATGAGGGCATCTATTCTGGTACTCGGGCCGCTCCTGGCCAAATTCGGGAGGGCAAAGGTCTCTCTTCCGGGCGGGTGCGCCATCGGGGTCAGGCCCATCGACATGCACCTCAAGGCCCTGGCCAGGATGGGAGCGGAGATCAATCTCTCCCACGGATATGTCATGGCCAGGACGAACGGACGTCTCAAGGGAGCCACCATCGTCTTCGACAACACCACGGTTGGCGGCACCGAGAACATCCTCATGGCGGCAGCTCTTGCGGAAGGCACCACGATTATCCAGGGCGCGGCCAAGGAGCCCGAGGTGGTGGACCTGGCCCACGCGCTCAATGCCATGGGGGCGTGCATCGAGGGTGCGGGAGAGAGCACGCTCACCATCGAGGGGGTCAAATCCCTTTCCGGAACGAATTACCGGATCATCCCGGACCGGATAGAAACCGGCACCCTGCTTGTGGCGGGCGCCATCACGAAAGGCCGGATAGTCTTGAGAAATCATCGGGCGGACCACCTGGTGGCCGTGATCGAGAAGCTGGTTGAGATGGGAGTTTCCATTCATGAGCAGCCGGATGGAGGGTTGCTGGTGGACGGCACCGGCGAGCTGCTGCCGGCACACGTGGAGACCGTGCCCTTCCCCGGTTTTCCCACGGACATGCAGGCCCAGATCATGGCCCTGGCATGCGTGGCAAATGGGGTTTCCCGCATCACGGAGAACATCTTCGAGAACCGGTTCATGCACGTTCCGGAGCTGGTGCGCATGGGCGCCGAGCTCCAGGAAGCGGGAAGCACCGTTATCGTGCAGGGAGTGGACCGGTTCCAGGGCGCTTCCGTCATGGCAACTGACCTGAGGGCGTCGGCGAGCCTGGTGCTTGCTGCGCTCAACGCCAGGGGATATACCGAGATCAGGAGGATCTATCATCTGGACCGGGGATATGAATGCCTGGACGTGAAGCTGGCAGATCTCGGTGCCCAGGTTATGAGGGAAAAGGGGGATCTGTGATGGAGCTGCTCTCGACGAATCTACCGGGGTGGCGGGACACGCTCGCAGGCATCCTGGACCGGATGACGGGCACCCCCCGTGAGGTGGATGATGCGGTCCGGGCGATTATCAATGACGTCCGCAGCCGCGGGGACGCCGCGCTGGCCGAGTACACGCTGAGATTCGACGGGTTCGATCCCTCTGCCGGGGGATTCGTGATCGCGCACGAAGAGATCGAACAGGCGCCGTCCCGGATCGACAGGGCCCTCTTTTCGGCGCTGAGCACCGCTGCCTCCCGGATCGAGTCCTTTCACTCCCGGCAGATGGAGCGCTCCTGGATCACCACCGAAGAAAGCGGCATGATCCTCGGCCAGAAGATCACGCCCCTGAGCAGCGTGGGTGTCTATGTGCCGGGGGGGAGAAATGCGTTCCCGTCCACCCTTCTGATGAACGTCATTCCCGCGAAGATCGCGGGCGTGGAAGAGGTCGTGGTGGTTTCCCCCACGCCGGGGGGCGTGGTGAGCGACGTCCTCCTCACGGCCGCGCACATCGCCGGGGTACAGAGAATCTACCGGATCGGAGGCGCCCAGGCCGTGGCGGCATTGACATTCGGCACCGCCGCCGTTCCCCGGGTCGACAAGATCGTGGGCCCCGGGAACATCTATGTTGCCCATGCAAAGAGGCTCGTCCAGGGCCGGGTGGGGATCGATGCCTTTGCCGGCCCCTCGGAGATTCTCGTCATCGCCGATGGCGGGGCCGATCCCGATATCGTGGCCATGGACCTCCTTTCGCAGGCCGAGCACGATCCCTCGGCATCGGCCATCCTGGTCACACCCCGCGAGGAGCTGGCCCGTGCCGTCATGGGGAAAATGGACTCCCTGGCACGATCCCTTCCCCGAAGGGAGGTACTGGAGGTGTCCCTGGGAGAGCACAGCCTGTGCGTGGTCACGAGAGATCTCGATGAGGCGTTCGCCGTTGCCAATGCGGTGGCGCCCGAACATCTGGAGCTCATGGTGACGGATGCGTTCGATCATCTGGGCAAGGTCCGGAACGCAGGCGCCATATTCCTGGGGTACCATACACCGGAGGCGATGGGGGACTACATCGCCGGGCCCAATCACACCCTCCCCACCGGCTCCACGGCCAGATTCTCCTCCCCTCTGGGGGTCCATGACTTTCTCAAGAGGTCATCGATCCTCTATGCACCCGAGCGCGCTGTCCGGGAGCTCGGCACGCTGGCCGTTCAGATCGCACGGGCGGAAGGGCTGGAGGCTCATGCACGATCTGTCGAGAACCGTCTCAAGCAATGAGACCTTAAAGCAAATCGAAGACCTCCTCCCGGAGAGGACCTACCTCGTGGGGGGATGCATCCGGGACATGCTCCTGGGCAGGGTTCCTCTGGACTTCGATCTCGTCACCTATGCGCCGGTTACGGATCTGGCCGGAAGTATCGCCGAGCGCCTTGGCTCCAGACCGTTCTGGATGGACGAACGGCGGGGGGTCATGCGGATCGCCCTGAAGTCCTCAGGCGCGAGCATCGACCTTTCCGCGCCCAAGGGCCTGAGCATCGAAGAAGACCTGAGAGCCCGGGATCTCACCATCAATGCCATGGCGTATGATATATCCCGCCACAGGCTCATCGATCCCCTGGACGGGCTCCACGACCTCTCCCGCGGGATGATCAGGATCGTCTCTGAGGAAAACCTGCTGAACGATCCGTTGCGAAGCCTGCGGGCCATAAGGTTTTCCGTGACGCTTAATTTCGCCGTGCACGAGGAATCCTCCCGGATGATCAGAAGGCATGCCGGGAGGCTCGGAGGGGTTTCCGGCGAGCGCATCAAGCAGGAGTTCGTCCAGGCGCTGCGCAGCGTTCACGGGGCCGACTTCTTCCGGCTGCTCACCTGGAATGCCCTGGTTCCCATCCTGTTCGCCCCGTATTTCCCGGGCCGGGATCATGGCGACGATCGGCAGCACTCCCTCCTTCTCTCGGTCATCCCTCCCTGTCAGGAGCTGGACGGGATCGTCTATGCCTGCGATGCCCTGATGCCGGGTTGCTCCGGCCTTCTGGCACAGGAAACCGAAAACGGTGTCCAGCGGGGCGCCCTGCTGAGGCTCGCCGCGTTTCTGCTGGGACTGGAGGATCTGAGATCGTGGGATCTCCAGAGCCGGGAGAGCGGAATATCCACCCGGGAGCGCTCCATGGAGGACAGGGCCGTGGATTTCTGCTCCTCGCTCCGTTTTTCCACCCGCTCCGCCAGAATGATCCGCTCGCTTCTGGGCAGGGAGAAGCGCACTCAGAGGTTTCTCGCGCAGCAGGACCCTTCTTCCCTGGATATCCACCGGTTTTGTGAAGATACAGCGGAGCAGCTCCCCGAGGCCTTCCTGCTGTCCCTCTCCCGGGCGCATACGCAGGAGACCCTTCCCCGGCAGACCGTGGCCAGGGCCTGGGAGTACTATCGCACCACGTATCAGGAGCACAAGAAGAACCCGTTGATTTCCGGCAGCGACGTGATCGTGGTTCTGGGCACCGGGGCCGGGCCGGAGGTGGGGAAATGGCTGCGCACCGTCGAGGAGGCCCGGGCCAGGGGGGTGGTCCGGACGAGGGGCGAGGCCATGAAATTTCTCCGCCGCCATATCGGATAAGCCCGCCCCCCAAGATCAGGGAATATTCCTTCCCCAGCCTGCTTCCTCGAAGGTTCACGGTTTCAATTTCCGATCGGGTTTGTTATACATATTATTATGAACGTCGAATCATGGATGGTCACCGACCTCGTCACCATAGGAAAAGAATCGGGGATCAGAGATGCCCTGATGGTCATGAAGAAGTTTTCCGTGCGCCATCTCCCGGTGGTGGAGAACGGGCTTTTCGTCGGGCTGGTTACCTCGGGAGACCTCAAGCAGGCGGTTCTGGCCTCCATGCTCGAAACCCTGAAGGTCTGCGACGTGATGATCCAGAACCCGTACACCATTACCCGGGACACCTCTTTGGAAAAGGCGGCGCGGATCATTTACGAAAAGAATATCGGGTGCCTGCCGGTGGTGGAAGACGGGAAGATCGTCGGGATCATCACCATCAAAGACATCCTCAAGGCCTTTATTGAAATCATGGGGGTCCTCAAGTCGGGCTCCCGGCTCGACGTGGTCCTCAAAGGCGTTCACGGGTCCTTTGACGAGGTGGTGTCGATCATAGAAGGCAAGGGCGGCTTTATCGTCAGTGTAGGCATGACCATCAACGGCGATGAAAACGCCCACCACTTCCGTATCACCGGAGGTGACACCGCGGCCATTGCCGAAGAGCTCATCCAGCTGGGCTATCGCGGTGTAAGGGTGGTAGACTGAAGCCCCAGAAGCCCGGCCACCTTCTCCGGGGCCATCCCGCTGATGACAATCACCTTGGTCCGGGCCTTTTCCCCGATTTTCAACGAGATCCTGGACTTCGCGACATGGAGCCGCTTTGCGAGAAAGGCCACTAGGGCCTTGTTTGCCTTGCCCTCCACGGCAGGGGCGCTCAAGTGAACGGACACACGGTCCTCACGGATACCCTCGATGGAGTCCCTGCCGGCATTGGGGCGGACCCTGCACACGAGGACCGTGCCGTCATTTTCCGGACGGATCCACATTCCCCATTTCTCTGATCCAGTTCTGGTAGGAGTCGAGAACCGACCTGAGCTCGGTGAAGAGGTTTGTTCTCTTGGCCTTGAGCTCTGTGAGCTCCTTTTCCAAGGCCGACTTCATCTGCTGGGCCTCGTTCAGGATCTCTCGTGCCCTTTCATGGGCCTGTTCCTCGATCTCGCGCGCCTTCCGGTCGGCGCCCTCGATCTTCTGCTGGGCCTCTGCCTGCATCGCGGAGACCTTTCGCTGTGCCTCGGAAATTTTCAGGTGAGCCTCCTGTTCCGCCAGCTTCTTCTTCTCGTCGGAGAACTGTTTGGCGGAGAGAAAGAGGTCCTCGAGGTCCTTCTGCTTTTCCTTCATGGAATCCAGCTCGCTCTTGATCAGATTGTTTTCCTCGAGGAGCTCCTCCATGTCCTCGGCTATGCCCACCAGGAAGCTTGTGACCTCTTCCTTGTCGAACCCCGACAACCTCCCCCGAAAGCGCTGCTCCCGTATCATTTCAGGCGTCAGTTGCATCAGAACACTCCTTTCAATTTTAAGTTGACCCCCAGACGGATGAGGGTTTGGGCCCCATAGGAGTTGATGAGCAGGATCAGCACGATGACCAGTGCCGGGGTGAAGTCGATGCCCCCGTATACCAGCGGCAACCTCCGTCGGAACCAGGAGAACACGGGATAGGTCAGTGCAGAGATGATGCGCACGATCGGGTTATAGGGATTGGGGCTCACGAAGCTCAATACCGCGGAGACGATCACGACGATGAGATAAAAGCTCAGCAGCATGGAGACGGACTGCCCAAGCCCGATGAGGACATTCGCCAGGATGTTCCCCTGTTCGATCAGGATGGGAACCAGGGAAGCATCGAGGAAGATGATGAGCGCGATGGCGATGATGGGAGAGAAGTCCACTCCCCCCGCAATGAGCGGTATATGGCGTCTGAGCCAGAGGAAGAGCGGGTCGGTGGCCTTGCGGAGAAACCGTACCACCGGGTTATAGGGATCGGGATTCACCCATGATATCAGGGCGCCGATGATAATGATCCACAGATAGACCGTGAGCGCAACGTGAAGCAGTTGCCCGGCAAAAGCAAGGGGATTGTTCACTCCGTACATGATTCCCTCCTGGCACACCCTTGGGAAATATTCCTTCCTGTATTGCCGTTTTCGGGAAGATATTGCAAGGATTTTTCTCCCACATCAGGGCATGGATGGCAGCCTGCTCTTTTCATGAGACCGGTTTATCATCGAGAATTTCCTGATCCGAACGGCGAAAATCAGTGCGTGAGCGGCGCGGTCTGCGCTGTACCGGCTGCCTCAACAGAACCTGCGGCTGCTTGTATTCATGCCGGGTTCCCAGTATTCCCCGGTTATCGACCCTGAATATCGATAGTGTGTCACATTTGCCCTCCATTATTCTTGTGTGATCACGCAGGGCGAGGTAATATTGCCCCTGTTCAATTCAATATTGCAGCGGCATTTTTCTGTCCGGTCTAAAAAAGGGGGAGGTGATCCGCTTCCCGGCGGTCTCGTTCAGGATGTCCCTCTGATCCGGCTGGAGATGCAGTGTCTTGACCATGTTGAAAGGGAGGGTTGACAGGCATGAAACGAGCAGGGTCAGGGAACCCATGGCGTGCACTTCTGTGCACAGGGATTCTTTTCTTTAGCCTCACAGCCGGGCTGAACAATGCATGGGCAACGACCGGGGCAGGCAGCCGGAGGCAGGGTTCGAATCATGAGCTGGTGTTTCTCCCGGCACATCGGCTTGCCGGTATGATCAAGGCGGGAGAGATCACCGCAGCCCAGGCCCTGGAGGCCTACCTCGATCAGATTTCCCGGCATAACGGAGCGATCAACGCCATTGTGACCATCGATGCCAAGGGTGCACGGGAACGGGCACGACAGGCGGACGAAGCACTCGCCCGGGGGGAGATCTGGGGGCCGCTCCACGGGGTGCCCGTCACCGTCAAGGACAATTATGCAACCAGGGGGATCCGCACCACTACCGGCTACCCCGGGCACGCCGATTATGTCCCGGACTTCAATGCAACGGTCGTTGAAAGGGTCCTGCAGGCAGGTGCGGTGATCATCGGCAAGACCAACCTGCCCCCGCTGGCGTTGGATTATCAGACGAACAATCCAGTCTTCGGCGTGACGAACAATCCATGGGATCTGAGCAGGACCCCGGGAGGAAGCACGGGCGGCGGGGCCGCTGCGGTGGCCGCCGGGATGTCGGCCCTGTCCCTGGGCAATGATATCGGCGGTTCGATCCGTGTGCCTGCTCACTTCTGCGGGATATACGGCATCAAACCCACGGAGAACCTGGTCTCGAAGCACGGTCTGCACCCGGGGTTTCCGAGCCACGAGTATCGCAGCATCCGCCATCTGCTCTCCTGCGGTCCGCTGGCCAGGTCTGTCGAAGACCTGAGGATCTGTCTGAAGGTGATCGCAGGCCCGGACAAGAAAGATGGAGATGTCCCGTATGTCCCGGCCGTGGACCCTTCCAGGCGGGAGCTTGCAGCATTGCGCATCGCCTGGGCGGATGACCTTGGCGGGGTCCCTGTCACCGGTGAGACACGGCGGGTGCTGAAGCGGTTCACTGACATCCTTGCAGAGAAGGGATGCACCGTCGAGCGGGCGTGTCCCGAAAACTTCCGCCCGGAAGAGATCTGGAGCACATATGGACGGATCATGGACATGGAAGTAGGGGTACACGTCTCGTCGGGCCTGCGTTTGCTGAGCTATCTGTTCGGGAGATCGTACAGAAGAGACGTCCCTTTCCTGAGAATGGTCTTCCCCGTCACGTACGACAAGTACATGAGTGCGCTCACCATCCGTGACGAGCAGATTTCTTCCCTGGAAGGATTCCTGGACGAGTGGGATGTCTGGCTCTGTCCGGTAAGCTCTACCCCTGCCTATCCGCATATCGCGCCGGGAAGATACTTCGGACCGTATGCGCTGTATGACCGGCCGGTCATGGTGGATGAAGAGCCGGTCAACTATCTCGTGGCAAATGGATCGTATACCACGATCTTCAACCTGACCGGGAGCCCGGTGGTGGTGATCCCCCTCGGCTATACCGGTCAGGGGCTTCCCATCGGGGTGCAGATCGTCGGAAAGCGCTGGCATGACATGGAGCTGCTCGAAATCGCCGCCATGCTCGACGAGGCCGCAGGCGCGTATAAAGGCCCCCCGGGGTACTGATACCGGGAAGACGCATCCAGGAAAGCAAAGCACGAGGGTCTGTTCTTCAATGCGGAGAACCCCTCTTGCGATCCCAGGGAAGCTCTGATACACAAAAGATGTGAAATTGAAGAGGATTGAGATCCGGGGTTTCAAATCCATTGCCAAGAAGACCTCGCTGCCGGTCGCCGACGGGGTGACGTGCATTGCCGGACCCAACGGCTGCGGGAAGAGCAATATCATCGACGCCGTCCGGTGGGCCTTGGGAGAGCAATCGAACCGCTCACTCCGCGCAGGGTCCATGAGCGAGGTGATCTTCTCCGGCACCCAGGATGCGCCTCCCGGGCCCATGGCCGAGGTGGTCATGGAGTTCGCGCGGGACGACGGCTACTTTCCCAAGAGCCTGGACGGTTTCGACGAGGTGTCCATCTCCCGGAGGCTCTACCGAACCGGCGAGAGCGTCTATTCCCTGAACGGGGTCAGGTGCAGGCTCAAGGACATCACCGACCTGTTTCTGGACACCGGCCTCGACCGGCACGGGTACGCCATCGTGGAGCAGGGCAAGGTCAAGGACATCATCCAGTCCCGGCCCGAGGACATCCGCTATCTCATCGAAGAGGCGGCGGAGGTGGGGAGATTCCGCTTCAAGCGGGCCGACGCCATCAAGCGGCTCGAGGCCACGGCAGGGAACCTCGAGCGGGTACGCGACCTGCTGGCGGAGGTCTCCCGGCAGAGAGACGAACTGAAATCACAGGCCAGCAAGGCCCGCAGGTATCAGAATCTTCGCTTGGAAATCAATTCGCTCACCAAAACGCTCTGGGCCTCCGAGATCCTGGGGATCACGGACAGGAAGAAAAGGCTCGACGAAATTCTGCGGGAAGTGCGGCAGCAGGAGGAGTCCTTTCACAGGCAGCACGAGGAGTATACCGGGGCCATGGCCGGCTTCGATGCCAGACTGTCCGCGGTCCGCGGAAAGATGGATGAAATCAGGCGCGCCATCGAAGAAACCCACTCCCGCGAGCTGCTCGCAGAGAGCGAGATCGAGTCGAACACGAACAGGGCCCGGGACATATCGTCCACCATCGAAATGCTCCAGAGCCGTATCGGGCAGATGGCCCGGGAAACCGGCGATCTCCGGGAAAAGGGCGAACAGGACCGTAACCGGCTGGAGAAGCTTTCCCAGGACATCGCACAGATCGAAGAGGAAATAGATTCCCGGCACCATCACCTTGAATCAGTGGAAAAGGAATTCGGGATCTTCGAGGGAGAGTACAACCAGAAGAGGGCCCAGCTTTTCGATGCGATCGGCCACTCCAGGGCAACCCAGCAGCGGATCTCGTCCATGGAGGCAAGACGACACGAGGCCGAAACCAACGCGAGAAAACGGCGCGCCGACCTGTCAGAGCTCGGTGCACAAAGGACGTCGCTCGAATCGAGATATGGAGAGCTGGAAGAGGAATATGCCCGGACAAAGCTGCAGGCCGAGGGTCTAGGCGAGAAGGTGCAGTCGCTGGGAGACCAGATGAACGAGCTTCAGACCCGGATCGAAGGTACCGTGCACACCCTGGCCGGGCTGGAGAAGTCCCACGCACAGTTCCTGGCGAAGATATCCATGCTCGAGAGGATCATTCTCGCCGCAACCATGCCGCCTCCCATGGACCTCTCCACGGACAACGGCACGAGGCGGGTTGCGGATGCACTGAAGGCGAAAAGCGGGTTCGAGGAGACAGTGGGCCTTTCTCTGGGAAAGTCGCTCGATTACCTGATCGTTCAGGACCATGAAGAGATCCTGAAGCTGGGCCGGATCGAGGACGGAGGCCCGGGGTACATCCCCCGGAGTCCGCACCTGAACGGCCGGGCGGCAGGGGCCGGCCCGCAGGGAGAGGGGGTCGTGGCATGCCTTGAAGATCTGGTCGAGGCCCACGAGGGCTATGAGGACGTGGTGCACGCCCTGTCCGGCGATATGTGGGTGGTGGAGGATATCCACCGCGCCTTCTCGTTCTGGAAACAGGGCATGAGATCCTGTACCTTTGTCACCCGGGACGGCGTCATCCTCGAGCCCACGGGGGTCGTCCGGACCACCGTCGAGATGGCCAAGTATGCCGAAGGACTCAAGGCCAAGGCCGAGAAGGAAGAGCTCTCCCTGCAGGAGGTCGCTCTGGACCGGGAGATCGTCTCGGCAAAAGAGGGCCTCACCCGGCTCAGGCAGGAGATGCAGCGGCTCAGAGAGGGCCGGGAGCATGCCAGGAGCGAGGAACGGTCGCTCAGGGAACAGACGGCATCCCTCGCCGAAAAGAAGAACACCGCCTCGCGGGAGGTGGAACGCATCTCCGAGCGAGAGCAGTCTTACCGGCGCGACATCGAGATGTGGGAAGAGATGGTGAGAAAGGTCGAGAGCGACCTCGCGGATATCCACACGCAAAAGCAGGAACTCGACCAACAGATCGGATCCATGCAGGACGAGGTCAAGGCCCTCGACGAAAAGAGGGCGGCCGCTGGGCAGCGGCTCCAGAGCGCCCGGGAGTCTATCAGCGCTCACGAGCAGCGGTCAGGAGAGCTCAAGGTTGCAGCAGCGGCCGCACGACAGCGGCTCCAGGGGATTGAAGAGCAGCTCGAGGGCATATCACGGCAGATCTCCCGGGATACCGGCAAAGAGGAAGAACTCGTCAAAACGCACGCCTCGGTGCAGGAGGCGCTGGAGAAGTCCCGGAACCAGCTCCAGGCGCTTAAGGTTCAGGCCGAAAATCAGCGGGAGGCCCTGGAGACCGCCACCCCCGAACACGAGGAGCTCGCGGATGCCCTGGCCTCGCTCACCCAGAGCAGGGACGAGTGCCGGGAAACCCTGGCCTCCCTGGAAAAAAGGAGCAACGAGATCCTCCTGAAAACCAGGGAGCAGGAAATCGCCCTGACCATGAGCAAAGAACGTTTTGCCTCCCGGTTTTCCGGAGAAGAGCTCCCCGCTGTTGCAGAAGACTTCTCTCCCGACGATGCCCGGCAGAAGGTAGAAGCTCTGGAGAGCCGGATCGAAAAGATGGGCCAGATCAACTTCGCGTCCCTGGACGCCTTCGAGCACGTACAGGCCAGGTGGGACGACCTCCACCGGCAGTATGAGGACATTGTCCAGGCGAGCGCGAGGCTGAAAGAGGTGATCGCCAATATCGAAAAGCAGAGCGTCAAGGCCTTCACCGAGACCTTCGAGCAGGTGAGATACCATTTCCAGGAGCTTTTCACGGCCATGTTCGGAGGGGGGAAGGCGGATCTGGTGCTCCTTGACGGCAACTCGCCCGATTCCGGTGTCGAGATATTGGCCTGTCCGCCCTTCAAGCGGCTGAAGTCCATGAGTCTGCTCTCGGAGGGCGAAAAGACGCTGTGCGCACTGAGCTTCATCTTCGCCCTGTTCAAGGTTCGACCGTCTCCCTTCTGCATCCTCGACGAGGTGGATGCACCTCT
The DNA here is from genome assembly GCA_018433085.1 of Deltaproteobacteria bacterium. GTDB lineage: Bacteria > Desulfobacterota > Desulfomonilia > UBA1062 > UBA1062 > Phosphitivorax. The sequence goes on along the minus strand of JAHDRW010000008.1, from coordinate 291,634 downwards.
CGACGATGCCAACGTGGTCCGCTTCAATCGTCTGATCCGGACCTTTGCCGGCGATTCCCAGTTTATCATCGTCACGCACAACCGTCATACCATGGAAATGTCCGACATCCTCTACGGTGTGACCTTCGATGTACCGGGGATCAGCAAGGTGGTGTCCATGTCCCTCCAGGGGGCACAGGAGACAAAAGTTCTCCCGTTGGAGAAATAATTTTCTCTTTTCAAGCAAAGCTCTTGAAAAACCCGTTTATTTTTCATATGCATTTATTGCACGCATATTGCAGGCTTCTGAAAACACAGGGAAGTGATTATGGCAAGGATCATGGCGGTAACATCAGGAAAGGGCGGCGTGGGCAAGAGCAATTTCACGCTCAATGTCGGCATCTGCCTTGCCATGATGAACCACCGGGTGCGCATTCTCGATGCCGATCTCGGGCTTGCCAATATGGACGTGCTCCTGGGAATCCGCCCCAACAGAACACTCGAAGACGTCATCCTGGGCAGGTTCGGCATCGGGGAGATCATCTTCAGGACGGATTACAACGTTGAGCTCATCCCGGGAAGCTCCGGAACGCAGGACATGGCCGATCTGGGCAGGGAGCAGCTGGAAGAGCTGGTGAAGCAGATTTCCGCCCTGTCCGCATCAACCGACTACCTGCTCGTCGACACGGCCTCGGGCATCTCCGCCGGCGTCATTTCCTTTCTCATGGCCGCACCGGAGGTGATCGTGGGCGTCGTGCCCGAACCCACCAGCCTCACGGACGCATATGCCATGATCAAGGTGCTCAAGAAAAACGATTACCCGGGGAGGATATCCATGTTCTCGAGCATGGTGAAGAGCAGCTCCGCCGGGCATAACCTCTACAAAAAGATCTCGTCGGCCTCCCAGCGTTTCCTGGACACGCACGTGGAATACCTGGGGGGCATCTACTACGACGACAAGCTCTCCCGGGCCGTTACCGACCAGGTTCCTGCCGTGGTCAGGTACCCCACCTCGGATATCGCACGTTGCTACCGGATCATTGCATCCACGCTTCTGGGGCAGGACTCGGTGGAGGCAGACCACGAAAAGTTCTGGACACGGCTCATCACCATGCTTGTGAGGGCCCCGAAGCACAAGGTCGTACCGGCCGGCCAGGCCGCCGACGCCCAGAAGAACGGAGAATTGAGGGGCATGCTCCACAAGCTGCTGGATGAACAGCGCAGGACACGGGAACTGCTGGAGCGGCTGGTCGAAAAGATCGAACAGCACGACATGAGCATCAGGCCCAAACCGGGTTCGTTTGTGTGATTGCCGGGACCATCACCCACTGCGGCAGGCTTTCTTGTATCCGGGGGCGAGGAGAATCTGGGGGTCCGGGGGCATCATCCGCGGCCCTGCCCAAGAAGGTGAGCTCGGCTGGATTCCCCCCGCCTTGGACGACTATTTTCCCGGGAAAAAACCCCGGTTCGCGGGCACGCTCGGTTTCACCGTGAAGCAGCCGGTATGGGTCCGGAAGGCAGCCGAGCCGAACCCCGCCGCTTAACGGACAGCGCTCTGCTGACCGTCTCAAAGATACCCTTCAGCAGCGTGGGACACTATGGCGACATCGCTTTAGGCCTCGGTAACCCCGATCTGGCGAGTGCCGTAGTTCAGGCGTGCAGGGACGGCCCTATACCGGTCATCGTGCCCTGTCACCGTATCGTAAGCCGGAGAGCCCTGGGCGGATTCAGCTCAGGGCTCATCAGAAAAGAGATCCTCCTCGCGATCGAAGGAGTACCGTATCCGGGCTGAAGGCTGAAGAACCCATCATTTGCCCGTTCTTTGTTGTATAAGGATCATCATATATTTGACAAAGCATATCGAAAAGGCTTACAAACAAATTTATGTTCAGCGAGCTCATCAGGGAAGTACCGGAGAGAAAACAGCAGAAGAGAATCCGCAGGGTGGTGCTGGGCCTGGGGTATATCGCGGTCGAGGTGGAGGGCTCGGGAGTCGGGCTGTGCGCCAATATCCTGCCGGAAGAAAAGGCGAGTTGCACGGTTTTCTCCAAGGCCGGTTCACTCAAGGGCTCGCGGGTGTCCGATCTGCTCGATCTCGGGCTGAAAGGCGATCTCCTGGGCCGGTCCATTGCCCTGGCTGCCGTCAATGCCGTGAGCAATCAGGAAGAAGACAGCGGCGTTGAGGAAGATGTGTTTGAAACCGTTGCCGTTCGTGAAGGCGACAGGGTGGTCATGGTAGGGTTCATCGCCCCGGTGGTTGCAATGCTCAAAGCAAAAGGCTGCACGGTCGACATATTCGAGCACCGCAGACATGAGGATGTGCGCATCCGACCGCAGGAAGCCATGGAAGATTGTCTCTCCCGGGCTGATGTCGCTATCGTCACCGCGACATCGATCATCAACGGGAGCCTTCCGGACATTCTCGCCTGCAGGAGCGAAGCACGGGCCGTGATTCTCATGGGCCCCTCGACCCCCATGCTCCCCCGTGCATTTTCGCCCACACCCGTGACCTTTCTCGCCGGATGCCGGGTGATCGATGCCGGAAAGGCTCTGGATATTGTTATGGAAGGAGGGGGGACCCAGGTTCTGTACAAACAGGCAGCAATGAAAAAAATCATCAGGGAGATCAAACATGAAACCCCTCATTGACAACCATCAGCGACAGATCCGGTACTTTAGGCTCTCCATCACGGACCGGTGCAACCTGCGGTGCAGGTACTGCATGCCTGCAACCGGGGTGGAGTGGATCCCTCACGAGCACATCATGCGGTATGAAGAATTTCTGCGCATTGTTCGCATCGGCGTTTCCCGGGGAGTGGACAAGGTCCGGATCACCGGAGGCGAGCCGCTTCTGCGCAAGGGTCTGATCCCGTTCATCCGAAGACTGAAGGAACTCGACGGACTGAAGGATCTCTCGCTCACCACCAATGGGGTGATGTTGTCGTCCCTGGCGGAAGATCTGAAAAAGGCCGGATTGAACCGGTTGAACATCAGTCTGGACACCCTCAGCAGGGAAAAATTCTCGCACATCACACGGGTGGACGCATTCGATCGGGTCACTGCCGGGATCCGGCGCTCGTTCGACGTCGGGTTGTCCCCGGTAAAGGTCAATGTAGTGGCCATCAGGGGGTTCAACGACGATGAGATCCCCGCGTTCGCGGAGATGACCTTGAACTCTCCGGTGGAGGTGCGTTTCATCGAGCTCATGCCCATGGGTTGTGCAAACAAGTATGGAGAACGAGAGCTCATCGGGGCGCCCGAGATCCGGGACATTATCGAGGAGCGCTTCGGCGCGCTTGAGAAGGTCGAATACAAACACGGTCCGGCGCAGGTTTACCGGATCGGCGGGGCGCAGGGCACTATCGGGCTCATCGGCGCATTGAGCGAACACTCCTTCTGCAGCAGATGCAACCGCATCAGGATCACGGCGAGCGGATGCCTGAGGCCGTGCCTCTTTTCGGAAAAGGAACTCGATCTGAGGATCCCCATGAGACAGGGCATCTCAGACGGTGAACTCGAACTTCTCATCGAGGAAGGGGTCAGGATGAAGAACCTGAACCACCGCCTCTGCACAGGAAGCCACCCGGCAGCCGAACAGGGATGCCGGACGCTGATGAGTTCCCTGGGGGGCTAAGGGGCCGCCTGTTTGCGGGCCGAGTCGATCAGCCTCGCAAACGAGAGCAGATCCTTCCGGAAGAGGATTTTGTTCGTATTCAGGAGAAGAAGCCCCGACTTTTTCTCGGGGTTCTCCCCCTGTGACGCCCAGACAACCTTGCAGTACAGAGAGATGTCCGGCTCCTCTTCCTGTGAGCCGATGGCAAGACGCACCACTGAGCCCACCGGAAAATCCGCGCCGTCCACGCACACACCCTCTTCCGAGGCGTTGACGACTGAAACGGATTTCACGATCTCCATGAGCTCGACAGACCCGCTCAGGCTTCCCAGGTTGATTCTCTCGAATGCACGTTTTTCTTTCCTGACGATCATTTTTTTCCTATTACATTGAAAACACAGTATATGTCAAGCCTTGAATCTCTTCTGGGGCTGTTTCCCCTGACAGAGCGGCAGAAGCTTGATCCGGAAATCGACCCGGAACCTCTGCCCGCTCAGTCTCTCTCATGACCGTTGCCCTGAATTCCCTTCCACGGCTTGCCATCCATGGATAGGCGGAGGTAAGATCCCGGCTTGGCCGATTCCAAGGCCATGGTGGAAAGAGGGTGGAGGAACGACAAGATCTATGAAGGGAAAGCGGGTACTCTTGGTCAACCCCTGGATCTATGATTTTGCTGCGTACGACCTGTGGGCAAAACCGCTGGGTCTTCTCTCCCTGGGCGCGCTTCTGAGGTCCAACGGGTGTGAGGTGTTCTTGGTGGACTGTCTGAAGGCGCCTCACGAGCAGATGAGCGGGAAGACCCCCAAGGTGCATCCGGGCGGGCATGGAAAGTTCTATCGTCAGATCGTGGAATCTCCCGCGCCCCTGAACGGATTCCCCCGTCGATACGGCCGGTACGGCATCAGCAGGGAGGCGTTTTGTCATGATCTGGAGCTGGTCGGACGGCCGGATGCGATCCTGGTCACCTCCCGTATGACCTACTGGTATCCGGGGGTGCACGAGGCGATCACGTGCGTGAGGGCGGCCTTCCCCGGGGTACCGGTTCTGCTGGGGGGGATCTATGCGACCCTGTGCAGCGGCCACGCCAGGGAAAAGGCGGGCGCGGACCATGTCCTGTGCGGAGAAGGCGAGCTTGAGGTTTTGCGGGTGCTCGGCAGGCTCTGGGGGGCAAGCCCGGAGTATTACCCGGACATGGGCGATCTCGACAGCCTCCCCTATCCCCTGTTCGATCTCGTGGAGCCCTTGAGGTATGTCTGCATCCAGACCTCCCGGGGGTGCCCGTACCGCTGTACCTACTGCGCCTCACACCTGCTTACGCCCGGTATGCGCATGAGAGATCCGCATAAGGTGGCCGACGAGGTCGAGCACTGGCACCGCCGCCACCGGGTGGACGATTTCGCCCTGTATGACGACGCCTTTCTCTTCCGGAGCGGGAGGCTTGCCCTGCCGCTCATGCGGGAGATCGTCCGGAGGCGGCTGAACGTCCGATTTCACTGTCCCAATGCCCTGCACGTCCGGTACCTGAGCCCGGAGGTGGCTGCAGCCATGAAAGAAAGCGGGTTCGCCACCATACGGCTCGGCCTGGAGACATCGGATCCTGCTCAGCAGGAAAAGACCGGTGGAAAGGTCTCCAACGACGAGTTCATGCGGGCACTGGAGAACCTTTCCCGCGCGGGATTCGACCCCGCGGACATCGGTGTGTATATCCTCTGCGGCCTGCCGGGCCAGCATGCGCGGGAGGTCCTCGATGCCGTAGAGTTCGTCAGGAGATCGGGCGCCAGACCGGTCATCACCGAATATTCGCCCCTTCCCGGGACCGGTATGTGGGACGCGGCCTGCCGGGTCAGCAGGTATCCCCTGGCCGGGGACCCCCTGTTCCACAACAATACCCTCCTTCCCTGTGCCTGGGATGGGCTCGATCTGACCATGTACCGGGAGATCAGGCGCGCAACCGGGCACGGTACACCCCCTGCACAGGAGTCAGGGACAGGAACCGGCCGGGAATAATCAGGCGAACAGACGGGTCTTTTTCTGATTCCTGGCCCTTCCGCGTTCAGGGAATTTTTAATCTGCCCGCGGTGGTAAGCAAACGGACAGGCACAAGGGTCAGGAGGCGACGGTTATTGCATGACTGCCTGGATGGCGGGCTTCCGGGACGTTCCTGAAGGGATCAGGCCCCCGCGCTCCTCACCTCCACGCCCTTGATGATGGCCGTGATGACCTCGTTTGCGGGCGTGGGTACCGAGAGATCCTTGCCATAGCGCACGATGGCGCCGTTTAGGGCATCGATCTCCGTCAGGTTCCCCCGGTCCAGGTCCTGGAGCATGGACGACCGGTGGGCCGCGGTGGGCGGAAGCTGCTCTTCCATGAGAAACCGGTAGTACTCCTCCGGTCCCGCATAGGGAAGCGCCACCCCCTTGGCCTTGGCCACGGCAAAGATCTCGGAGATGATCCGACGCAGGGTTCCACGCAGCTCGGGCACGGTTTCCAGATGCCCGTACGGCACGTTCAGGATCGCGCCCAGGGCGTTCAGCGAGCAGTTGTAGAGGACCTTGCCCCACAGGGACGACTCGATGTGTTTGCTCAATGCAGTAGGGATGCCGGCCTTGTTGAGATCGTCCGAGACCTCCTGGATTTTCTCTTCGGGCACGTCGCCCGAGGGACTTCCCAGCAACACCTTGTCCGCGTAGACCGTGACGCGCGCAACGCCCGGCTCCTCGATCTCCGCCCCGAAGATCACCCGCGCCCCCACGGTCCGGTTCCATCCCACGACCCGCGCGATCGATTCCCAGTTCCCCAGGCCGTTCTGGATCGAAAATACCAGGGTGTCGTCATGCATGAAGGGCAGGGCCTGCTGAATCACCCGGGAGGTGTGATAGGACTTTACGCTCAGGAGCACGATATCGAAGACCCCCTCAAGCCCCTGCACGCCGCAGAAGGCCCTGACCTCGGGGACCACGTGATCCCCCCAGATGCCCCGGACGGTGAGTCCCCTGTCCTGCATGGCCTTCAGATGATCGTCGATGCCCACGAAGGCGACGTCGTGCCCCTTCTCGGCCAACAGGCCCCCGAAGACACTCCCAAGGGCGCCTGCACCCATGACGAGGTAGTTCATCCCTTGCCTCCCTCCACAAGCTGCGGCTTGGACGAAGGCGTTTCCCCGGCGGCGAGCCGCCGGGCGTACCTTTTCCATTCGAGAACGCCGCTTATGGATGCAATGGCGTCCTGCGGGGTGTTGTATACCGCGAGCCCTGCCTTGCGGAACAGTTCGGTGATCCGGATGCGGACCTTTTCGATGTCGATCATGTTCTCCGTAAATCGGGAAAGGATGGGCACCACGGGCTTGTCCGTCTTCCGAAACGCCTCCACGATGGCATGGGGGCCGCTTTCCACCTGGTCGCTCTGGAACGAGGTGATGAAATCGAGGGAGAAGTAGGGGATGATGACGTCAATAGCGTCGTCCTGAGCCATGGCCTCGACGGTGTATCCCATGATGGTGAAATCGAAGCCGTAGAAGCCCAGATCGACGGGGTTGGCGGTGCTCGTGTTCACGTTGCTGATCTTCAGCCCGATTTTCTCCTGAACCCGGCTGTCGAGCTCCGGGAGAGCGAGCCCATGCCGGGCTGCGAGATCCGTAAAGAGCACCGAGGTTCCCCCTCCTGCGCCCAGGAACCCGAGACGGTTTCCGCCGGGCACCCGGAAGGCGACGGCCATCATGGTAAGATCAACCATGTGCTCGAAATTATCCGCTTCGATGCAGCCGTGCTGTCGCATGACCGAAGACCACAGGTCCTGTCGGGCGGCCATGGCCCCGGTGTGGGACGCAGCTGCGTGTGCCCCCTGTTCGGTGGACCCTCCCTTCAGGACGATGACGGGCTTGCGGGCGGTCGTCTTCCGCAGAACCTTCAGGAAGCGGCCCATGTCCTTGATGTCTTCGATATATGCGGACACCACGCCGATGGTATCGTCATCCGCGAAGTAGTCGAGATAGTCCTCTACCCTCAGGTCTATCTGATTGCCGTAGGACACCACCTTGTTCAGCTCCAGGTAGCGTGAGTGGGCCATGCGCATGAAGTTGTGGGTCATGCCCCCCGACTGTCCCAGGAATGCGACGTTTCCCACCCCTTTCATGGGGCTTTTGGGCAGATCGCAGGTTATCCCTGACTGCGTGCAGTGTATCCCGATGCAATTGGGGCCGATGATCCTGGTCCCGCCCTTGCGGGCTGCCTTGAGCATGTCCTCTTCGAGCTTCCGGTTGCCGACCTCGGAGAACCCGGAGGTGAAGAAATGGAGGAACTTTACCTTGTTCCGGGCTGCGCTCTCCACGGTTTCGAGCGCGAGCTTGGCAGGGACGGATGCTATGGCCAGATCGACGGGCTCGGGAATATCGTCGAGCGAGGCATATACCTTTGCCCCGCCGATGTCCTGATATTTCGGGTTCACCGGATAGAGTCTGCCCGTGTATCCGGCGAGCTGGATAACCTGATAATAGGGGAGCTTCCCTCCCCCCAGATGGGGAGATGCCCCGATCACCGCAATCGTGCGCGGGAAAAAAAGCCTCGTAAGATCCATGCGAACCCCCGGTCGTTAATACACAGAGTGTGTTATGATGTTATCATAATACAAGCAAGTTACCAAGATATTTTCCTTGTTCCATCGGTGATTTGCCTACCGGAACTCCCCCGATAGATACAGGGATACCGGGAATGAGAGCAAGGAATTTGTTGTCCTGTTCTTGAGTAAAAAAGGCACACGGGAAAAAAGAATGGCTTGAAACTTGAGCGATTTCTGACTAGATCTGAGCAGATGGTGAGAGATCCGGTTTTTTTCCACGCCATCCATCTGGATATGCCCGCCGATGCGGTCTATCGTCGTCTGGGTTATCGCAGGGCACACACGCAGTTCGGGCCCGGGCAGCGGCGGGAGATGGATGCTGTTCTGGAAGATGCCGCCGGCATGGTCGAGCTCAAGGGCTCCGCCCTCGTCCTTCCGGCGGACGTGGGCCCGGATGGTGAAATTGCGCTGGAGACAGGGGATGTGCTCAGGAGTGTAGGGCTTGCCCGGATGCTTTCCGAGTCCCGCAAGGTCCTCCTCATGGGGGCGACGGCCGGTGATCGGATCATGGACGAGATCCGCTCGTGCTCCGCAGGAGGAAACCTTGCCCGGGCCGTGGTGCTCGATGCAGCGGCGAGCGAGATGACCGACAGCGCACTGGACTGGATATCCGCCTGCATCGGTCAGCAGGTGAGGCGGGAGGGCCTGGAGGTGACCCCCAGGCGTTTCTCCGCAGGGTACGGGGATTTCGATCTGGAGAATCAGAGGATCATGTACGAGCGGCTGAGGCTGGGCGAAATCGGTGTGAACATAACCGATTCATGTATTCTTCTGCCTGAAAAATCCGTGACGGCGATTGCGGGGATCAGGAAGGTGAAGCTGGAAGACGGAGGCAAGGGCCAGTGAAAAACAAAGAGCGAATCGAGGGGAAGGAAACAGCGCGGCTCGTGATCCTGGACGGGGCGACCGGGACCCAGCTGCAGGCCCGCGGCATGCCCGGTGGTGCCTGCCCGGAGCTGTGGTGTCTGCAGAACCCGGAGAGCATCAAGGCGGTGCACCGGGGCTACCGGGAGGCTGGGGCGGATATCGTCTACGCGGCCACCTTCGGGGCAAACCGGTACAAGCTCGCCCAGTATGGGGCAGGGGAGGATGTCTATCAGATCAACAGGGACCTGGTCCGGCTGGCCCGGCAGGCGGTGGGAGAGGCCTGCCTCGTGGCCGGGGATATGGGATCCACGGGAAGGTTCGTGGAGCCTTTCGGGGACCTCGGCTTCGAGGATGCGGTAGCCGCGTACAAGGAACAGGTCCGCAGCCTTCTGGAAGGAGGGGTGGATCTCCTGGTGATCGAGACCGTGGTCGATATCCAGGAGGCCCGGGCCGCGCTGATCGCGGTTCGGGAGCTGACCGACGCCTACACCATGGTCACCATGACCTATGAGTCGGCCGGGCGTACATTGAACGGCACCGACCCGGTCTCGGCTCTCGTCACGCTCCAGGCGCTGGGGGCCGATGCGGTAGGGTGCAATTGCTCCACGGGCCCTGAAGGGATGATCCCGCTGATCAGGGCAATGGCGCCCTACGCGAAGGTTCCTCTGGTGGCCAAGCCCAACGCGGGCCTGCCGGTCCTTCGGGGGGGAGAAACCTTCTTTCCCATGTCCGCTGAGGAGTTTGCGGGGTTTGCTGAAGAGTTCGCATCAGCGGGCGTGAAGTTTCTGGGAGGGTGCTGCGGGACCACCCCGGAACATATCCGCATGCTTCATGAAGAGGCCCAGAGCCTGAAGGCCGGGGAAATCAGGGAAGGCGTGCCCGCGGTGTTGAGCTCCGCACGCAGATCCGTGTGTCTGGACCGGCAAGGCCCGCCTCTCATCATCGGAGAGCGCATCAACCCCACCGGCAAAAAGGATCTCCAGGAAGAGCTGCTCTCGGGTCGGATGACCCTGGTCAAGAAATTCGCCCAGGAACAGGTCAGAAAAGGCGCCTCTCTGCTGGATGTAAACGTGGGCATGCCCGGAATCGACGAGGAACAGACCCTCAGAGAGGTGGTCAAGACGCTGGCGGTGTCGTCCGACGCCCCGGTCTGTATCGACTCCTCGGTGCCGGGGGCCATCGAGAAGGCGTTGCGGGTCTATCCCGGCCGCGCGCTCATCAATTCCATCTCCGGCGAGGAGCACAAGATTGAGAGGCTCCTGGAAACCGCGGCCCGCTACGGGGCCATGTTCATCCTCCTTCCCCTGACCGGGAAGAGGCTTCCCCGGAGCTCTCCGGAGCGCCAGAAGATCGTCCGGGATATCCATGCACGGGCTCAAGGCTACGGATTCACGAAAGACGATATCGTGGTGGACGCGCTCACCATGGCGGTATCGGCCGATCCAGGTGCGGCAAAGGAAACGCTGGCCACCCTCAGATGGTGCTCGGACGAATACGGCGTGCGTACCGTCCTGGGGCTGTCAAACGTGTCCTTCGGGCTGCCGGAGCGCAGGTGGATAAATTCGGCTTTTCTGGCCATGGCCTCGTCCTGCGGGCTCAGCCTGGCAATCGCCAATCCCATGGGTGAAGAGTTCATGCAGGTCAAGCGTGCATCCGATGTGCTCATGAACCGCGACCCCCAGGCCAGGGAGTATATCGCGCATGCGGGCACGTCCGGGGGAAAGGGCGGGGAGTCGAAACGCCCGGAGGCACCCGTCCGGGAGCAGGAGAAAGACCGATCGCCCGGCCAGAGGGTATACGACGCCGTGATCGACGGGTCCCGGGACGAGATCAGAGACCTGATCGACCAGGCCGTAGCGGGAGGCGTGTCACCCCAGCAACTCGTCGACTCGGCCATGGTCCCGGCCATTCAGGAGGTGGGGGAGCTCTACGAGAGGAAGGTCTATTTCCTGCCCCAGCTCATCGCGAGCGCAGAGGCCATGAAGGGCGGGTTCGAACACCTTCAGCCGCTGCTCGAGGCCGCGGATGCATGCCCGGTGGCGAAAGGCACCGTGATCCTTGCGACCGTCAAGGACGACATCCATGACATCGGCAAGAACATTGTCTCGCTCATGCTGAAGAACTACGGGTTCCAGGTGATCGATCTGGGCAAGGACGTCCCGGACCGGGAGATCATCGACGCCATCATCCGGCATGAACCCCAGGTGGTGGGCCTCTCTGCGCTCATGACCACGACCATGGTGCGCATGAAGGACATCATCCGGCAGGCCCGAGAAGCCGGGCTCTCATGCCCCTTTCTGGTGGGCGGGGCCGTGGTGACGAAGGCCTATGCGGATTCCATCGAAGCCTACTATGCAAAGGACGGCGTGGAGGCGGTCAAGGCGGTTCAGACCCTCACCGGACAGGTGGCTCAAGAAAAGGACTAACCCTGCCCGAGCAGCCCGTCCACGACCTTTTCCACGTCCTCGCACATCCAGCATACAATGTTTCCGTCCGGGGCGATGACCACCTTGGTGGGCACACCCCGGACCCCGTAGCGGGAGGATGCGAACCCCTCGGTGTCCAGAAGCACGGGATAGGGAAGTTCGTATTTCTCGGCAAAGGACGAAACCTTCTCCCGGCTCTCCTGGATGTAGACGGACAGGATCTCGAAATTCCGGCCCTTGTAGCGGCCGTACAACCTCTTGAGATCCGGGATGTCCTTCTTGCAGTAGGGGCACCAGGTCGTGGTGAAGTTCACCAGCACCACCTTACCACGGTAGTCTTCGAGGTGAAGGGTTTTCCCGGAGAGGTCCCGGAGGCTGAACCCGGGCGCCTGGCCCAGGTTGGCTGCGGTTGCCCCGGGTTTCTCCCGGGAGGTCGTTCCCTCGTCGCAGGAGGCGATGGGGAGAAACGCGATGAGCAGCAGCGTGGAACAAGCCAGTATTCTTCGCATCATGGATACACTCCTGTTTTAGATCATGAACTGCCCTGCGGTGATCAGGAAATACTCGCCCAGGGCGATGAGCGCCCAGCCGAAGCCCTTCTGGATGACCACCATCCACTCCCCCGCCCTGGGAAGATTGGCGAGAAGCCCGGTGAACGTCCCCAGGACGATCAGGATCGTTCCCATGCCGAAGGCGAAGACAAACAGCAGGCTGGTGCCGAAGATCGGGTTCTGCTGCGCTGCCACATAGCCCAGGAGCACCCCGAGAACCGGGGCCGAGCACGGCCCCAGGACAAGGCCCACGGTCGCGCCCAGGATAAAGGCACCGATAAAGCCGCTCCCCGGCCGTGCCGATCTCCGGGTGAGAAACCCGGGCATCGGCAGGGTGAAAACCCCGAGCATGGAAAGCCCCATCAGGATGCTGATGTTCGCCACCACGAAATACGTCCAGGGGCTGGTCTGGATCTGCCCGAAGAGCCGACCGGTCACGGCTGCCACATATCCCAGGATCGTATAGGTAAAGGATGTCCCCAGGACGTAAAACAGCGAGAGCACAAAACCCCTGGCCCTGGAGCCCGCGCTCTGGGACGCGATGTATGCCACGGTCACCGGGATCACCGGATAGATGCAGGGCGTAAAGCTCACCAGCACACCGGCGGCATAGGCGACCACATATGCCATGGGAGATGTGCCGGATAGATATGCCTGGAAGCTCGCCAGGATATCCCCGTTCATAGGTGGCCTTCCAGGGCCTTTGCCATTGCCGTCTCCGAGAGGGAGCCCTGAATGCGCTCAACCTCATGTCCGTCCTTGAAGATGATCACGGTAGGCACGCTGAACACCTGCATCCGGGAAGGGATCGAAGGATTGGTGCTGATATCGCAGGTCCCCAGGCAGAACCGGTCTTCGCGCTTGCGCGAGAGCCCTTCAAGGGAGGACGACATCTTTTTGCACGATGTGCACCAGGGAGAGGAAAAAATCAGCACCGACACCTGATGCCTTAAAAATTCAGCAAAATTTGTATCATTGATCTCTTTCAAAGTACCACCCCCAACCGTATATTGATTATCATAAGAGATTCAGGCGCAATTTGCCATGCGGTTTTTTTCAGTGTGACGCCGCAGTCTAAGGCAGAGACCGGAGAAAAAGGAGAATGGCCCCTGGACGGTTTTGGAAAAGGAAAGAAATCATCATGAACAGGGTCCACTTAAGGGCTCTAAAGAGAAAAAGCAAAGGAGAGGAGATCGTTATGAAGATTCTGGTTGCCTACTACACGAAGACCGGCAATACAAAAAAGGTTGCAGAGAGTATCCATCAGGCCTTGGACACGAATGACAAAGAGTTGAAATCCATGAAAGAGGTTGAGGACGTGGGGGGCTACGATCTCATCTTCTGCGGGTTTCCCGTTCACGCGCACAGTGTGCCCGTTCCTGCTCAGAACTTTCTGAAAAAGATCCAGCCCTCGACAAAGGTCGTCCTGTTTTCCACTCACGGTTCCCAGACGGAAGGACAGATGCCCAAAGAGGCCATTCGCAACGCCATCGGTCTGGTCAAGGGCGAGGTCCTCGGGTCGTTTACCTGCAGGGGAGAGGTCGAGCAGGAAGTGATCGACGAGCTGATGAACAAGCCTGAGCACCGGGCATGGGCCATGGAGGCGAGGTCGGCGCAGTCGCATCCGGACAGCGCGGACCTGGAGGATGCCCGGTTTTTTGCAAGGAACATTATCAGAAAGGCGGAAGGTTTCGCAAAATTCGCCAGGAAATGACCCTCAGTGGCATTTCTTCTGCAGGAGCACTGCCGTTGCCGAAAAAAGGCGGGGAGGTGGCCGCGCAGTTTTCCGTGATGTCCCCGGAAGTTTTTCAGCAGGGCTCTTGACTGTCTCTTGCTACCTGATAATAATAATTATTTACCTCTTAGCGGCAGGGAATCAGGGTCCGGACGAGGCGGAGGCACGATGTGCGAAAAAAGGCTCAGGTTGACGAAGCAGCGGCGGATCATCCTCGACGAGCCGGGAAAGGACCGCGGGCTTAGGGCGGTTCGATGCAGAAACGGAGAACCATCACCATATCAAGTGCGTGGTCTGCGGAAGGATCGACGACGTTTCCTTGAGGGTCGAGACGGCGTTGGGGTACCTCCTCTCGGAAGCCGGCCTGAAGAGGGGCTATCAAGTAACGGGCTTTCCCCTGGATCTCTCCGGTATTTGCCCGGAGTGCAGCTCCAGGGACGCGGAGAGGGCTTCTTAGAAAAACGTAACACCAAAACAAATAAGAGAAAAATGAGAGGAGATTTATGGGAAAATTGACGGGAACCCAGACAGAGAAAAACCTGCTCGTTTCCTTTGCGGGCGAGTCTCAGGCACGTAACCGCTACAACTATTTTGCAAGTCAGGCCCGCAAGGAAGGCTATGTCCAGATCGCGGACATTTTCGAGGAGACCGCGAATCAGGAAAAGGAGCATGCAAAACGGTTCTTCAAGTTTCTCGAAGGTGGAGAGGTGGAGGTCCGGGCAAGCTTCCCGGCAGGGGTCATCGGCACCACGCTGGAGAATCTGAAAGAAGCGGCTGCAGGTGAGAATCACGAGCATACCACCATGTATCCGGGTTTTGCCCAGGTGGCCCGCGAGGAAGGCTTCGAGGCCATCGCCCGGGTGTGGGAGGCGGTATCCGTGGCGGAAAGACAGCACGAGAAGCGCTATCTGGATCTGGCGGCAAACATCGAAGCGGGCCGCGTATTCGCGAGAGACTCCGAGGTGGTGTGGAGATGCCGGAACTGCGGGTATCTCCATATGGGGGCCGAAGCGCCGGCGGCCTGTCCCGCGTGTGCCCATCCCAGGGACTACTTCGAGCTGCTGGGCGAAAACTGGTAAAGAAGTACCGGCTTTTCCGGCCGGACAGCCCCTGGGGAGCAGAGCTGCCCCCCAGGGGCTCCCTCACTACGGGCGGAAGCGAAAAGGAGATGCGCTATGAGCCGCACATTCACGGCTGGTCTGGGGATGCTGTTATTTCTTTTCTTTTTTACCGCTCTCCCCCTTGGTGCACAGGACCCCCGGGAAGAGCATTTGCGTGCATTGAACAGTCTCAGCCTGTATGCACCCGAAGATGCAGGTGAAAGGCAATACCTGGGGCTGAAGGACGCACCGGAAAAGATTTCCCTGGGGCGGATCGAAGCGGAGGTTCTCATCGTGGAGGTCTTCAGCATGTACTGCCCCCATTGTCAGCGACATGCCCCCGACGCCAACAAGCTCTACCATGCACTTGACAGCAGGGAAGAGTTCAGGAATAAGATAAAAATGATTGGAATCGGGATCGGGAACTCCCCGTATGAGGTGGGATTATTCAGAGAGAAATATGATCCTCCCTTCCCGTTGTTCGATGACAGGGGCTCCGCGGTGGTAGGCACGCTCAGCGGAATATACACACCTCACTACTTCGGGCTCAAGATGAAGGACGGTTCGATCCGGGAAATTTTTTATTCGGAATCCGGTGCTTTTTCCGATGCCGAAGCGTTTCTTGATATGATCGTGGAAGAATCGGGTATCCAGCGAGGAGGAAATTCATGAAGAGGACGATCCGGGCAGCCTTTCTTGGGCTGGTATTCGCTGTGCTGGCGGGGACTGCTGCGCATGCCGTATCAGAGTCGTTCAAGGGTATGATCTATGACAACGGTCCGCTCAAGGCAACCGACAGCAAATTGAAGGTGCGGGTCGGCGAGCAGGCTCCCGATTTCACCCTGAGGTCCATATCGGGCAAGAAGGTTTCCCTGTCCGACTACAAAGGAAAGAACAATGTGGTCATCTCCTTTATCCCGGCTGCGTGGACACCCGTGTGCTCCGACCAGTGGCCCGGGTATGCTCTTGCCCAGGATGTTTTCAAGAAGAACGAGGCCATGGTTCTGGGTATCAGCACGGACAATATCCCCTCTCTGTACGCATGGACCTCGCAGATGAACGGGGTGTGGTTCCCGGTTCTCTCCGACTTCTGGCCCCATGGGGAGGTGGCACGGATGTACGGGGTGCTGCGTTCCGACGGGACAGCCGACCGCACGATCCTCATCGTGGACAAGAAGGGCAGGATACGCTACATCGGCCTGCACAGCATCAACACCAGGCCCCCTCTCGAGGAGATTATCCAGGAGCTGGAGAGGATCAGATAGGGGATAAGGCATCCCTGAAGCTGCCTACAGGACCGGGTTTTCTCGGCATCTTGCGTTCGTGTTCCTGGGTCGGGAGCCGGCCAATGTCCGAAATCAGTCCCCGCCGGGGTGATCCAGGAGGGTGAGGGATGACCGGTACCGGGCGGCCAGATCGACGTACATCTGCTTGCCCAAGAGCATGATCTCCCGGTACTCCTGCGTGATATCCCCCTTCTCCACGGCAGGTGCGCCCGCGTAGAGCTTGCTGGATGGGACCACCTGATTCTTCTTTACCAGTGAATGCTCCGCCACAATGCACCAGTCTCCCACCACGGAGTTGTCTCCCAGGGTGGAATGCATGCCCACCACGGTATAATCGCCCACCCGGCTCCCGTGTACCAGGGCCAGGTGTCCGATGGTGACGGCCCTTCCGATACTTATCGTTGCAGGGGTATGGATGACAACCCCGTCCTCCACGGCGGTCTCGTCACCGATGGCGATGGCCCCGAAATCCCCCCTGATCACCGCCCCGGGGCCTATCCAGCACCGGCTTCCGATCCTTACGTCCCCGATGATGTACGCACTGGGGGCTATCCATGTTCCCTCGCCGATAACCGGTGTTTTACCGTTGAATGCGTAGACTGCCATAACTCCTCCCTTGAATTGATCATCGGGCCGTGTCTTTTTGCCTTCTTTACTCTCTCTTGAGGCATCTGTCCACCAGCAGCGGGATGAAGGTCGTGAGGTCTTCCACGATGCCGTAATGGGCGACGCGGAAGATCGCGGCACAGGGATCGGTATTGACGGCAACGATCATGCCGGAATTCTTCATCCCGGCGATGTGCTGGACCGCGCCGGAAATACCGCAGGCCAGATAGAGCCGCGGCGAGACGGTGTTCCCCGTCGACCCGATCTGATGGCTGTAATCCAGCCAGCCTTGGTCGCATACCCCGCGGGTCGCGCCGAGAGCCGACTTGGGGAAGAGCGAAGAAAGCATCGCGACGAGCCGGATGTTTTCGCTGCTGCCCACCCCCCTGCCCGCCGAAACCACGACCTCCGCTTTGGTCAGGCCTATGTTTGCATGAACCGGCGCCCTTGTCCCGTGGCTGCGGGTGGAGAGGGAGATGTCGCCTGCCGGCACGATCCTGACCTTTCCCGGTTTTTCGCGCTCGGCATCCTCCGGGGCGAACGCCCCGGGCATCACGGTCAGGACCGCTGCCGCCCGGTCTGCGCGCACCTCACCCCGGAACCTCCCGTGGTGCAGGGAACGGATGAAGGTTCCCTCACCCACATCTTCGACCGCAGTGATGCAGCAGGCATCGATCATCACGGAGAGCTGCGGGGCGAAATCGATGCCCCGGGAGGTATGAGTTGCGGTGATGCAGATCTCCCCGCGTGTGTCCCGGAAGAACGGGACGAGGGTGCTGATATACGCCTCGGCCGTGTACCCCTTAAGGTGGTTGCCTGCCAGGCCGACCACATTAAGCCCGGTGCGGTGCGCGAGCTCATCGGCAAGCGGCTCGATGGTGCCCTCGTCCGAGAGCACTATCATGGCCGGGTCGGCTGCACCGCACCTGCGGGCAAAGGAAACCAACTCCCAGGTTTCCTCCTGGATTCTGCCGCCCTCGTGAAAGGCAATGATGAAAAATCGTCCGTCCATCCCCGCTCCTTACCTGGGCAACAGGGAATGCTCGCGGAGAATACGTATGAGCTTTTCGGCCTTCTCGACGGCGGTTCCCCCGATGATCTCCCCCTGTCTCCCCTCTGCGGGCGGGAGAATGCGAACGATGTTCTGGGGCGGCGGCGGAACTGCAAGACCGGATGCCTCGATGCATTCCAGTTCTGCGGAGCGTGCCCTGAGCACGTGTGAAAGCGCGGGGTACCGGGGCGTATTGATTCCCGATTGGATCGTGAGCACGCAGGGCAGGACCAGTGCCAGGCATTCCCGGGAGCCTCCCTCGACCTCCCGCTCCACAGAGACCTCGCGTCTGTCGGCGGACAACTCCTCGAAAATTACCCCGGTGGCGCACCCGTATCCCAGCAGTCCGGCCAGGAGCGCACCCACCTGGGACTCCATGTCGTCCTCGGCCATGATCCCGGCCAGAACGAGATCATAACCCCGGCCGCGTGCTACCGATGCGATGAGGTGAGCGCGTTCGAACGCGCCGGGACAGTCATCGCCGCCGGTCCTCACATGGATTCCCTGGTCCGCACCCATCTCCAGGGCGCGCCGGATAGTCCTGCCCACCCGGGGAGGGCCCACGGAAACGGCGTCGACTATGACGTCTCCCAGGCGCTCCCGGATGCGGAGCGCCTCCTCGAGCGCGTACTCGTCGTAGCGGTTTATCCTGAAGACCGTGTGCGGACCGAACGTCACCCGTCCGGCGGACTCATCGAACAAAAGGGTATCCGGGCTGTCGCACACCTGCTTGACGCAGACGAGGATCTTCATGGCCTCAATCTCCATGTTCTCGCTTCTTTTTGCGCATACCATATCCAAAAAAGGAAACATTTGCAATGTAAAAAACCGAACGAACGTTCGTTTATGATTGACAGGCCTCTTCTTTCCCTGATATAGCTTAAGCCTATGAGTGTGCTGTATCTTATCCGTCACGGACAGGCATCGTTCGGTTCGGAAAACTATGACAGGCTCTCGCCCATGGGCAGGCAGCAGGCATTCATTCTCGGAGAGCATTTCGTCGAGGCCTCGGTAGTGCCCGATGCCGTCTATTCAGGGAATATGGTCCGCCAGAAAGACACGGAAAAAGAGGTACGGGAGTGCTATCGGAGGCACGGGCACATGCTTTCCGAGGCCACGGTCCTGGGCGGGCTCGACGAGTTCGACTCCTCCGCCGTCATCCTCTCCCAGCTCCCCGGCATGCAGGACCAAGACCCCGCGATCCGGGAGCACCTCCCGCGCATGTACGAGAGCAAGGAGTCTTTCAGGCGTGTCTTCGAGGATGCCATGCTCCGGTGGGTCTCCGGCAGATTCGATAATGGCGGTGTTCAGACGTGGAGCGAATTCTGCGCACGGGTTGCCGCCGGTCTCGATCGAATCATGAAGGAGCAGGGAAGGGGCAAGGTCATTCTTGCCTTTACCTCGGGCGGACCCATCGCGGCCGCCATGCAGCACGCCCTGTCGCTCTCACCGGAGGCTGCCATCCGGCTCAACTGGCAGGTAATCAATGCGTCGTACACCAAGTTCATGTACAACGACAAGCGGATCACCCTGGCGGGCTTCAATTGCTCCAGCCACCTGGACCTGCACGCCGACCGGCACAGGCTCGTCAGCTACCGGTGAGCAACCCCAAAGAGGAGGGTAGTGATATGGATTTTGAAATCCCGGACAAGATCAAGGCGATCACGGAGATGATCGACGAGTTCGTTGACAAGGAGCTCATCCCCATGGAGCGCGAGTTTCTGGGCAAGGACTTCAGGGCCATGCTCCCGGCTCTCAGGGAGAAGCGCGACATGGTCAAGAAGATGGAGCTGTGGGCACCGAACCACCCGAAGGAGTACGGCGGGATGGGACTGAACCTGGTGGAGCACGCCTTCGTCTCCGAGGCACTCGGACGAACTCCGATCGGCCACTATGTATTCGGCTGCCAGGCGCCCGATGCCGGGAACATCGAGATTCTCCACCTGCACGGGACCGACGAGCAGAAGGAAAGATATCTGCGGCCTCTGGTCGATGGCAGGATCCGAAGCTGCTTTTCCATGACCGAGGTGGAGTTGCCGGGCTCGAACCCGGTCATGATGGAAACCACGGCGGTCAAGGACGGAGACGACTACGTCATCAACGGCCAGAAATGGTACACCTCGTCTTCGGACGGGGCCGAGTTCGCCATCGTCATGGCGGTCACCAACCCGGATGCGCCCACCTATCTCCAGGCGAGCATGATCATCGTACCCTGCAGCACGCCCGGCTTCAACCAGGTCAGGAACATCCCGGTCATGGGGGAGCCGGGCACGGATTACACGGGCCACGGCGAGATCCTCTACCAGAACTGCCGCGTGCCGCAGAAGAACCTTCTGGGCGGCGAGGGGCATGGGTTCGTTATCGCCCAGGAGCGCCTCGGCCCGGGCAGGATTCACCACTGCATGCGTTGGATGGGCATCTGCAAGCGATGCTTCGACCTCATGTGTTCCCGGGCGTCCAATCGGGCCATCTCGCCTGACGGCAAGACCCTGGCCACCCGGCAGATCATCCAGGCATGGATATCCGAGTGCGCCGCCAACATCCAGGCCGCGCGCCTCATGATCCTGAACACGGCCTGGAAGATGGAAAAGTACGGAAACAAGGCCGCACGGCAGGATGTGTCCATGATCAAGTTTTTTACCGCGAACGTGATGCAGGACGTGATCGACAAGGCCCTGCAGGTCCACGGGGGACTGGGCATGACCGACGACATCATCGTCCCATTCTTCTATCGTCACGAGCGGGCGGCCAGGATCTATGACGGGGCCGACGAGGTGCACAAGGTATCGCTGGCCAGGAGGATTCTCAGGGAGTACGAGGGGCGGGAGATACGCTGAGTAAGGGAAAATAGAGGGCAGGCGTGAAGTTCGAGGCATTCAGGAAATCGATCCGTCTCTCCAAGGAGGACATCTCCCGTGACCTCCTGGCGGAGAACAGGGACCGCATCAAGATCAAGAAGGAAAAGGTCGCGGTGAGGAACCTGGTGAAGATCCTGGATGCCGCGCTCGCCATCGGCAACGCCAAGGGCTTCGCCTCCATGAGCCTGCGCGACCTGAGCAGCGAGGCGAACTTGAGCATGGGTGCCCTGTATGCATACATCTCCAGCAAGGAAGAGCTCCTTGACATGATTCAGCAGCAGGGAAGGATCGTGGTCGTGAAGGTCATGAACGAAAGCCTTTCCGGGATCGACGAACCGGCGGAGAAGCTCAAGACGGCCATCCAGGTCCATCTCTACCTGAGCGAGGTCATGCAGCCCTGGTTTTACTTCTCCTACATGGAGACCAAGAACCTGCCCAGGGATGCCCATAGAAAGGCGATCGAGTCAGAGCTCCTCACCGAGGGGATCTTTGCCGAAATCATCGAGGCAGGCATGGCCAAAGGGGTGTTCCGGCAGGTCGACCCCCGGTTGAGCGCGGCGCTGATCAAGGCCATGCTCCAGGACTGGTACCTCAAGAGGTGGAAGTACGAGCGCCGCAAGGTCACGGTGGAACAGTACGGCGAGTTCCTGGTGGATCTCATCTTGTCATATATTTTGATCAGGGACTAAAAGACCTGTTCTTGAAACCGGGTTTCCCGAGGTATGCATATCGGGATGACACGTTCCCCCCGGTTCGAGGATGGTCTCCAAAAGGGGAGGGGAAGGCAATGGATCTTTCCGACAGGGCGGAAGATATCAGACAGGGGGAAGAGCTCGATACGGGAAAGGTGGGAGAGTACCTGCGGGGCTCGCTGTCCGGGCTTTCGGGCGACCTGGTGGTCGAGCAGTTCCCCAGCGGATTTTCCAACCTCACCTACCTGATCCGCGTGGGCGATACCGAGTTGGTCTTAAGGAGACCGCCCTTTGGCACAAAGGCAAAGAGCGCCCACGACATGGGCAGGGAATACCGGATCCTGAGCGCACTCAAAGACGTCTACCCCTACTGCCCCAGGCCGCTTCTCTACTGCGGGGACGAATCCGTGATGGGCTGTCCGTTCTATGTGATGGAGCGCATCAAGGGCATCATATTGAGGAAAAACCCGCCCAAGGGCCTTGAGTTCAGCCCGTCGGAGATGCGTACCCTGTGCGAGAACCTGCTCGACGTGCACTACCAGCTCCACGCCATCGATTATAAGGCCATCGGCCTGACCGGCTTCGGCAAGCCCGAAGGCTATGTGAAGAGGCAGGTTGAAGGCTGGTCTGAGCGCTACCGCTCTGCGCGGACCCCCGATGCCCCGGACTTCGAAAACGTCATGCTGTGGCTTGTCGAGAGGATGCCGCCCGACTTCCCCAAACCGGGCATCATCCACAACGACTACAAATTCGACAACGTGGTGCTCAATCCGGACAATCCGCTTGAGATCATCGGGGTGCTCGACTGGGAGATGGCCACGATCGGCGATCCGCTCATGGACCTGGGCAGCTCGCTCGGGTACTGGGTACAGGCGGACGACCCCCAGGATTTCCAGGCCGCGCGGATGCTTCCCACCACGCTGCCCGGGGCCATGACCCGCGAGGAGATGGTCAAGCGCTATGCAGAGCTCACCGGTGTCCGGATCGACAACTTCGATTTCTACCTGTGCTTCGGGCTCTTCCGACTGGCGGTCATCGCCCAGCAGATCTACTACCGGTTCTATCACGGCCAGACAAAAGACGAACGGTTCAAGATGCTCATCTTCGCCGTGCATATCCTCGAGCAGGCAGCCTTGAGAACGATGCGGGGGGGCGGGCGCGAGGGCCATTGAAGAAGGCATCCGGGAAAGGGGGGGATGTGCTCCGGTGGAAAGGGCGCACCCCTCCTTTTCCTGAGAAGAAGGATTCCCGGCCGGGCACGGAGGGAAAAGGAAACGGAATACAGAGCTTTTTTAAGGAGGGCTTATGGATAAGGTAGATTTCCGGCTTGATGGAAAGATCGCCCTGGTGACCGGCGCGAGCAGAGGCATCGGAGAGGCCATCGCCGTGACGCTGGCGGACTACGGGGCGCACTGCATTCTGGCGAGCAGAAAGGCGGACGCCCTGCAAGGGGTTGCCGAAAAGATAGCCTCCAGGGGAGGGAAGGCCGACGTGATGGCCTGTCACGTGGGCGATCTCAAGCAGATCGAGACGCTCTTCGGGAACATACGCGAGAGGTTCGGCACGTTGAATATCCTTATCAACAACGCGGCCACCAACCCGTATTTCGGCGAGATGATCGGCGCCGATGAGGGGGTATGGAACAAGACCTTTGACGTGAACCTCAAAGGCCCCTTCTTCATGGTCCAGTACGCGGCAAAGCTCATGATCGAGGCCGGAGGCGGCTCCATCGTGAACGTATCTTCCATCAACGGCATCAAGCCCGC
The DNA here is from genome assembly GCA_018433085.1 of Deltaproteobacteria bacterium. Lineage (GTDB taxonomy): Bacteria > Desulfobacterota > Desulfomonilia > UBA1062 > UBA1062 > Phosphitivorax. Next base: position 268,490 of record JAHDRW010000008.1, on the reverse strand, counting down.
GCCCTTCCAGGGGGTATACTCCATCACCAAGGCGGGGCTCATATCCATGACCCGGGCCTTCGCCAAGGAACTTGCCGGCAAGAACATCCGGGTCAATGCCCTGCTGCCCGGACTGGTGGACACCAACTTCTCGAAGGCCATCATGGAAAACGACATGATCTACGACTACGCGGTCAAGATGATCCCCATGGGAAGGCACGCCCAGCCGGGTGAGATCGCGGGTGCGGTGCTCTACCTGGTGTCGGACGCCGCACCCTTTACCACCGGGGCGTCCCTGGTGGTGGACGGAGGGGCACTGGCGTGAGCCGGGGGCTTTTCCCCTTAAGCGGCGACAATCTTTTTTCTTGAAGGAGGCAATGCATGGAAGTTTCCGATATCAAGCGCGTTCTCATCCTCGGGGCAGGAACCATGGGCCAGCAGATCGGGTTTTCCTGCGCCATGCACGGCTACACCGTGGTAATGTACGACCTCTCGGAAGAGATCCTGGACAAGGCCGTCCATCGCATGGAAAAGCTCGGGTCGTGGTTCGTCTCCGTAGGCAGGATCACCCCCGTTCAGCTCGGCGAGACCATGGGGCGCATCTCGACCGCCACGGACCCGGCGCTTGCGGCCCGCGACGCGGATTTCATCAGCGAGTCCGTCCCCGAGGATCCGTCAATCAAGGCGAAGACATTCCGCCGGTTCAACGAGCTCTGCCCGGAGCACACGATCTTCACCACCAACACCTCCATGCTGGTTCCCTCCATGATCGCGGAGGAGACCGGCAGGCCGGAGAGGTTCGCGGCGCTCCATTTTCACGATGTCCGGATCTCCAATGTAGTGGACGTCATGCCCCATCCGGGCACCGCACCCGAGGTGACCGATCTCGTGAGCGGGTTTGCAAAGAGCATCGGCCAGATCGTGATCATGCTCAACCGGGAAAACAACGGCTACGTGTTCAACACCATGCTTTCGAGCCTGTTCTTTTCCTCGCTCACCCTGGCGTCGAAGGGCGTGGCCTCGATCGAGGACATCGACCGCTCGTGGATGGGCGTCATGCACACCCCGGTCGGCCCCTTCGGTATCATGGATCAGGTGGGGCTCTCCACGGTCCACACCATCACCGATTACTGGGCCAAAAAGACCGGTGATGCCCAGGCCCAGGCAAACGCGGATTTTCTGAAAAACTATGTGAAAAAGGGCCTGCTCGGCTTCAAGACCGGGGAAGGCTTTTATGCCTACCCGAACCCCGCATACACCGATCCGGGGTTTCTCACCGGGGAGGTGAAGGCAAAGTAAAAAGAGGGGATTCGCGCAATCTGCCCGCTAGATCCGCACCACGGCGCCGGCACCATGAGGGCGAGGAGGCCCGAAGAGCCTTTCAAAAAGGAGGACCCATGCAGAGGCTTCGGTTTGATCCGGACATATGCCTGAAGTGCGATACCGTGGACTGCATCATGAGGTGCCAGTACATCCACCTGGATCAGGACAGGGCCAAGGAGGAGCACGACCGGCTGGTTCGCGGGCAGATGTCCTCGATCCTGCACGAATGCGTCACCTGCTATGCCTGCGAGGAGTACTGCCCGCACGGCAACCACCCCTTCTACCTCATCGTGGAGCGGCAGGAGGAGCTGGGCGTCCACCCGGTCCCTAAGCCCATCGAGAAGTCCCAGGTGACCATGATGGGTCCCCGGGGCAAGATCCGGCGCAAAGAGGTCCATGACCCGGTCATCAACATGTGCTTTTTCGACATGATGAGGGGCGGGATCAGGGGCAGGATCTTCGAGGGGGTCTCGACCATCGGCGGCCCGGACATCTTCTGCAATCTCATGTTTCTCCACTTTGCCCGGAACTCCACCATCAAGGAGCGGCTTCCGGTCGTGATCGAGAACATCATGAAGTTCCACCTGGAGCCGTCCGGCGTAAACGAGCTCATCTGCTATCACGACGAGTGCTACGGCACCTATACCTCATGGGCGCCGGCCTTCGGCATCGAGGTGCCCTTCAAGCCCGTTCATCTCTTCGACTTCATGCTGAGGCGGATGCTCGAGCTCAAAGACGAGATCAGACCGCTCGGATTCACGGTCGCCTACCAGCGGCCCTGTTCCAGCAGGCTCTGTCCCGAGACGGACAGCCTTATCGACGATCTGTTCGCGCTGATCGGCGTTCAGCGGCCGAATAGACGGTATGAATACGACCGCGCCCTGTGCTGTGGAGGCGTGATCGACGCCGCACAGCGATTCGATCTGGCGGAGGAGAACCGGAGGAAGAACGTGGAGGATATGAGGGCTACAGGCGCGCAGTACGCCGTGTTCAACTGCCCGTTCTGCTTCTGGACCCTGGCGGAGCCGGTCATGAAGGCCGGGATGGTGCCCATCATGATATCCGATCTGTGCCTCATGGCCTTCGGACAGTAGGGAGGGAGCGTATGGATCGAATCCATAACAGGCTCGAAGAGATCGTGGGGAAGGACTATGTGTCGTGCAGCGCGGAGGAGCGGTTCATCTACTCCCGGGACCAGGGGGTTCAGGAGCCTTCCGAGCCGGATTACGTGGTTCTGCCTGCAACCCCTGAAGAGGTGCGGGACATCGTCCTGCTCGCCAACGAGGCCAAAATACCCGTGGTGCCCATGGGAGGAGGCCTGGTGCTCTCGGGACTCACGATACCGCTCAAAGGCGGCATCGTTCTCGACATGAAACGGATGAACAGGGTGCTGGAGGTCAACGAGAACAGTCACTACGCCGTGGTGGAGGCAGGCACCTCCCAGGGCATGCTCGACGCTTACCTGAGGAAGCATCACCCGGGGCTCAAACACTCGCTTCCCGATGCGCCGCCGGTGGCCACCATCGCGGGCAACATCGCCATCCACGGCTCGGGCCATCTCTCCCAGAGCGAGGGGGGCTTCCACTCCGAGATGGTCACCGGTCTCGAGGTGGTGCTGCCCACGGGCGAGCTCGTGAAGCTCGGCTCGAGCTCCACGGTGCCGGGCTGGTTTTCCCGGGCCCCGCTGCCCGACCTCGCGGGCCTCTTCCTCGGGTGGAACGGCACCACCGGGGTGATCACCAAGGTGGGCATCAAGCTCTTCCCCCGGCAGGCGCACCACGACGTGCTGATCTTCATGACCGAAGACGTGGATGCCGCCCCGGATATCCTGTTCCGGGTCATCCACACCGGCATGGCCGAAGACATCAACTATGCCCTCTCGCCCAAGCCGGACTACTTGAGAGGCTTTCAGATGATCGTGATCAACGTCACGGCCCACCGCGAAGACGAGCTCGCCCTCAAGATCCGGATCATCCGGGAGAGCCTGAGGCCGTATTTCGAAACCAAGGAGGCCGGGTTCATGCCCATGCCGCCCAACATGAAGGCCGGTCTGCTGGAGGTTCCGCAGAAGGCCTTGAGCAAGTTCGCCGACGTGAGGAAGGGCGGCGGGTTCGAGTATGTGGGCGCGATCATGCCTCTGGAGAGGATTCCGGACGCATGCCGGGCCGGCATGGAGATCACGGAGCGCAACGGGATCACCTATTCCCTGGGTGCCCGGATCATCGGGCGGGGACACAGCGCCATGTTTTTTTTCGCCTATCCCTTCAACCGGGCGGACCTGGATGAGATCCGGCGGGTGCGCAGTGCCCTGGAAGAGACCAACGAGGCGTCGATCAAGCTGGGAGGCATACCCTGGAAGGCCGAAGCGGCGGGTCAGAAGCTTATCCTGAATTCCATGGAGCCGGCCACGTACACGCTGATGAAAAAAATCCGCACCCTGCTCGACCCGAACGGGATCATGAATCCCGGGAATTGGGAGGTGTAGCACATGGACAGTGAATACAGGGATATCCTCCACCGGTGCTTCCGGTGCGGGTGGTGCAAGCTGCCCACCAATTATGCGGATTTCAACTGCCCGGCCTATCTCAAACACCGCTTCGAGTCCTTTTCCTCGGGCGGCAGGATGTGGCTCATCCGGGCATGGGTCGAGGGTGAGATCGTTCCCTCGGAACGGTTCAACGAGATCATCTTTTCCTGCGTCACCTGCGGCAACTGCGTGGAGGCGTGCGCCATGGACAAGATCAAGGACAGGCTCGTGGACGTCTTCATCGCGGCGCGCCGGGATCTGGTGGAGGAGGGGAGAATCCCGCCCCGGGTCCGCGATTATTTCAAGGCCGTGTCCATATCCGGCAACCCCTACAAGAGGCCGGTCGAAGAGACCGACCAGTGGGCCAGAGACCTCGACATCGAGGAATTCAACGGGCAGGAGTACCTGCTGTACGCCGGGAGCGTGGCATCCTTTGACGATCTGGGCATGAGGATGATCAGGTCGGCGGCGGTGCTCTTCAAACAGGCAGGCCTCTCCTTCGGGATTCTCAAAGGCGAAGAGCTCGACGACGGGAACGATTTGCGGGCATCGGGGGAGCAGTCGCTTGCGGATTTCCTGGCAAGCAGGAATATCGAGGCCTTCAAACGCAAAGGCGTGGATAAGATCATCACCGTCTCCCCCCATTCGTTCCATACCATGCGCAAGGATTACCCCGCCCTGGGAGGGACCTTTGAGGTGTACCACTACTCACAGGTCCTGGCGCTGCTCATCGAGAAGGGCGCTCTCGTTCCGGGGGAACTCCGGGAGAAGGTGACCTACCACGATCCCTGCTACCTCGGCAGGTGGAACAAGGAATACTTCTCCTCCCGCCGGGTTCTGGGCGGGGTGCGGGGAATCACGATCCGGGAGATGGACCGGTCCATGCAGAATGCCCTGTGCTGCGGCGGGGGAGGAGGGAACTTCTTCACCGATATGCTCGGGACCGGACCTGACCTCTCCAGCCGCGTCCGCGTCAGGGAGGCCCTCGATACCGGCGCCGGCACCCTGGTGGTCTCCTGCCCCCAGTGCTACCGCATGCTGGACGATGCCGTGAAGGCCGAAGGGGTTCAGGACCGGCTGAGGGTGAAAGATCTTGCAGAGGTCGTTTCCGCTTCCGCCGGAGATGCATAAGCGAAAAAGCCCGGTCTCAAAAAACCGCGCAGGGAAAGCAAACAGGTGCCCGATGCCTGAATCGGGTCCAGGACTTTCTCGAGCTCGCTGTCGATAGGAAGAGATGTCCTTCCATGCCCAAGAGGAAAAATCCGGCGTGCATGCGACCGGCATGTACGAGGCGCAGGGGTATCTTCTTGAAATAACGCCCTGTTACTCCGCAACAAAAACCATGAAAATCCCAGATAATCGAAGATATCATCAATGATCGCTTCCCCCTAGACGGACACTGGGAAAAGATGTATAAAGAAGGGGTGAAAGGGCATCAACGAACTGTATTTGCACCATTTCCAGTGCCAGAGTCAAGGGCAGTACCTTTGGTCTCATCGATTGATCATCGGTTTCTTGCCGCCCCCTTCCGTTTCCAGCACACCGATATTCTTCAAAATCAACGGGAAAAATCAAACACGAAGGAGTTGCGCCATGGATACACCTTATGCAGACCTTATAAAATTTTATCAGACCGCTTCCTCGCGCGGCAAACCCGAATTCATCACCCCGAACAGAAAAATATTCGAAGATCAAGCGGTTATCCTGAGGAGATTCGATGAAGACCGCGCAGGCGATCCGATCCTGATCGTTCCTCCCCAGGCCGGTCACCATTCCAGCATTGCCGACTATGCCCCCGGCCAGAGTCTGGTACAGACCTGCCTGCGGCATACAACCCACCCGGTGTATGTCATCGAGTGGAAATCGAGCACCCTGAGCAGGCGGGAGGAGACCATCGACGACCTGGTGAAGCAGACCATGATGTGCGTGAAGAAAGCGGGTTCTCCCGTGATCCTTGCGGGTCTGTGCCAGGGCGGGTGGCTCTCGGCGATCTATACCGCCTTGTTTCCCGACGATATCCGCGGCCTCATGCTGGCGGCCGCACCCATCGACTTCGCGGCCGGAGGAGGGAAGATTCAGGATATGGTCAACGCCCTGCCCCTTATGTACTATCAGTACCTCGTGGGATGCGGCGGGGGAAACATGTCGGGCGACCTCATGCTCATGGGGTGGAAAATGATGAACGCCTACGACCGGTTCGTCCGGGATTATCTGAACCTCTGGATCAACGTGCGCGACGAGAAATACCTGAAGAGGACCAAAAAGTTCAGCCGGTGGTACGAGTATACGCAGGACATTTCCGGGCGGTGGTATCTTCAGGCCGTCGAAAAGCTCTTCAAGCAGAACAGGCTGATCAAGGGCACCCTGGAGGTTCTCTGTGAATACGTCGATCTTCAGGACATCTCATGCCCCCTGGCCCTGCTTGCCGGCGAGAGGGACGATATCACCCTCGTGCCGCAGGTGCACAATCTCGAACACCATGCCTCGACGCCCAGAGACCAGATCTTCAAGGCCGTGATCCCACAGGCGGGGCACATCTCCGTGTTCATGGGCAGAAGGGCCCTGCAGCACGAATGGCCGTCAGCCCTGGCCTTTATCGACGAGGCCGCCTATGCGCCGGGGGCGAGGATCACCTCTGCAGACCTGAAGGAAATGGTGGTAAGCGGCTGAAAACGGGAATCTTTCCTGACGGAATCCCTTTTTCGGGCGATAAACCGGGATCGGTTGCGTCGTCTTAAATAAGGGGAGCACCCATTATCGAAAAACCGGTGCATCGGCCGCAGAGAGGGATGCCGCCCTGAAACATCGAAGGAGTCCAAGGTGCCTGGATAGAGGACATCACATGACAGCAAAAGGGCGAGGGGAAAACGACCCGATGAATCCGTCGTCCGCCCGACTCTGTCACGCTCGGACCCTAGTCCTCGTCGTTTTTTTTCCCCGGTGAATCCGGGGGCGGGCCGAAGAGATTCTGAAACCGGGTGAACCCCGAGAGGGTCTTGTGCGCCATGTCCGAATAGTTCAGCTGCATATCGACCCATTTGCTGAACTGTTCGTCCATGGCCTTCTTGAACTGAATGTATCCATGAATGGTCTGTTCCAGGTATTTCTGAAAAAATTCCTGGAGCAGATCCTCTCCGTAGCGGATGATCAGATGGAGGAGCTCCACCGGCAGCAGCGCATTCTTTCTCCGCGCCTGCTCAAGAACGATCTGCGTGAGGATGAACGCGGTCACATCCTCCTGCGTCTTCGCATCGATCACCTCGACGTCCACGCCCTGCTTGATGATGTCGGCAACCTGGCTCAGGGTGACATAGGCGCTCCGGTTCGTGTCGTACAAACGCCGGTTCCCGTATTTTTTTAAAAGCAGTTTTTCTCTGTCAGCCATCTCGACCTCCCGGATCGCCTTTCCCGGGATGCAAAGGAGAATTGTGCCCGGCCTCCTTGATACCGGCGCGCCGGTTCTCCATCCACACACGACATCCATTCCATACCACAGGAGAAAGACAAAAGCCACAACGAATGTTACAACGCAACAAAAACACCTCAGGCACTCTGAATGAAAAACGCAACCATAATCATGATAACTATATAATAATAAAAGATTATCAACACATATTACACGAGCATAAAGCCGTCGTATCCAGTATGTTGCAATGCAATAATTATCTTGACAAATGACCGTAGGACCCTATTATTGATTTGAGATTAATGCTTTCAAAGGAAAGGGAGGAGTGAATCATGGATATGAAGACCATGGCCCTACAGATGGTTGATTTGCAGAAGGCGGCCTTTGACAACGGCTATGAAACCATCATCACTCTGCAGGATCAGGCCGAGAAGGTGCTCAATGCGTTCATGGACCAGACAGGCTGGTTTCCTGCGGAGGGCAAGGGCGCCCTGCTCGAATGCACGAATATGTATAAGAAAGGCAGGGATGATTTCAAGAAGGCCATAGACGATGGATTCGATCAACTCGAAGGATATGTCTCCTCTTCACTGGGAGTTGTGCATTAGACGCGGTATTCGAGCGCGGTGAAGAGAGAAAAGGGGGATCGGAGATGGATCAGAAAACGATGGTAAAGCAGTCCTTTGACTTCCAGAAAGCCGCCTTGGATAATATGTACAGGAACCTGGTCACTTTGCAGGATCAGGCCGAGAAGTCGGTCACCCTGTTCCTGGACAGGATTCCCTGGATGCCCGAAGAAAGCAAACAGATCATCATGGAATGGGGAACCATGTACAAAAAAGGAAGGGACGACCTCAAGAGGGTAATGGACGACGGGTACAACAAGATGGAATCGTATATCGTGTCTACCGCCGAGGCGACCCAGAGGGCTGCGATGCAGGTTCAGGAGACGGGACAGAAGGCCGCGCAGCAGGCCCAGCAGACAACCCGGCGTGCATCTCAGCAGACATCCAGAACCGCGGCTGAAGCGAGAAGGGCTGCTGCGAAGAGTACGGGAAAATAGTGAAAGAGTCCGGAGTATCGCCGGGACAGAGGAAAAAAACGGAAGATCAATGTCGTGCCTGTAAGTCGGCACATGCGGGCACCGTGATCTTCTGTCCATGTATTGCGTGGGACGCGCTCCCCGGTTTTTCAGTCCCGATGGTTGATGTCCGCTCTGATCGGGGCAAAAAAAGGGGAAAAGATCTTGGAATATCAAACCCTTTTTCATGAAGCCTGACGACTCTGCCTGATCGCAAAATCTTTTGGGAAAGAAGCTGCCTGATCCGATTGAGGACGCAGCCGGTTCGGGACGGAGCCGCCCGCCATGGGGAGAGTGCCGAACTTGAAAGAATCGGGCCGGTTCGTATTATTCAAGAAGGTATCCGATGATGAGTTCGTGGATGTTTTGCGTCCGCAGTATCCGGAAGCGTCTTTGCCGCAAGGACGATGAGCCGTGCTTCTCTGTAAGGAAAGAAGGGCTCACATGGGGTATCCCTTAAAGAGGAATGAAAAATATCCAGAAGGAGGAAAGGGCATGGACCAGAAAAAGGCGGTAAGGCAGATGATCGATTTTCAGAAGTCTTCTTTTGACAACAGCTTCAATGCAATGATGATGATCCAGGAACAAACGGAAAAAATGGCGAAAACCTTTCTCGACCAGGCGAACTGGCTCCCTGATGACGGAAAGAGCGTGCTGAGCCAATGGATCGGCGCGTACAAAAAGGGGAGGGACGAGTTCAAGAAGTCTGTGGACGAGAATTTTCAGAAGGTAGACGAGTATTTCGGGACACCGGAAAAAGAGAAGAAATAAGTGACCTCGATGCGGTCGCTCCACAGGAGAGAAGAATGCTTTCGAACGAGGCTCGAAGCCTTGATGAGTTGGTCTTCCCGATAGAGACCCTCGGGCATGTCGACGACATATCGGAAAAGGTGTGGGATGCCTCTCTGGCACAGGCTCGGGATTCCCAGATCTATGCCAACGGCCTGTTGCGGTACTTTCATGACTTTATCGATGCCTTCGTCATCTCGCTGAGCTATTTTCAGGACGTTGAAAGCAGGAGGATTCTGGAGTACCACCCTGCCCAGACCATCCAGGACTATACCGAGCTGCTCTTTCTGAACCAGCAGCTTGCGCTGAGGGCACTGAAGTCCAGCATCTCCACGGTAGGACAGTACTATATTCCCCGGTACCACGAGATCACCGACTCATGGCTCGACACCGTTCTTTCCCGGGACGGCAGAGACCTGGTCGAGCTGTTTTCGGAGCGGGAAAGGCTCATGGAAAAGGTCGTGTACGAGTATCCCGAGGCCATACGCAACATCCGAAACGAGTACGGGTTCCATTTCGACCAGGCAGGATACCGGAAGGCCGGAGAGACGGATCGGTTCCTGCTCTATCAGGTGCTCCCTTCTCATGGAGACGTCCCGGTCAGACAGGACGCGAAACCGGTGGTCGTCATCCCCCCGTTCGTACTGGGGACAAATATCCTCGCATTCCTTCCCGGCGAAAACAAGAGCTTCGTGCATGCCTTTGCCAACAAGGGGATCCCGACCTACGTCCGCATCGCCAAGAATATCTGGACGACCCCTGCCTTTCAGGTCATGACCGGCGAAGATGACGTGCGGGATATCGTCTCTTTCGCCGAGATCGTAAAGAACAGCCACGGCAAGCAGGTAACCCTGTGCGGGTACTGCCAGGGCGGTTTTACCTCGCTATGCGGGCTCCTCTCGGGTGAACTCGACGGGCTGGTGGATACCCTCATCACCTGCGTCTCGCCCATGGACGGAACCAGAAGTCCGGGGCTCGCCAACTTTCTGCACAACCTCCCGTCCAGGTTCAACGATCTTGCCTATGGAACAAAAACGCTTCCGAACGGAAACAAGGTCGGCGACGGCAAGCTGATGGGATGGGTTTACAAGCTCAGGGCCATCGACGACGAATTCCCGCTCATCAGCTTTTACCGGGACATGGTGATGCTCTCCACTGATGGCAGGCCGAGGGAGAAGTTCAACAAGACGGCGCTGGCCATCAACTACTGGCTCTCGTATGAGCGGACCGATCTCCCCCTGGAGATCACCAAGATGAGCTTCCGGTCGTACAATATACCCATCACGAGCGACGGGACGCTGCCGGTGCGGCTTTTCGGCAGAAAGCTCAACCTCCACCGCATGCAGGACAAAGGCTACCGCTGGCTCATCTGCTATGGGGAGCGCGACGATCTGGTGGAGAAGGAAACCGCGCTCGCGCCCCAGGATTTCATCGATGTGGAGGTGACCGGTTTTCCAAAGGGACACCTTGCCATAGCCACGTCCTGGTCCAATCCGAAGTCGGAGTTTTCGCTGGATAAGCGTTTCGGCGAGAACGACGCCCGCGGCCCGGTTCTGTTTCAGTTGGAGATCGACCAGTCGTAAAAAAGGGGAAAGAGTATGGATACACAGGCACTTGAGCTCTGGGGAAACACCTTCCTGAACGCTGCCCGAGGGCAGAATCTCATGGAGGAGTATTCGCGGATGATGACCGAGGGGTTCGGGAACTTCCAGGATATGTTCGGGATGTTCCGCAAGTGGTGGGGCTTGGATTTCTTTCTTCAGGAAATACCAGGGTATTTTACCTCCTACCTCAAGGCGGCGGAAGACGTTCAGAGGATGTTCATGGGAGGGATCATCTCGCTGATGAGCAATCCGTTGGGCGGCTACCCTTCCCCTGCGGGATACCACGCCCTGCTGAAGGATTACGAGGAGCTCAGGGAGAAAACCCTGCGCCAGGAAGAAGACATCCACCGTCTCCGCACTATCCTGGACGAGAAGCTATCTGCGCAGGGTGAGGGAATCACCGCTTTTCAGACCCTGATGAAAGATCAGGCCCAGCAGTTCCAGGACATGATGGTCAACTTTTCGAAGCTCTTCAGCGAGACAGGGGGCGGGCGAGAGAAGCAGGAGACCGAGGAGACGGCCGCGAAAAAGAGAACCTCTTCAAGGCGTAAAACGTAAAACCGGCACCACGGCCTGACGAGACTCGCAAGAGAGGCCCTAAGCGGCAGGCCCGGTCCGCAACGGAAAGACCGCAAGCTCATTCGTGCAAGATCCCTCGCTCCAGTCTCACTGGATGCCCCCTAAGATAAACGATATCTGTCCGCTCAAGAGCCGCTTCTCTTGTATGCGGCCGGAGGTCATGGTTTCTACTGCTTGGGGGCCTTGGGTGGGCTCACCATGGCCTGTCCGTCCAGCACCGTTTCCTGGTTTTGATTCATGCAGGTGGTCTTGAGGACGACACGATTTTTCTCCATGTTTATTTCCCCGACCTCCACCCGAGCGGTAATCGTGTCGCCGATCCGGACAGGATCCAAGAAGTTGAGCTCCTGCCGGATATAGATGGTGCCCGGCCCCGGGAGCTGCATGCCGATTACCCCCGAGATAAAACCCGCCAGAAGCATCCCGTGGGCAATTCGGGTCTTGAAAAAGGTGTCTTTTGCATAGATCTCGTTGACGTGGGCCGGGTTGAGATCTCCTGTAACGCCTGCAAAGAGATAAATATCCGTCTCGCTGATCGTCTTTGCGAATTCCGCAAAATCTCCTACCTTCAGTTCCGATATGGTCTTTCCAAACATATGGGTCTCCTTTGTTCTCTCAATGGACATGTCTTTCCCTCATCCCGAGACAGACGGGGGGAGGGTTTGATACCGTTCCTACGGCTGCCTGCGGCGCTAAAACCACATCCGGTGGCTCCAGATATCCTGTTTGAGATCCTGCATGTCTTCTTTGAGCGCAAGATACAGAGAGGCGTTGCGGATGGCGAGCCCGCCCTGATGGGCTATGGCCGTGGCGAGCATGATCTCGTCTTCGGTAAACTCCCTGGGGATGCCGCTGTAAAGGCGGAGCACGCCGATGACCTCATCCATCGCCTTTATGGGAACACAGAGGATGGATACGATGCCCTCAGCCTTTTTCTCTTTCTTGTACTGCACGCCACCGGCCGTGGTTGCATCGCGGATCGTGACAACCTTGCCCTGGAGTGCTTCGACAATGCTCTCTTCCGCATAGACCGGACCCTTGTTGATGTATGCCTCGCTCAGCCCATAGCTGGTGACCAGCTGCAGGATCTTCTTTTCCCGGTTCAGAAGCCTGACCGATACGGCCTTGACCCCGAACGCCCGCGCAACATCCACGGTCAGGATCTCCATGATATTCTTGATGTCCAGGCTGGAGTTGATGCTCGCGGAGAGGTCGAGGAAGAGTTCGGTGTTCTTGCGGATCTGCTCCACGAGACGGGCGCGTTCTATGGCCATGCCACCCTGCTCGGCCAGCGCGGTGAGGAATTCGATCTCGTCGCTCGAGAACCTCCGGTGTTCGGCGGTGTACAGGCCGAGAACCCCGATCACCAGGTCTCTGGCCATGACGGGCACCACCAGGATGGAGGCGATTCCCTCGGTCTTTTTCAACTCGTGATGGTGAACGCGGGGGTCCTTCGTGGCATCGTATATGGCGATGTAGCCTTTCGTGAGAATCTCGTCAGCGGCTCGCTTCGCCTCGCTGGGTTCCATGTGGAGATAGTCCTTGGACAGGCCCCTCTGCGCGATGGGGAAGTACAGAGCGCTCTTCCGGTTTTCATCCTGCATGAACAGGCTGGCGGCCTTGCCGTTCATGGTTTCGATGGCGCTCCGGACGACCAGATCCAGCAGATCCTCCTTCTCAAGGGTGGTTCCGAATGCCCTGCTTACCCTGCAAATTGTCGAAAAAAAGTTCTTTTTTTCCGGCATGATCCGACTCCTCACTTCTTTTGACGCTGGGAGAAATATTCTTCACGGGAGAGTTCGCCCTCTCGACTGCGCTCTCCGTATCATCCCGGCCGGCAGGCTCGTAACGGTCTTCGCGCGTCTTGAGCCAGTTGATGATCTTCGGAGCAAACTCCTTCTGTGTCTTGGAGCTGACGTAGATGCCTATATGGCCGGTATCGAGGCATACATTTTCTGTATCCCTGCTGCCTACCACGCCGGTGATCTTCTCGGCGGCTTCCGGGGGTACCAGATGGTCATACTGGGCATAGATGTTGAGCATGGGCATGGTGACCTTGTTCAAGTCCACGTGCCTCCCTCCGATCACAAGCCTGTTTTCGATCAGGAGGTTTTTCTGGTACATGTCCTTGACGAATTGCCTGAACGTTTCGCCCGGTACGTCGGGGCTGTCGAATATCCACTTCTCCATCCTCACGAAATTTTCGACAAAGGGTTTGTTGTCCATGTTCTCCAGAAACCCGATATACTTGTCTATCATCAGGCGTGCAGGGTTCAGCAGGAGAAAGCCGAAGTTCATGAGGTCTCCGGGCATATTGCCGAAGGTGTCGATCATCTTGTCCACATCCAGCCATCTCATCCAGATATGCAGCAGCCCCTGCCGGGTATCGAAGTTTGTCGGACAGACCGTGGTCACCAGGTTCTTGACCTTGTGGGGGTGCAGCGCGGAGTAGATCACGCAGAAGGTGCCTCCCATGCAGATGCCCATGAGATTGATCTGCTCGACCTTTTCCCGCTCCAGGACAAAGTCGACGATATCGTCCATATAGCCGTTCACGTGGTCGTCGATGGTGAGGAACTTGTCCTTATAGGTGGGGTATCCCCAGTCCACCATATACAGGTTAATCCCGTTGGCCAGAAAGTTTTTCACCACACTCCGCTGCGGCTGAAGGTCGAGCATGGTTTCCCGGTTGATGAGGGCATAGACCACCAGCAGCGGTGTTCTCATGGTCTCGTTCGAAGGGAGAACGGCGTTATAGTGTTTGAGCTTCACGCGGTCTTCTTCATACACCACCTCATAGGGGGTCGCCGCGATCTCGGTATCGAGCTCGCTCAGCAGGACGTCCGTTGCCTTCTGGACCCGTATCTGGTGTACTTCCGCCTGCTCGGCAAGGTGCTTCAGAATTATATCGACGGGGATTTTCGGTTTCTCCATAGTGTCTCCTTTCCTGCTATTCCTCGCTGTTCGCCTTTTCGAGTGTGCGGATTTTCTTTTTCAGCAGGTAGACCTCCTTACACAGGTCTTCCATCTCCTTTCTCGAGGGAACAGGCAGGGTCTGAAGCATGTCCTGGAGAATCCTGCCGCGGGCTGCAAGATAGTCTTCCAGGGCGTCCATTGTTTCCCCAAGCGTTTTGTTATACTCGGGTGACTGAAAGAGGGTCATGAAGTGTCCTTCGAGTATCTTGACCCACATCTGATAATAGGCCCTGGAGTCTTCGGGCAGGTTGCCCGAGCGGGTAAGCTCCTCGACCTTCTCGTGCATCATGCGATAGGACTTTTCAAACGGCAGAGAGAGGAGCTGAAGAAACTCCGCCAGGGACGTGCTGAAAATATTGAGCTTGTCCAGGGCCTGGTTGACCCTCTCCTGGTAGAATCTGCTCAGCCCGAGCTGGGGTATATTGAAATACTGCCTGATTTCCTTCTGGTAAATCTCGGACCAGGCTCGGAGGGTTTCCTGATCGATAGTGTCGAAACGGTATGAATCCGAGCTGTTTCCTATCCTTTCGATCTTGTCGACGATCTGTTGCTGGAGAGCGAAATATCCCCTCATTCCCGTGACAAGAAGGGTGGTCGTGATGTCGGGGAGAATCGTGGTGGTGCGGAAGAGCGAATCCATTGCCGATGGCTCGCTCATGGCCGACGAGACGGCGTGGTAGGTTTTCATCATCGCGGCGTATGCCTCTGTCGAGAAGCTCTCGGCCTGCCTTGGCCGCCCATCCCCATCCGCCGGACCGGCCTCTTCCCGCCCCGTTTCACCCCAGAACCTGCCGGCGGCCTTGAGCCATTCCATGACCATGGTCTGCAGATCGGGCATTGTGTGTTCGTTCTCGTTCATGAACCACCTCTTTCCTTTGTCATTTGAATGGGCAGGCAGCTTCCTCTTACAGGGATAAAACGCAAGCCTCCTAAGGGAAAACCATAAGAGTGAAAGTAAGAGGACGATAAAAATTGTCAATGGATCCGGGTACGGGAAATGGATGGGACCAGACCGGTATCGGCATGTGAAGGGGATATCGTGGATGGAAAAGATACGAGTGGCAGGCCCGGTCCTCGATGAGGGAAATGCAACTTGACAAAGAAAAAGGAGTTGCTTATAAGGTGGTTTGTTTTTGGGCGGGAATAACTCAGTGGTAGAGTGTAACCTTGCCAAGGTTAAAGTCGCGGGTTCGAATCCCGTTTCCCGCTCCAACCTTCCTTTTTATCTCTGGAGCAGATGGGTCACGTCTGATTATCGTTTCAACCCTCCTTGTGAAGTTCGCTTCTGAAGGACTTGAAAAGGATGGGTCCGATCCCCGTTCAAGCATGCTGCCTCGAAAGGATCGAAGAGCCTGCCCTCCAAAGGTCTGTACCATTGATTGCCGCTCCTTCCATGCGAACAACCATACTCCATCTTGTGGGCGGTGAAAGACTGACTCACCGTAGAGAGGACAAGGGCTGCAATGTATCGTTTTTTATAGCGGGCGGCTACAAGTCTTCCCTGATTTCACCATTCGGCAGCATGTTGTCCGGATGGTATTCCCCGGCCTCTTCCATCCGATACCGGATGCACGCCCTGTTTCTCACCAGGCAATAATGCTCAACCCAGTATCTCTCCAGCCTCCCCGCATCGGTATATGCCTTGATAGGGCAGCAGTCATACCACTTGCAGGGCTTGATTCTTCCCTTTTCGCGCAAGGCCTCCCACCCCCTGACTCGATACTCATCAAAACCGACCTTCCCCTGACGATAATCATCGTGCCAGCCTCTGGGAACGGGGAGCCATTCATAGAGCTTTTTCCGCCAGGCCTCAAGGAAGAGGGGTTCCCTCTGCATGAAATCCGCGGCGCACAGAACCCTGCCGCGAGCGGTGCGTCTCAGCCTGTCCAGCCATGCAGATCCCTCTTCGGACCTGAATAGGTGGTGGTCTATGATCAGCGTATCGATGTGCTCCGACAACTTCAATGCGTTTTCCCAGGCCGCCTGCCTTTGCGCCTGAAACGAGGGAGAGGAGGAATAGCGGTACAAGGGCGGACCGGAAGCCAGGAGGATGTCCGGTTTCCAGTCCAGAATGAGTTCCGTTGTCTTTCCATCCAGGAGCTGAATATCCGAGGCGTGGACAAAAGCGACCCCGCCCTCCTCAATCCTGCTCATCATCACCATAGTGCCTTTTTCGCCCTGTTGCCCGTGGGGAACGGAGAAAGAGAATTCCAGAGGGCCTGCGCTCATTCCATCAGCGCCCGGTATGTCCTTCCGTATCGCTTCGGTTAGTTCGGTCCTTCTTCGCAACTGCGTCGGAGAAGAGTTGTCCGGCCCCTTTGCCCAGATCCGGCAATTCGATAGAACGTTTCTTACCTCGTGAATGCCCAACTGGTAGGGGTTCGGCTCGGACAAAGGACAGTGGTCTCCGTCAAAATGGCTGAAAACGACATCGTCGGCGTTTCTGAGCTCTTCGATGATCTCCTCTCTGACCCCTGCGCCGATCGCGATCTGGAACGGATGCGGCAAAAACCCGTAACGAGACCAGCCCAGTGCGACGCCGGGATCGATGACGATCCGCCTTCCGTGTAACCGGACTGAACAGGAAAGGCCGCGAACTCCCAATGATTCGGTACCCAAGATCGTAATGATCATGTGGGGTCCTCCGTGCAGTATCCCGGATTATACACCATCTTTTCCTGACCTCCATCAGGAGATCCTTCGGGCTGGAGACATAATCCGGGTTCCCAAGCGGGAATCCCACCTGCGGAGGCAAGGAAAAAACGGGAAATGTGAACCCGTCCCCGATCACGTCCCGATCAGGGGTATGCCCGGTAGATCATTCTGGGGAAGGGTATGGTTTCCCGTACGTGCTTGAGGCCGCAGATCCAGGACAGTGTGCGCTCGACGCCCAGGCCGAACCCCGAATGGGGGACGCTGCCGTACTTTCTCAGGTCGAGGTACCAGCCGTACCGCTCGGGATCCAGGTTGTTCTCCCGGATGGCCTGCATGAGCTTGTCATAGTCGTTCTCGCGTTCCGAGCCCCCGATGATCTCGCCGTAGCCCTCGGGCGCCAGGAGGTCGGCGCACTTGACATAGTCGGGCTTCTCGGGGTGTTGCTTCATGTAGAAGGCCTTGACCTTCCGGGGATAGTTTTCGATGAACACGGGCTTGTCGTAGAGGCTCGTGATCAGGGTCTCGTCGTCTGCGCCCAGGTCCGTGCCCCACTCGATGTCCGATCCCTTATCCCGGAGGATGGACAGGGCATCGTCGTAGCTGATGCGGTAAAAGGGCGGCACGATTTTTTTCAGAGGCTCGATGTCCCGCTCCAGAGAGGCCAGCTCCTCGGCCCGATCGGCAATGGTGTTCTGCACGATGTATGAGACGAAGTCCTCCTGCAGGGCGAGGTTGCGGTCGTGGTCGAAGAACGCGGCCTCGGCCTCGACCATCCAGAATTCGATCAGATGGCGCCTGGTCTTGGAGCGCTCGGCCCGGAAGGTGGGGCCGAAACAATAGACCTTGCCCAGTCCGAAGATGGCGGCCTCCAGATAGAGCTGGCCGGTCTGCGAGAGGAAGGCCTTGCCCAGATCGAAATAGTCCACGGAAAAGAGGCTCGAGGTGTCCTCTCCGCAGGTGGTGGTGAAGATGGGCGAATCGATCAGGGTGAAGTCGTTTTTATGGAAATATTCCCTGATATACCGCACCAGGGTGTCGCGCACCCGCATGATGGCTGTCTGACGGCTCGACCGGAGCCAGAGGTGGCGGTTGTTCAGCAGGAAATCGGGCCCGTGCTCCTTCTTGCCGATGGGGAATTCCTCTTGGGACTTGTGGATGATCCCCACCCGCGAGACGTGCAGCTCGTATCCGCCCGGTGAGCGGCTCTCACCCACCACCTTTCCCTGCACCTCGAGGGACGACTCCAGGGGGATCTTCTTGATCTCCTGATAGGCGTCTCCGAGCACCTCGCGCTCGGCTATGGCCTGACACAGGCCGCTTCCGTCCCGGATGAGCAGGAACGAGACCCTGCCGCTCGATCTCCTGTTGGAGACCCAGCCCTTGATAACGACATCTTCCCCCACGTGCCGGGGGAAATCCTTGATATAGCACTCTGTCATACGATCCTCTTTTTACCACTCCTTTTCTGAAGGATTTCCATAGCGCATAAACGCCTTCGCAATCAACTGAAAACCGTGTGGCGGCCCTCTGAATTCCTGTATTTTCCAAGAGTTTTCGCACCATTGATTCTTTGCGTGCATAATGGTATCCATGTCCTATGGAATTCGCATACAAGATCTGGATTGAAAAGGACGGAAACACGGTGTTCGGCATGGGGATTTACAAGCTCCTCGATCTCGTGGCCGAAACAGGGTCTCTCCACAAGGCCGCCCAGGAGCTCGGCATGTCATACCGGGCGGCATGGGGGAAGGTCAGAGAGTACGAAGACAGGCTGGGGATAGGTCTGCTGGAGAAGGGGAGACACGGGCGAACCGGTGCAAACCTGACCCCTGAGGGGGAACTGGTCCTGAAGCACTTTCAGGAAATCCTCAGAGAAATGGACAGGCTCGTTTCCGCCGGCCCCCTTTCCCGGATCATTGACAAGATTGAAGACATCGGACCGGCGCAAGAATAACCCATGTCCTTCGTCGATGCTCTCTGCCGGGTCGTCTCCACGTTTTTCGGCGCGGGTTACGCGCCGAAGGCCCCGGGGACGGTGGGGACCTTCGCCGCGCTGCCGCTGTATCTGGTCCTCCGGAAGCTCTCTCTGCCGCGTTATCTTCTCGTTACCGCGCTGATAACCATAGCGGGGATTGCATCGTCCTCGCGGATGGAAAGCTGTTGGGGAAAAGATCCCCAGCGGGTGGTGATCGATGAGGTCTCGGGCGTGCTGATCACCATGCTCGCCAGGCCCCGAGGGTTTCGCGAGATCTTTCTCGGCGCGATGATCTTCCGCCTCTTCGACATCACCAAGCCGCCCCCGATAAGACAGTTGGAGAGGCTGCCCGCAGGGTTCGGGGTCATGATGGACGACGTGGCGGCGGGCGCGATCAGCGCAGGCGTACTGGCAGGCGCCCTCAAGGTGCTCAGGAGGCCCGGGTGAAGGCTTCGATCATCATAACCGGTTCGGAAATCCTCACGGGAATGCGCCAGGATGCGCTCATCCGGTTCATGGCGTCGTGGATGACCTCGCGGGGCGTCTCCATGGACGAGGTCCGCGTCATTGGAGACAGCCCGGAAAGGCTCGTAAAGACGGTGCGCGATCTCGCCCGGACAAACGACCTGATCCTTGTCACCGGAGGGCTGGGGCTGACCCCGGACGACACCACGCACCGGGCGGTCGAGATGCTGGCCGCTTCCGGCGATGCCCGGCTGTATCCCGAGATCGACAACCCCGTGGGCTCTGCCCGGGGAATCGACCTGCGTTTCGATCACGGCGCCCGAGTCGTCTTTCTCCCCGGCGTCCCCCGGGAGGCGCATGCCATGTTCGGAATCCTGGCCCGGGGGCTCAACGAGAGCGCGCCTGGGACCGTGGAGGTCACGGTTTTCGGCCTCAGAGAGGTGGAGATCGCCCGGCGCCTGGGAGACCTGGCGCAGACCTGCGGCTACCTGCCGAGGGACATGGAGGTGGCCGTGATCGCCCCCGAGGCGTTCGAGCAGGATGTCCGCCGGATACTCGCCCCCTTTGCCCTGGAGCAGGAAGACTTGAGTGCCAGCGTGGCCGTCCTGCTCAAAGGCAGGGGTTTCACCCTGGCCACCGCGGAGTCGTGTACCGGCGGGCTTATCGCCCACATCGTCACCCAGCTCCCCGGGAGCTCGGAATACTTCATGGGCTCGGTTGTGTCCTATAGCAACGCGATCAAGACACGGGTACTCGGGGTCTCCGAGGAGATTCTCTCCCGCCACGGCGCGGTGAGCCCCGAGACTGCGGCATTGATGCTCAAGGGTGTCCTGGACCTCACGGGTGCGGACGTCGGCGTGGCCACCACGGGCATAGCAGGCCCCGCGGGCGGGTCTGAAGAAAAGCCGGTGGGCACGGTGTGGATCGCCGCCGGGGGAAAGGAAGACCATGTGGTCAGGGATTTCCGGTTCGGATTCGACCGGCAGGGCAACAAAATGGCCTTTGCAAAGACCGCGCTCTTTGTCTTGAGGACATGGCTGCATGATACGGACGTTCGTAGCCATTGACCTCCCCGAAGGGATCAAGGACGATCTCTCCTCCGTGATCGCCGATCTCGGACGAAAAAACGACCGGGTGAGGTGGGTGAAGCCCGCAGGGATGCACCTCACCCTGAAGTTCCTGGGCGATATCCCCGAGCAGACCGTCGGGACCCTGTCTGCGGAGCTGGATGCCGTCGCACGGGAATTTCCCCCGTTGGGCCTGGCCGTGGAAGGTCTGGGCGCTTTCCCGAATCTCAGGCGCCCCCGGGTCGTCTGGGCAGGGATGAGCGGAGACCTGGAGCTCCTCCGGAAGCTTGCCTCCCGGGTGGATCGTGCCTGCACATCCTTCGGCGTCAAGCCCGAGAAACGCCCGTTTCAAGCCCATATAACCATAGGTAGACTAAAGGTTCCGACTGTGGTAGACCTGAATAAGGAATTGAGGAAAAAGGATTTTTCTGCAACCGAGATCGTTTTGTATCAGAGCGAGCTGCTACCGACCGGGGCGCGCTACACTGTTTTGAATAGGAGCATTCTTGGGCACAAAGGAGAATGAACCAATGGAAGAAGGAAGAAAGCGGGCATTGCAGGATGCCATCACAAAGATCGAGCGGACTTTTGGCAAGGGGTCCATCATGCGCATGGGGGCCGACAGCATCGGCAAGGACGTACCGGTCGTCTCGACCGGGTCCCTGCTGCTCGACTACGAGGCCTTGAGCATCGGCGGAATTCCCCGGGGCAGGGTGACCGAGATCTACGGCGCGGAGTCCTCGGGCAAGACCACTCTGGCTCTGCACTGCATCTCCTCGGCGCAGGCACAGGGCGGGATGGCGGCGTTCATCGACGCCGAGCACGCCCTTGACATCAACTATGCCAAAAAGCTCGGCGTGAACATCGACGACCTCCTGGTCTCGCAGCCCGATTCGGGCGAGCAGGCCCTCGAGATCGCCGAGACACTGGTGAGGTCCAATGCGGTGGACATCGTGGTCATCGACTCGGTGGCGGCGCTCGTCCCCCGGGCCGAGATCGAGGGAGACATGGGCGACGCCCACATGGGCCTCCAGGCGCGGCTCATGTCCCAGGCGCTGAGGAAGCTCTCGGGCGCGATCTCAAAGACCAACACCACGGCGATCTTCATCAACCAGACCAGACAGAAGATCGGCGTGCTCTACGGCAATCCGGAGACCACCACGGGCGGCAATGCCCTGAAGTTCTATGCGAGCGTTCGGATGCAGATCAAGAACGCGGGGCCCATCAAGGATGGCACCGACGTGATCGGCAACCGGACCAAGGTCAAGGTGGTCAAGAACAAGATGGCGCCTCCCTTCAAGGAGGTAGAGTTCGACATCATGTTCGGGGAGGGCATCTCCCGTCACGGCGAGATCCTCGATGTGGGGTCGATGCCGAACCGGGGCATCATCGAAAAGTCGGGCTCGTGGTACAGCTACAAGAAGCAGCGGCTGGGCCAGGGAAGAGAGGCTTCAAAGACCTTCCTGAAAGAGCACCCCGAGGTCTATGCCGAGATCTACGAGGACTTGAGGAAGACGTTCCGGTTGGTCGAAGCCCCGGCAAAGAAGGACAGCGCTCCTCCTGCCGAGGCAGGGACGCCCGAGCTTGCAGAAGCGTAGGGCCTTTATAAAGACTGCAGGAGAACAGAGATGGATATCAATGATGTCTTGAGGCAGGCAGTGGAGATGTCCGCCTCGGATGTCCACATCAAGGTCGGACTGCCGCCGGTGATCCGGCGGTTCGGTGCGCTGATCCCGTTGAGAGACCGCGAGAAGCTCACCAACGACGACATCTCGTCCATGGCCTACAGCATCATGAACCAGTACCAGCAGGCCAAATTCGAGACCACCAACGAGATCGACCTGGCACACGGCCTCTCGGGCGTTGCCCGCTTCAGGGTGAACTGCTTCCGGCAGCGGGGGAGCTTCGGGATGGTGTTCCGGGTGGTCCCCACCGATCCTCCGGGCCTCGACGACCTCGCGCTGCCCGAGGCGCTCAAGAAGATCGCCCTGGAGCGCAAAGGCCTCATCCTGGTGACAGGGACCACGGGCTCGGGCAAGTCCACCACCATGGCGGGCATGGTGAACCACATCAACACCTACCGCAACTGCCACGTGATCACCATCGAAGACCCGATCGAGTTCCTGCACAGGGACCGCAAGTCCATCATAAACCAGCGCGAGGTGGGGGGGGATACGAACTCCTTTGCCATGGCGCTGCGCGCCGCTCTGCGGCAGGACCCGGACGTGATTCTCGTGGGCGAGATGCGCGACAAGGAAACCATCGACATCGCGCTGACCGCGGCCGAAACCGGCCATCTCGTGCTCTCCACCCTCCATACCCTGGATGCGGTGGAGACCATCATGCGCGTGGTCTCGCAGTATCCGCCGCACCAGCACCTGCAGGTGCGGCTGCAGCTGGCAGGCGTCCTCAAGGCCGTCGTTTCCCAGCGGCTTCTGCCCAAGGCGGACGGGCAGGGGGTGGTTCCTGCCGCCGAGGTGCTGGTCTCCACGGCGCGGATACGCGAGTGCATCACCGACGAGACCCGGACCGACGAGATCCCCGACGCCATAGCGGAGGGCATGATCGCCTACGGCATGCAGACCTTCGACCAGTCGCTCATGGCCCTGGTGAAGGAAAACAAGGTGAGCTACCACGAGGCCATGCGCCAGGCAACCAATCCCAACGACTTCGCGCTGCGTATGAAGGGCATCCGCGGCACCAGCGACTCCAAGTGGGATCAGTTCGAAGGCGATACGCCCGGGGAGCAGGGAGAAGACTCCGGTGAACAGGGGAACCCGACGATCTTCCAGGACGGGAAATATCGAGACATTTGAACAGGGTCTCGCCTATGCCTTCCGGGTGATTTCCCGGAGGGCCGTCTCGACCTTTGAGCTAAAAAAAAACTCGAGCGCAAAGGGTTGAGCGAAGAGATCATCCAGAGAGTTGTCGACAGGATTCTCGATCTCGGTTATCTCGATGACCGGGAGTATGCCGTGCGCAGGGCCAGGCTCATGGCCGAGAAGGGTTGGGGCGATTTCCCCATCCGGCTTTCGCTTGAGGAACTGGGAATTCCCGAGGGCATGGCCGATGAAGCCCTGAGAAGGGTTTCGAAGGAAATCGGCGAGGAAGAGAGAATAGCCATGCTCATCGAGAAGAGGAAGGGCCTCAAAAGAGAGAAGATGATCCGCTTTCTCGCGGGCAGAGGTTTCGCGTTTGACAAGATTCTGAACAAACTAGATGGGGTCGATGCATGAAGGGTTCCGACATTCGCAGCATGTTCCTTCGGTATTTCCAGGAAAAGGGGCACACGATCGTGCCCAGCTCGTCGCTGGTGCCGGCGGACGACCCGTCCCTGCTCTTCACCAACGCGGGGATGGTGCAGTTCAAGTCCGTGTTTCTGGGCACGGACAAGCGGGCCTATTCCCGGGCCACCACCTCACAGAAGTGCGTGCGCGCAGGCGGAAAGCACAACGATCTGGAAAACGTGGGCCGGACGGCCAGGCACCACACCTTTTTCGAGATGCTGGGAAACTTCTCGTTCGGCGACTACTTCAAGCAGGGCGCCATCGAGTTCGCGTGGGAGCTCCTCGTGGGCAGGATGGGAATCGACCCGGACAAGCTCTGGGCCACCGTGCACACCAGCGACGACGAGGCCTTCGCCATCTGGAGGGACGTGATCGGTCTCGATCCCGAGCGCATCGTCCGGCTCGGCGACAAGGACAACTTCTGGTCCATGGGCGACACCGGGCCGTGCGGACCGTGTTCCGAGATCATCTTCGACCAGGGACCGGGTGTGGGCTGTGGAAGACCCGAGTGCAGGATCGGCGAGTGCGAGTGCGATCGGTATCTCGAAATATGGAACCTTGTGTTCATGCAGTACAACCGTGACGCCTCCGGGAACATGACCCCGCTTCCCAACCCGAGCATCGACACCGGCATGGGGCTGGAGCGCATCACCGCGGTGATGCAGGGCGTGAAGAGCAACTACGACACCGACCTGTTCACCCCGCTCATCTCCTTCATTGCGCAAATGGCCGGGGTGAGCTATGGCGCGGACGCGGACACCGATGTCTCGCTTCGCGTGGTGGCAGACCATGCCCGGGCGGGCGCATTCCTCGTTGGAGACGGCGTTCTCCCCTCGAACGAGGGCAGGGGCTATGTGCTCAGGAGGATTCTCCGCAGGGCGGCCCGGCACGGCAAGCTGCTGGGCATGGGGAAGCCCTTTCTCCACAAGGTGGCCATGGAGGTCATCGCTCACATGGCGGACGCCTATCCCGATCTGAAGACCAGAAAGGACTTTATCGACAAGGTCATCGCCAACGAGGAAGAACGTTTTCTGAAGACCCTCGACCGCGGGCTCACCCTGCTCGACGAGGTCATGGCCCAGGTGAAGGGCCAGGGAAAGAAGGTCATTCCCGGAGATGCCGCCTTCACGCTCTACGACACCTTCGGGTTCCCGATGGATCTCACCGAGGACATCGCCCGCAGGGAAGGCCTCACCGTGGACAGCGCCGGGTTCGAGAAGCAGATGGATCTCCAGCGGGAGAAGGCGCGAACCGCCTCGGCTTTTACCGGGGCCGCGGGAGAGGGCGACGATCTCGAGGCCTTGCTCGGAAGCGCCCGGATCCGTTTCGTGGGATACGATGTGTTCGAGGCCGGGGGCGAGGTCCTGGAACTTCAGGAAGAGACCGGAGAAGGATATGTCTCCTGTCCCGAGCTCCGGGAGGGAAAAAAGGGCCGGGTCATTACCGATGTCACCCCCTTCTACGGCGAATCCGGAGGCCAGGTGGGCGATACGGGGACGATCCGCTCCAACGGCGCGAACGCCCGGGTCGTGGACACCTCCAAGACCGAGTCCGGGGTCATCATCCACCAGGTGGAGGTCACCGGAGGTGTTCTCGCCAAAGGGCAGGAGGTGACGCTCGCCGTGGATCAGAACAGGCGCAAGAGCATCATGCGCCACCACAGCGCCACGCATCTCCTCCAGCGTGCCCTGCGCGATGTGCTGGGAGAGCACGTACACCAGTCGGGGTCATTTGTGGACGAAACCCGGCTCAGGTTCGACTTCACCCACTTCGCGGCCATGAGCCGGGAGGAGATCGACCGGGTGGAGGCCATCGTGAACCAGTATGTCCTGGAGGACGTCCCCATCCGCACCGAGATCACCTCCAGGGAGCAGGCAATGGCGAAAGGTGCCATGGCCCTGTTCGACGAGAAGTACGGCGAAGAGGTGCGCATGGTCGTCATGGGAGACGGCGTATCGGTAGAGCTCTGCGGGGGCACGCATTGCCGCGCAACCGGGCAGATCGGACTGGTCAGGATCACGTACGAATCCAGCGTGTCCGCAGGCTTGCGGAGGATTGAGGCCATTGCCGGCACCCGATCCCTGGAGCATCTCAGGAATCTCGCCGGGATCGTGTCCTCGGCATCCGACCGGCTCAAGTGCTCTCCCCCTGAGATCAACGAGCGTATCGCGGGCCTGCAGGGCAGGATCAGGGAGCAGGATGGCACCATCAGGGACCTCAACGTCCGCGTCGCCACCGGTGCGGGCGCGGGAGAAGGCGAGAAGGAATACCAGGTGGGTCCCCACAAGGTGCTTTTCAAGATGGTCGAGACCGAAGACATCTCCCAGATGCGCGAGGTGGGCGACCGGATCAAGGAGCGCATCAAGTCGGGCGTGGCCGTTCTCTACGCCCCCGGGACCGACAAGGCCACCTTCATGGTCATGACCACCCCGGATGCGGTCGATACCTTCGACGCGGGGAAGATCATGAAAAAGGCCATGGAGGCCGTGGGCGGCCGGGGCGGAGGCAAGCCCGCATTCGCCCAGGGCGGCGCTGACGCGGGATCTCTGGAAAAGGTCGTCAGTATCTTCGAAGAGTCTATGGGGGTTTAAAAAGTGAGAACAGCGACCGTTACGCGCAAGACCAAGGAGACCGATATCACGGTCACGCTTTGTCTCGAAGGCGGGGAGTTCAACCCGGATATCCCTTCGGGGTTTTTGACCCACATGCTCGATGCCTTTTCAAAGCACGGGGGAATGGGATTGAAGGTGGACGCCAAGGGCGATGTCCACGTGGACCTGCACCATACCGTGGAGGATATCGGCATCGTGCTGGGTCTCGCGCTCAGGAAGGCGCTGGGTGAGAAGAGGGGGATTACCCGTTTCGGGCTGGCAAAGGTCCCCATGGACGAGTCGCTGGTGGAGGCCTGTCTTGACATCTCCGGCAGGCCGTATTTCCAGATCCACGGGGGCGACGTGTTCCACGGGCAGGCAGGTGATCTGGACCTGGAGCTCGTGCCGGAGTTTTTCCGAGCCCTTGTGTTCAATGCAGGCATTACCCTGCATCTGAGCGTACTCTCGTCGGGCAACGGGCACCATCTCGCGGAGGCCTGCTTCAAGGCCCTGGCCCGTGCCCTGAGAGAGGCTTCCGCGGTAACCGGGGTCGAGGTTCCCTCCACCAAAGAATGCTTATGAAATACCGTCACGCCAAGGTCAGGACCGCAGACAGCTACACCTATCCGGGCAAGCCGTACCGGATGGAGATCGACGGGCGGAGCGTGGAGATCGAGCAGGTCTTGAGCCACTGGCGTGAGGCCTACGAAGATCCCGGATTCTATCCCGAGGAGTTTTACGAGGTGCAGACCTCGGACAAAAAGGTGTATATCCTGCGCTACTGCATCCTCTTCAACAGCTGGTGGGTCAAAGAGCACCGGAGGGCGTCGTGATCGTCATCCCTGCCATCGATCTGCACGAAGGCAAAGTGGTCCGTCTGAAAAAGGGCGCGTTCGACGATGTCACCTGCTACAGCAGCGTACCGGCGGACGTGGCGAAGTCCTTTGAGAACGCCGGGGCCGAGAGGATCCACGTGGTGGACCTCGACGGCTCGCTCAAGGGAGAAGGCGTCAACGTCTCCGCCATCGAGGCCGTCTGCGCCGCGGTGGGGGTTGAGGTCGAGCTGGGCGGAGGTATCAGAACTATCAGGGATGCACGGCACGCGTTCGAGCTCGGTGTGAGCTACGTCATCCTCGGCACGATCACGGCGGAGAACCCTCAGGCGGCCCGCGGGATCCTGGCCGCCTTTCCGGGCCGTGTGGGCATCGGTATCGACGCGCTCAAAGGCCGGGTAGCCACCCGCGGCTGGAAAGAGATCACGGACAAGACCGCCGTAGCGCTGGCCAGGGAATACGAGCCGAGCAACCCCGCCTTCGTGGTGTACACGGACATAGACCGCGACGGCATGCTCACCGGGCCGAACATCGAGGCCACCCGGGAGATGGTGGAGCAGGTCTCTATCCCGGTAGTGGCATCCGGCGGGGTATCGTGCATGGACGATATTGCCGCGCTCAAGGCCATCCCAGGGCTCATGGGCGTGATCACCGGCAAGGCCGTGTACGAAGGGAAAATCGACCTGAAAACGGCGATAGCGCAGAGCGGAACTCAGGGTATCCGATAGCTTATCCGGAGGTATGATATGGGGTGTATCTTCTGCAAGATTGCAGACAACGAGGTTCCTTCGAACAAGGTATATGAAGACGATTTGGTGCTGGCCTTCGATGACGTCCAGCCCCTGGCGCCCGTGCACACGATCGTGATCCCCAAGAAGCACTACACCGGCATCAACGACCTCGACGACAGGGAGATCTGGTTCGCCATGCTCAAGGCGGCGCAGGAGGTGGCAAGGATCAAGGGCATCGACCGGTCCGGCTACCGCCTCGTCATCAACAGCGGAGAGCACGGGACCCAGGTCGTCAAGCACCTGCATCTCCACGTCCTGGGCGGCAGGCAGCTCGAAAGCGGTCTGGGATAAGTATTTCGCTCCAGGGGTACGCAGGCAGGATGGAAGAGGCCTGCGCCTTGCCTGTTTCCCCCATCCAGTGCCGGGATTTTCCTGTTTCAACCGGCAGGGATGCACGATTCCCCGGCCGTGGGGTCTGCTTTCCCCTGGGGCGTTTCCCGGCAAGACCACCTCAGCCATCTCACCGCCCAACGTAATTTTCTTTACCTTTACAAGGATATCGTCCAAGGCATTCCAAACCCGGGTGACCGGTTCGAAACGATTTCAGCACAGCCCGTCTTTCTTCAGCAGGTATCAGAGAAGAACTTTCTCCCCGGTTGTGGTCCAAAGGACAAGGCGAGCCCATCCCGGAAAACGAAAAAAGCTCTGTGGAAACGATCGAAAGAGAGATGTGAATCCGTTCCCGATTACTCGACGTAGATGATGTGTCCGAAGAGGTGGATTCCCTGCGGGTGCGTGGGGAGTACAGGGAAGTCTGGGCCTTCGTGCAGGGGCTTGACGAGGCGGACGTTCCGGGATGCCTTCTCGGAAGAGGCGTGGACGGTCCGGTAATAATCCAGGGTGGTGAACTGCGAGCCCAGGTACGACACGGCAAAGAGCAGGCCCGAGGGGTTCAGCTTTCCCATGGCCATGGCCAGTGCCTTCTCGAAGTCGCCCTCTTTCAAGGAAGGCGGG
Source organism: Deltaproteobacteria bacterium (assembly GCA_018433085.1). Taxonomy (GTDB): domain Bacteria; phylum Desulfobacterota; class Desulfomonilia; order UBA1062; family UBA1062; genus Phosphitivorax. The sequence continues at coordinate 239,608 of JAHDRW010000008.1, read as the reverse complement.
GGGTCGCATACTACGATGTCGTATTTGGAACGGTCGTCCTGGAGAAACCTGAACGCGTCGTCCCGCACGTGCTTCCACACAAAGGGGCTGACCTTGTTGACCTCCATGTTTCTCTTCATGAGGGCCTGGGCCGTGGAGGAAGAATCCACCGACACCACGGATGAGGCGCCGCCCTTGAGCGCATGAATGGCATACGCGCCGGTGTAGGAAAAGAGGTCCAGCACGCTTTTGCCGGACGCCATCCTCTGGAGCGCCGCCCGGTTGTCGCGATGGTCGAGATAAAATCCGGTGCGGTCCCCGGTGAGGACATCCACCACAAAGGGGAGGCCGTATTCCCGCACCTGCACGCCTTCCCTTTCTATGCTGCCGAAGAGCGGCCCGGCGAGAGGGCGGAGCCCTTCTGCCGAGCGTGATCTGGTATCCGAGCGTTCGTGGATGGCATGCTCCGGATAGAGCTCGTGGAATAGGGAAACGAGATCGTCCTTGAACTGCTCGACACCCGTACTGATGAACTGCATCACCAGGACCGTATCGTACAGGTCAACCGTCAATCCCGGGATTCCGTCGCCTTCCCCGTGTATGACGCGGCAACAGGTGGTGTCTGCGGTGATGAGCTCCTTTCTCATACGGATCGCTTCCTTGATCCGTCTCAGAAAGAACGACCAGTCGACCGGTTCCTTGCCACGGGTGAGTACGCGGATGGCTATCTGTGAGAAGGGGTTGTAAAATCCCTGGCAGATGAACCGGCCTCTGGCGTCCAGAACCCTGCACAGGCTCGTCTCTTCCGGCGAGCCCTGCACCTTGTCCACGGCGCCGGAAAAGATCCAGGGGTGACCCTTGATGACCGGGACTTCCTTTTTGGGTTTCAACTGGACGATCAGCATAGCGTTGTGCCTTTACCACAGTTTCTTTTCAGGTGCTACCAGTTAATCATTATACGGCGGCAAAACCTCATGCTCAAGCCGGCTTGAGGGAGCACGGGCAGAGAGATGATAACGATCAGGACGGTTTGCCAACCTGTATAGGACAACGCAAGGAGGGGGCTCAACTCTGCCGGATATGTTCGTCGATAAACGCGCAGAGCCCCTCGATGTCGTCGAACGAGAACCACGGCAGCCCCGCGTCAAAAGGCTCGCGGCTCACCAGTGCGATATAGGAGTCTTTGTCGTCTGAGTTTTCCATGCACAGCGGGGTGTCATACAGAGAGGGGTTGAAGACCTCGATCTTGTGAAACGGGCCTTTCTTGAATCCCTCCACCAGTACGAGATCCATGTTTTTTTCCGCCAGATCGATGAGATAGTCCGTGCCCGGGCAGGAGAACTCGTAGAGCATGAGCGCGTGATCCGAAAACAGAACGACCCGGTCCGCTCCCTTGCGGGCGAACTTGTCGGTGTCTTTCCCTTCCTTGTCCACCTGGGTAAGGTGGTTGGCGTGTTTGACTGCCGCCACCCTCAATCCCCGTTCCTTGTACTTCTCGATAAGCCGCTCCATGAGGTAGGTCTTGCCGCTGTTGGTGCCTTTGGCCACAAAGGAAACGATGTTTCTGTACATGGTGTGGTCTCCTGCTCCTTTGAATTGAACTTCCGCTTGCATGTGCAGGTATCGGATGGAGGTATTCTATGACAGACATCCTCTCATTTGCAAACACTTCTGCAACCGGAATACACACAGGGCTTGGCAGGGAAACTTAGACAGCGGGAAACAAACCGCCGGGCCGGCCCCACCGGACGGCTGCCGGAGCCCGGGCACAATCGCGGGCGGATATCGCCCGGGTTGCCGGTGCCCCCGGGTGCAGGATACCAAAAAGACGTTACGAGGCTTCGGCGAGTATGGGATGCCGGTGCGAGTACTTCTCGTCGGTGGACACGATCTGGACCGCGCGGCACCGGGGCACGTTGATGACAATGGGTCCCAGCAGGTTGATGGTCATTTTCTCCGGCCTGTTCGGGGGGATGGTGACGATGCACATAACCTCGAGGTTGGAGATATCGTCGGCCTGGAGCTCCGTGAGGAGACTCTCTTCGACGTCGACGGTGTAATCCTTCTTGACCAGCTGGGGATTCATGACCACAAAGGCGACGGCCCCGTCATCTATGCTCTGCAGCCAGTAGAAGGGAGATCCCTCGCCATGCGGGAAAAGGATGTATCGGGTATCGTGCGAAAATCCGAGGATGCCTCTGGGAAAGACGATGACTTTATCTTCCTGTACAGGGATGGTTCCGAACCTCACGGTAGTAATCTCCAAGATTCTCCTCCTATACGAAATCCACAAGACTCATGCTCGTGATCAGCGACGCGCTCTTGAGCGCCGCCTCGTAGATGGTCTGCTGGTTTTTGAGTTGGGTAAGGGCATATGCGTAATCGAGGTCCTCGATGTCGGATGCGCTTTCGAGGGTATCCACCTCGGAGCGCTGGATGACCGATTTCGTATGATCCATCCGGTTGACCACCGCGCCCACCTTTGCCAGTTTGTTCGAGAGCACCTTGCCGGAATTTTCCAGATTGGAGAGCTGCCCTTGTATCGCATCCTGGTCGTTGTCGAGCAACGCCCGTTCGAGCCTCATGAGCGACATGAAGATGTCGCCGCTGGAATTTTTGAACAGTTCGTTGCCAGGGATATTGGTCTCCACGACATCGTCCTTGCCGATCTTCACGGAAAAGGTCTCGTCGTTGCCCTGATACTGAGAGAGCCACTGTCCGCCCGAATAGATATAGAGCTCCTGCTCGTCCGAGACGACAGCGGAGGCGCCCTCGCTCGCGACCGTGCTTACCTGCCAGGCCGCGCCGTCATACTCATAGATGTTTCCATCGGTGGTATTGATATAGCGGTCGCCGGCGGAAGCCGCGCCGCCCAGATTCGCCACCGCGCCCGCGTTATCCGCGGCCATGGTGTCCACGTCGTCCTGCCAGAGTTCCACGTCCGCATTCAGAAAAGGCTTGGTCTGCGTCATGGTCCCGCCGAAAAGATACTTGTCGGCATACTTGGAGTTGGCGTGCCCCAGCAGCATGCCCCTGATTTCCCTGATCTCCTGCGCCGCACCCACCCGGGTATCCTGGTTTGCCGTGGCGGAGGACTGCTGTACGGCGAGCTCGCTTGCCCGCGCCAGCAGATCGTCAACGTCTGTGCAGATGGAGTCGATCCGCGCGAGCCAGCCGTTTGCGAAGCTAATGGTTTTTTCGAACTGGTCGAAGGAGTTGAGCTCGGTTCGGTAGATCAGCACCCGGGAGAGGCCGAGGGGATCGTCGGAGGGTTTGGTCACCCGCTTGCCCGAGGATATCTGGCCGTTGAGGTCGAAGAGCTTCTCGGTGCTCTTCCCGATGTCCTTGACGAGCTGATAATAGAGAAATCGGTTGCTCACTCTCATATTTCGTTCCTATCGGCACACGCCGTTTTGTGCTTTATCTTTTTGCAACGATGCTGCCAGGTTGGGAAAACCGGATAAATCGTGAAGTCTGGAGCGGCACCGGGGAAAAAGATTCCCCTTCCGCGGGGCATACTTTTCCTTTTTTTTCAAAAACCGTTTCCGTCTTTTGAAGCTTTTTCCCCCGCCTATTGCCCCTGCGGATCTTTTCAGCCCCTGCCGATCCTTTTGCAGATCGCGCGGCACTCCCTGATGAGCGCCTCCTCGTCAACGGTCAGGGACGCGAAGTCTTTCACCACGATCTTTCCGTCGATCACCACGTCCTTGACGTTGGAGCCGTTGGCCGCATAGACGATGTGCGAGACCGGGTTGAACATGGGCACGAGGTTCGGGGCGCGGCCGTCGAGGGAGATGAGGTCCGCGGGCCTGCCCGGCTCGAGCCTCCCCCCGTTGAATCTCAAGGCCTTGGCGGCGTTTTCGGTCCCCAGGGCCAGGGCGGTGCATTCGTCGAGAACCGTGGGGTCCATGGAGCTGACCTTGTGGAGCTTGGCCGCGGTCGAGAGCTCGCCGATCATGTCGAGGTTGTTGTTGCTCGCGCACCCGTCGGTGCCGATGGTGACGTTCACCCCGGCGGCGAGCATGGCGGGAACGGGAGCGATGCCCGAGGCGAGCTTCATGTTGCTCTCGGCGTTGTGGGCCACGGAAACGCCCCTTTGAGCCAGCAGGGCGATCTCTTCTTCGTCCAGATGGACGCAGTGGGCCGCCAGGGTCCTCTGCGAGAGACACCCGAGCGAGTCAAGAAACCGGACCGGCGTCATGCCGAGCTGCTCGCGGGCCTGCTGCACCTCGGAGGCCGTCTCGCTCAGGTGGATCTGAAACACCAGATCGAACTCCTCCGCAAGGGCATACGCCTGCTTCAGGAGCTCGGGCGTGCAGGTGTACACCGCATGGGGAAACACGGTGGGCCTCACCAGGGGGTCATCGAGCCAGCGGCCGATGAATCTCCGGGAATGGTCGATGGTGCGGGCCGGGTCCTGGAGCGAGGGCGACGGGAACTGGAGGATGCCCTCGCCCAGCCACGCCCTGATGCCCACCTCGCGTGCGGCCCTGCCCACCTGGTCTTCGAAGAAGTAACCATCGCAGAACGCCGTGGTCCCCGACCTGGTCATCTCCCAGGCCGCGAGCAGGGACCCGAGATAGACGAATTCCCGATCAACGAACCTGGCCTCGGCGGGAAAGATATAGTCCTGAAGCCAGGTCATCAGCGGGAGGTCGTCGGCATAGCCGCGGAAGAGCGTCATGGCGGCGTGCGTATGGGTGTTGACGAATCCCGGCATAACGATATCGGCCGGGCCGCCGAGCACCTCGGTGATCCCCTCGGGGAGATTCGGGGTGATCTCGCGGATGGTGTTCCCTTCGACCACCACATACTGATCGCGCACCACATCCCGCGGCCCCTTGACCACAAACCCGCCACGAACGGCAAATGATTTCATATCCTCGATTCCTCCGATTCTACTTTTCTTTGATGTTTCTCCGGTAACGCAGCGCGCTTGCCAGGGTCACCTGGTCCATATATTTCACCTCGCCGCCCATGGGTATGCCGGAGGCGATCCGGCTTACCCGCACCGGATAGTGCTTTTCCTCGATGAGCCTGGCGATGAAGTGGAAGGTTCCCTCCCCCTCCACCGAGGGGTTGGTGGCCACGATCACCTCGCCCGCCTGGAGCTTGGAGAGCCGCTCCATGAGCTCGGGCAGCCGGATGTCCTGCGGCCCGATCCCGTTCATGGGAGAGATGAGGCCGTGGAGCACGTGATAGAGACCCTTGTATGCATGCGCCGACTCCAGGGCAAGGACATCGCTGGGTTCTTCCACCACGCAGATGATTGAGTGGTCGCGATTCGGGTCCTGGCAGATGGAGCATATGGGCATGTCGGCGAGATTGTAGCACACCGAGCACAGACGGATCTCGTCCTTGACCGAGGTGAGGGCCCCGGCGAGGTCGCCGGCAAAATTCTCCCGGTCGGCCAGGATGAACAGGGCAAGCCTGGTCGCGGTCTTTTCTCCTACGCCCGGAAGCCGTTTGAGCTGGGCGATGAGATTCTTAAGCGGTTTGGGATAGGGATCCATCAGGTGATATCGAAGGGCAGCGGCAACCCGCCGGTGAGCTGCTTCATTTCATCCGCCATGAGCTCCCGGGACTTGCGCATTCCCTGGTTCACCGCAGCCAGGACAAGGTCTTCCAGCATGGGGATATCTCTGCTGTCTACGCAGACAGGATCGATCTTGATCTCCATGATCTCCTGCCTGCCGTTCACGGTCACGTTGACCATGCCGCCTCCGGACGAGGCGGTCACGGTCTTGTGGGCAAGCTCTTCCTGTATCCTCTTCGCCTGTTCCTGCATCTTCTGCACGTTTTTCATGAGTTCTTGAAAATTGAATTCCATACCTTCCCATAATACGGAAAAAGCAGGGGGTGTCAATCAGGAGATGATCTTTATTGACAGGGAAACAAGCTCCTATTACCATGGAATCAGATAGTTTTTCCCGGGAGGATGGGACCCCGGGCAACGCGGGTTTTTTCACGGAGAACGATCGGAGTCATCCCGCGGGCTTGGGGCATATGCCCGGGTCATGCGACCACGGCCAAGTTCGTGGGAACGAGGGGGTTTAAGCCGCTATGCCCAGAAAATTCATTGATCTTTCCATAGCCATTGAAAACGGCCTGCCCAGCGATCCGCCGCTCATGATTCCCAAGATCACCTATCTGGACCACGCGATGGGCGCAGAGACCATGAAGCTGTTTTATCCCGGCATCACGGAAAAAGACCTGCCCGGAGGCCTGGGATGGGCCCTGGAGATCCTCGAGGTCTCCACCCATGCGGGCACCCATATGGACGCGCCCTGGCACTATCACCCGAGCCAGGACGGGGGAAAGCCCGCTCTCACCATTGATCAGTTTCCCCTCGAATGGTCCGTGGGCAACGGGGTGCGGGTGGACTTCACCGACAAGCCAGACGGCTACAACATCAGCCCGGACGACATCAGGGCAAAGCTAGACGCCATGGAGTACCGCCTGCAGGAGGGGGATATCTTTCTGGCGCGGACAGGCGCCGATGCCTATTGGGGCACGGCCGAATACCTGGTGAGGGGGTCGGGTTTCGGAAGGCAGGCAACCCTGTGGCTTATCGAGCAGGGTATTCACGTGGTGGGCACCGACGCGTGGAGCTGGGACCGGCCACTGCCGTTCCAGGCCCGGGACTTCGAGCGTACCCATGACCCGTCCCTGATCTGGGAAGGGCATTTCGCAGGGATCGAGAAGGGTTATTTCCAGATCGAGAAGCTCACCAACCTGGACAAGCTCCCGCCCACCGGGTTCACCTTCTACTGCTTTCCCATCAAGATCAAGGGCGCGAGCGCCGGGTGGATCAGGGCGGTGGCGGAAATTCCCGGCTGAATGGGGCACGGGGCAGGAGTCGCCCGGCACCGCGGATTCTCCCGTCCTTTCTTTAAGGACGATGTATCGCTGTGGAGGCTCGCTCGCAGAACCCGGCGAAGGACTCGGCACCAGAGGCAGGTTTATGGCATTGATTTTTCAGGCGGATGAAGGACCAGGGTCTGCCCCTTTAAGAGGCAGGGGCAAAGGATTGTCCCGTAAAATTCCTCGCTCAGGGAAAAAGGCCTTGAAGAGGGAAAGCGTTGTAGGCTAGGAATATGGTATGCTCGCCATTGACGTGGGCAACACCCATATAACCAGCGCTCTCATGGAGGGGGTGGAAATCAGGCACGTCCGGAGGCTTTCCACGGCGACATGTCTTAAGTCCGGCAGCTTTTTCGAACACTTGGACCCGGACAGCGCCCGGCTCGCCGGAGAGTGTGTGCTTTCCAGCGTGCGGAAGAAGGTTTCCGCCATTATCACCCGCGAGTGTCTGGAGAGATTCGGGAGGAGACCCTTTATGGTCGCCAACGAGACACCCATGGGGATCGGGAACCGCTACCGGACAAAAGACACCCTGGGGACGGACAGGCTGGTGAACGCCGCTGCGTGCCATCACCTCTACACCAAGGGACAACGGCCCGGGATCATCGTTGACATGGGCACCGCCACTACCATCGATTATCTCTCCCGGGGCGGTGACTTTCTCGGCGGGGCCATCGCCCCGGGCCTCGTCAGCGCGTGCAGAGGCCTGCTCTCGGCCGCGCCCGAGCTGCCGGAGATCGATGTTTCGCCGGTCGAGCTCCTCGTGGGTACCACCACGCGCGACAGCATGCGCTCCGGCGTGATCGCCGGCCATGCGGCCATGGTGGAGTCAATGGTCTCTCACATGGGGCGCAACCGCAGGCCGCGCCCCCTGGTTGTGGTCACGGGCGGCCTGCTTCCCGTGACCGAGAATCGGCTGCCCCGGGAATATATCCGGGATGAACATCTTTTGCTGAAAGGTTTGTCGGTGATTTACCGGTTTCGTACCAAATATTCTTAAAGATTTCGCGCACGGTCTGCCGATAGTCTGCTTACGAGGGAGTTTGTCATAGTCCGTGACAGCGAAGTAAGGGATTACGAAAAGAATGACGTAATGGATTACATCGATGGGAAGCTAAAACTTGCCGCGTGTGCCCTCCTGTGCTGCGTGTTTTTTCTGGGGTTCGACGCAACGGCGGATGCTGCCGATAACGCCGCACTGTCGTATCAGAGCGCCAATAAATCCTATGTGGAGCTCTTCAGGGATCCCTCCCGGAAAAAATACCGGCAGTACTGGCTGGAGGTCATCCGCGAGTATTCGACCATCGCCGAGAAATATCCGGATTCCGCCTTTGCGCCCAATGCGCGGTTCAAGAGTGCGAAGCTCTATGTGCAGCTCTATAACTATGCAGGCAGAAAGAGCGATCTTAATAAGGCCTCGGAGATCTACCAGTCGATAGCCAGGGACTATCCCCGGAGCAGCCTCGCCGACGACGCCCTGCTCAACGCGGGCAAGATCGCTGAGTCGCTGGGGAACAAATCGCAGGCGCAGGCGCTCTACCGGCGCATCGACCGGGAGTTCCCGCAGGGAGACATGGCCGGGGCGGCAAGGGCACGGATAACCGGCAAGTCTTCGGCGCCGAAGAAGGCCGTGGCCAGAAACACGGGCAAGGCTGCCGTGAAAGGCGGGAAAACCTCCCTCTCGCACATCAGAAAGATCCGGCAGTGGACGAACAAGGACTCCACCCGGGTCGTGATCGACCTCGACAAGAACGCGGCGTACAAGTCCTTCACGCTGCCCAGGGACCCGAAGCACAGCAAGCCCGAGCGGCTGGTCATCGATCTCAAGAACACCGCGACCCTGCCCGGGTTCCCCTACAGGCACCGGGTGGACGACCGGCTCGTCACGGGCATCCGCGTCTCGCAGTACGATCACCGGACGGTCAGGGTGGTCCTGGACCTCAATGACAAGCTCCAGTACAACACCTTTCACCTGGACGATCCCTCCCGCGTGGTGGTCGACGTGAGCACCGACAGCTCCGCCATCAAAGAGGTGGCGTCTTACCAGAGCAAGGTCAAAAAGGTGCGATCGCATGCCCCCTCGCAAATGAAAGAGGATGTCCCCTCCATCGCCTCGCAGCTCTGCCTCAAGGTGTCCCGGATCGTCATCGATCCCGGGCACGGCGGCAAAGACCCCGGAGCCGTCAGCCCGGAGGGCGTCTTGGAAAAGGACCTGGTCCTGCAGATCGGAAAGCGGCTTGCCAGGCGGCTCGAAATGGAAGGGTTCGAGGTGTTCCTCACCCGCAGCACCGACAAGTTCCTGACCCTGGAAAAACGGACCAATTTCGCCAACGAGAAGCGGGCCGATCTGTTCGTTTCCCTCCATATCAACTCTCACCGGGACCGGTCGATTCGGGGGATCGAGACCTACTTTCTCAACCTCACCACGGATGCTACGGCCATCGAGGTCGCGGCCCGGGAAAACGCCACCACCCAGAAGTCGTTGAGCGATCTGCAGCTCATCATCAACGATCTCATGCTCAACTCAAAGATCAACGAATCGTCCAAGTTCGCCAACTGCGTGCATAACGACATCATATCATCCGCCGTGAATGTAGGCTATGCGGGCAGGAACCTGGGCGTCCGCCAGGCGCCGTTCTATGTGCTCCTGGGCGCGCAGATGCCTTCGATTCTCCTGGAGCTCGGTTTCATCACCAATTCCAAGGACATGAGCCTGCTGCAGAGGCGCTCGTACCAGGAAGCACTGGTAGACGGTATTGCAAAGGGGATAAATAATTATATAATGAACACAACCTATGCGTACGGCGGGAGGAGCAAATGAAGCGTTGTGTTCTGATATGTGCCATGTATCTGATGGCGGCGCCCCTCTGGGCGGGCTATGACCTGAGCAACACGGTGACCAGGGAGATTCACCGGGGCCCTGTCATCGAGGAGGTGCAGGACGAGCCCCTGAAGAAGCCCGCACCGGAGAAACCGGCGGTCGCGGTCTCCCCTGCCAAGACCGTGTACTATCCGTATACCATCCACCTCTCTTCCTGGCAGGACCCGAAAGAGGCGTACCTCCAGATCGAGAAGATGCAGTCCAGACTGGATACGCTCTTCATCACCAAGATAGATCTCGGGGCATCAGGGGTCTGGCACCGGATCGACCACGGGATCTTCCCCACCATAAAAGATGCCGTGGCAAGGCTCAGGGAGCTCAAGGCCAAGAATGTGATCGACAAGGGCGCCTTTGTGGGCAGCCAGGTGGCCTATGCCATCGAGCTGGGAACCTATGAGAGCGTGCAGGAGGCAAACGGCGACGCCCGTGAGCTGAAGGCCCAGGGCATGGTTCCCTACGTGATCAGGGAGCGGAATTCGGTCTTCCGCCTGCTCCTGGGCGCCTACCCGGACGAAAAGAGCGCCGCCCCGGCCATGGAGGACTTGAAGGCCTTGGGCTTCGATCCTATTTTCAAGAAGAGATGAACCATGCATACCTAGACTCCTTCATCGAATACCTCGTTGTCGAGCGGGCTGCATCCGAGAACACCATCACTGCGTACGAAACCGATCTGAAGCATTTTTTCGCCTGGCTTGAGCAGCAGGGCAAGGGTCCCGATGCGCTCGACGCGGGCGGCCTGGCCCTTTTCGCTTCTGCATGCACAAAACGCCGCATGAAGCCCACGAGCATCAACCGGAGGTTGTCGACCATCCGGCGGTTCTACCGGTTTCTCCTGGAAGAGGGGTGCATTCAGAAAGACCCCACCCGGGACATGGCGCGGCCCAAACAGGGCAGATATCTGCCCGCTGTGTTGAGCACCGACGAGGTCGACCGGCTCCTGGCCGCACCGGACATTGCCACGCCCCTGGGCGTGCGCGACAAGGCCATGATCGAGCTGCTCTATGCCACGGGGCTTCGGGTGAGCGAGCTCGTGGGGATCAGGGTACACATGGTCAACCTTTCTGTGGGCTATCTCATCTGCCGGGGCAAGGGGGACAAGGAGCGCCTGGTGCCCATCGGGGAGTCCGCTCTCAGATGGGTGGGTGATTACCTGACAGGCATCAGACCCGGCCTGGCGGGGTCTTCGACCGACAGCCTCTTTCTCTCGAACCGGGGCGCGGCCATGACCAGGCAGAACTTCTGGTACATGATCAGGCGCTATGCGGCGGCAGCAGGCATCCTCAAGACCATATCCCCCCACGTGCTCAGGCATTCATTCGCCACCCACCTGCTGGCCGGCGGGGCGGATCTGCGTTCGGTCCAGATGATGCTCGGCCATGCGGACATCTCGACCACCCAGATTTACACCCACGTCAACGCCTCCCGGCTCAAGGAGATTCATGACCGGTATCACCCCAGGGGGTAGGCCGTGGACGTAATCACCTCCCACATCCAGGCCGATTTCGACGCGTTTGCCTCCATGGTCGCGGCCAGGCTGCTCTATCCCGGCGCCGTGCTCGTTTTCCCCGGGGCCCAGGAAAAGAACCTGCGCGATTACCTCGCCGAGGTCTCTCCCGAGAGCACCGGGCCCATCGTCAGGATGAAGGAAATCGATCTGGATGCGATCACGAGGCTCATCATCGTGGACAACCGGCAGCTTTCACGGATCGGGGATTTCGCGCGAATCATCGGGAAGCCGGGCGTCGAGGTGATCGTCTACGATCATCATCCCTGCTCGACCGAAGACATCATGGCCAGTAGCGAGGTGTGCATCGAGCTCGGCTCCAACGCCGCGGTGATGACAGGCATCCTGAAGGAGAAGGGGATCGTCCCGAACCCAGCTCAGGCTACCATGATCGCCATGGGCATCTACGAGGACACCGGGTCCCTGCTCTTTCCCTCGACCACGCCCGAAGACTGCCGGGCCCTGGCGGACCTGCTCGCCTGGGGGGCGGATCTCAAAGAGGTGTCCCGCGCGATTCTCCGCGAGCTCGAGGCCGAGCAGGTCGACGTGCTCGATCAGCTCATCAAGAACGTCTACATCCTGCACATCTCCGGGATCGACGTGCTCTTCACCCGGTCGGAATCGTCAGGCTATATCGAGGACTTCGCCATGCTCGTCCACAAACTGCGAGGGATGTTCGACGCGGACGCCATGTTCGCCCTGGGCCTGATGGGTGAGCGCATCTACCTGGTGGCGCGCAGCACCCTGCCCCAGATCAACGCGGCCGATATCGCGGCCCACTTCGGGGGAGGGGGACACCCCACGGCCGCCGCGGCCTCCATCCGGGAGACCTCGCTCGATCTGGTGGAGAACAGGCTCGTCAACGTGGTCAAGAAAGAGGCAAAGCCGCGGATTACGGCCCGGGACATCATGACCTTCCCGGTCATCGCCCTGGGCTTGGGCTCCACCATCGACGAGGCCAGCTCGGTCCTCAACCGCTACAACATCAATGCCGCAGTGGTGCAGACCCGGGACGCCCGCCCGGTGGGCATTGTCACCCGCCAGGTGGTGACCAGGGCCCAGGGGCACGGGCTCGGGGGTGCAAAGGTCAAGGACTACATGATCCGCGATATCAGGGAGGTGAGCCCGGACGCGCCGGTCTGGGAGATCAGGACACTTATCATCGACGGCAACCAGCGGCTCCTGCCCGTGGTGGAAGACATGCGGATCGTGGGCGTGATCACGAGGACGGATCTCATGGTGGTCCTGCACGAGAAGATGGCCCAGGTCGAGGGGGTGGAGTCCAGGGCCGCGCAGACCAAGAATCTGAAGAACCTCCTGGACGAAAGGCTTCCCCGGGAGCTCTTCGAGCTGCTCAGGCAGGCGGGCATCCTCGCCTCCTCCATGGGATACAATATCTACCTGGTGGGCGGGATCGTGCGCGACATGATCCTGCGGATCGACAACCTGGACATCGACCTGGTGGTGGAGGGTGACGGAATCGCCTTCGCGCGGGCCTTTTCCCGGTCGATCGGGGCCCGGTACGCGTCGCACGACAAGTACAAGACTGCGGTCATCACCCTGCCCGACGGGAACCACATCGACGTGGCCACGGCCAGGCTCGAGTACTACAAGGCCCCGGGCTCGTTTCCCATCGTAGAGCAGTCGACGCTCAAACTCGATCTCTATCGCAGGGATTTCACCATCAATACCATGGCCGTGAGCCTGAACCCGCAGCGTTTCGGCGAGCTCATCGACTTCTTCGGTGCCCAGCGCGACATCAAGGAGAAGCGCATCCGCGCGCTGCACGCCATGAGCTTTGTGGAGGATCCATCGCGGATCCTGCGCGCGGTGCGGTTCGAGCAGCGCTACGGCTTTGTCCTGGGCAAGCAGACGAGCGCCCTGGTGCACGCGGCGGTCAAGTCGGGGCTGCTGCGTAGCGTACCCGGCAGGCGCATCTCCCACGAGATCCGCCAGATGCTCTCCGAGGACCACCCCATCAGGGGAATGGAGCGACTCAGGGAACTGGGCGTGCTCACGGCCATCCATCCCGGGCTCGCCTTCACCCCTCAGGTCAGGGAATACTTCGCGCGGGTCAAAGAGACGCTCTTGTGGTTCAACATGCTCTTCACCCATGAGCCATACCGGTCATGGTTCGTCTATCTGCTTGCCCTGGTGGATCAGATGAAGCCCCGCAAGATCATCGAGATCTGCCAGCGACTCGGGCTCACGGACGAAGAGGTGCGGGGCATTCTCTCTTCCCAGGCAAAGGTGCACGCCATTTTGAGAGACCTGGCGTCCACCCGGCCCATCAGGCCGTCCGATGTGGTCAGGGTGCTCGACGGAGCGCGGCTGGAGGAGGTCTTCTTCGCCATGTCCAAGACCAGGAGCCCCGAGGTCAGGGAGCTGATCTCCGCCTACATCACCACCTGGCGCTCCTACAAGCCCCCGGTCAGCGGCAGGGATCTGATCGCCATGGGCTTCGAGAAGGGCAAGTTTCTCGGAGACACGTTGAGGCTCATCCGCGACAAGGGTCTCAACGGAGAGATCAGGGACTTTTCCGAGGCCGCGACCTTTGCGATAGAAAAGCTCGAAGAGGGAAGCATCGGCCAATCAAACAGTTGACGAAGGCCGTTTCATCATGTAGACAGGATGCTGAAGTTTTCTGGGGGTGTGGCTCAGTTGGGAGAGCGTCGCGTTCGCATCGCGAAGGTCGGGGGTTCGAATCCCCCCATCTCCACCATTCAGCAATCGATCTTGTTTTTTGAATGAGAAAAAGTGGGCCCTTGTTGTGATTGAGGCCAGCTCATTGAGTCTTAACTACACCTCAATACTCCATCCCCATAGCCCTTCTCACCTCCAGCAGGGTTTCCGTGGCTATCTGGCGGGCTTTTGCTATGCCTTTCATCAAAACATTCCTGATATATTCCGGGTCCTTCTCCAGCTGCTGTCTTTTCTGCCTCAACGGGCGAAGGTATTCATTGAGCGATTCGGTAAGAACCGCCTTCAGCCGTGACGCACCCTTGTCGCCTATTTCCCCTGCCAGCACTTCCGGAGACTTGCCCGTGCAGAGCGAGGCGAGCAGGAGAAGATTTGCAACCTCCGGCCTGTCTGCCGGGACGTATCGGATGTTTCTGTCCGTGTCGGTCTTTGCCGCCCTTATCAGCTTTGCCGTCTCATCCTCTGTCGCCGAGAGCATAACGGCATTGTTCCTGCTCTTGCTCATCTTCTGCGACCCGTCCAGCCCGAGTATGAGCGGGGCGCTGCTTATCAGTGGCTGCGGTTCGGGAAAGACAGGGTTGCAGGCGCTGAAACGCATATTGAAGCGCCTTGCAATCGTTCGGGTAATCTCGAGGTGAGGGAGCTGGTCTTTCCCCACGGGCACGACATTTGCCTTGCAGAAAAGAATGTCTGCGGCCTGATGCACGGGATAGACATACATGCCGGCATTGATGTTTTTCTGCGATGATGCCTGTACCTCCTCCTTGACGGTCGGGTTGCGATTCAGCTCGGCGTTTGTGACAAGCGTGAGGAACGGAAGCAGAAGCTGGTTCAGCTCGGGCACATGGCTGTGCGGGAAGATAAACGTCTTCTCCCCGTCAGGATCGAGCCCGGCGGCGATATAGTCGATTGCCAGCTGGCGCACGTTTTCCGCAATATCGCCGGCATAATCCCGGTCTGTCAGCACCTGATAGTCGGCGATAACGATAAATATCGGAACACCAAGGTTCTGCAGCCGCACCCGGTTCTCGATCGAACCGAAAAGGTGTCCCACATGCAGCTTCCCGGTGGGCCTGTCTCCGGTGAGAACCCTGAACCTTTCCGGATTGCTCTGAAGGTCTTTCTCAAGCTGGGCGCTTCGCTCGAGGGATGCCTCGAATGTCCTGTAGTCAACTCGTTCCATCTGCTTGCAAGCTCCTGTTTCTTTGGTTTCACTTTTAAAAACATCCAGTAAAAACTCAGGCATATTTCACCCATTACAGTGACTCTGTCAAGAAGATGTTCTTTGTCTATTGGCCGCCACAGGTAAATTCTTTTTCAGGAATCTTGCTCATGATCGAAGTGATCAGTGATAACCCTTGGTGTCTCGATTCCCTGTGTGCAATTCAGCAGCACACATTTTTTATCTAAGCAGGCCAGCAGGGGCTTATTCCAAATCCATGAATATCGGAGATAATTATTGAACTCTTTCCTTTCGAGCAGCTATGATCGAAAGGGAAAGCGTCGCCCATGTATCTCCAGTTGTTTTCCGGAATTCATCCTGCAATATAAGGTTATATATCATTGCCGGAATTTCACCGCCGAACACTTCACCATACCCGTGCCGCATCCACGGCAGCCGGGAAGGTATTGTTATGAAGTTCTCTGGCGGCTTCAATCGAACAGTCCGGGATCATACACAGATGCGAGAGTTTCTGATATGAATGCGGTATCCAGGCGCCAGCTGCTGATGACCTTCGGCCCCCCTCTGGTCATCCTGGGGGTGACTGCGGCGGCGTGCATATTCTTTGACGTGAGCATACCTGCCATGACCAGGGATGCCGCCGCCCTTGCCCATATCCCGCCGCTCTGGGGGATTGTATCGAACATCGGGATCCTCCTGTGGTGTGCGGCGGCATCGATAGGCTTGTTCGCTGCGGTCACTATCCGCGGTACCGGGCAGTCCGATGCATTCCGGTTTCTTCTTTTTTCATCACTCCTGACGGTCTATCTCCTGTTCGATGATTTTTTTCAGTTTCATGAAAATCTGGCCGTCAACTATCTGGGGCTGGACGAACAGGTTGTGGTGGCTGCTTCGGGCATCGCGATAGCAGCCTATCTCATCACATTCAGAAGGTTTATTCTCCAGAGGACGCGATTCGCCATCCTTTTGCTCGCGCTGGGATTCTTTGCGGCTTCCGTCGCCATAGACGTGGTTCTCGAGCCATGGCTTATCCAGGAAATCGGCCATTGGGAATACTTTCTCGAAGACGGGGCCAAGCTGCTGGGCATTGCGTGCTGGTGCAGCTATCTCGCAGGCACCTCCCATCAGCTTCTCGCCGGTGCGAGTCTCATACCGCAGAGAAGCCTCGGGCAGATGGAGCTTTCCGCAGACGACGATCCGGGTCGGTGAAGGGCGCGTATGCCTGGGAGAACGGCACACCCCGCATGGATATTATCCATGCCTTTCTACCGGAAGGACAGGCCCTTAATCCCCCTCCGGAAACTCCGGCTTCTGCTTCATAAGAAACGCCGCGATCCCGGCGATGCACTCACCGCTCGCGATAAGATTCACCGCCTCCACGGTCTCCAGAGCCAGCGCGTGTGCACAGGTCAGGTCCGGGGTGCTCCGGATGACCTTCAGGGCATGGCGCACCGCCCGGGGTCCGTTTCCCGCAATGATCTGCGCCAGGGCCAGCGCCTCATCCAGGGCCTTGCCGGGGGCGCTGATGCGGCTGGCCAGGCCGAGGGAAAGGGCCTCTCCGGAGTCCGCCTTCCTGCCCGTTAGGATCAGATCTGCGGCCTTCGAAGGCCCGATGAGCCGGGTGAGACCCACTACGCCCCCGTGATCGGGCATGAGCCCGAGCCTCACCTCGGAAAAGCAGAATACGGCTTCTGGGTCCATGACCCTTAAGTCGCATCGGGAGGCGATCTCTGCACCTCCTCCGTATGCCAGGCCGTTGACGGCCGCTATTACGGGCACCGGCAGGCCCACGAGGCGGTCGGTACTGGTTCTCACCCGCCGGATGAGCTCCATGACAGGCCCTTTCCGGTGGTTCTGCACGGCATCGGTCAGGCGCGCGATCTGCGGGTTTTCCGGGCTCACATCGAATCCCGCGCAGAAGGCCTCATCTCCGGCACCCGTGATGACCACCACCCGCGGCGGGTGTTTCCTGAGATCTTCGGTCACCGCTTCCAGGCAGGTCCACATATGTTCGTCCAGAGAATTCTTCCGCGCGGGCCGGTTGAAGGTCACCACGGCGACCCTGTCCCTGCGCTCTATTTCTACGCCATAGTCGGCCATGACCTTGTCCCCCCGAGGATCTGGAACCTCTTTAGAACGTCGTGCCGAAGGTATCGCGATACAGGAACTCGGCGAGCTCTTTGCGGGGCGGACCGGACTTGCCGGGTGCGGCCGGTCTTCCCACCGGGATCACGGCCACCACCTCGTGGCCTGCGGGGACCGTGAGCACCTCTTTGCAGGTCTGGTGGTCCATGAGCCCCACCACCACGGTTCCCAGGCCCATGGCGTGCGCCTTGAGACACAGGTTCTGAACGGCCATGCCCAGGTCGAACATGTACCAGTTGGACAGAGAGGTGACATCCTTGCCGTCGTAGCACCCGGACACGCCGGTCTTCGCGCAGGCCACGATGAGAACGGAGGCGCTCAGGGAGCCCCTGGCGGCAGGATTCTTCTCGGCATAGGTCTGCACGACCTTCTCGATGAGCTCCCGGTCACGCACCGCGATAAACTCCCAGACCTGGGTATTGGCCCACGAGGGTGCCTGTCCCGCCGCCTCGATGAGGGCCCTGATCTCCTCGTCGCTCACCATATAGTCATTAAACTTGCGGATGCTCCTTCTGTCTGTGATCGCCTGGTCGAGTTCCATGGGTTCCTCCTCTCTCTGTAAGGTCTTAGTTGTCTTTGATTTTGATATCGGGAATGATACACACGAGAAATCCAAAATGCCAGTTTTTTCCTATTGGGGACGGGTTCACATTTTCTGCTGGAAAAGCTCGGGAAGTGCCAGGAATGGACTGCTGTACGTACCATTGTTCAGGGGGAGCACTGACGGGTACATGATCCTTTGACGGCTGTCGAGGCGGAACTAAAGGAATCAACTGCAGGGTCTTGCCGCGGCGATGATAGGTCAGGGCTGACATCCTATTTTTCTCACGACTATGTACCTGGTTGTATTTTGCACACGCATATTGCTGAACCTCAGAGACCCGCATGGGGAGAGGTTGTCCGACAGCATACATTCACCAGAAAAGTCGGTCAAGTAACCGTATTTTCCTGCCGATAATCTCGCAGCAGTAATTCGGCCGGTACATCAAAAAACAGCGAGGAGATCACCATGAAAAGGCATCTCGTTTCTCTTTTGGTTGTCTGTCCCATCATAATTGCGTGCTTTTTTCACACCAGTGCCGCGCAAAGACCATGGCATTCCGCCCGCAGTGGGCCCCGCAGGGCCAGTTCGCAGGTTTTTACGCCGCCCCGGAGAAGGGTTTCTACGCCCGGGAAGGGATCGATCTCGAGATCAAAGGAGGCGGTCCCGGTATCGTTGCGCTGGATGAGGTCGCAGGGGGGAAAAGCACCTTCGGCACGGGTTGGCTCATCTCTGCCATGAAGCTTGACGCCTCGGGCAAGGAGATCGTGAACATCTGCCAGCTCATTCAGAAATCGGCCCTGGTTCTGGTTGCCAGGAACGACAGCGGGGTTAGGACGGTCGACGATCTTGCAGGCAAGAGCATCGGCATCTGGCCGGGCGATTTCCAGGTGCCCCGCGGACCCTGGCCAGGATGAAGAACATCGAGGTGAGCTTTGTGGACCAAGGCTTTTCCCTGGATGCCTTTGTCCAGGGAAAGATGGACGTGTGCTCGGCAATGGCCTATAACGAGCTCCTGGTGCTGCTGGACAGGCATTTCGCATACGAGGATCTCCCGGTCCTAAGCTATCACGATGTGGGCATGACCTTCCCTGAAGACGGCGTTTATATCAGCAGGAGCTTTCTCGAAAACAATCCCCGGGCGTGTAGGGCCTTTGTGCGGGCGACCATTGACGGTTGGAGGTATAACCCCGACGAAATAGCCCGGCTCATCACGGACAAGGCAAGCCAGACCGAGTTCAAGACCACCTTTGAGCACCAGAAGGCCATGCTTCAGGCCATGGAAGGCCTTCTCACCTTCTTCTCTTCCATGGCCCGGACAGCTTCATAGACATCGGTGTCTTCCGGACAGGTGACCACGTCTTTACTCATGATGTCCCTGAGAGATGTTTCAGCCGGGTTTCTGTTTTCGGCAACGGCCCGCACCACGATATCTCGGTCCGTGACCACCCCTACGATGTTCTTTTTATTGTCACTGAATACCGGGATCGCCCCCACATTGAGCTGCTTCATCCTTTCTGCCGCGAGGGCCACCGACTCGATAACCGGAATTTCTTCCGGCTTTGGTGTCATGATCTCCTTTATCTGCATGCCGGTACTCCTTTCGTCTTTTAGAGTTCATGATAGCAGGCAGGCACCCTGCCTCAATTCCGCACATCGAACATGGTGATCGGTCCCTGCGGCAGATGTAAGGGCACCCTCCGAAATCTTCAGGGCTGCGAAACAAGAGGGAGAGAGAAAGAGCATGGAGCATGAATCTGCTTCAGACCACTGCAGCACGGCTGCGGGCGTTTCCCCCGGCTCTGCTGCGCGAACCGCTGGCCGGGCCGTGTCCTCGCGGGCGCAGCCGCCGGTCATGAAACCGGCAGGCAGGGGCTACGATCGCTGTTCAGAGGATTGCCTCGCCTCAAGAATGATATCCACTGCCATCCGTGCCGTCTCACCCACAACGTCGGAGCAGGTATCCAGCATGCCCGCCTCGAAGGCGGCCTGAAGCCCTGCCGGGTCATAGAGGTTGTAGAACCTTCCGAAAAACCCGTTTTGCAGGTCGCGGCACCGCACGGAACCGTACTTCTCGACGAACCGGTCGCGGAGCTCCTTGGCCAGCAGGTTGGCCGGAACCAGCTTCATCATGTCGCCGAAGTCTCTCTTCTCCCTTCCATAGAGGTAGCCGATCGCGATCGCACCGCCCGAGAGAGCCCCGCAGTGGCCGTCGCCGGTGAGTCCGACGCCGTCCGCAAGGGCGGTCGCCGCCTTGAACACCGCGTCGTCCTCTACGCCGAGCACCTCGAATATCGCCGCGAGCGTACACTGTGGGCATCCCCCGTTCTTCATTTCAAAGCTTTTTCCGCACGCAAACGCCCTGTCCAGTATCTCCTGCCGGGTCTCCTTCATGGGGTCCTCCTTTTTCAACACAATCTTTCTGACGCGATGATGACAGCAACAGCCCGTATGGGCCGGGTCTCTCTGATGCGGGGTGTCATCTGTTGTAGCATGAGCGGGAATACTGTGTAAAATTTATTCGATGCAGGTTCTCATGAAGCTTGAAAGAAGGGAGGATGTTTTCGAAAAGGACTTAAAAAAGAGAATGACGAAAGATTCCTCCTGACTCTTTTTCCCGGGAAAACGTGCAGCAGTCGTTTTCCGCTCTCTGGCAAACCGGATTCATTCCGGTATTATTTACCCTATGTACAAGTCTGGTACAACCGGATGAATGAGGAGGCGATCATGACAAGAGGAAAACAATTTGCAAAACACGGTTCCCGATGGATGACCGGAACCCTGGTTCTGGCCGCTCTCCTGGTTTTCGCCATATCCGGGGCATTTTCCCGGGAACCCGGGCAGATAAAAACCATTCTCGATGAATGGGACGCGGTGCAGCCCCCTGCACCGCCCGAGATCAAGCCCGTGACCCTCGACCCTGCAGATACCGCGTTCCTGGTGCTGGATATCCAGCAGAGCACCTGTAATGAGCAGCAGAGGCCGAGGTGCGTCCAGTCCGTGCCCAGGATCGGAAGGTTTCTTGAGCAGGCGAGGGCGCAGAACGTGCCGGTGGCCCACAGTCTCACCAGCACCGGCAGGCCCGAGGATATCCTGGCCGGGGCCAAGCCGGCTCCGGGTGAGCCGGTGGTGAGGTCGAGCGTCGACAAGTTCTATAGCACGGACCTGGATGAGTTTCTGAAAGAAAGGGGAACCAGAACCGTGGTGATCGCGGGTACCGCCGCAAACGGGGCCGTGCTTCACACGGCGACCGGCGCGGCGATGAGGGGATACCGGGTGATCGTGCCGGTCGACCTCATGTCCGCAGATCTCTATGCCGAACAGTACACGGCCTGGCACTTGGTCAACGCGCCGGGCACCAGGCGTCAGACCACGCTGACCCGCTCCGACCTGATCGACTGGGAAAAGTGACGGTACAATGCTGAAACTCCCTCTTCCCCGGCGCCTGATGCATGGTGTAATATTAATAAATATCGGACGATAACGACACAGGGCATTAAACGGGCCTTTAAAAAAAGTCAGGGAGGAAGGGAATCTATGAAGTTCGGTCTCGATATCCTTCAGATCGATCCTGCGGAGGAGACAGAGCGAATCGGCCGGTTCGTGGTCGGAGAGGTCAAGGGCGCCTATCGAAGGACCGGCGTCGTGGTGGGATTGAGCGGGGGGATCGACTCCGCGGTCATGGCCGAGCTGGCGGTCCGGGCCATGGGCAGGAAGCACGTATACGGGCTCATCCTTCCCGAGAGGGAGTCAAACCCGGTCAGCAGCCGGTTTGCACGCATCCATGCGGAGAAGATGGGCATCGAGTACCGCGAGGTCGATATCACGCCCACGGTCGAGAGCGTGGTCTCCTACCGCGCACGGGACGAGTTCATCAAAGGGCTCGTTCCTGAGTATGAACCGGGGTGCAGATACAACATCACCCTTCCCACCGACCTGCTCGAGAGAGACTCGTTCAGCTTCTACAATCTCCAGGTGCAACTCCCGGACGGCACGATGAAAATAAAGCGGCTCAACCCGGATGCCTTCAGGGCGATCACCTCGTTCGCCAACATCAAGATCCGATCGCGCATGATCCACCTCTATGCCGAGGCGGAGAGGAGAAACTGCATCGTGGCGGGCACCACGAACAAAACCGAGTTCATTCTGGGCGACTTCTGCAAATACGGCGACGGCGGCACGGACATCGAGGCGCTGGCGCACGTCTACAAAAATCAGGTGTACCAGCTCGCCCGCCACCTCGGGGTCGTCCAGGAGATCATCGAGCGACCTCCCTCCCCCGACACCTTCAGCCTGCCGGTGAGCGACCAGGAGTTCTTTTTCCGCATATCCTTCGACAAGCTCGATCTGTTGCTCTATGCCTGGGAGCACCAGGTGAGCGCGGGCGAGGCGGCGCAGGTCCTCGGTCTCTCCGAAGAGGCGGTGAACCGGGCGTTCACGGATTTCACCACCAAAAACCGTGCAACCTCCCACCTGCGGGATCTCCCGCATTCGATGGCAGGCTGATTCCGCCGCGAACGGATGCCCGGTGACCGCGTGCAGGAGGCCGGTTTCCCGTTTTCGTTCACAGCGCCTCATGCCGGGCAGTAAGATGCCCGGCACAAGGCCGGCACGCGCGGCTCCAGGCATCGGCACGCCCGGGTGATTCGCGCGGGCCGGATCAATTCGTCCGGGCAAAAATCTTTGTCTTTACCCGGTGGGTTTCTCGATTGCCATTGTTGCCCTGCTTGCCTTTGCTGCCGCGGTTTCCATGATTCCCGGGGCGGTCGTTCTTATCCTTGCTACCATTCTTCCAGTCGTTGTCCCGGTGTGCTCTCCGGCCGCTCCGGTCATCCCTGTCTTTCTTGTGTTTCTGCTGCAGGGCCTTGTCGTCGCGGCGCGGCTCGTGCCGGTCGCGGGGGAAGTCGCGGTCGATCACCACATAGCTTCTGCCTTGCGACCGGTACTTGACGATCCTGTCCGGGGCGCACCGGTGATGGCCGGACAGGAAGATCATATTTACCTGGTTCACGATATCATGATCGCTCAGGCGCCGGTGTTTCAGACCATGGTGATGCTGCCTGTCGCCGGAGTAGCCGGGCACGAGGTAGATGTCCGGGCTCAAACCGTAGTGCAGGGAGATCTCCATCCAGGTCATGCCCTTGAGCCTCAGCCGGGCGACCGCATCGGAATGCACGCGCGCCCTCTTCGCGATGAAGAATACCACCGGCAGCTCTTCGTGGCGGATTCCCCGTTGGTGAATCACGACCACCTCCCGGTGGGGAACCCGGTAATACTCGCCGATGGAAAGATGGAATCCGTTGATGCCGTCATCGCTTCCGGAAACCTCCACATTCCACTTTGTCCCGGCGAACGAAGGCGAGACAGAGGCCAGAATCATAACCAGAATGCCCGCGCTGACAACCAGAACCCTTATGATCGGCATACCGACAATTTTCATGTTCATCACACGCATCTCCTTTTTCGTAGCAGTGTGGGCAGTGCCCCTTAAAAAACCGCGAGTTTCGTTTTTTATATCCTGATCCCATAGACGGGTGGGCCGGCAGGATTGTTTACAAGCCGGCCGATCCTGACGGGAAGATCACTCCCGCGATGCACGCACGCCCAAGGAAAAACCTTGAAAGATCGGCAGATGCATACTACAGGGGATGCAATGACACACCGGTGCCGGCGAACAGGCATGAAAGGCTGGCTGCCGGATCGCGAGGCAAGGAAAGGCAAACAATGTCGGGAATGGATATCCTATGAGCTCATGCAGACATCTCCACCTGGTCCTGCTGCCCCGGCCCGCAAAAAAGCTGCGATGCCGCCACTGCCACCTGGTCATCACCGCAGAAGAGCTCGGCAGCGGTTACTGCCCCGAGTGCTTTGATGCCCACGGCAGGAAGAACTTCGATTTCGAAGAAGTCGATGCGCCGGCAGAAGACGGGAAAACCCGGTACCGGTGCGAAGACTGCGGTGCTATCATTGATGTCGACTGAAGGGAAAATCATCCGGTATTGACAACGCCGGAGCATGCCTGCAGGTGTCAGGTTGTTTTGTCCGGCCGGAAGATGACCAGCGTGACGATGCCCGTAACGATGATCAGCCCCGCGTTTATGCTCAGGAGGATCAGCCCGCCGAGGCTCAACTCGGGCTCGTGAGAGATCAGCGCTATACCGGCAGCGGCCGCAGCCGGCACGATGGCAAGTGAAGCGACCACACCCACCAGGGTGTCGTATTTGTTCTGCGAGAGCGCGATCGTTCCCGCAACGCCCGCGGCAAGGGCCGCGACCACACTGTACCATCCCGGCTTCACGCGCTCTTCGAGCAGGGGCATGTCCGTTAAAACAGTCTCCGAAGGGAACACGCCCGCTGCTATGAGCAGCCAGGCCGTGGCAATGGCAAAGGACGTTGCGAAGGATATCCCCACCAGCGAACATACGAGACCCCGTGCCGCATAGGAAAACCGGCCGGTCACGACGGCAAAGGCTACCAGGGCCAGGGGCGGAAGCGCAGGGGCGACGACCATCGACCCGACAAGCAAGGGTATGGAGTTGGCGAGGAATGCGACCGCGGCCAGAACGCCCGAGGTGGCCATAAGCACGAGGAAGACGGGCGTGATCCTGGCCTGCTCCGCAATGCTCTCCACCGTGGATTGGTCGACCCGGATCCGCTTGAAGAAGGTCCGCATCACTGTTCCAGCCTCGACGTGCACGAGAAGAGGGGCAGGGGACATACCTGATCCGCTCCAGTAGCCATAGGATTATTATAAAGCCGTGCGCGCCGGAAAACAGGCACTTGAAGAAGGCGATCCCCCCTTCTTTTCCCCTCTGCCCAGAAAGCCTTGCCGAAGGTTTCGCGGTACAAGAGATCTGCGAGTCCTTTGCGCGCGGGCCTGTTTTGCCGGGGGAGCCAGCACCTCTCGCTATGAAAAGGCCGCCATTTTCAGGCAGAAGAAAACGCTCTGATCAGCCCCGGGGAGGCTCGGCCGACCCGGGCATGCGCATGCGCTCGTGCTCCGGGGGAGACTCGTTTCCTGAAGACTGGATATCTTTCGGCTGCTGACGGGAGTTTTCGGAGGGCTCGGGAGGCTGGGCTTCACGGCGGGCGGGAGAGGTTGCCGGCGCGGACGCGGGAGAGGAGATTTCGGGCGCCGGATCGGGTGCCTCCGCAGGCTCAGGCTCGTCTGCCGGTGCCGGGGCAGGCCCGGATGTGTGGGCCTCCGAGGGTGAAGATTCGGGGGTCGGTGCCGGTGCGGCCTTGTGGCCGGGAGTCGGCGCGGGCACCGGGAGCGCGGGCACCACCCTTCGGTGGTCGCCGCTGGCCTCCAGCACTTCCCGTGGGGGGTCGGGCTTCATCAGGTTCTGCATGGCCCCGTAGGCGTTGTTGTAGTAGTTGCCCGGGCTCCAAAGCAGCCAGCCCGTACCGCCGGCGTCACGGGCAGCGTCGATCTGGGTCTGGATGTACTTTGCGTCGAACCCGGTGGTCACCCGCAGCGGAAACGACTGGAGCCACGGCCTGATAACCACCTCGTCGCCCACCAGATCCCTCATCCTTCTGATGCCGTTATGGATAAACCGGTAGGGATCGTCCGCAGGGTTTTTCACCCCGCCGAAGCCCGGATTGAAATGCGAGGGATAGAGCATGGGCGAGACGATATCCACGTGGTGCTTCATCTTGGAGATGTCCTGGCCCACCACGAGCACGTCAACATCCCGCTGCCAGATCACGATCCCGAACATGTCGACCGAGAGCAGCACCCCTCTGGGCCTGGTGAGGGCGTGCACCTTCTCCAGGAAGGACGCGATGACGTCCGTCCGCGAGACCCCTTCGATGCCCGTATCGGTACGTCCGTCGGCATGGTAGCGGATGTAGTCGAGCTGGATCTCGTCCACACCGTTTTCCACAAGCTCTTCGATCACGGTCAGGATATATTCCTGGACATCCGGGTTCGCGGGGTCGAGCCAGTTCTTTTCCCGGTTGATGCACCAATCGGGCCTGGTCCGCGACATGATGGGATCGCGGAACGCGACCACCCGGGCGGCAACGTGGATGTCCATGCGATGGAGATATTCCACGAGCTTGGGCAGCTCTTCGATGTTCGGGTAGTATTTCTCTTCAGGGCAGTAGTCCCGGCGGATGGGGCTGGGGTAGGTGATGGCGCCCAGATCGTCCTTGGCGTCGAAAACGATTGTGTTGCCTCCCAGGCTCTTGAGCCTCTCTGCGGAATCGAAGATAAACCGGGTGCCGGCGGACGAGGGGTTCATGTAGAGGCCCTTCGCCGGGAAATCGCTGGGCCTGGTCACGGTCCTGGCCTTCACCGGCTCTTTCCAGGCCACGGGTATTCTCAGTGACTGCCCGATGGATAGCGGGCCGTCGATCTTGTTGATCGCCCTGATGCCGGCGATGAGCTCCCTCCGGGTATATGCGGCGGTGTAGGGCATGTACGAGGCCGCAATCGCCGAGAGGGTGTCGCCGCTTCTGACCGTGTAGGTCGTCACGTCCGGAGATGCTGCTCCCATGAATAGAAACGAGCACAGAAAAAGAAAGAGACAGGATCTCTTCATACTGCTCCTCAGTATAACATTTCGGTGAAACACATCCCTTTCATAATCCTTTTATGACAGGGGGACAAGATAGTTGGTGAAAAAATAGCCCTCGGGAAGCGATTCGCCCATATAGTTCAGGATATTGACGGATTACAAAGTCATTGTGCCCCGCGGGGGAAGTATGGCACAAGATACACGAGCAGACAATCATACCAAAAACGGCATTTCCCGGAGGTGAAGTCGTGCGGATTCTTGTCATAGACCCGGTAGGCGGAATCAGTGGAGACATGCTGCTGGGGAGCCTGGTTCATTTGGGGTGTCCGGTCGGGTATCTGGAGGACATGCTCCGGAAACTCCCGGTCGGCGATTTTACCCTGGAGACCGCCCCCCGGAGCGTTCACGGCATCGGTGCACTCGATCTGTCTTTTCATTGCAGCCACGAGCACGAGTCGCGCACCTATGCCCTCATCAGAGATCAGATCCTCTCCGTGCTGCCCGATGCCGTGCGCAACCGGGCCGGGGCGATCTTTCTGGCGCTGGCCAGGGCCGAGGGCCAGGTGCACGGCGTCGACGTGAACGAGGTGCATTTCCACGAGGTGGGGGCGCTGGACTCCATCCTCGACATCGTGGGCATTGCCGCGGCCATCGAGTATCTTTGTATCGGGTCGGTCTACTGCAGGCAGATCCCCCTGGGCACGGGGACGACCCGGTCCATGCACGGCACCATCCCGGTTCCGGCACCGGCAACCGTGAAGCTGCTCGAAGGCAGGCAGGTGCGGTTCACGGACATCCCCTTCGAGCTGACCACCCCCACCGGGGCCGCGGTCGTGGCCGCCCTGGCGCAACCAGGCGGTCCACCTGCGGACCTTATGATCGGTTCGGTGGGCTACGGCTGCGGCGACAGGGAGATACCCGGGTGGCCCAATTTCTGCCGCTGCATCCTGTGCGGGACGAAGTCCGGCGAGTCCGGCCAGGGGGCGTATATGGTGGAGGCCGACGTGGACGACATGAACCCGGAAGAAACCGAGGCCTCACTGGCCAGGCTGTTCGAGGCCGGGGCACTGGATGCGCTCCTGGTGCCCAAGATCATGAAGCGGGGCAGGCCGGGGTTCGGCTTCCAGGTCATCTGCGAAGCGGAGCACCTGCACGGGATAGTGGCCTGTCTCCTGACCCACACCACCTCCATCGGGACGCGGTATCATTCTATTGAAAGAACGGTGCTCGATCGTACTTCTTACACTATCGGCACACGCTGGGGTGAAGTGGGCGTCAAGGAGAGCGTCCTGCCGGACGGCTCGACCCGCTCCAAGCTCGAATACCGCGATCTCGCGCGGATATCCCGGGAGCAGGGGGTGCCCGTCGCCTCGGTGAGGGGCGAGGTCCAGAGGATGATCCGGGAGGGAGGGCTCCGGGAAAGCGCCACTCCTCAAGGCGTGACCTGTGAAGGCACAATACTCAAGGGCGCGGACCAGGAGGGCGCACCGGGGGAATCTTCTTCCGGCGGGGAAGAACCACAGCGCGGCGCATCGGGCGGAGGTTCGTCGGGCCGAGGCGCGGCAGGCAGCGGTGCAGCGCGGCGCGACACGCCAGACAACGGGTCATCGGGTGGCGGGCAATGATCCGGGACCTGCTGGAGAAGGTGCGCGCCGGCGAGGTCGAGATCGAGGAGGCCCAGGAGGGCATCATCCGTTTGCTCTACGAACAGGGCGAGGATTTTCTCCTCGACCTGCACCGGCACCGCCGCACCGGGTTCCCCGAGGTGGTCTACGCCCGGGGGAAGAGCACGGACCAGATCCTGCGGATCGTGCGCAGCTTTCTCGACAGCGGCGGCAGGGCCTTTGTCTCGCTCGTGGACGACGAGCAGGACCGCGCGGTCGCCGAGGCGTTCCCCCAGGCACGGATCGTCAGGGCCGGCAGCCTCATGGCGATCTCGACGTCCGAACAGCGCCCGCAGGAGCTGGGTACCGTGGGGGTGCTGACCGCGGGCACCGCGGATGCGCCCTATGCCGCCGAGTGCGCGCTCATGCTCGAAGAGATCGGGGCACGGGTGATCAGGGCGTTCGATTTCGGAGTTTCCGGGCTGCACCGGCCGTTTCTGGGTATCCGCCAGACGCGGGAGGCGGACGTGCTCGTCGTATTCGCCGGCATGGACGGGATCCTGCCCACCATGGTCGCGTCCCTGACCGACAAGCCCGTGATCGCGGTGCCCACGCCCGTGGGGTACGGGTTCGGCGGGGGCGGCGAGACGGCGCTTTGCGCCATGCTCCAGAGCTGCGTGCCCGGACTGCTGGTGCTGAACATCGGCAACAGCGTGGGCGCGGCCTCTGCCGCGGCGAGGATCCTCACATCCATCAGGAGACGGACGAATGGACAAGTTTGATGCCCTGAAAAACGTCGTCAGAGACAGGGGGAAGATGGCGGTCCTGTTCTCCGGCGGTCTCGACAGCACGCTTCTGGCCAGGCTCGTCCACGACGTCCTGGGCAGAAACGTCCGCGCGCTCACCTTCTTCAGCCCCATCATCCACCGCGAAGAGGCGGCCGAGGCGCGGATGCTGGCCGAGCTCATCGGCATACCCTGCGACGTGGTCTCCATCGACGAGATGGAAGCAGACCCCGCCTTTTCCAGGAACCAGCCCGACCGCTGCTACACCTGCAGGAAGATCAGAAACCGGGTCGCCTGGAGCTGGGCTCGGGGTCACGGCATAACGCTCATCGCCGACGGCATGAACGTTTCCGACCTGGGTGACTACCGTCCGGGCATCCGGGCGTCGCAGGAGGACGGCATCTGGCAGCCCTTCGTGGAGTTCGGCGTCACCAAGGACGAGATCCGCGAATACTCACGACAGATGGGCCTGCCCACCTGGGAGAAGTCCAATACCGTCTGCCTGTGTTCACGGATTCCCTTTGGCATGGAAATCACCCGGGAGCGCCTCAGGAGAGTGGAAGAGGCCGAGTCGTTCCTGAAGAGGCTGGGCTTTGCCGTGTGCCGGGTGCGCTATTTCCCCCTGGAGACCGCAGTAGTGGAGATCGAAGAGCTCGACCGGGCGCTCGCCCACAAGGACCTCATCGTTGCGACCCTGAGAGAGTTGGGGTTCCTGTTCGTCACCCTTGATCTCGAGGGCTTCTCCAGCGGCAAGCTCAATCGTCCGGTCAGGCAGGACGGGAGAAAGTCCTCCTGAAGGGGCGCTGTTCAGAGCTTCAGGACCGGCGGGATGTTCGCTCTGGTACCGTGGATCCTTGCCTGCGCGAGCAGGAGAAGCGATTTGAGCGGATTGAGGGGCACCAGCTTCAGCGGCGAGATGTGGAGCCATTTGGCAAGGCCCTCGATGGTTTTCGCCAGGTCGTTGCACCCCGGAGAAAGGGTAATGTTGCGCTTGCCCACGCGGCGGCACATCTCGGGATACCACTCGGAGATGGCGCAGTCTCCCGCGATATGGACCGGACCGGTCACGCCCACCAGGTCCTCAGGCCGGATCCCCTTGCCCATGAGGATGGTGAAACTCCCCCTGCAGGCATAGTCCTGGCCGAACACCTCGAGCACGGCCTCGGTGTTGCGCCTGCACCCCTCGGCGCAGCACCGGGTCCTTCCCCGGATGATTTTCACCCCGGGGGGGAATTTCTCCAGCAGGTCCCACCGGAACTTCTGCCGCCGCTGTTCGAAGATCTCCCGGTTTTCGATCTCGATTTTCGAAAAATCGGATTCCCCGAATCCGTACTCCGCCGCGAGCCTCAGGTGCTCGACCTCGCCCAGGGAAAACCCCAGGAACTCAGCCGCCGCCACATCCACGGCCATGGGGTCGTCCCCCCCGATGAGCACGTTCTTGGGAACCACGCAGAGCTCTTTCTGTGCGAGCGCCGGGTAATGGCCGTAGTTTGTCGCCTCGATTCCGTCGATGAGGGTGAAGTCCGGACGGATATTGGCATAGATGTCCGCGATCTTCTGGTGAAGCCGGTAGTTGTGGTCCGGGATCCGGCTCTTCTGGTGGAGGAGGCCGAACTGATTCTTGATACCCAGCGTCACCGTGGTCATGGAGTGGGTCTTGAGCTTGGGCACGGAGATATAGAGATTGTCCTGCCGCCGGGTGATGAGGCGCTCGTGGATAAAGTCCGGGATCTGGACAAACGACTCGATGCCGGTCAGAAACATGGGCATCTCCCCGGTCTCGTCCAGGTAGACCGGGACGGCCCCGGTCGAGGTGCAGGCCTGTTTCATCCCGCAGATCTCGAACACGAGCCTGGTGAAATTGCCCTGGGTGCTGTTCTCCATGACGTAGACATGGCGCGCGCCCTGCTGCTGAAAGTAGCGCACCAGCGCGGAGACCACCGCGGGCGAGGTGAAAACGTGCGGCTTGAAGTCGATGCCGTTGACCTTCAGGTAGACGTCGCGCGATGATTTCAGCAGGCTGCGGCCTCCGCCGAAGGCATCGAAGAGCGATGAAATCGCCTCGTCGATTCCCTGCGCGATATCTTCGAATCGAACCTTGGCCATGGGTTATCCCCCTGCTCTCACGCGCCCCGCACCAAGGAATCTAAAGAGGAAGCACGACGTTCGTACCATCCTTCGGGCAGAAACGGGGACATGCGCGGTATTTACCGTATGTTCTGCCCCATTCGACCGGGGGAGTCAACATCGGGATAAAAATCACGTGCCCTCTTGCCTCTGCCGGTCCATCTCATTATAATGTAAGGTTACTTTATTGATATCCATCGCTTCAAGCAGTGCCGCCGCTACCATGCCTTTTGCGGTTCTCGTCCGCCTGCTCCGGCACGGTCTTGCTGTGAGACCCGGTGAACAGAGTCGGGTCGCGGCGGCATGCTGATCGATGCCGGTGCGACAACGGGAAAAGGCACCCGGTCTTTCCCCCACGGACCGGCCATAGTGCCCGGTTGTTTCCGGAAAGGCCGCTATGAGCAGTAAGGATGGATTTTTTGAAATCAGCATTGACCGGCGTCATGGATTCGCCCGTATCAGGCATCAGGGCAGGATCGGCCTGAACATCCTCAACGATTCGGTGCGTCTGCTTGCGGGCAGCCCGGATTTCACGCATGTCACCAGCGGGCTGACGGATCTCAGAAATGCCAGGGGAACCCTCACCTCAGACGAGATCATGAGCCACGTGCGGGTCGTGAGGGGCTGTCTCCCTCAGGACAGGACGCTCAAGTGGGCCATCATTGCCCAGACGAACCTGGCATATGGTCTGTCGAGGGTTTTCGATATTCTCCTTGACACCGGGAATGTGCAGATCGACCTCCAGGTGTTCCGTGACACGCACGACGCCACGGTGTGGCTCGGCCTGACCGAAAACAGAAACGTCTCCTGAAGAGGGCCTGCGGCCCGATCATCGTGCGAATGTCCATGGATCACCCGGGCACCGGCACGCGTAGGATGTCCCGCCGTTCATCACCCGGATATCCGTGAGAAAAGCCCTATAAACCCGTGGAGAAAACCCTATAATAAAACCATGACCGACAACCATGTGAACAGCGGCACCAGGGGCGGGCCCGGGACTGGAGGCCACGCGCACGCGCACCATGATGTGTCGGAGAGCATCCGGCTGGCGTTTTTCATCAACCTCATCTTCACCGTGCTCGAGATCGCCGGCGGGATCTGGACAAACAGCATGGCCATCCTCGCGGATGCGGTCCACGATCTCGGAGACAGCTTCGCCCTGGGCTCTGCCTGGTATTTCGAACGAATTTCCCGGCGGGAGGGTGACGAGTACTTCTCTTACGGCTACCGGCGATTCTCGCTCCTGGGTGCGCTTATCAGCGTTATCACCCTGGTGGTGGGGGCGATTTTCGTGCTTTCCGAGGCCATTCCCCGGCTTTTCTTTCCCCAGCCTTCCCATGCCCCGGGCATGGTGGCCTTCGCCGTGGTGGGTATCCTCGTAAACGGGCTGGCCGCCCTGAGACTCAGGGGCAAAGAGGGAATGAATGCGCGGATCGTGGCGTGGCATCTCCTGGAGGACGTTCTCGGCTGGCTTGCCATCCTCGTCACAGGGATCGTTCTCCTCTTCTGGAAGGTCCCGGTGCTGGATGCCGTTCTGTCCATCGCGATCACGTTCTACGTGCTCTTTAACGTGCTCAAGGGCTTCCGGATCACCATGAACATATTTCTCCAGGGAGTTCCCCGGGAGGTGGATCTCCCGGGAATCGAGCGGGAGATCAGGCGGATTCCGGGTATCACGGGCACCCATCATGCCCATGTGTGGACCCTGGACGGGTATCATCACGTCCTGACCATGCACGCGTCCCTGAAGGGCGACCAGACCACGGACGATCTGGCCTGTCTCAAGAACGAGATCCGCAGAGTCATTGCAGGCCACGACATAGCCCATTCCACCGTGGAGCTGGAGCTTCAGGGCGAGGAATGCCGGATGCACCGGGGGGCGTGCAGGAGGAGTGGCCCCGGGGAACCGTCCGGACCATAGAGAACGTGCGGGGGGCATCCTTTCGCCGTGCCCGGGTCGAGGAGGACCGGCCGGACTGCGTGGAGGGGCAGTGCCGTTTCGGCGATAGCCACGGGGATCCTCGCCCGTCATGACTGCACGAGGACCATGTTCGAAGGGAAGGGGGCCTGCGGCGTTTTTGCGACGCCTCGCCGCCGCCCGGTCACAGGGGTGCTGGATCGGAGACCGGGAAAAGGGTTGTTTCCCGGCTCCGCACTTGTGGTATGATCTGATCTCAGCCAATACAGGATCATCATTTGATAAAAGGAGGAACGACATGGGTGCCAGAGGATTCCAGGACTACTATCCCGACGACCTGAGCCATTGTTACGGGTGCGGCAGGCTCAACGATCACGGCTACAAACTCAAGAGTTTCTGGGACGGGGATGAGAGCGTTGCCGAATTTCTGCCCGAACCCTATCACATCGCGGTTCCCGGGTACGTCTACGGGGGGCTCATCGCGTCGCTCATCGACTGCCATGGCACGGGCACGGCATCGGCAGCGGCGTACCGGCGGCAGGGAAGGGAGATGGGCACGGAGCCGGCGCTCCGCTTTGTCACCGCGTCTCTCCATGTCGATTATCTTAAGCCCACCCCTCTGGGCACGCGGCTCACCCTCAGGGGCAGGGTAAGGGAGATCGGCGATCGCAAGGTCGTGGTGGAGGTCACGGTGTCTGCCGGAGGCGCAGAGTGCGTCCGGGGCGAGGTGGTGTCCGTGCTCATGCCCGAGCACATGAAGCTCGCTGCCGGGGGCGGATAACCCTTTCGGGAGCGGCCAGGCCGCCGCGTGTCATGAACGAAGAGCGTGAAGAAAACGAGGTCGCAGGGGAAGAGCCGGAGGAAGGGTTCGGCGAGCTACTCAAGTTTACCCTGACAGGGTTTGTCGGCGGGCTTGCCCTCGCGGTCGTCCTCGACTCGCTGGCATTGTCCAGGAGCGCTATAGGGCAGTGGATGGTGAGGACCCTGGCAGGAGAAGGCGAGAGCATCTTCGAAGGGATCTTCGCCATACGCAGGAGGATTGCGGGAGGGGCTTCCAGCATGGCGGAGGCCTATGGCTGGGGGAAGTTTTTCGGGATCGCGCTTCCCTGGCTCATCGATGCCGTGAGCCGCCTTGCGGGTGTCGATGTATACGGGGTGGAGGGGTTTTACATCCCATTTTTCTATGCGCTTTCCGATCAGATCGGGGGCAATGTGTCCGGGTTCGTGTATCTCAGGCGAAAGACCCCGACCACAGGCCGCGCCGTGCGGTCTTATTTCGCGAGTCCGGTCATGGTCTCCGGGCTCGAGCTCATCCTGATTGTCCCCCTGGGGCTCCTTTTTGCGAGAATGTCGGGGTTCAGCCCTTCCACCCAGATTCTGACCGCCCTTGAGACCATTGTCGCGAACCTCTGCTGGGTGCCGCCGCTGCTGGGGTGGCTTGCGGAGAGGAGGCGTGAACGGGCGCGCGGTTGACAGCCATTCCCGGGCATGGCAAGAGAGCGCGGTCTGGATATTTTTCCCGGTGCCCCGCGCCGCGATGTGCAGGTTGTGGAGATGTCCATGAGCAGTTGAAGCCCATGCCCACGAGCCTGTCATCTTTTGCGGTTTCCGTTCCACTCCACCCTTGCGTATGGCGGGACCCGCCGCCACACACAAGGGCCGCCCGGCAACGCACGGCGCCCTCTGACGGGCCGTTGCCGGGGTATTGAGGCAGGGAGCCCTTTTCGGTACTATACAATGGTAGGGTATGGAGGCCTTGTTTTAAGGGTTCTTTTTAAGGGAAGCCGGAAGCGATGCACTATAAACACACACAAAAGGGCCGTGTGCTCGCCGGGCGGACTATTCGGCTCCGCCCTGTTGGTGATTGTTCTGTCGGCGCGGAACAACTGGAACCCGGGCACGCTCTTTACGGGCGTTCTGCTGATCATTCTGGGGCTCTTTTTCTCCTCCATGGCCGTGGAGGTCACGGATGACCGGATGGTGATATTTTTCGGCCCGGGTTTTCCGGGAAAGCGGTTTTCCCTGGGGCAGATCAGGGGCGTCCGGCGGCTTTACGCCGTTGTGTCGTCTGCTTGTGCGGTGCGCTCGGGAGGGAGTCGAGAGCGGAACGGTCCGGAAGCCCTCTCGATGCCCCGGGCCTTGCTGAAAAAGAATCTCGTTCGCCGGATGAAGGGAACGAGAAAAAAAGAGGAGGGGGATCCCGCAGGATGAAATCATACCGGAAGGAGCTGTGGTTCAACACAAAGAGTCGCTTGGAGTTTATCAACATAACGCCCCAGGTGCAGGAGTGCCTCCACGAGAGTGGGGTGAAGGAGGGGCTGGTGCTGGTCAATGCGATGCACATCACTGCCAGTGTATTCATCAACGACGACGAGAGCGGGCTTCACCATGATTTTGCCCGGTGGCTGGAAGAGCTTGCCCCGCACGAGCCGGTTTCCCGCTATCGGCACAATGTGGGAGAGGATAATGCGGACGGGCATCTCAAGCGCCAGGTCATGGGCAGGGAGGAGGTGGTCGCCATATCCGGCGGCCGGCTCGATTTCGGCCCCTGGGAGCAGATTTTCTATGGCGAGTTCGACGGCAGGAGGAGGAAACGGGTTCTGGTAAAGATCATCGGCGATTGATACGGGTCCCGCTCAATGCGGTGGTGCACGGGAGCCCACGGCTTATCTCGGCTCCTCTTTCCCGGGGAAGGGTTGAGGAGAAGGCGGCCGGGGACGTTCGAGAGGTTCATGTACCCCGGGCCCGGGAAGACCGGCACCGATGCCCGAAGGATGCTGCGGGTCCTTTAAAAAAACAGGTTCCTGAAGAGAACCGGGAGGTGTTCTATGATCGTACAGAGACTGAAAAGATGGTTGGCCGTGGTGCTCGTCGTCACGTGTCTCACGAGCTTCACCGCATGCGGGTACTTCCTGTACCCGGAAAGGCGGGGACAGGAAGGGGGGCAGATCGATCCGGTCGTGGCTCTGCTTGACGCAGCACTGCTCCTGCTCTTTATCGTTCCCGGGGTCGTGGCCTTTGCCGTGGATATCACGACCGGGACGATCTATCTGCCGGATGGCGATACAGGCGAACTCACCGTGGTCAGGCTCGATCGCGCCGGGCAAAT
Source organism: Deltaproteobacteria bacterium (assembly GCA_018433085.1). Taxonomy (GTDB): domain Bacteria; phylum Desulfobacterota; class Desulfomonilia; order UBA1062; family UBA1062; genus Phosphitivorax. Next base: position 203,743 of record JAHDRW010000008.1, on the reverse strand, counting down.
CGACACGGAGACCCTGGAAGGAATACTCTCCGGGCATCTGGGAAAGACCGTAACCCTGAATCCGGAGACCACACTCTTCTTTGATGCGCAAGGCAAGACCCGGCATGAGCTGAGATCAATACTCGAAGCCTTGAACGCCAGCATACGGGACGAGCCCGCCCTCAAGCGTCAGGCCGGGGTGTTCGAACTCAGGCAGGCATACCTGTAAGAAGCTGCTTCAGCCACGAGTTTCCCGCCGTCCCGGCATTTCCCGAATCGGCGGCTGCCCCCTCCCGGGGGACGACCCCGGGAGGGGGCCAGGCGCGGATGTGCTCACCGCATTGCCCGGCAGGATGAATTCTGTGTTCCGGTCCCTGTTTCCTGCGGGTTGGTCATTCTTCCTCCCAGTAAATGCATTCGGCCGGGCATGACTCGATGGCCTCCTGGATGAGATCCTCCGGCCCTCCCTCGGGCTTGATCACCTCGGCCACTCCCTTCTCCCCGTCGAGCCTGAACACCTCGGGGCAGATGTCTTCACACAGGCCGCATCCCTGGCAATCCTGTTCAATGATATACACGACCCTCGCCATGGTCTCTCCTTTTCTTTTCCGGGTATGAGCCGAACGGTCACCTCAAGTTTCTATTTCCCGCCGATCAGTTCCTCAACCTCCTCGAACCCCTCCCGGTAGTGGTGCTCCTCCTCGGGGTTGAGACGGTAGAGCAGCTTGAGAAACTCGCCCGCATGGACCAGCTCCTCTTCCGATACATCCCTCAATACCTTGATGGCGTCCTGATCGTCGATGGACTCGGCCAGTTGCATGTAGATCTGCACTGCTTCGTACTCGGCGGCGATGCTGAAACGGATTGCCCGGATGAGCTCTTCTTTGGTCAGCTTCCGGTCACTGTGCTTTACAGAGAATACGCTTGAGAATTCAGGCATGGTCCTTCTCCTTTCGTGTTATGATATGGTATTCCGGGACCGGACCTTTGGCCGGCTCCGGCGGTATCGATATCCTCAGATACACCCTTACACGGCCGCCTCCGGGAGTTGTGTCTTCACCCTCCATAAGAGCTGGGCGTTGAGCGCCACGATGATCGTGGAGGCGGACATGACCAGTGCCCCCACCGCGGGAGGCAGCACGAACCCCCAGGGCGCGAGCACCCCGGCGGCGAGCGGAATGGCGAGCACGTTGTAGCCCGTTGCCCAGAACAGGTTCTGGACCATCTTGGAGTAGGAAGCCCGCGCAAGCGCAAGGATGCCATACACGTCCCGCGGATCAGAGCGAACCAGCACGATGTCCCCGGATTCCACGGCCACGTCGGTGCCCGCGCCGATGGCGATTCCCAGGTCCGACGCCACCAGGGCCGGGGCGTCGTTCACCCCGTCACCCACCATGGCGACGCGGAATCCCTGACCCTGGATGTCTCTGATTTTCTGTTCCTTCTGGAGGGGAAGGATCTGGGCAAAATATTCGTCGAGATCGAGGTCCCGGGCGACCATTCGGGCTACCGCCTCGGCATCGCCCGTGAGCATCATGACCTTGAGCCCCATCTGCCTGAGCCGATGAATGGCCTCTCTCGATTCGGGCCGCACGGTGTCCGCGAGCTCCACGGCCCCGGTCACCTGCCCGTCCCTGAGCAGGTACACCGTTGTGCGGCCCTCGGCAGACAGGGAATCCCGTAGTGTTCGGCCGGGTTCCAGTCCTTTTTCCGCCAGATATCCCGGACTCACCACCAGGACCTGATGATCCTCGATCTCACCCCTGGCGCCTTGTCCGGGAATGATGTTGAAATCCTTTGGCGCCGATATCTCCAGCTGCTTCTCGCCGGCCATTTCCACGATGGCCCGGGCAATGGGGTGCTCCGAGCGGCTCTCCAGAGAGGCCGCGGTTTTCAGTACATCGTCCGCGCTCCAGCCGGTTTCGGGGACGACGTTCACTACGGCAAACCGTCCTTTGGTGAGAGTTCCCGTCTTGTCGAACACGATGGCGTCGATGCTCCCGGCTCGCTCGAATGCGGAACGGTCATTGATGAGCAGCCCGTTCCTGGCCGCCAGGGTGGTGGATACCGCCACCACCAGGGGCACCGCGAGCCCCAGGGCGTGAGGGCAGGTGATGACCATGACCGTGACCATCCGGGCAAGGGCGAACACGAACTCCCGGCCGAGAATCAGCCAGACAACGAGCGTGATGCCGCCCACGGAAAGGCTGATGATGGTAAGCCAGAAGGCCGCCCGGTCCGAGAGCACCTGAGCGCGGGACTTCGACTCCTGGGCCCTTCTCACCATGTCGATCACCTGGGAGAGATAGGTGTTCTCCCCGGTGCGGGTCACCTTTATGGTGACGGCGGACTCGCCGTTGATCACGCCTCCGATGACATTGTCGTCCACGTTCTTTTCCGCGGGCCGGCTTTCCCCGGTGATCATGCTCTCGTCCACCGTGGTTCTCCCCTCCACGACAACCCCGTCGATGGGCACCTTTTCCCCGGGCTTCACCAGCACGAGGTCACCCTCCCGCAGGTCTTCAACGGGCACGTCCTCAATGCCGCCGTCCTTTTTTATCCGGCCGGCACGCGAGGGCATGAGCTTCACCAACTCCTCGAGCGCGCCGGAAGCACGCGTGACCGAGCGCATCTCCAGCCAGTGGCCCAGCAGCATCACATCGATCAGGGTGGCCAGCTCCCAGTAGAACACCATGCCGGGGAGGCCGAACACCACGGCGGTGCTGTAGACATAGGCAACGGTTATGGCGAGCCCGATGAGGGTCATCATGGCAGGCTGCCTGTTTTTCAGCTCGTCCACCAGTCCTCTGACAAAGGGGGAGCCGCCGTAGAAATAGATGACGGAGGAGAGGACGAAGAGCACCAGGAGATCGGCCCGGGCCCCGATCACCGGTGGCATGTCCAGGAAATCCTGGATCAGGGGCGAGAGGGCCAGTACCGGGAAGGTGATGACGAGAGAGACCAGGAATCTCCTCCGGAAATCCTCGATCATCCGGGCGGAGTGAGCCCGTGCGTGCCCGGCATGCCCCTGTGCATGGTGCTGCCCATGTTTTTCCGGATGGTCGTGCGGCCCGCGCATACGTACAATACCTCTGAACCCGTATTCTTTCGCAGGGGTGCGGAGCCATGGAGATCCTCGCATCCCCTGTTTACACATATAAGGTTAAAGGCAGGAGAGTTCAAAGCCGGCCTTAGATGCGGCTGCACCCTTTCGAGCCGGTGCGGCGCGACGGGAAGGCCGGGCCTGTGTGTTTGCGGATTTTCCCCTGCTTGCAAGATACGGCCTCACCGCCCCGTGGCTTCTTCTCCGGCGGGCCGGTTCAGTATCTCCCGGAGCCGGTCCATGGCCCGGCCGAACCCGGACCAGTCACCCCGGGCAAGGGCCTGCTCGGCCTGCTGCATCGTATCGAGGACATCCTCCCGGATCTCCGGAGGGGCTCCCTGTTCTTCCTCCGCTGCCTCACGCCGGGCCTCTCTCTTGCCGAAGAGCGCGTTTACGGCATCGGGTATGGTGGGCGCCATGACCACCCTTTGCCCGTAGACCATGATGACACGTTTGAGCTGGGGAAGGTTTGTGCCCTCCGCGATGAGGAAAACCGGTTCCACATAGAGGAACGATGTCTCCAGGGGGATCACCAGGAGATTTCCCCTGATCACCCGGGAGCCCCTCTGATCCCACAGGGAAAGCTGCTGGGAGATCACGTCGTCCTGATCGATCATGGCCTCGATCTGCTCGGGTCCGTAGAAGATCCGCTGCTTGGGAAGCGTGTAGACCACGATCTCTCCGTAGCGGGGAAAATCCGATCTGCTCGCCGCCCACGCGATCATGTTCTTCCGGTCCTGCGGGGTGAACGGCAGGAGCATGATGTACTGCAGCCGCTCCTCTCCGGGCAGGCGCATGAGGATATAGTAGGGCTGCATTTCGATGGATTCCCCCGCATACTTTTCCTGCGGGAACGTCCAGAGATCCTCCTGGTTGTAGAACACCTGGGGAACTCTCATGTGGTAGGTCCGGTAAAGATACATCTGGGCGGTGAACAGGTCCTCGGGATAGCGGACATGCTCCAGCAGATGCCCGGGAAGCTCGTCCCACCGCCGGAACACCCCGGGGAACGCCTTCTGATACACCCGGATGACCGGGTCTTCGGGATGAAAGACATACAGGGCGACCGATCCGTCATAGGCGTCGACGACCGCCTTGACCGAATTGCGGATATAGTTGAGCCGGTTCTGGTAGGGCTCGGCGTAGGGGTATCTGTCCGAGACCGTGTAGGCATCCTGTATCCAGTAGAGCCTTCCCCGGCTGACCACCAGGTAAGGATCCTGGTCCAGCACGAGAAAGGGGGCGATCCGGCTCACCCTCTCTTCGGTGTTTCTCCAGAGCTGGATACGGCTTGAAGGCAGGATGTAGCCCGAGATCAGGATATTGATGTCGTTGACGTGCCAGGCAAACAGGAGCCTTTTCCAGAAGCCGTCCATGGGCAGGCCGCCGGAGCCCTGGTAGCGGGTGTAGACGTTTCCATCCCCTCTGGGGTAGTCGAGCTCCGCGATGCCGGTGTTCACGATCCGGTGGCCCAGGGCCTTTTCGGGGTAATAGATCTCCGGCCGGGTCACCTCCAGATACTCGGAGTCCGGGACGATGCCCTGGATAACGTAGCGGGGGAGGCCCTCCGCCACCGCCTCGGACACGAAGCTCATGGCGAGCCCATAGCCGTGAGTGAACTGGAGATACCTGTTCACCCAGGTCCTGGCGCGCTCGGGTAGCTCTTCGGAGAGCTCCCGGGCGGAGAGCATCACCTGCCGGTAGCCCGCCCCCGGGAGATGGTACCGGTCCACGTCCACCTGATAGAAGTGATAGTAGAGACGAATCTCCTGCGCCTGCTGATAGGTCTGCAGAATCGGCCTCCAGTCCCAGAGCCGTATATTGCCGATGGTATCCCGGTTTTTCCGGATGTCGGCCGACGTGAGCCCCGTGCCCGAGGCATAGGGGATCTCTCGGATCTTGTCGAGCATGTATGCCTTCCTGGTCATGGCGATGTTGTTTTCGATGAAGGGCAGCTCTTTCTGAAGCTCATTGGGCTGCACGATGAACTTGCCCACGAAAAACGGCACGATTCCCATCACGACAAAGGCGAGAAGGGCGAACCCGCCGACCGACGCGACCAGAAGGGCCAGGCTTCTCACAAACACGTTGAGCCCGAGAATTCCCGCCAGCATCAGGGTCGCACCGGTCATCACCCAAAGGCCGATTCTGACCACGTGATAGTCCGTATAGCCCATGCCGTACACAGTCCCCTGGGCCGAGTAGAGAAGCTGATACCGGTCCAGCAGATAGCCTGCCGCAAAGCTCAGGAGGAAGAGGATCGCGAGGATGGATACGTGCGCCAGAACCGAGTGGCCGATGGATGTCATCAGTGTCTTCTCGAGACGGATTCTGTCGAGGAATATATAGATGAGGGCGGTTGCGGCCAGGAGAATCAGGAACAGGGCCGAGAGACTGTTCTGGATGATTTCGTAGAAGGGGAGCTCGAACAGGTAGAACCCGATGTCGAGACCGTAGACCGGGTCCGTCTCTCCGAAAGGCTCCCGCCAGATGTAGCGCAGCAGGACATCCCAGGTGTTCTGCAGTATCATGGCGAAAAGAAAGGCAAAGGCAAGCGATGACGCAAACGCGATGAGGCGCGCCATCGAGAAGGGGAGCAGATTCTCTTCGGACACCACGGTGAGTCGCCTCCCCCCCGGATCACCGAGGTGTACGAAGATCTCGGAATTGAAGTGGAAGACCCTGCGGATGAGTATGCAGGAGTTGAGCAGAAAGACGGAGAACACGGACGCAAAGACCGTGATGGAAATGGCGACCCTCAGGAGAAGACTTTTCCAGAAGATGACCCCGTAATCGAGCTTGTCCATCCAGAGCCACTGAACAAGGATCCTGGAGAAAAACGAGAGGAGAACGATGGATGCGATTGCGATGATGGCGAGGACGACGAAGATGGCGGTCATTCTGTGTTTCATGTGGACTCCTTCAATGTTTTCCGAGTTGAAGCGGGTCATTGAGGCGGTACTGTCCGGCAGACATGCCCGCACGAATTTACAAAAAGGATGCCAGCGCCCGGTATTTCCCCTCTGCCCTGAACGTGCCGGGACTTATCATCCGGAGACCTTCGACGGTCCGCCTGGGATGGTGTCCCCCTGCGCGGGAATCGTCTTGTTTTCCCGGACGGGCGCATGGCGCGTGTATACAGTCGCCACGAGCTAATATCTGGGGGGCAGTGCCGATTCCAGGAGACCGGATTTTTGGCATAATCATTGTAGTTTATTTCTCCGACGAGCGCGGTTTCACCGGACCGTAAAGGCACAATCGTTTCAGGTTCATGCGATGCCGGCAGGAAAATCATTCGTCGGGCGGCTTAAGCCTGCCCAAAGGGAGATGAACGCATGTTTGGGAAACGCATACAGGTATTCAGACTCTTCGGGTTTACCGTGTATCTCGATCTGAGCTGGGTCATCATCGCCGTGCTCATTACCTGGACGCTGGCCGCAGGATTTTTTCCCTACTACTACCAGGGCTTCTCCACGACCACTTACTGGATCATGGGCGTGATCGGCGCCCTTGGACTGTTTTTTTCTATCATTTTCCACGAGATGAGCCACTCGCTGGTATCGCGCAAGTTCGGCCTCGACATCAGCGGGATCACCCTGTTCGTGTTCGGCGGCGTTTCCGAGATGAACGAGGAGCCGAACGACTCCAGGACCGAATTCTTCATGGCCATTGCCGGACCTCTGTCGAGCATCTTTCTGGGCTTTGTCTTCTATGGGGTATACCGGTTCGGGACCCAGGCGCAGTGGCCCGCGCCGGTGGGGGCCGTTTTCAACTACCTGGCGGTCATCAACTTCGTTCTGGCCGCGTTCAATCTCGTGCCGGCGTATCCGCTCGATGGCGGCAGAGTTCTGCGGTCGGCCCTGTGGAAGTGGAAGGGCAACCTCCGCTGGGCGACCCGCATCGCGTCCCGGATAGGGGCCGGTTTCGGGCTGGCGCTTATCCTCCTGGGCGTTTTGAATATCATCACCGGAAATTTCATCGGCGGCATGTGGTGGGTTCTCATCGGGCTGTTTCTGAGAAGCGCGTCCCAGACCTCATACACACAGCTACTCATGCAGCGGGTCCTGAGCGGTGAACCGGTCAGGCAGTTCATGAAAAAGGACCCGGTTTCGGTCTCTCCGGCCATGTCTCTGGACCAGCTCATTCACAACTATTTCTACAAGTATCATTACAAGATGTTTCCCGTGCAGGACGATGCAGGGAATCTCGAAGGCTGCATCACCCTGGACAGGATCAAGGAGATCCCCCGTGAAGAGTGGGAACGCAGGCATGTGGAAGATATCGTTTCGCAGTGTTCGGAACAGAATACCGTGGAGCCTTCCACCGATGCCATGAAGGTCATGGCCAGGATGAATCGCGAAGGGGTGAGCAGGCTCCTGGTAACGGACCACGGTCATCTGGAAGGCATCGTGACCCTGCGTGATCTCTTCAACTTCATCTCCATGAAAATGGATCTCGAAGGGGAGAATGTCTCTCCGGAAACGCGTCCCGGGTCTCCGGGGAGATAGCCCGGACAGGACATCGATATACCCTTAAGCGGGCTACGGACCAAGACCGTGCCCGCCATCCTGCAAGGCCCGGTGTTCTGTTCCCGCTACAAAGGGCGGCCTTGTGGTCATGTACGCGGATGAAAGGGCAGCGCCGGGTTTCCCCCTCCGTAGGATTGAATCCTGTTCCGCAAGACACATTCCCGGGTCATGCCGATGCCTGCAAAATATAAGTAACTAGTATTGCGAGTGATATGAAACAATCTTCTCCTGGCACACTCTTTGTAGATGCTTCTTCGTGAGGTATTTTTTTCAGGGGAAGTTCAAAGCAAAGAACGCCCCTGAAATCTTCTGGCGTTCAAAAAGGAGGAGATCGATTCCCCCCACACGTGTGGGGGGAGGTTGATCGGACGATCCGGCGTTTTCTGAAAAGTGTCGGGAAACAAGATTTCATCCGGGGGAAGTACCGGGGGAAGAGAATGGCAAGGGTTGCAATAAACGGCATGGGAAGGATCGGAAGAGCGCTGTTCAAGGTGCTCGTCGATATGCCCGGGCTCGAGGTCGTTGCGGTCAATGACCTCGAGCCGGTGGACAACGTTGCATACCTGCTCAGGTACGACTCGGTATACGGGCGATACGGCAAGGCGGTGACAAGCAGGGAGGATGCCATTGTCGTCGATGAAAAGGAATATCGCTTTCTGCAGGGAAAAAGCCCCGGGGATCTCCCCTGGAAGGACCTGCAGGTGGATCTGGTATTTGAATGCTCCGGGGTGTTTACGACGAGAAAGGAGTTGGAAAATCATCTCCAGGCAGGCGCCTCCCGTGTGATCCTCTCGACCCGGGCAAAGGGCGGCAACGTGGAAACCGTGGTCCACGGCGTGAACAGGCCGGCCAAAGAGAGCGATATCATCTCCACGGCAAGCTGCACCACCAACTGCATAACTCCCCTGGTGGAGATCATGAACAGGAGGGTCGGGGTCATAAAGGCGATCATGACCACCATACACGCCTACACCTCATCCCAGAACCTGGTGGACGGCGGCAACAAGAAATTGAAGAGGGGCAGGGCCGCGGCGATAAACCTGGTTCCGACCACCACCGGTGCGGCCAGGGCCGCGGGGAGTGTCCTGCCGGAATTCGCCGACAAGTTCGACGGCGTGGCGGTACGGTCGCCGGTTCCGGCTGGTTCCCTATCCGATGTCGTGTTCCTCACCAAAAGGCGGACGGGTGTGGACGAGGTCAACGGGATATTCCGCGAAGAGGCTGAAACCGAACGGTACAGCGGGGTCTTGAGGGTGGCGGAGGACGAGATCGTATCCACCGATATCATTCAGGACGGTCATGCCTCCATAGTGGATTCCCATATGACCCAGGTGGTTGACGGTGATCTGGTGAAGGTCATGTCCTGGTACGACAATGAATGGGGGTATGTGTGCCAGATGGCCCGCACGGCAGCGGCGATGTTCGAATAGAAAAAGGACCGGGGAAAGGTGCACAAGGACAAACCGGCCTTTAAGGACGAAGAAGTGAAGAGCATGTACAGAGAGAAAGGAAGGTATTACAGGCACTATACAAAAGACCACGTATGCTCCTCTTAGCGGGGGTTGGAGAACCTACCTCAGCCCCGTTCTCCAACCCTCATTTTTTTCCTGCCGAGAAAGGGGAAAAAGAGGGGGAACCCTGGGGGGAGTCAACCAATATATGCGCCATGCGGATGAAGAGATCCGCATGGCGTTTTCATTTTTTAAGCTCCTTCCCGTCCACCGGGCGTTTCGGGAAAATCAGGGTGAAGGTGCTTCCCACCCCTTCCGCGCTCTCCACACAGAGCTGTCCGTGGTGCATGTCTACATAGCGCTTGACATTGGAGAGGCCCAGCCCGAAGCCGCGCAGCTCACGGTTAGGGAGATCCATGACCTCCTCGAACGGCTTGACGATGTCCTCGATGTCCTTCTGCCGCAATCCCCTGCCCGTGTCCTGGATGCTGATGACCACGGAATCTTCGGATGACTCGGCGCTGACGATCACGCGCCCCCCGGAGGGCGTGTATTTCAATGCATTGTCGATGAGGTTTTGAATCGCCTTGGCGAGCGGGTTGGCGTAGGCCAGCAGAAATATCGGCCCGGGGGAGATCCGGAGCTCCAGAGATATTCCCTTTTCCTGCGACTCGACCAGGTAGTTTTCCACCTGGTCCTTCAGGAGGGCGCATACATCGACGCGTTCGGGGAACATCATGGAGGCCGGTTCCCTGTCCGACTGGAAATAGTCCAGGATCATGTGCAGATCGTGCTCGAGCCTCTTGGTGTTTTCGATGATCATATCGAGCGCATGCTTCTGATCATCCGTCAGATCCCCGATCTTCCCGGATCGCAGCCGGTGTGCGTATCCGCCGATGACGATGGCAGGGGACTTCAGGTCGTGGACCATATGTGCTACAAACTTCTGGTATGTTTCCTTGGCGCTTTTTTCCATAGGTCTCCTTCATGAGGACATCCCCGGGGGCGTTGCTCCGGCCCTGACAGGGGGAGCATCCCGATAAGAGTGCCGCCGGGCCATGGAGCACACGCCGGGCCGATCCCGGTGCCCGTCTGCCGGCTACTCAAGGGATATCAGGGGACGGACAGCATGCGGATGAAGAATGCCGGAGCCTCGCTGAATCTGTCGATGCAGTTGCTTTCTACCGAGCTTCTCACCGGAGATTCTCTGATCCCTTACCAAACAATATAGGCAGGACGCGCCATGAAGCAAATGGCGTTCTCCCGAGGTATTTACGAGGACCCGGAAGAGGTGTCCTTCCGGATTGGGGACAGCGATTTCAGTACCTGGACTATGACGAGCGGTGCTACGCTCATTCCGAGGATCACGAGCCAGCCGGCCATCTCTGGGGGATACAGGTCCAAGGCACGGGACATACCGGGCAGATAGGCGGCCGATCCATCAGGGCCGGGTCGACCTTGCCCGCTGCCAGGGCAAGGGCGGGGAACACGTCGCTGATCATATTCAGTCTGCAGGGGGTTATGGGCAGGGGGATGCCCAGAGCCATAGCGGTGAGCAGGATCTGCACAGGAACCGGGAAAGAGCCGACCACTTTGTATGAAATCAACGGGATACAGAGACCGTCTTTTTCTCGGGTGGAGGCATCACGTCGACACCCGCTTCACGCGGCGTTTCAGGTCTTCGATACCCAGGCAGTTGAGCACGTTGCGGGGCTCCAGCCATCCCCTTCTGGCCTGGTTGATTCCCATCTCCATATAGCCGAGGTTGAAAACGCTGTGGGCGTCGGTGGATATGGCGATCATTACCCCCGCGTCCCTGGCCGCCTTGCAGTAGATGTCGTCCAGATCCAGTCGGTCGGGGTTTGCATTGAGCTCGAGAAAGCGGCCATTTTCCCGTGCCGCCTCGATGACCCGCTCCAGGTCGATCTCGTAGGGTTCCCGTTCGTTGATGAGGCGGCCGGTGGGGTGCCCGAAGATCGTGAAACAGGGGTTGTCCATGGCCTTGAGTACCCGCTCGGTCTGTTTCTCCCGGGAGAGGTGCTGGTGGTAGTGAATGGAACAGACCGTGAAATCGAGCTGCCTGAGGACCTCGTCCGGATAGTCGAGGGATCCGTCCTTGAGGATGTCCACCTCGGATGACTTCAGGATCGTGATATCGGGGTAGCGCTCGTTGATCCGGTCGATCTCCTCGATCTGTTTCATGAGAACGGTGCTGTCGATCCCATGGGCCACCGTCACCTGGGGGGAGTGGTTGGTGACGGCCAGATACTCATACCCGCGGCTGCGCGCGGCCTCCACCATTTCCTCCAGGGTGTTCTTGCCGTCCGAGAGGGTGGTGTGCGCGTGGAGATCTCCCCGGATATCTTCCAGGGTGATGAGCCGTGGCAGATCGCCTCTCCGGGCTGCCTCGATCTCGCCCCGGTTTTCCCTCAGCTCCGGTTCGATGAAGGGCAGGCCCACGCTACGGTAGACCTCTTCCTCGGTCCGTCCGGCGATGCGCTCTTCCCCGCGGAAGACGCCGTACTCGTTGATCTTGAGGCCGCTTTTCTGCGCAATCTTCCTCACCGCGACACCGTGTTCCTTCGACCCGGTGAAATAGTGCAGGGCCGCACCGTAGCTCTCTCCGGGCACCACCCGGATATCCACCTGGAGGCCGGACCTCAGGACGACCGTGGACCGAGTCGCGCCCCGTGAGACCACGGAGCTCACCTCTTCGAAGCCGGTGAAGCGGTCCATGACCAGCCCGGGTTCTTCACAGATTACCAGGATATCCAGATCGCCCACGGTCTCTTTTTTCCGGCGGTAGCTCCCGGCCACGACCGCCTGCCTGACCGCCTTGAGGGCATTGAGGTGTGCGAGGTACGCCCGGGCGATCTCGTGGGCGGTGATGAACTTGATCCGGGTGGAGCGGGCGGCAGCGGTGGATAATCCACGAAGAATCTTCTGCTCGGTCTTCGGGCCGAAACCCCTGATCCGGGCGATCTCTCCGCTGCGTGCCGCTGTTTCAAGGTCGTGCCTGGAAGAAATACCCAGCCGGTCGTGGAGGGTTTTCACCTTCTTCGGACCGAGGCCCTCGATTTTCATGAGGATGCTCAGGCCTTCGGGGATCTCCCTCTCCAGCTCATCCAGCCGCCTGATCCGGCCTGTGCTCGCGTATTCCCGGATCTTTGCCGCCAGGTCATGGCCGATTCCGGGCAGTTCCTGAAGGTCTTCTCCCTCATCGATCATGTCGGCGACGCTTTTCGGCTGTGACTCGATGGTCCGGGCTGCGTTCCGGTATGCCAGCACGCGGAACTGATTGGCTCCCTGGATCTCCAGAAGATCTGCCAGCTTCTCGAACGCGGCAGCTATTTCCTGGTTGTGGAATGGCATGGTTCACCGCCTTCAGGCCCCAGGACATCGGGCACCCCCCGGCAGCTTCGGCCGGCACGTCCCGGGGACTCCTTCCACGCGGGCAGCTGTACAGGGAAAAAAGAGCAGGGCCGGGGCGAGGACTGACAGCCCCGGCCCTGAAAATGAGAGGTGCTAACGTCTTGTTCTGATATATCCTTACGCAGGATGCGCGGGGTCGGCGTCCCCGTCCCGCACAGGCCTGCGGCGGATGGTATTGTGTTCATGCTTTCTCCCCGTCTCTCAGGCGGAAGATGGTCTCGAAGGAGGAAAAGAGATCGAGGTAGTCCTCCAGAAGCCGTGTCATGAGAAAGTTCTCCCTGACCTGCTCGCGTGCCGCCTTTCCCAGGCTCGACCGCAGCTCCTCGTCCCGGATGAGGCGGACTATCCTGTCTGCGGCCTCCTCAATGGTGGAGACCAGAAATCCGTTTACCCCGTCCTCGATCTGGTAGCTGATGCCTCCTGCATTGCCGCCTATCACGGCTGCGCCCTTCCACATGGCCTCGGTCACCGTCAGCCCGAACCCCTCGCGCAGCGACTTCTGCATCACCACGGCGGCGTGGCGCTGCAGCGCGTTGACCAGGGCTGTGTCCTGCCGGCTGATAATGATGATGCGCTCTTCGCGCTGATTGAGGAGCGAGTTGTAGACCTCTCCGCCTTCCGGGTCGTCCGTGGCCACGTTCCCGAGCAGGACCAGGGTGCAGGGAACCTCCTCTCTCGCGAGCCTGAACGCCTCGATGACCCCGGCCGGGTCTTTCCACCGGTCGAACCGCGATATCTGGGTGACGATGGGGAGGTCGGCGGGTATATGGTAGTGATCGAGCCGTTCGCGGATGTCTTCGGCAGCCATGTCCCGGTTTTTGATCGAGAAAGGATCGATGCAGGGCTTGAAGAAGAGTTGAGGGGTCCGGAGCCGCTGGCGGTACTCCTCGAGGGAGAGAACCACTGCATCGTACATCTCGATGAACCGCAGAAGGTATTTCCAGAGCTCCTGGTGAGGGTTGGTGAGATCCAGGTGGCACCTCCACACCCAGGGACAGTTTTTTTTGTAGTTCGTCACCATGGGAAGGGGTTGAGGGTCGTGCACGACGACGAAATCATGGTCGTGCAGATGGTTCCTGACCGCGTTTTCATAGACGATATCCTCATAGATGCGGCATTTCCGGGGAGAGAGGTTGATGGCGCCTCCCTGCAGGGCGTTGTGCATCTTCTTGGTGATGCTGAAGAAGTCGGGTGCTCCCTGAATCACCCGCCATCCGGTCATGATGCCCACGGAGTTCATAAGCAGGGTCAGTGGGGAGAGAATCTCGGCAACACCCCCTCCGTAGTATGTGGAGTTGATGTGGGCGACATGAAGACCGCGGAGCATCTCCGCCTTTTCCCTGATCCGCTCCACAACGGCGGCCCCGATCAGGGGCCGGTAGTCCTCGATGGTTGCCAGGTCATATCTGTGCGGCATTCCGATCTCCTTTTTCAGGCAGGGGGTCCGAACGCAGGAACGCGGCGTCGTCTTCGGGCAGGCTTGTGTTGATGCTCATGCCCGAGCCTATCTCGAAGCCCGCCCGGGTGGTCAGCCTCGGCGCGATCTGCAGAAACCAGTGTGCCTGAGGCTCATCGGTGCGGTACTTGGCGTTGGAATGGATCACGTAGTTGTAATCCGGGTCGTTCAGCCTCTCCTGTACCCTCCGGAGCATGCTGTGCAGTGAAGAGGCCAGATCGGCCTTCTCCTCTGCGGATATATCACCGAAATGCGCCTTGTGCGCCCGGGGCATGATCCATATCTCAAAGGGCTGTGCCGCCGCATACGGGACGAACGATACGAAAGACCGGTTTGCATGGATGATGCGGAGGCCTGCAGAAAGCTCCTCCGCGAGCATGTCGCAGTACATGCAGCTGCCCCACTGATCGAAGTACCGCTGCGCCCGGTACTCCTGCTCGCGGATGTGCCCGGGGACTACGCCGGTCGAGATGATCTGGGAATGGGGATGGGCGAGAGACGCCCCCGCACGGCGGCCGTAGTTGCGGAAGATGACGACCAGCAGGTTCTTCTTAAGCCGGATGAGCTCGAGGTATCGCCGGTGATACGCCTCGACGATCGTCTTCACCTCGCCCACGGTCATGACCGGGATCTGCCGGTTGTGCACCGGGCTTTCGATGACCACCTCATGGTGTCCGTAGCCTTCCATCCTCATATACATCCCCTGGCAAACCCGCTTCAGGTCGCCCTCCGGGGTCAGCGCGGGATATTTGTTCTCCACCACCCTGATCTGCCAAGGGGAATCGCCACGGCCGTATTCCAGGAGAATGGGGGTGAGATCCTGCTCGTGCCCCGGACAGAAGGGGCAGCGCTCATCATAGGCCGGCTCGCCGCGTACGCCTTCCCGCGCTCCGACCATCTCCCGGGGCCGCTGCCGACGGGAAAGGGCATAGATCACCCATCTGCCCGTGACAGGGTTGTACCTCATCTCGTTTCTGTGCGCGGCAGGTAATGTGGACGTCGCCCTTTTCATCCGGTGCCCTTTTCACGGTTGGCGGGAAAACAGTGTTTCATTCCCCCAAGCCCCCTTCATGCATAAGATTTCAAATTCAGGAAGGATCTACAAAATATGTGCCAGCCGATCACCATTGCGTTCTCTCCTTAAGCCCGCCGTGCGGAATCCGGGGAGAAAAACCGCATCCAACGGCTCCCGGAGCGGAGGAAAGGGATGGTCACGCCTTCCGGAAGATCAGGTCCCTCCTCGGGCGAAAAAACGGTCTCAGGCATGAAAACCGTCCAGTATCGCAGGACAATTCCTTTCTCGCCGGACACATCTGGGATTGGAAGGTCAGCATGCACGGGCGGTGCCCTCCCCGGGGTCCTTTTCCGAAGATGCACGGGCGGGCTCCGGCTGGCACCGCGGGCAGTAAAAGGTAGTTCTTCCCGAGATCTTCCGGGCCTTCAGCTCCGACCTGCACCGGGGGCACCGGTCTCCGTGCGCCCGTCGGGGCAGGAGGCACGCGTCGGGGAAAAGGGACGGGTCGGCCCGGAACCGAATCGCGATCTTCAGCACCTTTTTCATGGCGGTGAAGATATTCCGGAGCTGGTCTTCCCGCAGTGAATCCAGATGCCGGGAAGGATTGATCCCGGCCTGGAACAGGATCTCGTCCGAATAGAGGTTGCCGATTCCCGCGATGGCGCTCTGGTCCATGAGCGCCGGCTTGATCATGCCCTTTTTCCTTCTCAACGTCCGGCGGAACAGGGGAAAGTCCATCCTCTGGGAGAGGGCGTCCGGGCCCAGTTGCCGGGAACTGATAAAATCCTGGGGAGAGGTGATGAGAAACACCTTTCCCAGATTTCTCCTGCTGGTGTAGGCAAGATGATAGCCGGTATCGAACGTAAACCGGACTTTCGTCTGGCCGGGTTCGGGGTCACCACGGCGGTAGTAGCACAGAGAGCCGGTCATCCCGAAGTGCATGACGATCCAGAGCTGGCCGTCCAGATTTACCAGCAGGTACTTCCCGTGGCGGGCGGTATCCGTCATGCGTTTGTGTTTGAGAGACTGGCGGAATTCCTGGACAGGCGTTCCCTCAACCAGTGAAGGCTCCCGCACCTCGGCATCGACGATGTTCTTATGCAGTGACGTGGATTCGAGGTACTGCCTGAAGATCTCTACGTCGGGCAACTCGGGCATCCTGCGACCTCCCCGATGGGTCCTTTCCGCATATGGGCACTGGGGTTTCGTGACATATGGCCTGACATCCTTCTTTTTAGGGCAATATGTCGAGAAGCCGTGCAGAACAATTCATGCGTTTGCCTGCCGGGGGATGATTCGTGTCGATGGCCACGGTCGAATCGGAGACGCTTAAGGACAAAGCCGGAAATGAACCCCCCGTACTCCCGGCTCACTTCCATCCACCTGCCCGCGTGTATACCGCCGGCTTCCGTTCTTTCATACCTCGCGAGCTCCTTCAGGAGGTCCTGCCGATGATACACCCCGAACACGTTTTCCGGAGGGGCCTTTTCTCCGGCGAGCTCCCCGGGGAGAAGGCCGACCCCGGCCTCTTCTACCGCAGGGAAGGTGCTTCCGTACCCAACAGTAGATCTCAGCGGCCCATCGAGAATCGTGCCGTTTTTCATCATGCCCGGGAAGTGGGCAATGACTGTAGCTCCCTTTTGTACCTTTCTCATCCTCTTTCTCCTCCGATAGAGTCCTTTTTCAAGGGGAGACCATGTTTGTAGACCCCTATCCCCTTTGTGCCTTCTGCTTAAAAAATACGTGATTCAGGCAACGAGGTTTATCGATGTTCCCGAAGCAAACGAGCGAATATTCTCCACCGTGGTGTTCAGGATGTCCAGAAGCGCCTCCTGGGTATAGAATGCGCTGTGGGGCGTGATGTAGACGTTGCGCATTCGGAGCAGGACATGGTCTGCGAGCAGGGTCTGGAGGTTGTGGTCCCGCTGGAACATGGACCTGACCAGCTCTGCTTCTTCCCGTATGAGGGGCTCTTCCGAGAGCACGTCCAGCCCCGCGGCGGAGATCTTGCCCCCCGCCAGGGCCTTTAGCAGCGCCTCCACCTCGACGATGGGACCGCGCGAGGTATTGATCAGGACGGCCCCGTCCTTCATGAGGTCGAATTGTCCGGTGGAAATGAGGTTTCTGGTCTTTTCGTTGGAGGGGACATGCAGGGTGATGATGTCGGCCGTCCTGAGGACCTCGTCCATGGAGAGATAGGTAAATCCCATCTGCTTTGCCATACCCTCCTGGGGCCTTACGTCGAATGCATGGACCTTCATGTCGAATCCCCTGGCGATACGGATCACGCACATGCCGATGGTCCCCGTGCCGATGACCCCGAGCACCTTGCCGTGGAGATCGAAGCCTTTGAGCCCCCGGATGGAAAAGTCCCCCTTGCGGGTCCGGTCGAGGGCCTCGGTGAGGTGACGGGAGATGGTGAGAATGAGGCCGAACACATGCTCGGCAACGGTGCAGGATCCGTACTCCGGTACGTTGGACACGCGGATCCCCTTTCTCCTGCAGTAGTCAAGGGCAATATGGTCGAATCCCGTGGACCGGGTGGCGATGAACCTCAAGTCGGGAATCCGCTCGAGGACCTTCTCTCCCAGGTCCGAGTAGATGAAGGTGGAGATGATCTGCGCATCGGCGCACCGGTCCGCATTGTCTTCGTCCAGGGAGTCTTCCGTAAACAGAACCTCATGGTCTTGCTGCAGGTCTTTATAGATCCCCTGCTCCCATGGCTCCGCCTCAAAGACCGCAATCTTCATATTCCCCCCATAAGGAAAATAATAAGGTCTTCAGCCCCGATCTCTCACTTTTGGTCACGGATTTTTTCATACAGGCGCTCGGTGTCTTCTCTCCGGCACAGCTCGGTCCCCGGCGTCATGACCGCTGCCGTGCCCGCCGCAACGCCGAACATGGCCGCCTCGATGATGGGGAGCCCCCGGGTCAGCCCCAGAACCATTCCCGCAGTCATGCTGTCTCCGGCTCCCACCATGCTCACTGCCTGCACGCTTGGGGCGTGAATGCGTCGGCAGCCCTCCCTGGTCACCAGCATAGCTCCCCCCGCACCCAGAGAAACGACCACGATCTCGCTGATGCCCTCGTTGATGAGC
This sequence comes from Deltaproteobacteria bacterium, assembly GCA_018433085.1. GTDB lineage: Bacteria > Desulfobacterota > Desulfomonilia > UBA1062 > UBA1062 > Phosphitivorax. Next base: position 185,680 of record JAHDRW010000008.1, on the reverse strand, counting down.
CGAAGCGCGGCATCGGCCAGATCGTCCTCCTCCAGAATCTCCTCCCCCGCGAGCTGGCTCAGCTCTCTCCTGTTCGGCTTGATCAGGTACACCGGGGATTCGGCTGCCCGGCACAGGGCCTCTCCGGACGTATCGACGATGTATTTCGCACCCAGCACGGCTGCCTTTTTGCCCAGGAGGGCATAGAAATCCGGAAGGGTTCCGGGCGGAAGACTGCCACTCCCCACGAGGTATTCCGGCCTGGATTCCAGGGAGTCGAGCAGGGTGAGAACCGCCCCGCACTCCTCTTCCCGCATCGTGGGTCCCGGCAGGCCGAACCGGAACTGCTGCCCGCTGGTCTCCTCGCGGACGATGAAGTTTTCCCTGGTCTGTCCGGCGATCTCCACCTGCCGGAATTCCACCCCCTCGTGCCGAAGAAGGTTTTTCAGCAGCCCGCCGAAATGCCGGCCTGCGGGAAAGAGGGCGAGAGACTCTCCTCCCAGTTTTCTGACGGCGCGCGACACATTGATGCCGCCCCCGCCGGGCTCATGGACGGGCTCCGAACACCGCAGCTTGTGTTCCGCCATGACCTGCGATACCCGGCAGCTCGTGTCGATGCTGGGATTGAGCGTTACGGTCACTATTCCCGCCAAAAGAACCTCCCTTCGGGGCCTGATCACCTCTGGTTATTCCAGGCACTACCTTTTCTTCAACGGATTGAATCCCGCCGCCACCTTCAGCATTTCCTCGGTGATGCCGGCCCGGCGCTGCTGCCGATACCGGGTCTTGAGCTCATCGATCTTGTCCCTGATGTTTCTTTCCGACCCCTGCATGGCGGAGGGCCTGGACGCGCTCGCCACGGCCCGCCCTTCTCCCAGGGCGCATCCCAGCGATCCTATTCCTATGGTGATCCCTGCGGTGAAGATGGATATCATTCCGATGAGACTGATCACATCCATAACACGCACTCCCTCTCCCATCTCATACTGAACGCGGGCTGCCGAGGGGATGTACGCCATGGCCAGCACGGTGAAAAGACAGGCCTGAACGAACCCGGGCATCCACCATGCTGTTGTGCACTTCCAGGCTATCCGCCTGTGCCTGCCGGTTTCCTTCCGGGGATGGTGCGCTCATGGATGTCGTGGCTACCCTCATGCCTCCCTGTTTTTATTCTCCTGATGCGAGCTGCCGCTCAGCCTGCGCAGCGCGCTCGATGACCGGAATCACGCTGTCGGGATTGAGTGATATGGAGTCGATCCCGGCCCTCACGAGAAAGGCTGCGAAATCCAGATCATCGCTCGGCCCCTGACCGCACAGACCCACCTTGCGGCCGGCCCGGTGCGCCTTGTCGATGAGCATGTCGATCATGCGCTTGACCGCCTCGTTGCTTTCGTCGAACAGAGGCGCCAGCTCGGCGGAGTCCCTGTCCACCCCCAGAACGAGCTGGGTGAGGTCGTTGCTGCCGATGGAGAAACCGTCGAAGAGCTGCGCGAACTCCTCGGCCAGGACGACATTGGAGGGTATCTCGCACATGACATATATTTCTAAGCCTTTTTCTCCCCGTCTCAAGCCGTTGTCGGCGAGCACGGCCAGGACCCGGTCCGCTTCCTCCAGGGTCCTTAAGAAGGGGATCATGACCACCACATTGCGAAGGCCTATCGTTTCACGAACCTTCCTGATTGCCCGGCATTCCAGAGCGAACCCGGGACGGTAGCGGTCGCTGTAGTAGCGCGACGCCCCCCGGAACCCGAGCATGGGGTTGTCTTCCCCAGGCTCGTATGCCTGCCCGCCGATCAGGCTCGCGTACTCGTTGGTCTTGAAGTCGCTCATACGCACGATGACCGGATCGGGATACCGGGATGCCGCTATCCTGGCTATTCCCTGCGAGAGATGGTCAACGAAGTACTCCTTCTTGTCGGGGTAGGCGCAGGTGAGCTCAGCTATCTCGTTCTTTGCCTTCCGATCCGGAATGTCCGGGTAATTCACCAGGGCCATGGGGTGGATCTTGATGGCATTGTTGATGATGAACTCCATCCGGGCGAGCCCGACCCCTTTGACCGGCAGTCTCCACCAGTTGAACACCCCGGCCGGACTGGCGATGTTCATCATGATTTCTGTTCTGGTTTCCGGAATGGAGGTCAGGTCGATATCGGACTCGTCGTAGTCGAGCGCGCCTTCGTAGATATGACCCTCGTCTCCCTCTGCGCAGGATACGGTGATCTCCCGCCCGTCCTCCAGGACTTCGGTGGCGTTACCCGTTCCCACCACCGCGGGTATCCCCAGCTCGCGGCTCACGATTGCCGCGTGGCTGGTCCGTCCGCCATGGTCGGTGACAATGGCTGCTGCGCGCTTCATGGCGGGCACCCAGTCGGGGTCGGTCATTCCGGTGACGAGTACCGCGCCCTCGGGGAAGTCGCCGATGTCTTTCACGTCGGTGATGAGGTTCGCCTTTCCCCGGGCGATAGCGCTGCCGATGCTCAGGCCCCCGGCCAGGAGTTCGGAGCGTTGCTTCAGGGAATAGGTCTTGAGGCTTTTCGCGGTCTTCTGCGACTGCACGGTCTCCGGTCTGGCCTGAACGATGAAGAGTTTGTCGGTCTGCCCGTCCTTGGCCCACTCGATGTCCATGGGCCGGCCATAGTGCTCTTCGATGGCCACGCCCCACCGTGCCAGGGTGAGGATCTCCGTGTCGGTGAGCACGAAGGACCTGCGTTCCTTCCTGCTGGTTCTCACGTTCCGGGTGGTCCGGCTGTCTCCGGACGAGTAGACGAGCTTGTCCTCCTTTTCGCCCAGGGTCTTCCCGATGATGGGGACGAGGCTGTCCTCACCGAGCAGGGGCTTGAAGATCAGGTATTCATCCGGGGTAACCCTGCCCTTGACCACGTTCTCCCCCAGACCCCAGGAGGCGTTGATCACCACGACTCCCGGGAAGCCCGTCTCCGTGTCGATGGTGAACATCACCCCGGCACCCGCCAGGTCGGAGCGCACCATCTTCTGGATGCCCACCGAAAGCGCCACCTTGAGATGGTCGAATCCCTGCTCCTGCCGGTAGCTGATCGCCCGGTCCGTGAATAGCGAGGCAAAGCATTTCCGACAGGCGTCGAGCACCTCGTCCTCTCCCTGGAGATTGAGATAGCTTTCCTGTTGACCCGCAAAGCTCGCCTCCGGGAGATCCTCAGCGGTGGCGCTGCTGCGGGCCGCCACGTCAACGGCGTCTTCTCCGTACTGCTCGGAGAGCTTCCGGTAGGCTCTGCGCACCGAGTCAGAGAGTTCGGCGGGGAACTCTCCGGAGAGAAAAAGCCTGCGGATGGACCTGCCGACATCGTGCAGAGGTTTCTCCCCCTGCTGCATCTCTTCGAGCAGCACCTTGATGGAATCCTCGATGCCGGCCCTGCGGATAAATTCGCGATAGGCGCGGGCCGTGGTGGCGAATCCCCGGGGGACACGGATTCCGTTGTCTTTCAGTGTCCCGATCATCTCGCCCAGCGACGCGTTTTTTCCGCCCACTGCCGGGACGTCCTCGTTTCCCAGGTCTTCGAACCATCTGATATAGTCTTGGTCTTCTGTCATCGAACCTTCTCCTTGCGACAGCACCGGGCAGAAAGCTCCAAGCACCTGTCTGACGCCCGGTCAGGATCGTTCTCCGCGGCCCTCTTCTTCCTGTTCAGCCTGGATAACGAGCACGGGCCGGTCTGCAAGCCTCACCACCTTTTCCGTGACCGAGCCGAAGAGCGTGTGCCTCCATCCCGTTTCTCCATGGGTCGAGATCACCACCATGTCCGTGCCTTCCTCGCGCGCGCTCCTCACGATCGTCCGGGCGGGATCGCCAAGGACGACCCTCGGCTCAACGGTGAGCTCCCTGGGGAATCTGCGGGGAATCAGTGCGTGCAGGTGCTCTATGGCGGCGTCACGGAGCGTCCGGGAATAGACGGACATGTCCAGGGCCGGTACGTCATAGGCAAACAGAGGAATGGGCGGTATGACGTGCAGGAGCACGATGCCGGCACGGTACTGCTCCGCGAACTCCCGGGCCGCGCCGAAGGCGCTGTAGGACGCCTCGCTGAAGTCGGTCGGTACGAGTATCCGTTTTAACGGGAGCATAAAGGGGCAACCCTCCCTTCTCCAGGCCTTTTGCGCACACGTTCCCTTCAGTGGGTGCCCCGTATCACGGACATGCCGAAAAGCGTCTGATCCTGCTCGTCTCCCGGGTGCACCCCTATTGTCCTGCCAACCTGCAGGCCTTGTCGCCGCCGCCGCACGAGATGAGATCATACGAGCGTAAGGGGCTGATCTCCTGATCTTCCAGGAACTGCTTCATCTTCTGGAGCGACCTGACCTGGAGCTGCCGCACCCGCTCCTGGCTCAAACCGAGCTGGGATCCGATCTCCATGAGGGTGACCGGAGGGTCTGAATAGAAGCGCTTCAGGATGATGAACAGCTCCCGGCGTGTCAGCATGGTGAAGCCCTGCTGAAAGAGAAACGAAACGTGACGCGATATCTCCCGGTCTGAGTAGAGCGATTCCAGGTCGAAATCGTCCGTGAGATAATCCACCCACCGGTCCGTCTCGCTGGGGTCTCCTGCGATAGTCTCGTCGAGCGAGAGGAGATCCTTGGTATGCCGCAGCGTCCCCGTGCGGATTTTGCTGCTCTTCCGGATAAAGTCCTTGATGGATGCCTCGATCCACCACACGGCATAATAGATGAAGTGCACCCCCCTGTCGGGATCGAATCGTGTGAGGGCCTTCATGAGCCCCAGATTTCCTTCCTGGACGATTTCGAGATAATTGTGTCCGCTGTTGAAATATTTCTGGCTCACCTTGACGACGAACCTCAAGTTTGCGTGGATGATCTTCTGCCCGGCGTTCACATCGCCCTGCTGGTACTGTTTCGCCAGCTTGTACTCTTCCTCGGGCAGGAGGAGAGGATACCGTCTGATTTTTCGGAGATAAAGCTGAAGCTCAGAATAATCGTGTCTATTTGCCATAGATAAGCACCTTTTTAAGAATGTGATTTTGTCGGTTCCATCATGGTTTCCGGTTCTACCGTATACCTGATCCGCTTGGCGGGAGACGGGTATCTGCGGAACGCCCCCGACTCCGGTGTTGATAACGAACCCCGGCATGCGTTCTGAAGTGCCAGGGAAACGTGTTCGGCGGTGATATCCTGGATCCCTGCATACGCACGGGCCCTTTTGATCACGCGCAGGAGCGTTTCGAGATGCTCTTCGAAACGTTCATCCGGGACCCCGGGCTGCGTGCAGAGCCGGATGATCGCCTTGCGTGCAGAAGGATGGCACGACAAGGGTCCCCCTTCTACAAAGGCCGCATGCGGGGACGACCCAGCCAGGTTTTCCCCCGGGCCGTCCTCCCGGCTCCAGGGGCTGCCCACCAGGCCGCAGAAATCCTGGTCCACGATTGAAAGGATGGAGTACTCGGTACGAGTGCCGGTCACCACGACCGCGATCTGAAGGGGCAAGGATTCGGAAACCCTGTTCCCCGATGTGAAAATTCCCGCGCGCAGGGTGGGGGTGGTGAGGACGTGCTCGTGCTCCATCACGGTCTTTTTGACCAACTCCCAGAGGTGGATGTTCCGGATGATCCAAGAGGCCTCCACCACCAGGCACCCGCCGTTGGCCTTGTGGATAAGTCCGCCTCTCATGCCCGCGGCTTCCTCCTGCCGGGATCCTGGATCGCCCTCCGGGAAAAAACAGCCCATCAGTTTTTCACGATCCGGGTTCCGGGCAAAGATCACCGGATATTCCATTCTGCCGGTTCTCCCGACGAGCACCGTAACCGTGTACGGGGCGTGCAACCGCTCGCGGCGGGCCATGCAGGTAGGCAGGGTGAATGACGTCAGGTTGCTCAGGATGTCGTGTTCCACATCTTCCAGATAGACCAGGACCCTGGGGAAGCTGCGATATTTCTTTCTGAGACGGGCTAGAAGGGGCGCGAGAGCCCTTTGTGCAGCACGCTCGGTGTGCCGGCGTATTTCCTCGGAACACCGATGCTTTGTTTCCCGGATGCGTTCACGGATTATCTCGGATTCTTCGTGCAGGCGATCCCCGGCACCCCGGTCCGGCAGATACCCCATCCGGGTGGAATCGGTTTCATGCGTAAGGGGCGCCGTAAACTTTTCGCGGTCATGGGGTTCGCCGGACGACCCCGATTCGCGGCTGTTCATGGGGGCTGTGAGCCCATATCCCTGCATGGTGCGGCAGAAGGCCCGCGCCAGGCTCTGCTCGTGCCGGCAGGAGCGCCGCCACACCTCGTTGATCTCCTTGCGCAACCCTTCCGAAAGCAACGCATTGCGCACCCTGCGGTTCACCTCATCGATAAAGCGCTCCATGTCGCGGCGGAAAACATCGCCTTTCCCTGCCGGGAGGGCGATTATCCGTGGACGTGTAGCCTCCTGGAAATTTCTGACCCCGCACCAGTCGAGCGGAACGGAAAAAGGTATGTCCGCCGTCTTGAGACAGTCCCTCACCGTCCGGTCGTCCGCCGGGTATCCCTGCTCGGTAACGAGAAACAGGAAGACCGGATCCCTTTTCCCATCATTGTCCTTCCCCCTTCCCAGCGCATGCAGCAGAGAGTTGGTCCAACCGGGCTGATCGTTTCCCATCGTGCGTGCTCCTGTACTCATCATCTTTTTCCTGGTCGGGTGAGGCAGAGACTCTTGGAGTCCTCTTTTGACGGTTTGTTCGAAAACAGACGCCCTGTCGGAAACACTAGTGTACCTGGATCGACCTGGTGTTTTCCCAGAGGCCGTGGATGTTGCAATAACTCGTTGCATAGATCTTCCCCGATTTCTTCAACCTGGCCATTACGACGGCAGAGTGATCCGTATGTGCAGGTCCCTGATCCGGTCCGGCTGTCGATTCCCCGTGCGCCGAAAACTGGATGTGCGCGAGCTGATAGGTGAACCGGTCTCCTTCCGGGAGGTAGAACACCTTTATCCAGCGGATGTGATGCTCCGTGGTATTGGGATGCGGAATCTCCTTGCCGATGGAAACCCTGATCTCGAAGGGGTCGTCCTTCTGAACGGTATCAGGACACTCGATGACCGGGACATGGTTTTCGGTTTTCCAGTCAGGCGCCTGGAACAACTCCCCGAATCGTATCATTCATCTCCTCCTTTTTCGGCATCCCGAAGACGTGCCTCATGTCGGGCGTGCGCACACTCGGGTATACCGGCCATCCAATCGATCCAATCAATCAAACCACTCGGGGAAGCTCTGCTTGATATCCCGAGGATGCTTGAACCTGATCTTCCCGGATAAAAACATATTTGCGACTGTCCTGGCGATCTGCCTGTCCTGATCCAGATCGGTCTGGGAACGACCGTGTTCGGGAAGGCGGATTTCGCCTTCACCGCCGGTTTGCTCGACCATCGCTCCCATCAGCTCGAAGAGTGTAGTGGTGATCTCGACCGTATTGCTCCCTGAACTCAGCGTACCAAAACCACTGTGTATGCTCATTCGTAATTCCTCCTACGTATTGCCTCTGGTGATCGGGCCATCTGTCGGCTGTAACCCCGATGACTTCTCAACTGAGGCTCTCTCTATTCAATTCGTGTGCCGATGTTTCTGAAGGCAAATAAGCATAAAAAAAACATAATAATACATGATGAACAGGGATTTCCGGGCCCTCCCGTTCTCCGGTATCCTGTCCTGTCATGTAGGATGATTCTTTTTCGATGGGATTTTATCCGGCAGGATTCAGAAAAAGGACCGTATCTTGCAACGTTGTAAGGATGCGCCTCATACACGGGTTCTCATCCTTACGGAATAACAGCGGCTTACGAAAGAGGCCCTGAACCGTTGCGCCTGCAGGGAGGTTTCTTTCCTGCCGACGGGTTATACTGGGGAGGTTAAGAAGATTGGATAATCGAGCACTTACAGGCGAATATTCCGACGGTATTTCTACGGGGAACACCCAAAAGCGGGCTTCGTGATTCCTGTCTGGCAGAACAGGGCATGGCTACATATGACGGGAGATTTCGTGTTTATGAAGAAGGGCGTATAAACGGGACCGTGAAACGCCTGAGATCCTGCAGGCGCTTGTTACGTTTCCGGAGGTGCACTTCATGAGCTCCGTCAGATAGAAGCGTTCCACCTCGGCCAGGTACCGGTTGCGGACAGACCGCAGCTCGGGAAGGCCGGGAGAAGACGACCTGTTCACCTTGGAAATGATATGGGTGAAAGTGGGCTTCTGAATATCCATGATGCCATACATAACAAACTATATGCCAAATCGGTCACCTCTCCGCATGCGGTGGCGGAGGAAAATGATTCTTCCGGTGGCGGGGCAGGAAGGAAGACCCTTGACGGTGATCCCGGGATTTTCCCCGCCCGTGTAGGGTGCACGCGTCCATGGCCGCCGCCGTCCCGGGTAAGTCCGTCGCGCAGGACACATGACCCATATGCGCGGAGCGGAAGGGGTGTAATGGGGCCGCCTCATTCATAGGGGTTCCGGCAGGCTTTTTTCAAGGGCCTATCACCTGCACCTGAAGAGGCCCTTCAACGCTTGGGCGAAAAAAAGAGAGAAGGGGGATATATCAGGATATCTCGTACTGCTTGAGCAGCGCATAGAGCCGGGACCGGGAGAGCCCCGATACCCTGCAGGCCGAGCGGATGTCGGCCTTTGTCTGGCGCATGAGTTCCTTGAGGTACTGCTCTTCGATCTCGCTGACCGCCTCTTCCCGCACGTCCTTGAGGCTGGGAAGGGTGTTGTCTCCGAAGGCCTGGAGGCCGCCCGGCTGCACCTGCTTCCTTGCGGCGGCGATGCGCTTGACCTGAACGTGTATGTGATAGGGAAGATGCTTGGGAACCAGGATGGGGCTGTCATGGGCCACGGCCAGCGCGCTTTCCAGGGCGTGGATCAACTCGCGCACGTTTCCGGGCCAGGAATACTGCATCAGGATATCCCGGAACCCGGCGCTCACGCGTTTGGGCTTGATCCCGTACTTCTTGCTGTGCCTTTTGAGGTAGTGATTCGTCAGGTCCTGAATATCCTCGGGGCGCTCCCTTAACGGGGGCAGGTCGATGGAGATGGACTTGAGCCTGAACAGCAGATCCCTCCGGAAAGCCTTTTTCGCGGCCAGGTCGTCCAGATCCCGGTTCGTGGCGCAGATTACCCGGAAATCGCTCTCGACCTCGCTCGATTTTCCGATGGGACGGAAGCGTCCTTCCTGCAGGACACGGAGAAACTTTTTCTGGATGGAAAGCGGGAGCTCCCCCACCTCGTCCAGGAAAAGCGTTCCCTTGTTGGCCTGATATACCAGGCCGGGCTGGGCCTTGTCGGCCCCCGTATACGAGCCCTTCTCGTGGCCGAAGAGGATACTTTCCACGAGGTTCGGGGGGAGGGCGGCACAATCCACCACGACGAAATCATTGCCCTTCCTGAGCGAGTGGTTGTGGATGGCACGCGCGAAGAGCTCCTTGCCGGTCCCGGTTTCACCGGTGATCAGCACGCTGGCGTCGTTGGCCAGCGTCTTGCTCAGGAGGGTCAGGCATTTCCTCATGCCGGGGCTGTGGCCCAGGATTCCCTCCTTCTCGAAATCCAGCGCTGCCTGGGGAAGGGTGTTGCTTTCGTGATACATGAGCGCATCCTTCATGAGCTGGGACAGGTCCGTCTTGGAAAACGGTTTCTCGATATAGTCCCACGCACCCTTGGACAGGGCCGATTCCACGGATTCGGGATCGCCGTAGGCGGTGATCACGATCACCTCGGGCGAACCGCTGTTTCTGCAGACCTGGGGGAGAATGTCTATGCCGTTTCCGTCCGGCATGCGCACGTCGAGAAACACCACATCGTACGGGACAGAGTGAATGGCATCCAGGCCCTCCTCGAGGGTGAACGCCTGGGCGCTGTCGTAACCCAGACTCCGCGCGACGTTCGCAATGGAACTGCAGACGAGTTTATCATCATCAATGATAAGGATTTTTTTGCGATCGTCCATGGAAGTCTCATAAGACGGTTTCACGAAAATGTAAAGCCCCCACGGCCGAGGGCCTGTTCTATGGCGTGGCGCAGAACCTCGGACGAAAATGGTTTGGAGAGCAGGCGGGAAAAGGTGCCCGCTCCGCTGCGGATTTCCTCCAGTGCCGTCTCGGAACCCGAGCAGATGATGACCGGCAGATCCTTGCGGATTTCCCGCATGGCGGCCGTCATTTCACTGCCCCTCATGAGAGGCATGAGCTGGTCCGTGATTACCAGGTCGAATGCCCCCGGTGTTTCCTTGAAGAGCTCCAGGGCCTTGACGGCGTCATGGGTGGATGACACCCGGAAACCCTGGCGTACGAGCATCCGGTGAACGCTGCGCAGCTCGAGCACATTGTCGTCCACCAGGAGAACGCGCCCCTTCCGCCGCCCCGTGGCCGGGAATTCCTCGGAGACCTTCGCATCAGGGCTCTGGGGGCAGGCAGGGAGATACACCTCGAACGACGTTCCCCTGCCCGGAGTGCTGTGGACGATGATGGATCCGCCCGCATTTTTGACCACCGAATGTGCGACCCCGAGCCCGAGGCCGGTGCCCGTGCTCGACTTCCTGGTGGTGAAGAGCGGGTCGAATATCTGATCCATGATCTCCGGTGATATGCCGCAGCCGGTATCCCTCACCACGAGCTTGGCATACGTTCCGGGCGTGAGATCCGAAACCATGGCCGGCACGAGGCGCCCGACCGACGACTCCGTGAGGGACACGATCAGGGTGCCCCGGTCGTTCTCCATGGCCTGCACTGCATTGGTGCACAGGTTGGTCAGCAGTTGATAGATCTGGGCCGCATCGGATCGGACCTGGATCCCCCTGGCGGATATCCGCTGACGAAGGGTGATTGTCTCGGGCAGGGAACGTCTGATGATGGTCAATGCCTCCCGCACGATCGTATCCAGGATCACGGGGTTGAAGATCTGTTTTCTCCGGGAGCCGAACATCTTGATCTGATTCGTGATATCCTTTCCGATGCGCGATGCCTCGATGATCTGGGCGATGAACTCCTGCTCGGGGGCATCGGGGGGGAGCATGTCCGAGATCAGCTCCGCGTTGATGATGACCGGCTGGAGGATGTTGATGAAGTCATGGGCTATCCCGCCTGCGAGCATCCCCAGCGCCTCCATTCTCCGTTTCCGTTCGAGAGCCTTCTGCATGGACTTTTCCTCGGTGATGTCCAGCTCGATGACGGCATAATTGGTGACCGCCCCGGATTCGTCTTCCAGCGGGGAGACGACCACGTCCAGCTCCCGCAGGTCGCCGCCCGCCCGAGCCCTGCGGATCGTTCCCCTCCAGGGCCTGTCAAGGGCTTCCTTCAGCGAGAAAGGAGCCAGCGTCCCGGTGTCCGGGGCGAAAAACGTCTCGTACGGCTTGTCCTTAAGGTCGCTGCGGGGAATCTGCAGCGAGCGTTCCCCGGCCTGGTTGGCGTAGATGATTCTTCCCCGCGAGTCGAGGATGAACACGCTTTCGGCGGTGTGCTCCACGGCCGAGACCAGGAGCCGGTTTTCCTGCTCGGTGCGGCGGTAATCGGTGATGTCGATGGAGACACCCCCTATGAGTTCGGGAAAATTGTTTTGGAATATCGGAAACTTCTGGGTGAAGAACGATGCCCGGAAATCTTCGAACCGGATGTCTTCTATCTTCTGCAACTCCTTCCCGGAGGCCAGCACCTTCCGGTCATCCGCCATAAGGGCATCGGATATCTCTTCGGGCCAGAGATCACGGTCGGTTCTGCCGATGCAGTCATCGATCCTGATCCCGTAGACATCTTCCAGATACCGGTTGAGGTAGAGAAACCTGCCCTGCTCGTCCTTGAGATAGACCATGCCCGGGAAGTGCTCCATGAAGAGCGTGAACTGCTGCTCGTTGAGCCGCAGATCGTCTTCCAGGCGCTTGCGTTCATCGATCTCCTGCCTCAGGCGCCGGTTTGTCCTCAAGAGCTGAGCCGTGCGCCTGCGGACCTCTTTTTCCAGGACCTGCCGGGCATCACTGCCGTCGTTCTCCGCCATGCGACGGAACCGGCGGTTCTCCCGCCGCTCCATGATTTCTCCGACAATCAGGGGGAGCAGCTCCTGGAACGCCTGGGGCGGATCCTTGATGAGATAGTCGTCTGCGCCTTGTCTCAGCGCCTCAGCCGCTTGCCCCAGGGTTTTTCCGTCGCAGGTCACGAGAAAGGGCGGAAGATCGTCCAGATTCTTGACCTGCATGAACAGATCGAGCCCAGAGGCCCCGGGCAGGTCCAGAGCCGCCGCAACGAGGTTAAATCGGTCCTGAGGGTCTCTCAGCAGGGACACGGCCTCGGCTGTGTTGTCGCTCTCCACCACCGTGCAGTCCATGCCCCCCGCTTCCAGGGCCGTGCTGAACGCCTTGCGGCTCTCTGTGTCGGCTTCCACGAGCAGGATGCGGATTTTCCCGGTGTGCATGATCAGCCCCCCGGCCGCTCGCCGGCTACGGCAAAGATTTTCAAGCAACGAGGAGACGCATTGTTTTCAGGATGCCCGGAAACGGGCGCATACCACGGAAATGGAGAAAACCTGTCGGACTCACGCATCATTCTCTGGATCATCATATTTGTCCTGATGACAAAAATAAACGCGACGCGGCATGCCGTCAAGGGTGGCGATTCAGCTCCGGCCTGCATGCCGCTTTGCCCCGCCATACACGCCGGGAAGAACCTGTTCCGGCTCCAACGAAAGGCTGCACCCCGGGCAAAAGGGGAAAGACGTGTTTCCCGGCCGGGTTCTGTTGTGTATGGTCGTGCAGGACCCCTCATGTTCCAACCCCATCAGGAGCAGCACCGGGCTCTAGTCAGGCCAGGGGGATAATACCACCCGATAAATTACATTGTATATCGATCCATTAGCATGAACAGGCAGGGACGGCAACGAAAAAATGAGATTATTCACCAGTAACACGATCATCCCACATATTTTGGATGCAAGCGGGGAGAAAGGCCCTGAAAACCGGAATAATCGAGAAAGAAGAGGAACACATGCCGTCTCCTGACGCGGTCGGCTGGTCCCCATGGATCCGTGAAGGCCAGGGCATCCTATGGAAACACCCCGCCGATATGCTGTCCACAGAATGCGCACCTGCCCCGATCGATATGGATTTCCGGAGCCGTCCGGCCATACCGCCTTTTCACCACGATGTTTAAGCATCGGGGGCAGACGATATCTCCCGATTCACCGGGAACATTTCCCAGATAGACATGGTGAAGGCCCTCGGATACTCCGATCCGGTAAGCCTCTCTGAGTTTTTCCACCGGGGTCGCTCCGCTCCGGTCGGCGTGGTAGGCGGGGAAGAACCTGCTGATGTGCCAGGGTATGCCGGGATCGATTGAGGCAATGAAGCGGGCGATGTCCCCGAGCTCTTCGGGGCTGTCGTTGAGCCCCGGGATCACCAGGGTGGTCAGCTCCATCCAGATATCGCTTTCCCCCATACGCTCGATGGTGTCGAGAACGGGCTTCAGCCTTGCCTTGCAGGTAGTGCGGTAAAACTCGTCCCGGAACGATTTGAGGTCGATATTGCACGCATCCAGCCAGGGGTGGATCGCGCTCAGGGCTTCCTCCGTCATGTAGCCGTTGGAAACGAAGACGTTGAGCAGGCCCCGGTCATGGGCCAGCCGGGCGGTGTCATAGGCATACTCGAAGAAGATGGTGGGTTCGGTGTAGGTGTAGGAGATGCTTCTACACCCCTGGTCCCGGGCGTTATCCACGATTTCTTCGGGGCTGAGCGGGGTTCCCCCGATGGGTTCCTTTCTCTCCAGGGGTGCCTGGGAGATCGTCCAGTTCTGGCAGAACCCGCACCTGAAGTTGCAGCCTGCGGTGGCGATGGAGAAGCTGGTGGTGCCCGGGAGGAAATGGTACAGGGGCTTCTTCTCCACGGGATCTACATTGGCGGCCACCACCTCGCCGTACGCGTGGGTATAGAGCGTTCCCTGACGGTTTTGCCGGACCCCGCAGAAGCCGAACCTGCCGTCGCTGATCCGGCACCGGTGGCTGCAGAGGCAACAGCTCACCCTGCCGCCCTCCAGCCTCTCGTAGAGCATTGCCTCGTGAATCATGGGCCCCTCTCATGGTTTTTTAGAAATCCATGCCCGGTCTTCTTTTCATTATAAAGGCATCGGATCGGTTCTCACGATCGGTCGTGTCACGGGGGCACAGGGGATTGGGAAAACACCGTGAAAGTAAGCCTTGTATCCGGCATTCCCGGAGAGGGAAAAGGCTTGATGGGAAAGGAAAAAAATCGGATAGTATGTTTTTAAGCGGAACCGGTCGGGCACCATTGGTCGAGCCCGTAAACCGTGACGGGGAAAAGGGTGCAGGAGAAGTGCATGAACCTTAAAAGCCGCCGAAACACCAGCGGCCATCCGATCCCCTCAACCGAAACCGACAAGGTACTGGGAGGCCTCACGATGGGAGAACACGACACGCAGGAACACAAGGGCGGGTACACCGGACCACACCGGTTCGCCATGGACGGTTGGATCAGCGCCGCCCCGTTCGAACGCCATCTGCACATGGAGATCGTCTCCGCCCGGGACGGGAAGGCCACGCTCAAGATGCCCTTTCTCCTCAATCTGGCGCAGGGCGCGGGTATTATGCACGGGGGCGCGGTGCTCAGTCTGGCGGATACTGCGGTCGTAATGGCGATCAAGAGCCTCCTGCCGCCCAGGACCCATTTCGGAACCACGTCGGTGGAGGCGGAGTTTCTCTATCCGGTCAAGCAGGGGGTCATCACGGCCGAGGCCAAGGTTGTGGAACGCGAGGACCGGACCATCCGGGGGCAGGCAACCGTGTTCAACGAAGAAGGCAGGCCGGTGCTGGAATTCCGGTCCACCTTCAAGATCGCCAGGGACCGGGAGGTACGGGATATCACCTTTACCGAACCGTGAGGGCTTCGATGATGGTCTGAAACGGGACCGAGCCTTCTCTGAGGCACCGGGGCGGCCAGAAGGTGAGATCGATGAGGGTGGAGGGTTTGCCGCCCGTGGTCTTTCCTCCATCCAGGACCGCATCGATGTCGGGACCCCATGCGGCGATTTCCCCGGGCGTGCTTGCGGGAGCCTCGCCCGCGAGATTCGCGGAGGTGGAGGTGATCGGTCCTGCCAACCGGGTCAGCGCGCAGGCCAGCGGGTGGGGGGATACCCGGACGGCTACCTTTCCCTGAGGCGCAAGCACGGGATGAAGGTGCGGTTGCGCCTTGAGCACGGCGCTCAGGGGACCGGGCCAGAGTCTCTCCAGCAGTGTCTCCTGCCGGGCGTCCATCATGGAGACGGAACGGGCGTCTTCAATGCCGTCGACCAGGACGATCATGCCCTTGGCCGCGTCTCTGCCCTTGATCCGGACGATCCGCTCGATCCCTGCAGGGTCGCTGACCCGTGTCCCCAGGCCATAGAAAGTCTCGGTAGGGTAGGCGATGACCGCCCCCGGCGTATGGATGAGGATGGATGCGGCCTCGGATGCATCCGCTACCAGGCGCATGGCTAGAGTTTCTTGACGCTCTCGTCGGCTTCCAGAACGGTCTTTTTCATGTCCTGCCGGTAGAGTTCGAGCTTCTCGCTCATCTCCGGGATGGATATCGAGAGGATCTCGGCCGCGAGCAGGGCAGCGTTCCTGGCGCCGGACTTCCCGATGCCCATGGTGGCGACCGGGATGCCCGGGGGCATCTGCGCCATGGAGAGCAGCGCGTCCATGCCGCCCAGGGATGACGAGTCGATGGGGACCGCGATGACCGGCAGGGTGGTGTGCGCCGCGATCACGCCGGCGAGGTGTGCCGACATGCCGGCGCCTGCGATGATGAGCGAAAAGCCTTCCTTGCGGGCCGACCTGCTGAAATCCGCCACCTCGTCCGGGGTCCGGTGTGCGGAGAGGATGCGCGTCACACAGGCGATGCCGAATTGTTTCAACACGCCCGAGCACTCCTCCATGACCGGAAGGTCGGATTTGCTTCCCATGAGAACGGCAACCTTCATGATAACCTCTTGAGGGCCTTGTGCCCGATATCTTTTCTGAAATGAACCCCTTCGAAGGATATGCGGGAAACCGCCGCGTATGCCTTGTCGATGGTCTGTTGCAGGCTCGCGTCAAGGGCCGTCACACCCAGGACCCTTCCGCCTGAGGTGACGACGCGACCGTCCACGAGCTTCGTGCCCGCGTGGAAGACCTTGACCCCGGGGACGCTCTCGGCGCCGCCGATGCCCTCGATGACCCTGCCCTTTTCGTAACTGCCCGGGTATCCGCCCGAGGCCATGACCACGCACACGCTCGGGCCCTCTTCCCACGAGAGCTCCGTATCGCGGATGCTGCCCCCCTGCGCAGTCTCCGCAAGCAGCGGGACGATGTCGCTCCTGAGCCGCATGAGCAGGGGCTGTGTCTCCGGATCGCCCATCCGGGCGTTGAATTCCAGGACATACGGGCCTCTGTCGGTCATCATGAGACCCGCATAGAGGACGCCCCGGTAGGTGATGCCCGCCTGCTTCATGGCGCGGACCAGGGGGTAGAGGATCTTTTCCATCACCCGCCCACAGGACGCATCGTCAAGGACCGGCGCCGGGGAGTACGCACCCATGCCACCGGTGTTTGGACCCAGGTCGTTGTCGAAGGCGGGCTTGTGATCCTGGGACGAGGCCAGGGGCACGATGTGCTCCCCGTCGCAGATCGCGATAAAGGAAGCCTCTTCTCCCTGGAGCCGCTCTTCGACCACCACGGACGAGCCGGCCTCACCGAAGGCGCGGGAGACCATGATCTCGTCGAGGGCGTGAAGAGCCTCTTCCTTCGAGGAGGTGACGATCACGCCCTTTCCCGCTGCCAGACCGTCCGCCTTGACCACGAGCGGAAAGTCGGCGTCACGGATAAACGCCCGGGCCGCGCCCGCCTCGGAGAAAACCCCGAAGCGCGCCGTGGGTATGGACGCCCTGCGCATCATCTCCTTGGCGAATGCCTTGGAGCCTTCCAGCCGGGAGGCTTGTGCGTCGGGTCCGAATACGGGGAGGCGCTCAGAGCGGAAGACATCCACGATACCCGCGGTCAGAGGGGCTTCCGGGCCCACCACGGTCAGATCGATGCCGTTGTCCTTGACAAACTTCGCCAGACCCGGGATATCACCCGAGTCGATGTCCACGCACACGGCGTCGGAAGCGATGCCCCCGTTGCCCGGCGCGCAGAAGACCTCGTCTACGAGGCTGCTCTTGGCGATCTTCCAGCACAGCGCGTGTTCCCTTCCGCCCGAGCCCACCACGAGGACTTTCACGGTCCTCTCCTAGTGCCGGAAGTGGCGCATGCCGGTAAAGATCATGGCCATGTCGTGCTCGTCGGCCGCCTCGATGACCTCCTGGTCACGGACCGAGCCGCCCGGCTGGACGGCAGCGGTGGCACCGGCCCTGGCCGCCTCGTCGATCCCGTCGCGGAAGGGGAAGAAGGCGTCGGAGGCCACTGCCGAACCTTTCGTGGAAAGACCCGCATTGCCGGCCTTGATGATGGCGAGCCGGGAGGAATCCACCCTGCTCATCTGGCCTGCGCCAACGCCCACGAGCTGGTCTTTGACGGCGTAGATGACGGCATTGGACTTCACGAACCTGACGATCTTCCAGGCGAATTTCAGGGCCTCCATCTCTTCGGCCGTGGGCTTTCGCTTCGTGACCACCGAGGCCTTCTCCAGGTCCACGTGGCCCAGGTCACGGTCCTGCAGCAGCAGGCCGCCGGTGACCCTGCGGGTGTTGAGATACTGCTTCTTGGCCGATCTGCCCGCGGCGATCTCCGGGACCTTCAGGAGCCGGACGTTCTTTTTCTGCGTGAGGATATCGAGCCCCTCCTGGGTATAGTCGGGCGCCACCACCACCTCGGTGAACACCTCGCTGATGGCCTTGGCCGTCTCTGCGTCCACGGGCCGGTTCAGGCCCACGATGCCGCCGAAGGCCGAGGTGGGGTCCACCTTGAACGCCTTCTGATACGCCTCTGCGAGAGACGCTTCCGACTGGGCCGCGCCGCAGGGGTTTGAGTGCTTGAGGATCACGCACGAGGGCTTTTCGAACTCCATGATGAGATCGAGCGCCGCGTCCGCATCCATGATGTTGTTGTACGAGAGCTCCTTGCCCCAGAGCTGTTGGGCCGTGGCGACGGACGGCTGGTCCACGGACGGCTCGCGGTAGAATGCGGCCTTCTGGTGCGGGTTTTCCCCGTAGCGCATGATCTGTGCGCGCCGGTACTGAGTGGTGTAGGTGAGCGGGAACCGCCCCTCTTCCACATCGATGGACTGCAGATGGTTGGAAATGGCCGCATCGTAGCGGGCCGTCAGCGAGAAGGCGTTGCGGGCGAGATCGAAGTTGGTCTTTTCACTCACCTGGCCGCCTGTGCTCTTCATCTCGTCGATGATCCGTCCGTAGTCTGCCGGGTCCGTGACCACGCTGACATACTTGTAGTTCTTCGACGCGGCCCTCACCATGGCGGGTCCGCCTATGTCGATATTCTCGATGGCCTCTTCCAGGGACGCGCCCTTTGCCACCGTGTCCTCGAAACGATACAGGTTCACCACCAGCATGTCGATGGGCTTGATGCCCTCTTTCTCCATGGCTTTCACGTGCTCGGGATTGTCCCGGACGGCGAGCATGCCGCCGTGCACCTTGGGGTGCAGCGTCTTGAGCCTGCCGTCCATCATCTCCGGGAATCCGGTGTAGTCGGAGATGTCCGTGACCGTCACGCCGTTTTCCCGCAGGATCTTCGCCGTACCGCCCGTGGAGATGATCTCCACCCCGAACGATGCGAGTTGCTTGATGAAATCGACAAGTCCCCCCTTATCGGTGACACTGACCAATGCCCTTTCGATTTTCGGCATACAAAAACTCCTTTCCCACGTATATTCAAGTGAGCAGCAGGTACCAGGCGATATTAGTTGTTACTGGCGCTGTTAAACCCCACTCTTTGCATATAATACCAGGTCAGAAACGGGACGATCCGTTCGAACAGACCCATATCGATATAGCTGATGTTCTCGACGTGATTTTTTACCTCGGCCCCGGAGATATCGCCCGATATCATGCCGTCCCGCAGTCGGGTTATCCGGTGGAAGAGCCGGTCGCGCATGGAGGGATCTTCGACGTATACGGACACGTAGCGGCTCATCTCGGCGAACAGGCTTTCCATGTCCATGAGGCCCGGTGTGCTGGTGTTCTCGGACTCCAACTCGTCGATGAGAGACGAGAGGAAGGACCGCGCGTCTTCCAGGGCCAGGCGGACGGTTTCTTCGATCACGATCTCCTCGAACTCCTCCAGGAAGGATGTGCAGAAGTCGATGGAGAGAAACTCTTTTGTATAGGTATGGTGTTCGCCGAGTATCTTGGAAAGGATGGAGTCGGCCCGTTCCTTCCATTCGAGTGCGGGCTCCTTTTCGAGCGGTTCCATCAGCATCGCGTTTACCTCGTCGAGCAGATCTTTGAGCAGGACGATATACTTGGCAAGATACCGGTTCGTCTTCTTCATGGCGCTATCATATACAGCGATTGAGTACAGGGTCAAGCCTGTTCATGCGCTGATCTCTGTGTTATATACATTTTTATGCCGCACACCAATCTCGAGGATCTGATAAAAGACGAAACCGCACTGAAGTTGCACATCAAGAGCATTTTAGAGAACCGGCAGAGAAGGCTCATACCCAAGGAAAACCTGCGTGAATCGGCCGTGCTCATACCGCTTTCCTTCGAGGGGGGCGAGCCCTCGGTGGTCGTGACCAAGCGGTCCATGACCGTGGAGCACCACCGGGGTGAGATCTCCTTTCCCGGCGGAAGTTCCGAGCCCGAAGATCCCGATCTCGTCATCACCGCCCTGAGAGAGGCCGAGGAGGAAATCGGCGTGAGCAGAGACGACGTGGAGGTCCTGGGCCTCCTGGACGACCACATCTCCATCCTCGGGTATCACATGACCCCGGTGGTCGGTGCCGTTCCCTGTCCGTACCGGTTCACCATCAACTCCGAGTCCGAGGTCCTGCTCCGCGTCTCGCTGGCCTCGGCGCTGAACGACAGGGTGTGGATGGCCGAGAAGACCACCTTCATGGGCCGCGAGGTCAACATCTATTACCTGGAGATCGACGGGGGGATTCTCTGGGGGGCGAGTGCCCGGATATTCAAGCACTTCGTCGATCTCATCGCCGGTAGAACCCTCTGCTCCGGACCCGTCTCCCGCAAGGCAAAGGACTGGGTCCGCGAGCTCCTGAGCCGGCAGACCGCCTATGTCGCGGGTTCATGAGAGACCCTTCCTTAAAAAACCCGGCGACCGGTCAGAGCGACAGCGATCTCCCGGTCAGGATCTCGTAGGCCGCCAGGTATTTCTGCGAGGTCTTGCGCACGACGTCCCCGGGAAGTCGAGGCCCGGGCGGCGTTTTTTCCCAGTCGAGCGTCTCCAGGTAGTCCCGGACGAACTGCTTGTCGAAGCTCGGCTGCGGGCCGCCCGGCGCATACCCGTCCCTGGGCCAGAACCGCGATGAGTCGGGGGTGATCGCCTCGTCGATGAACACGAGCTCTCCATCGATGAGGCCGAACTCGAACTTGGTGTCCGCAATGATGATCCCCTTGCTCAGGGCATACTCGGACGCCATGGAATAGATCGCCAGCGACACGTCGCGCACCTTTTCCATGAGTGTATGCCCAATCATCCCGGACGCGTGCTCGAAGCTGATGTTTTCGTCGTGCTGCCCCGGCTCTGCCTTGGTGGACGGGGTGAAAAGGGGTTCCGGGAGCTTCTCGGACTCTTTGAGTCCCTTGGGCAGAGCGACGCCCGAGACGCAGCCCGTGCTCCGGTACTCTTTCCATCCCGACCCCGAGATATAACCCCGCACGATGCATTCAACCGGGAGGGGTCTGGCCTTTTTCACCAGCACGGAGCGCCCCTTGAGCCGCGGGTCTCCCGAGAAGGGCCCCGGATACTTGTCCGCGTGCGCACTCACCACGTGGTTGTCGATGATATGCGAGGTCTTGCGGAACCAGAACAGCGAGATCTGGTTCAGCACATGGCCTTTGCCCGGAATGGGGTCCGGGAGGACGACGTCGAAGGCGGAGATTCTGTCGGTCGTCACGATCAGGAGATGGTCGGCACCCGCCTCGAAGATCTCGCGGACCTTGCCGCTGCCGATTTTTTTCGCTCCGGGGACCGTATAATTCGCAAGGGTTTCCATGGCCTCTCCTTGAGAGAAATAGAGGGTTACGATGCCAAAAAAGTATTGAAAAAGTCAATAGCCTAATATACATTGACAGCCTTTGATAAAAAGCGAAAACGATCTCTTGAAGAGCATATTCAAGGGGCGGCAGCGAGAAGGATATGAACGATCCACACATGCCTGAGGCTCAGGGGAGTCTGGTCTATACGTGTATCGGGTGCGGCAGGCACTACGATATCTATGATTTTGTCTATACCTGTCCGGAGTGCCGCTCTCTCCTGAGAATCGAGAACACCGAGTTCGACCGGCTGAAACGGGTTTCCGCTCAGCAATGGCGGGAGATTTTCGATTCGCGCAGGAACACGAACCTGCCGGAGCTCTCCGGGGTCTTCCGCTTTCATGAGCTGATTCTCCCCATCGTTCCGGGCGGGGATGTCATCTATCTGGGAGAGGGGCAGACCCCCATGGTGAAGGCCAACGCGGAGATGAGCGCATGGGTGGGGGCGCCCTTCCTGGTCAAGAACGACGGGCTCAATCCCTCGGCGAGCTTCAAGGACCGCGGGATGGCCTCCGCCATCAGCTTTCTGAACCATGTCATCCGGGTGAGGAATCTGGACAGCGTGCTCGGCATCTGCGCCTCCACCGGCGACACCTCCGCCGCCGCGGCGCTGTACCTGAGCTATCTGCCCAAGGACAAGGTGCAGGCGGTCGTTCTCCTGCCCGCGGGGAAGGTGACCCCCCAGCAGCTCTCGCAGCCCCTGGGATCGGGCGCGGTCGTGATCGAGATGCCCGGGGTGTTCGACGACTGCATGCGGGTGGTGGAGGAGCTTGCCCAGAATTATCACGTCTTTCTGCTGAACTCGAAAAACCCGGTGCGGATCCTCGGGCAGAAATCGTATGCCTACGAGATCGCCCAGCAGCTCGGCTGGGACACCGAAGATCTCACCGTGGTGGTTCCCATCGGGAACGCCGGGAACATCACCGCGGTCATGGAGGGGTTCATCGATCTCCACGAGCTGGGGATCATTCAGGTGCTGCCCACGATTCTCGGCGTCCAGAGCCATCATGCCGATCCGATCGCCCGCTGGCGTGCGTCCGGCACCTATACCCCGCTCAAGGTCAGCCCGTCGGTGGCCCAGGCCGCCATGATCGGCGACCCGGTGTCGTTTCCCAAGGTCAGGAAGCTTGTTGAAGAACATTTCGAAGACCGGTTCCACGTGGTGTCCGTGACCGAGAGCGAGATCATGGAGGGCATGCTCCGAGCGAACCGCAACGGGCACGTGGTGTGCACTCAGGGAGGCGAGTCGGTGGCGGGCCTGAAGAAGGCCCTCCGGGAAGGAGCCCTTCCCGCGTCCGGGCGCTTTGTCCTGGATTCCACCTCGCACCAGCTCAAGTTCTCGATCTTCCAGCAGATGTATTTCGAAGACACGTTTGCTCCGGAGTACGGAATCCACATCGAGGACGGCCTGAAGAACAGGCCGGTCCCGCTGAAGGCCGATACCCTCGAGATCGCCCGGCACCTCGGGCTGAAGAAGAAGGGGTGAGGGGTACATCGGGCATGGGTCGATGCAGGGTTTCAGCGTTTCTCCCGCCTGAAGGCGCCGCCTCGGGGGTGCCTCGCATACCGGGGGGCCGGCTTGTGCCCGGAGGGGACGTTCCGGAAAGTGATATGCCTTCGATACAATTTCTAAAGCTGCATAAAAAGATAACCAGGAGGAGCAATTCATGGCGAACAGGAATTTTTTGTTTTCATCAGAGTCTGTCACGGAGGGACATCCCGACAAGGTGGCAGACAATATCTCCGATGCCATTCTCGACGAGATCATTGCGAACGACACCTGTGCCCATGTGGCGTGCGAGACCATGGTCACCACCGGGCTGGTGGTCGTGGCCGGGGAGATAACCACGGCTCATACCTTCGACGTCCAGAGACTGGTGCGCCAGACCATCAAGGAGATCGGATATACTGAGGGCATCATGGGGTTCAGCTGGAACACCTGCGGGGTCATGGTATCCCTTGACCGGCAGTCCCCGGACATCAATATGGGAGTGGAGGAATGCGAGGAGCACGAGCAGGGAGCGGGCGACCAGGGAATGATGTTCGGCTTTGCCTGTGACGAGACCGATGTGCTCATGCCGGCGCCCATCTACTACGCGCAGAGTCTTACCAAGGCGCTGTCCGACGCCAGGAAGAACGGGGTCCTCGAGTTCCTGAGACCCGACGGAAAGTCGCAGGTCACGGTACAGTATGAAAACGGCGCTCCGAAACGGGTGGATGCGGTGGTCATCGCGGCCCAGCACGATGAGGACGTGGACAATGCAACCATCAAGGAAGGGATCATGGAAGAGGTGATCAAGAAGCAGATCCCCGCGAACCTGCTTGACGAGCGGACCAAGTACTTCATCAACGCCACCGGCAGGTTCGTACTCGGCGGGCCCCATGCGGACTGCGGGCTCACGGGGCGCAAGATCATCGTGGATACCTACGGAGGATTTGCAAGCCACGGCGGCGGCGCCTTCTCCGGCAAAGACCCCTCCAAGGTGGACCGCTCCGCCGCCTACATGGCCCGCTACGTGGCCAAGAACGTAGTGGCGGCAGGTCTCGCGAAACAGTGCACCGTCCAGCTCGCCTATGCCATCGGCGTGGCCGATCCGGTGTCCGTGATGGTCGACACCCACGGCACGGGGGCGATCGACGACGACAGGCTCTCCGGCATGGTCAGAGAGGCCTTCTCGCTGAAGCCCAGGGACATCATCGCCAAACTCGACCTCCTGCGGCCCATTTTCAAGAAAACCGCTGCCTACGGTCATTTCGGCCGAACCGAGCCCGAGTTCACCTGGGAAAAGACCGATATGGCAGGCCAGCTCAAGGCAAAGGCAGGTGTGTGATGGCTGAAAAGGCTGCACAGCTCAAGGCCCGGATGCCGGACTTTACCGGTCTGGGCTTCAAGGTGGCCGACATGGCGCTGCAGGATTTCGGCAGGAAGGAGATCGAGATCTCCGAGCAGGAAATGCCGGGCCTCATGGCGGTCAGGGAGAAGTATGCCGCGCAGAAGCCGCTCGCAGGGGCGCGCATCACCGGGTCCCTGCACATGACCATCCAGACGGCGGTTCTCATCGAGACCCTCAAAGCCCTGGGCGCCGACGTGCGGTGGGCCTCGTGCAACATCTTCTCCACCCAGGATCATGCTGCTGCGGCCATTGCGGCGACCGGCACCCCGGTGTACGCATGGAAGGGCGAATCCCTGGAAGAGTACTGGGCGTGCACCACGGCGGCCCTGAGCTTCCCGGGCGGGAAAGGGCCGAATCTCATCGTGGACGACGGAGGCGACGCCACGCTCATGGTCCACAAGGGCTACCAGGCCGAAGAAAACCCGGCGCTGATGGATACGCCCGTGAAGAACAAAGACCTCACCATCATCAACCGTATTCTCAAACGCAGGTACGAGGAGGACCCCACCTTCTGGCACCGGGTGGTGGAGGGGATGAAGGGCGTCTCCGAAGAGACCACGACCGGGGTTCACCGGCTCTACCAGATGCTGGAGAACAAGTCCCTGCTCTTCCCGGCCATGAACGTCAACGACTCGGTGACCAAGAGCAAGTTCGACAATCTCTACGGCTGCCGGGAGTCGCTGGCGGACGGCATCAAGCGCGCCACCGACGTGATGGTGGCGGGCAAGGTGGTCTGCGTGTGCGGGTACGGAGACGTGGGAAAGGGCTGTGCCCAGTCCATGCGCGGGTTCGGTGCCCGGGTGCTGGTTACCGAGGTCGATCCCATCTGCGCCCTGCAGGCGGCCATGGAGGGATACCAGGTGGTTACCCTGGAGGATGCCTTGAGCGAGGCGAATATCTTTGTCACCGCCACCGGCAACTGCCGGGTGATCCGCGCCGAGCACATGGCGAAGATGATGGATCAGGCTATCGTGTGCAATATCGGACACTTCGACGACGAGATTGAGGTGGACGAACTCGATCACTACCCCGGCATCGTAAAGACCACGATCAAACCCCAGGTCGACAAATACACCTTCCCGGACGGGCGCTCGATTTTCCTGCTCGCCGAGGGGAGGCTGGTGAACCTGGGATGCGCCACCGGGCACCCGTCGTTCGTGATGTCCAACTCATTCACCAACCAGGTCCTGGCGCAGATCGACCTCTGGCAAAATCCCCGGGAGCTCAGCGTAAGGACGCTGCCCAAGATCCTCGACGAGGAGGTGGCCCGTCTCCATCTGGGCAAGCTTGGGGTCAGGCTCTCCAAGCTGACCCCGGAGCAGGCCGAGTACATCGGCGTGAGCCTGGAGGGACCGTTCAAGCCCGAGCACTACCGGTACTGAGCTCCGTATCGCTTAAGGGAGGACACGAAAAGGCCGGGCAGGGGGTCGGATCCTCCTGCCCGGCCTTTTTTTTAGAGATGGGCGTCCAGCCAGGTGTGCAGATCCGAGAGCACGACGGCGCGGTCGGCCGGGAGTTCGTTGTATACCTCGTGCTTGAGTCCCTGATAACACCTGATGGTCTTGTCCGTCGAGCCCAGAGCGTCGTAGAGCTCCTGCTGGCCGGTGAGGGCCGTGTCCAGAGAGCCGTACTGGATGAGCACGGGCACCTTGATCATGCCCGCTCGCGACGCTCCGATGAGGGTATAGGTGTTCATCTGTTCCGCAAGCCGGGGGGTGATCACGTTGAAGACTAAGGGGTCGTTCACATAGGCCTCCACCGTTTCCGGGTCACGGGAGATGAACTCGGGAGGCAGGGGAGACTTCACGTGAATCCTGGGCAGGAGCCTGGACATGATCCTGGTGGCGAGCACCAGGACCTTTGAAATCTCCGGGCCCGGCCCCGATCCGGTGCCCGAGAGCACGAGCCCTCTGAGCCTGTCCTGTGTCTGCTCCGCGAAGTTTATGGCGATGAGGCTTCCCATGGAGTGCCCGAGGATGAAGTACGGGGTTTCGGGAAACTTCCGCCTGATGACCTCGTCCCTGAGCTGACGCTCGTCGTTGATATACTCCTGGAAGCTGTTCACGTAGGCACGCCTGCCATCGCTCCTGCCGTGACCCCGGTGGTCGTTGCCCAGAACGGCGTAACCGGCGGCAAGGAGATCATCCACCACATTCCCGTATCGGTTGATGTGCTCGGCATAGCCGTGGATCACCTGGAGCACCGCCTTGGGCTTTCCATCGGGAACCCAGGCCTTCCAGTACAGAGAGACTCCGTCCGGGGCGGTGAGCTTTCCGTCTTCGGTGGACATCGAGAACCTCCTTTTCATCTTGAATTCAAACACATAAAGAGATAATCTCACAAATTCATATCCTATACAATGGCAAAAGCTTGAGTGATATCGGTCCGAAGTGTCTAAAGCCGTCAACATGCACGAAGTTTTGTTGACAGGTGGCATGTTTGGCGGTATAAGAATGAATGCTCATTCATAACAGAATGTAAAGACCATTAAGTAAGGAGGGTATTATGGCAAGTCAATGGGTAGACATGAGGGATACGAAGTTCTTGATCCACGAAGTGTTCAAGATCGACGAACTCCTCGGAAAGGCCCCTTTTGAGGACCATGACGGCGATATGATAGACATGGTTCTCACCGAGGCCGAGAAGCTCACCGAAAACGAGATCGCTCCCACGTATCCCGACGAGGTGAATCGGAAACCGGTCGAGGCGAGGTTCGAAAACGGCAAGGTGTATGCCCCCGAGTCATACAAGAGGCTCTGGCAGCTCTATGCAGAAGGCGGATGGCTGGGGACCTCAGACCCGTACGACGTCGGCGGCCAGGGCCTGCCCTTTATCGTGAGTGCGGCCGCTGCGAACATGTTCCTCTCGGGCAACCAGGCGTTCCTTATGTATCCCGGTCTTACCCACGGTGCAGCACGCCTTGTCTACGATTTCTTCCAGAACCCCTTGAGGGACATCGTCCTCCAGAAGATGTTCGACGGCAGCTGGGCAGGCACCATGTGCCTCACCGAGCCGGGCGCCGGCTCCGACGTGGGTGCGCTGAAGACCACGGCCAAGAGAAATCCCGACGGCACCTTCTCCATCACCGGCACCAAGTGCTTCATCTCCGCGGGCGACCATGACCTGACCGAGAATATCATCCACCCGGTGCTGGCCAGGATCGAGGGCGACCCGAACGGGACCAAGGGTATCTCCATCTTCGTGGTCCCCAAGGTCAGATTCAACGAAGACGGCTCTCTGGGCGAGCCCAACGACGTGAACACCGGCAACATCGAGAGCAAGATGGGCATCCATGGCAACTCCACCTGCACGCTCAACTTCGGCGAGAACGGTAAGTGTATCGGCTACCTCATGGGCGAGGAGCGCGAGGGCATGAAGATCATGTTCCACATGATGAACGAAGAGCGTCAGGGCGTGGGCATGATGGGCGTGGCCATGTCTACGGCCGCATACCTGCACGCGCTCTCCTACGCCAAGGAGCGCATGCAGGGCGCCAATGTCATGAACATGAAAGATCCCAACGCGCCTCAGGTCCCGATCATCCAGCACCCGGATGTCAGAAGGATGCTGCTCAAGATGAAGTCCATGACCGAGGCCGTCAGGGCTCTGTCATTCTACTGCTACTATGCCATGGACAGAAGGTTCGCCGCCGCCGACGACGCCGAGAAGGACAAGTGGCAGGGCATTATCGAGGTGCTCACCCCCCTGGTGAAGTCCTATTGCACCGACGTGGGCGACGACGTGACCAAGATCGCCATCCAGACCTACGGCGGATACGGCTTCTGCAGGGAGTATCCGGTCGAGCAGATGGCGCGTGACAACAAGATCAATACGATCTATGAAGGCACCAACGGCATCCAGGCCCTGGACCTCCTGGGCAGGAAGCTCGGTATGAAAAAGGGCTTGTACTTCATGAACCTGCTGGGCGAGACCCAGGCAGAAATCGCCAAGGCCAAGAACGACGAGAACTTCAAGGAAGAGGCGGCCATCGTGGAAAAGGCCCTGAACAAGTGCGCCGAGACGGCCATGACCTTCAGTTCGCTCATCCGCTCCAACCCCTTCATCCCGCTCATCGGGGCATATGACTACCTGAACTGCCTGTCCGAGGCACTGTGCGGCTGGTTCCACATCTGGATGGCCAACGTGGCCACCGAGAAGCTGGCTGCCAACCCCGGCGAGAAGGACAAGGCGTTCTACACCGGCAAGATCGAGGGCGCGAAATTCTTCATCAACCGAACCACGGCGCTCGTTCCTGCCAAGTGCGAGACCCTCGTGAAAGACGAGATCAGCGCGGTGAGAATCCCGGACGAGGCGTTTGCCGTCTAGGTATCACCATATCCGGTAACGCAAAGGCGGGGAGGCGGGAAAGCCTCTCCGCCTTTTTTATCCAGCCAGGGGGGAAGAAGGGCAAGATGCGGCACCCCTTCTTTCACGCAGCCGACCGGAAGGAGCTGTGGAAAGATTTTCCTGCCGACCGGGGCCGGCAGCCTGATCCGCATGCACTCTCATAACGGATCGGCTCAATTATTTTTCACCCCGGTACACGCCGTCGTACTCCTCCGTGGTGAGGGGTTCTCCTTCCCTGTGGAGCTCTCCCGCCCTGACCCGGGAGATGAACAGGGTGTGATCCCCGGTGTCCAGGGTGCGTTCCACCTCGCAGTCAAGATATCCCAGGGCGCTTACGAGCACCGGGTTGCCGTGGGGAGAAACGCTGAACTCGACCCCGGCGAACCTTTTCTTCCAGTCCGGGATCTTGAACCCTTTTATCGAGCCCAGGGCATCCTGCGGCAGGACATTGATGGTGAACCTCCCTGCGCTGAGCACCTGGGAACGGGAGAGGCGGCTGTTCCTGACAGCCACGGCCACCAGGGGAGGCTCGTGGGAACACTGGGTGACCCATGAGGCGACCATACCGTTGTACCCGCCGTCCGCGGCGATGGTGATAAGATAGATACCGTAGTGGAATTTGTCGAGAACGTCCTGCCACGACTGTTCCATGGACCCGCCTCCCTGTCTTTTCATATAAGGTCTGGGAGAGCGAAAAAAAGGCTCATAGAAAAACGAGCAATATTTTTGTTGTTCCGCCCTTAAGCGGAGGCAGTGTTCTGTCCCGGGGGTTCCACTTCCGCAGGGAAAGATGTGCCGAGGCAAAGATCGCCTCGCCCGACGCTGTCCACGCTCTCCACACATCCCTGGCGTGGGAGGCTCCTGCGTCAGGGTTATGAATTCCGAACCCCCGAGCCGGTGTCCTGTTCTGTCGAGAGTGGGGCACCGGCTACCCTGTCCCCCGATCATCCCCCCATACCGGGTGCCTTCTGGCCGCAAGGCTGATGAGGCGGCTTCCCATCTCGCCGTACGAGAAGCCCGCAAGCTCGGCGGCACAGGCCATGCTCGCGTCCTCGCTGATATCGGCGTTGGGATTCACGTCGAGGACAAAGAACAGACCGTCTTTATACCGCACGTCGATACGCGCGTAGTCTCGGCACCCGATGACCTGGTAGGCTGCCGAGCAAACCCTTTCCAGCCGATGAAGTTCCTCCTGGTCAAGGGGGGCTGGCAGCAGGGTCCTGATCTTTTCATACGGATCTGACCCGGGGACGAACTTGGCGTCGTAGGTGCAGAGCCGGTCGTGGATGTCCGGGAAGACGGAGAAGTCCATCTCGGCGGGCGGGAGCATTTTCAGCTTCCCGTTTCCCCAGAGGGACACGTGGAATTCACGGCCGTCGATGAAGTCTTCCACGAGGGCGGTCTGTCGATAAACATCGAGAATGTAGGCGACCCGTCGCGTGAGGTCCTTCCGGTTCATGACCACCGAGTCCCGGGTGATTCCCTCGCTGCAGTGCTCGTTCACGGGTTTTACGATAGCCGGGAAACGATCCCACCCGTCGGAATCGGGTCGGGTGCAGAGGCGCCATCGAGGTGTGGGAATGCTGGAGAGGTCGAGGATTTTCTTCACTCGATACTTGTTCTGGGATAGGGCGAGGGTGGATGCATCGGCCCCGGTGAACACGAATCCCTGCCGCGTAAGGGTATCGGCAGCCATCCATTCGCTGTGCGGTACGCCCGGGATGCCCTCGCACCAGTTGAGGACAATGTGCTCCAGAGGGTGATAGGCGGACAGATACTCTGCGATATCCGCGCCTTCAACGGGAAGAAAGGAAGTGGGGTGTCCGACTTCTGCGATCGCCCGGCCGAGGCTGGTCGATACCGACACCACCTCTTCTCTGTCAGGCGCAGCCCAGGCAGGATCTACGTTGTATACGACCAGCACCGGCACATGTGCAGGATCGATGTTCACGGGCATCCCATACCTCCAGAGCTGTTTTTGCACCGATTGTCCCTGATCCTCCTTATAGTACAAAAAGAGAATAAGATTCAATATGATACATGCATAAAATGATTGTCGGCAGGAAAACGGCACGATCAGGCACGGCCGCTTCTTAATGGGTGCGCGTGCCGGCAGAACGGGATCGAAGGGTCCGTGCCCTGAGAGAGCCCGTGCCATGGATGCGGTCTCCATGGTAAATGCTTTCCGGTCATCCCGTGTGTTTCTCTTGACCCGTACGCACCTCATGGATCGTTGCCGGTCAGGAGGTTCCGGTTATACTACGACCCTTTCCGGCCCTGCGAGAGGAGCCAGGAATATATCCGGTCGTCCGCGTAGGCTGAGGCCGCAGAGCCCACGTGATCCTTTCCCTGGTCAAAGAAGACCCGGTCTCCCGTATCCCCTGCGCCGGCGTCCTTGAGGCCCAGTGTCCGGATAAACGCCGCCCGGTGCCAGCGGGAAACCTCGCCGAAGGAGAGCCATACGGGAAGCCCCGGATCCTTGTGCGGGATCCTAATGGGATCGACCGGCCACAGGGCAGCCCAGAGTGCGGGAACGAGGTCTGCGAGATCGAAGACGCCGTTACCCCCGAAGCTGAACCCGGTCAGATAAGTCCGGCCGGGATCTCCGCCGTAGTCTTTCTGGAGGCCCTGCACGATCTGCCTGACAGAGTCCGCGTACCGGAACCACACGTCACCACCGGGAGGTGGGAGCTGAGGGGCGATAACGATAAAACGTTCAAGGGCCATCGGAGAGCTGCTCCTTCCGAGCGGGCCGTGTCTGCACAATGCCCGGTGGATCTCTAACGGTGCCGCCTCGTCGTATCCGTGGAGAAAACAGATGACCGGCCGGAGGGTTTCCTGTGGTCCGCATCTGAGGGGTATGGACAGGAGGGAGCGAAGCGGTGATGATTCTATCAGAACTAGCCGGTGTCCGCTCACCATGGAACACAGCCTCCGTCGTTTCTCGACGCTAAAGACGCGCCTTTTGAGCTATGTATAGAAGACAGGGACCATAAAGGCAATACACGGGTGATCTCTGCCGGGGAACAGACCGGGAAGGGGAAAGGTGGCGCCGGTTCTCCTCCTATCGATGGACGGGCCCGGAGGGGCGCAGGGAGAGACATCCTGAGGAAAAGAATTACCAGCCCCCGCAACCCGGTCCGGCGTGAGAGATTTCTCAGGGCAGGTGCGCGCACCTGGAACAGGACGATCGCTTGGGAAGGCACGGCACTTTGATCGTTCAGACGCCGCGCAGTCCGAGCTTCCCTCTTCCCAGGAGGTCGTGGAGATGAACCACGCCCAGAAGCTCGTTGTCGCCGTCAGATACCACGAGAGAGGTGATCTGGAATTTTTCCATCATGTCCAGGGCGTCCAGTGCCAGCTTGTCATCCGCGATGCCCTTGGGCCTGGGACTCATGACCTCCCGTGCCGTGAGGCCCTTCAAATCGTCGACGGATCTGAGGAGCGCACGGCGCAGGTCGCCGTCGGTGACGATGCCCTCGATATGATCCCGGGTGCCCACGAGGGTGAAGCCCAAGGACTTCTCGGTCATCTCGAGGACGGCCTTGCTGAGCGGTGTTTCCGGGGGCACGAGCGGTATCTTATCACCGGTGATCATGATCTGGGATATCCGGTACATGAGCTGTTTGCCGAGCTCGCCTGCCGGATGGATCATCCTGAAGGCGTCACGGTTGAATCCCTTGAGGTGGGAGAGCACCACCGCCATGGCGTCGCCGAGCGCGAGCTGGGCCGTGGTGGACGAGGTGGGCGCGAGGCCCAGGTTGCACGCCTCGCGGTCCACCGTGCACGAGAGCGTCACATCGGCCTGTCCGGCCAGAGGGGACTTCGTGTCGCCGGTGATCGCGATGACCGGAATGCCGAGGCTCTTCAGCGGAGGGAGGAGGTTCAGGATCTCGCTCGTCTTCCCGCTGTTGGAGAGCACAACGGCTGCGTCCTGGGGCATGATCGTGCCCAGGTCTCCGTGGAGTCCGTCCACCGGATGCATGAACACCGCAGGCGTGCCGATGCTCACCATGGTGGAGGCGATCTTCCGGGCGATGATCCCGGACTTGCCGACACCGGTCAGGATCACCTTGCCCTTGAGGTCCGCCACGATCCGCACCGCCTCGGCGAACGGTTCACCAAGCTGTCCCACGACCCCTTCCAGCCCCAGAATCTCGGTCCGGAGAGCCTCCCGGCCAAGTTCAATGATCTGCTGTGTATTCATGCGATTCTCCCAACCAAATCGTACTCCATTGTATCGGTTATCTCAACCTCGGAAAAGGTCCCGAAAGAAGGTGCTCCTTCCGTGATGATCACCATGCCGTCCACCTCCGGGGCCTGGAACGACGCCCTGCCGGCCAGTAGGAGCTCGGTCTCGGGGTGATACCCCTCCACCAGCACCGGGATCTTCTCCCCCACCAGGGAGGCAAGCCTTCTGCGGGAGACGTCCTGCTGAATTTCCATGATCCGGTCTCTCCGTGCATTTTTCACCTCCTGCGCGATCTCGTCGCCAAGCGATGCGCTCCTGGTGCCCTCTTCCGCGGAATAGGCAAACACCCCCAGGTGATCGATGTGTCCCTGCCGGATGAACTCTTCGAGCTCGCCGAAGGCCCGTTCGTCTTCGCCGGGGTGGCCCACCATGACGGTCGACCTGATCCAGATGTCCGGATAGATCTCATTCATCAGGCGCAAGGCCCTATGGACAGCATCGGACCCTCCCTTGCGGCCCATGGCCTTCAGGACCGTCTCCGAGACATGCTGGATGGGCAGATCGAGGTAGGGCACCACCTTGGGTTCGTCCCGCATGGCCGCCACGAGAGGCTCGTCCAGGGACGCGGGATGCATGTACATGAGTCTGATCCACCGGATATCCTCGATGCGCGAGATGTCCTTCAGGAGAGAAGAAAGCGGCGGGTAGCCCACCTGGTCGCGGCCATAGCCGCCCAGGTCCTGGGCCACGAGGATGATCTCCCTCACGCCGGAGGCGGCAAGGTCCCTGCACTCACCGACGATATCCCGGGGGGGTTTGCTGACCAGCTCGCCCCTTAAGGAAGGGATGAGGCAGTAGCTGCAGCAGTTGGAGCACCCCTCGCTCACCTTCACGTAGGCGCTTGATCCCGTCGTGGCATACGACCGCCTGACCACCCCGGAAAACTCCGGCGCGAGATAGTGTGCATCCGACTCAAGCGCGCGGACGAGCCGGTCGTAGGTGCCCGGGCCGGCAAAGAGCCTGACCTCGGGCAGCTCTTCAAGCAGCTCTTCTCCGTAGCGGCTCACCAGGCACCCCGCGCAGACGACCTCCTTTCCCTCCTCAAGGTAGCCGAGCAGGGTCTGTATGGACTCTTCCACCGATTCCGTAAGGAACGCGCAGGTGTTCACCACGATGGTGTCCGCCTTGCCGGGGTCGGATTCGAGGGAATACCCGGCTGCCAGGAGGCGCTGGCAGATATACTCCGAATCGACGAGGTTTTTCGGACAGCCGAGACTCACCAGTGCGACGCGTTTCATGGAATGACGCTATTCGAAAGCGGTGAATTTGGCAATGACGACGATACCGCCCGGTGAAACATCGAAGCGCTTGCGGTCTTCTTCGAGGTTGTGGCCGATCACCGTGTTGGGGGGAACGTGCACGTATTTGTCGATGATCGTGTTCCTGATGCGGCAGTTTCTCCCGACGACGACCCCCTCCATGAGGATGCAGTCCTCCACCGTGGCATAGCTGTTGACCCGGACGTTGGGGGAGATGATGGAGCGGCAGACCCTCCCTCCGGAGATGATCGCGCCGTTGCAGACGACCGAGTCCAGGACGGTCCCGATGCGCTTTCCGTCCTCCCCGCCCGAGAAGACCATCTTGGCAGGGGGAAACGGGCTGTATACGGTGTGGATCGGCCACCGGGCATCGTAGAGGTTGAACTGCGGGGACACGGAGACGAGGTCCATATGCGCCTCGTAGTAGGCGTCCAGGGTCCCGATGTCCCGCCAGTACGAGTTTCCCATCACCCCGGTGAACGGGTAGGCGATGACCTTGTTCCCGTTCCGGACCATCTTGGGGATGATGTCCTTTCCGAAGTCGTGCGAGCTGTCCTTGCGCCTGGCATCCTCGATGAGCTGTTTGATGAGGACATCGGTATTGAACGCATAGATGCCCATGGAAACGAGGATCCTGGTGGGGTCGTCGGGCATGGTCCGGGGATTTGCCTTGGGTTTTTCCTGAAAACCCGACACGTACATGCGCTGATCCGCGACCACGATCCCGAACTCGGAGGCGGCCTCCACGGGCATGGGCACGACCCCGATGGTGATGTCGGCCTTGTTGTCCACATGGTGTTTGAGCATATCCCGGTAGTTCATCTGGTATATGTGGTCGCCGGAGAGGATGAGCGTGTAATTCGGCCGGTCCTGCTGGAGGGTGTAGATGTTCTGGAAGACCGCGTCCGCGGTCCCCTCGTACCAGCTGCTCCCGATGCGCTGCTGGGCGGGAATGTTGTAGATGAACTCACCCATGGGGTAGGAAAAAAACGGCAGCCATCCCCTCTGGATGTGGCGGTTCAGCGAATGGGACTTGTACTGGGACAGTACGTAGATCTGTCTGTAGCCCGAGTTCACACAGTTCGACAGGGTAAAGTCGATGATGCGGTACATGCCCCCGAATGGCACCGCGGGCTTCGCCCGGTCCTTGGTCAGGGGATAGAGCCGTTCCCCCTTCCCTCCGGCAAGGATGATTACCTCTACTTCTCTCGGTCTGCGCATGATTTATCCAGAAGATCCCTGATCACGTCCTTGAGTCTGGTCAAGTCGTGAGATTTTTCCACGTAGGCATCCGCCGCCATTACCATCACATCGTTGCGATAGCTGGAATAGGCGGTGTGGACGATTACCGGTGTGTCCTGGCGCGATTTGATGATATGTCCCATGGTTTCGAAGCCGTTCATCTTCGGCATCCTCAAGTCGAGTATGATGAGGTCGGGCTTTTTCCCATTCTTCTCCTCCAAATAGGGCAAGGCTTCCTTTCCATTGGAAACTACAATCAGTGAATATCCATCGTCATTCAGTTCTTCCTGGAGAAGCCTTTGAACGTTCCGATCGTCCTCCACCAGAAGAATCCGTTTCATAGAAATGTATAATAGCCGTGAAACAATTATTAGTCAAATCATTACAGGCAGCTTCGGCGGCTGGAGTGTCCACTGAAACCGGGGGTTCCGACGAACTTCCCTTCGTTTCGTGCCATGGGAGACGCGTTCAATACTATAATTAAGGCGCCGTACCTGTTTCTTCAGGCGTGGTGCTCATCCGGGCTCGCTCAGTCCTTCAGCGGCCTGGTGGCCAGCGAAATCCGCTCGTGTCCCGAGGAGCGCAATGCGTCGAGCACGGCCATCACCCGGAAATAGGGGATGCTCCTGTCCGCAAGGATGACGATATCCTTATCCGTGGGCAGAAGCTCGAGCATTTCCTCCCGGGACACGGCGCCGTCGATGAAAAGGCCTTTGTCGGAAAGGGCGACCGTGATTGCCTCCCGGGCCATGGAATTTCCGCTCCGGGATTCGGGAATGCTCACCTGGTTGAGCTTCAGCGGAGACCCCAGTGACAGCATGAAGAAGATCAGCAGAAGGAACACCACGTCCACCAGGGGCGTGATGTCGATCGCCGAGATGCTCTTATCCCTTTTGCGCCTGAACCTCATGATTTTCGCCCTTGAGATACTCCAGGACCCGTGCCGCGGTCTTTTCCATTTCCAGAAGGAGATAGTCGCTTCTGGCGATGAAAAACCGGTAGAAGATGTAGACCGGAATGCCGATGGACAGGCCCGTCGCCGTGGTGATGAGGGCCTCGGATATCCCGGAGGCCAGCATCTGATTCGCCTGGTTCTCTCCCCCCACGGCATGGAACGAGGTGATCATGCCCGAGACGGTACCCAGAAGGCCCAGCAGCGGCGATATGGTTGCGATGATGCCCAGGACATCGATGTACCGGTCGATGGTGTACGCCTCCTTGGCCCCTGCCTCCTCCATGTAGTCCTTGATGATTTCCCTGCGCATGCCCGCGTTCTTGATGGCGACCATGATGACCGGACAGATGGGCGAGGAGCTTCGCCTGAGGAGCTTCTCGACATCGGCGAGCCTGCCCATACGGGTCAGCCGCTCCACCTCCTCCATGAGCGATCTCGGGATGATCTTGCTCTGGCGAAGCGCGAACGATCTCTCGATGATAATGGCCAGCGCGATGATCGAGCATGCAAGGAGCGGCCACATCAGAGGACCGCCCTTGACAAAAAATTCCCACAGAGTCATTTCGCCTCCTGTTGACGGTATGCCCGGTAATTGCCTTTTTATTCCACAAACCGAGGGAATAATCAATGGAGCGAAAAGATGTTCTTGATAATTATTGTGTAAGATTGCTAACATGATACCGATGGAAAACGTGAATGATATACAGAATGCACAAAGCACGCAAGATACGGATAATAATATAGAACCCAACAAGCTGGTCTGTGTGAGGTTTCCCGCGCTCCCCCTGTCGTATATCTTCGATGCGAAGGGAATGGATCTTCAGAGAGGAGATCTGGTGCTGGTGAATACCGAAGCCGGGCTCTCGGTGGCAAAGGTGATCGGCTTTCCGTCACAGGAAGAGGCCTCCGGGCTCGACGAGATCAAGCCCGTGCTCAGGAAGCTCACGCAGGAGGACCAGGAAAAGCTCGAGGAGATCTTCGTCAGGGAGAAGGAGTGCTTCCGGTTCTGCCACGAGCGGATCACGGCCCGTGGCCTGCCCATGAAGCTTACCCGGGTTGAGCAGATGTTCGATGGGAGCAAGACCACCTTCTATTTCGTTGCCGAAGGGCGGGTGGATTTCCGGGAGCTGCTCAAGGACCTGGTGGAGAAGTACCGGACCAGGATCGAGCTGCGCCAGATCGGGAGCCGCCAGGAATCCGCCATGCTGGGAGGAATCGGGAGTTGCGGAAGGGAGGTCTGCTGCTCGGTGTACCTCACCAGCTTCCAGCGGATATCGGTCAAGATGGCAAAGAACCAGAACATGACGCTCAACCCCTCGAAGATCTCCGGTCTGTGCGGCAAGCTCAAGTGCTGTCTCGCCTATGAGAAGGAGTCGTACGCAAACCTCATCGACAACCTTCCCAAGCCGGGGAAGAAGGTCTTTCTCGAACAGGGGGAGGCCGTGGTGGTCAGCATCAACATCATCAACCAGACCTTTGTGGCAAAGCTCACCGATCGCAGATTTATCAAGAGCGCGGTTTCTGATATACTGAGCGAGGAAGAATACAACCGGCTCTCCGAGCAGAAGGCCGCCGAGAATGCCCGGGTCCAAGAGCAGCAGCGCGGTGAGCGGTCCGCAGAAGGGACCTCCGACCAGGACAGGTCCCGGGGCAAGAGGAGAAGATCATCCAGGAACAGGAATTCTAGAAGGAGAAGGAGCAAGCCCGAATGAAAGGGTATTTCTATATCACCACCCCCATCTACTACGTGAATGCAAAACCGCATCTGGGGCATGTGTACACGACCGTGATCGCGGATGTCCTGGCCCGGTACCACAAGCTGCTCGGTGAGTCGGTGTTTTTCCTCACGGGCACGGACGAGCACGGGGACAAGATCGCGGAGACCGCCAGGAAGATGGGCACCACCCCCAGAGAACTCGCCGACGAAAACAGCGCCCGGTTCAGGAACCTCTGGCCCGAGCTTAACGTGAGCAACGACCGGTTCATCCGCACCACCGAGCCCGACCACGTGAGGACCGTCCAGACCATCCTGCAGAATGTCTACGACAAGGGCGACATCTATTTCGGCGAGTACGGCGGGCACTACTGTGTCGGCTGCGAGCGGTTCTTCACGGAGACCGAGATGGTTGACGGCAAGTGCCCCATCCATGATACGGAGCTCGTCTACCGCCAGGAGCAGAACTACTTTTTCCGGATGGAGAAGTACCGGGGGTGGCTCATCGACCACATCACGAACACCCCTGATTTCATCAGGCCTGAGCGGTACAAAAACGAGGTCCTTGGGATGCTGAGGGAGCCGCTCGACGACCTCTGCATCTCGCGGCCCAAGTCGCGGCTCTCCTGGGGCATCGAGCTTCCCTTTGACAAAAACTACGTATGCTACGTGTGGTTCGATGCCCTCATCAACTATCTCACCGGGGTCGGATACCCGGACGGCGGGCATTTTTCCGATTTCTGGGCGAGCGCCCAGCACCTCGTGGGCAAGGACATCCTCAAGCCCCACGCGGTCTACTGGCCCACCATGCTCAGGTCCATGGGGGTTGAGCCATACCGGCACCTGAACGTTCACGGGTTCTGGAACGTGGATGCGGCCAAGATGTCCAAGAGTCTGGGCAACGTGGTGGACCCGCTCGATCTCAAGGGGAAGTACGGGGTCGACGCCTTCCGGTATTTCCTTGTGCGGGAGATGGTCTTCGGCCTGGACTCCAATTTTTCCGAAGAGGCGCTCATCGAGCGCTACAACGCCGACCTGGCCAACGACCTCGGGAATCTGGTGAGCAGGAGCACCCGGATGGTTGCCAGATATTTCGACAGCACCCTGCCCCAGCCTTCCGGCGACCTCGCAAAAGAGGAGAACGAGCTCAGGGAGCTCACCCTCAAGGTGACCGACGAATACAAGGCGCGCATGGAAAATCTCGAGCTCCACAGCGCCATGGCC
This sequence comes from Deltaproteobacteria bacterium, assembly GCA_018433085.1. Lineage (GTDB taxonomy): Bacteria > Desulfobacterota > Desulfomonilia > UBA1062 > UBA1062 > Phosphitivorax. The sequence continues at coordinate 146,624 of JAHDRW010000008.1, read as the reverse complement.
TCTGTCTGGTCGCTCATCTCGTTCCTGAACAAGTACATCGACAAGACCGCGCCGTGGACCCTTGCGAAGAACGACCGGGACCGGCTTGCGGTGGTCATGTATCACATCATGGAAGGCATCAGGTTCGTGGCGGAGATGATCTATCCGGTCATGCCGGACACCTCGGCCAGGATACTGAGCGTCCTGGGCATGGACGAGGAGTTCGCGGGCATGAGCCTCGCCGAGTTCGGGAAGCTCCCGGGCGGGGCCTCTATCGGGGTTCCCGATGCCCTGTTCCCCCGGGTGGAGCGCCTGAAAACACCGGATCAGCCGGCCGGTGCAGGGGAAAAGGTGAAAGAGGAAACAAACCTCATCGAGATCACCGATTTCGCGAAGTGCGTGCTCAAGGCCGGGAAGATCCTGGAGGCGAGCAGGGTCGAGAAATCGGAAAAGCTCGTTGTCCTCAAGATTGACGTGGGAAAGACGATACAGATAGCTGCCGGCATAGCGAAGAGCTATTCGCCCCAGGAGCTTGTGGGCAAATACATTGCCGTGGTGACGAACCTGAAGCCGGCAAAGCTCATGGGCATCGAAAGCCAAGGCATGCTCCTGGCAACGGACACCCCCGAAGGGAAGCTGGCGCTTCTCACCTTTGACCGGGAGCCGTCGGTAGGGGCAAGAATCCGATAAACAACCGGGGAAGATAATGCAGAGGGTTCCGATCAATCTGGTGGAGCCGGGCATGGTGCTGGCGAAACCGGTCGTCAACGACACGGGAATGCCGCTGTGCGCCGAAGGGACCGAGCTCACCGCCGCTCTCATCGACAGGCTGAAGCGGATGAATGTCTCCCTGCTCACCCTCAAAGGCCATCCGGTGGAGATGGGCGGGCCTGTGAAGAGCCCGGAAGAGCAGATCCGGGATATGACGGACAGGTTCGCGCGGGTACAGGGCGACCCCATCATGGACACGATCAGAGAGGCCATCGAGCAGGCAATCATTGCCGAATCCATGGAGCAGCCGGACGAGCCGGCAGAGCAGGGAGAGCCGGACGAGTCCCAGGGAGATCCCGGTGAGTAGGGAACAGCACATCAAGGCGATCACCAGGCGCATCCAGAGTCTTCCCACCCTGCCTCCGGTGGTGAAGAAGCTGACCACCATGGTGGAGAGCCCCGATGTGACCGCAAAGGACGTGGGCAAGCTCATTTCGTCCGATCAGGTCTTGAGCGCGAAGGTGCTCAAGCTGGTCAACTCCTCGTTCTACGGGCTTTCGGGGAAGGTGTCGTCCGTAAGCCATGCCGTCATCCTTTTGGGGTTCAACGTCATCAAGGGGGTCGTGCTCTCCGCCTCGGTGTTCGATATCATGGAGAAATCCATGGTAGGTCTCTGGGAGCACTCCCTGGGGACAGCCATCATCTCCGGGACCATCAGCCGGAACCTGGGTCTGAGCGATCCCGAAGAGATATCCACGGCCGCCCTGCTCCACGATATCGGGAAGGTCCTCGTCAGGGTGTCCTTGAGCGAGGACTATGATCGGATCGTCCGGATCGCCGGGGAGCAGGGCAGTACCTTCCGGGAAGCGGAGCTGGAGGTTCTCGGGGTGGACCATGCCGACATCGGCTCGTGGCTGTCCAAGGAGTGGGGTCTGCCCAGACAGCTCATCGTCCCCATCACCTATCACCACGACCCGGACAATGCCCCGGGTCTGCAGGATCGTGTCGCCGTGGTCCATATCGCCGACAGCCTGGCCCATGCCTTCGGGGTAGGCGGCGGCGCAGACGGGTGGGTATGCCGGATATCGGAATCGGCGTGGACCCGCCTGGGTATGCCCGGGCTCGATCTGACGGCGCTCATGAGGAAGATTCTTGTCGATCTCGAAGAGGTCGAAAACTACAAACTGTAAAGGGGGGGTACGTGAAAACGGCGATCATGGTAAAGGAGAGCCTCGATGAGCACCTCTCCCCCATCATATCCTCCGTGTTCGATTCCGTCCAGGTGATCCACAGCGACGAAGACTTTCTCTCCCTCATCTCCATGGACCCGCCGGACATCATTCTCGTCGACCGCACCTGCCTGCAGGAGGAGAAAAGCCGGATCGTCGATGAGTTCCGGAACAGCACCCTGTACGGGCATCTGCCCATCATTGCAGTTTACAGCGAAAAGGATATCGAAGACCCGGCGGCGCTCAAGATTCCGGTTGACGACTTCATCGTTCTGGGCAGCCCGGAGCTGCAGATCAGGCGCAGGATCGAGTTCATCGTCGGAAGGTCGGTGCGGGAAACGGACATCAACCCCCTCACCAGGCTGCCCGGGAACGAGTCCATCATCCGCTGCGTACAGCGCATGTTCGACGAGAATGGCGAGATAGCCGTCGCATGGGTTGACCTCGACAATTTCAAACCGTATAACGACCGCTACGGATTTTCCAGCGGGGATGAGGTGCTGCTCGCCGCGGCGCGCATCATCACCAATGCCGTTCGTGAGACCGGGAGGGAAAACACCTTCGTGGGGCATATCGGGGGAGACGAGTTCCTCTTTATTTGCCCCATCGCTGAAACCAGGACGATTTGTGAGGAGATTCTTTCCCGGTTCGACATGGTGGTCCGGAACTTCTATAACGAGGAGGACCTTGATCAGGGGGGGATCGTGTCCAAGTCCAGGAGCGGGGAGGTCAGGAAGTTTCCCGTCATAACCGTTTCCATTGCGGTGGTGCTCAGCGAAAAGAAGCGTTACAGGCATTACGGACAGGCCTCCCAGGACGCCAAGGAAATAATGAAGTATGTAAAGGGCCTGGAAGGCAGCAACTACATGATCGACAGAAGGGGGAAACACCGGTGATTCGCCGCTATTCCAGAGAGGTGATGCAGCACATCTGGTCGGATGAAAACCGATACCGGAGGTGGCTCGACGTGGAGATCGCCGTCTGCGAGGCATGGGCCTCACTCGGCAGGATAACCAAGGAGAGCCTCGAGAACATCAAATCAAAGGCCCGGTTCACGGTGGAGCGCATCGAGGAGATCGAGGCGGTCACCCGGCACGACGTGATCGCCTTCGTGTCCTGCGTGGCGGAATATGTGGGAGAGGATGCCCGGTTCATCCACATGGGCATGACCTCGTCCGATGTCCTGGATACCGCGCTTGCCCTGCAGTTCAAAGAGAGCGGGCAGATCATCATCCAGGATATCCGCAAGTTCATGGATGTGCTCAAAAAAAGGGCATTCGAGTTTAAGTATACCCCGGCCATGGGGAGGTCCCACGGCATACACGCGGAGCCCATCACCTTCGGGCTGAAGTTCGCCCTGTGGTACGCCGAGATGGCCAGGAACCTCAAGCGCATGGAAGACGCCGTGGAGGTGATCTCCTACGGCAAGATCTCGGGCGCGGTGGGCACCTTCGCCAACGTCCCGCCCGAGGTGGAGGAGTACGCCTGCAGGCGGCTGGGGATCGAGCCCGACCCCATCAGCACGCAGATCATCCAGCGGGACCGGCATGCCCAGTTTTTCACCACCATAGCCGTCATCGGCTCCACCCTGGAGAAGATCGCGACCGAGATAAGGCACCTCCAGCGCACCGAGGTGCTCGAGGCCATGGAGCCGTTCGGGAAGGGGCAGAAAGGATCGTCGGCCATGCCGCACAAAAAGAATCCCATCCTCTCCGAAAACATCACCGGTCTCTCCCGGCTCCTTCGGGGATACTGCCTCTCGTCGCTGGAAAACGTGGCCCTGTGGCACGAGCGTGACATCAGCCACTCGAGCGTTGAGCGGGTGATCGGTCCCGACGCAACCATTGTGCTCGATTTCGCCCTGGCGAGGCTGACCGGCGTGATCGACGGGCTCGTGGTCTATCCCGAGAACATGAAGAAGAACATCGAGCTCACCCGGGGGCTCTGGCACTCCCAGGGAATCCTGCTCGCCCTGGTCGACCGGGGGGTTGCCCGGGACACCGCGTATCAGTGGGTCCAGCGCAACGCCCTGAAAGTGTGGGAAAACAAAGGAGAATTCAAGGATCTCCTGCTGTCCGACGAGGATATCGTGAGCACGCTCGGGGCGGATTCCATAGAAAATCTCTTTGATTTCTCCCATCACCTCAAGTTTGTTGATCATATTTTCGAAAGGGTCTTTTGATGAGTATAAGAGAGGAGCTTTTGGAAATCGTCCGGCGCGATGCGGTCAGGTTCGGGAAGTTCGTTCTCGCGTCAGGAAAAGAGTCGGATCTCTACGTGGACCTGCGCAAGGTGACGTTGCAGCCGAGGTCGGCCTTCCTGATCGGTTCGATCATCTTCGAACTGGTCAAAGACCGGCCCGTCGATGCCGTCGGGGGGATGTCCATCGGGGCCGATCCCATCGCGACGGCCGCAAGTCTGGTGGCGTACCAGAACGGCCGGGAGATCGTGGCCTTTCTCGTGAGAAAGGAGAAAAAGGAGCACGGCACGAAAAATCTGGTCGAAGGCCCGATACGTCCCGGGCTCAAGGCCGTGATCTTAGAGGACGTCATCACCACGGGCTCCAGTACCATCACCGCCATACGGCACGCCGAAGAAGCGGGTTTGAAGGTCGAATTGGTCATCGGTATTCTGGACAGAATGGAGGGGGGAAAACCCGCCATTGAATCGTTGGGCTATGAGGTACGCACCATATTTACGAGGGAAGATCTTTAGATTGTGCATGAAGCTGAGGATATATAGAAAAATCATTGTGGGCATGATGTTGTTCTCTCTCCTGTGGGCTGGGGAGGTAGCGGGGAACGAGCGCGTTCCCGTTCCCCTCATCGGGGTCAGGGAAGGGATCTATGCCGTGTGCGTGGATAAGTCTCTCCAGAGGTTGTATGTCTATAACGGGAGAAAGAGGGTGGAGGAGATTCCATGTTCCACGGGCATGAATCCCGGCGACAAACAGGAGCAGGGCGACCGGCGTACCCCGGAGGGCGTGTATTTCTTTGAAAGGATCATCGAGGGACAGGCCCTTCCCGAGACCTACGGGTGGAGGGCATACACGCTGAATTATCCCAACACCGTGGACCGGGCGCAGGGAAAGAACGGCAACGGAATCTGGATCCACGGCAGAAAGCTGCCGCTGGAGGTCCGTGACACCAAGGGGTGCGTATCACTGACCAACCAGGATCTCAGGGTGCTCGACTCCTATCTCGATCCCTACCACACCCCCATCATCACCCTCGAAAGTGTAATAACCATCGATGAGCAGAGCCTGGATGCCATGGAAACCCGGTACCGGGATTTCATCAACGACTGGATCGATGCCTGGCAGAATAAGGATTTCGAGAAGTACGAGAACTGCTACTCTCCGCGGTTTTACGACGCCCTTCGCAATCAGGACCGCGACGGTTTTCTGGCCAGGAAAAGGGCGGTTTCTTCCCGGTATGGGCATATCTCCATCCTCACCGACGGGATCGTCATCGTCGGAACCGACAGCTACGTGCTCTGTTATTTTCTGATGGATTTCTCGGGCGATTCTTTTCAGAGCACCGGAGTGAAGTATGTCTATCTGGAAAATCGCTCGGAAGGTCCCAGGATCATCGCGGAGGAGTTCACCCCCTTAAGCAAGGCCTGGAAATGGCAGGCCGTGGCTGAGGATTTGGAAAGGCGAGAGAACGAGGGCGTCCGGGCGTTTCTGGACGCCTGGCGCTCAAGCTGGGAAAACAAGGACATGGATTCTATGAAGGATCTCTACCTTGCCTCCTTCCCGGACAGGGAAGAATATTTTGCGGCAAAGGCGAAAAATCTTGCCCCGTACCAGTCGGTAAGGGTCGTCCTCGACGAGGTGGATGTCCATCGCAACGGGGTTTATTGGACCATAACCGCAAGGCAGCGGTTCACCTCAGACAGCTACGAGGATTTTGGGGAAAAGACGCTCAGGCTCGTGAGCACTTCCCGGGGTTTTCGTATCATCCAGGAGCAGTGGGAGAAGATCGATGAAAACTCGTGAGCCCTACCAGATTATTATCATGCGGCCGACAGGCGAAAGGGCGGTGATGACCATACGGTCGTTCTGGGTCAGGGTATTCCTCAGCGGACTCGTCGCTATGGCCGTCGTTCTCGTCGCTATGGCCGTGTGGCTCACCAGTATCCGGGGTAATCTTGCAGAGGCCGAGAATACCATAGAAATTCAGTCCGGGGAGCTCAAGGATTTGAATCTGCTTCTTACCCGCAAGGACGAGGAGATCATAACGCTCAAGAAGAAGCTCAGTCTGAGCACCATTTACCAGTCCCTGCCGGAGTCGGGAGAACCGGCAGCCGCTCGGTCGGACGCACGGGCCGAAACCCCTGCTGCCGAGGTCCGTTCCCCCATCGCCGGGATAAAAGATCTCGTCCTGTCCGGAAGCGAGCTGAGTTTCAAGGTCGAGAATGTCCGCCCCTCGAGTGAGGGTGCTGCAAAGGGGCGTCTTTTTATCGTGTTCAAGAAGCAGGATTCCGAGGTCTGTTACCCGATGGTGAAGACGAAGGATGGTATCCCGGCGGAAACGAACAGGGGCCTCCCATTCACGATCCGCAACTTCAAGCCCATGAATGTTCCCGTTCCTCCAGCCATGTCCGACTGGGAGAGCATGGTCTTCTACATCTTCGACGACCAGGGCAGGATGCGGCTTTCCATGCCCCTGGACAAAAAGCAGATACAGTAGGAAGCAGGATGACATGACACGTTCCGTGAAAGCAATCCTCGCAGCGGTTTCCATTTTCCTGCTTCCCCTGATGGTATACGGGGCACAGACACACGAGGTTTTTTTCCCGGACACGGATCATCGTCTGGACGTATACCGCATCAATGGCGAGGAGCCGGGTCCCACGCTCATGATCATGGGGGGAATTCAGGGCAACGAGCCGGGAGGCTATCTGGCAGCGGACCTCTATGCGGATATGAGCCTGAAACAGGGGAACCTCATCGTGGTGCCCCGGGCCAATCTCTACTCGATCCTGGTGAACGAACGGGGGCCCAACGGGGACATGAACCGCAAATTCGCCGATGCGCAGCCCTTTGATCCGGACAGCGAGGTGGTGAAGAAGATCAAGGAGTTCATGGACGAGGCCGACTACTTCCTCAACCTGCATGACGGCTCCGGCTTCTATCACCCTGATTACATAGATGCTATGCGCAATCCCAAGCGCTTCGGCCAGTGCATCATCACGGATGCGGATCGATATACGGCTCCCAGCGGGAAGACATACGACCTCCAGGGCATGTCCGAACGGGTGATCGCGCAGGTCAACACCGCCATCCACGAGCAGGGATACCATTTTCACTACAACAATCACCGGACCTCTTCCACGGACAGTATCCACAAGGAGCAGCGAAAGTCCGCCACCTACTACGTGCTCACCAGGCTCCACAAGCCGGCCTTTGCCAGTGAGACGTCGAAGTCGATCAGGGATTTCCGTGATCGGGTGGTGTTTCAGACCATGGTAGTGAATGCCTTCATGAAGGAGATCGGGATCGTCCCGGCCCAGCCGAGCATCTACATCGATCCGCCCCAGATGGAGTATGCCCTCATATCGCTGAACGACGGGCCTCCCATTGCCGTCCACGATCAGGAGCAGCTCGTGATCAATCAGGGAGACACGCTTCAGATCATCGACATCAAGTCGAACTACAAGCGGGGGGTTGTGGCGGATGTAAAGCGCTACGGGAACATCAATGATACCGGGAGGAAACTGGCGATCGCGGAGTCCACCACCATTGAGATCAGAAAGGATATGTTCCCGTGCGGACAAGTTTTCGTGGAGGTCATGCCGCCGGCCCGGAATACATGGTTGATCATGGAGGTAAACGGTGTATGCTATGCGCTGGAGCCGGAGGAAAGCCTGAGTGTGGAGAAGGGATCCGTCCTCGTGATCAAAGAGCTGGTATACCGGGGAAGCACCAACCACGGATTTGTCGTGAACTTCAAGGGCTTTGTATCGAACTGGAACGACAACACCGGCGAAGACCGGGGGTATGAGATCCATACCGGAAGGCTTCTGGGAAGGTATGCCGAACCCGCCGGCGCAGGAACGGATCGATACCGGATATCCGCCATGCGGCACCACACCCCGGCAGTGAACTTCTATGTAGACCTGAAAGCAAGCAGACAGTGAACATCCTAGCCATAGAAACATCGTGCGACGAAACCGCGGCAGCCGTGGTCACCGGCGCCGGGGCCGTCCTCTCCGATATCGTTGCGAGCCAGATTCAGGATCACGCAGCCTTTGGCGGCGTGGTGCCGGAGATTGCGTCCCGCCGTCATACCGAGCTCATTGAGCCCGTGGTGCGGGAGGCCCTCCGTGAGGCGGATCTGTCCACCGGCGAGTTGGGCGCCGTGGCGGTCACCCGCGGGCCGGGGCTCGTGGGGGCGCTCCTGGTGGGAATCTCGTATGCCAAGGCCCTTGCCTATGGACTCGACATTCCCCTGTGCGGCGTCAACCACCTGGAGGGTCACCTGAGTGCCGCGCGGATCGGGCGCGAGGTGCCCTATCCCCACATCGGCATGGTCGTATCCGGGGGGCACACCTCGCTCTACCGGGTTATGTCGCCTTCTTCCATCACGCCCATCGGGCAGACCCTTGACGACGCGGCGGGAGAGGCCTTCGACAAGGTGGCCAAGCTCCTCTATCTGGGTTATCCCGGCGGGGTGGTCATTGAAAGGATAAGCAAGGGGGTCGATTCCCGTGCCATCGAATTCCCCCGGCCTCTCATGAAAGACGGGACCTATGACTTCAGTTTTTCCGGGCTGAAGACCGCAGTGCTCAACCGGGTGCTCAAGGAAGGGATCTTCGAGGATATGGACCTCACCTTCTCCGGGCTGCCCGCGAAAAAGACCCCCAGGCCGGGCAAGGAGGACTTGGTGCCGAGAATCGCCGCGTCCTTCCAGCAGGCCGTGGTGGACGTTCTGGTGGAGAAGTCCTTCAGGGCGGCGGCGGATCATCACATGGACCTCCTGGTGGTGACCGGAGGGGTGGCGAGCAACAGCCTCCTGAGGGAGTCCCTTAAGCGCAAATCCGAGGAGACCGGAATCAGGCTTATCATTCCCGAGAGAAAATACTGTACCGACAACGCCGCCATGATCGGAATCGCCGGCATCCGGCACATCAGCGAAGGCCGGTTCGCCTCCCTGGATCTCAACGCCGTTTCACGGTGGACATGGGAATGAGACCCAAGTCTTCTCTGGGCCAGAATTTTCTGAAAAACCCGGGCATTGCGGAAAAGATCGTCGCGTTCTCCGGGGTGGAGCAGGGGGACACGGTCCTGGAGATCGGTCCGGGAAAAGGCGCCCTCACCGGAGCGCTTCTGAAATCCGCATCCCGGGTCGTGGCCGTTGAAAAGGATGACGAGCTCTTCGGGCTTCTTAAGAATCGGTTTTCGGATGAGCCGGCCTTCACCCTGGTGCACGGGGATGTGCTCGATCTGGATATAAACCCGCTCGTGTCCCCGGAAACCAAGGTGGTGGCGAACCTGCCGTACAATATCGCCACCCGGGTGGTCCTGCGCCTCGCCGAGGTGACGACCCCGCCCGCCTCGGTGGTGGTCATGGTCCAGAAAGAGGTGGCCGGGAGGATATGCGCACCCGTGGGTCACAGCGAATACTCGGCGCTCACGGTTCTGCTCTCGGCTGTTTTTCTCTGTGACCCGGGCTTCGTGGTCGGACCGAAGAATTTCTTTCCCGAGCCCAAGGTGGACTCCCGGGTGATCAGGCTCGTTCCCCGGCAGAACCCCCTGCCTCCTTCAGAACGGGATGCGTACCGGCAGGTGGTTCTGTGCTCGTTTGCCCAGAGGAGGAAAATGCTCAGGAACTCGCTGCTGGGCCTCCCCGGTATCACGAAGCAGGGGCTTTCCGATCTGGCCCGCCAGGCGGGCATCGGTCTGGAGAAGAGACCGCAGAATCTCTCCTGGGAGGAGTACGCGCGGCTGGGCCGGATATATCGTCAAATTATCACCCCCTGAATATTCTCCCAAGTTACAGATTACAAATCGGATTACCATCCATTGTAACCCGGGTTACCATCCGGTAATTCCTGTAACGACAAAAAATGGACGATTCATTCCAGAGATAGATTAACATATGGATATCATGATAGATAACAGATAAATCGCAATAGTCACGATTTTGGCATCTGGATTGCCTTGTACCCAGTAGATCGTACAGATCTGGGGGGTATAGGGTTATGAAGTACGCAACAGTTACGATATCCGTTTTTCTCGTTCTCGCCTTCTCGTGCCTGCCCGTATCCGCGGCCGAGTACCGGCAGAACGAGCTTATCGTCAAGTTCAAGCCGGTTCCGGGAAGTGCACACGTCATGGCAACGGGAGAAGAGAACCGCCCGGTCATTATCGCGGTTGACGACGCCCAAGAAGCCATTCATGAGCTTAAGGACAGGGACGATGTGGAGTATGTGGAGCCGAACTACGTCATCGAGGCCGAGGACATCCCGTCCGACTGGCCCTACGATGCTACCCAGTGGAGCGGCCTGGAGCTTCCCGATGCGTGGGACATTCTGGACCGGCACGGACCGGGTTATCCGGTCACCATTGCCGTGATCGACTCCGGTGTCGATGCCGCGCATCCCGATCTCCAGGGAATCCTGACTCCCGGATACGACTTTGCAAACAATGATGGGGTTCCGGAGGACGATGCCGGTCACGGCACCAAGGTGTGCGGGATCATAGGCGCCCTGGGTGACAACGGAATCGGGGTTGCCGGAGTGGCCTGGAACATCGAAGTCGGGATCATGCCGCTCAAGTTCATGAAAAACAATGACGGCAAGACCACGGGCAGCCTCTCGGACGCGGTCAGCGCCATCTATCACGCTGTGGATAACGGCGCGGACATCATCAATGCGAGCTGGGGGTTCTATTCATATTCCTATTCGCTTTTCGATGCGATCCAGTATGCCCGGGACCACGGGGTCATGTTCATCTGCTCGGCAGGGAACAAAGGGCAGGATAACGACGCGAACGATCATTATCCCTCGAACTACCCTCATGAGAATATCATAGCGGTGGCCGCCATGAACAGCTTCGGGGAACTCGCGAGCTTCTCCAACTACGGGCTCACCAGCGTGGACATCGCCGCGCCCGGTGTTGGAGTCTGTACGACCGATCGAGACGGTGGATATTCCACCTGGTCATCCGGAACCTCGTTTGCCACCCCCTTTGTCGCATCGGTGGCCGCCATGGTGAAATACCTGTCTCCCGGGCTCGAAGTGACGGATATCAGGAGCATTCTCCTGGGATCGGTGATCGCGGGAGAGGGAATCGATTTCCAGAACATCGCCACCGGGGGCTGCATCAATGCCCACCAGGCCCTGTTGTCCGAGGCTCAGTATGATGCCTCGTCTAAGACCTCGGCACCGGTGGCGGATACGGGCGACGGTGCTGTCGTCGCGAGTGGTGAGAGTGGTGGAGGCGGGGGCTGTCTGATTGATTCCGGCCGGAATCCCGGCAGCCCGCTCGGCCTCGTGATAATCTTCAGTCTGACGGTTCTTTTCCGGATGCCGTTTATGCGGCATTCGGGATAACCTATACCCCCGCCCCCCCTTGCAAAAGGGGGGGCAACCCTTCTTTCTAACGTTACAGGGCCTCGATGGACATTGCCATGCCCATGCCGCCTCCGATGCACAGGCTCGTCAAGCCGAGCTCGATGTTTCTCCTCTTCATCTCATAGATGAGGGCGGTGACGATCCTGGCACCCGTGGCGCCGATGGCGTGCCCGATGGAGATACCCGAGCCGTTGACGTTTGTGATGCTCTCGTCGAGACCGAGCTCCCTGATGCATGCGAGCGCCTGGGAGGCGAAGGCCTCGTTCAGCTCGAAGAGCCCGTAGTCCTTGATGCTCGTTCCGGTCGTTCTGAGGAGCTTCCGTACCGCCGGGATGGGGCCCAGCCCCATATAGGCGGGGTCGATGGCGCCGGACGCGTAGCCCTTGATCCGGGCAAGGGGCTTGAGGCCGAGCTCTCTGGCCTTCTTCTCGCTCATGACCAGGCACGCCGCAGAGCCGTCGTTGATCCCCGATGCGTTGCCCGCGGTGACAGTACCGTCTTTCTTGAACACGGTGGGGAGCTTCGCCATCTTCTCCAGGGTGGTGTCCATGGGGCGCTCGTCCGTATCGAATATGATGGGGTCGCCCTTTCTCTGGGGGATGACCACCGGAACGATCTCGTCCTTCAGGATCCCCTTGGCAATGGCCGCCCGTGCGCGGGAGTGAGACTCGAAGCCCAGCCTGTCCTGCTCCTCGCGGCTGATACCGTAGAGGGCGGCTATGTTCTCGGCGGTGACGCCCATGTGGTATCCGTAGAAGATCTCGTAAAGACCGTCAAAGACCATGAGGTCCACGGTCTTGCCATAGGGCATGTCCATGCGGTAACCCCAGCGTGCGCCGGGCAGGGCGATGGGCACATTGCTCATATTCTCCATGCCGCCGGCAACGACGACTTCATTGTCTCCTGCCATAATGGACGCCGCCGCCAGGGCGATCGCCTTCATCCCCGAGGCGCATACCTTGTTGACGGTGATGGCCGGGGTCTCCTTGGGGAGGCCGGCGCGGACCATGGCCTGCCGTCCGGGGTTTTGCCCCTGTCCGGCTATGAGCACGTTGCCCATGATGACCTCGTCGACCGCGATGGCCATGTTCTCCTCGGGCCACTTCCGGTATTCCTTTTCAACCGGCGCGATCTCTTCCTTCTGGAGGGGATTCGGCTGCTCCTTCCTGATAATATCAGGTACTTCGGGTTTGAGCCCTACCGACAGCAAGGCCTCCCGTATCACGAGTGCTCCCAGGTCTTTTGTCTCTACACCCTTGAGGGTCCCTCCAAAAGACCCCACTGCAGTGCGCTTTGCGCTCACGATAACGACATTATCCATAATGCCTCCTTCTATGGGTGGATTTTCTTCTTGATTTGTTGCCGGGCACACTATTTCACAATAGGGGGAGGTTGGCAACAGTGAATGAGGTCCCTGGGGCGATTCCTCCAGACATTCCCCCGGCTTGATTCGCCCGGGACTTCGGTGTAATCTAAATATATGGGAATCGATCTCGATGATCTCCTGAATCAGTACCAGATCTTTCTCCTGGACCAGAAGGGACTGTCTCCGGAGACCTACCGGGCATACGTGAACGATATCCGCGATCTTCTTTCGTTTCTCGCAGGCCGGGCGGTACGGATCCCCGACCGTCTGACCGTGAGGTCCTATATGCTCAGGCTCCACACCCGGTACAACCGCTCCAGCATCAACCGGAAGCTCAGCTCCATAAAAGGCTTCTTCGACTTTGCCATGACCAGGACCGATCTGGCCGCGAACCCGTTTGCCCACGTGCGTTCCCTGAAAAAACAGGAGATCCTGCCGAAAAATTTGAGTCCGGAAGAGATCGTGGATCTCATCGAAGGCACTTCCGACCTCAGGGACCGGGCCATCCTGGAGCTGTTCTACTCCACGGGGATAAGGGTATCCGAGATGGAGTCCATGAACTGCAGGGATATCGACAGGGATACCGGGTTCATCCTGGTCACGGGAAAGGGGTCGAAGCAGCGGAAGGTCCCGATCGGAAAGAGGGCCCTTTCGGCCATCTCCGAATATCTCCAGGGCAGGGGGATAGGCGACCCTCTGTACAGCAGCCAGCCCCTCTTCCTCAACAACCGGGGCACGAGGCTCGGCTCGCGGAGCATCCGCCGCACCGTGGATCTATGGTCACAGAGAGCGGCTGTGAGCAGGCGGGTGAGCCCCCACGTCATCCGCCACACCTTCGCCACCCACATGCTCGATGCCGGTGCCGATCTGCGCGCCATTCAGGAGATGCTCGGTCATGCGAGCCTCTCGACGACCCAACGGTATACCCATTTAACCCTGGACAAATTAATGGATGTGTATGATAAGGCTCATCCGAAGGCAAAGGAGGATGAATGGAAATAAGAGGCACAACCGTGCTCTGTGTGCGCAGGGGCACGAACGTGGTGCTGGCCGGCGACGGCCAGGTGACCATGAATAACGTGGTCCTGAAGGCCAATGCCCGCAAGGTGAGCACGATCTATGAAGACAAGGTGCTGACAGGTTTTGCCGGATCCACCGCCGATGCGTTCACGCTCTTCGAGCGCTTCGAGGCCAAGCTCAGGGAATACCGGGGCAACCTCACCCGTGCCGCGGTGGAGATGGGCAAGGACTGGAGAACCGACCGCATCCTCAGGCGGCTCGAGGCCCTGATGATCGTCGCCGACGCCGGGAAGACCTTTCTGCTCTCCGGCAGCGGGGACGTGGTGGAGCCCGACGACGACATCTGCGGCATCGGCTCGGGCGGGCAGTACGCGGTGGCGGCGGCCAAGGCCCTCCTTCTCTTCACCGATTTTTCCGCGCGGGAAATCGCGGAAAAGGCCATGAACATCGCCTCCGACATCTGCATCTACACGAACAAGAGCCTGGTCTTCGAGGAGCTCTCATGAACGATTTCACGCCCAAACAGATCGTAGCCGAGCTGGACAAGTATATCGTGGGTCAGGACAAGGCCAAAAAGGCCGTGGCCATCTCCCTGAGAAACCGCTGGCGCCGCCAGCGGGTGGCTGAGGACATGCGGGAGGACATCTATCCCAAAAACATCATCCTCATCGGCCCCACCGGCGTGGGCAAGACCGAGATCGCCAGGAGGCTGGCCAAGCTCTCGGAGGCCCCCTTCATCAAGGTCGAGGCCTCCAAGTTCACCGAGGTGGGGTACGTAGGAAGGGACGTGGAGTCCATTATCCGCGATCTCATGCGTATCTCCGTGCAGATGGTGCAGCGCGAGGAAAGCGAGAAGGTCAAGACCAAGGCCCGCGACATCGCCCAGGAGCGCGTGCTCGATTATCTGCTCCCGGTCCAGAAGGATGCCGAGGTACACGCGGAGAGCAGGGAAAAGCTCCGCGCGATGCTCAAAGAAGGCCGGCTCGACGACCGCATCATCGAGGTCGAGGCCCGGGAGTCGGCCATGCCTACCATCGAGGTCTTCTCCGGCCAGGGGCTTGAGGAGATGGGCATCGATTTCAAGGAGATGTTCTCCAACTTCCTGCCCAAGAAAACCCGGCGCAGGAAGATGAACGTCAAGGATGCGCTTGAATTTCTCGCGTCCCGGGAGGTCTCGCGCCTCATCGACATGGACAAGGTCACCGAGGAGGCCAGGCACCGGGTCGAGAACACGGGCATCGTCTTCGTGGACGAGCTCGACAAGGTCTCAGGCAGGGAATCGAGCCAGGGCGGCCCCGATGTCTCGCGCGAGGGCGTGCAGCGCGACCTCCTGCCCATCGTGGAGGGGACCACGGTCAACACCAAGTTCGGGCCGGTCCGGACCGACCACATCCTCTTCATCGGCTCCGGTGCCTTCCACGTGAGCAAGCCGTCTGACCTCATTCCGGAGCTGCAGGGGAGGTTCCCCATCCGTGAGGAGCTCAATCCGCTGACCAGGGAAGACTTCGTGCGGATCCTGGTGGAGCCCAAGAACGCCCTGATCAAGCAGTACCAGGCCCTGCTCGCCACCGAGGGGATCGATCTGAAGATCGGAGAAGACGCGATCCAGGAGATCGCCCGGATCTCCCAGTACATCAACGAGCACACGGAAAACATCGGCGCCAGGAGGCTTCACACGGTCCTGGAGAAGCTCCTGGAGGATATCTCGTACGAGGGCGCCGACCTCTCGGGCACCATCGAGGTGAACGCGGAATACGTGAACGAGCGGCTCGGGCCTATCATGCAGAAAGAAGACTTGAGCCGGTACATTCTCTGATCCTTGCGCGCACGAGAAGGGAAACAACCATGCCCGGCGGGAAGATACCGCCTGGATATCCTCGCGGATGTGCACGCAGCCTGCTTTTTCCCGGGACAGGATGCCGGAATCGGTTTCCCCGGTCCTTTTTCCTCCTGCAGATATCCTGCAAGCTGTGATAAAATGGATGAATAGAGGAGGACATATGATACAGAAGGGCCAGTTTGTCACGGACTGCCGTGACGGTGATTCCATACGGGCGGTTTTCATGATCTCGCAGCGCAGGCTGTTGACGGCGCGCAACGGCAAACCGTACGCAAAGCTCCTGTTCACCGACAAGAGCGGCGACATCCTGGGTCTTCTCTGGGATGATGCCCGCCAGCAGCTCTCGGCCATCAGCCAGGGAGATGTGGTGGGAGTCAGGGGAATCGTAGAGTCCTATGACGGCAGGCTTCAGATCAAGGTCGAGAAGATCGTGAAGCTGGACGAGGACGAGGTCGATCTGACCGCGCTGATCGCCACCACCTGCCAGGACGTCCCCGCCATGGTGGCGGAGCTCGACACCCATGTAGCCGGGATCAAAAGCGCGCACTTAAAGCGCCTCATCGA
This sequence comes from Deltaproteobacteria bacterium, assembly GCA_018433085.1. Taxonomy (GTDB): domain Bacteria; phylum Desulfobacterota; class Desulfomonilia; order UBA1062; family UBA1062; genus Phosphitivorax. The sequence continues at coordinate 130,333 of JAHDRW010000008.1, read as the reverse complement.
CGAGATCTTTTCCTGCGATGGCGTGAAGGACGCGTTCATCAAGGCGCCTGCGGCAAAGGGAATTCATCACAACTATATCGGCGGCCTGCTGGAGCACACCCTGTCCATCATCAGGCTGATCCAATGCATTTTTCCTCTTTATCAGCACCTGGGAGTCAACCGTGACCTTCTCATGGCCGGCGCCCTGCTGCACGATATCGGGAAGATCTACGAGTATTCCTACAACCGCTTCATCGACATGACCCCCATAGGCCGGCTTGTCGGTCACATTTATCTCTCCGCCAACATGGCGGACCAGGCCATTTCCCGGATTCCGGGGTTCCCCGCTGAGCTGAGACTCCATCTGCTCCACGTGATTCTCGGCCATCACGGGCAACTGGAATTCGGGTCGCCCAAGCTGCCCATGACGCGGGAAGCGCTCCTGCTTCACATGCTTGACGACCTCGATGCCAAGATCACGGGATTTTCCTCCATCATCGAGGCCACGCCCGAAGAAGAGGAATTCAGTTCTTTTTCGAACATCTATAACCGTTTTCTGTATACCCGCATATATGAAGAGAGTGAGTGAGCCGGCTGTGCGGTGAGGCGGCCCCTTAAGATGTACGGGAGGTGGGTCAATGGAAAGGAAGATCGGCGAGGAACAGGGTCGGGCGCTGGCAAGGTTGGTCAGGAAGACCCTTGCGGATCATCTGGGGACCCCGCTGGCGGAGCATGAGGACACGGCGGAGCTCCTGAAAGACGACGCCCTGAACATGAAGCGAGGGGTGTTCGTCACCCTGCACAAACATGGGCAGCTCAGGGGTTGCATCGGCTTTCTGGATGCCCGCGAGCCGGTAGTCGAAGCGGTGAGGCTAAACGCGCTCAACGCCGCTTTCCACGATCCCCGATTCAGCCCGCTGAAGCCCTCTGAGCTTGGCGAGATCGATATCGAGGTAAGCGTGCTCACCGAGCCCGAGGTGCTCGAATATGCGAACGCCCAGGATCTCCTGAAGAAGCTCAGACCGGGGATCGACGGCGTCATTATCCGCCAGGGTTTCGCATCGGCCACCTTTCTGCCCCAGGTATGGGATCAGCTCCCCGACAAAGACGAGTTTCTCTGCCAGCTCTGCCTCAAGGCCGGCCTGCCCGCGCATGCGTGGCGGAATGCCGGTATCGAGGTCCTTACCTACCAGGTCCAGTACTTCGAGGAGAAATAGTCCTCCTCAGCCAAGGCTGCGGAGGACAGGCCCTTCACTTGCCCCTATTGCCGCGTCTAATCCCATCCATAAGCACCGGTTTTTCGGCAGGAGTATTATGAAGAGGCACCCGATCAGGAGATCGTGAGCCAGCGGTACTCACGGATGTGGTCCAGGATCTCGTAGATGATTTCGTGATCGTGCGTGTCGCAGGCGCGCAGCCTGAATATCGTTTCCAGGCTTCTTCCCTTTTTCACCGGGATGAGGTCGAGCAGGGCGCCGGTTCCGACCGTCCTTCCGTGAGCTCTGGCGACCTGCACCAGGTGTGAGAACCGGATCGTGTACTCGCTGTGCCGGTGGAGCTTTATCTCTCGGGGGCAGGCATCGAGGTCCAGGTCTCTTGCGAGGTATGCCATATCATCCGGGATAACGGGGTCGCAGGAATGCTCGGTGAGCAGCGCCGGGATACCTGTGCGGCAGACGGCCTCCACGAGCTTGAGGGCCCCGAGGTTGAGGTTGAAGGGCTTGTCCGGAATATCCAGGTCATAGGACCGGACGAGCTCGTCCGCCTCGGGAGGCATATGCGAGGGATCGATCCCGGTGAGGGTGTCGAGGTCCCCCATGACCTCATTGACGATGAAGAGGTCGATACCGGCAAGGGCCCCCAAGAGCTCATGGATGTCCCCCCGTATAAAGGTAACGCGGGAACCCCAGGGCCGAAGCCGGTCTCGTTGCCTTTTCATGAGGCTCAAGGAGAGATCGACCATGTATGCGCGCTTGATGCGGGTCTCTTGGCTGCCCAGCAGCCCGTGCATGAGGCTCCCATAACCTCCTCCCACCTCGCAGACTGCCGAGCGGTCTTTCAGAAGGCCCATGCGCACGAGAAAGTCTCCCACCATGGCGCCGTAGCTCGACGGTTTCTCCAGGATAATGCCATAGGGGGAGGCGGGATCTGAAAACGACTCGCAGATGGTGAATTCGCTCATCAGATCGATGGGGGTAAACCGGTGATAATCCGCTGTGGTGTTCAACCCCGCCGCACTATGGGCGACCCGGGATGATGCCCCGGGTCCTTCTTCTGAATTCGGGCCGCCATGGATTGCCATGGGGTCGAATCTATACATGAAAATCTTGCCCGTGTACAGGATCAACTTGAGTAAGGTTGCGGATTTGTTATAAGGTAATTGCATGAGGGGGAAAGGTGAGGTGATATCCGTATGCGCAAAACCATAAGGAACGTTACGGCCGCGTTTGTCGCACTTTTTCTGCTTCCCCTGGCCGTTCAGGCTCAAGGACCGCGAACCTTCGAGCGGAACTGGATAGAGGAAGTGGTCGAGCAGGTGCTGCCTTCGGTCGTGAACATCTCCTCGGTGAAAAAGGTGACGGTCAATCGCTCCCCGCTTTTTTCCGATCCCTTTTTCCGGGACTTTTTCGGCAACGGCGTTCCCAGGGAGCGGGTGCAGCAGGCGCTGGGATCCGGGGTTATCGTGTCCGGAGACGGGTACATCGTCACCAGCAACCACGTGGTCAGCGAGGCGGATGAGGTCGAGGTACGCCTCTCAGACGAGCGCGTGTTCACGGCAAAGATCATCGGCAACGACCCCAAGAGCGACGTGGCCGTGATCAAGATCGATGCGAAGGATCTCCCGGTGATCAAGATCGGGAAATCGTCTGATTTGCGGATCGGAAGCTATGTTCTCGCGCTGGGCAACCCGTACGGCCTGGCAGGCACGGTCACGCACGGGATCATCAGCGCCCTGGGGCGCTCGGGCCTGGGCATCACGGAGTACGAGAATTTCATCCAGACCGATGCCCCCATCAACCCCGGCAACTCGGGAGGCGCCCTGGTCAACATGGAGGGCGAGCTCATCGGGATCAATACGGCCATTCTCTCCCAGTCCGGCGGCAACATAGGGATCGGGTTCGCCATCCCGGTCGACCTCGTGATGGACATCGTTCAGAGCCTCCGGAAGTACGGGAGGGTCGTCAGAGGGTGGTTGGGGGTAACGGTTCAGGAAATCACCCCGGAGATTGCCGAGGCAATGGAACTGGAGTCTTCGCAGGGGGTGCTCATTGCGGATGTCATCAAGGGCTCTCCCGCCGCGGAGGCCGGGATCAGGCAGGGGGACGTGGTGGTTTCCATCAACGGCAAAGAGGTGAACGATCCCTCGGCCCTGCAGTTTCTCGTCTCGGAGATCGCCCCGAGTACGAGGGTGCCGGTCACCGTCATCCGGGACGGGGACAGGAAGACCGTGACCGTCACGATCGGAGACCTCTCGGAGGCGGAGATTCCCCGGGACACGTATCTGGTGGAGGACAACCGGTTTCTCGAAGGGGCCAGGGTTGCTGACCTGATTCCCCCGCTGCGCGACTCCCTGGAAGTGCCCAATAATGTCGACGGGGTCGTCGTGGCGGGTGTCGAGAGCAATTCCCCGGCCTCCAGCACCGGCCTGAGGCCCGGAGACGTGATCGTCGCCATCAACGGCAGGAAGATCGCCGGCCTTTCCGAGTTCAAAGAGCTCCTCCAGTCCATCGACGGCAGGAGGATGGAGATCAGTATATACCGGCAGGGAATGATTCTGAATATGACCCTCATCAGGTAAGTGCCGACCCGGGTGCTTCGGGAGGTCCGGGACTGAAGAGAAGCGGGCGAGAACGGCTCCAAAGAGGGATTCCTTAAGTGTTGGAGTTGATTTCCGGGCGGCGGACGTGAGCCCGGGTACCCGGGGAAAAATTGGGCGGAGCATCGAATGCGTGCAGTGATCCAGCGTGTGGAGCAGGCATCCGTGAAGGTGGATGGAGAGGAGATATCCCGCATCGGGAAAGGGTTGTGCTGCCTCGTAGGCGTCGAGGCGGGGGACGGTGAGCGCGACGTGGACTACATTGCCCGGAAGATCTGCGGCCTGCGGGTCTTCGACGATGAGCAGGGGGTGATGAACCTCGACGTGGGGCAGATCCGGGGAGAGATCCTCCTCATTTCCCAGTTCACCCTGCTGGGCGATAGCCGTAAAGGCAAACGCCCGTCCTATTTCACGGCAGAGCAACCGGGCAGGGCTTCAGAGCTGTTTCAGGACATGGTGGAACTGGCCGCATCACTGCACAACGGCAAGGTTGCAACCGGCAGATTCCAAACCACCATGGATGTTCAGATCGTCAACCACGGCCCGGTCACCGTCCTCCTGGACAGCAGGAGGCTTTTCTGAAAGAAAGGCCTTTAAGAACGGCCTTTCGCCGAGTCTCACTACTTGAAAGCGTTTATCCGTTGCAACAGCCTGTCCTCGGGCATAGCGCCCACGATGTCTCCGGCCTTGGCTCCATCCTTGAACACCAGCAGGTTGGGAATGGAGCGGATACCGTACCGGGAAGCGGTCTTGTTATTCTTGTCCACATCGATCTTGCCAAAGACGATATCCCCCTGGTGTTTTTTTGCCAGGTTCTCGACGATCGGGCCCAGCATTTTGCATGGCCCGCACCATTCGGCCCAGCAGTCCACGACGAGAAATGGATATTTCCGCACGGCCTCGTCCAGAGTGTCGTCGTTGAGTTCGATGGGATAATCCGGATTTTCCACGAAAGTCTCCTCAGCCATGTTCATCTCCTTTCTTTCTTGTGGTCTCAGAACCCTGCCCAGGCACCGTAGGCATTTCCTTTGAGATCCTGGGCATGCTGCTCTGCAGCGAAAGCTGCCGTGGCCCCGTCTCCGCAGGCCGTAATCACCTGCCGCAGGACCTTCTTCGTGCAGTCTCCGCAGGCAAATATCCCCGGTGCCGATGTCTTCATCTTATCGTCCACGATGACATACCCGCTTTCATCGCATTCCACAACGTCCCTGACGAAAACGGTGTTCGGGATATACCCGGTAAAGACGAACACCCCTTCGACCTCCAGGGTCCTCTTTTCCGAGGGGTCTCCCACATCGGAGATCCTGACGGCCTTCACCATGGTCTCGCCCAGGATCTCTTCCACGGCCGAGTTCCATGCGAAGTCGATCTTCTCGTGAGCAACAGCCCTTTCCTGGAGAATCCGGGCAGCCCGAAGCCGGTCACGGCGGTGAATGATAGTTACCCTGGAGGCAAAACGGGTGAGAAAGAGCGCCTCCTGGACAGCGGTATCCCCCCCGCCCACGACCGCCACGGGAACGTCGCGGTAGAACGGCCCGTCACAGGTCGCACAGTATGAAACGCCCTTTCCTGTGTACTCGACCTCTCCCGGTACGTTCAGGTGCGCGTACTCGGTTCCGGTGGCAAGAATTACGGACAGCGCTTCGAATGAGCCTTTGCCGGTATTCACCCGCCAGATATCCGTGGAATCTCGGGACGCGCGCTCCAGGGAGACCACATCGTCCTCCACGATCTCCAGGCCGAACAGCCTGGCCTGCTGGGTGAAACGCTCGATGAGTTCGTATCCGGTGATTCCTCCCGGGAAACCGGGAAAATTCTCCACGATGTCCGTGGTCGTGATCAGGCTTGGATTGACCTGGCTGGTGAGCATGAGAGTCTTCATCCTGGAGCGTGATGCATAGATTCCGGCGGTCAGCCCCCCGGGCCCTGAACCCACGATAATGATGTCGTACATGTATGCGTCCTTTCTATTGATAGCGTTCGAGGATATCAAGTAGTTGCTCTATCTTTTTCGGTTCCTTGAGGAAGTAGCATTTGAGGTTCCCCTTCCTTATGCAGTCGACGATCCCGTTTATTTTCAGTATGGACAGATGCTGGGAGGCATTGGCCTGGCGGATATTCAGGGTGCTTTCCACCTCCCCGACACACTTCTGGCCATTGATGAGCTCCCGGGCAATCATGAGTCTCACCGGATGCCCCAGGGCCTTGAGATAAGAAGCAGTCACCTCGTTACGAGACATATTGAAATCCTTTATAAGATTATTTAAATATTCATATACAATAATAAAAAAGTATTTGTCAATTCTTGATTTCTTCATCCGGCAAGTAGTATGCTTAAAATATATGATAGAAAATATTTTTCGGGGGTCAAGATATGAAGATGCTTCTGGCCGCACTGGCCGTTCTTCTGGTGCTCGTTCCCACCCTCTGCCGGGCAGAAGGATATGTCATGGTCAACTACGGAATCGGCGGCGATATCGATGAGCCCAGCCTCGGGGTCGAGATGGGCGGTATCTTTCTCTCCCGTCTGCATCCTGAAGGCGGAGCGGTCAGCTTCGGCCTGGGGGTGAGCATTGCCGACACGGACGAGGATATCCCGTCCGCGGTCCTTCCCCCCGTACCCGCCCCTGCCTATGATCTGCTCGCCGAGTACAACGACGGAAACGAGCAGGAGGTGTATGTCAGCCTTGGCGCCGAGATGGTCCCCGCCCTCTTTGCCGTGGGAGGGTTGGGCTATGCCAGCCAGGATACCGTGCGCGTAGGGAGGTCCGGCGGTCAGTTCTATGAGGTGGACACCGAGAGCGACCACAACGTTTCCTGGATGCTCGGAATGCGGTATATCATCCAGGGTCTGAATGTAGGCCTCGGGTATCATTCCCGGCGCGGGATCCTGGCAGGAGTCGGCGTCGCGTTCTGATTTCTGGTATGAACCCTTTTTACAAGGAGAGTTGCATGAAGAGACTCGCATGTCTCGTCCTTCCGGTCATCTTTGCCGCCCTTTCTCTGGATGCCGCCGAACCGGCCTCCATCGCCGTCCCCAGGTTCACGCTCTGGACCCTGGAGCAGCCGGGAAAGGTCACTGTGGAGGAGTATGAAACCCACACCCCGGGTGCCCTCACCCGGTATGAGAGGCAGGAGGTGGAGGTTCCGGAAGAGGTGCTCAAGGAAATCGAGTTGCCCGTACTCACCGATATCTTTATCAGAAAGCTCGTTGGCTCGGGCAAGTTCACCGTTGTGGAGCGAGCCAAGGCGGATGTGCTCCTCGACGAGATCGAAAGGGCCGAAGAAGGATCTCTCGACCGCAGCGCTGTCGCGAAGAAGGGCGGGGCGCTCGGCGTGGGGTATGTCGCCCTGGGGACCCTGACCTATGCCGCGCGCGATGTCGAGCTCAAACCCGTGGCCTATACCCGGCGCACGGACCGGATCGAGCGGGGCGAGATCAGGGTCGATCTGAGGATCCTGGAGGTGCCTACGGGCAGGATCGTGGCCTCTCTGCCCGGGCAGGGCAGGATCGAACGCAGAATCGCCGAAGATACCCGGGGGTCCCGTCCCATGCCCGGCAGCTTCTCCGTCGATCTCCAGGAGGAGCTCGCCCATGATCTCATGGTCAGGACCGCTGATGCCCTGTATCCCTTCAAGGTGGTCTCGGTCAAGGGCGGTACCGCCTTCGCGGATCGGGGGCAGATCTTCCGGATCCGGAAGGGTGAGGTGTATGAGGTCATCCGCCGGGGCGACCCCATTACCGACCCGGATACGAAAGAGGTGATCGCCTTTGACGAGGAAGTGCTCGATCGTGTAACAGTGGCGGACGTGTTTCAAAAGGCATGCAGGGTCGAAACGGGCGCTACTGCCTCCCGGATTCGTCCGGGAGATATCCTGAGATCAGTGGGTACGGCATCACCGTAATGGAAAGGATTGCTTCCCCTCTGATCACCGGGTTTCTTGTGCTTCTCCTTGTCGCGGGCTGCTCGTCGCTGTCCAGCTATACTCAGACGACGCAGCAGGCGAGGCTTTCCATTTCCCAGGGGAGGTTTGCCGACGCGCTTACGGTGTTTCCCGAAAAGGCGGCCCATGGTAAGGACGAGGTGCTCATACGTCTGGAACGGGCCGTTCTCCTGCAGGCCATGGGGAAGTACAGGGAGAGTTCCCGCGAGTTTCAGCTCGCGGCCGACAAAATCGGGAAGTATGAGAACCGGGCGGTCGTTTCCGCCGGCCGAACAGCCTTCCAGGCAGGCTCCCTGATCCTCAACGAACAGGTTCAGCCCTACGAGGGCGAGGATTTCGAGAAGATCCTGATCCATGCCATGAATGCCGTGAACTACCTCATGGCAGGCGATACGGAAGGTGCCCGGGTGGAGATCAGGATCGCCTACCAAAGGCAGAACGAGCTCCGCGAAAAACACGCCAAAGCGATCGAGAAGGCGGAAAGGGAGGGCAGGACGGAAAGCTGGGAGCAGTCGTTTCAGAAGGCGGACAGCGGCAGGTACCGGGAGCTCTCGTCGCGGGCCGGCAACGTCCACAGCGTGTACCAGAACGCTTACGCCTACTATATATCCTCCCTGGTCTACGAGCTGGGTGGGGAGCGGGACGAGGCGTACATCGACCTGAAAAAGGGAATCCTGGCCGCCCCGGAATCCGAGAGCATCCGGAAGGACCTTATCCGCCTGAGCCGGGAACTGGGGTTTTACGAGGATGAACAGAGGTGGGTGGCCAGGTACGGCGCTCTGGAAAAGGAATATGGCACCGGTACGGATGTGTTCGTGATCTTCCAGCATGGCTCGGCGCCGGTCAAGGAGCCGCTGAGTTTTCCCATCCCCCTGCCGGAAGGGGGGCTGGCGTTCGCGTCGCTGCCCGTATACCGGTTCGTCCCGTCGGGCACGCAGGCGGGAAACGTCGGTGTCGAAGGGCGGAATGTCCGGACCTCGGTGGTGTCGGATATCGATGCCGTTGCGGCGCGCAACCTGCTCGATGAGTTTCCCGTCCTGTTCGCCAAACAGGTGGCGCGCTCCATTCTGAAGGCGCAGATGACAAAGAAGCTTTCCCGGGAATACGGCGCCCTGGGCGCCATCACCGGCACCCTGGCCTCGGCCGTGACCGAGCAGGCGGACCTGCGGACATGGGCGTCCCTGCCCAAGGAAATCCAGGTGGCACGGGTCTTCGTGCCGGAGCACACCGGACAGATCAGGGTGACAAGCGTCCCGGGCGGGCACGCGGCAGTGGTGGAAATACCGGAAGGGACCCGGCATCTCATCGTACTGTGCAGGGATACGGATGCCGGTCTGGCCCTGCAGACAAAGGCGTACTAGACAGGAGGAATGGATATGGCAAGGGGATGGAACGTTATTTGGCTGATTGCCCTGTTTCTGGTGGCGTGCGCCGGGACGGCGCCCAATGTCCTGCATGTTCAGGCAGGTCCGGGGGGCCTGAGCTCCAAGAAAGAGGAGATCAACGATAGAGGGCTTTCCCGCAAGGTCTCCTTCGGCGAGGTGAGCATCCGGGCGCTCGATCTCGGATCGTCCATGGAGGCCCAGGTCATGTTGCAGAACAACAGCTCGCGCGATGTGGTGTTCGAGTACCGGTTTATCTGGTATGATGCCGCGGGCTTCGAGATCTCGTCCGTCACCGCGTGGATACCCTCGGGGCTTTCCGGAAAAGAGGCGCGCGGCTACCGGTCGACCGCGCCCGGACCCAACGCGGTGAGCTTCAAATGCATGGTGAGGAACCTGCACCCGCTCACGGATACGGGCTCATAGCTCAAGAAAGAAAGAGAAGGAGAAGACTATGAAACGGACCATGATCCTTGTTGCTCTCTTCGGAATGGTTTTCCTGGTCGCGGGCTGCGCTTCGTCCCCCACGGTCAGCTACGGGGACCCCGAGCAGGTGGAGACGGTGACCACGGAGTTCGGGTCCACCGATCTGCAGATGATCGCGGAAAAGATGGTGAATTCGCTGCTCGCCAATCCGGTTCTGTCGTCGGGCCAGCGCCCGGTGCTCTACGTCCACCAGGTGAAAAATAAGACGGACGAACACCTCGACACCAAGTCCGTGACCGACAAGATACGCGTCACGCTGCTCAAGTCGGGAAGGGTGCGGTTCACGGCGGTCAACGAGGTGAACGACGAGATGATCAAACAGCTGGAGTACCAGACGAGCTCCGGATACGTGGACCCGAAGACGTCCAGCGCCATCGGGCGCCAGGTCGGGGCGGACTATTTCATGTTCGGGGAGATCACCTCCATCAGGAAATCCGCGGGAAGGGTCAAGGACGTGTATTTCAAGTTCACCCTGAATCTGGTGAACATCGAAACCGGACTCATCGAATGGGCCGACGAGCAGGAAATCCGAAAGCAGGCGAAGAAACCCCTCATCGGCGGATGACCGTTGGAGGTGGGGCATCCTCTCCGCGTCTTTCCCCTAGGGGGGTGACTCAGTGCAGAAACGTCAGGATCCTGGCTGCAAAGGCCCGGGGCTTTCAGCTGAAGGGGCCATTCCTCCCTGGTGCGATTTGTCGGAATGCGGCGGCCCGGACAAGACTCCGGCAGGAGTCTCCTGTCGCCCCTGCCGCATTTCCATCGTCATGAGCCTGCGGAGGCTTTTCCCAGGTTTGGCTTGACTGGATAGAGAGAAACGGATACAAAGCAGGGCAAAGTTTTTCTTGGAGGAGTAAGAATGAATTGGGGGGATAAACTCGAGAAAATAACGAGCAAGACCGTGCCGTTGTATGCCATGATAGTCCTCCTGGTGATATTTGCCAACCCCAGCTGGACATCTTCTTTCCTGGGAATTATCCCCATCATCGCGGGGGAGGCCTTGAGATTCTGGGCCACCGGACACCTGAGAAAGAACGATGAGCTCACCACGTCCGGGCCTTACGCGCACATTCAGTCACCGCTCTATCTGGGCAGCTTCTTCATTGCCACGGGGATGTGCATCATGGCAAGGAACCCCGTCATCTGGATCATCATGGCCCTGATCTTCTTCAAGTCGTATGTTCCCAGGAAGCAGGAGCGCGAATGGGGAAGGCTCGAGAAGATGTTCGGCGAGGACTTTCTCCAGTACAAGCGGGAGGTCCCGTATTTCTTTCCTCCCCGGCTCGATCCCTACCCGCACGGGGCCAAGCATCTCTGGTCCTTTGCCATGACCATCGAAAACACCGAACACCAGACCGCCATGGCGGTCTTCGTCATCGCCTTTCTGATCTTGATTCAGGCGTTCTAGCAACAGGCGTTTGAATCATCCTTCTAAGTCCGTTTCTTAAGGACCGGGAAGGAAGGGTCTCATTCCCCTTCAGTATCATTGCGGCTTCCATGGGCCCGAAGGGCTTGCCCTTCAGAGTCCATACATTGATGAAGAAAGGGCCCGCATTTCCTGCGGGCCCTTCATTACGGCAAGCCTGAAAAAGAATGGATCGTACTACCCGGCGCTTCTGCCCGAGACCTTTCCCCGGGCGGGTTGATCAAGATAATCCAGCCACTCCCCGTGGGCTTTGTCCTTGCCCTTCACCACGTCGAAGAAGGCCTTCTGCAGGGACTTGACCACCTCTCCGGGCCTGCCCTCTCCGATCACGCGGTCGTCGATCTCCCGGACCGGCGTCACCTCGGCGGCCGTGCCGGTGAAGAACACCTCGTCGGCCAGATAGAGGGAATCCCGGGAGAAGTGCTCCTCCCTGACCTCGTAGCCCAGCTCGTGCGCAAGGGTGATGATCGTGTCGCGGGTGATGCCCGGCAGCACGTTGGTCAGCGGCGGGGTGAAGAGTTTTCTGTCCCTGACGAAGAAGATGTTTTCCCCGCTGCCCTCGGCGACATTGCCCTGGGGATCGAGCATGAGGGCCTCGTCGTACCCGGCCTTGAGGACCTCCATCTTGGAGAGGACCGAGTTCACGTAGTTCCCGCTCACCTTTGCCTTGGTGAGCATGATATTCTGATGGTGACGGGTAAACGAGGAGGTCTTCACCCTGATGCCCTTGGCGATGCCGTCATCCCCGAGATAGGCCCCCCATTTCCAGCAGATGACGGAGACCCTGACGGCGTTGGAGCCGGGATGAACCCCCATGACGCCGTCGCCGATGAAGGCGATGGGCCGGATATAGGCCTCTTTCAGGCCGTTCGCCTCGATGACCTCCTTGGTGGCGTCCATGATCGTCTCCGGCGTGTAGGGAATGTCCATGAGATAGATCTTCGCCGAATTGAACAGCCGCCTGGTGTGCTCTTTGTGCCGGAAAATGGCCGATCGGCCGTCATGGCACAGATAGCACCGCACACCTTCGAAGGCGGCAACCCCGTAATGGAGGCTGTGAGTCAGCACGTGGACCCGTGCATCGTCCCAGTCGACCAGTTTCCCGTCAAGCCAGATTTTCTTGAGTTTATCAACCATTGCCCGAATACCTCTTAGTTTAGATGATTTCTTTACACAATTATGAACATTATCTTTTATTTTGACCGCAAGGTCAATTGCAAAGTTCTCAAGCGTATCCCCAGTCCTTTTCTTGACATTGTGAAATTACTGTGTAACTTTAGGCGGTGAGAGGACTGTATGTGTAATGACGTGGAGCGTTGTACTGCCTGTGGTGCAGCGGTGGGTCAGGGAGACAGATACTGCAGGGTATGCGGGGTCCCGGTAAAGGGATACGCCCGCATCAACGAGCACCGCTTTGTCACCGTCCTGTTCTCCGATCTCTCCCGGTACACCCGCCTTTCGTCCCTTCTCGATCCCGAAGAGCTCAAGGGGCTCATGGAGAATATTTTCATGGAGGCCGTCCGCATCATCTCCTCATACGACGGGGTGGTGGAGAAGTTTCTGGGCGATGCGGTGGTGGCCATCTTCGGCATCCACCGGATACACGAAGACGACATCATCCGGGCGATCCGGAGTGCGAAGGCGATCCATGAATTCGTCGAGGGGCTCGGGCACAGGACCGCCGAAGACGAGAGCGGTGTGCTTTCCATGCACACGGGCATTCACACCGGGACCGTGCTCGTGGACGAGGTCACCCGGGTTCCTCTCTACCAGAGCATCATCGGCATGCCCATCATCATCGCCCAGCGGCTCTCCGGATTTGCAGGTCCGGGAGAGATTCTCATCGGCGGATCTTCCCGGTACCAGGCCGAACGCTTTTTTGTACTGGAGCCCCTGGGGAAGAAAGAGCTCAAGGGGGTCGCCGACCCCGTTCCCGTTTATCGCATAGGCTCCCAGCGGAGCGAGCCTCTGGGAGTCCGCCGTCCCGGGAGCATCGGCGCACCCATGGTGGGCCGGGAGGAGCCCCTCTCGGCACTGAACCGGGCATTCGAGGACCTGGTGCGGGGCAAGGCGGCGGCTGTTCTCATTACCGGTGAGGCAGGCGTGGGAAAGAGCCGGCTCGTGTATGAATTCGGCAGAAACCTGCCTTCGGACGCCGTTCTCGTGACGGCCCAGTGTCTCGATCACATGAGAGAGACGCCGTACTACCCGGTCATATCTCTGGTCAGGCAGATGATCGAGATGTTTTGCGAGGGTGACAGGGGCGAAACCCCGGACCTGGAGGGCCGTCTTCTCAATCCGAGGCATGCCTTCCATATCCGGTCGCTTCTGGGGTTCAGGCACGACGGGGAAGAGCTGATGCCCGACGTGTGGAAGACCGAGATCTGCGAGGCGATATCGGGCCTGCTGCGGGCCTGTGCCGGGAGCCGCAACCTGGTAGTCTGCATCGAGGACTTCCACTGGGCCGATGCAACGACCCGGGATATCGTCTCCTATATTCTTCAGGAGGAGGACCCGCCCCGATGCCTTTTCATCGTGAGCTCCCGTGAGATGGTGACGCTGCGCGCAGGCCAGAGCGAACTCCATCTCCAGGAGATCTCCCGGGAGCATGCCCGGACCATGATACTGGAGCTCCTGGGCATGAGGGAGATACCCGAGGACGCCGCCGATGCCCTGTACCGGACCACCGGGGGGAATCCGCTCTATCTGGAGGAATACCTGTCCTATCTGCGCGAGGAGGGCATCTCGCCTCTTCAAACGGCCGGCCCCGAGCGGAAGGGCGGTATTCCCGAAACCATCCAGGGTCTCCTTTCGGCCCGGATGGAGAACCTGGGAGAGGAAAGGAAGCGCCTGCTGCAGGAGGCGTCCATACTCGGCATGGTCTTCTCGCGGGATCTTCTGGAGGCCGTGACCTCGATAGGAGGAGACATCGGGGGCCTTCTGACCGATCTCGAGGGGGCCGGGTTCGTGGTTCACGCGGGTGAAGCGGAATACCGTTTCCGGCATGCCCTGACGCGCGAGGTCGCGACCATGACTCTTTTGAAGCGACATCGGCGGCAGCTCCACAAGAAGGTCGGGGCGCATCTGGAAAGGATATCGAAAAGCAGGGCCGAGCACTGCGGTATGATAGCATACCACCTCTACCATGCCCGGGAATACGCACGTGCAATCCCCTACTTTATCCTGGCCGCCCGGACGTACCAGGCCGAGGGGGCATGGATGGAGGCGGCCGCTCAGTATAAAAGGGCCGAAGACTGTCTGCTGAGCGACAAGACATATCCGGGAAGGGAAGACACGCTCATCCTGATGAGGGAAGGGGTCTGGAGCTGTTCACGGATATTCGATCCGGACCAGGCGATCCACGCCCTCGAAGAGCTCGTGCGGCACTATGCCCGCAACGGACCCAAAAGTCAGGAGATTTTCTCCAAGATCCGGCTCATCAATCTCTATTCCCAGAAGGCGCGTTTCCCTGAGGCGCTGGATCTCTTCGATCAGGTCCGCAGGGAGGAGGGGCTGAACGAACTCCTGTCCGCCGCCGCCAAGACGGCCGTGGCCTACACCTATACCTTCCTGGGCAAACCCGTGACCGCGCTGGGCTATCTGGAGGAGGCGCGGTCCACCCTCGATGCCGCCGACCGCTTTCTCTCCGCAGTCAATTCGCTCACCACCCTTGCCGCGTGGGTATGGAGGGGCAACACCCGGGAGGCCCTCGCCTGGTACGCCCGAACGAAGAGGCAGAGCGCCCCGTACATGGATCTGGATCTGATGACGGACGTATGGCACGGGTATATCCTTTTTCTCAAGGGGGAGATTCTTCCGGGACAGGGGCTGTTCGAATCCATCAGGAACAAGGAGAAGAAGCTGGGCAGCCTTGCAGGGGGCATTTCATACCTGAGAATCCAGAGCATGATCTATCTGTACTCCCGGTTCACCGGCTGGACGGATATGGCGGTCAGGGAGCTGGAGATGCTCGAAGGCATGGGGTACGACCATGCACGGTTTCCGGGCCTTACAGAGCTCTACCGGTCGTGGGTCGCCCTGGCCCGGGGAGATTACCGGGAGGCAGGAGACCTTGCGGAACAATGCCTGCCGCAACTGGAGGTGGGCATCGCCAACAGAGTGCCGTATGCCCTCAATACCCTTGCAGAGGCGTTGCTCATGCTGGGGGATATCTCAGGGGCCGGGGAGGCTGCATCGAAATCCATCGACTGGAACGAGCAAAACGGCAACGCGGAGCAGCTCATCTGGGCCTGGAGAATCATGGCGGGCGCCTGTCTGAAGGCAGGGGACCACGGCGCGGCGCGCGACCTGCTGAAGAACGCGTCCGTCCTCTCCTACGAGCGGGACATGAAGCCCCATATCGCCTGGACCACCGAATCATGGGGAGATCTCCATGCGGCCCTGGGGATGGAGAAAAAGGCCGTTGCCTGCTACCGGCGGTCCATATCGCTCTGGAACGAGATGGGCCTGCCCCATCAGGCAAGACAGGCAGGGAACGCCCTTGTCCTGTGCTCACCCCCGGGTTGACGCGCAATACATCTTCCTTCTCGGTCCGCTTCTTAAGGACTTAAGAAGGAAGGGTCACCTTCCCGTTCAAGCTTGCGGCTTCAACTGAGTCCGGGGATTGTCCTTAAGGCCCATGCCATTGATATTTATGACGATAAAAATATAAATTTCCCGCTAATGTTTTTCCTTCATAAATCGATACGATGGATATGGCTGCAGGCGCTCCACCTGCAGTTTTTTAAGCTCTTTGACAACCGATTGGGCATGCCATGTGTGTCCTCTTGGTCCAAGAGGATAGACATGGGTAAAAGAGTAACATGCACATGGGGCTTTCTTGAACCATGAGCGATCGGGGTGCGGCAGGCTCTCTCCCGTAAAAACGGGTACGTACAGATCTGCCTCCCTCATTTATGCCAAACCACAGGCGACTGTGGGACGGAAAGCCACGGATCTGTTCGGAGAAGGATTCCGGACAGACGGCCGGGTTGCCTCCTCAGCCAAACCATAGGCGACTATGGGACGGAAAGCCAAGGGTCTTCTCCGCGACGTGCGGTCAAGACAGCCTGGCCGCCTGAGAAGGTTTCGACAGAACCAGCAACACAAGCCAAACCAGGGGCGACCCTGGGACGGAAAGCCACGGGTCCGCGGCGGAAGCAGCGGACAGCCGGGTTGCCTGAAGAACCTGATCAGAAAGGAGTAATTCATGAGCAGAAAAAGCCTGTTCACTGCTTTGTGTATAATCTCGCTGTGCTTCATTCCCTTAATCGGCATGGCCAAGATGAGTGCGCTGTCGGACGACCAGCTTTCCGAGGTCGTCGGTCAGGCAGGGTTTTCCATAGACGCGGGCACCATCGTCGATTTAGATTCCAGCATGGGCAATCTCTTCTGGCGCGATAACAACGGACTGGATTTGCTCACCCAGGGCGGGGTCTTGAGTCTGAACGATGTAACGCTCAATGGGAGCATCAACATCTATGAGCCCATCACCATCAACACCGGGCCGGGTTTCATGCCTTTCGGGATCGGCATGCCATTTGGCGTCGGCCTGCCCATTGGCGTCGGGGTGCCGCAGGTCGGTTTCGGCATACCCAGCATCGATATCAACATCGGTGGGATGTCGATCGATATCGACCAGTTCACCATCGGCGCGATCACGATAGGTCCGGAGCCCGGTGTGGGGCCGAGCCTGGGGAGCTTCGGGATATACGACATGCATGTGGACATTGCAGGAAGCATACAGATATCGGCACGATGAGCCCCCTGGCGGTTACTCTTTTACCTGCCTTTTCACCCCCGAGAAAGGGGGAAAGGCGGGTGAGGTGCGAAGATCACTGACGGAGGAGCCGGTACCTGGCCGTCTCCTCCGGATTCTTCTCTTCCGAGCTTCGCACCGGGTTGATGTCGATTCCGCCCCGCCTGGTATAAAAGCAGCTCACGGCAAGCGCCTCGGGTGAGCACGCCTGATCGATGTCCCGGAATATCCGCTCGCAGCATTCCTCGGAGAATCCCCGGTGGCTCCGGTACGAGCAGAGATACCTGAGCAGGGAAGCACGGTCTATTCCCTTTCCCCGATACTCGACGAGCACGCTGGCCCAGTCGGGCTGGCCGGTTATGGGGCAGAAGGTCTTCAGCAGATGCGAGTGGAGCGACTCGGCCACGCGCTTTCCCTGCGCCTCCAGGCTTCCGGGATCGGGCCGGTCCGGAAATTCCCCGATATCCAGCCCGTCGATGCAGACGCCCGGAAGGTCGTGTATCCAGTCCGGTCGCGGCCCCTGCCGGTCCGCCAGGAGCGAGACATGGACCCAGGGAGCGGCAAGGATGGCGTCGAGGTCGCCCCGGATGGTTTCCAGAAGCTCGTCGCGCCCGGCAAAGGCGGTGTTGGCGATCCCGTGGAGGTAGAGCTTGAGCGACTTGGATTCTACGATGTTCCTGCTCGCGATCGGGTAGACGATCTGGAGGACGGCCGCCTCCGGCCTTCCCTTGACGTCGAGCCAGGAGAGTTCGTAGGCGCGCCACAGGTCGAACCCGTGCATGCCGGGCCGGGATTCGCCCCGGGGGATCGGATAGAGGACCGAAGAATCGTATGCCTCGGGCGAGGGCGTCTGCCTTCCGAGGGGCATTTCCTTCATCATTGTTCATACTCCGTGGGATCGAGCCCCTGATCGTAGCCCAGGGCCGTCTTTCTCTCAAGGCAGGTGGCGCACCTTCCGCAGTGGATTTCGCCCCCCTTGTAGCAGGAATAGGTCATGCGGAAATCGAGGCCCAGCTCCCTTCCCAGACCGGCGATGGCCTTCTTGTCGAACGAGGCAAAGGGCGCCTGAATATTCACCCGGCTGAAGGTTCCTTCCTGCGCCGCCCGCGACATGGCCTCGGTAAAGCCCGGCCTGCAGTCGGGATAGATGGGGTGATCGCCCCCGTGGGAGGCGATGAGCACCGTTGAAATCCCCCGGTCTTCCGCATAACCCACGGCAATGGAGAGCATGATGCCGTTTCGGAAGGGCACCACGGTGGAAGATATGTTGTCCTGCGCGTAGGGCCCTTCCGGGATCTCATCGCCTCCGGTAAGCAGCGAGGAGGAGAAGAGCCCGTTGAAAAAGGAGAGGCCGATTTCAGTCAAGTGCGCTCCGTAGTGGTTCGCCAGCTCCCGGGCCTTTTCCTGCTCCCGCTTCCCGTGCCGTGAGCCATAGTCGAAGGTCAGGGCGTGGACCCTCTCATATCGCCTGCCTGCCCATGCGAGCAGAACGCCCGAATCCATTCCTCCCGAGAGCAGGATAACCGCTTCGTTCATCAGATCCCCCTTCTGGTATCGAATGCCAGGATCTGGAGCCTCGGACTCATCCGGTATCCCCGTTTTCGGCAATAGGTGAACACCGGCTCCATGTTCCTGATCTGCTCTTCCCTAGTGGCGCCGAGCGGCATGATATAGACCCGCTCGCGGTCGATGCCGTATCGGGCGATGAACTCATCGATTCGCTCGAACCAGCTCCCCCCCTGCGCCACGAACTTGAACACGTCCACGGCACCGAGGTTGGTCTCTTCGAAACGCCAGGCCCCGCCGATGTGCTTGGGGCTGCACACGATGAGGGCATCGCTCAGAGAGGGGACGGGCACCTTTCCGCTCGTCTCGTACTGAATCTCATACGCTTCGGATGCGAGTATGCGGTGGAGCTCCTCCAGGCCGGTTTCCCACTGGAGAAAGGGCTCTCCCCCGGTAATCACCACGCGTCTTGAGGAAAGGGACCGGATTGTCTCGAGGATCCGGGAGATTCCGGTCTCTTCTCCGCCGCTCCACGCATACCCGGTGTCGCACCAGGGGCACAGCGGCTCCACGCACCCGCTCAAGCGGACGAACACGGCGGGCAGGCCTGCCCAGGGTCCTTCGCCCTGCAGGGAGTAAAATATTTCCGAGAGCAGGACGGTATTACGAGACGGTATGTCTGTGGTCTTCATCTTCGGTTCCATGTGTCCTTATCCGACATATGAGGGAGAATTTATTGTGCGGGTTACCTCTCGTCCGCATCGGAGGTTATTATACTCATCAGAATGTTTCGTCAAGACGGAGGAGCCGGGCGTATCGATCGCGGGAGATGAGAAAGAAAGCGCTGACGCCGCCAGAGGAGGCGGGAAGGAATGCCGGTGTTCCGCCCCATGAATGACGCCGGTGCCCCTCCACGGAAGTGGGCCAGGCCCCCGCCGCGGGAAGAATGCCGGGGAAGACGGCATGGTGAGAACAGAAAAAGAGGGAGATTGCCGTTTTTTTTATGATCCGATTCTGCTAATGGATAGAAAAAAAAGAGATACCAGTACAGGGAGAGGGTATGAAGGTTGTTGAAGATGCGGTCAAACGCGGAGAAAAGACTTTAAGCGAGTCTGATTCCAAGAAGGTTCTCTTGGCATACGCCATCCCGGTCACCAGGGAGAGTGTAGCCGGGAGCCTTGAAGAGGCAAAGAACTTTGCCCGGGAGATCGGATACCCGGTGGTGCTCAAGGGGTCTTCCAGCACGCTGACGCACAAGACCGAGCTGAATATGATCGAGCTCGACATAAAGGACGAAAAGGCCCTCGAAGAGGCCTACCAGGCCCTGGAAGAACGGGGCAAGGGCGAGCTCGAAGGCATCCTCGTCCAGCAGATGGTCAAGGGCGATCGTGAATTCGTGGCAGGCCTTATCCGCGATCCCCAATTCGGCCCCTGCGTCATGTTCGGACTCGGCGGGATATTCACCGAGGTGCTCAAGGACGTGACCTTCCGGGTTGCCCCTCTGGAAAAGCGCGATGCACTCGAGATGATGGACGAGATCAGGGCGAAAAAACTCCTTGATTCCTTCCGGGGGAAGCCGGCAGTCAATCGCGAGGTCCTGGCGGACACGCTCATCAATCTCGGCAGAATCGGCCTGGAGAACGAGGATATCGCCGAGATCGACGTGAATCCCCTCAAGGTCCAGGGCGATATGCCCGTTGCCGTGGATGCGCTCGTGGTGCTGAGGGACCAGAAGAGTCAATAAGAGAGTTTCATGACCATATTCCCCCGCGATGCGCTTTTCATGGCTCCCATGGTGGACTTGAGCCATGTGGCGTACCGTCAGCTCATACGGTCTTTCGGCGGATGCGATCTTTTCTACTCGGAGATGCTCAATTCCCGGATCGTGCCGGGCGAGAAACCCGGAACGTCCATATACCTGAGGTGGGCCCGCACCGACGATCTCATCTTTCAGATCCTGGGAAGCGACCCGGAGAAGATGGCACAGGCGGCGTCCAAGCTTGGCGGATACCGGCCCCGGGGCATCGACGTCAACATGGGATGCTGGCTGCACAAGGTGATGGAGCACGGCTGGGGCGCCGCGCTCATGAAGGACATGAACCGCTCCCGCGAGGTCCTCTCCGCGGTGCGCCGCGCGGTGCCCGACCGGCCCGTTTCCGTGAAGATACGCATCGGCCGCGGTCCGGACATGCAGTATCTGCTGGATTTCGCCTCCATGATTGAGGAGTGCGGCGCGGACTTTCTCGTGCTCCACGCACGGACCGTCTCCGACGGCATGTCCCGGAAGGCGAAGTGGGAGTACATCGCCTCGGTGAAAGACCATGTCTCGATCCCCGTGGTAGGAAACGGCGATGTCGTGCGCGCCGAGGACGCCCTCTCCATGATGCGGCGGACCGGCTGCGACGGGGTGATGATCGGCAGGCAGGCCGTCATAGAACCCTGGATATTCCGGGACATCAAGTCCCTTGCCTCGGGCGCCGGGCGCCTGGAGCGGCCCGACCTGAGACAGGTCATCCTGGATCTGCTGGACCTCCTTATCCTGCACTTCCCTCCGGACGTGTCCCTGAAGCGGTTCAAGACCGCAGTCACCTGGCTGGGCCGGAATCTTACCTTCGGTCATCACCTGGCCAAGGAAACAGGCAGGGCAAAGGACCTCCCCCAGGCACGGAAGATCATTACGGAGAACTTCGAGAAGGGAATTTCCTGAAAACAATGCTTCCCCGGATTCCGCCACCGGTATGGGGCCGACTCCTTTGATTCGCCTTGCACTTTTCACTATGAGCCGGTATTACAAAGTCTTAAGCAGGATCGGGCCTGCTGAGAAGAACCGTATCAGAATCCCCGATATCTGTGCAAAGGAGGTTGGAAATGAAGCAATTGGACCTCATGAAGGAACTGCACGTCTCTTCCGAGAAAAAGATCGTCATGCTCATTCTCGACGGCCTTGGAGGACTCCCGGGCCCAGGTGGCAAGACCGAGCTGCAGGCGGCCCGCACGCCCAATATGGACAAGCTCTGCAGGGACTCGATCATGGGCCTCTCCACTGCGGTCGCCCCCGGGATCACCCCGGGCAGCGGTCCCGGTCACCTGGGGCTTTTCGGGTATGATCCCTTCGAGTGCCAGATCGGCAGGGGGGTTCTGGAGGCGCTGGGCATCGGCCTCGACCTGAAGCCGGGCAGCCTTGCCGCTCGGGGCAATTTCTGCACCATCGACCCCGAAACCGGGGTGATCACCGACCGGAGGGCAGGGCGCATCCCCACGGAGAAATGCGCCGAGCTGGTGGAGAAGCTCTCGGTCATCACGATCGAAGGGGTGAAGATCACCATCCGCCCGGTGAAAGACTACCGGTTCGTGCTCATCTTCGAAGGCGAAGGGCTTAAGGAGGGTCTCACCGAGACCGACCCCCTGCGCACCGGGGAAAGGCCGCTTCCCGTGGAGCCTCTCAATCCCGCGGCAAAAAAGAGTGCGGACCTGTTCAACGAGTGGATCGCCAAGGCCTTTCAGATCCTTCGAAACGAGCGTCCGGCCAATGCCTGCACCCTGCGGGGCATCGCCAGAGATCCGGGCCTGCCCTCCTACGGGGAGGTGTACGGCCTTAAATCCTGCGCCATCGCCACCTATCCCATGTACAAGGGCCTCTCCCGCCTGGTGGGCATGGACGTGCTCGACGCGGGCGACACCATCGCCACCGAGATCGCGACCCTGAAGAAGCACTGGGAAGGGTATGACTTTTTCTTTTTCCACGTCAAGAAGACCGACTCCGCCGGCGAAGACGGGGACTTCGACGCCAAGGTGAAGGTCATCGAGGAGACGGATGCGGTGATCCCCGAGATCATGGCGCTTAAGCCCGACGTGCTCGTCATCACCGGGGACCACTCCACGCCCGCGACGCTCAAGGGGCATTCCTGGCACGAGCTGCCCATCCTGCTTCATGCACCGAGCATCCGCAGAGACCAGGTGACCAGCTTCGACGAGATCGCGTGCATGCAGGGCGGCCTGGGTCATATCAGGCACGTGGACATCATGCCCCTTGCCATGGCGCACGCGGACAGGCTCAACAAATACGGGGCCTGAAAAGAGGGGGAGCTGAAGAAAGGTGAAGGTCGGTATCGTATCGGATTCCCACGACGATATCCCTGCGATGGAGCAGGCCGTGGCGATCATAAAGGAGCGTGGCTGCGGTTTTCTCATCCATGCAGGGGACCTGCGCGCTCTATGACACGAAGACAAGAAAGGTGGAAGAAATTGAAATCCGAGAAACAGACCGTGGCCATTCTGTTCGGCGGGGTGTCCGCCGAGCACGACGTGTCGGTGGTGTCTGCGCGGTCGGTGACCCGCAGCATCGATGAGGAACGGTTCGATCCGGTTCCGGTGGCGATCGACAAGAGCGGGAGCTGGCATCTGGGAGCGGGGGCCTTCGATCTCCTGGAGACCGGAGAGCTCCATGATGTCGAGCGGGTGATCCCCTCCACCGATGCCCAACGCAGGGGTTTTCTGTCGCTGGAGTCGGGCGGGCTCACCGAGGTCGATGTCGTTTTCCCGGTTCTGCACGGCCCCCGGGGCGAGGACGGCACCATGCAGGGGCTTCTGGAGCTCTCCGGCATACCCTATGTGGGGTGCGACGTCATGTCCAGCGCCATTGCCATGGACAAGGATATGACCAAACGGGTGCTGGCCCAGCGGGGCCTGCCCGTGGTCAAGGGCGCGAGCATGACCGCGTGGATGTGGGCTACCGACAAGGCAGAGGTCCTCAAAGAGATCTCCGAGACGCTGAAATTTCCCCTGTTCGTGAAACCTGCCACCATGGGCTCGAGCATCGGGATCACCAAGGCTCACTCCGTGGACGAGATGATCCGGGGCATAGACCTCGCCTTGAGCTACAGCACCAAGGTCATCGTGGAAGAGGCGGTGGAAAATCCCCTTGAAATAGAGGTGGCGGTCCTGGGGAACAACGAGCCCAGGGCGTCCGTTCCGGGACAGGTCGTTCCGTGCAGGGAGTTCTACGACTTCGACGCCAAGTACGTGGACGGCTCATCCGAGCTCATCATCCCTGCCGGGCTCGGCAAGCCCCTCACCGAGGACATCCGGTTCGCCGCGGTGGACGCCTATGCGGCCATCGGGGGGAGCGGCATGGCCCGGGTGGACTTTCTCGTCTCGCAGGGCGAGTACTTCGTGAACGAGATCAACACCATCCCGGGTTTCACGAGCATCTCCATGTATCCCAAGCTCTGGGAGGCGAGCGGTATTCCTTATACCGATCTCATCACCGCCCTCATCGATCTGGCGTTCAAACGGCACCACGAGATCAACGCCCTGACCAAGACCATCCAGCTGGACAAAAGGCTCGGGTGCTGAGAAGGGCTCGCGGCCCTTGCAGCAGGAGAGGGCGGACCGGAACGCGCTTCAGGCCGGAGGTGGTCCGGACGGAGGAGCGTACCCGGCAGTCTTCCTGCCCTGATCAGGGGGAAGCGGTCTTGAAGTCTTCAGGCGGTACGCCGGGCTGCCCGGGTGCAACCTGGGCCTGGTCCTCCTCCGCCGGGGTGAAGAGGGCCAGGAGGAATCCCAGGCCCAGGCCCACCCCCGCACCGATGAGTATCGGTCCGGCGTCGGAGCTGCTGGCGAAGGCGGCCACCATGGCGCCTACCAGGATACCCATACTGGCGCCCAAGAGGGATGTCGTCACCAACGCACCCGCCTTTGAGTGCCCGGCAAACGACGCGCAGGGATAACCGATCAGGGCGAGCATGATACAGAGCGAAACAATGACCTTCTTCATCTCAAGCCTCCTGGCCTTAACAGGCGAAAGTCCCTTTCGATGAAGTTTCTTCAGGCGAGGTTGTTCAAGGGATCGATATGCCCTCCTTACGCTCGAAAGCTCCGGAGGTCTGGTTTTTCTCCGCTCAACTTCACGGATGACGGTGCCTTCTCACCGCGGGGCGGTGAATGACCGGCCCGCCTCCGATCGAGACGGCGGATTCTGAAATCCTGCACCGCTCGTTGTCCTCACGGGGGAGAATCCACCATGAGCGGAATCCGGGCAGGCATCAAAGGGTGAAAAGGACAAATCCTTTCCCGCCCACAGTTTCGTTCAGCACATCTCCGGGGCTTGCCCCGGAGATGTTGTTCGGCCGCTATTTCAGCGGCACCGCTACCCGGAGACCATAAACCCGCTCCCTGTTCCCCGCCGGATCCACGGATGAGTAGAACACGGGCGATATCTCGTAGAAGCCGAAGGCGATGCCGCCAATGAGTCCGACGCTCGCCCCCTGCGCGACGCGCTCAAGGTGATCCCCGGGGTGGTCCATGAACGCAAGTGTCGCCGCCCCTACCAGCGCGCCGATCCCAGCTCCCAGCAGGGAATCCCAGAGCACCACCTCCAGCGACGACTGGGCGTTGGACGTGCCGGGAAGAACGAACAGGGACAGGACAAGGGCCATGGTCACGAATGCTTTTTTCATAGCATCTCCTTTAGTTTCAGAGAAATAACGCTTGCCAGACCTTCGGGGTGAAGATCGAAGCACTGGAAGCACGAAAGAGAAGGGCCGGATGGCGGGAATCCCCGCACCCCCATGGGGACCAGATCAAGGGCAACGGCTGCCGTGGCCGCGGTAAAGGCGATCTGGGCCGCGAGCCCTGATATGGTGAGATGATCCTCGATCACGAACACCGGCCCCCGTGCGGACGCCTCCCGTATCTCCCGGACGTCCAGGGCAAAGGGGCACGAAACCCCCACCACCTCGACACTGACACCCTCCTCCTTGAGCAGCCCCCAGGTCTTGACGGCCGCGGCGCTCATGGCGCCCAGGGAAAACAGGGTGGCCTGCGTGCCGGGGCGCAGGTGATGGGCCCGGCCATAGACGAAGTCTTTGCCTGCAAAAAACTCTTTGCCGTCCAGGTCGGTCAGGATCGGGGTCTTGGATCTCCCCACCCCGATCATGCAGTTGCCAGGGCTGCTCAGGGCCCACCGGGCCGCGAGATCGGTCTCATTGGGGTCCACGGGGATAACCACCTTGAGCCCTTGAAGGTTGCGGAGCAGGCCCAGGTAGTCGATGCACTGGTGGGTCTTGCCGTCCTCCCCCACGTCGATGCCCAAATGGGTGCAGAAGAGTTTCAGGTGCGACTCGTTGATGGCGTTGAGCCGCTGCTGGTTATAGGTCTCGTCCACGCCGAAGATCCCGAAGTCCGCGAACACGCTCACTACGCCCTGCGTGGAGGCGGCCCCGGCCATGGCCGCGGTATGGTGCTCGGAAATGCCCGCCTGGAAGAAGTTCTGAGGGAACGCCTTGGCAAAGGCGTCGGTCTTCACGGAGCCGGCCAGATCGCAGTCGAACACCGTGAACGGAACGCCGGGGGTGGCCTGCGCCACTTCCAGCAGAGCCCGGCCCAGGGCGGAGCGGTTGTCGGTGAACACGGTCTTTTCGTAGAGCCGGTTCACGCCGGGATTCACCTGGGGGAAGGGCCAGGGAACGTCCCTGTTGGGGATCGCCTCATCGATGGGCTCCTTCCGCAGGCTTTCCAGCTCGGCCATGGGCCAGTCGAGATCCAGCTCGGGGAGGGCCTGCTCCATCTCCGTCTTGTTCAGCGGTCTGCCGTGGAAGTCGGCCTTGTTCTCCATGAAGCTCACGCCCTTTCCCATGACGGTGCGCGCGATGATCACGTACGGGGCCTCCCGGTCATCGGCAGCCTGCCTGATGGCGTTGTAGGACGAGGCGAAGTCGTGGCCGTCCGCCTCCAGCACGCGGAAGCCCGCCGCCTCGTACTCGGCCCTGAAATTCTGGGGCATGACGTCGGTTCGGCTTCCCGAGATCTGCAGATCGTTGTTGTCGATGATGACCGTGATATTGTTGAGGCCGTACTTGGTGATGAACCTCCTGGCCTCGCTGATCTGTCCCTTTTGCTGCTCACCGTCACCCGTGATCACGAAGCAGTCCATGGGCCGGCCCTTCACGCGCGCCGCCACAGCGTATCCGCACGCCACGGAGAGCCCCTGGCCCAGGTTGCCCGTGCCCCAGGGCACGCCCGGGACCGTGATCTCCACGTGTCCCTCGAAGATGCTGCCCACCCGGCGGAAGCCCTTGATCGCGTCTAGCGGGGGAAAGAGCCCCTTCCTCGCCAGGGCGGAGTAGACGGCGGGCGAGGTATGGCCGTGGGAAATCACCACCTTATCCGTGTCCATACTAATTATGTGGTAGAGCAGGGTGAAAATATCAATGGACGACATGGAGCCGCCCGGATGGCCGGAGGCGGCCAGGTGAGTCATGGCGACGATGTCGGCCCTGGACTTGCGGGCCTTTACGGTGAGCTCCCGGATCATCTCGGGTGTCAGATCTTTTATCACGGTATTCTCCTTTTTCCTTTCGATTTCTTTGAAGCGCCTTTTTCCAGCGATGCGATGATTATCTCTGAGGGATCCAGGGCAGGCAGCCCCGTGTAATGACCGAGCTGCATCCTGCACGCCCCGCAGTCGCTGATCAGGGCGTCCGGCTCCAGTGCCTTTATGGCGGAGGCCGCCGCTACCCCGAGTTTCTCCGCGGTCTGCTGGTTTTTCTTCTTGAACCCGTAGCTGCCCGCGAGCCCGCAGCAGTTGTCGTCGAGGACCGTGGTCTTGAGCCCCGGTATCTTCTCGAGGACGCCTGCGGCGGGATATCCGATCCCCAGTGCCTTCAGGTGGCAGGGGATGTGGTAGGCGATATTCCGGTTCACCTCGCCGAATTCCACGTCCGCGGCGTCATTCTCCAGCAGGTCGAGGATCACCTCGTGCACGTTGTAGGTGTTCTCCGCGATCTTTCTGCCTTCGGGCAGCTCCAGCACCTCCGGGTAGTCGTGCGCCAGGGTGAGCCCGCAGGAGGTGCAGGCGTATACCACCTGGTAGCCCCGGTCGATGTAATCCACCAGCACCCGGGCGTTCTTCCGGGCGAACTTTTTCGCGATCTCCAGGTCGCCGTTGCCCAGGGCGGGCAGCCCGCAGCAGGTCTGCTTGGGAATGACCACCCTGCACCCGAGGCCGGCCAGCAGGTCCCGGATACCCCTCCCGATATCGGGGCGGTTGAAGCCCAGGTAGCACCCGTGGAAAAAAACCACCTTCCGGCTGGATCTCCTTTTGCCCTTTCGCCGCCTTCCCCTGTTCAGGGTGAGGAACCGGTACTCGGGCATGGGGAGATTGGTGGCGAGGCCAAGGACGCCCATGACCTTCCTCGCCGCGCCCGACGAGGTCACCGCGTTGGTGACGGGCGCGACAAGCGACGCCAGTTTTCCCAGGTGATAGGTGTTGGCGAAGAGGTGGGCCGTAAAGGGACTCATATGCTCATGGCTGTATTTGAGCTGGGCCTTCAGGATGATCTCGGAGACGTTCACCCCGTAGGGGCACGCAACCTGGCAGCGCTGGCACTGGCAGCAGAGTTTCACCCAGTCGTCCACGGAGCGCTCGCCGTCCAGACGAAACCGCTGGGCGTCGGGGCCGGCCTGTTTGGGGCCCGGAAACGCCGGGTTCACCTTGAACACCGGGCAGTTCTCGACGCACAGGGTGCATCGCACGCAGTGTTCAAAGGTCGTCATGAGAGCTCCTGCGCGCAGCTTTTCGCCGCGGCCACTCCGGTTGCGATGGCGAGTCCATGGCCGCATTGGAGGCTCATGATCTCGCACTCGGCCAGGATGCTCCCGCATGCAAAGAGGTTGTCGATCATTGACTCGACCGGTCTGAAGGCCCTGTCCACCCGCACGCCGGCACGCTCGATGCCGTGGCCTCCGGAGAAGAAGTCGGTGTTGAACCAGTCCTTTCGCTCGCCCGGCACGGTCACCGGCAGATCGAACACGCTCTCCCGTACGGACTCCCTGCCCGCGAAGAGCCCCCCGCTCACGAAAGACCCGGTGGCCAGCACGAAGACCCTTCCCTGGACCCGTTTGGCCCTGCCCGTGGTGGCGAGGGTCACGGCCTCGACGGTACGGCCCTGGCGCTCCACGCTGGTGACATCCTTGCCCCAGTAGAGGTGGATCCCCCGTTTCTGCATCACGCGCTTCATAGCGCGGAAGAGCCTCAGGCCGGGGATCGAGGGCGGCAGCGTGGGGATCTCGAATATCTTCCTGCCGATTGCCTGTGAGATCTTCTCCATGACCGATGCGGGATCGATCGTGCCCAGCACCGCTGGAAGGGCCACCCGGTCGTGGGGGATCTCCAGGCCGCGCAGCCAGGTGATGAATGCATCGAGAAACGATGCATCGTCGAAGCGCGCGGCAATGCCGAGCGTGGTGGGCACCCCGGCGTCATACACGGAGTATGTCGAATTCCGGTGCCGGGAGGTGATGTAGCTCGGGAAGAAATCCTTGATGCCCTGAAACGAGATCACGTGAAGATACTCGCCCGGGGACATGTCGGCGTGAGCCATGGTCTGGGGCACGAGGCAGGTGTTCTTGGTGCTTCCGATGGGGGTGAGGATCTTCCGGTTCCTCCCGGGGTCTCCCTCGTAGGGGAGCCCGGCCTCGTCCATGATCTCCAAAAAGAAGCAGAGTGCATCCACGATCCCCTTCTCGCCTACCAGAGAATAGGGGTGATCCGGCAGAAGCGCCCTGATACCCCCCAGGGGCTCATCGCTGTGGGAGAACACGTCGATGCATCCGGTGGAGAGGCAGCACACCGGATCGCCCCGGGAAATCAGCGCGGTTTTGAACCCCCCGGAGGCAAGCGTCAGGGAGGCCATGATCCCCGAGACCCCGCCGCCGATCACCACTGCATCGTATTCGTATGCGCTCACGCCTGCTGCCCCATGTTCAGGATGCCCAGGTAGATGCTCTCCACGAGCTGCTCTTCCCTGAGCTGGTCCCCCCACAGCGCGGGCCTGATTCCCCGGAACCGCCGCTGGAGAAATTGTTTCAGAATCTCGATGGACTCGTCGGGGGTGAGCCTTCCGGTCTCCTGCATGATGCCCAGGGCCCGGTAGGTGCAGAAGCCGCCCTGACACGGGCCCATGCCGAGCCGGGTACGGTGCTGGATATCCCCGATATACTGTATGCCCAAGCTGTTGATGGCGTTCTCCACCTGGGCCCTGTCCACGAGCTCGCACTCGCAGACGATGTTGTCGATGCTCTTGAGCCTTTTTGACAGGGGGTACCCGCTCAGCTCGTCCTGCCCGTCCAAGGGGATGTCCGCGGTCTTGCAGTGGGCTTTGATACCGAACTCCTTCACCACCGCGTCCACGGTCTTTTCCGCCATGAGCCGGTAGGTGCTCAGCTTGCCGCCCAGGATGCTGAACATGCCGTTCTTGTGGTCGATGATCCGGAAGCCCCGGGAGATGCTCCGGCTGTCCGAGGTCTCGGCCTTCAGCAGCGGGCGCACGCCGGTATAGGCCCTGATCAGGCGGGTCGTGCCGAAGCGGGGGAGCATCTGCTCCGCCTGGGTGGCCACCAGGTCGACCTCCCGTGGGTCGACCTCGATGGCATCCGGGTCGTCAACCGGGATGGAGGTCGTGCCGGCCAGGCAGACCGCCTCGTTGGGAACGATGATATCGCCGTCCGATGGCGCCCTGAGCCGATTGATCACCATGTTGGTGAGCCGGTGGTTCGAGATGATGAGGCTCCCCTTGGACAGGGTCATGGGGGCGTCGCTCCCGCCCATCCGGGCGAGGGTGTCACCCCATGCGCCGGCGGCGTTGATGACGATCTTTGCCCGGATCTCCTTGATCTGGGAGGTGAACCGGTCCAGGACCTTGACGCCCGTGCACCTGCCCCGCTCCTTGACGATGTCGATCACCTTGTGATGGATCAGGATCCCGCCTCCCTTGTGGCGGGAGGTAAAGGCGTTGAGCATGCACAGCCGGAACGGGTCGATGGAGCAGTCCGGGACCACCACGGCCTCTTCGATGGACGGATTGAGCTCGGGCACCAGGTCGATTGCCCGCGACGCCGAGAGCACCTCGGTCGAGATCCCGGCCTCTTCGCAGTTGTTCAGGAATGTGTCGCGGTAGCGCTTGGAGTCTCCGGGCAGACGCACGAAGAGCCCACCGGTCGTCTCGACGCACTTGCGCGCGATCCTGCGCAGGATCGCGTTTTCGCTGATGCACTCCCGTGCCGCCTCGGGATCGGTGACCGCGTAACGGGCGCCGCTGTGCAGCAGTCCGTGACAGGCACCCGTGGCGCCGTTGGCAAAGTCCCCCTTTTCCACCAGGTAGTGATGGACGCCCCGCAGGGCGAGGTCCCGCGCGATGCCGCAGCCGGTAGCGCCGCCTCCGATGATGACAACATCCGTTTTGATCATGTAGCCGCTTTCCTCGTGGAAGATACCATGAAAAAACGTGACCACCATATACAAGCTTACCCGTACGGTCAAGTCATTGTATTGCCGGTCCATGTTGCCGGAAAGATCTCACGGGGCAGCGGCTGGTCAACCCTTCGGAATGGCTCCATACCTCTGTTTCCAGGCGATTGTTCAGCGGGAGTTCGCTCTTCCGTCTCCTGCGGACGGCCGCATCACCTCCGGGAAGGGGAATATGAACCCCGGAAGGGGGATCTCGAACGGATTGCCTCCGTGCCGCCGCGGGCGGAAGGGGAGATGAGAGGTATTTTATGCAAGCGTTCCGTCACCCGCTCCGGCGGGCATCCGCGCAGCCCGAGGGCGGGACGCTATCTCAGGCTTCCCATCTCCTGCAGAAGTGCAGTCACCGACTCGTTCCACCCGGCCGGACCGATCCCCTCGGGCTTGATCACCAGCTGGAGCGGGGTCGGGTCATACTCCATCCAGGTGCCGTCGGGTTTTCGCATGACAACGGCGACATCCGCGCACCTGAGCATGTCGATGTCGTTCGGACCATCCCCGAGCGCCACGGTCTTCCACTGGCTTCCGCCCGGAGCCGCCCGGAACAGGTCGATCACCATCTCGGTGGCCAGCCCCTTGTCGGCGCGACCCGTGGCATGAAAGAGCCTCCCTCCCTCCAGACAGGTCATGCCCATCTCCTGGAGCTGGGTCTTCAGGCAGCGGAACTTGTCGTCGCTGCCCTGAAAGGTAAAGGGCTCGGAGTACTCCCGTTTCCTGGCCAGCCGGACGGAGTCGATATCCAGGCCGGTCAGACGGGCCACCTCCTTGTCCGCCATGTCGCGGAATCCCTTCACCCGTGCCTTGCACGCCGTCCTGGCACGGTCAAGGGCGTCGAGAACCTCTTCGTACCGGCGGCCGAGCACGATGGCGCGGTAACCGGATTTCAGCTCGGCCTGGATACCGGGGGGCACCGCGCTTTTCCTGTCCAGGTAGACGGCGCTTCCGTTTTCCGCGATAAAGAGCCTCGATGCGAGCGGGAGCTTGTCGAGCAGGGACTCGATCTCCACCCTGGTCTTGCTGGAGACGATCACCAGGGGCATGCCGCGTTCCTTCAGCGCGTTCAGCGCGGGCAGCGCCGCGGCAAAGGAGTAGGTGCGAAAATCCAGAAGCGTGCCGTCGAGATCCGTGAAAACGAGGAGCCTGTTCTTCGTGTCCATGGAACACCTGCCCTCCTTCTGCAATTCCAATGGGCAAAACTATGCCGTCTTCAAATTATACAGAAAGCCATGAAAAATTTCCATTCCCATACTCAATTCTGTCAGAAGCACGCCCGATACTGTTCCAATGAGGTGTCGAGCGGGATGTATTCCAATACAAAGGCATGATAACAGGAAGGTTCGTCCGATGGGTCGCTCGAGGAGACGAATACTATTGCTGGACGGGCCAAAGTGTAATATTTTGTAGGCGATTATGCATATGAAACGATGTAAAGAGCTGGTTGCGTGGTAAACCCGGGGTTTTTCGGCATGAAGAGAAAATATGTGATCGCTGCCGCCCTTGTCGCCGCAGTGGCTTTCGTGATGATCTGGCAGTCATTTCAGCGGATACCCGGGCGGGCGGAGGTTTCCCCCGGTCGGGCCGGTATCCCCGTGGCCGTGGAGGTGACCCCGGTCGGGAAGGAAACGATCCGGGATATCGGCGTCTATACCGGGACGCTCCTGCCAGAGTCTCAGTTCACCGTGGCGCCCAAGGTTGCCGGCCGCCTGGAGAAGATCCTCGTGGACATCGGGGACGAGGTGCAGCGCGGGCAGCTTATCGCCATGCTCGATGACGACGAGTTCGTCCAGCAGGTGGATCAGGCCCGGGCCGAGCTGGACGTGGCCAGGGCGAATATCGAGGAGAGCAGCAGCGATCTCGGCCTGAAGCAGCGGGAGCTTGAGCGGGCCAGGACCTTGCGCGAAAAGAAGATCGTCTCCCAGTCGGAACTGGATGCCGCCGAGGCCCAGTATGCGGCGGCCATTGCCGGGCAGAAGGTCGCCCGTGCCCAGGCCGCCCAGAAGGAGGCGGTGCTCAAGGCTGCCCGGGTGCGCCTCGACTATACGCGCATCCGGGCCTCGTGGGAAGACGGCAGCCGGACAAGGGTTGTGGGCGAGCGGTACGTTGACGAAGGGGCCATGCTCGCCGCCAACGCCCCCATCGCCTCGGTCATCGGCTTAGACACCTTAAAGGCCGTGATCCACGTGATCGAGCGGGACTACCCCCGTATCAGGGCAGGGCAGAAGGCCTTCATCACCACCGATGCTTATCCCGGGAGGACATTCACCGGCACGATCGCGCGCATCGCCCCTGTCCTGAAGGAGGCGGCGCGTCAGGCCCGGGTGGAGATCGACGTGGACAACCCCGGCAAGGCGCTCACCCCGGGCATGTTCGTCCGGGTGCAGATCCGGTACGAGCAGCACGAGAATGCCGTGGTGGTGCCCGTGAAGGCCCTGGTCAGGGACAACGGGTCCAGGAGCGTGTTCCTGGTGGACAGGGAGCTCTCGAGGGTCAGGTTGGTCCCGGTGGAGATCGGCATCATCGAAGGCGACACGGCCGAGGTGATATCCCCTGACCTTGCGGGATTTGTGGTGACCGTGGGACAGCACCTCCTGCAGGACGGCTCGGAGATCGTCCTCTCGGGAGAGAGGCCGGGGCCGGAGGCGGAGGACGATCAAGGCGGAAAAGGCAACGAAGATACGAGCAGGTCCTGATAAGGAGGGCATGAGGTGAATCTTTCCCGCTTTGCCGTGCACCGGCCCGTTTTCACCGTCATGGTGATTCTTATCGTCATCATCCTGGGGGTCGTGTCCCTGCTCAGGCTTCCCATCGACCTGATGCCGGATGTCACCTACCCCACGCTGACCATTCGCACCGATTACGAGAACGCGAACCCCGAGGAGATCGAGGAGCTCATCACGCGGCCTATCGAAGAGGCCATGAGCGCGGTGCCGGGGGTGGAAAGCGTATTTTCCACCTCATCGGAAGGCTCCAGCAACGTCCGTGTCTCCTTTTCCTGGGGAACGGATCTCGATACCGCATCCAACGACCTGCGAGACCGGCTCGACCGGGTGATTTCACGGCTGCCCGACGACGCCGAGAGGCCGGTCCTGTACAAGTTCGACATCGCCAACTTTCCCATCCTCATCTTCGGCGCCTCGGGAAGCATGAACCCCCTGGATCTGCGGACCGTTATCGACGAACAGATCAAGTACCGTGTCGAGCGCATTCCGGGTGTGGCCTCTCTGGATGTGTGGGGGGGATACGAGCGGGAGATCCAGGTGAACCTCGACGCCTCGAAGCTCAAGGCCATGGGCCTGCCTCTCGACCAGGTGCTCTCACGGATACGCGAGGGCAACGTGACGCTTCCCGCGGGGTCGCTGGACCGGGGTGACTTCGAGGTCACCGTGCGCACCCTGGGGGAATACGCCAGCCTCGATCAGCTCGCCGGGACCGTGATCGCCGTGCGCGAAGGAGTTTCCATCCGGCTCAGTGATGTCGCCCGGGTTGACGACACCTGGAAGAAGATCACCCGGGTCATCCGCGTGAACGGAAGGCCCGGCGTGCGCGTCGGGGTGCGCAAGCAGTCGGGCACCAATACCGTGGACGTGGCCCGCCAGGTCTTGCGCGAGGTGGAAAAGATCAACCGCGACATCCCGCAGGTCAGCCTCACCCCCATCATCGACACCTCCGACTACATCCGCAACTCCATCACCAACGTGGGCTCCATGGCGCTGTACGGGGGACTGCTCGCCGTGCTGGTGCTGTTCTTCTTCCTCCGGAACATGGTCAGCACGCTCATCATCGCCGCGTCCATCCCCATATCCATCATCGCGACCTTCGCCCTGATGTACTTCGGGGGTCTGACCCTGAACATCATGACCTTAGGCGGCCTGGCCCTGGGCATCGGCATGCTGGTGGACAACGCCATCGTGGTCCTGGAAAACATCTACCGGCACCGGGAAGCCGGGGAGGAGGCGGAAAATGCCACGCTGAAAGGGGCGGGCGAGGTGACCGCCGCCATCGTGGCCAGCACCATGACCACGCTTGCGGTTTTTCTCCCCCTGATCTTTATCCGCGGCATGTCCGGCGTAATGTTCAAGCAGCTCGCCTCGGTGGTCGGCTTTTCGCTTCTGTGCGCGCTGGCCATGGCGCTGACCCTGGTACCCCTGATGTCCTCGCGGCTGCTCCACGTGGGTCCGCCCGGCTCATCGTGGTTCGCCGGAATCTACGGCCTCAGCACTGCGTTTTTTACGAGACTGGAGGACGGATACAAACGCCTGCTCCACCATGCCCTGGCTCACGCGGGCACAGTGATTGCGGGGACCGCCGCAGTGCTGGCGATGAGCCTGGCCCTGATCCCGCTGGTGGGGGTGGAGTTCATGCCGTCCACCGACGAGGGCGAGGTGAGGGTGAACGCCGAGATGGAGGTGGGCACCCGGGTCGATGTCCTGGCGGAGAAGTTCGGGCTCATCGAGGATGTAGTGAGAAACGAAGTGCCGGAGATGAGAAACTATGTGGTCTCCCTTGGAGGTTCGGGGGGCAGGTCCCGGGGTTCCCACGCAGGAGAGATGCGGATCGCCCTGAAGCCCAGATCCGAGCGCACCCGCTCCAGCGAGGAGGTCGCCGACGACCTGCGCGGAAAGCTCGGCGCCGTTGCCGGGGTCACGGTGAGGACCCGCGCGGGCCAGGGGCTGTTTCTCATGCGCATGTTCAGCGGTGGAGACACGGAGAAGGTGCAGCTCGAGATCAGGGGATACGATCTTCAGACCGCGGATATCCTCTCGCAGCGGGTCAAAGAGGTGGTGGAGGAGGTTGAAGGGGTTACCGACGTGCAGATCAGCAGGGAGTCGGGGAGCCCCGAGGAGCTGATCTTCGTGGACCGTCTCAAGGCGGCGGATATGCACCTGACGGTCTCCCGGATAGCCGATACGCTCCAGACCGTCCTGTCCGGGACTACGGCGGGCAGCTACCGGGAAAGGGGCGATGAATACGACATCCGCGTCAAGGTGGACGATGCCGAGAAGCTGGGCATTCGCGATATCCTCGACCTCACCGTCACAGGCTCCGAGGGAACGCCGGTGGTCTTGAGGAACGTGGTGGACATCGAGCCCAGAACCGCCCCGGTCCGCATCGAGCGCAAGGACCAGGAGCGGATCGTGACCGTTTCGGCGAATATCAGCGGTCGCGACATGGGCTCGATCCTCGCCGACGTCCGCGAAGGCCTCCGAAAAGTGGCTGTCCCGGACGATTTCAGCATCGTGTTCGGCGGAGACTACGAGGAGCAGGAAAAGGCCTTCCGCGAGCTCCTGCTGAGTCTCGTCCTGGCGGTTCTCCTCGTCTACATGGTCATGGCCTCGCTGTACGAGTCCGTGCGATATCCCTTTGTCGTCATGTTCTCCGTGCCCTTTGCCGCTGTCGGGGTCATCCTCATGCTCTTCATCACCGGCACCACCTTCAACGTCCAGTCGTTCATCGGCTGCATCATGCTCGGCGGCATCGTGGTGAACAACGCGATCCTGCTGGTCGACCACATCAACCTGCTCCGCAGGCGTGACGGCATGGCGCTCCATGAAGCCATCGAGGAGGCCGGCCGCAGAAGGCTCCGGCCCATTCTCATGACCGCCATGACCACCGCCCTGGCCATGGTGCCGCTGGCCGTCGGCATGGGCGAGGGAGGCGAGGTGCAGGCGCCCCTGGCGCGCGCCGTCATCGGGGGGCTCATAAGCTCCACGCTCATCACCCTGGTAATCATCCCGGTGGTATACCTGCTCTTCGACACCCATCTGCTGCGCCGGAAGGACCGGGAGAACCCCATCGTGGAGGCAAGGCCTTGAATCCCGTACGCCCTTCCAGAAGAATGCGGACCTTCGCGGCTTTTCCGGGGATTCTGGCGGTCGCGGTGTGCGTGCTCCTCGCCTCCTGCGCAGCATCCGGTCCCGTAAAGACGGGAAGCACCCTTCCGCCCCCGGGTTCGCTTCCGTCCGCGGAACAGCGGCAGGGGTCATCCGCGGCAACCGGCGGGGTGGAGGAGGTGTCCGACTCCGCACGCAGCGGACCGATCGAGATCACGGTGGAAAAGGCAATCGTCCTTGCACTACAGAACAACCGGGCGCTTCAGGTGGAATCGTTCAACCCCGAAATCGTGCAGACGGCCGAGGATGAGGCGCGCGCGGTATTCGATCCCTCTTTGAGTGCAACCTATGCACGGTCGCGGGAGAAGTTCGATTCCCCGTTCATCGAAAACGAGAAGATCGAGGAGACCATAGGCAGCCTGGGGGTTGCCGGCCGTCTTCCCACGGGCACGGATGTGGGCATCGGCGTGACCACGGAACGGACCTGGTCCGACCTGTACAGCGACGACCTGCACGAATCGCGCGTGGGTATCAGCGTTACGCAGGCCCTGCTCCGGGGGGCCGGCCTGGGGTACAATCTCGCGGCGCTGCGCAGGGCGCGTCTGGATACGGCCGCCTCGCGCTATGAGCTGAGGGGGTTCACCGAAGCCCTGGTGGCCCGGGTCGAGGAGACCTACTGGGATTTTGCCCTCATGCAGCGGCAGATCGAGATCTACCTCGAATCGCTCAAGCTGGCCCAGCAGCAGAAGAGCGAAACCGAAGAGATGATCCGCGTCGGCACCCTGGCCGAGTCGGAGCTGACCGCGGCCGAGGCGGAGATCGCGCTTCGGCGCGAGGGGCTGATCAATGCCCGCAGCAGCATGGAGAAGACCAGGCTCGTGCTTCTGAGCCTGCTGAATCCCCCCGGCGAAGAGCTGTGGAACCGGCCCGTGGTGCTGCTCAGGCAACCCGCCATGCCGGAGGTGACCCTGGATGACGCGGAAGCACACGTAGAGGTCGCCATGAAGCTGAGGCCGGATCTGAGCCAGGCCAGACTCGCGGTGCAGAGCGGTGACGTCGAGCTCGTCAGGACCCGAAACGGGCTGCTTCCCCGGCTGGATTTTTTCATCACCCTGGGAAAGACCGGATATGCGGATTCCTTCGGACGCTCATGGAGGGATCTTGACGGCGATTCCTACGATGTGGGGGCCGGGCTGTCTCTGGCGCTTCCTCTCGTGAACAGGCAGGCCGGGGCGGAGCACCGCCGCGCCTTGCTCTTAAGGGACCAGGCCGATGAGGCGCTGAAGAACGTCGCCCACCTCGTGCAGGTGGATGTCCGGTCCGCCCATATCGAGGTGATGCACGCGAAGGAACAGGTTGCGGCTACCGCGGCAACCAGGGCGCTCCAGGAAGAGAAGGCCCGCATCGAAAAGGAGAAGTTCCGTGTGGGCAAATCGACCGGCATTCTCGTGGCGCAGGCGCAGAGGGATCTCCTTTCCAGCAGGATCTCCGAGATTCAGGCCGTCACGAATTACCTCAAATCCCTGATCAACCTCTATCGGCTCGAAGGCTCCCTGCTGGAGCGTCGCGGTATCCGGCTGGATGAGACGGGAGGGACTCCGCTCCAGCCACCGTCGTGACGGGACAACCCCCTTCAATCGGCTCTTGTTGCGAGTTGCAGCCATGAGACAAGTGTGATAAGACATATCGCCAGAAGGAGAAACACATATGATTGGCGGACTTGGCATGACGGAACTGATCGTAATTCTGGTGATCGTGCTCGTGATCTTCGGTGCGGGCAAGTTGCCGGAAGTGGGAAGTGCGTTGGGAAAAGGCATAAAGAACTTCAAGTCGTCCGTGAGCGGTGAGGACGCGGAAGAAAAGGCCGCAAAGGGAGACATCGAAGACAAGAGCAATAAAGAGGCTTAGGTCCGCGTAACCTCTCAATGCCCGAATACTGGGATCCCGTCCTTTCCCCAGGGCCGGTCCCGGGTTTATCATTCGCGCGCGAGACGGCCTTTTAAGCAGTGCTTACCAGCCCTTTGCCCCTGATTCTTCCAGGGGAAAACGTCACTTGAACGGAGCCGGAAATACGCTCCCGGTGCGCCGTGGACCCCCGCCCCGGATACAGCGGGATCAGGCCGGGCCTCGTGAAGGGTGCGCGGCATCCTGCCGCTCCCGATTCCGACCGGGCGAACGCGGTTTAATGTGAACCCGTCCCCGATATCACTCGTCGAGCTTGTCGTCGTATTCGGTGATCACCCGGTAGATCTCGCTGGGGGTGTCGGCCTTGAGCAGTTTCTCGCGCAGCGACGGGTTTTTCAGCAGCATGGAGGCGCGGGCCAGTGCCTTGAGGTGGCCGCTTACCGAGTTGCTGGGCGCCGCCAGGAGAAAGAAGATGTGGCAGGGCTTGCCGTCCAGGGCGTCGAATTTCAGCCCCTCCCTGCTCTTGCCGATGGACGCCACGATGGATTTCAGCCCGCCGATCTTGCCGTGGGGAATGGCGACACCTTCCCCGATCCCCGTGGAGCCCAGCTTTTCCCGGTTCAGGAGAACGCCCACCATCTCTTCGAGGTTCACGCCGTAGTTCTCGGCGATGGGGCGTGAGAGCTCCGTGAGGATGTCCTTCTTGGTCATGGCCTGGATGTCGGCCAGGACACACTCGGGTTTGAGGATGTCGCTGATTTTCATAAGAGCGGCTCTACGAGTCCAAGATCTCCATCCTGTCTTTTATAGATAAGATTGATCTGCTGGGTATCGGTGTTCTGGAAGATGATGAAATCTCTCTGTGCCACGTCGATCTGCAGGATCGCCTCATCGACGCTCATGGGTTTGACAAAGTAATTTCTCTCATAGACGACCCTGGGCCTGGAGGCTTCCTCTCCCGGGCCCGCCTCGGCCGCGGCCGCCGCCTTGGCCTGCCCCTTCTTGTCCTGGAGCTTTTCCTTGTGTTTTTTCACCTGGCGCTCGAGCTTGTCTATCACCATGTCGATGGCGGAATACAGGTCTTCCGTGATCTCAACCGCATTGATCACCACGCCGTCGGCGCTCAGCGTCACATCGGCCTTGTGCCGCCTCTTTTCCACCGAGAGCACGATATGGACCTCGGTAGGCCGATCGATATATTTGTCCAGCTTCGATAATCTTTTTGAAGCATAGTCTTTGAGCGCATCCGTGGAATCCATATTCTTGAAGGTGATGTCGATCTGCATACAGTATCCTCCTTATACGTAACAAATTAATAGTGCTTCTTCCTCCGGTTTGAAGGGACGATTCCCAGCAGCTCACGGTATTTCGCCACGGTTCTCCTGGCAATCCTCACGCCCTTTGTCTTGAGCTCCTGGGCGATTGCCTGGTCACTCAGGGGATGCTTGGGGTCTTCCGCCTTGATGATATTCTCGATCTCGCTCTTGACGCTCTGAGAGGCGA
Source organism: Deltaproteobacteria bacterium (assembly GCA_018433085.1). Taxonomy (GTDB): domain Bacteria; phylum Desulfobacterota; class Desulfomonilia; order UBA1062; family UBA1062; genus Phosphitivorax. The sequence goes on along the minus strand of JAHDRW010000008.1, from coordinate 90,494 downwards.
CGAAGCTTCCGTCGCTGCGGGAGATCCCGCTGTTGAAGAAGTATTTGAGCTCGAAGGTGCCCTGAGGTGTGTGCACATATTTGTTGGAGGTGACCCTGCTGATGGTGGATTCGTGCATGCCCACGTCGTCAGCCACGTCTCTGAGCACCAGGGGCCTCAGGTGGCTGATGCCGTTGACCAGGAACTCCCGCTGAAACTTCACGATGCTCTCGGTCACCTTGCACAGGGTGCTCTGCCTTTGATGGATGCTCTTCAGAAGCCACTGCGCGGACTTGAGACAGTCGGAGAGATAGTCGCGGGCGATCTTGCCCGTGCAGTTGGAGGACATCATGCCCTGGTATTCCTTGTTGAGCTTGAGCACCGGAATATCCTCCTCATTGAGCACCACCACGAACTCGCCCTCCATGTTCACCACGTACACGTCGGGTACCATGTACTGGGGCGGCTCGTCGGAGTAGTCGCGGGCCGGCCTGGGCTCCATGTTCACGATGATCTGAGCGGCGTGGGAAACCTCTTCCACGCTCACGCCGAGCTCATGGGAGATCTTGTCGTAGTTCTTGGTCTGCAGATCCTCCAGGTGGGAGTCGATGATCCGCCACACCACGGAGTCTTGGAGGCCGAGATGCCGGGCCTGGATGCGCAGGCAGTCCTTGAGGTCGCGGGCCGCGATCCCGGTGGGGTCGAAGAGCTGGATCTTTTCCAGGGCCGAGTCCACGACCTCCGGAGGGCATCCGACGGCCTCCGCGATCGTCCCGGCATCCATGTTCACATAGCCGTTGTGATCCAGGTTGCCGATGATGAAAATGCCCACCTCGCGCTCTGCTTCAGAGAAGTCGTTCATCCGGAGCTGCCACAGGAGATGCTCGTAGAGTCCGTCTGGCCGGGTGGCCGTGGACTCCAGGGTCGGCCGCTCTTCGTCTTCGTAATAGGGGACGTTGTCCCTGCCGTAGGTTTCCAGGTAGGCGTCCCACTTCCACTTCAGGAGCTCTTCGTTTTCCTTCTGCAGGCGCTGGGTGTCGGCGTCTTTGAACGACGTGGTCTCGGATTCGAGCAGGGGGTTGGACTGAAGCTCTTCCGTGATATAGTCCTGGAGCTCGATCCGCGAGAGCTGGAGCAGCTTGATGGCCTGCTGTAGCTGCGGGGTCATGATGAGCTGCTGGGAAAGCTTGAGATGTTGTTTTAACTCTAATGCCATGAACCGCTCCCCTCACACGAGTGAAAAGTCTCTTCCCACATAGATCTGTTTGACCCGATCGTTCTCCACCACGCTCTCAGGTGTCCCTTCCTCGATAACCAGCCCCTGATGGATGATATACGCCCTGTCGCATATTTTCAGGGTTTCTTTCACATTATGGTCAGTAATAATGACACCGATTCCCTTTTTTTTCAAGTTCACGATCATGTCCTGGATGTCCTTGACCGTGATGGGGTCGATGCCGGCAAACGGCTCGTCCAGCAGGAGGTAGCGGGGTTTGAGCGCCATGGCCCGGGCGATCTCGACCCTGCGTCGCTCCCCACCCGAGAGCGACACCCCCTTGTGCGTGCGGACGTGCTCCAGCCCGAACACGGAGAGGATCTCGTCGCGTTCCTGCCTTAAGCTCTGCCTCCTCAGGCCCTTGGCCTGCAGAGGCACCGCGATGTTGTCCTGAACGCTCAGTCCCCGGAACACCGAGGGCTCCTGCGGCAGATAGCCGATGCCCTGCCGCGCCCTGCCCGAGAGGTCCATGCCGGTGATGTCGGTGTCGCCCAGCGTGATACTTCCCTTGTCCGGGTGGATGAGCCCCACGATCATGTAGAAGGTCGTGGTCTTGCCCGCGCCGTTGGGGCCCAGGAGTCCGATGATCTCACCCTGAACGCACTCCAGGTCGAGGCCCTTGATGATGTGGGCCTTGCCGAAGCTCTTTTCGAGCTGCCGCGCCTTGAGCCTCATTTCTGCCATTGCAGGATCCCCGATTCCTGATCGTTGTTCACCCGGATCTGCACCCGGCCGCCCTCGCCTTCCACGGTCTGGTGGTTGGTTTTCATGTCCACGCTCACCCTCTGGCCGGAGAGACGCTCCTCGCCCCGGGTAATGAGCACGTCGCCCGAGAGGTCCAGCGTCTCTCCTTCGAGATGGTACACGGCCTTGTCGCAGGTGGCTTGCCTGTCCTGCCAGTGAATGAACACGTCGTCTTCCGCGACGAGCGTGCTCACGGTCCTGGTGGCGTCGTCGAACCTGAGCGTCAGCCTCGCACCCTGTACAGTGATATTGCCCTGAGTAGCCTTCACATTTCCCGTGAAAACCGCTTCTCCTTTCTGAGTGTCCACATCAAGATGATCCGATTCAATAGTGATCATATCGGAAACGCCTTCTCCGCCCTTGAGCTCATCCGCCCGGGCCGGGGGAAAAGCGAGTACGCCCATGACCAGGCTAACGATGAAGAAGATGGGGAGAAAGGTCCGCATGTACGTCACCTGCAAGGAGGATACGGTTGAAATCGTCGAAAAACTCGCCCCGGTCCGCCGTAATGGTACCCTGGGCGCCCTTGACCACCAGCGGCCTGTCCGTGGATGCCTTTCTTGTCGCGCGGTCCCAGGTCAGCCCGTCCAGGTCGGCCTGCCAGCCGTCCGCCGTATTGACCCTGACCGGGCCGATGATATCGAGCAGGGACCGGTCGGTATCGTACCGCGCCCGGTCGCCCGTGAGCTCCAACCCGTTCGACTGCTCGAGTCTGAATTCTTCCAGGACCACCACTTTGTCTTTGCCCTCGGTGGCGGAGGCGGCGCGGATGACCAGCGAGGCGCCGGAATCGGGCTTCGTTTCGTACATGACCACCCCGCCTGCGGCCCGGGAAGGCTGTTCGGCGGCATCGGTGTCCCGCCCGGCGGCATCCGTCCGCTCCGGGTCGTCGTCCCGTGCGATAAAACCGATTCCCAGGACCAGGGCGAGAAGGACGAGCGCGGAAAGCGGCTTAACCCACATAGCGCTCCATCGCCTTCTCGAACAGACCCAGGCGCTTCAGAATTATCTCCGCGGCCTCGCGTACCGCGCCGTGCCCGCCCCGCAGCGAGGTCACGATATCGGCACGCTCGAGCACCATGTCCGCCGCGTCGCTCGGTGCGATGCTCATCCCGCACAGGGCCATGGCCGGCAGGTCCACCACGTCGTCGCCCATGTAGGCCATCGCCTCGGGCTCCACGCCCACCTGCCGCGAGAGCTCCAGCAGGGCGGCCTTCTTGTCCCTGGCCCCCTGGACCACATATTCGATCTGGAGGTCTTTCGCCCGGTGCTCCACCGCCTTGGAGACCCGGCCCGTGATGATGGCAACCCCGATTCCGGCCCGCATGAGGAGCTTGATGCCGTGGCCGTCGCGCACGTTGAACGATTTGATCTCCCGGCCGTCCTCGGTGTAGTAGAGCCGGCAGTCGGTGAGCACCCCGTCTGCGTCCAGAACCAGGTATCTGATCGCCTCCGCGTTCATCGCACCGCCTTCTGTATCTCGCAGAGCTGCTTGAGCAGCGGCTCCAGCGCCTCCAGGTGGAGCGAATTGGGGCCGTCGCTCAGCGCATGCTCGGGGTCGTCGTGCACCTCCATGAACAGGGCATCCACCCCGAAGGCCACCCCGGCCCGCGCCAGGGGAGGGACGAACTCCCGCATGCCGCCGGAGGAATCCCCTTTGCCTCCGGGCAGCTGGAGGCTGTGCGTCACGTCCAGCACCACCGGCACCCCCAGGGACCGCAGCAGCCCCAGGTTCCTCAGGTCGCACACCAGGTTGTTGTATCCGAACGAGGTTCCGCGCTCCGTGAGCATCACCTTCGAGTTGCCGGTGCTCTCAACCTTCTTGACCGCATGGGCCATGTCCCAGGGCGCCATGAACTGACCCTTCTTGATGTTGACGGGAAGTCCGGTCTTTCCTGCGGCCACCAGGATGTCGGTCTGCCGGCAGAGAAAGGCGGGAATCTGGATGACATCCACCACCGAGGCCGCCGCCGCTGCCTGGCAAGGCTCGTGGATGTCCGTGATCACGGGAATGCCCAGTTCCTGCTTGACCTCGGCCAGGATCGCCAGGCCCTTTTCCAGACCGGGCCCCCGGTAGGAGCTGATGGATGAGCGGTTCGCCTTGTCGAAGGATGCCTTGAATATCAGGGGAACCCCGGTGCGGGAAGCGATCTCCGCAAGCGATTCGGCCATGAACCGTGTGTGCTCCCGCGACTCGATGACGCAGGGCCCCGCGATGAGCACGAGATCGCCGGAACCGATGGACATGTCTCTGACCTCGACCGGCTTCATCATACCTCCGCGACCGTGCTCGAGGCGATATGATCGCCACGCGCACCGGGGCGTCTTCCCCGGTCTCCGTCCCGCCCGCGCGGGCAGTGTGCCGGCGCCCAAAAGCGGCGGGAGAATCCGATTCTGTGCAGGAGAATATCCATGGATGGGAGACTATCTCATGGCATGAAGGAGTGTCAAGACGTATCGGACAAAAACCGTGCCAGAATGGGGTTTTCCGATCCTACCTGTTTGAATAATCATCCGCATCCCTGCTCGGGTATGTCTTTTCGAAGAGGCGCTGCGAAGTGGTGTTGCGCATAGGACAACCGGCGGAGGATTCCCCGGGGTGAACTACACGGATTTCAGCAGTGGGATGATATGCTTGAACATCCGGATTTGTTTAATAGGAAATGAGCACACCTTTGGGGCTCAGGGCAGGGCCGAAGGCACTGCACATCAGCGGGACCCTTCTCGAAAAGCGAGATCGGCAAAACGCCCGTCGGTTATGGCGAACGGGCCGAAAAAGATACGCGGTTGGAGATATGAAGAAAAAGAATCAGGTTCGCGGAAACAGTGTTCTCCCGGATACGGGGCTGAGGGGCCTTTCTCCGGTACAGCTGCTTCTTGTTCTGCTGACGGCTCTCTTTTTTCTCGCTCCATTCACGAGCCTTGCCGCATCGCCGATCCAGGAACCGGACGACCAGGAGCGGGAGCGCCTGGCGCTGACCGGGAAGATCGTCGACAGCAGGGACAAGGGGCTGAAAGACGCGGAGATCGAGATCTTCATCAACGGGAATCCGGCGGAAGAGAGCAGGGTGCTGCACAGCTCCAGCGACGGGACCTTCGAGGCGGACCTCGTGATCCCGGGAGACGAGCTTCCCTCGGGCGCCGTGACCATAGAGGTGAGCAAGCCCTCTTTTCAGAGCTCGGGTCCGATCCCCATCCAGTTCGTCGCAAACGAGGTGGACGGGAACCCCCGGTGCGAATACCTGACCAACACCCATGTCGAGCTTTCCCGGGCCATCACCCCCGCCTTCTGGATCGCGGCCGGCATCCTGCTGCTGGTATACGTGATCATCGCGCTCGAGCTCATGCACCGCACCCTTGCGGCACTGATGGGCGCGGGGATCATCCTCTTTGTGTCGTACACGTTCGGGACCTTTTCCTCGGACTATTTCATCCTCTCCTACGAGGACGCGATAGGCGCCATCGACTTCAACGTGATCTTCCTGCTCATGGGCATGATGATGATCATCGGCGTGCTGAAAAAGACCGGGGTGTTCCAGTGGCTCTCCTGCAAGTGCTATGAGCTTGCCAGGGGCAATATCATCGTGCTGAGCATCATCCTCATGATCGTGACCGCCGTGTTGTCGGCGTTTCTGGACAACGTGACCACCATGCTGCTCATGATCCCGGTGACCATCGAGATCGCGGTTACCCTGAAGATGAACCCGGTCGCGCTGCTGATGCCCGAGGTGTTCGCGTCCAACGTGGGCGGCGCGGCCACGCTCGTGGGCGACCCTCCCAATATCATGATCGGTTCTTACGCGAACCTGAGTTTCGTGGATTTTCTGTACAACCTGGGTCCGATCTGCATCATCCTCCTTGCCGTGAGCCTGCTCTACTTTGTAATCCTCTACCGGAAGGACTATCTGAAGTCCCAGACCAGCCTCGAACAGGTGAAAAAGACCATCGAGCACCTCAAGCAGGAGTACCGGATCACCGACGGCAAGCTTCTGCTCTATTCCGGGATAGTCCTCGGGCTCACGATCCTGTTCTTCATCCTGCACGGGGTGTTCGGCATGGAGCCGTCCATCGCGGCCGTGATGTTCGCCGGGGTGCTGCTGGTGGTGGGCAGGGTCGATATCGTGGAGATGCTCGAGCACGAGGTGGAGTGGCCCACGCTCATATTCTTCATCATGCTCTTCGTCGTGGTCGCCGGTGCCGAGGAGACCGGCCTGATCCAGATCATCGCCAACTGGGTGAACCATATGTCGGGCGGCTCGATCGTGGCGGCCATCCTGATCATCCTCTGGGTTTCGGCCATTGCATCGGCCATTGTCGACAACATTCCCTTCACCGCGACCATGCTCCCGATCGTTGCGTACCTGACCGAGGTGATCCCGGGTGCGGAAACCGGCATACTCTGGTGGGCGCTCGCGCTGGGGGCGTGCCTGGGTGGAAACGGCACCATGATCGGAGCCAGCGCCAACGTGGTGACCGTGGGCATGGCCGAGCGGGCCGGATACCACATCTCGTTCATGCACTACATGAAGATCGCCTTTCCGCCCATGTTGATCACCATAGCGATTTCATCCATATGGCTGCTCATGGTACGGTAACACAACGTTCGATGCGAGGTATGAAAGAGGTATGAAATGGGATACAATAAAATAGTGTGCGGGGTCACCTGTTCCGAGGCCTCGGCGCGTGCCGCCGCGAAGGCGGCCGGCATCGCGCAGGAGATGGGGGCGGAGCTGATCTTCCTGAACGTGGCCGACATCACCTTTATCAAGGGGAGCACGATTTCCCTGCAGCGCACCTTTGCCGAAGACACGCTGTTCAACTTCGGCAACCAGTGCCTCAAGTTCGCTGGCGAGATCGCCTCGGCCCTCGGCGTGCAGGCGCGCACCGTGAGCAGGCGGGGACGGATACGCGACGTGATCCGGGAGGTCATCCTGGAGGAGAAGGCCGATCTCCTGGTGATCGGCCACGAGCAGAGGACCTTCTTCGAGCGCTTCATCTTCAACGGAGAAGTCGAGAAGCACGTCGCGCGCATCAAGGAGAACATCGACATCGACGTGATCGTGGTCGAATAGCGGCCGGAGCCGCAACCCCCAATCCCCATACGGATTGTGCGGCACGGTCACTGTTGCCGACCCGAGCGACGTGTTTCCGGAAGAGCCCCTGGTCTCGAAGAGAAGGGGACGAGCCATGCTCTCTCAGTCAAGGGATTCCGATATTTCTGCCGGATGGTGGAAATGGCTCAGCAGGGTCACGGGTACAGTTCCTTGTTGCGCAACCGGTGCCGCAGTTTTTTCCCAGAGGTTGCTGAATAATCAGTAATTCCAAGCCGCTCCCTGCCAGGCCGCCCACGTCTGAAAATCACCCAGGACCTGCTCGGCCACCTCTGCGGGCTGGAGCACCCGCACATGGGGAAGCCAGGGCTTCAGGCACATCATCACTTCCTCCACCGAGCAGGCAAAGAACCGTACGAGAATCGAACCGTCGTCCTTAAGCTCGGTGACTTCCTGCAGCGGCAGGATCCACCGGCGCTGGAAGTAGTGGGCCCAGGCGGGGTCCACCTCGATGAGCACCTCCATGGTGCGCTCCCCGGAAAACCAGATGTTCACGCTTCTCTCCAGGGTCTCGTCCAGGTCTTTTGGCACGGCCTTCGAGGCTGCTCTGAGCACGCGGATGTCGCTCAAGTTGTCCAGGATGTATTTCTTGATGATGCGGTCATCGGTGTCGCGGGCCACCAGGTACCACACCCCGTCGAAGTACGCGATGCGGTAGGGTTCTGCCGTCACCCCGTGGGAGGAGCGGCCCTGGTAGTAGAAAGAGATCTGTCTCTCCCCCTGGATGGCTTTGATGATCCGGCTCATGGTTTTGCCGCTCAAGGGGAGGTCGCTTTTCACCTTGATGTACACCGGCCTGCAGGCGGTATAGTCGCAGATCCTGCCCAGCAGATCGTCGGCCGCTCGCTCGAAGGGCTTGCCCAGCTGCGAGACCATGTCTTTGAGCGCCACGATCAGGGCGAGCTCGGCGTCGTCGAACACCTCAAGATCCTTCAGCAGGTTCTTGTCCAGCCGGTAGAGCCCCTTCTTCTCCTCGTTGATCGGGATGCCGGCGCACTTGAGCGCCTTCAGATCGCGCTGGATGGTGCGGGCATTCACCCCGAGGTCCCGGCCTATCCACGAGGTGTTCACCGTCTCCCTCTCCAGGAAGATCCGCAAAATGCGCCCGAGCCTCATGAGCCGCCGTGTCACCGTCCTGTGTGAATTGTCGACCATGAAAATCTCCTCTTTATTTCATGAGATGACTTTACGGCATAATGCCCGGCCGAGTAAACCCACGAAACACGATATTGCGACACACCTCTGTCGCGGCAGCCTTTCAACCAGCCAAAAATAGGGATAAATATATCTTCCTTTTTCTTGGTGTTCGCCTGTATGCAGATGGAAAAGAATATATCATCGAGGAGGGTTTTTATGAAAAAAGTTTTTATGGTCTTGGGCGTATCAATAGGATGTATCGTCATTTTCTCAGCACAGGTCTGTGCTGCTCCCGAGTGGACCGGGAACGTGAATTTCACCCTCGGGGCCAAAGCACTTGATGAGGACGACTGGGAGCCGGTCGAAGAGCACGGTGAGTTCGGCATACACGCGGATTTCCGCAGGCACGAATGGCCGGTAAATCTTGCAGTGGCCCTCGTGGTATCAGCGGGAGAGGACGATATCGAAGGCTTTAACTTCGAAGCGATCACCAGTGAGTGGAGGTTCGGTGTGAAAAAGATCTGGGAGCCGACACCGGTTATGCGCCCGTTCATAGGAGGAGGGGTGACGTTCATCGGCTCAGAGCTCGAAGCCGATTATTACGGAGTGAGTGTCAGCGACGATGACATCGGGTTCGGCGTATGGATCAGTGGAGGTTTGTATTGGACGCTGAACGAGTGTTTCAACCTGGGTCTCGAACTGGGGTACTCAACAGCAGAGGTCACGCTCTTTGATGTGGACGTGGATGCTGGAGGAGGGCACGCGGGCTTGATCCTCGGGTACCACTGGTAATCCGATCAGGAAGAAGGCTGTTGCCGGCGGGATGATCCAGCATGCAGAAGCCGTGATCTTCCCGGCGGCTCGTGTTGTACGTAAAGGGGAATAATGGGAAGGGGAAAAGAGGCATGGAAATGATCGACCGATATCAGGGCTGCCTGGTCGGCCTGGCCGTGGGAGACGCCCTGGGAACAACCCTGGAGTTCAAGCCCAGAGGCACCTTCGAGCCCATAGACGACATGGTGGGCGGCGGGTGCTTCGACCTGGAGCAGGGCCAGTGGACCGACGACACCTCACTCGCCCTGTGTCTGGCTGAGAGCCTGATCGAAAAGAAAGGCTTCGACCCGTATGACCAGATGAAGAAGTATCTGCTCTGGTACCGCACCGGCTACATGAGCAGCACGGGAGCCTGCTTTGACATCGGCGGCACGACCAGGGCGGCGCTCGAAGCGTTCGAGAAGACCGGGGAGCCCTTCAGCGGGCCAACCAACCTCCGCAGCTCCGGCAACGGCTCGCTCATGCGCCTGGCGCCGGTGCCCATGTTCTTCTTTCCGGACAGGGAGGCAATGATCTTCTACGCAGCCGAGAGCTCCCGCACCACCCACGGCTCGCAGGCGTGCATAGACGCCTGCCGCCTCTTCGCATCCATCCTCTTCAACGCCTTCTCCGGCATGGACAAGGAGCGGGTGCTCTTCGATCATGACCCGGCGATAGTACAGTCACCCGCCGTCAGGGAGATAGCAGCCGGCGCATACCGGGACAAAACCGAAGACCAGATCCAGGGGAGCGGCTATGTGGTCAAGAGCCTGGAGGCGGCGCTCTGGTGCTTTTACGCCACCGATTCCTTCCGCGATGCCGTGCTCGAGGCGGCAAACCTCGGTGATGATGCCGATACCACCGCGGCTATCTGCGGGCAGGTGGCAGGGGCGTTTTATGGACTATCCCACATACCAGTCAGCTGGCTGGAGCGACTGACCATATGTAATCACATAAAAAGTCTTGCTCGAGGGCTATTGGTAAAAGATGGTGCAAGCATTTGAAACGAAAGAGTATAATGGAAGAAGATATGATACTATCTGTTTATATGCTGGTACGGGGAAAGACAAAACATCTATTTGAGGACATGTCCAATTCATGGTTTCGCCATGTGGGCTTGATTAAATTCGGCAACTATGGTTAATATATCAAAAGGATTGAATATTTTTTATAAGGAGCACGCAAAAAACGGGCATATAGCTAGAAATTATCTGTGATATTCAACGCATCTTCGTGAATGCCTTGCTTTGAGCGTTCTGGTTAGTTTTTTAGGGCTGAGATGGCAGAATCAAAAAATATACCTCGAGAAGGTGCCCTTGCGATCCTGCGAAACCGCAGGGGGCTGGTCACATCGGTGCAGCCTTCCTCCACCCCCCATGAAGAACGCGTCCATCTCGTTTCTATCGAGTACACCGACTCCAGCGGTCCCCTTGAAGATCATCTCGTGTGGGAAAGGGAGATCGAAGCCCGCATCATCGAGCCCACAATCCTTCCACCGGTCGCCACCGAGCCACCTATGCCAGCTGACGAGTTCGACGCCCTGGTGCGTGCAACACGGTGGACCGCCATCAGCCCGTTTATCGACCCTGATGGTGAGGGTATCCTTGAGCGGCTGCCCATCGCATCACCCTTCCACGGAGCGATACAGGTGGAGGATTTTCAGCTGGTCCCGCTACTCAAGGCTCTGCAGATGCCGAGGGTGTCCATCTTCCTGTGCGATGACGTGGGGCTCGGCAAAACCGTAGAAGCCGGGCTCATACTCAGCGAGCTCTTCAGGCGCCGACGGATCAGGCGCGTGATGATTATATCTCCTGCTTCTTTGTGCAACCAGTGGAAACAGGAGATGGATGAAAAGTTTTCACTCCCCTTTGATCACATCGACAGGACCACCACCCACCAGATGCGTAAGCGGCTCGGTATGGACGCAAACCCGTGGCGGTCCTGCTCGCGCATTATCACCTCCTACTACTATCTCAAGCAGCCCGATGTTCTGGAGCAGTTCCTCTCTGCGTCCAAACATGTCTCAGGCTCTCCCCATCTGCCGTGGGACCTGCTCATTGTCGATGAAGTGCACAACCTCACGCCCAGCCCCTTTGGTGAAGACAGCGACCTCTCGAAGATGCTCAAACGCATCGCCCCTTACTTCGAGCATAAGGTCTTTCTCTCTGCCACACCGCATAATGGCCATACCTGGTCATTTACAGGCCTGCTGGAAAGACTCGACCCGGTGAGGTTCTCACAAAAATCTGACATTACCGACTCTGAGCGAACCCGTATCGAAGACGTGGTAATTCGCAGGCTCAAGCGAGAGATCAATGCCTGTACCAATCCGCCGAGGTTTTGCGAGCGTTATACCCAGGCACTTTCCCTGGACCTTACCTCTCAAGAGAAATCCCTTTCGGAAGCTTACCGTAACTTCCGGAAAAAGGTGCACAAGATCACACGCAACACCAGCCGCAACGAGCAGCTGGCCGGGAACTTCGCCATCGAGGTGCTGGGTAAGCGCTTGCTTTCTTGCCCGGTTTCCTTTGCCGACTCGTGGTTGAGGTACATGGCGGGAATAGACGATTCCGACACGGCCGATGTTGTCGAGGTCCGTGCTGCAGAGCGCACTTTGCGTGAAGAGACCGGTGATGACGGCGAGACGGAAAGCCGTATAGCCCATGCATCGAAGACAGTGGGTTCCTGGCTCAAGCCCTACAAAGAAGAGCTCGCAGATGAGATTGAAACCATCAACACCGCTTTAACCCACCTTGGTTTCCCAATAGATCACCATACATGCTCCGATATAAACCCCGCAGCAGATGCCCGTTTTGATGCATTATGCTCCTGGATAGAGCAAAATCTCCGTACTCCATCGAAGACATGGAGAGATGATGATCGCCTGGTGATCTTCACCGAGTTTAAAACCACCCTCGACTACCTGGTAAGGAGGCTGGAAGACAGGTATCCAGATCATGGAGTAATCCGCAAGCTCTACGGCAACATTCCCCTTACAGAGCGGGAGAATACCAAGGCGGCATTCAACGACCCGGCAGATAAGGTGCGCATCCTCGTGGCCACCGATACCGCGAGTGAAGGCATCAACCTCCAGGAGACCGCCCGCTTTCTTCTCCACTATGATGTGCCTTGGAATCCCACCAGGCTCGAGCAGCGAAACGGCCGCCTCGACAGGCACGGCCAGGCACGAGACGTGGTGATACATCACTTTACCACAGACGATGTCTCCGATCTCGCATTCCTTGCCTATGTGGTGGGCAAGGTCAACACCATCAGGGAAGATTTGGGCTCGGTGGAAGAGGTGTTCGATGCAGCTATTCACCGGTGTCTTATTGCTGGTGAGGAATGTGCGCTTGTGCAAGAGGACCTGGAGGAGAAGGCCAGGCTTGTCAAAGGCCGGGCCGATGTGCCCAGGAGCAGCTCTGATCAGCTCGTCAAGACAGGCCGGGAGGAGATGCAGCGGCTGAAGACCCTAAAGGAGGAGCTCGATCTCACCCCGGAGACCCTGCGCGATACCCTGGAAGTGGCCATGGGGCTCAGAACAGGCCGGCCCCTGTTCATAGCCGCAGAAGGTGAAAAAAGGGTGAGGTTGAAACAAATACCGCCGGACTGGTCTTTGCTCATCGACGATCACCTCCGCAGGCACATTGGGCAGCAAAGAGAAGCATTGCCTCTGCTCGCCTTCGATCCAGATGTCTTTATCAAGTCCATAGGGGGCAGGCCCGTTTTCCGGCCGCTCAAGGACACGGCCCTACTTCACCTGGCCCACCCGCTCTACCACCGGGCTCTTGCCATTTTCGCCAGATCCCGATTCCCTGGTGCGGAGAAAGACGGAAAGGCCACCCGCTGGACAGTGCGGTACGGTGATGTTCCCGACGGGGCAGAGGCCTTGGTCCTGCTCACCGTAGAAGAGCTTGCCATAAACGAGATGCGGGAGATGTTTCACCACTGGATACGCACTACTGCCTTTCCCGTCTGTGGTGGCAACCTCGGGAAACCTCTTCCCCACAGGCCAGCATCTCTATGGCGATCACATAAGAGCCTCGCCACTGAAGAGACGTCTCGCGCCTGTGAGCTCTGGGAAGATGTTGAAGACCAGGTGAAGGCCTTCTTGAAAGAGCAGGCAGCCGCTCTCACCAGGGATTTGAAGCACACGATGGACAAGGAGAGGGTTGAGGCGCTCGATAGGGAGGAAAAGCGGTTCAGAAGTCGCCAGGGAGAGGTGTCCAAGCTCATCGAAGACCTGACCATTCAGCGTATTGAACGGGAGATACAAGAGATCCAGGAGCAGCAGCGCCAGGAGCTCCTCTTCGTTGATGGTTCCTACTTTCAGGAACTGGCAGCCTCCCAAAAAGAAAAAGAAGAGGAGCTCAAGCGCCGCAGGGCTGGCTATGAGGGGCTCCGGGAAATATTGAACCAGGAGCGGGAGCGCATCCTGAAGAACGTTATCCCCAAGAGGTTCACCCTTCGCGGTGAAGCCCAAGTCTATCCGATCTCGATAGAGGTGCGCTTCCCGGAGGTAAGGCCATGAGCACGGAGAGATTCCCCTGGTGGGCAGAGCTCCGGCATGGGGGCATGCTGATCGCGCCCTCCAGGCTCCCGGTATCTTTCCCGGATGAGTGCGACCCCCTTCCAGCGCAGCTCTCCGATCGCCTCAGGAGAGAGCTCACCCGTCTCGACGACGCGACGCCCGAGGATAAGCGGTCATTTGTAACCACTGTCCTGGAGAAGATCTGCGGGCTCAACAGCAGCTCCGGCGGATCATGGTCGGTTGGCAGCGAGGTCGAGCCCCAGTGGTCATACCGGCCGCTGACAGGCGAGGTCATCAAGCCCCGAAGAGTGTGGAAAGGCCCTCACGGTTCCGTGCTGCCGGTCTTTGTCGATGAGGTCAAGACCCTTGGCGTCGGTCATGGCAGAAGGACCGTGAGCAGGGTCGTGGAGTGGCTACGCGCCGTTAATCTTAAAATTGCCCTGGTCACCAACTACTACCAGTGGCGCCTCATCTACGCAGGGCTTGATCACGATGCCTGGGCCGAGTGGGACACCGCCCTGTGGTTTGAAGAAGGCAGGCCAGGTCTACAGGTGGATGCGCTCAGAGTCCTTCTTTCGCCGTCATCCCTTACCCCGCCGAACAAGAACGAGCTCTCAGCCCTGCTGGCAGCAATCGACGCCACTCGCAGAGGGCAGGCAGAGCTTTCCGCCACCTTAGGGGAACGGGTGAGACAGGCAGTGGAGCTGCTCATCCGCAGTTACACGTCCAAGCTCCGGGAGATGCCGGGTCTCGACCCCAGGGCGCTCTACATAGCGGCCTGCAGGGTGGTGATGCGTCTGGTGGTGATCCTGTTCGCAGAGTCCCGGGACCTTCTCCCCAGGGCCAATCCCATCTATCATGACTCCTACGGCCTCCAGGGCCTGCGTGAGGATCTCGAACGCCACGGCACGAGCGCCGCCCGTGAACGGCTCCGTCACCAGGTAAGCGCATGGCCCAGGTTGCTCGCCCTGTTCCGGCTTATCCACTCGGGCTCGTGCCACGAGGAGTTGCCCGTTCTCCAATATGGGGGCGCCCTGTTTCGTCCGGGGGATCCTGGCTCAACTGATCCGGTGCTGAGGTCAATCGCAATCCTTGAGGACAGGGAAAACGCGCCTGACGACTTCACGGTTTATCAGATTCTGCAATTCCTCTGCAGGAGCACGGTGCGGATACGACATGGCAGAGGCACAACCGCCGTGGACGCGCCGGTGGACTTCTCAGACCTCTCCTCCGAGTACATCGGCATCCTCTATGAGGGCCTGCTCGACTATGAGTTGCGCAGAGCAGAGACAGGCGAACCCGTGGTCTTTCTGGCCTTAGGGGACCAACCGGCATTTCCGCTTTCCCGACTCGATGTCATGGAGGAAAAAGCCATGGCGTCTCTGGTGGACAAGCTCAAGAAGTCGACCAAGGCCACCCTCTCTGATGGTGATGAACCTGGGGATGAAGAGGATGATGATCAGGAGGAGCTCGAGGACGTTGATGAGGAGCTTGAAGAAGAGCCTGCCGCCGGTGAGGGAGAAGAGATTTCTCAACAGGTCAGTGAAGAAGATAAATCCGACATCCACCAGCTGACCCGGCAGCGGGCCATTGCCTGGGCAAAGAATGCCGTGGTGGCAGGCAAGCTCGTCAAAAGGCCACGGAAGAGAAATGAAGAGGCTCTGGCTGCGTATGAGCAGGAAGTCGCTGCCATGGCGGGTAGAATCATCAGCAGGGTGATTCTACCGGATGAGTGGTATCTTATACGCTGGGGAGGCACCCGCAAGGGCGCCGGGACCTTCTACACAAGGCCGGGGCTTGCCGTGCCCACGGTGCACCGGACTCTGAGGCTGTTGGCTTTGGTCCCGCCTGAAGGATCGGATGGCTCACCTGATGAGGATGCCCCCACATCGTTATGGCTGCCGAAAAAGCCCGAAGAGATCCTGGCCCTCAAAGTATGCGACCCGTCCATGGGCTCGGGCTCGTTTTTGGTGGCTGCACTGCGGTTCCTCACCGATACCCTGTTCAAGGCCCTAATGTACCATGGATGGGTGGTGGAAATCGGTGGCGGCAGGCTCGACATTCCCGACCTTGAAGGAAGGCCTGCATGGTTCAAGGAGGTGATGAGCGGGCTCCCGGATGAGCCCGAGACAGCCAAGGCGCGGATCAATGCCAGGCTCAAGCGCGTGGTGGTGGAGCGGTGCATCTACGGAGTGGACATCGACCCCCTGGCCGTGGAGCTGGCCAGACTCTCGCTGTGGGTGGAGACCATGGAGCGGGAGCTCCCCTTTGAATTTCTCGATCACAAGCTCAAGTGCGGCAATGCCCTGGTGGGGTGCTGGTTCGACAACTTCAAGAACTATCCCATCATGGCCTGGAGCCGCGAGGGAGGGGACAAGGGCCATTCCACGGGCGTGCACTACGAGAAAGAGGCATGGACAAAGGCCATCAGAAAAAAACGCGCGGGGGCCATCGATAATCTTGCCCTGACAATAGAGACGGGTGCACGGGTGTATGAGGAGGAAGACGAGGTAAGCCTGGATGCCCTGCATGGAGACGCAGTGGCCCTTTTTGACCTGCTCCACGACATGCACCTGGATGACCAGGATGAGCGCGAGCAGTGGTACCGGGAGAATATATTGGAATCGCATGAGTACAGGAGGCTCAAGCAGGCCTTCGACACCTGGTGCGCGCTTTGGTTCTGGCCCGCCGATAAGCTCGAGCTCTCACCCATGCCTTCGGATTTTGACCTTCCTGGCGAAGAGGAACTGGCGGTTGTTGACCAGCTTGCACAGGAGCTCATATTCTTCCACTGGGAGCTCGAGTTCCCGGACGTCTTTGCCTCCCAGTGCGGAGGGTTCGACGCCGTGCTTGGCAATCCTCCTTGGGAGATCCAGAAACCCAACTCTAAAGAGTTTTTCTCGAATGTCGACCCCCTCTACCGCACCTATGGAAAACAGGACGCCAGGCTGGTACAGACAGAAATCTTTGAAAGCCAGCCGGAAGATGAGCTCTCGTGGATTACCTATAACTCCCGGCTCAAGGCTTTATCCAACTGGTGCCGCTGGGCAGGAAACCCCTTTGGAGATGACGAGAACCTTGGCAGGAGCTTCCCTCAGAAGAAGTGGCTCAAATACCAGGCACGAAGGAAAGTCCCCGGCTATGCCGATACAGACCATCCATTCAAGCATCAAGGCAGTGCAGATATCAATACTTACAAGATGTTTGCCGAACTCGGTCATGCTCTCCTGCGGGAAGGCGGCATACAAGGCCTGATCGTGCCTTCGGGTATCTATACCGACAAAGGCTCTACCGAGCTACGCACCCTCTTTCTGGACCAGTGCCGGTGGCTCTGGCTCTTCGGATTCGAGAATAGGCAGAAAATATTTGAGATCGACAGCCGCTTCAAGTTCTGCCCAATCATCGTGAAAAAGGGTGGAAAGACAGATGCCATGAAGACCGCATTCATGCGCCACGACCTGCGCGACTGGGAGGATGGGGAGAAGCATGTTATCCCGTACCAGCGTGCCCAGGTAGAGCGTTTCAGCCCTAACACCAAGGCCATCCTGGAGGTTCGCCATCCGAAGGATCTGGAGATCCTGGAGAAGATATACTCCAACAGCGTTCTCCTCGGAGACCAGAGCGAGAATGGATGGGGAATCCACTACGCAACGGAATTTCATATGACCAACGACTCTCACCTCTTCAAGCCCAGGCCGTGGTGGGAGGAGAGGGGTTATAAACCCGATGAGTACGGCCGCTGGATCGGGCCGGATGGGGATGTGGCGCTGCCGCTTTATCAGGGAGTAATGGTACAGCAATATGATTTTTCTGCAAAGAAATGGATACAGGGAACGGGACTGAGAGCTGTATGGAACGAAATTGGTTTTGAAAACAAGAGAATAGGACCCCAGTTCTTATTGAGTGAAAGTGATTTTACATCGAATACAAAGGCTATTAGCACAGTAAAAATTGCTTTTAGAGACATCGCTAGAGGTACTGATGAGCGTACATTTATAGCAGCACTTATCCCAAGTCTTCCATGTGGGAATGTTCTTGGAATATTGAGTAGTAATAAACAACTGCTACCGGTACTGGCTTGCATGAACTCTATTTCCTTGGACTGGTCTGTACGACAAAGAATTGGAGGAACACATCTAAACTTATACGTTATTGAAGAATTACCCCTTATAAAACCAAACCTTCATTTACTCTTGGACTCGATAACTACTCTAGTGGCCAGACTTTCTTATGTGTCAGATATTTTTTCTCCATATTGGTTAATCCTGTATAAAAGAATCAATTTAAAGAATACCCCACTAGGCAAGCATTGGGCTATCACTACTTATGAACGCCTCCGCCTCCGTTGCGTCCTCGATGCTATAGTTGCCGAGCTCTACGGCCTTGACTGGGACGATCTTGCCTGGATTCTCCGTGATTGCGACCACCCTGCAGACAATATGGGCGAAAAGGCCTTTGCTCGCACACTTGATCCCAAGGGCTTCTGGCGTGTCGATAAGGAAAAGGACCCGGAGCTCCGGCATACGGTCTTGACTCTTGTTGCATTCCGCGACCTGAAAGACATGATAGCTGCTAATGGCAATAATCGGGACAAAGGGATCGAGGCCTTCTGCAGCCAGAATGAGGGCGAGGGCTGGATGCTCCCCGATACCCTGCGTCTGGCCGACTACGGACTAGGGCACGACGATCGGGCAAAGACTCTTAAGCCTGTGCGGTCTCACATGGGCGATCGGTTCCTGCCCTGGCAGCTCGAACAGTCGGTCGAGGAGTCCTGGGCAGAGTGCGAGCGCCATGCCCAAAACATCCTGGGAGAAGCTGGCTTCAAGAAACTCATGGCCGAGATCAGAGGTGAGGGCTCCGGCGGTTATTCCCATGAACCAGAGGGAGCTTTCCTCCTGGCAGCTGAAGAAGCTGAAAAGGCCTATGACAAAGAGGGCTCAAGCCCTGTCCAGTCAACCCTCTTCAGCACCAAGCCGCAACAGGGTACGCTCTTCGGAGGAGGACCCCCTGACAAGCGGGGAAAGAAAAGGAAATAGAGAGCAGGAGGGATCATCGTGTCGATAAACCCTGTCAGCTTTACCGAGAAGGTGGTCAAAAATTTCTTGCGCTACCAGCTCACCAGCTATCCCTTTGCAGACCAGGACCTCTACGACCAGATGAAGGCCCTGCTCAGCCTGGAGCAGGAGCGCTCCTCTCCGCTCCTCAAAGGTCCCTATATCAGCTTATCCCGGGCGTTTACTAAGGGCTCGCAGGTGAAGGATCTCGTCACAGATGGCATCTTCCACCCCTTCATGACCAACATCATCGAGCATCCGAACCTCTACGGCCACCAGGAAAAGGCCATCCGGTCGATCCATGCAGGTCACCCCACTCTGGTGAGCACTGGCACAGGCTCCGGCAAGACCGAGTGCTTCATCTACCCCATCATCAGCACCTGTCTCAAGCTCCAGGATGACAAAGCGCCAGCCGGGATAAGCGCCGTGATCGTATACCCCATGAACGCCCTGGCTGAAGACCAGCTCTTAAGGCTCAGGGACCTGCTCGCAGGCACGGGAATCCCTTTTGGCATGTATGTGGGCAAAACGCCTGAGTCCAAATCCCAGGTTACAGGCGAGCGGCTCAAACCAGGTGCCTCCCGCGCCGACTACCGGGCAGCCTTGGCCAAAGCCATCAAGGAGAAGCGCGGCACTGCCGTGCACCCTTCCGAGGAGCGCTGCTCCCGCGAGGAGATGCGCAAACCAGGTGGCCAGCCGAGGATATTGCTTACCAACGTAAAGCAGCTCGAGCTGCTCCTCACCAGACAAAAAGATATCGAGCTTTTCGATAACGCCCTGCTCGATTACATTGTGTTCGACGAGGCGCATACCTATAGCGGCGCACAGGGGGCCGAGACTGCAAGCCTCATCAGGCGCCTCAGGGCCTTCTGCGGAAAGGACCCTCAAGACGCATTATGCGTCGCCACCTCGGCTACCATTGCCGACCCGGCAGCCCCAGAGCCTGCCAGAATCTTTGCGTCACGGTTCTTTGGCGTGGATAAGGCACAGGTGACCGTAGTGAGCGAGGAGTACGAGCCCGATGTCTGGGCTGATGCACGTAGTATTCCTGCGGTGCCACCTCAAGGCCCTGTTCAATGTCTGGAGTCTGTTCTTGCGGCCTTAAGTGTCGGAAGTAGCGATGATAGCCAGACAGCCTGGGCACTCGGTAAGGCCTGCTCTATGGAGCTGCCGCAGGAAGGCTGGCAGGAAGCTCTGCACGGGATCATGAGCGCGAATGAGATAGCCTACCAGCTCGCAGACATACTTAAACAGCCCATGCCGTTGGTTGACCTTGCGAAAAGGCTCACTGAGAAGGTGGGAAGGCAGGTGAGCGAAGAAGAGATCCTCACCTGGCTGGCGTTGGGCTCGGTTGCGCGAAAGGACGACCGGCCGCTTCTCCGCCCTGTGGTGCACGCCTTTGTCCGCGGCGTAAGCGGGGCCGTGGTGAGCTTCCCACAGGAAAGAGAGCTGCCCAAGCTCTGGCTCTCGGCAGAAGACGAGGCGGCCTCCACTGGCGATGAAAAAACGGCGCGCCTCCAGGTGCTTACCTGCACTACCTGCGGGCAGCACTATTTCGTTCACTATGTAAAGGACTTCTCGTTTGTCAAAGATGCCCCTGTGGGAGGTGATGCCTTGGAGGGGAGGGTATTCTGGCCGTCATTGGACCAGACCCTTGGGGGAAAACGGGTGATCCTCCTGGACCGGCTCATCAGCGCAACAGACGATGAAGATATGCCGGTAGAAACCCATCCCGTATTCTTGTGCAGGGCCTGTGGGGCGCTTCACCCGGCTGGCATGGCAAGGTGCGATTCCTGCGGTACTACGGCCCCTATGGTCAGGCTCTTTGCAGTGAGGCAAAAAGAGGACAACCCGGGCAACCTCACTACCTGTGTGGCGTGCGGAGCCTTCGGGAGATCCTATGGCTCCAGGTACAGAGAGCCTGCAAGGCCGGTAAAGGCCGTTGCTGTGGCGGATGTGCACATCATAGCGCAGGAGATGATCCAGCACGCGGAGAGGAAGCGTCTTCTGGTATTTGCAGACAACCGACAGGATGCGGCCTTTCAGGCAGGCTGGATGCGTGACCGCGCACGACGGTACCGGCTCGCTTCACTCATGTCTGAGCGTATTGGTGAGGGTGGAGTCAGAACCGGTGACCTTGTGGCGTACATGGAAAAGAGGCTCGACGAGGACGATGATCTCTCCATGTCGTTGATCCCCGAGGTATGGGCCGCATACCCCAAGAAGAGCGCCCCGAAACATCATCAGGACGAAAGGTGGTTCTACCTGCGACTGCAGGTGCTGCGCGAGCTCGTGAATGGATTCAGGCGGCGCCAGGGTCTGGAGCCATGGGGGAGATTGCGGGTTGATTATGACGGGCTCACTCCAGAAGATGAATTCATTCGGAGCTATGCGCTGGATTTGGGTCTAACCAGCGAGGAGTTTAAGGATGCGCTGTGCTGCCTGCTGGACTTCTACCGAAGGAACATCACCCTCTATGATAGAGACACTGAGATTTTCACGAAGATGCTCTGGGATGATCGTGCCGTGGAGCGCGGGTATATCACCAGATTGCAGGGTGTCCCGGCTGGCATCAAATTAAGGCGTGATGCATCGGATAACAAAGACAGGATCAAGCAGTGGGTGAGCCCCGGGCACAACACGTACGTCCGGGAGGTATTCCGTAAGTGGGGAGTGAGCGCTGATGAGTTCGAGGCGTTTGCGGAGGTGGTCTGGAACTATCTCGTCGGAAAAGAATACATCGTGCCGGTGACCTTGAAAGGCTCGAAGGGAAACCCGCTTCCCAACTGCTCCGGCGCCTACCAGATAAATGGCGACAAGCTTCTCCTGAAGGCCCATAGGGGCTTATGGGTGTGCAGCAGCTGCCACCGGGCTTATACCAGGCCGACTCCTCATAACAGGTGCATTGGCTGGCGGTGCCACGGCACCACCACCTTCCAGGCTGAAGACAAGGACAACTACGACCTCGCAGTTCTGGATGGGGGCTATGACATGCTGAGACCCCAAGAGCACTCGGCTCAGGTGCCTACAGCAGAGCGTGAGAGGATAGAGAACCTTTTCAAAGGGTCGTCAGACAGGATAAATGCCCTGGTATGCACCCCAACCCTCGAGCTAGGCGTTGATATCGGCGCACTGGATGCAGTGCTCATGCGCAACGTCCCCCCGCTGACGGCCAACTACTGGCAAAGGGCGGGCCGTGCAGGCAGGCGCCACCGCATGGCGGTGAACATAACCTATTGCAGGAACGCCAGTCACGATAGGGCATACTTTGCAGAGCCGCTGAAGATTCTGGAAGGCCGCGTCGATCCGCCGAGCTTTAATTTAAGAAACGACCTCATGGTGTCAAAGCACGTGCATGCCGCAGTGATCACCAGGTTATTTCAGATTGTCCGGCAAAGCAGCTCTTTGAGCAGCGAGGAGCGAGCTGAGATCCAGAACATCCTGTCGATTGTGTTCCCCGGCCAGGTGCGGGAGTACCTTTTTGATGAAATCGGCAATGTCAGACCAGAGGTTCTCGATGTTTCCATACTGGGAACACTCATTGAAAAGCATAGTGAAGACCTCTTGAGCTATGTCAAGAACATATTCAACCAGGAGTGGCCCTGGGAAGACCAGGACGCTGTCAGGCCGGATGTATTGAAGGGTTATATAGAGAAGATCAATGAAAATCTTGCCGAGGTTATCAAAAGGCTCAGGAGGAGGCTCGACTGGGCCTTGGGCCAGGTGAACAGGCTCAGCAGCATACGGGCGCAAAGAGGCACCCTTGACCCCTCTGAAGAGGCCTTGCTCAACCGTTGTGATCGTATGATCAAGCGGCTCAAAGGCGAGTCACGGCGCAGAAGGACAGAGGCCGAGGGGTATGATGATACAACCACGTATGCAGTGCTTGCCGCCGAGGGGTTCCTCCCTGGATACGGCCTTGAAGTTGGCAGGGTTTTGGGCACAGCCAGCATGCCAAGCCGGATACCCGGCGCCATGGATTTCGAGCTCCCAAGGCCTTCTTCTGTTGCCTTAAGAGAATACATGCCGGGCAACCTCATCTATGCCAATGGGCATAAGTTCGTGCCCCGCTTTCATCACCTTGAGCCCCAGGAAAAGAATATCCTTTTCCATGTGGACGTAGGAAATCAGGCGGTCGCTGAAGTGGGTGCCGTAGACGCAGGAGGCAACGATAAGGGCGCTCTGGGAATGGGGATTGCCGAGCTGAAGGCCGTGCCTGTGTGTGATGTCGACCTCGCCTATTTTTCGTATATCAGTGACGAGGAAGAATTCAGGTTCCAGATGTCAAGCGCAACATACGGCATGGAGCGTGACCAGCACAGCGGGGGCAAGGCATACCGATGGGGCAGCAAGGAGGTCCACCTGCTCAAGGCGGCAAGGTTTAGGCTTGTCAATGTTGGCCCTGCTAATGTCGTGGAGCATGGTGGGCCGCTGGGTTATCCCATGTGCCTCGTGTGCGGAGAGTCGAGGTCGCCATTTTCCTCCGCAAAGGAAAAAGAGGTCTTTGGACAACTGCACCTGGAGCGCTGCGGTCATCAGGCGACTGTCTCAGGATTCTATGCCGATGTCACTGCAGATGCACTCAAGATACTGGGGTGCGCGAACAAGGAAGAGGCATATAGCGTCGCCGATGCCATCAGGTTGGGGGCATCGAATATCCTGGACATGGATCGGGAGGACCTTCAAGTGCTCGTCATCAGCAAACCGGGGATAGAGTCTGCAGATGCTATCCTTTTCGACCCTATGCCAGGGGGATCAGGGCTACTTGACCAGATATGCCAGACTCGGTGGCGTGAAGTGGCAAAGGCCGCGTTAGATGCAACCGAGTCATGCCCTGCAGAGTGTGAGCGGTCCTGTGTGGACTGCCTGCAGACGTTTCGGAATGCGTATTTCCACCGCTACCTTGACAGGAAAAAGGCAGTTGCCTGCATCAGAGAGTGGGGCGCCACCTTAAGTTTCACCAATGATATCCCCCCTAAACTCCCTAAGGTGGAGGCATCTCCGGGAATGACCATAAACCAGGCGGAGGATCGATTAAAAGACCTGCTCAAGCGGGCAGATTTTCCTGACCCCGAGTGGAAGAAGCAGATCAAGCTTGGTCTTCCGCTGGGGTCCACCACGCCGGACTGCTACTATCCAGACCAAGACGATGAAGATGAACCAGGGGTATGCATATATCTCGACGGCCTGAGCAGCCACATACACGGGAATCCTACAACACAGGCAAAGGATAAGCAGATCCGCGAACAGCTGAAATCGATGGGGTATGAGGTGCTGGAGATCCCCTACACCGCACTGGCCAGTAAGGACCAGATGGCGATTTTCTTATCCAGGCTTGCACGGTGGATGGGCAACAAGGATAAAGCGAAAACCATAAAACAGGATACGTCTTGGTATGCTGAATGATATTAATTCCCATTATTGGAGGAGGCCGCATGAAAGCCACTCTTTTTAAAGAAGTAGGTTACTCTCTTTCCAAACTGATTGAAGATATCGATCTTGGAGAAATCGGGTTGCCTGATATCCAAAGGCCCTTTGTCTGGAATCAGTCAAAGGTCAGGGATCTCTTCGACTCGATGTACAAAGGTTTTCCCGTAGGATATCTTCTCTTCTGGGCCAATGGAGTGAGCAATGGTCATCGTAAGATTGGGACCGACAACAAAAAGAGAATTCCAAGGTTGTTGATTGTCGATGGGCAACAGAGGCTGACATCCCTTTACTCTGTTTTGAAAGGCAAATCTGTTCTCAGAAATGATTATAAGGAACAGTTCATACATATTGCTTTCCGGCCTAAGGATGCCAAGTTCGAAGTTACCGATGCCTCTATACGGAGAGATCCTGAGTTCATAGAGGATATCTCACAGCTCTGGTCAGGGGAAAAACGACGCTTCAGCTTCGTCAAAGAGTTTATTTCAAGACTTGGGAAATACAGGGATATTACCGAGGAAGAAGAGGATTCACTCAGCGAAGCAATAGACAAGCTCTATGATTTGCACAATTATCCATTCACTGCACTCGAGCTGTCTTCAAATATTGACGAGCAGGATGTTGCAGATGTTTTTGTGCGGATAAATAGTAAAGGAATCACACTCAATCAGGCGGATTTCATACTCACCTTGATGTCCGTTTTCTGGGACGAGGGCCGTTCGAATCTTGAAAAGTTCTGTCGTGAAGCACGAATGCCGTCAAAGGGCGGTGCGTCACCATATAACCATTTCATTGCCCCAGAGCCTGATCAACTCTTGAGGGCCTCTGTCGGACTCGGATTCAGAAGGGCAAGATTGAAGTATGTCTACTCTATCCTTCGCGGCAAGGACATGGAAACGGAGCAGTTTTCCGACGAGAAGAGAATAGAGCAGTTCGAAATTCTGAAGAATGCCCAGGCTGATACACTCAATCTCACCAATTGGGCCGAATTTTTCAATGCACTGGTTCGTGCAGGATACAGAGGCCAAATGATGGTCAGCTCTCAGGTGGCGCTACTTTACAGTTATGTGATCTTTCTCATAGGAAAGAGGGATTTCAAGCTGGAGCCCTATGAGCTGAGGAACCTCGTTGCGCGATGGTTTTTTATGACATCACTGACAGCACGCTATAGTGCTTCACCTGAAACCACCATGGAAGCTGATTTGGCACGATTGAGGAACATCAAATCGAAAGAAGAGTTTATAGGTATTTTAAATCAGGTTATTGGCGATACACTGACGGAAGACTTCTGGAACATCACCTTGCCAAACAACCTCGCTACCTCCTCGGCCAGAAGCCCCTCGCTCTTTGCGTATTATGCTGCGCTGAATCTTCTCGATGCCCCCGTTCTTTTCTCAAACTTAAGGGTTCCTGAAATGCTCGATCCGTCGATCAAGGCGACAAAATCAGCAGTTGAGAGGCATCATTTGTTCCCAAGAAATTATCTTGTCAAGCAGGGTATTACAGAACTCAGAGATACAAACCAAATTGCCAATTACGCCCTTGTCGAATGGTCGGATAACATAGAGATATCTGACAAGCCTCCGTATGAGTATGTCCAGAAGTATAAGGAACGCTTCCGAGACCGATTGAACGAGATGTATTCTTTCCATGCGCTGCCAGAAGACTGGGAAGGTATGGATTATAAGGAATTCTTGAAAGAAAGACGAAAGAAGATAGCTCAGGTCATCCGTAAAGGATACGAAAAGTTGGCATGATATCACTAATATTCGCAAAAAAGGAGCTAATTTAGTGCTTTTTATGCATTTCAACAGAGAGGGGGACAAATGAAGCACCGTAATCCGCCTTGGAATCGTGAAGAACTTATTTTAGCCCTAGAGCTTTATTTCCGTATTGGCCCGGGACGATTTAGCTCAGAAACACCAGAGATCATCGAGTTAAGCGAGATACTTAACAAGTTGAAATACCATGCGAGTTGTCCTGATCCTGTGCATTATCGGAACCCCAATGGTGTTAACATGAAGTTGTGTAATTTTCTTCGCTTTGATCGAAGTTATCAAGGCAAGGGATTTACTCACGGGAGTAAACTTGATGAATCAATCTGGAAAGAATTTTCAGAGAATCAAGAGCAACTTAAGCTGGAGGCAGATCGTCTGCGGCGGAAAGCGCTGTTGAATTGACAAAGATACAATAACCCAACCGGCAGAAGGCTCTCCATGAGATGAAAATATATCAAGGGAAAGTGTGCCGCGCTGTTGCAAATGCATACAATGGAACTAACCCATTGCCCCAGATATTACCATTACAGAAAACGATAAGCACTGGACAGACTTTATTTAGCTTACAACCTTAATATTAGAGAATAAACCAGAGAAGAGGAGATACTTATGTATTTATTTAAGACATCAGGATCCACCTTTGACAGTGTTATTGAAAATCAAAAGCACGCTTTTTCTGGTATGCCCCAAGGCTGGTACCCGGGAGAATTGGTTCTGGTCAGCAAGAATAAAGCTGACTGCAACCGTAGAGAAAAACAAATCCAATACACGATGCGGATAGTTGATATTCGTCCAATAAAAAGCGGTGAAGCTGAGAAATATTGGCCTGGCAATGAAGGTAGATGGAGATACCTGGTGATATGCGATGGTACTAAGCTGATAAAGCAACCATTTAACCTTGAAGAAATCCTTGGTGAGGAATCAAGATCTTATGGGCCAGTTATGACATTCAGCAAATTTACAACCAGGCAAGAGAAAATGATTGAAGAGTATTTGAAGAAAATTAGGTCGATTTAGAGTATGAAGATTCTGAAGGAAGAAATAAATCATTTTGTTACAGAAAGAGATTGGGGGAAATATCATTCTCCTAAAAATCTTGCTATGGGGCTGTCAGTTGAAGCTGCCGAATTGCTAGAGATATTTCTTTGGCTTACAGAGGAAGAAAGCAAAAATTTAAATGACAATCAATTAGCTCATCTCAAAGAGGAGATTGGGGATATAATGATATATATTATCAACTTGGCAGCCAAGTTTGGTATTGATCCAATCCAGTGTGCCAGAGACAAACTCAAACTCAATGGAAAAAAATATCCGGCCAGCACAGTCAAGGGAAGTGCAAAGAAGTACACAGAATATGAATGACGGCGTTTCTGTCCAATTATAAGCTGAGAGGATCACGTCCGGTGCAGCGAGCAGCTGGGGGTGAGGCTCCCCCGGCTGACTCTCCCAAAGTACTGATTCTCGATAGGCGCTATTCTACAGACTGGGAAGTCATGATCTTATCTTTCAGCCTAATGAACTCTTGTAGTGAACTTTGATCGTGAATGAAGCAGACAGAAGGGCCTTAAGGGAAAGGGTTCCAATTTCTTCTGACCATTTTAATTCTGGTGATGAGCGACAATTATGAAGAACAATATAGTGAGCAACCCATCAATCGAGAGATAGAGTTCGAAGAGGGAAGCCGTGCTGGTACAGTCCATGAAGGGGTCACTATAAGGATCCTATACGATACAAGAGGCGCTCCAGTGCATATCGTGTAAGTACCAGATCAAATGGTATCCCCGTAGTTCGCGAAACGTGCAGGAGCCTCTCCCTGATGGATGCGGTAATATTGGAGGGTGATGACTTGCTCACAGGAGCGCCTCAAGGTAGGGCTTCATGACCTTCTCCACCCTGCATATCCTGCTATAGTGCCAAATCTCGTCCATCGAGCATTTGTGCTGAGCCCTGCAGTCCTTTAGAGCCTCGAGCGCCACATCGATGCCGATCTTGTTCCGGTATTTAAAGCAGTCCGCAACTGTCTTGGCAGGGCTGTATACCCTCGCCTCTACTCCCTCGATGTCATGATGCTCAATCCCCTGGTCAAGGGCGTGCCCGGAAAATCGCACAAACCTGAGGGAAGGGTAATCAATCTTTGGAAGCTTTGCTTTTCTGTCGATTGCCATCCAGACCTCATGAGGAACGTGGAGGGTCAGGCCGTGAAAGCTCAATGCCGAGAGCAGGCACAGCACTCCCTGGGGTACTCGCTTCGCGGCCTCAGCAAAGGTGTGATGCTCGGTAGCCTGCATGTCGGGAAGGGTATAAAGCCCTCTGCCGATTCTTATTATCGCATCTTTCCGGAGAAGACGCTGCAGATACGTTCGGGGAATTGAAAGAGAACGGAGATCGTGAGGTCGGATGACCCCGTTTCTCCGAATAAGATCGAGCACCTTCTCGGTATAATCATTTTTCATGGAAGATATATTGTTACAAAAGGTCGGCATTTGACAATATCTGCCGACCTTTTGTAACACCAATAGCACTGGATGCCATTAACCGGCCGTGTCAGCATGGTGATTAATTGATGGAAAAAGCCCAATATCCTTGTGGCCCTTGCGTTGTAGAGGCGGCCCTAGCTCCTCAATCTCTCCCTGACTGTTGGCTCTTCCATATTATCGCCCATCAAGAAACAAAAATCGCAAGGGGCATTCTGGTCCAAGGCCGGCAATACAGCCAGCCGGGAAGATGTGCCGCTGTTCATGTTCTAAGATGTTCATTGCCCACGAGAATCTCCCCTCCTCAAATCAAAGAGAAGTCTTGAGAAAAGATATAATATCAGATAGGATCGTATCAGTTTTGGATAAAGGTTTTTGGCAGGTATTAACACTGGAAACGGACAAACACGATTGACAGATGACAAGCTCGATTGTCATGTGACAAACTCAATTGGAAAGTAATACTGGAGGAAATAGCATATGTCAGGATCGCTCAATAAGGTTATGTTGATCGGCCATCTCGGCAAGGACCCGGAGATGAGGTTCACTCCGAGCGGGAAGGCGGTAACGAATTTCACCATGGCGACCAACGAGGTGTGGCTGGATCAGAGCGGCGAGAAGCAGGAGCGCACCGAGTGGCACCGGGTCGTCACCTGGGGCAAGCTGGCCGAGAACTGCGCCAAGCTGCTCTCCAAGGGAAAGCAGATCTACATCGAGGGCCGTATTCAGACCCGGCAGTGGGACGATAAGGACGGGAACAAGCGCTACACCACCGAGATCGTGGCAAACCAGATGCAGCTTCTTTCTGCGATGGATTCCCAGGGCCCGCGCACGAGCGCCGCGTCCGAAGATCCCGGCTACGGGGCGTCCGAGAACGTTCCCAACTCGCCCGAGTTCGACGACATACCGTTTTAGAGGGTCATCCCCCTTGCAGGGGATCAGTCCCTGTTAGAGGGTTGTCCCTCCTACGCATAGGCTGTCGCATGATGCCGTCACTCCCGCGCACGCAGGGGTGACGGCATTCTCTTTGCCGGCATCTTGGATTTCATCCCGGAATTCTTAAACATCGGCCTCAGACGGCGTGTTTGCCCGTACCTGGGCGTGGTGTGTGCCGGGTCCGGCTCTCCCTGATGCCCGCGACCACCCTTTTCAGCCCCGGGGCGCATCCCTGGATGGTCTCCATGCTCACGCAATAGGCGAAGCGCACATAGCCCGGATAGCCGAAGCCCTTTCCCGGAACGGCCAGGATCTTTTCCTTTACCAGCTCCGCACAGAAGGCCACGTCGTCTTCCATGGGCGACTTTACGAAGAGGTAGAAGGTTCCCTCGGGGGGAACATAGGGGAGCCCCGCCTCGTCCATGATCCGTGAAAGCAGGTCCCGGCGCTGCCGGTAGGATGCCACGGGAACACACTCGCCTTCGCACAGGCACGAGGCATAGACCCTCTGCATGAGGGAGGGGGCGTTGACAAACCCCAGTATCCGGGTGGCCAGGCCCAGGGCGCTTATGAACCGCTGCTTGTCCGGCACGCCGCTTCCTGTTGCGATGTAGCCGATCCGCTGGCCCGGAAGCGAGAGCTCCTTGGATGCGGAGGTCACCACCACCGAGTTGGGGATGAGCCTGAGCACGGAGGGCACCTCCCTGTTGTCGTACACGAGCTTGCGGTAGGGCTCGTCCGAGATGACGAGGACCTCGGGGCGGTCTTTGAGGACCTCGGCCAGGCCGGTGAAGACCTCCTCAGGGTAGACCCTGCCGGTGGGGTTGTTGGGCGAGTTGACGATGATGGCACGGGTCCTGGGGCTCAGGGCCTTAAGGATGTTCTCCATGCTTGGCAGAAAGTCGGGCCCGCACTGCGCCTCGACCAAGACACCGCCGTGGTTTTCCGCATAGAACCCGTATTCCACGAAGTACGGCGCGATGGCTATGATCTCGTCGCCGGGGTTGGTGATCGCCTTGAGAACCACGTTGAGCCCGCCTCCCGCGCCGCAGGCCATGACGATGTCGTCGCCCGTGAGCGGGACCTGGTAGAGGCCGGACGCATATCCGGCCAGGGCCTCCCGGACGTCGGCGAAGCCTGCATTGGGCATATAGCCGTGGTCCATGCTCATGATGAGCTCGGCGGCCTTTTCCAGCGCGCTCCTCGGAGGGGGAAGGTCGGGATTCCCCAGGCTGAAGTCAAAGACGTTCGCTGCGCCGTGGATGGACTTCAACCGGGCGCCTTCCTCGAACATTCTGCGGATCCACGAGAAACGCTCCATATATCCAAGCATCATTTCAGATACAGCCATGAATGCCTCCATTAAGAAAGTCGGCTGAGTTATATCAGCGATAACGGTTCTTGTACAGATGATTACCATCAAAATCGGAAGAATATGGGGTTTTGAGGGTAGCAGTCGGTATGCCCGGACAGGAGACTTTTACCTTCCGGCAGGCGTATGCCGAAGAGGGGGGAATATGGACGCGAGGAAGAAAACCGGCCGCTTCTTTACCGCCCGCGACTGCCCGCTGAAAAAGGGCGCGGCCCGGTACGGGGCGGACACGGCGTGCGGATCGCACGGGCCGCATATCGCTGTATCAACCGGGAAAGCCTGTTGAGAGCCGGGCCGGTTCGATGGTATGGATAACGGGCGTGTACCGCCCGGGCAGGAGGCGTTGGAAGCGTTGGGAGCGCCGGGAATGCCGGGAGGTACGGATGCTTCAAATGTGCGGGACGGTGTTATGCGGCATGGGTAAGAACCATGCGACAGGCCGGCGGCATGGTGTGTTACCGGAAGGGCACGTGACGGTCGCCCGATGGAATACGGCAAGCGCCGCCGATGCGGTGCGTGTGGACAGCGTGCGGGAGGTTGTGGATTCATGACAATACCGAAAAAACGTTATCTTGAGCTGGCACTGCTCATGGTCGTGCTTGTCCTGGGGCTCCATCTCAATGTCCTGGACAACGAGGCCACCAACTGGGACGATCCCGCGATCTTCACCCGGACGGCCCTGCACGAGATCACCGCCGAAAACGTGGGCAAGATCCTCTCGGTGTCCAGGCTCTCCACCTTCCAGCCCGTGAGGGACTTTTCGTACATGGCGGATTTCGCCCTCTGGGGCCCCACCCGGGAGGGCGTGGTGTTCGGCATGCACCTGACCAACATCGTGCTCTATGCGATCATGATCCTTGCCTGCTGGCTCTTTCTCCTGGAGCTCTTCCGGGTCTTCACCGACGACGAGAAGCTGGCCTTTACCTGGGCGTTCATATCAAGCATTATCTTCGCCGTCCACCCGGTGCACGTCGAGAGCGTGGCCTGGCTGTTCGCCCGCAAGGAACCGCTCATGGGCATCTTTACCTTCCTGTGCCTCTGGGCGTTCATCCGGGGACGAACGGGGAGGTGGGGCTATTACGGGGCGAGCGTGGCCTTCATGGTGCTGGCGGTTCTCTCCAAGCCCATCGCGCTCATGATCCCGGCGGTCGTGGCGGCCCTGGATGTGGCCATCCACCTGAACCGGCCCCGCCCTTCGTTCTGGAAGACCAGGGCCTTTGTCTACCTGCCCATGCTCCTCATCGCCGTCGGCATGGGCGTGCGGCTGCTGCTCATGATGTATGCGGCAGGCGGGGTCAAGCCGTATCACGGCGGGAGCTTTTTCACCAACCTCCTGGCGGTCTCGCAGATATTCGTGAGCTACCTCTCGCTCATCGCGCTTACGATCAACTATGCCGCAGACTATGCCGTCAGGCTCTATGTCGATCCCGGGGCCTGGCAGGCGTGGGCGTACGCCGGGGTCAACGTTGTGCTGATCTCGAGCGCCGTGTTTGCGCTGGTGAAGCGGCGTTATCTCTATGCGTTCTTCGTTGCGTGGTTCTACATTTTCCTCGTCCCGGTGGCACACATCTTCCCCATCTCCCAGATCATGGCCGACCGGTACGCGCTGCTGCCCTCGCTTTCCTGGAGTGTGCTCCTGGGATACGGCCTCTCCCGGCTCTGGCGCCTGCGGCTCGACTCGGGGCGCTTTTCACCGGAGTTTCCCCTGCTCGTCTCAGTGGCCCTGCTCGGTGTGATCGTGCTCTCCTATTCCTTCATGACCTTCCGGCAGAACGATATCTGGCAGGATTCCCAGACCCTCTGGGAGGATACCCTGGCCAAATACCCGAATTCCTCGCCCGCAAACGTGAACCTCTCCGCCATCTATCTTGCGCAGCAACGGTTTCCCGAGGTGCAGGACCTCTGCATCACCGCCATCAAGGCCAAGCCCTACGACTATCTGGCCATCAGCAACCTGGCGCTGGCCCAGATGATGATGGGCCAGTACGGCCACGCGATCAACAACTACCGGCAGGCCTTGAAGCTCAAGCCCGATCTGTCCAAGGCCAGGAAGGGGCTTGCCTATTCCTACTGGTATGCCGGGGATTACGAGCACGCCTACCCGGCCTTCGCCGACCTGTTCGCCAGAGGCCTCGTGGGCGGGAAAGACTCGGTGGCCCAGTATTATCACCGGATCGGCTTCTCGGCGTGGAAGGTGGGCAAGCGCGAAGAGGCGTTGAAATACCTGGCGTCTGCGGAAAAGCACGCGCGGGACAACCCGCATTTTCTCAGGGATATCGCCTCGGCATACACCACCATGGGCGAAATGCGCCGTGCCAGGGCCGCCTTCGAACGGCTCTATCCCCTGGTGGAGGATGAGGAACAGCGGCACCAGCTCGACCGGATCCTGAACGCCCTGGAAAAGATGGACTGAGCTTTTCTAACGGAGCTAACGGGGTCAGGAGCTAACGGGGTCAGGTCTCAACATATGACACTCCCAGCAGGAGCTAACGGGGTCAGGTCTCAACATATGACACTCCCAGTGTCATATGTTGAGACCTGACCCCGTTAGATGTGCTCCCAGTGTCATATGTTGAGACCTGACCCCATGATGTGACCCCATGATGGGAAGGGAGCAGGCTGGTGAATCCAGGCGGCGGGATTGTGAAGCTGGTGAAGACGACCCTCTACTCGCGGAAGAAGGGGGAGATCCTCACGAGCGCGTAGGTTTCGCGCCGATCGTACGTGCTGAGAACCTCCGCGTCCATCCTGCGGGAAAGCGTGTCGACCGCCTCGTCCAGATCGTCGGACCGAAGCGCGAGGTATGCCGTTTGTCCGACCGGCACCACCTCTTCGCTCACCACGATGGGGCGCGCCTTGGCATATCCCAGGTACCCTCTCATGACCAGATCGTCACGGTAGACCAGAAGCGGAGAGAATCCGCTGATCTGCCGGGCATAGCTCACCGGGCCCGCTGACCTTGCCGGGAGCATGACGAGCGCGGCATACCAGCTCAGGCAGAACACCAGGATCACGCACAGGCCGACGATCGCGGGGGCCTGCCGTTTCCGGGCGAACCACCAGAACAGGGCCGCGGCGACGATGAGCCCGAGCAGCGCCAGGCCCTGGGTGAGGTCCAGAGACAGGTCGCTGATGGATTCCACCGAGAGCCGGAGGAACGCCCAGGCCACCAGGATCGTGGCCGTGCCCGCAAGTGCAGCGGTCCGCACGATCCGGAACGCCTGAGGGACCAGGAAACCGCCTGCGGCCCAGTATCCGATGAGAATGCCGGCAAAGGGAACGCCCAGGAGCGCATAACCCTCCTGGAGGTTCGGCGAGAAGAGAACGACCGCAAGCCCCATGCCGAAACCGGTTTTTGGGGCCAGGAGGCCTCTCCAGACGTGGGGTCCCTGCGGCCTCCCGTCGTATGCCCATGCCGGGAAGACCAGCAGGAGCCAAGGCAGGTGGTATTTTATCCAGATCCACAGCCGCTCCATGATGCCGTGCTCGGTATCGAAGGAGAAGAGGCCTGAGGCATACGACCACCCGGCGGCGATGGAGTAGGTCACGAGCACGGCCATGATCATGACCGCGATGAGCAGGATACCGTAAGGGGCGAGGATGGAGAGGATTCTCCGGGGCGAGAGATCGAACAGGATGAGCAGGACAACGCCGAAGACGAAAAACCCCAGGGGGATCCAGCCGCCCAGGATCGTTGCCGTGCCCGCGATAAAGTAGGAGGGCAGGTACCACCGGGCGCCCTTATTCTTGAGGTATACCTGCGCAAAGAGCAGGAACGAGATCACGGCCAGGGCCGCGGGCACCGCGGTGAGGTTGAGCGTGGCGTGGCTCGCGATGAATCCCCACGAGGTCATGGTGATCAGCGCGGAGACGATTCCCGACCTCGGGCCCCACTGGGAGGTGCAGAAGGAGAATACGGACAGGGCCGCGAGGCAGCCGAGCAGGATGTCCACCAGGCGCAGCGCGACGATGTCGGTCAGGGGCAGCAGGGAAAAGAGTACGGGCATCAGCGGATTCGGCCCGTGGAGCGAGATCCCGTTGAGGGTGGGCACCAGCCGGAAATCCCGGTGGAGCTCCGTGATCGTCTGGAGGATCCATGCCTCGCCGGCCAGCGGGACATCAAGGGTAAGGAAGGGGACGAGCAGTGCAAGGCAGGAGACGAAGACCCCCAAGAGAATCAACATTGAGCGGAAAATCCCCACCTTAAAAACCTCCTCCAGTCATTATGAGGCTTTACCCGAGGATAATCGAGCATGTCAAGCATGGAATCCCCGGATAAGGGGCAAGAGCAGGGAGCCCTGCCCGGCCGGCTTTTCAGGCGCGTGTCCGGGCGCTCTTTCTTGTCGACCAAACAGTTGACATTGCGGACTGCTCCCCTTAGTATTGCCGCAACGACCGACAATTGGAGAACTGAATGGCGTCCATCGAGGAATTACTCAAGAATAAAGGCATCTCGAAACCGAAAGTCATGAAACGTTCAGATGGCAGAATACCCGAAGATATCCGGAATGTCAGGATCACCAGGGATTATTGCAAACACGCGCTGGGCTCGTGCCTCATCGAGGTGGGTGACACCCGGGTGATCTGCGCCGCCAACATGGAAAACAAGGTGCCCCCGCACCTGAAGAACAGCGGCACCGGGTGGCTCACCGCCGAGTACGGGATGCTCCCCTCATCCACCAACACCCGCATGATCCGCGAATCGTCCCGGGGCAGGCCCCAGGGGAGGACCCAGGAGATCCAGAGGCTCATCGGGCGGTCGTTGCGCGCCGGTGTCAAGCTGGAGGACGTGGGCGAACGAACCATCTGGATCGACTGTGACGTAGTGCAGGCGGACGGGGGAACGAGGACCGCCTCGATCACCGGGGCCTATGTGGCCCTGAAGGACGCCGTAGATGCCCTGGTGAAGCAGCAGGTCGTCGCGCGGAGTCCCATCCTGGAGCAGGTCGCGGCCGTCTCCGTGGGGATCGTGGAAGGCGAGATCCTGCTCGATCTGAACTATGAGGAAGATTCACGCGCGGACGTGGACATGAACGTGGTCATGACCGGGAGCGGGAACATCATCGAGGTGCAGGGCACTGCGGAGGGACGTGCATTCTCCCAGGAACAGATGATCGCTATGGTGGGCTTTGCTCACAAGGGGATCCTGCAACTCATGAAGGTTCAGAATCAGGCCCTCGGGATCGGATGAAGCTGCTGGCCGCCACGACCAACCAGGGAAAGATCAGGGAAATATCCGAAATACTCTCCGGCCTCGGGATCTCGGTGGTGACCCCGCAGGAGATCAACCTGACCCTCGACGTGAAGGAAGACGGGGCCACCTTTGCCGAGAACGCGGCCGTCAAGGCCCGCGCCTGGAGCCGGGCGGCGGGGCTGCCCGCGGTGGCGGACGACTCCGGGCTGTGCGTGGATGCGCTTGAAGGCAGGCCCGGGGTGCTGTCAGCCCGGTTTTCAGGCCCGGACGCAACCGACGGGAAAAACATCGCGCTGCTTCTGAAGCTCCTGAAGGGCAAGCCGGACCGGTCGGCACGGTTCGTGTGCGCGGCCGCCCTGGCGTGGGAGACGGGCGAGGTCATTGTGACCGAGGGCGTGTACGAGGGGGTCATCATCCACGAGCCCAGGGGGAGCGAGGGTTTCGGCTACGACCCGGTGTTCCTCGATCCCGAGCTGAACAGGACCCTCGCCGAGATGAGCCCGGAGGAAAAAAACGCCCGCAGCCACCGAAAAAAGGCCCTTGACGGTCTGAAGGCTCTGCTGGTGAAGTCGGGGCGGCTGGATTCCTGAAAGGTCCCGTCGATAATCCTCCTTCAAAGTTCCGCTTCTTAAAGACGGGAAGGAAGTGTCTCATTCCCCTTCAATACTGCGCCATTCTCCGTTTAAGTTTTCGCTTCTTCAGGAGTTGAGTAGGGGCGGGGTCCGGTCCCGTTCAAACCTGCTGCTTCAAAAGGGACGAAGGACTGGCCCTTCAAGGGTGCAATACCGGTATCGCGCAAGCTCCGGCACCCTCCAGGGGCGGTCGATGACCGGCGGTCATGGGGTCAGGTCTCAACATATGACACTGGAGGTGTCATATGTTGAGACCTGACCCCGATATCTTGATGACCCCGATATCTTGACCCCGATATCTAAACTCCGCCACTGTAGTACTAGAGGGCGAAGGGGCGATCCGGAAAGAATCAGGCCTCGGGCGTTCCCGGGCCGGCAGCGGCCTCTTCCGTGGCGGCCTCCGCCTCTGTCGGTGCCTCGGCGAACTTGGCCTGGACGAGAATGGCGATCACCTTGTCTTCGCTCACCCCGTGGCCGAGACTGGCGCCCTCGGGGAGCTTGAGGTCGGATGAGTGGATCACGTCGTGCTTGTCCACGATGGACGAAACATCCACCTCGATCTCCGAAGGGATATTCGTTGCCGGGCACTTGAGGGAGATGCTGGTCGTCTCGTGGCCGACCGTTCCCTTGCCCTCCTTCTCTGCGGGCGAGGTGCCCACGAACACAAGCGGCACGTCCACCGTAACCTCGTGGCTCATATCCACCTTCAGGAAATCCACGTGCAGGATGTTCCCCTTGATGCTGTCCCGCTGGATGGCGTGGACGAGGACCGGCAGATTTTTGCCCTCGATGCCGGCATTGATGATGGCGGTGCCGTGGGTCTGCTTGTAGGCGTCTTCAAAGTCCTTCTGCCCGACCTGTACCATCGTGGTGTCGAAGCCCTTTCCGTAGACCACGGCCGGAATGATGCCCTCCCGGCGAAGAGCGCGCACCTTTTTCTTGTGGACCGAACGTGGTGTCAGTGCCAGGGTAATGGTGTCCTGTGTTCCCATCTCTTATCCTCCGCTTTCTTTATGAAAAACGTGTCTATGCTTGTTTAATCCCTGCCACATAACACAGAAAATCGTGACAGTATAGTGCCGATACGTGCAATAATCGGCAAAGAGACATTCTCTTCTTGACATATCGGCGCTGTATGTTACTTTTTATCACGGTACTGGTGGTCAAAGGCCACCGGTATCTTTTCTTTTTCTACGGTGGAGACGAGTATGAAAAGAAATCCCATGACGAGAGAAGGCTTTCGGGCCCTGCAGGAAGAGATCGAACGCCTGAAAAAGGTCGAGCGGCCCCAGATCATCAGGGCGATAGAGGAAGCCAGAGGCCATGGCGACCTCTCGGAAAATGCCGAATACATCTATGCCAAGGAGCGGCAGTCCCTCATCGAGGGCAGGCTGCAGGACCTGGAAAGCAAGCTGGGAACCGCCGAGATCATTGACACCACGAATCTCCCGGAAGACCGCATCGTGTTTGGTTCCCGGTTCATCCTCAGCAACCTGGACACGGACGAGGAAACCCTCTTTCAGATTGTGGGGGTCGTCGAGTCGGACATCGCGCAGGGCAAGATCTCGATCGAGTCGCCCATGGCAAAGGCGTTGATCGGCAAAAGGCTCGATGACGAGGTGATCGTGGACACCCCCAGCGGCAAGAGAGAATTCGAAATCATCGAGATCCTCAAGAACTAGGGCTTTTCACGGGAGCAGATCGTTCCCTTGAATCCTCCTTCTAAGTTCGCTTCTTCAGGACTTTGAAGGTGGGGTCACATTCCCGTTCAAGCTTTTAGGCTTCCATATGGTTCAGGGCTTGCCCCTGGGGTTCACGCCATTGATTCGCGTTTATTCTCCGGCCGCCTCCGCGGCCTTTCCCGCCTGCGGGAGAAAATAGATGTGCGGTTTTGCGGTCACCGGGTTTTTCCCCACCCGCACCGGGGTATGGTAGACCTCCTCGATGGTCCCTTGTGTCAGAACCGACCCCGGCGTCCCCGAGGCATGAACCGTCCCCCCCTTCATGATGAGCACCCTGTCGCAGTATGCGCTGGCGAGGTTGAGGTCGTGGAGGATGATCAGGACGGTAAGCCCGGCCTGTTCCGACAGAAAGCCGATGAGGTCCAGCACCCGGATCTGGTGGGTGATGTCCAGGTGGGCTGTGGGCTCGTCCATGAGGAGCAGCTCCGGTTTCTGCACCAGGCCCTGGGCGAGGACCACCCGCTGCAGCTCTCCCCCGGAAAGGGCGCTCACCTTCCGGTCGCGGAAATCCGTCAGGCCGAGCAGGCTCAAATTCTCCGCGATGATCCCGCGGTCTTCCCGGGTGAAAGGAGAGAGTCTTCCCCGGTGAGGATACCTTCCCAGCGAGACAAACTCCTCCACGGTAAAGGGGGGCGGAACCGAGCGGAACTGGGGAATCACCGCCACCTTTTGTGCGAAGTCCTTTCGCGACATCCCGGCGATGTCCCGGTCGCGGTAGAGGATCTTCCCGTCCATGGGCTTGAGGACCCGGCTGATGGTGCGGAAGAGGGTGGTCTTACCCGCGCCGTTCGGGCCGATGACCCCCATGATGCCCCGGGAGGGGATCGTGAAGGTGATGTCCCGGATGGCGGGTTTCCTCTCGTACCCGGCGGTGATGTGCTGCACCGAGAGCATGTCCATGTCAGGTCACCTCCGCCGGCCTGGACTTCAGGAGATAGAACACGAAGAACAGGCCGCCCACCATGCCCGTGATCACCCCCACAGGCAGCTCCAGCGGCCTGATGATGATCTGGGAAAGGGTGTCCGAAAGGATGAGGAAGCCGGCGCCCGCCAGCATGGAGCACGGGACGAGGGAGTGATGGTCGGCGCCGGTCATGCCGCGGACCGCATGCGGGATGACCAGCCCGATGAAGGCGATGATGCCCGAGAGCGCCACGCACACGCCCGTGATGAGGGATGTGCCCAGGAGCAGGTATGTCTTGGTTCTTTTCGCGTCCAGGCCCAGATGGTACGACGGCTCGTCGCCAAGGGAGAGCAGGTTGAGGTCACGGGAGAAAAACAGCAGGGAGAGCATCACGGGCAGGATCATCAGGAGCATCTTCAGAGACCCGTCCGGCGGCGCGCTCAGGGAGCCCATGAGCCACAGGATTGAAGAGTGCACCTCCCGCGACGATGCCACGGCGAAGATAAACATCACCACCGAGGAGAAGAGAAAGCTCATGATGATGCCGGCCAGGATGAGCATGCTGTTGGAGAAGCCCTTGAGCGAGGCTGCCCCGAGAACGGCTCCGATGCTCAGGCAGCAGCCGGCGAAGCAGATGAGCGCCATGGGGAGTCCGCTGATGCCCAGCAGGATGGCGATTACGGCGCCGAGTGAACCCCCGCCCGAGACGCCCAGGGTATAGGGTTCGGCCAGGGGGTTGCGCAGGATGGCCTGGAACACGACACCGCATACGGCAAGCGCGGAGCCGACCATTCCAGCCATGAAAATCCGGGGAAGGCGCAGCTCCCAGACGAGCGTGCCGGCGATTCCGTCCGAGCCGGGACGGAAGAGTGCCTGGACGATCTCTCCAGGCGGAAGCTGCATGCCTCCGGTGAACAGCCCCAGAACGATAGCGGCCAGGAGAAAGACAAGCAGGATCAGGAACGCGAACCCGCGGTTCACGGTTGCTCCGGAAACAGGGAAGCAACGACGGTCTGAAGCGCCTTGAGAAACATGACCGGGGTGGGCTGGCAGACGAGGTCCGCGCTCAGCGGATACACCCGTCCCTGCCTCACCGCGCTGATCCGGCTGAACCGCGACCACAGGGCATGCTGCTCCTGCGAGCCCTCCATGTCGCTCACCAGAAAAATCACTTCGGGGTCCGCGGTAAGAACGTTCTCGATGTTGACCCTGGGGTACTTTGCCGGGAGCTGTCCGAAGATGTTCCTGCACCCGGCCGCGCGGATGAGCTCCCCGGTGAAGGTGTCGTCTCCCGCCGCGACCAGGGGGCTGCTGCCCATCTGCCAGAACACCCGGAAGGCGGGTCCGTGTGACGCCTTCTCGCGCAGGTCGTTCACCTGCCTGCGGATGTCCGCGATCATCCCTTCGGCCTCGCGTTCCCGGCCGAGCAGGGTGCCCAGCCGGACAAACTCGCTGCACATGCAGGTGAACGACTCGCAGCCCTGGAACACCTCCACCCTGATCCCCAGAGACTTGAGCTTCTGGACGGCGGTTTCCCGGTTGGAGTCCATGCTGGCGAGCACCAGATCGGGCTTGAGCGCGCAGATTTTCTCGATGTTGAGCAGGGTCAGCGTTCCCACCACCTCACAGTCTTTCCGGGCCTCCCTGGGGCAGAAGCTCGTGACCCCTACAAGCCGGTCCTGCTCCCGAAGGTCATAAATCTCCCGGGTGAGCGACGGGGCAAGGGAGACGATCCTCCCGGGCACCTCACCCTGGGCAGGGACAATGCAACCCAGAACGATAAACGCATGTATGCCCAGGCAGGCGAGGAGTTTACCCATAGTAACGCATCTCTTAACAACAGAATTTGTGAAGACCAGTCTAACCACAGAACGCCCGGGCAGGCAAGCATCCAGTAGATCGGGGGACGTCCGTGAAATTTGGACATTCGACTTATCCCCCACGATCGACAGAGGCGAGCGCGGGTAACGGACATCCGGGCAGACATGCGCCTTTCTCTGGCCATTGGGACGATGGACTGGTTTGCTGTGAATAACACGTTCTCCTCATTCTTGTCTTTCATGTGTCTTTCAAAGTGATCGCCT
This sequence comes from Deltaproteobacteria bacterium, assembly GCA_018433085.1. Lineage (GTDB taxonomy): Bacteria > Desulfobacterota > Desulfomonilia > UBA1062 > UBA1062 > Phosphitivorax. The sequence goes on along the minus strand of JAHDRW010000008.1, from coordinate 49,306 downwards.
GAGAGCATTCATATCTTGCAGATAGCCAATGAGAAAGAGAGACGTTCCGTGGATCTCAGTTTGTGGGAAGCGAATGTCCAAATTTCACGGACGTCCCCCCAATTTCTGTTGACGATGATAGACGACTGGTCTACTAAAGAATGCGGTTATGAGAAAAGCAAGTGCGAAAGACGACATACTCCTGAGCGGGGCGCGACTCATCCATGAAAAGGGCTACAACAATACCGGCCTGCAGGAGATTCTCAGCGCGGCCGGCGTGCCCAAGGGCTCGTTCTATTTTCACTTCAGAAGCAAGGAGGATTTCGGGCTGCAGGTCGTGGACACCTATGCATCGTTTATCCGCCACATGGCCGAGAAGTGCCTGCGCGACACCGCGCTGCCTCCGCTCTTGCGCCTTGAGAAGTTTTTTGACTGTTATATCATGCACTTTCAGGACATGGACCTTCGTTTCGGGTGCCCGATCGGCAATCTGATGCAGGAGATGAGCGATTTGAGCGAACCCTTCCGTGAAAAGATCGGCTCCATATACGACGATTTGTGTTCCCTGATACGGGAATGCCTGGCCGATGCCCAACAGGCAGGAGACCTGCCGGGAGATATCGATGCAGAGGGGGCTGCGCAGTTTGTATTCGACAGCTGGGAGGGGGCCGTCATGCACATGAAGCTCGTCAGGAGCTCAGGTCCGCTCGTGAACTGCAAAAAGATGCTCTTTTCGACCCTGCTGAAACACCGGGGATGAAGGCGGATGCCCGGGAGGCCGGATAAACAGGGCGCCCTGGCCTGCCCAGATGCCGCTATCCAGCCGTAAGGATGGGGTTGTACGGATAATTCGGAGGACAGAATAAGCACAGGGAGTTTTTTTCGAGGGGGGAAGCGTTATGGGGCAGTGGCACAAGACCGGGTGCGTACTCTGCGCGCAAAACTGCGGTCTGGAGGTCCTGGTCGAAAACAACCGGATCGTCAAGGTCAAGGGAGACAGGGAGAACCCGAGAAGCAGGGGGTATGTCTGCCGCAAGGGCCTGAATATCGCCTATCACCAGCATCATGCGCAGCGACTGACCCATCCGCTGAAAAGGGTCGGCAGTGCGTTCGAAAAGATATCCTGGGATCAGGCGGCAAAAGAGATCGCCGAAAGGCTCGGGTCGATCGTGCACGAACACGGCCCGAGGTCTTTTGCCTACATGGGGGGAGGAGGGCAGGGCTGCCATTTCGAGGCGGCATTCGGGGTCCGTCTCCTGCGCGCCCTCGGGTCGCGTTATCATTACAATGCCCTCGCACAGGAGCTTACCGGCATCTTCTGGGCGCACGGACGGATAACGGGCCGCCAGTACCTCTTCACCATCCCTGACGAGGAGAGGACCGACATGCTCCTGGCGATCGGCTGGAACGGCATGCAGTCGCACCAGATGCCCAGGGCCCCGCTCGTGCTCAAGGGGATCGCAGAAGACCCGGACAAACTCCTGGTGGTCATCGACCCCCGCAGATCCGAAACCGCAGCGATCGCGGACATCCATCTGCCTGTCAGACCCGGGACCGATGCGCTCCTGGCTCGTGCCATGATCACCATCATCATGGAAGAAGGATGGCACGACAGGGCGTATATCGAGAACCACCTCACCGGCTTTGACGAGATCGTGCCCTGGTTTGCCGACTTCGACGCGGCCGAGGCGATCAGGGTGTGCGGTCTGGACTATGGGATGGTAAAGGAGGTATGCCGCGAGCTCGGGAGGCGGAAATGGTCCATGCACACCGATCTCGGCGTGTACATGAACCGGCACAGCACCGCCGCCACCTACCTGTATCTCGTTCTCATGGGCATCTGCGGACGGATCTGCACACCCGGAGGAAACATCGTCCCCGGGCACCTCATGCCCATCGGCGCCCACACGGACGAGCGCGACCCCAAGACATGGCGCACCGTGGCAACCGGCTTTCCCGCCCTCATGGGCGTCTTTCCGCCCAACGTCATGCCCGAGGAGATCATGAGCGACCATCCTGAGAGGCTCCGGGCTCTTTTGTGCAGCCAGTCGAACCCGCTTCGCTCGTACGCGGACACGACCGCCTACGAACAGGCGTTCAGGAAGCTCGACCTCCTGGTCACCTGCGAGCTCGCCATGACCGAAACCGCGGCCCTGTCGCACTATGTCCTGCCGGCACGCTCGGGTTACGAATCATGGGACGGGACCTTCTTTCCCTGGACCTTCCCCGAGGTCTATTTCCAGATGCGCCGCCCAATCGTGGAGCCCGTCGGCGAGCCCCTGGAGGTAAGCCAGATCATGGTCCGGATCGCAGAGAAGCTCGGGATCATCCCCGGGATACCCGATTCGCTCTACCGGGCGGCCGGGGCCGATCGCACGGCCTTCGGCATGGAGCTGATAAACTATGTCGGGCAGGAACCGTCCGCGCTGAAGAACATGCCCTTCATCCTCGCAAAGACCCTGGGGGAAAAGATGGGCTCCGCCAACCTGGCGGCCCTGTGGGGTCTGCTCCAGGTGGCACCGAAGGGCTTCCGCAGGGACGCGGTCCGGGCGGGCTTCAAGCCCGGTCCGACTCTGGGCGAGGAGCTCTTCCAGGCCGTCTGCGACCACCCCGAAGGGCTCATCATCGGACGGTGCGACGCGGACAACAACTTTGAAAATATCCGAACCACTGACGGGAAGGTGAACATCCACGTCCCCGAGATGGAGCAGTGGGTCAGGAGCATCGATGCGCAGTCCGAGGAGTCGGCGCTGATGCCCGACCCGGATTTCCCGCTCGTCCTGAGCGCGGGACGGCACACAAACATAAACGCCAACACCCTCATGCGCGATCCCTCCTGGAACGATGGGCGCAGGGCGTGCACGGCCGCCATGAACCCGGCGGATGCGGAAAGCCTGAACCTCTCAGACGGGCAGCAGGTGAGGGTGATCACCGAGGCGGGCGAGGCACGGATCGAGCTGGAGGTCACGGACCAGGTGCGTGAAGGTCAGGTAATCATCCCTCACGGATTCGGCCTGGTGTATGAGGGCAGGACCTTCGGGGTGAACGTCAACCGGCTCACCCGGAGCACGCACCGGGACAGGTTCGCCGGGACACCGCTGCACCGCTATGTACCATGCAGGGTCGAGCCGGTGATATGACGGGAGGGGACAGAAATCGCTCAAGGGGTTGGTATTCAAGGATAACGTGCAAATGAAGAAATCGGATGAGGAGGGATAGGATGCAGTCGGACAATGCGGTGGCGAAGAATAATTCTCGTGCAGACACCCTGATCATGGTGCTGGTTCTCGGCACGGTATGGGGTTTTTCAGAGGTGGTCTTCAGCGAGGTTGTCAGAGCGTGGGGCGTTCCGTACCGGGCCGGGATATTGACCGGCATCGGCATGGGTCTCATGGGCGTCGCCTTGGGGTACGGAAAACGGGTGCTTCCCCTGATCGGCATCGCACTGGTCGCCATGGGCGCGAAGCAGCTCGTGGTGCCCGTGCTCCAGTGCTCGGTACTCTGCAAGGCAAACTCCTGCGCGGCGGTATTCCTGCAGTCGGCCGCGCTGTGCGGGACAGCCGCGCTTGCGGGCCGGCGCCTGCACGGCTCCCGGCCCGCACGGCTTGTCGTTCCGCTCGCGGCCGCGCTGGTCGCTGCAGGGGCCTTCCATTTCATCGGCATGCGGATCTCGCCCTGCCCCTATCTCCTCTCGTTCAGCCACCAGGGCGGCCTCCTGAGCTTTCTCGGGGCGGAAGGACTCCCCTGGGCGGTCTTTTCGGGGATTCTGTTCCCCGGGGGGTACAAGCTCGGGGAGATACTTCGGAACGCGGTCCCGGCATTGAAAAAAGCGAGCCCGGCCGCATACTATATCACGGCGGCCGGCTCCATGGCAGGCTGCTATGCAGCCATTATCGCGGTTATCCTCGAGAGCGGGGCCTAGAACCCGGACAGGTTTCCGACGGGAATGGCGCATGTCGGAGATACCATGCCCGTAAAGGGGGGGATTCCCCTGCCGCGGGATCGGAGGGCCGGGGCCCTCACGGGCATGGCCGGATGATGGGGAAGCAGGAATGCGAGACCATGAAAACGGGATGAACACATGAACATCGGCACATACTCTTTTGAAGAATACATGGAACGGATACAGGCGTTCCACGGCAGTACCGCGCCGGGAATGATCGCAGGCGGCATCATGGTGACGATCGCCCGGGGGCATTTGCCAAAGGGCGAGATCTTCGACGTGATCAGCGAGAGCGGGCACTGTCTGCCCGATGCCGTTCAGCTCCTCACACCCTGCACCATAGGCAACGGCTGGCTCAAGATCGTGAATACCAGCCGTTATGCCCTGATCTTTTACAATAAATATACCGGGGCCGGTGTAAGGGTATACCTCGATGCGCATAAACTCGCCGGATTTCCCGCTGTCAGGGGATGGTTCCTCAGGGAGCTGCCAAAGCCGGAGCAGGACTTGGGCGCGATCGTCCAGGAGTTCAAGAGGGCGGGTCAGGCCATATTCGGCCTGCAAAAGGTCCAGGTGAAGCCCGAGTATATCCAGGGCGAAAAGAAGGTCCGTGCGGCAATTGCCATCTGTCCGGTCTGCGGGGAGGCGTACAAGTCGAACCTGGGCGATATCTGTCCCGCCTGCCGGGGAACGGCGCCGTTCCTGGTCGTACAGGACGGTGGAGACGCCTGACCTCAAGGGGCATAGGGGAGGGGTACCGGGTCAGGAGATATCCGATGCTTTTCGATGATGACCCGTTCGCCATATGGCCCCGCCAGGCTGATTGGTAATACCATCTTATAATCTGGTAAGAAATGATGATGACTTGCGGTGGGATTCAGGGTATACAAATCAGTTACGTCCCCGCGCGAGTGGCACAATCTCACCTTCCTGCCGGGTTTTTCTTGCACTGGCGGTATGAGTTTGATTTTTTATGAGGTGTTCTCGTCTTATCTCATGGAAAGGAGAAGAAGGTTATGAAGAGGGCAAAATGGATTGCACTGGCGGGCATGATTCTTCTGGTTCTCATGGCCGGTTGCCGGTGGGGGAACGTCACATTCACCATCCTGCAGACCTCCGACGTACATCACCATGCGAGCGGGTACGGGCCGTTCCTCGACTATACCCCGCTGGACACCACGGACAGCGATTCGGTCACCGGGGGCTATGCCCGGCTGGCGACGCTGATCAAAGGCATCCGCGCTGAGCAGGCTGAAAAATGCATACCGACCCTGCTCTTCGACTCGGGCGATTTCACCATGGGCACGGTATACGACCTGAGCGCCTCAAATCCCATATCCCTGAAGTTCCTGAGCATGATGGGGTATGACGCCGTGACCCTGGGCAACCACGAGTTCGACTGGTCGCCCTCCGGGCTGGCCATGATGCTGGCCAACGGCGCGGCCGCAGGCTTCGACGTGCCCGTGGTGGCGTCGAACACCGTGATTCCCTCAGGCAACCCCCTGCAGGCGATCAAGGACGCCGGCATCATCGTGGAAAAAAAGATCATCGAGTATCCCTATGGGGTCAGGGTGGGCATCCTGGGCGTTATGGGCAGAGACGCCGATTCCAAGGCCCCGGTGGCGGCCCCGGTCACCTTCGACCACGACTATGCCGCGATCCAGCGGCAGGTCGACGACCTGAGAAACAATGACTGCGCCCAGCTCGTGATCGTCCTGTCCCACGGCGGGGTCGAGAACGACGGCACCGGGGACGACGCGGATCTGGCGGACAATGTCACGGGCATCGACATCATCGCCTCGGGGCACTACCATACCGCGACCGCCGATGCACTGGTGGCGGGCGATTCGGACACGATTATTTTCTCGCCCGGAGAATACGGCGAGTATCTCAGCAGGCTCGACGTCACCTACAACGTGCTCCTGCGCAAGGTGGTGGATTTCGAGTTCACCCTCGTGCCCGTGGACGATACCGTGTCCGGCGACCCGGAGGTCCAGGCCATGGTTGAGGCGTATCACGCGTCCATGAATGCGAACCTCGCCCCGCTGGGCGTCACCCTGGAAGCGCCGGTCTCCAGGACAGACTTCGCCCTGGAGCTCGCAGCCCTCCAGGAGACCGGGCTCGGGAACCTCGCGGCAGACTCCGTCAGGGCCGTGGCCAGTTCCCTTGCCCTGCTCAACGACGGGAACCCGTGCGACTTCAGCGTGGTGGCGAGCGGCGTCATCCGCGACAATATCTATCCCGGCGCCACGGGCCTGATCAGCTTTGCCGACATCTACAACGTGCTGCCCCTGGGAATCTCGCCGGACACCGCCCAGCCCGTGCCCGGATACCCGCTCATGTCCGTGTACGTGACCGCGGGCGACCTCAGGAATATCTGTGAGGCGGCGCTGACGGTCGCGCCTGCCATCGGTTCGGATTTTTACCTGAACTTCTCGGGCCTCAGGGTGGATTACGATCCGGGGTATGCGCCGTACTATCAGGGCGTCAGGGGCGTATCGCTCTACGACCCGGCGGATACCTTCTGCCTGGGGGAGGCGACGCCGCTCGATCTTCTCGATGAAGAGACGGTGTACCACTGCGTGGTGGACCTTTATGCGCTGCAGATGATGGGCGTGGTGACCGGCATGGGACTGCAGATCATCCCGCGGTATGCCGACGGTACGATCATCGATCCATCCCTGTATCTCGGCCGCAGGATCGATGCCGGAGCCGATCCCGGGGTCCAGGAGCTCAAGGAGTGGATGGCCCTGCTCTACTTCCTCGGCGATGCTTTCCCGGCCGATGGATACGGCATTCCCGAGGCCCTCTACGGCCTGGGCGGCGCTGCCCTGGGGCGAATCAGCATCCTGAACTGAAAACATCTTTAGGGTAAATGAACGGGCCTTTCCCCTTCAGCGGACACGCTGAAGGGGAAAGGCCTCCCACCTGCGTGAAGGGCAAGAACATTGCTTGACAGATCCCCGGTTATTCCCTAAGGTTCCGGTATGGACTGGGACGCGATACGCAGGAAATACACGGAAGATGCCGACAGCATCGACAAGGCCCGAAAGATCCACGCGGCGGTGACGGAAAGGGTCCGGAAGCTCCAGATTCCCCTGGCGGATACCCCGCTCTCTCCGCGGGGTGTCATTGCGGCTCTTCCCTACGATCTCCTGGCAGAGGTCTTGAGGGATGTGTGGGCGGAGCTCATGGGCGGCGAACCCGGCGTGGACCTGGAAAAGGCCCTGCGTGCGTTTGCCGCGGACGAGCCCTTTCCGGAGGAACAGCACGGTGTCATAGAGGATCTGCCGATGCTTCTGCGTCCCGCCGTGACCGGATACCTCACCCGGCTCCGGGAGAAGAACGAAGGCCTTCATGAAGCCGAGACAGGCGCCGGAAGCTGCCCCTTCTGCGGTACCTACCCGCGGATGGCCTTCGATTCCGAAACGTCCCGCAAGCTCGCCTGCCTGCTGTGCGGGAAGCAGTGGAGGTTCCAGAGGATCGGGTGCCCGTTCTGCGGCAACGCCGACCACGAGACCCTGGGGTATTTCGACGTGGAGGGAGTCGAAGGCGTGCGCGTTCAGTACTGCTCCGAGTGCAAACACTACCTCAAGGTCTTTGACACCAGGAAACGCACGGTCCGCGATGCGGAGACCGAAGACGTCCTGAGCCTCGAACTGGACACCGCCGCGCAGGAAGAAGGATACCTCTGATCCAGTCGCCACCCTGCCTTCGCAGGGGAACTCCCTGTAGCACAATTCCACGGGTGATGTGCGCATGAACCCAAAAGGGATAAACCTGTAAAGGGATACATCTCTGGGATAAAAGGTGCAGGCATTCTGACCGGGGACACCGGAGCGCCTGTAGAAGAGCCGTCGGCCGTCTACTTCTCGCTCTTTTTCCCTGCGAAGTGGGTGACCCAGATGCTGATCTCGTAGAGTACGAGCAAGGGTATGGCGAGCATGGTCTGGCTGATCACGTCGGGAGGGGTCAGAATCGCCCCCAGCACGAAAACGATGAGGATGGCGATTTTCCGGCCCCGCCTCAACCTCTGCGGATTCACGAGCCCCATCTTGGCGAGAAAGAACATGATCACCGGCAGCTCGAAGGTGATCCCGAAGGCGAACATGAGCTTCATCACGAGCCCGAGGTATTCCTTCATGGCGGGCATGGCCGAGATGCTTTCCGTCTGGAAACCCAGGAAGAACATGAATCCATAGGGGAAAACCACGTAATAGGCGAAGCTCGCCCCCCCGAGGAAAAACAGCGTGGCCACGAGAACGAAGGGGAGCACATACCGCCGCTCGTTCGGATAGAGACCGGGCATGATGAATTTCCAGAGCTCGTAGAAGATCACGGGGGTGGCCAGCACCAGGCCGGAGAAAAAGGCCACCTTGAGGTAGGTGATGAAGGCCTCGGGCAGGGAGGTGTAGATCATCTGGCTGTCTTCCGGCAGAACCTTGAGCAGAGGCCACACCAGAAATCCGAAGATCTGTTCCTTGAACGCATAGGTGGCGACAAAACCCACGGCAACGGCGATGACGCATTTGATAAGCCGCCAGCGGAGCTCCTCGAGATGATCGTGTATGGGGAGCTTGTCCTCTTCCACCACGCCTTGCTTTTCCGCTCCGCTGTCCTTTTCCACTTCCATCCCGCTACCCTTCTATCTCCCCGGGGCGGTAAACAGGAGAATCGTCCCCGGCCACCTTCTTCTCGGACGCTGTTTCCCCGTTGTCTGAAGAAACCTCTTCCTGCGTGGGCGGCGCGGTTTCCTCTGCGGCCGGCTCCTGCTCATCCTCTTCCGGGACGGGCTTTGACGCGGGTTCGGCAGGCTTTTGTCTGGATGCCACATCGATCTCTTTTTTGAGGTCGTCGGTCGCGCGCTGGAATTCGCCCAGGGCCTTTCCGATAGTCTTCGCCATTTCGGGAAGTTTCCTGGGACCGAGCACGATCAAGGCTAAGAGAAGGATGAGAATGAGCTCCTGACCACCGATTCCGAACATAAAAGACCATATAAGTCTTTTTCCCATGGGTGTCAAACCAAAGAACGATGAGGGTTTTAGCATTTGACTAATACCCTCCAGTTACATAATCTAAACGCTACCATGCAGAGGAGGACCATAGCGCGGGAGATCCATATGGAGGGGGTCGGCCTGCACAGCGGAGGCCGGATCAGGCTCTCCGTCCGCCCCGGCCGGGAAGGGATCGTGTTCGTGCGGGAGGGAAGGAGAATCCCCGGCGTGCCGGAAAACGTGACGGACACCCGGCTGAACACCACCCTCGGCAGCGGCGGCGCCACGGTTTCCACCGTGGAGCATTTCATGTCGGCATTGTACGGGCTCGGCATCACGGACTGCGAGGCGGAGGTCTCCGGTGCGGAGATACCCGTCTTCGACGGCTCGGCACTGCCGTTATTCACCCTGCTCCGGGAGGCGGGCGCGCGGGACATTCCCGGAGAGGCCCCGGAGATCTGTCTGCCGCGCCCGATCTCGGTCGGGGAAGGCGTTTCGTGGATCAGGGCGGATCCGGGGGGATTCAGCATATCCTACGAGATCGAGTTTCCCTCCCGGGCCATCGGCCTGCAGCGGTGCCACTACGACGGCACCGATTACGGGGGCAGGATCGCCCCGGCGAGGACCTTCGGCATGCTCAGGGACGTGGAGATGATGCGTGCGGCGGGGCTGGCGCTGGGCGGGAGCCTGGAGAACGCCGTGGTCGTTGACGAGGACCGTGTGCTGAATCCGGAGGGCTTGCGGTTTGCGGACGAGTTCATCCGCCACAAGGTGCTCGACCTGCTGGGCGACCTCTGGCTCCTGGGCGCGCCGCTGATCGCGCGGATCCGAGCGTGCCGGGCCAGCCACCGGCTCCACGTGGCCCTTGCCAGGGCGGTCCTCGATGCGGTTCGCCCGCAGGAGCGCGGGGTATCGTGATGACGAAGAGAACCAAGGAGATCATCTACATCGTCGTCATCGTGGCGGTCCTCATCTCCCTGAGCGTGGCCCAGACGAACATCAGGAGCATACAGGCGCTGTCTTCCATCCGCAACCTCGTCATCTTCGGCCTGATCAGCCTCAATATCGTACTGCTGGTGCTTGTCATCTTCCTGGTCACCCGCAACCTCGCGAAGCTCCTGCTGGAGCGGCAGCGGGGCATGCTCGGCACCAGGCTCAGGACCAAGCTCGTGGCCGCGTTCGTCACGCTCACCATCATCCCCACCACGGTCCTGTTCATTGCGAGCATCATCTTCCTGAACCGGAGCATGGAAGGCTGGCTCTCCAGCGAGGTGGAGACCGCGATCGAGGAGTCCATGAACGTGGCGAACATCTACTACAAGGAGGCCTCGGCCGACGCCATCCACTACGCGAGCTCCATATCCGGAGAGATCACGGAAAGGAGGCTGCTCAAGGAGGATAACCTCGAGATCCTCAAGAGCCTGCTCGAGGAGAAGATGGTCCTGTTCCGGCTCTCGGCCGTCGAGATCTTCTCCTCCCAGGGCGAGGAACTGGTAAAGATCGTGTCGCCGGACATCGGGATCGCCGGCCTCCCCTCACCCGAGTCGAGCCTGGTGCTCTCCGCCATGGAGGGCAAGACCATGTCCATCGTGGTCCGCACCGGGGATGCGGACATCATCGAGGGCATCGTGCCCATCCGGTCGTCGTTCAACCTCAAAGACGTGGTGGGTGTGCTCGTGGCGGACTACTACATCCCGGAGAGCATTTCGGGCAGGATGGGCATGATCCGCGCAACCTTCACGGACTACATCCAGAGCCTCAAGCTCAAAGGACCCATCAAGACCAATTACATCATCATCCTCACCTCGATCACGCTTCTGGTGATCTTCTCGGCCGTGTGGTTCGGCATGAGCATCTCCAAGGGCCTCATCAACCCTATCGAAAAGCTCGTAGAGGGCACCCAGCGCATTTCCCGGGGGGACCTGAGCTTCTCGATCGACGTCCAGTCCAACGACGAGCTGGGCTTGCTGGTGCAGGATTTCAACACCATGGTGGACGATCTCACGGAGTCGCGCAAGCGCCTGGTGAATGCCTACAACGAGCTCACCTACCGCAACCGATACATCGAGACCGTGCTCACAAACATCTCCACAGGCGTCATCACCATCGGCCGGGACGACTGCATCAGCATGATCAACCCCGCGGCCCAGGCCATGCTCGCCATCCCGGAGGGCGAATCCATGGGCAAGAGGTATGATGAGGTGCTCAAGGACGACTATGTCTCCATCGTCACCGAGCTCATCGAGCCCCTGAAGAAATCCAAGGGCATGGCCACCCAGAAGCAGGTCACCATCTCGGCGGATTCACAGAGGCTCACGCTGCTGGGGCATGCCTCGTTTCTCCACGACGACAACGGCGAGCACATGGGCATGGTGGTGGTATTCGACGATCTCACCCAGCTCCAGAAGATGCAGCGCATGGCCGCCTGGCGGGAGGTGGCCCGGAGGATCGCCCACGAGGTGAAGAACCCGCTGACCCCGATCCAGCTCTCCGCGCAGCGGCTCAGGCGCAGGTACCTCGACCGGCTCCAGGACGACGGTCAGGTGTTCGACGAGTGCACCCGGGTCATCATCAACGAGGTCGACGAGATGAAGCGGCTGGTGAACGAGTTTTCCGCCTTTGCGAAGATGCCCTCGTGCATGCCGGCCCCCGGGGACCTCAACAAGGTGGTACAGGACGCCGCGGCCCTGTACCGGCAGGCCCATCCGAAGGTTACGTACGACATCTCGCTCGATGAGGCCATACCCAGGGTGGAGATCGACGCGCCCCAGATGAGCCGCGCCATCGTCAACCTGCTCGAAAACGCCACCACCGCGGTCCTGGAGGAGGAGAATTCCCACAAGAAGGTTTCCATTCGGACGAGCTACGATGCCGATGTACACATCGCCACCCTGGATATTTCGGACACCGGTCCCGGGATACCCCCCAAGGTCAAGGAGCGGCTGTTCGAACCCTATTTTTCCACGAAGCGCGGGGGCACGGGGCTGGGCCTGGTCATTGTCAACCGGATCATCTCGGACCACAACGGGTTCGTCCGGGTACGGGACAACACGCCGACCGGCACGAGTTTCAGCATAGAACTACCGGTAAAGGAGTAGTGCATGAAGCGTTCGATTCTCATAGTTGATGACGAGGAGAGCATACGGTTTTCGTTGAAGGGGGGCCTCGAGGACGAGGGCTACCACACCCTGCTGGCCGCTGATGGCGAAGAGGCCGTTCAGGTCATAGAGAATAACGAGATCGATCTGATCCTTCTGGATATCTGGATGCCGGGCAAGGACGGCCTGCAGATCCTCGAAGAGCTCAATAAGGACGGGTTCCGGACCCCGGTCATCATCATGACCGGCCACGGGTCCATCGACACCGCCATCAGGGCCACCCGGCTGGGTGCCCTGGACTTCATCGAAAAGCCCCTGGATCTGAACAAGATCATCATCACCATCAACAACACCCTGCACCTAAGGGCCCTGGAGGAAGAAAACGCCCTCCTGAGAAAAAAGGCCGAGAAGGATGACGAAATCGTCGGGAATTCGCCCGCCATCAGGAATCTCAAGGAACAGATCGACCGGGCGGCCCCGTCGGACGCCTGGGTACTGATCCTGGGCGAGAACGGCACGGGCAAGGAGCTCGTGGCGAGAAGGCTCCACAAAAAGAGCCGCCGGAACAAGCAGCCCTTCGTGGAGGTCAACTGCGCGGCCATCCCGCAGGAGCTCATCGAAAGCGAGCTCTTCGGGCACGAAAAGGGTGCGTTCACCGGCGCCACCGAGCGCAGGAGGGGCAAGTTCGACCTGGCCAACAACGGCACGCTCTTTCTCGACGAGATCGGCGACATGAGCCTGCCCACCCAGGCCAAGATCCTGCGGATCCTCCAGGAGCAGCGGTTCGAGCGGGTGGGGGGCTCCCAGACCATCCAGGTCGACGTGCGGGTGCTCACCGCCACCAACAAGGACCTGGAAAAGGAGATCGAGGAGGGCAGGTTCCGGCAGGACCTCTACTACCGCCTCAATGTCATTCCCATATACGTGCCCCGGCTCGTGGACCGCAAGGAAGACATTCCCGAGCTGGTGGAGCACTTTCTCAGGATGTATGCCTCACTGAAGGGCGGGAAGCAGAAGGCCATGACCGAGGGCGCCGTCAAGAAGCTCATGCAGCACGACTGGCCGGGCAACGTGCGCGAGCTCAAGAATATCGTGGAGAGGCTGGTGATCATGACGCCCGGTGACACGATCACCGTCGACGACATCATACCCTTGAGCTCGAGGAGCTCATCCGAGACTGATAAGCTTATCGACATCCCCCTGCTCAAGGATGCCAGGGCGCAGTTCGAGAAGATGTTTATCGAGAGCAAACTCAGGGAATGCGGGTTCAACATCTCCAAGACGGCTGATCTCATCGGTGTGGAACGCAGCAACCTGCACAGGAAGATCAAAGGCCTGGGTATCGATGTGGGATGAAACAGGCGCGATCAGGAAGGATCCAGGAGGCAGGCTGAACGTTGCCCTGGTCTATCCCAACACCTACCGGGTGGGGATGTCCAACCTCGGGCTGCACACCATGTACCGCGTGCTCAACGATCACCCTTCCATCGTGTGCGAGCGGTTCTTCACCGACTCGCCGCGATCGGTGGAATCGTCCCGGGCCCTGCAGGACTTTCACATCGCCGCGTTCAGCGTGTCCTACGAGCTCGACTGGATCAACATGGTCCGGATCCTGCTCGATAACCGCATCCCGGTGAGGAGGGAAGACCGCACGGGCGGGCCCATCGTCATGGCGGGAGGAGCCGCGGCAACCATCAACCCCGAACCCGTGGCCGATGCCCTGGATTTCTGCTTTCTGGGCGAGGGCGAGCCACTGGGAGACGCGCTCGCGGATGCCTTCTTCGCGAGCGACGGCTACCAGGAGTTCCTGGACAGGCTCGCGGGGGTGCCGGGGATCTATCTGCCGGCGCAGACCCTCCCGGTCTACGAGGGGGAGCGGATCAGGGAGTTCACAGGTCCCAAGCCCGTGATCTCCGTGGTAAAGCCCTTCGATAACCCCGGCCACTCCATCATCCTCACGGACAAGACCGTGTTTCAGGACATGTTCCTCACCGAGATCGCCCGCGGCTGCCCCTTCAACTGCAAGTTCTGCACGGCGCGCGAGATCTACTCGCCCTTCCGGCCCGTGGACGTGGATCGGCTGCTTCCCGTGCTGGACAAGGCCGCCCGCACGGGGAGGAAGCTGGGTCTGGTGAGCACCTCGCTGAACAATCACCCCCGGCTGACCCGGCTTCTCGAAGAGATCGACGCCCGCGGTCTGAAGATCGCCCCGCCGTCGCTGCGCCTGGGCATGATCTCGGAGGAGCTCCTCTCCTACATGAAGGCCTCGAAGGTCAACGAGGTGACCCTGGCCCCGGAGGTCGGCTCCGACACGTTGCGCGTCGCCCTGGGCAAGCGGGTGAGCGGAGAGGAGATCCTGAGAGACGTGACCTCCCTGGTCAGAAGCGGCATCCGCGACATCAAGCTCTACTTCATGGTGGGCCTGCCGGGCGAGGAGCAGGAGGACATCGACGCCGCAATCGACCTGGTCAAACGCATCCGCCAGACGTTCATCCAGGTCTCCCGTGGCAACCGGCGGATCGGCAGGGTCTCGGTGAGCATCAACACCATGATCCCCAAGCCTCATTCCCGCTACGAGCGGGCGGCCCTGCTGGAACCGGGGGAGGCGAAGAAGCGGATCCGGAAGATCGTAAAGGGCCTGAAATCCCAGAGCAACGTGACGGTGGGCTTCGAAGGTCCCAAATGGGCCTACATCCAGGCCATGATCGCCCGGGGCGACCGCCGGGTCCTGGATGTCCTCGTGGAGTTCGCCGCTCACGACCCGTCGAGGTGGCAGGAGGTGCTGCGGAACTGGCCGCGCAACCCCGACTACTACGCGCTCAGGGAGCACGAGCCGGACGAGATCCTGCCGTGGTCGTTCTACTCGCTCTTCGAGCACGACCAGTGCCGGGACGGGGGAGAGGACGCGATATGAGCACGGGCGCGCCGCACTACACCGGCCACCGCAGCCGGCTGCGGGACAGATTCAGGGATGCGGGCAGGGGCGCTTTAAGCGACTACGAGATCCTGGAGCTGCTCTTGGGATATGCGATTCCCCGCAGGGATACCAAGCCCCTGGCCAAGGAGCTGCTCGAAGAGTACGGGTCGCTCAGGCGGATCTTCGACGAATCGCTGGAGGCACTGGAGAGCCGGAAGGGGATCGGCGAGTATGCGGGCACGCTGATCAAGCTCGTCAAGGCGTGCATGAGCCGATACCTGGAGCCTTTCACGGACGGCGGCGTCATTCTGGACAATCCCGAGGCGGTCATCCGCTACGTCCAGGCCGAGATCGGGGGCGAGAAGAGCGAGCACTTCATGCTCCTGTGCCTGAACTCCGCAGGAAAGCTCATCCATGTGGAGGATCTCTGCCAGGGCACCGTGAACATGGCCCACGTCTATCCCCGGGAGGTGTTCAAGACGGCCCTGGAAAGAGGCGCCTCGGCCCTGATCCTCGTCCACAACCACCCGTCCGGGAGCCTTACGCCCTCGGCGCACGACGAGCGGCTCACCCGGGCGCTTACGGATCTGGGCGAGAGTCTGGGCATCCCGGTGCACGACCATATCATCGTGACCAGGGACCAGGCGTACAGCATCACGCTCGGGAGGCCCATCAGATACTGACCTTGCGGCGGGCCGGGTTGTAGGGTATTCGGGAACCGGCAGGCACGAACACACCGGCAGGCGCCAAGACCTGCCGGTGCGCCGGAAAGACCGGGGTGCCGCAAAGAGGGGGAACACAGTGTGATGGAACTGGCGATGATCGGTGCAGCGGGTATTGTCGGGCTGGCGCTCGGCTGGCTTCTGGCAAAGGTGCGCTGCCTGCCCGGGCTGGAGCAGGCCCGGCAGGAGGCCTCCGGCCTGCGGGAGTCGCTCCGGTGCAGGGAGGAAGAGATCCAGGCCCTCCGCAGGGTTCTGGAAACCGAGCAGCAGGAGCGCGTGAAGGCCCAGACCCGTTTCGAGGCGGCCCAGGAATCGCTCAGCCGGCAGGCAGAGCTCGTCGAGGATTCACGCAAGCGGCTTGCGGAGACCTTCCAGGCCCTCTCCGGCGACGCTCTGAAAAACAACAACAGGATCTTTCTGGATCTCGCCGGCGGGACGGTCAGCACCCTGCTCGCCGAGATGAAGGGCGACATGAGCAAGAGGCAGGAGGCCATCGACGGGCTGGTCAAACCTTTGCAGGATGCCCTGAAGCGCTACGAGACCCAGCTGCGGGAGATCGAGAACGCGCGGCAGAACGCCTACGGAGACATCTCCCGCTATATCGCCGAGCTCATGAAAACCCAGGAGCGGCTCCACGAACAGACCCGCTCGCTGACCACGGCGTTGAAGGTGCCCCAGGTCAAGGGGAGGTGGGGCGAGATCACCTTAAGGAGGGTGGTGGAGGTCGCCGGCATGTCGCCGCACTGCGATTTCATCGAGCAGCCCAGCGTGCGGACCGACTCGGGCATGAGGCGCCCCGACCTCATTATCCGGCTCCCCCGGAACAAGCAGGTGGTGGTGGACGCGAAGCTCCCCATCAGCGCCTACATGGAGGCCTATGCCACCGAGGACGAGAAGGCGAAGAAGGAGCTCCTGGCAAAGCACGCGCAGAGCCTGAGGAACCACATGGTCTCGCTCTCGTCAAAGGAATACTTCCGGCAGTTCGACCCGGCTCCGGACTTCGTGGTGCTCTTCCTCGCATCCGAGTCCTTTTTCAGCGCGGCACTGGACCACGACAGGACGCTCATCGAAGACGCCATCGAAAAGAACGTGATCATCACCACGCCCACCACCCTGATCGCCCTGCTCCGCACCATCGCGCTCACCTGGCAGCAGCACGCGGCCTCGGAGAACGCGGAGCGGATCCTCAAAGGGGCCATGGAGCTCTTCGAGCGGGTCAAGGTGTTTGCGCGCCACTTCGAGAGGCTCAAGGAGGGCATCCAGAAGACCGCGCAGGCGTACAACGCCGCCGCGAGGTCATGGGAGGCCCGGGTGCTGCCGTCTGCGGACCGGCTGAAGAGCCTGGGCGCGGTCAAACAGGACAACTGCCTGCCCGGGGTGAAGCCCGTGGACGATTTCCTCGGGGAGATCACCCTGGAGGAAGACGCCGGAAACGGTGAGAACAGCCGGGGGGAGGGCCTGCCTCAGGATATGGCGGAGGACCTTCCGCCTGGGGGAGAAGGTTCGTGAGGGAACCCGGTCGCAGGGGAAGGGCCGGTACGATCATCCATTCATGAATCCGCTTCGAGCAGGCTCTGTACCTTGAAGAGGATGATGTGCGCCGGCGAGGGCTTCACCAGGTAGAGGTTGGCCCCGGCGTCGAAGGCGAGCTTCCGGTTGTCCTGGGACGCCTCCGTGGTGAGCATGATGATGGGCAGATCCTGGTACTGCGGGTTCTGCCGGATGTTTCCGATGAGCTCGATGCCGTCCATATTGGGCATGTTCAGATCCGAGATGATGAGCTTGATATCGGGGTCGAGGGCAAGCTTCTCCAGGGCGTCAAAACCATCGCAGGCCTCGATGCATGAGTAGTGTTTCGGTTTGAGGGTGTGTATCAGAAGTTTCCTGACGGTCGCTGAGTCATCCACTATGAGTATCTTCGTCATACACTCCTCCACCTACTCCTTTTTGTAGCCCAGGGCTCCGGGGAAATGAACCAGCTTAAAGGCCCGCGAGATGTTGTGCAGCGATTCCGAATGGCCGATAAAGAGATAACCTCCCGGGTTGAGATTGTCGTATAGCTGGGATACGAATCTCTTTTTTGCAGCGTCGTCGAAATAGATGAGGACGTTCCTGCAGAAGATGATGTCGAAGCCCCTCATAAGCCTCACCCTTTTTTCGTCGTTGAAGTTCAGGTACTGCAGCTCCACGAGCATCCGGACGTCGTCGCAGACCCTGAACTGGGATCCTTCCTGGGTGAAGTATTTTTTCTTGATGTCAGGCGGCACGGACCTGAGGGTGTAATCGTTGTACACGGCCGTCCGTGCAGACTTGAGCGCCTTTTCGCTGATGTCGCTCGCAAAGATTTTCACGTCCCACTCCGGCGTTTTCTCCCCGAGCACCTCTCTGACCACCATGCCCAGGGTGTAGGGCTCGTCGCCGGTCGAGCATCCCGCAGACCAGAGCCGCAGGATCTGTTCGCCCTGAGCGGTTCTTTTTTCCAGGATCTCGGGCAGGGCCTTCTCCTGGAAGGCCTGAATCTGCGGAGGACTCCGGAAGAAGCTCGTCTCGTTGGTGGTCACCGAATCGAACAGTGCCCTCAGCTCCCGGGACGCCTGCGGATCATACTTGAGCATGTAGTAATACTTGTCGAAATCCGGGAGGTTGTTCATCTTCAGCCGCAGAGCGAGCCTGTTTTCGAGCTGGGCCTTCTTGTTGTCGGAAAAGAAGATGCCGGAGTGCTCATAGATGAAATCCCGCAGCAGGCGGAATATCTCATCCGGCATTCCGGGCTGGGCGGCGTTGAGGTATTCAGGCATGGGCACGTTCCTGGCCCTCCTGATCCGATATCGTGGAAATGTACTCCCTTACCTCCTCGCCGATGTCTTCGATCTCGAAGGTGATCCGTTCGACGTCGATCGAGTCCATGGGATGTCCCATCTTTTTGAGAATATGCCACCCCTGCTGATCCTTCAAGACGAAGGACATGGTGTCTCCCCCGCAGGAGAGCTCCTTGGCCTTTGCCAGCAGGTTGGCTATGGATACCACCGAGGTGATGTCCTTGAACTGCGCGTCCTGAGGGCGGTGATGGTTCAGGTTAATGTCCGCGATGTAGGGAGGGAGCCCCCATTTCTGGGCGAGGAAATGTCCGATCTCCATGTGGGTAGTGCCCAGGACCTCGTTTTCGGCCTCGAACATGGAGCATTGCCGTTCAATGGACAGGGCGTGTGCCTGCATGAACTGGTCATGGAAAAATTCGTCGAGGATGATCTTGCCGATGTCGTGGAGCAGGCCGCCCACGAACTCTCTTCCCTGCAGCCTCAAGCGCAGTCTCATATCGATGCGCCGCGCGATGAGACCCGTGGCGATGCAGTGGTGCCAGAACCTTTTCCTCAAGCTCTGCTCCTGCGATTTCCGGGAACCCAGCGATGACAGGACCGACACGGACGTTATGATGTTGATGACCTCGTTGAGGCCCATCAGGAGGATGGCGCGGTGGAGTGTGTCGATCTCCTGGGAGCCCCTGCGGTAAAAGGAGGAGTTCGCCATCTTGAGCACCTTTGCGGCAAGCGGGGGGTCCTTGTGGATACACTCGGATATGCCCTTGATGGAGACGTCCGGCGACCGGGAGAGGCCCATGACCTCCACAGCGACCGAGGGCAGGGTGGGCAGGTCTTCCAGATGCCTGACGGTCTGCAGAATCAGCCGGTCCATCAGAAGGCCACCCCCTGAATTCGGTCGATGGCCTCTGCAGCCGCGCGGGCCACATCCAGGTTCTCGTCGTCCAGATAGATCTCCAGCTCACCTACGAGATCCACGTCATTCCATTCACCCAGGGCCTTTATGGCGGAGATGCGCAGAAAATCCCGCCCGCTTTTCAGGATGGACAGGAGGCTCGATTTCGCGTTCTCGTCGCCGAACTTCCCCAGGGCCTCGATGGCATGGTAGGAGGTCCACATGTCGTCGCTGCCGATCGCGTTCTCCAGGAAGGATCTCAAGCCTGTGATCTTTCTTAATCCCACGATGTCGATGGCAGGATGGCATATCTCGTCGTGCTCGTCATTGAGCAGGGTTACCAGAAGGTCCTCCTCGATGGGAAGCCCTGCGTCCCTGGTTGTTTTCACGGCGACCATGCGGACTTCCCAGTCCTGATCCTTGAGCATGTAGGTGCAGATCTGTCCCAGGTTTGTGCATCCTAGCCTCTGCAGGCCGTCGAGCGCCATGATGCGTATTCTCGGATCACTGTCTGCGGTGAGCGCCGTGAAGCGTTTTTCCGCCTTGACCGTGCCGATCCGCACGATCGCGTCCAGGGCCATGCCCTTCACGTCGGGGTACGGATGCCGCAGGAACTGCTCGATCCTCCCGATATCGTCGGGGTTGCCCATATCGCCCAGGAACTTCAGCGCAGCCCCGATGACGTGGCCGTCCCGGTCTTCCAGGAGTTCGAGCATGGTGTCCCGCGAACCTTTTCCGCCGATGCGGGCAAGCGCCTCGGTCATTGCCCTCTTCACGTATCCCTGCTGCGAGAGAACCCGCTTGGATATCTCCCGGGCCTCTTCTTCTCCCCCCATGCTTCCCAGCATCTCCACGCCGAGGATTACGCTTTTCTCGTCCTGATCCAGGAGGTCTACCATCATATCGACGCTTCCCACGGACTTGAGCGTGGATTTGATCGCCTCCCACTTTTCCGCCTCGCTGTCCAGCTCCACCTTTCCGGCCAGCTCGATGATGCGCCGGGCGCTCTGGGAATCCCCGATACGCGCCAGCGTCGGAAGAATGCGATACAGGAGCCCTTCATCGGCCTCCGGCAGGCAGGTGTCGAGGATGTCCTTGAGGACCTGCCGCTCCTGAGCCTCAAGCGAGGCGATGTCGTCTATGCTCATAATGGTGAGCAGGGTCCGGGCCACGGCAAACTCCACATACTGGTCGGTATTCTGCAGCATGTCCAGCAGTGACGGCACCGCTTCTTGGGAACCGATCATCCCGAGGGTCTCCAGGATGGCGCATATCGTGATCTCATCGCCCGACCACCGGGAAAGCTCCTGGATGAGGAACTCCACCACCCCCTCGTGAGGGATTCGGGCAAGTGATTCGATGACCGAGAAGCGGATCCATTCCTCGTCGTTGATGAGCTTCTTGAGATGATCGAAGGACCGGGGGTCTCCCATCTCGCCCAACGAGATGACCGCGGCGTTCCTCACATTGGGGTTCACGTCGTAGAGCCCTTCGATGAGGGTGTCCACGCTCTCGTGGCTCCCGATGGTGCCCAGGATATCCAGAATGAACAGGCGTACGTTGTCGTCGGTGTCCCTCGCGAGCTCGTGGAGCATGTCGACCCCATCTATGCCGATCTTTCGCAGGATATCGATGGCCGTGTTCCTGATGGCCGGGTCACTGTGCGACAGAAGCGGGAGCATCCTGGCAATGGCCTGTCTTCCGCCCAGAAGGACGATGGCATTCTGCGCTGCGTCCCTCACCCCGTTGTTGCGGTCTTTCAGGAGCAGCTCGAGCCTGTCGTAGGCATCCTCCCCCCCGATCTCGGCAAGCAGGGTGGCGGCGGTTCTCCTCCGGGAGGGATCCTCCGACGAGATCATGCTATCGATTTTTTTGAGCTCCATGTCTTTTCTCTGCTCCGTAGTTTTCCCTGTCACACGGCTTTCGGGTTGCCTGGTGAAAAGCTTGAAACCCTTTCCCTTTAAGCCGTGACGCTACCTTTTCTCATACTGGACAAACGCCACGTCCTTGACCTGGAGATCCTCCAGGTCCTGCCTGATAATGGCGGCCAGCTCATTCTTCGTATATATCCCGGCATTTGTCGTGAGCCTTTGGTAAATGAGTTTTCTGACATCAAAGAGCCTGCTGCTGATGTTCGGCCCGGTTCCCGGGGTGATCTGCAGGCTTACCTGGGCGAGCAGCACTCCCGACTGGCGGGGATTGTCCGGATCGAACAGCACCGTGAAGGGATCGAGCAGTATGTCTCCGTCGGGTGAGGAGAGAACGGCGGGAGAAGGCTCGGGATGGCTTGGGGGGAGATACGGCTGATCCTCTTCCGGGGCCCGCACCATGAAAATGCCTGTGGCCACGCACACCGCGGCGATGCCGGCAACGAGAGAGAGAACGATTTTTCTGCGCCGCCAGACCGGGATGCTCCGTGCCTCTTCCCCACCTGGTCTCCCGGCCTTGTCCGTCTCCTGGAGAACCTGGCTCTCCGGGACGTCGGCGAGTGAGATCCCGTCTTTATCGAGCTGCGCCTTGTTGAAATCAAAGGATATCCCGTCCTTGTCCAGCTCGGCTTTTTTCCCCGGGGAATTCGACACGCCTGCTCCCTCTTACTTGCTGAACACCTGATTGATTTTCTGCCCGAGCGTTTCTGCGGTGAAGGGTTTCACGATATAGTTGCTCACTCCTGATTTCACGGCCTCGATGATGTTTTCCTGCTGGGCCTCCGCAGTCACCATCAGAAACGGGATGTCCTTGAGCGCGTCGTCGCCGCGCACCGCCTTCAGGAGCTCGAGTCCCGTCATCTTGGGCATGTTCCAGTCGGAGACCACCATGTCGATCTTTTCTTTCTGAAGGATGTCCAGAGCGCTGGAGCCATCATCGGCCTCGACAATATTGTTGAAATTGAGCTGTCTGAGGATGTTTTTCACGATTCTGCGCATTGTCGAAAAGTCGTCGACAACGAGGATCTTCATGTTCTTGTCAATTGCCATAGGGCCGCCTCCAAGGTCTTTTTCGTTTCATCGAAAATTCCCACTCAAATCTTTAGGACCGGATTTCCTTGAAGAGCTTCTGCATTTTCGACCGGAGCCTCAGGATCGCCTTGGTATGGATCTGGGAAACCCGCGATTCGGTGAATTTCAGAACGTGCCCGATCTCCTTCATGGTCAGCTCGTCGTAATAATACAGCGAGATGACCATGCGCTCCTTCTCGGGGAGGGTCATGATGGCCTTTGCCACCGTCTCTCTCACCTCGGCGTACCTGAGACGGTGGGAGGGCCAGTCCTTCTCGTCCTGGAGGATGTACTCCAGAAGATTTCTCCTGGATGCGTCGGAATCGTCCTCGCCCAGATCGTCGAGGCTCAACAGCGAGACAGAGGCCGTCTCCGAGATGAGCCGGTGGAAGCTCTCGAGATCGATCTTCATCTCCTGTGCCACTTCCTCGTCGCTGGCCGGTCTCCCGAGGGTGTACTCGAGCCTGTTATACGTGTCTTCCACCTTGCGTGCCTTCTGCCGCACCGATCTGGGCACCCAGTCCATGGACCTGAGCTCGTCCAGGATGGCGCCCCTGATCCTGAACTCCGCATAGGTCTTGAACTTGATCTGCTTGGATGCATCGAATTTCTCGATGGCATCGATGAGCCCGATGACGCCCGCGTTGATGAGGTCATTCAGATCGATATGGGGAGGAAGCCTGATGGCGATGCGGCTCGCGATGTACTTGATCAAGGGCGAAAACTCGCTGATCACCTTTGACCGGATCTTCGGATTGAGCTTCTGTTCTTCAGTAAGATCGGGAAATGCTATATCCTGCATGGTTCGACCCCTTCATCTGATTGAGGACCATCCTCCTGAGGAAAAACTGCAGACTGCCGCTGGACGAGGGCCGCGAAGTCTGTTCCATGCGGCTCACGATTCTCTCCAGGCGCCTTGAAGCCTCTCCGGCGGGATAGACCCCCACAAATGCCTTCTGCCCCTTGACACACTCGGGAATATTCTTGTCCGTGGGAACGGACCCGAGCGTTTCAAGGACTACATCCCCTAAAAACCTCTCACACACCAAACTTAACTGTCGTGCGACCTGATCCCCCTCCACCTTGGTGGAGACGTTGTTCACGATGAGATCGAAGCGCTTTACGCCGTATTGTTTTCTCAGCACCTTGATCAGTGCATACGCATCGGTAATGGAGGTGGGCTCGGACGTGGCCACCACGATGACCCGCTGGGAGGCGGCATTGAAGTACATGACATTACGGGATATGCCTGCTCCTGTGTCGATGATCATGTAGTCGATGTCCTGCTCGAAGTAGTCCAGCGAGTTCATCAGGCAGAGCTGCTGCTCGTGATTCAGGTCCGCCAGTTCCTGGATGCCCGACGAGGCCGGGATGATCTTGATGCCTTTAGGCCCTTCCAGGATAATCTCGTCCAGGGAGCACTGTCCCTGGAGCACGTGCTGGATGGTGTACTTCGGGACCAGGCCCAGCATGACGTCGATGTTCGCGAGTCCCAGGTCTGCATCGAGCACGAGCACCTTCTTGCCCCGGGACGCGAGGATGATGGACATGTTGACGACGAGGCTCGTTTTCCCGACGCCGCCCTTGCCGGAAGTGACGGAGAGTACCTGCGGACAGGGCGGGGTCGCCCCCTCGAAGATTTTTCTCAACGTATGCGCTTGATCTTTCATGTTCTCTCTCCGAGACATCTGTGTATGATCGTTGAAGACGATGCTTTTTCAATGTCCTCCGGCACCCGCTGACCCGTGGTGATATAGGAGACGGGAATCCGGTGGATGAGGTTGTGGGTGATGACGGAGCCTGCGTGTATCGCCTCGTCAGCCTTGGTGAAGATCATCCGGTGAATGTCGAGGCCGGAGAAGGTTCTGGTGACCGCGTCCATCTCGCTGTCACGCGTGGCCACCGGCATGAGCAGGAAGGTGCAGGGATCGATACCGTCGAGATACCCCCTGATCTGGGGAATGTAGTCCCGGCACAGTGCCGATCTGCCCACGGTGTCCACGAGCACGAGATCCAGAGAGCCCATCTTGCCCAGTGCGGCCCGGAACTCGGAGACCGATGATACGGACATGAAGGGGATGTTCAGTATTTTGGCGTAGATCCGTCCCTGATCCACGGCGCCGATCCGGTAGGTGTCCAGGGTGATGAGCCCCACCTTCCGGCGGTGATTGAGGACGCCCCCTGCAGCGATCTTGGCGATGGTAGTGGTCTTCCCGACGCCTGTGGTGCCCACGAAAACCCATACCCTGCTCGCGGCGGGCTCTTCGGTCTTGACGAGCTTGCCCAGGAGGTTTCTTACGGCGCTCTCCTCTGCCCCGGCGCCGAGCTTGGTCAGCAGTACGTCCACGAGATTGGGCCGGATTCCGCGCGAAAGGAGCTTCTTCCGCACGGGATTGTTCTCGTGGAGCTTCATGCCGGAGTGGGCGATGAGCTCCTTGATCATTTCCTTGAGCTCGGTGATGTCGTCGGCCAGGTGCCCGGCCGGGGAGGCCGAGAAAGCCGGCAGACCCGGTTCCTGCATCCTGGGAGCGGCACCCGGGCTCCTCAGGCGATAATCAGAGGAGTTCACCTCGAAGTCCACGGCGGCCGTGACCTCGATCATGGGTCTGGCGGTCAGGCCGAAGGTGCGGTCCGCGATCTCGCGTTTGGAGAGGATCACGGCATCGGATCCCAGCTCGCTCTTGATCTGGGAGAGGATATCCTTCATGGAGTTTGCGGTGTATGTCTTAACTTGCATCGACCCTTACCATCCCGAGGTTTTTAATGGTGATGTCCGGAGGTATTTCATTGTGGGAGAGGACCACGAGATCCGGCAGGTACCGTTCGGTCAGCCGTTTCAGGTAGGGTCTGCTTACGGGTGATGTCAGCAGGATCGGAACCAGTCCCTGTTTGCCCACGTTTTGCACCTCCTTGTTCAACGTCATCAGGATCTTTTGTGATTTCTCCGGTTCTAATGCAAGATACGAACCATGCTCGGTGTGCTGGACGGAATGCGAGATTACCCCGTCTATAGCGGGATCCAAAGCCAGTACGCGGATCGTGCTGTCCTGAACGTAGGGCTTGGAGATGACGCGCATGAGGGCCTGTCTGACATACTCCGTCAAAATATCCGGGTCCTTGGTCATGGCACCGTAATCCGCCAGGGTCTCCAGGATGGTGAGGACATTCTTGACCGGCACCTTTTCATTGAGCAGGTTCTTGAATACCCGCAAGGCCACGCCCGCCTGCAGCGTGGACGGGATGAGGTCTTCCACCACCTTGGGATGGGAGCGGGACACGGTGTCCAGGATTGACTGCAGCTCCTGCCTGCCCAGGAGCTCATGGGCGTTGCTCTTGATCGCCTCGGTGAGGTGCGTGGCGATCACCGTCGAGGCGTCGACGACCGTGAGCCCGGCCAGCTGGGCCCGCTCACTGTCGGATTTTTTGATCCAGAGCGCGGGCAGGCCGAATGCGGGCTCCTTGACAGGGATGCCGGGGATGTCGATCTGCACGTTCT
This sequence comes from Deltaproteobacteria bacterium, assembly GCA_018433085.1. Lineage (GTDB taxonomy): Bacteria > Desulfobacterota > Desulfomonilia > UBA1062 > UBA1062 > Phosphitivorax. The sequence goes on along the minus strand of JAHDRW010000008.1, from coordinate 23,444 downwards.
CGGGGTTCAGGAGCATGAGCCTGTCGGCCATGGCCTCGGAGCACGCGATCTCCGAACCCTTGAGCATGAGCTTGTATTCGTTGGGCTTGAGGTCGAGGTTGTCGCGCACGTGAATGGGGGGCACGATGACGCCGAGATCACCGGCAATGGTTCGACGCATTCCCTTGATACGCGTCAAAAGACCGCCACCCTGCGCGGAGTCCACCAGGGGGATGAGACCGTAACCGATCTCGAACTCCAGAATATCCATGGGAAGCAGGGACTCGGGAGACATTTCTTCTTCTCTGGGCGCCTCTTCCGGGATCTCCTCCTCTGATTTGAATCGCAGGGACAGCCAGCCGACAGCGCCCATGAGCAGGGCGATGCCGATGAAGGAAGTATGGGGCATTCCCGGAACCAGACCGAAGAAGAAGATGATCACCGCGGCGGAGAACAGTGCCATGGGCTGGAAGGAAAGCTGCTCGGAGAGTTGTCTTCCAATGGACTTGTCCGCTGCCGACTGGGTGACGAGGATGCCCGCGGCAGACGAGATGATCAGTGCCGGGATCTGCGTCACCAGACCGTCGCCGATGGTCAGGGTGGTGTAGGTGGTGAGCGCCTCGGCAAAGGGCATCTTGTGCTGGAGAACCCCGATGACGATCCCGCCGATTATATTGATGAAGGTGATGATGATGCCGGCGATGGCGTCTCCCCGCACGAACTTGGTGGCACCGTCCATGGCCCCGTAGAACTCGGCCTCCCGGCGGATGAGGTCCCGGCGCTCGCGGGCCTCCTGCTCGGTGATGATTCCCGCGTTGAGGTCGGCGTCGATGGCCATCTGTTTGCCGGGCATGGCATCCAGGGTGAACCGTGCGGTCACCTCGCCGATGCGGGTCGCGCCCTTGGTGATGACCACGAAGTTGATGATCACGAAGATGCCGAACACCACGAAGCCCACCACATAGCTTCCGCCCACCACGAACTGGCCGAAGGTGTTGATCACCCTTCCTGCGGCCAGCTCTCCTTCGGAGCCGTGCAGGAGGATCAGCCTCGTGGATGCGATATTGAGCGCCAGGCGGTAGAGGGTCACCACCAGGAGCAGTGAGGGAAACACGGAGAAATTCAATGGGTTGATGGTATACATACTCACCATCAGCGTGATGACGCCGATGGTGACGCTGAAGGTGAGCAGGATGTCGAGCAGGAAGGTGGGCAGCGGGACGAGCACGATGATCATGACCACCATGACCCCGATGGCCATGACGAGGTCGCTCGCCATCTTCCGATCCAGGCTGAGGGAAAACTCTTTGTTCTGTGTCATTTATCGGATGCCCGCCTTGAGTCTGTAGATGTATGCCAAAATTTCGGCCACCGCCTTGTACCATTCCTCCGGGATCACGTCCCCGATCTCGACGGTTTTATACAAAGCCTGTGCCAAGGGCTTGTCTTCGATGATGGGTATGCCGTTGAGCCGCCCGATCTCCCGGATTTTCCCGGCCAGGTGACCGGCACCCTTTGCCAGCACGACGGGCGCCATCATCTTGCCGCGCTCATACTTGAGCGCCACCGCCAGGTGGGTGGGGTTGGTGATGATCACGTCCGCCTTGGGCACCTCCTTCATCATCCTGCGCCGGGCCATGTGCATCTGGATGGACCGGATTCGGCTCCTGATCATGGGATCACCTTCGTGCTGCTTGTACTCCTCCTTGACCTCCTGTCTGGTCATCATCAGGTCCCGGGTGTGCTGCCAGCGCTGGAATACATAGTCGGCAACCGCAACCATGACGAAAATCCACAGGAAATCCCAGAGCAGGTGCATGGAGGACTGGAAAATAGTCAATACTATGACGGGAAGATCGCAATTCATCAGAGGCGGAAGCACGGGGATCTCCCGCTTGATCGCCCGGTAGGCCACCCAGGAGATGACAAAGAGAATGATGATGGTCTTAACAAGTAGTTCCAAGCTCTTTAATGAGAAGAACTTGTTCTTGATCCCGGTGATGGGGTTGAGCTTGGAGAATTTGGGGGCAATGGGTTCGCCGCTGAATACAAATCCGAATTGAAGGATATTTGACGCTATACCGACGGCCAGGAAGATGAAAAGGATGGGCAGAACGAGGATTCCGAGCTGGAACACTGCCTGGTGAAAGATGGTGACCACCGAGTCCTGAGTGCCGTCCCAGGCCGATGCATTGCCCATGTAGAAGCTCATGACGCCGCCGAGCTTTCTGCCCAGCGCAGGTATATAGAAATAAAAGGATACCACGGAGGCCACGAACAGGAAACACGTCGAAACCTCCGTGCTTTTGCACACCTGTCCCTTTTCCCTGGCGTCCTGGATTCGTTTACTGCTCGGTTGTTCCGATCGCTCTTGACCGTTCTCGTTTTCCTTCGCCATGGAGAATGGTTCTGCGAAATCCATACCAAGGGAACCTGCGGGGGTGTTTTTTTCACATGAGGTTCCTCATTCCTCCTGTGATGGGGAAGAAGAGGAAGAACGAGATTGGTGTTTATTTCCACCTGAAAATGTGGCAACACAGGCCGTTGTCTGGTATATAGGCGTGACAGGGCGACAGGGAATCGTTTCCCCTTATGGGGAAGTGTATGGAGGAGTATTGGAAAATAGTTATAGTGTATAGTGTAAAAGCGGATGAACAATGAGAAGGTAGGCAGTTCGGTATGAGAACCATATAGGAGGAATCAGTGAACGATTTACGAAGTATTCGAAAATCAAAGGGAATGACGATGGAGCAGTTGGCCAATCTGAGCGGGGTGTCATCGAAGACCATTTCGCTCTACGAGCATACCCCGCCCAGAAGACCGAGCAGAAAGGTTGTGGACAAGCTCTCACAGACCCTGGAGATCTCTCCCGATAAGCTGCTCGGCGCCATCGGGGCCGGTGGAAAGGCCTCTGCCGGTGCCGAACAGGAAGGGCTCGAAGAGGCCATTGAACTCAGCGATGCTCATGTAGTAAGAATTCTGGGACTGATCGAAAAAGAGGTGAGCGAGCTGCAGCATCTCATGATAGAATCGGCCTCTCTGGCAGGAGAGCATCCGGCACTGGAGCGGAGCATCGAGTATCTCGCAGGCGAGATCGATCTCCTCACCGAGATCCGGCAGAGGTTCGCGTAGTCCTCTGCAGGCAAAGGCATACTGTTTTTTTAGGGAGTCAGCAGGTACGGGTATGGGATGATTATTCTTCAGGACGTCTCGAAGCTCTACCACGACAGCACGTATGCCCTGCGGGATGTCACGTTCCAGATTTCCAGAGGAGAGTGCTGCTTCATTCTCGGCCCATCGGGGGCCGGGAAGACGACACTGCTCAAGATCCTCCATATCATGGAGCGTCCGTCGAGGGGGCAGGTATACCTCTTCGAACGGGATGCCGGGAAGTTGAGCGGTCCCGATATCCAGGCGCTGAGGCAACACATGGGCTTCATATTCCAGGACTACCGGCTCGTGGACGATTGGCCCGTCTACGATAACATTGCCATCATTCTCCAGATCCTGGGCAAATCCTCGGGCTATATCCGCAAAAGGGTCTGGCAGATGCTCAAATGGGCCGGGCTGCAGCACAAGGTGTACGAGCGCGCGGGAGACCTCTCGGGCGGAGAGAGGCAGCGGGTCGCCATTATCAGGGCGATCATCCATGATCCCGACATCCTCCTGGCCGACGAGCCCGTGGGAAGCCTCGACGACACCACTGCGCGGTTCGTGATGAACATGTTCTACCGGCTCCATCGAAAGGGGACGACCCTCGTCATCGCAAGCCACCGGGAAGACCCCTTCATCGATTTCTCCCGGGTGATATCCCTGGACCGGGGGATGATCGTGAGCGGGTGAGAAAGCCCATGATCAGGGTGCTCTACATTCTGAAACTGCTGGTAAAGGGCCTGGCCAGGAGGCCATGGGGGAGTCTCATCACCCTGATCGCCTGCTGGTTCGCCATGTGCCAGCTGATCCTCGTTTTCCATGTCGTCTCTTTCGCCGGCCAGACAAGGACGCTCCGCGGCACATCGAGCACCGTCATCGCCTACCTTTCCGGGAGACAGCAGGAGAGCACCCTCCAGGAGATCAGAGACCGGATCGCGGTCATGAGAGAGGTGACCGGGGTCGAGTTCATCCCCTGCCGCGAGGGGCTCGATCGCCTGCGGCAGTGGCTCGGGCCCGATGACTCCCTGGTGGAGGGCCTCGATCCGGGGATTCTCCCCGATGCCTTCGAGGTCAGGCTCAAGCCCCCGTATACGGGCTCGATCGCGGAGGTGGCCGCAAGGATCGGGGAGATACCCCAGGTGGAGGATGTCCGCTACGACCGGGGTATCCTGGGCAGGGTGGCCGATGCGTATTACCCCATCGTCATTGCGGGCACGGGCGTGGCCCTGGCCGTGATCCTGTCCCTTTCCCTGGTCGTGTTCCTGTCCATCCGCGCGGGCATGGCTTCGCGCCGTCAGGAAATGGAGGTGCTCCATCTCCTGGGTGCCCGGCGATACTTTCTCTACGCGCCCTATCTTCTCGAGGCACTCCTTTATGGTGCGGGTGGAGCCGCCCTGGCGCTCCTGGCCCTTGAAGGGGTTCGTATCCTCCTCACCGCCGAGGTGCCGGTTCTCAGTGATCTCCTTGCTCCCATGCGTATCCGGCAGATGGCCTTCGTGATCGCGCTGCCCGGTTTCCTCAGCCTGCTGGGAGCCCACCTGGCCATCAGGCAGAGTACCGATGATTAGGCTCGTCATCTTATTCCTGATCTTTCTGCCCTCCCTTTCCCTTCTCGCAGCCGATGATCCGGCGCTCAAGCTCAAGGAATTGACCAGAAAGGCCCGTGAGGTGCAAGGAACCTACCTATCGGAAGAGAAAAAGCTGAAGTCCATGGACTCTGAGATACAGAGGATGCAGAACCGGATCGACAAGGTGCGGGCGAATATCACGAGCAAGCAGGCCCAGATCGCGATCCTCGACAAGGAGCTGGCGGCCTATGAGACCAGCCTCGCAACCGCGGAGAAGGGAATGCATTACCAGTGGGTCCTGCTCTACAAGGGAGCCTCCCTGGATCTGATCAGTGCGTATTACGGGCACGAGCGGTATTCCGGATACATCAACGCCGTCATCAGCGACCGCGCCCGGACCGTGCGCGAGTACCAGAGCCTCAAGGAGGATCGCGAGGCGACCAGGGAAAAGGCCCGGGAACTGACGGAGCTTCTCAGTCAGGATCTGGCCGAGCTCGAGGAGACGGTGGACGAGCTGGCCGTTCAGCGCGACCGGAAGACCCGGCTGGTGTCGTCCCTGAAGGGACAGTCGAAGAAATATCAGGATCAGATACAGGATCTCCTGGAAGAAATCCAGAAGGGTGCAGGCAAGGCCGTGGAGATGGGTGCCGGATTCCTCCGGAACAAGGGGAAGCTCCCCTGGCCGGTGGAGGGGAAGGTGGTGCGCAAGTTCGGTCCGTTCACCCTCCAGGGTATCCCCCAGCGGTCTCAGGGCATAGACATCGAGGTTCAGGAGGGTCTTCCGGTGAAGAGCGTTCACGCGGGCAAGGTCGTATACTTCAACTGGATGGGAGGATATGGGAATACGCTGATCCTCGATCACGGGGAGGGATATTACTCCGTATACAGCCACCTCCAGGAGGCCCTGAAGGTGGTGGGCGACATGGTCGTGCTCCAGGAAACCATCGGACGGGCAGGCCAGAGCGGGGACGTGCTCAAGCCGACCCTGCATTTCGAGATACGTTCACGCGGGAAGGCCCAGGATCCTCACGCATGGCTGATGCGCGAATAGTATGTGTTTTATCGTAAATAGATATGTGATATAGGCGATAAGGAATGTTGGATACTCTATGGGAGCGTTTATGAAAATTCATAAGATTTTCATCCTTGGGGGGGTTGTTGCCTGTATCTTCCTTGCCGGTGTGGGGGCGAATTTCACCAAGGTTCTCAGTGCCGACATGTCGGGGGTCTACCCTCAGCTCGAGAAATTCACCGACTGCCTGGGCATTATCGAGAAGAGCTATGTGGAGGACGTGACCCCCGAGAAGCTTATCGAGGGGGCGATCAAGGGGATGGTTTCCGTTCTGGATCCCCACTCTGCGTATCTGACCAAGGAAGGCTACAAGGAGATGCAGATCAGCACCACCGGCTCATTCGGGGGGCTCGGCATCGAGATCGGCGTTCGCGACGACGTGCTCACCGTCATCTCTCCCATCGAGGGGACCCCGGCCTTCCATGCCGGAGTGCTCCCCGGCGACCGGATCGTCAGGATCGACGGGAAATCCACGGGCGACATGAGCCTCGAAGATGCGGTCAAGCTTCTCAGGGGTCCGAAAGGCACCCAGGTGGTCATCACCATCCTCAGGGACAAGCAGGAAAAACCCGTGGACATGACCATCACCCGGGCAATGATCCACATCGAGAGCGTGAAGGCGGAGATGCTCAATCCCGGCTACGGATACATCAAGGTGAGGAATTTCCAGGTGGACACAGCCGACGATATCCGCAGCGCACTGGAGGAGATGGGACCTCTGAAGGGCCTGATCCTCGACCTGAGGTATAATCCGGGCGGGCTGCTCGATCAGGCGGTCTCGGTGAGCGATCTTTTTCTCGAAAGCGGCCTGATTGTCTACACCGACGGGAGGAGACCCGAGGAAAAGACGGAATACCGGGCGCGCAAGGAGGGAACCTTCGAGGGGTTTCCCATGATCGTGCTGATCAACGGCGGCAGCGCCAGTGCCGCGGAGATCGTGTCCGGCGCACTGCAGGACAACAAGCGCGCCATCGTGGTCGGGGTCAAGAGCTTCGGCAAGGCATCGGTGCAGAGCATCAGGCCCTTAAGCGACGGATCGGCCCTGAAGCTCACGGTTGCCCGTTATTACACGCCGTCCGGGAGGTCCATTCAGGCAACCGGAATCGAGCCCGACATCCGGGTGGACCAGAAGATGAAGGACCCGGGCACAGAAGAGCCCTCCAGCCAGGACTTCCTGAGAGAGGAGGATCTCGAGGATCATCTCGAGCCCGATGCCGGCGGGAAGAGCTCCGATGGTGAACCCCGCTCTGAAAAGCTTCTGGACAATGATTATCAGCTCAAGTACGGGCTTGACCTGCTCAAGTCCTGGGAGGTGTTCCACTGGGTCAGAAAGGCAGCATGAAAAGGCGAAGCAGCAGGCGGAAGAATCAAAACAATATTCTGACCATTGTCATTGTCGCCCTGATCCTTCTTGCGGGGGCGGCCGCCCTGATCATCATGACGCAGGGCCGTGGAAAGGGCCCGGATCAGGCCGTGGTGTCCACCAAAGAGAACGGGTCTCCCGAGCTCCTGATCAAGGGCTGTCTCTTCGAGCTCGGCATTGCCAGAAAAGACGTCCGGTTTTCCGGCCACGCGGTCGATGTGACCCTTCACAAGCCGCTTTCCGAGGTGATGCTTTCCCGTGCCTTCTCCCCCATGAAGGACGCAGGAGACCTGAGCATCGAGAGCGCCAGGCATGTACGGGTCGTCATCGACGGACGGACATGGAACGTCCGTTTCTCCGGGGCGCCCGGGAAGACCGCCCGATGCGCCATCATCGTCGATGACATGGGCTTGAGCCTGAAGTGGGCGAAAGATTTCTGCACGATCGATGCGGACCTCACCTTCTCCGTGCTGCCGGACAGGCCGTATTCGGAAAAGGCGGCCAGGTATCTTCACGACAGGGGCAAAGAGGTGCTGCTGCACCTGCCCATGCAGGGCAATGGAAAGGATCCGGGCAAGGGCGCGATCTATCAGCATATGTCCCGCTCGGATATCCGCTCCATTGTGCGACACAACCTTAAGAGCGTTCCTCATGTCAAAGGCGTGAACAACCACATGGGTTCACGGATAACCGCCGATAAAGACATCATGCGACTGGTGCTTGAGGACATCAGGGACCGGGGGCTGTTCTACGTGGACAGCTTGACCACCAGCAAGTCCGTATGCAGGGCCCTGGCGCCCGAAATCGGCATCCCCATGATCGCCCGGGATGTTTTCCTTGACAATGAACGCACCGATTCCTATATCGTCTCCCAGATTAACAAGCTGGTGAAGATTTCACGGTACTACTCGGATGCCGTCGCCATCTGTCATCCCTATCCGGAGACCTTGGCCGTGCTTGCTCGGGAGATCCCGAGGATAAGGGATCAGGGGGTCGAGATCGTACGCGTGTCAAAGCTGATCGACTCTGCGAAACGCTCTCCATGAGGGACGCGGTTGGGTTTGCATTGATTGACTCTATACATGCTTTGGGCTATACAGAGCTGGTGGAGCATGGGGAATGAAGCAGTGGTTCGTGATTCAGACCAATCCGAAGGAGGACGATGTCGCCTGTATGGTTCTCAGGCAGCAGGGGGTCGGAATATACCAGCCTTTCATGGAGAAGTACGTATTTCATGCCAGGAAGAAAATCCTCAAGAAATATCCCCTGTTTCCCAACTACATCTTCGCCAACATCGCGCCCACGGAAGAAGAATATCACAAGATCAGGTGGTGCCGGGGGGTCAGGAGGATTCTTCTGGACAACTACCAGCCCGTGCCCATCGACGACGATTTTATCCGCGGCCTGTGCACCCTGGAGGACAAGGAATCCGGCACCATCAAGAAGCCGGTTTCTTTTGCCCCCGGAGACGTGGTGCGGATCAAGTCCGGCCCCATGAAGGACCTCTACGGCGTGTTCGAGGCCTGGGGCTCCGACGAGGGCCGGGTGAAGATCCTCATCGAGATGGTGAGCAACCGGGCAAAGGTCGTCATGCACGCCTCGCTCATCGAGAAGGCGTGAGAACATAAAAGGAGCGTTCCATACAGAACGTTTACGGCAATTCGAAGTCACTGAAGGCATCGGAGCTCAAATCCCTCGAGCGCCTCTACCGGAGAAGGGTCCCTCCTCAGTCGGTCATCACCCAAGAGCTCGCATTGGAGATATCCAGGCTTTCCCGGGAAATCGGCATCCAGATAGGCATCCTTCTCAGCCGCCAGGGCACGGTGGAGTACGTGATAGCCGGCACCGCAACCGGACTGTCCATCCCCGGGCTGGAGCGGATGCGCACCCATCCCGGCAGGCTCCAGGGATTGCGGCTCATCCACACGCACCTCGTCCCGGGCGGTCTGGACTTCGAGGATCTCACCGACCTCGCCAAGCTGAGGCTCGACATGATCTGGGTCATCGAAGTCAAGGACAACGGGGACCCCGGAGACGCCCACGGTGCGCACCTACTCCCAGCGGGCGGGGAGGGTGCCGTATGGACCGTTCTCGATCCCACGCCGACCCACCGTCTGGATCTGCCCTTTGACGAGTTCATCACGGCGCTCGAAGCCGAGATCAACCGGAAGCACAAGGCCCTGAGCCGCGGGGCGGGTGAGGACAGGGCCATCCTCGTGGCCGTGGTGCCCTCCCTGTCAGAGGACGCGAAGATCGCGATCTCCGAACTCCAGTCCCTCGCGAAATCCGCAGGGATCACCGTGCTTGACACCATTATCCAGCGGCGGGAGAAGCCCGACCCCAAGTATATCGTGGGCAAGGGAAAGGTCTCTGAGGTCAGCATCAAGGCCCTGGCCTTGGACGCCAACCTCCTCGTCTTCGATCAGGAGCTTTCGCCCTCCCAGGCGCGGTCCGTCTCCGAGGTGGCCGAGCTGAGGGTCATCGACCGGACGCAGCTCATCCTGGACATCTTCGCCCGCAGGGCAAAGACAAAGGAGGGCAAGATCCAGGTCGAGCTTGCCCAGCTTCGCTACAACATGCCCAGACTGGTGGGGAAGAATCCTTTCCTGAGCCGTCTCGCAGGCGGTATCGGCACCAGGGGCCCCGGCGAATCCAAGCTCGAGGTGGACAGGAGGAAGGCAAAGAACCGGATGACCAGGCTCGAGCGGGAAACCCGCGGGATCAGCCGGAAGCGCAGGCTCACCCGTCTCAGAAGGAGCAGGGGAGAGGTGCCGGTCATCTCCATCATCGGGTACACCAATTCGGGCAAGTCCACCCTGCTCAACACCCTGACCAGGAGCCGGGTGCTGGCGGCGGACATGCCGTTCGCCACCTTGGACCCGTCAAGCAAGCGCCTGAGGTTTCCCCGGGACGTGGAGGTGATCATCACGGACACGGTGGGCTTCATCCGCGATCTGCCGAACGATCTGCGCGCCGCGTTCATGGCCACCCTTGAAGAGCTCGAGGACGCAAACCTGCTGCTCGAGGTCATCGATCTCTCCGACCCCCATCTGGAGTACCGGATGCAGGCCGTTGACGACATCCTCAAGCAGCTGAACCTTCAGGAAAAGCCGAGGCTCAGGGTGTTCAACAAGGCCGACCAATGTCCTCCCGATCTTGCCGTAACCATCACCCGCCGCTATGGCGGCGTCGCCATATCCGCGCTTGACCGCTCCACCTTGAAGCCCCTGATCGAGAAGATGGAATCGTTTTTTCTCGAAAAAGACATCCCGAGATAACCATCCCTTTCGGGGACGGGCTCACATCTCGCCTTTCCAGGCCGGCGGAGAAATCAATTCAGGGACGGGTTCATATTTCTCTTCCCGCTTGCCGTCCTATGAAGGCGATCAATCCTTTTTCGGCATGTACTTGCGGAACTCGTGGCGGATTTCAGCCGGGAGGCCGAGTGCGCGGACGATGGATTCCCTGATGGGATTCGAGATCGTGTCCAGGGGTGCGATCTGCACCGATGGGTCGTCCGCGTGCCCGGTCACCTTCAGGCTCACCACCAGGAGCCGGCCGCTATCGCCGGTAAGCACCCACCCGAGAAGGGGAATCCAGCTGATAGCCTTATCCACGGTCTCGAAAGGCTGTATGCCCAGAACGGCATCGATGTTCCTGGTCTTGAGCGAGTATTTTCCCACCGCCGAGAGCTGAAGGGAATTGCTGTCGAGGTAGAAGTCGTCGAAGCTCATCACGCCGTCATGAACCTGAAAGGTGCACGTGATGACGTTGTACGGGAAATTCCTGCTGGTGAGCTCGATGTCGCGGGTCTGGACGATTTTGTAGATATTGAGCAGGGCGAAAATCCTGGATGCCAGGGCGTATTTCTTGAGCCTGCCGTTTTTGGCCACCAGGTTCATGGTGCCGTTTACGGCCCCGTTCTCTCCGGAGAGATGGCCGTTCAGATCCATCGTGCCCCTGATCCAGTCCTGTTCCTCGGACACCGCGTCGAAAAACCGGGCGATGTTGGCGTTCAGCAGGGCAAAGGTGACATCGAAGGAAAGGACCCTTGACAGGTCGGTGGAAAGCGAGCCCTGTATCGTGCCCGATTCGCCGGAGGTTCGGATATCGGAAAGGGTGAGCACACCATCCTTGAGCGATGCATCTGCATGGGCCTCATCCACGGGCATGCCGTAGAGATCGAGATCGAGGAACCTGAGGTGACCGGTGGCGGTGTACGCCTCCGGATCACCGAAGGCGTCCCTGTCTTTTTCCTCCAGGGGGAGGGACATGCCCTCGACCGTAAGGTTCCCTCTGAAAACGGGCTTGGGTGCGAGGACGAGCGTTCCGTCTGAAAGGGTGAGTCTCATGTCGTCGGTCAGTACCTGCATGCCGTTGCTTTTCAGCGCATTGCCCGTCATGACGACAGATCCGTCAAGGGTGACGATGGAATCTCTCACGGATACCTTTGCCTGTCTGCACCTGAGCGATCCGTTCAGGGTTGTCTTGTCCCCCCATCCGATCTTCATTTCTCCGCTCACCTCACCGGAGAGCTGCCGGTCCGCGTCGGCCTGCACCGAAACCAGATGGTTCAGATCCAGCAGGCCCTTGAGGCGGACCTTGCCCTGTGCGGGGCCCATATGCCCTGATATGGCGAGCCTTTCCGGAGAGGCGGGCAGGGTTTCCCCGGTGAAATCCAGGGAGAGCTCGGGTCCGATTCTTCCCGTGACATGCACGGTCGCCTCCGCCGAGCCCTGCCTGAGCCTGTAGGCGGCGCCGAGAATCTCGAAGCGATCCGTGCGGATATCCGCCTGAGCGGAAATCTCCGGACCTGTTCCTGTCCCCCTGATATTCAGGACTGTGCCTTTCCCGAATGAAAACCTCTCAGAGCTGATCACGCCGTCCACGGTTGCCCGGAATGACGATCTTTGCTCCCCGAACGGGTCGTCGAGGGCGATCTCGAGAGATCTGACGCGACGGTCTCCCACGACGAGGCTCGAGGATATCTCCAGGGGAGAGGAAAAGTCCGCTGCCGCGACCGTGCCGCTGTGACCGCGGACCGCCTGCCCGCCCCACTGATAGGCGCAATCCTTCAGTGCGAGGCTCCCCTTGACGACAAAGGGTTTCTCTGCCTCTTTATCGAAGAATGTGCTGACTGACGCGGATACTTTTCCCCCGCTCACCCGGGATATACCGCCAAAGAGGTCAAGGGCATACTCCGGCAGACCCACTGCGTTCCAGGTGTCCAGAAAGTCCCGGGCAGGCATGTCCGCCTTCACGTCGACGCCGATTCTCATGCCCGGGAGGATGACCCCGGGGAAGGAAAGGTCGACCTTCTCGATTATCGAGCCGTTCATCGTCCCCCTGAGGTCCCTGAAAACGATGTCGCCGTTTCCATACACCACCCGGCCGGTGATATCCGTGATCCTCTCGGGACCGAAGCCGGCACAGAAGCTCTGGCCCGAGAGATCCTGGATCACCATGATGTGGTCGATGAACCGGGTGAAGTGCGCGAGCTCATTCACGGTACCTTCATAGTGCGCCGACATGAAACGGGACATGCCGCCTCGAATCTGAACGGTGAGAAGGGTCTCCAGCCAGCCTTGGAATTCCTGCGTGGGGAGGAGGTCCACGATCTTCTCGTACTCGAAGGTGTCCGAGCTCAGGTCGAGCGAGATCTTTGCGCCGGCCTTTCTGCCGGGCTCCATGATTTCTCCGGTGCCGTCCACCCGGACCAGGGGGGTGATCAGCGATACCTCCCGGAGATCCAGAACCCGGTCGTTGCCCTGCGCCCCGAGGGCCAGCTCCAGCGTTTCGATCTCGGTCTCCGACCAGGGAAGGCCCACGTGCTCACCGGAAACACGGACATTCGCACCGATGCGCTCACCGGACCAGGCGAAATTCGCATCCATATTCAGGGTGCCCTGCATTCCTTCCGCAAGTCGCGAGAGGTCCACGCTCCGCGAGGTGACGGACCCCTCCCACCCCCTTGTGCGGCGGATGGCGATTTTCGTCTGTCCTCCGAGAACCTCTGCCTCAAGCTCCACCTTGTCCGGACCGATGGTGCCGCCGGCTGATTCCATAACGTTTCCGCCGGTCTGGTTCCGAAAGGCCAGAGAGCCGTTGCGGATGACGGCCGTCACGCCTGAGGATCCCCGCAGTTTTGACAATTTATTGACGGTGTCCCCGTCCAGGGTGATCCGGGGTTCTTCCAGGATCAGCGAAGAGAGATGAAATCCTCCGAAAAAGGCGTTCCACAGGGATGTGCGGGCCCTGATCCGCCGTGCCGTGATCAGCGGTTCTTCAGGATCCCCGACCACGACATGATCGAGGGTTATCAGCACACCGGGGAGTATCTCCACCGAGGCGTCCCCGACGGTGACCGCCTGACCTGTATATTCGGCCAGGATATCATCCGCATGCGCCGAGAGCAGGAACGGGAAGACCCTGGTCAGCACGAGGTACCCGATAACGGCTCCGAGCACCAGAAAAGCGGACAGAAGAATCGAAAATTTGCGTATTTTCAGATCAGTCATAATCATTCCAGAATGTATGCCGGCTTATTAACACAAAAATATGGGGTGTGTAACGGAGAAATGGAACCTTGTGGGGCACGCAGGGTTTTTCTTGGGACGGGCATGAGAGGGGTATTCAATTACAAAAATGTAACCATGTACGTTTTTCATCCACCATGCCGGCGGTTCACGGCCGCGGTGTCGCAGGAACCCTCAAAGGGCTGGGGCCGCCAATGTTCAGACGGCCACGCTGCCTGCAGAATCCTGCCTGCGTTCGGCACCGGATTCCAGCCTGTTCAACTAGGGATTGCGTGTCAACGTCTTCCCCTTGTGCGCGGTGATCAGGGTGGCAGCCTCATCGACTCGGTCGTCCTCATAAAAAAAATGGTCCCCACGGTCTTTACAAAGCAAGTTCCGGGATATTTATGCCCGCTTCGTGTCGTGTTCCTGCCGGGTGTGAATCTCGCTCAAGGACGAGAGGATATCTTGACGGCGAGGTTCCATGGTGGTAGAAACAAGGGCATGTTAGATATGAAAATCATTAGACAAAATATTGACATCGTAAAGAATGCCCTCAAGAACCGCGGTTCTGTGATGAACCTCGATGAGCTGCTCGAAGCGGATGCCCGGAGAAGGACGCTGATCCAGGAGGCGGACGAGCTCAAGGCGCGGAGAAACCAGTTCTCCACCCGGATCGCCAAGGCGAGGACCGAAGGCCTGGATCTCGAGAAGGAAAAGGGCGAGATGCGCTCCATCTCCGAAAGGATCAAGGCGCTGGACGAGCAGATCAGGGAGGCGGACGAGGCGGTGAACCGGTTCGTGCTCGAGATCCCCAACATCCCACACGAGAGCGTGCCGGTGGGGAGGGAAGAGCAGGACAATCAGGTGGTCCGCACCTGGGGGGAGAGGCCGGAGTTTTCCTTTGTCCCGAAAGACCACTGGGACATCGGCGAGGGGCTTTCGATCCTGGACTTCAAGCGCGCGGCAAAAATCACGGGCGCCCGCTTCACCGTGAACTGGGGCGCGGGAGCGCAGCTGGAGAGGGCGCTGATCAACTTCATGCTCGACATGCACACCCGTGAGCACGGGTACACCGAGGTGCTGCCGCCCTTTATGGTAAATCGCGAGAGCATGACCGCAACCGGCCAGCTCCCGAAATTCGAAGAGGACCTCTTCGCCACGGACGGCTATTTTCTCATCCCCACGGCAGAGGTGCCGGTGACCAACCTCTACCGGTCCGAGACCCTGCAGGGCGAGGACCTGCCGCTCAAGCTCGTGGCCTACACCCCCTGCTTCAGGCGGGAGGCCGGGTCCTACGGCAAGGACACCCGGGGCCTCATCCGGCAGCACCAGTTCAACAAGGTAGAGCTGGTGAGGTTTGCCGATCCCTCCCGGTCGTTCACGGATCTGGAAGAGCTCACCGGCGACGCCGAGGACATCCTGAAGAGGCTCGGGTTCCACTACCGGGTGGTGGCGCTCTGTACCGGCGACCTGGGGTTCTCCTCGGCCAAGACCTACGACCTGGAGGTCTGGATGCCTGCTCAGGGCGTGTACCGGGAGATATCCTCGTGCAGCAATTTCCTCGACTTCCAGGCGCGCCGGGGCCAGATCCGCTACCGATCGCCGGAGTCGAAGAAGACCGATTACTGCCATACCCTGAACGGCAGCGGCCTTGCCGTGGGCAGGACGCTCGCCGCGGTCCTGGAGAATTATCAGCGGCCGGACGGGTCCGTGGAAGTGCCCGAGGCATTGAGACCTTACATGAGACTTGACCTCATCGAACCGATCGGTTAAGGAGAAATACACCGTTGCACGCGGAGGGATGGCCGAGTGGCTTAAGGCGGCGGTCTTGAAAACCGCTGTACCTTTGATGGTACCGTGGGTTCGAATCCTACTCCCTCCGCCAAAGGCTTTACGGAGAGATGGCCGAGTGGACGAAGGCGTTCGCCTGCTAAGCGAATGTAGGGCCAAAAGCTCTACCGAGGGTTCGAATCCCTCTCTCTCCGCCATACCTTAATCGTGCCGTATCATCCCGCCCTTCACATTCTCTTCTCTTGCGCCGTGCCCGTGGACTGTCCTGAAGGCGCGCCGGATTCTCCTTCCTTAGTACACGGTGCCGCACGTGCGCGCGCGAAATATCCCAAGCAGCCGACGAGAGATTTTTGAACGCGGGATTTAAGATCCTGTGTACTAAGACGGAGGATTCAAGGCATGCCGATGATCCGCGCACAAGAGTATTCAGGAGGCAGCTGCGATCCGGACAAAGAGGATCACGTCGTTTCGGCGGTCGGAAGAGATCATTCTTCCCGGTCTCGTTTCCCGCTTCTGTCCTTCCTCTGTAGAAACACTCTCCATCTCCGGATCCGCTTCATGACCAGGGGATACGGATCGCCCGGCAACATCGGCAAAAGGGGTTAAAGAAAACAGGCCCGATCACCGAGGAGAGAATGATCGCGTTACCTGGATCACATAAACCATAAGGGCAGTCAGGGGTACTGTATGAACCGGACGGAAAACACACTGAAAAAAAAGGATGATGAGCTGTCCGGACAGTTCCGCTGTCATTGCTTTCAACCATGCTGCGAGAAGGAGATCATCTCATGTTCGGACACCTGTGTTTCTCTTGCAAAGCCGGAACGGAAAATACCCTGGGCACGAACCCGGATTCGGGACCTGTCCCGAGACAAAAGAGAGGTCTGTGGTTTCCCCTCCTGCTTTCACTCGGCATCGTCCTCTCATCCTCCCCTGCTGCACATGCGGCAGTAGAGGGCAGTGTCGACAGAAACAGTGCCCCTCTCATTACCGAGGCAGAGACAGAAGTTCTCCTCATGAATAACGTTGGACGATTCTTTAAAATAATTCCGGCCGACTCCGCGACGTATACGATCCAGTCTTCCGGTTCGATTGATGCTTATGCCGATCTACTGGATTCCGGAGGCGCCGAGATTGCCTCCGGTGACGATGAAGTCGGTTTTGATTTCAGGATTGAACACGCTCTCACCGCAGGGCAGACATATTACCTCTTCATGTACGATTATGATACGGATATTGCCTGTACCTTGACAATCACCGGGGGAGGGTTACGTCCGCCTGAACCGGAAATCGACATCAGGGGAAACGGCACCACGATAAGCGATGGCGATTCATCACCCTCCTCAAGTGACCACACGGATTTCGGGAGCGCCGAGGCGGGCTCCGGGACCTTGGTGCGCACCTTTACCATCGACAACCTGGGAGACAGCGAGCTGACCCTTACCGGCGGTGTGCCGCTCGTATCCCTGTCGGGTGCCGCGGCAGGGGATTTCAGCGTAACGCAAGACCCGGCCGGCACCGTTGCCGCGGGAGGCTCCACGAGCTTTCAGGTCACCTTTGCCCCGACGGCCGCGGGAACGAGATCGGCCGTGGTCAGCATCGCAAACGACGACAGCGACGAAAATCCCTACAGCTTCGCCATTCAGGGAACAGGCATACACACCAACCTGGCGCCCGAGATCAACGATGCCGGCTATGCCCTGCACCTCGAGGGCACGGCCACCGATTACCTCGTCAAGAGCGGCTTCGATGGCTTCCCCACCACCGGGCTGACCATCGAGATGTGGGTCCGCACCGACGACGCGGAACACGACGGCTCGCTCTTTTCCTATGCATCGGCCGGCTCGCCGAACGAGGCGCTTCTGTTCAACTATGCCAACCTGAGCCCGGAGATCAACGACGCCAAGGCAGCCGGCAACGAAGGCACCGGAGTGGCCGTCAACGACGGCCAGTGGCACCACGTGGCCTGGACCTGGGAGAGCGCCACCGGCGAATCGGTCCTCTACGTGGACGGTACGGCGGTACATACGGCCTCCATTCAGGCGGGGCACTCGCTGGTGGGCGGCGGCACCCTGGTGTTCGGCCAGGAGCAGGACTCCCTCGGCGGGGATTTTGAAGACACCCAGTCCTTTTACGGTGACATGGACGAGGTGCGCGTCTGGAACGTGGTGCGGACCGGGGTCCAAATCTTGGACAACATGGACAGGGCGCTGATCGGGTCCGAGCCCGGCCTGGTGAGCTACTGGCGCATGAACGGCGGCGGCGGCGCGACCATCGACGATTCGGCGGGATCCAACGATCTGACCGTGGTGGGTGCCGGCGCGACCTGGATCTCGACACCGATCGAAACCAGCGAGGAGGGGATCGTGGCCATCAACACGCTCGGCATCGCGGACGCGGATGCCGGCGAGGGGGACATCCAGGTGACGCTGCAGGCCGGTGCCGGCGCGATCACGCTGTCCCAGGTCGACGGCCTGACCGCGGTGACGGGAGACGCCTCGGGTACCGTCAGTCTCACGGGCAGCCTCGCCGAGGTCAATGCCGCCGTCAACGGGATGACCTATGCGCCCGATGTGAATTTCAGCGGCACGGATACCCTGAGCGTAGGCGTCGACGATCTGGGCAGCACCGGCGACGGCGGGGCACAGACGGTCGCCAAGGATATCGAGATCACGGTGACCGCGGTCAACGACGCCCCGGTGCTGGACAACAGCGGGGCCATGGTGCTGACGAGCGTGACCGAGGATGCCACGGCCCCGGCCGGTGATACGGTGGCCGCGATCCTCGCAAGCTGTGGGGGCGACCGGATCACGGACCCGGACAGCGGCGCGGTGGAGGGGATCGCGGTCACCTCCCTGACAGGCGACGGCACCTGGCAGTACAATACCGGCGGCGGATGGACCTCCATGGGGGCCGTGGCGGGCAATGCAGCGCTGCTGCTGACCGACGCGGCGGATGTCCGCTTTGTGCCCGCGGCCTCGAACAACAACGCCCAGATCGCGACCGTGACGTTCAGGGCATGGGACCGGAGCGCCGGGGCAGAAGGGACCAAGGTGGATGCGTCCACGAACGGGGGCACCACCGCCTTCTCCACTGCGCAGGAAACTGCTGAATTGTCGGTGGCCGCGGTCAACGACGCCCCGGTGATCACCGGTCAGGCAGTGCTCAGTGTCCTGCAGGAGACCCCGCTCACTCTTTCCCTGGGCGATCTTACGGTCACGGATCCCGACAACACCTATCCGGACGATTTAACGCTCTCGGTTCAGGACGGCGCAAACTACAGCCGTACCGCCCGCACGATCACGCCCACGGGGGATTTTACCGGCAATCTCACCGTCCCGGTAACGGTCAACGACGGCACGGACAGCAGTGGTGTTTTCAGCGTGAGCATAGCGGTCCTCGCGCTGACTGATTCCGACGGCGACGGTGTTCCCGACGTGGACGATGCATTCCCGGACGATCCGAACGAGACTTCCGACAGCGACGGCGACGGTATCGGCGACAATGCCGATACCGACCACGACAATGACGGCATGCCCACGGAATGGGAGGACCTGCACAACCTCGATCCCTACGCGGATGATGCCGGCCTCGATCCAGACGGTGACGGGCTGACCAACCTCCAGGAGTATCTGATGGATACCGATCCCGGTACAGCGACCGCAGGTCCCGGGATCGCGGTTCTCGTGTCGCCGGGAGACCTTCAGACCGACCAGTCCCTGACCCTGCCGCTTGTGACGGATTACCCGGAATCCGCGGACGAATCGCTCCACTTGCGGACCCGCTGGCAGATTGCCGCGGACGAGGGTTTCACCGATGTGGTGCTCGATGTCACCTCGGTCACCCACAAGACCGGGATGACGGTTTCCACCAGTGTCCTGGAGCCCAACACCGCCTATTTCTGGCGGGTCCGGTACATCGACGCCGGGATAATGGCCTGGCCCTGGTCCGAGGTAAGGACGTTTGCGACAGGAGAGGGCTTTGCCGATGAAGACGGCAACGGGATCCCCGACGACCAGGAGCTTGCCGGGAGAACCGAATCTGACCTTGACGGCGACGGGAGCGACGATCTTCTCCAGGCCGGCATGCACTGTGTCGAGCTGCCCGACGGATCGGGATGGACATGCATCAAGGAAGAAGAGACATTCCAGGTCGACGAGTTCACCACTATCGATACCGACGAGATCGAAGACGAGGAGAACAGACCGGCCAGCTTACCCTGCGGTATGTTCGGGTTCAGGCTCTCTGTCGACGCACCCGGCGATTCGGTGACGGTGAGCAAGTACTACTCGGCCCCCCTGCCCGAAAACGTGTCATGGTACAAGTACGACAGCATCAGCGGGTGGTTCGACTACTCGGAGTACGTGACAATCAGCGACGATCGCCGGCTGGTCGGCATCGTGCTGACGGACGGCGGGTACGGGGACGCGGACGGGGTGGCAAACGGGGTGATCGTCGATCCGTCCGGACCCGCGGTTGAAGAAGGCCCGGTCACCGCGGGCGGCGGCAGCGACAGGTGTTTTATCGCCTGCGCGTCGAGTGTCCGCCGGAACACGGCCGCGGATGCCCGGTTGCCGCTCATAGTCCTCGCAGCCGCTTGGGCAGCAGCCTTCTGTCATTCGAGGAGGAAGGTATCGGGCGGACAGAACCGGGGGTCTTCTTCGTTGTGAAAGAGGCCCAGACGTATCGCTCGTTTACCACCATGACAGATCTGGTGCGGGTTTTCATGAAACCAGGCACAGACGCCCCACCAGGATCTGCCCATTGCCCGGACAGAAGGAGTCCCGAAGGGTAAAAATGAATGCGCTGCTGAAAAAGCGACGAATTCAAGGCGGACGGGAGCGGTTCCGATACAGGGTGGTAGCGGAGCACTGATATCGATCGGTGGTCATGAAAGGGAGGCCTGAGGGCATGACGAAGCGGGAGATCATACGGGTACTGATCCTGAGCCCCTGCTACCTGACGCTCAAGCTCAAGGAGAGGGCCAGGCTCATTCAGAGGCTCGCGCGGCAGCGACGATCCTCTTGAAGTTCAGAGCATGGTATACGGGTCGACATCGATCTTGACGCGTACCCCGGAGGGCACCTGGATGCGTTCGAGGCGATCCAGGGCGGCGTGAAGCCTGGCGCGGCTCCTGGAGGTGAGGATCACGTGCCACCGGTAGCTGCCCCGAAGCAGGGAGATGGGCGCGGGAGCCGGTCCCAGGAGGTTGACGTCCCGGGGTTGAAGCCTGCTTGCCGTTTCGGTGATCGCTCTGGTGACCAGTTCGAGACTGGTGGAAGAAAACACGCACCGCGCCATGTAGGTGAAGGGGGGAAACCCCGATATCTTCCTGACTTCCTTTTCGGCGAGGATCATCCCCTCGTAGTCGTATCCGGCAATAGACTGTATCAGCGGGTGGTCGGGGATGAGGGTCTGGATGAGGACCCGGGTGTCCGCCCTCCGGCGTCCCGCCCGTCCCGCCACCTGGACGACCTGCTGGAAGGTCCGCTCTCCGGCCCGGAAATCCGGCATAAACATGAGCTGCTCGGCGTGCATGACCCCTACGAGGGTGAGGTGGGGAAAATCGTGGCCCTTGGCAATCATCTGGGTGCCTACGATGATGTCGGTCTGCCGGTTACGGATGGCTTCAAGGGCGCTGGTGAGTTTGTTCTGCGTGGTGATCTCGTCGGAGTCCATCCGGAGGATGCGCGCCCCGGGAAACAGCAAGCCGATCTTCTGCACGACATGTTCGGTTCCGATCCCCATCGGTTTCATATCGATGCACCCGCATTTGGGGCAGATTTCAGGCAGTTTCAGTGAATATCCGCAGTAGTGGCAGATGCTCGATCCCCTCATCCGGTGGTAGGTGAGGCTCCTGTCGCACCGGGTGCATTTCAGGGTCAGGCCGCACCCGGGGCACACCATGGCAGGAGAGTATCCCCGTCTGTTGATGAAGAGCAGGGCCTGCTCTTCCTTGTCCAGCGTCTCCTGTATCGCCTGGCCGAGCTGCTCCGAGACCGCTGTCTTCACCCCCCGCATGTCGATGACCTCGATCAGGGGAAGACCGGCACCGCCGGTGCGTGTAGACATGGTGATGATGCAGGAATCCTTTCCGGATGACCTGATATAGGTGTCCATGCTGGGGGTCGCGGATCCCAGGACCACCACGGCCCGGCTGTTCTTCGCCCGCAGCAGGCTCAGGTCCCGGGCATTGTACGGCACGCCGTCCTCCTGCTTGTAGCTGTGGTCATGCTCCTCGTCCACCACGATGAGGCCGAGATTCGCCAGCGGCGAGAAAATGGCGGAGCGCGTGCCCAGGACAAAGCCGACCGGTGAACGCGAGGCCTTTATGAACTCCCGCGCCCGGGCCGCCGGGGGCAGGCCGGAATGAAACACGGCCACCTCGATCGGGATGCGTTCGCGGATCATGGAAATCGTCTGGGGCGTCAGCGCGATCTCGGGCACGAGATAGAGCACGGAGCGGCCCAGGCTCAAGGCCTTTCTGGCGCAGGCGAGATATACCTCGGTCTTGCCGGAACCCGTCACCCCGTGGAGAAGAAAGCTGCCGAACGCCCCTTTGTCCAGGGCATTCGTGATCTGCCGTATGGCCTCGGCCTGCTCGGGCGTGTGCGTGATCGATGATTCCGGGATGTCCATGGGCGAGCCCGAGGGCGTCAACGGCCTCTGTTCCAGAAACCCTCTCTTGAGCAGGGCCTTCACGGAGCTCGAACAGCCCGGAAACCGCTCTTTGAGATCCGCGCGGGAGATGCCCTGGTCCGGGATCCCCTGCAGGATATCATGCTGCTTCTTCCCCACCACGCCTTGTCCGGTCCCGGTCCGGAATATTCCCATCTCGCAGACAGGGGAGGCCGGGCGCGCCTGCCTCAGGTACGGGGGAAAGGCCAGCGCCAGGGTGGCGCCTGCACGGGTGTGGTAATAGCGGGAGACCCACAGGAGGAGGTCGAGCAGATCCCGGGGGATCAGGGGCTCGGCGTCGAGCACCCGCTCGATGGACCTGAGGCCCGGCATATCCTCCTGCCCTGTCTGCACTTTAACGGCGATCCCCACCTTGACGGTCTTTCTCACGGGAACCACGACCCGCGAGCCCACAGGGACCTGCAGGCCTTCCGGCACCCGGTAGGTGAGCATAATGGGAATGGCCGCCATAACAGCAACCTCGGCTGTCTGTATCGCGCCCATTTGCAAGAGGCTAGCACTATTGCCTAAAAGATCAAACGTTTTTTTCGATGCTCTTGACTCCTGCTCGCTTTCCCTTTTATACTCGATTCCAAAGCGTAACGGAGGTTTTCTTGAAACGGGTAGACTTGGAACAGATCTTGCGTGATCTCAAGGATAACGACCCTGAAATCAAGAAAATGGCAGCCAAGGCTATTCTGAAGGATCCCTCCTGCTCCGGGCAGTTCATCGCCTCTATTCTGAAAGGCGCGGATAAACCGACGGCCGCGGCGATATACGATGTCCTGTTCGACGATGAAAACGATTATCCGGATATCTTTCTGGAAGCCGCCGCCGATCCCGATCCCAGGGTGAGGGGGCAGGCGATACGATACCTGTTCAGGCGGGGCTCGTTTACCGTGGAGGACGGTGTCGGATGGCTGAACGACAGCGATCCCTATGTGCGCCGGAGGGTGATCAGCTATCTGTTCTGGATCAATGACCGTTCGGTCCTCGAATCCGTCATTCACCTCGCCGTGAACGACCCGGACCCCATGGTCCGGAAAGACGCCCTGAGGCTGGTGGGGATATGGGGGAGCAAAAAGGACATCCAGCACGTCATACACACCCTGGACGACCTTTCTCCCCCGGTCAGGCTCCAGGCGATAAGGACGATGAAACGCCTCACGGGTGAGGATTTCGGTGAGCCGCTTGGCGTGTCCGACGATGAATTCGAGTGGATCGTTGCGAAGTGGCAGGGCTGGTGGGAACTGATGAGAGAAAGGATCTGACGGCATGGAAACCCCGGTATACTCAGCCAAGGAGTTTGCTTCTCTGCTCGG
>JAHDRW010000005.1 GCA_018433085.1 Deltaproteobacteria bacterium | reverse complement strand
CTGAACCGAAGTCCGGAAACCAACAAATGGGTGAAGAGGTCACTCTCTTGGCTGCCAAGTCAACATCTGAAAGAGAACGGATTGCTCTAACAAGGGCATGCAGGCCGACGCGGCGGAGCCGCGCGGCTGATGCCCGCCGTTCGGTGGTTAATAAAAGATGATTTGAGGTAGATTGATCAAATATATATGAGGAGAATAAAATGAGAAAAAGTGTTTTGATCCTTGCAAGTAGTACCTTGATTTTCTTTGTTTCTACAATGGCTTATAGTGCAGAAGACTCATATGTTAATTTAAGTTTGGGATTCGTAATGCCAAACGATTCTGATGCAGATTTTGATTCAGGGGATACAGTGACGTTTGAGTTTGATGATGGATTCTCTTTCTCAGGTGCTATAGGTGGTAGAATCGAAAAAGGCATAAGAGCAGAAGCTGAGTTTTTGTATCTAAAGTCTGATCTTGATAAAGCAAGCGTTTCTGGGTTTGGCAGTACGCCTGTTGACGGAGATATTTCAAGTATCTCATTGTTGGCAAATGGTTACTTTGATTTCATAAAAGAAGGTCCTATTACTCTATTTTTTAGTGCCGGTATTGGAATAGCAAGTGTAGAGGTCAGTGACATTACGATACCCAGCTCCAGCTATTATTTAGAAGGTGACGATGATATCGTTTTTGCCTATCAGATCGGTGCTGGCGTTGGCTTTTCACTGAACGAGCAAACTATCCTTGATATCAAATATCGATATTTTGCCACTTCAGATCCTGATTTTGAAATTGCTAGTGCAGAATTCTCATCAAACAACATATACATCGGTATAAGATTATTATTCTAATAATATTAATTAAGTGCATAAATACCGAACAAGCGGGTTCAGATGGACGCGAGCTTACGCCCGCGCCACTGACCCGTGACGTTAGGCTTCTCTTAGGGAAATAGTATATGATACTAAAGTTATTTGTCCTTGTTGGCCTGGCCCTTTACCTCGCCGTTCAGGGCGATTGGTTACTTTCCGCCCTGGCACTAGCTGCGCTGTGGCCAAAGGTCGGTCTTGGTATTGCCATTGTGCTGACGATCCTGCTCATCCTGGTAGGCAATGTTTGGTCGGCGTCAATACTTGGTACCTTGGTTATTTGGAATCTCGTCGGTAATTACTTCTTTCAGCATCATAGGGAGTCGCATGAGGAATCAGAATGACAATAGCCATCCTTTTCCTGTTAATCGCCGTTGCCATCAAAGGCTTTGTTAGTTTAATCCCATCTCTCAGTTTTGTCGGTTTAGTACTTGGCTGGATACTTTCCCTCTATCTTGCCTTCAGTGTACTTGTCGATCTTTTTCACAATATTCCAGGTTTTCTTCTCAGGGCTCATGGAACGGAATCTGTGATCAACGAACATATCCAGAACATGAAGTTACGGTATGTGTTCTTCATGGGCGTTTCGATATTTGTCCGAATTCTAACGGTGCTGTTACTCATACAATGGTTTCTGTTTCCAACAGTTCGCATATTGGGTAGTTGATGAATGTACAGCCTAACGAAGGCATCCACGCAGACGCGGGCTATCGCCCGCGCTGGTGATGCCACGTGTTAGCGCTCGTTACATACATTTGCATACAGGTGTTCAAGTTTAATATTTTACACTATTTTACATGATGATGAGGTAGGATTTGAGACATGTATGTTAGCAATCTCAGAATAAAAAACTTTCGGAACTTTGGTGACCCACCATTCACGATGGACTTGCAACCATTTACACTTATTATCGGTGAGAACAACATCGGAAAGACGAATCTATTGGCAGCACTTTCATTGCTTTTCAGCCAAGAGATTTCAATTAATTCACGTCGGAACCTAGAAATAGACGATATTAATTACTTTACAATCTCCACTTTTAAAAAACAGGTCGCCGATCAAACCATTGCTGTCGATAAGGTCAAATTCCCAGATATCGAGATTCATGCGACATTGAGCGACATTCAAGACGAGCAACACTCAGTTGTTGGAGATTGGTATAGCAACACAAACCTGACTGAAGCGAGTGTTACATATCGGTTCTCGTTGCGCGGAAATTTCAAGCGAGAAAAATGGATTGAGGAGCAACGCGAGGCAATCGCCCGCCGAAAAGAGGAAGATGCGAAAGTATCTGAAGAGTGCGTACTTGCTCCAGATATGCTTGATTACAGTAGGTATGTTGATTTCCCGATTGGAGAATACAGACATATAATTTTTGGCGGGGGTCGTCCTTCGAATGAATGCGAATCATGGCTACTTCAGATGCTTCGTGTCGAGATTCTCGATGCCCTTCGTGACGCTGAGCGAGAACTTGTTGCCGGTGGCGAACAACGCCTACTATTTCGTGTTCTACGTCAGAGTGGTGACTCGAGGTATACAAATGTCAAGAGACTAATCAGCGAGCTCAAAAATGCTATCGATACCGATCCTTCTCTCGCAGCTATCAAGGAAGAAGTCCAAGCATTGCTGAAACTTGTTTCGCTCAGTACACCTGATGAAGACCATTCCATCGGCCTGCAGTTTGTTGCGATCGAGGCCGCTGAGATCTTGAAGAAGATCGGAATGACCTACGGTGCAAATCCCATTACTGTTGCTCGGAATGGCCTCGGGCGAAACAACCTCCTCTACCTGGCTCTTGTCTTGTCGCAGTTAGCGAAACCAACAAATATCACAGCAGGAGATGACGCCTTTGTCTGTTTTCGTTTGATTGGAATAGAGGAGCCGGAAGCTCATCTGCATCCGCATCTTCAAGACCACTTGGCCAGAAACATTGAGGATATAAGAAAAGAATATGCTGATTCGTTACAGTTGATTCTGACTTCACACTCCACCCATGTTGCCACAAAGCTTTCCTTGCAGAATACGGTTGTTTTGTTTCGGCGTGATTCAGACGACAGCCTTACAGCACACTACATCCTTGATGGCATCGATCCTGTAAAGGACAGGAACTCGGTTCGTTTTTTAAACCTCTATCTTGATGCAACGAAGTCTAGGATGTTTTTCGCACGAAGAATCATTCTCGTTGAAGGCATAGCCGAACAAGTTATCATCCCTATTCTCTTTGAACAAAGTACCAATCAAACACTTGAATCCATTGGTTGCGCTATTATCAACGTAAATGGAGTTGCTTTCCGGCATTTTCTGGCGCTTGTAAAAAACAGTTTTTTTAAGAAATGTGTGGTTCTTACAGATAGCGACTCAGGGACGAAAGCCGAGAACCGGGCCGACTCATTGCGGGTAGATTTTAAAAGTATCCCACGTATCGACATACAAGTCACCACCGAAAGCACATTCGAGAAAGATCTTATCTCATCAAATAGATCTGGCGACGGGAAGGAGCTTTTATTTAACGCACTCTCCATGGCAAAACCACACAATGGTCCGAAGCTAAAGGCTACGACTGGAGCAAAAGACATCGAGATTGAAGTATTCTTCGCAGAGATCGAGGACTACAAGGCGGAATTTGCATTCAGCCTTATGTCCGCTCTTAATGATGAACGAGAATCGGCAGAGAAGGAGAAGCGCTCGCCTAAGAAATTGGCTATTCCAGATTACATTTCTCAAGCTTTCAACTTCATAAAGGGGACGTGATGGCAAAACTTTTATCGATGCCAATCCTTGCTGAGGCCGGTCCGGGCGCAGGAAAGACGCATGCGATGGTCGATGAGATTGCTGCCGCGGTTCAGAAGCTTCCCCCTCACCGTTTTCTCGCTGCCATTACCTACACAAATGCTGCGGCCAACACGATTCGCGAGCGTCTTTCTTTGAGAGTCCGACCGAGGCGTAACATTTTCATTGGCACTACCCATTCATTCGTGAGTCGCTTCATTCTTGCGCCATGTGCCGAACTGCTATCTGTACTCCCTGAAGATCGGATCTACGCTGCAGTGGATGTGCATGAGAAAGGGCTCGGAGCTGCAAGATACACAGAGAATCTCATCAGGAAAGGGATAGTTCCCTATGATGCTATGATCCCTAAATCACGGTTGATTATGAAAATACCAGGCATAAGAGATCGTGTGTGTGGGCGGCTTGCTTTCATCTTTGTTGATGAATTCCAAGATGTGGATATAGGAATGCTGGAAATTCTTGATCATTTTCGTAAGGCCTCTAAGACTTTTTTATATGCTGTCGGAGACCCAGAACAATATGTGATGGGTTTTACATATAGAGGCAAAACACCACCGACTCATGATCGGATTCCTTTCTTTCGATTTAAGCAATTATCCGTACCGAAGTCAATAATCGAGAACCACCGGTCTAACGCCGAAATTGTTGCTTTTGCTAATCAGTTCCGCGAGGATCTTAAACAACGTGCCGTCAAACCAAGTCGTAACGAACCACGGGTTCTTTTCATCCCATCCACGATACTTGAGGAAATAGTTCGGCATTATCAAGTGCTGAGTGAAAATATCGAAACCGAGGAGGAGCAACTGACACGATTGTATCTCTCGGAAGAGAATGCAACGTTCAATTCGGTATGTGACCAATTCCATTTAACATCAGTCTCAAATTTAGCACGCAAGACCAATACATTACTTGGGGAAGCACTTGAACTCTTATCTGTTGCGCTCGACCGCTCTCAAAAAAGAGTTTGTGAGGAGTTTAAGCTTTCAAAGCTTCAATGGCGAAAAACAGGTACGCGGTTACTCAGGAATCTTCGTGCAGGTGCATACGGAATTGACCAATTAATTTATTTTGTATCCGATGCATTTGGACATACCGTATCCAAGTCCCGCATCAAGTTGATCGAAGAAGGCTTGCGAATGCTCAGTTCTGAGTTTACCAGTGACCAATCAGAACATCGGTGCGAGTTGTGCTCCTCAATTCGTAAATCAAAAGGACTGCAAGCAGACGCGGTACTTGTGGTAGCAAAAACGACGGCGGAGTTAAAGAAGTGGCTACTGACTGACCGGTCCTGCCGTGTAGGAGACAGGCAAGACAAATGCAGATTGGGATATGTAGCCTTCACACGGCCAAGAGAAATGCTATGCATTGCCTGCTTGAAGGAACTAGACTCAGAACTGATTCAAACGCTCAAAAAACTTGGAATTGAGTTTGCGCGTTAAGGTAATGATATCGCTAACAAAATAATCCAGCGGACGGCTTTCAGCCGCCGCTGATCCTTACGTTCGCCGTATAATGTGGACATTGTATAATATTAACGGAGGGGGAAAATGTCGGTAGCCGATATGTTTACCGAATTTATAGCCAATCTAGCGATCGATAACTCTGAAACGATAAGTTCGCGATATGGAGAATTAACCGCAACACTGAATAAGGAATTCCGGGAAACTGAGTCGAAGACGGCTAATACTCTTCAAGTTGGATCTTTCGGCAGAAATACAGGAATCAAAGGGATTTCTGACTTAGATATGCTCTACATCATGCCCAAGTCTAAATGGGAAGCCTATAAAGACAATAAACAATTGAATTTGCTTCAGGATGTGAAGTCTGCAATTTTAAATCGCTATCCGAAAACTGACATCCGAGTAGATAGACTTGTCGTTGTCGTCACGTATACAGACTTTCAAGTAGAAGTCCAGCCTGTGTTTGAACAAGATGATGGGTCTTTCAAGTATCCCGATACCAAGAATGGAGGGGGTTGGAAAATTACTAAGCCACGCTTGGAGATGGAGGCTGTCTCTAAATTGGATTCAGAAAAGAATTATAATCTGAAGAGACTATGCAAGATGGCCCGCGCATGGAAAAACAAACATGGTGTCAGAATGGGCGGCCTATTGATTGATACACTATCCTATAATTTTATGAGCACTACAAATGAGTATGATACGAAAAGTTTCCTCTACTATGATTACCTTGGTCGCGATTTTTTTAAATATTTATCCGATCTCCCTAATCAAGACCGCTACTATGCACCCGGAAGCAATCAACATGTCAAAGTGAAAAAGCCTTTCCAACGAAAAGCGAAGAAGGCATATCGTCTCTGTCTTGATGCTATTGCGGCGAAAGGAAATAAGGACTCCAACAACAAATGGAAGAAAATATACGGACGGCCATTCCCTGCTAACAAAGAGCAAGTAAAGGAGAGCACCTTTGCTAGTAATGCCATGACCTGGGATGATACTGAGGAGTTTATTGAAGACCGATATCCCATCGACATCCGCTATAGCCTCAAAATTGACTGTGATGTGAAGCAGAACGGCTTCCGGGAACATCGATTAAGCGAGATGCTCGTCAGGATGATTCCCCTTCTTGCTAAAAAGACTCTTGAATTTGAGATTGTCCAGATCGACGTTCCCGGAGATTATTCCATTGAATGGAAAGTTCTTAATAGAGGTGAAGAGGCACGTAAGCGTAATAAGATACGGGGGCAGATTGTCCCTGATGCAGGATACCACAGAAAAACAGAACCAACCTTATTCAAGGGCGATCACATAGTAGAATGTTATGCGATCAAGAATGGTGTGGTGGTTGCAAAAGATCGCATTCACGTTCCAATTAGTACAAATGGTTAATGTCATAAATACAAAAGATGGCTAAACCGAAATAGGCATGATCCATTAATTAGAAATGGAGGCAATTTGTTGGAACATCATTCTCAAACTAATGATACACCGGATTCTCGAGCAATTCTGGAAGGACAGTTGCGCGAGTGTTTTGGGCGTGTTGTGTATTCTCACAAGACGCATGAGAAGTGCGCCGACATTCTTCAATCGAGACTTTCAACAATTAAGCTCTGGCAGATCATTCTATCCGCACTGACAACGGGTGGTTTCATTGCCGCAGTTTTTGGTGCAGGAAAGATTGGGGCGCTGTTCGGTGTGCTTGTTTCAACAGCATTGCTGATCCTGAATGCCTATACAAAGAACTATGATTTAGGGGAACTCTCCCAGAAACACAGGCAAGCTGGTGCTGATTTGTGGATTATTCGTGAAAAATACCTTTCGCTGATAACCGACCTTCGTATGGGTGAAAAGCCAATTGAGACTTTGCAGAAGGAACGTGATGAACTACTTGAAGATCTTCATTCGGTATATTCGGGTGCCCCAAGTACGACATTCCAAGCTTACAGGAAAGCTCAGCACGCGCTTAAGAAACTCGAAGACATGACGTTCTCAGAAAAGGAGATTGATGCATTCTTACCGAGGGAATTGAAGAGAGGCGAACAACGGCATGCAGACTGACGGCGCTTCGCGCCGCAGCTGATGCCGACCGTTGGGTGTTAACACTTAAGAGATAAATTTGAAAAGATTGAAGGAGCATTAAATAGGGAGGTAATCTAATAATGGCAAAGCCAAGAGATGAAAAAGTAATGCTGGCTGAACATACACTGGAAGTTCGTCATTCAGCATCAGGTACCTTCCTTGATGAACGAGGATATGTCGCTGATTATATAAGACAAGAAGGTTTCTTTCCTCATTGGCAAATAGACGCAAACGTAGTTAACTTTAGAGATGAATCATCTTCTGTAAAATCAGAAGGAGCATTTGTTGGTTATAAAAGCGCTGGATATGTAGCGCTAAATCCACAAACTCGTAATTATTTCCCAGACCGAGCCTCTTCTTTCTGGAAACTCATGCTCAAAAATAATCATTATAAGATTCCCAACCCAACACGCTTCGGCGCTAGAACTAAGGTTTTCGTTCCATCTAAGAATTCTTTTGATGAAATCAATAAAACCCTATACGAGACATTTTTTACTGAGAACGCTAGGTCACTTATTGGAGGTAAAGAAATAGATCTCCAGTTCACAGTTGACCTAAAAGAAGATGTATTTCACGTTCATCTTATGGGAGGGCCAATACACGAAGATGAAGCTGGACGGTACTTTAAATTTGAATCTGAATTTTTTAAACAAAGCGGGCTTTTCCTTGACATAGATTTTTACAAAACAGATGGACTGTCTCTAAATGATATTCCTGCTCTTTTGCGTAAGGCCATTGATCTTACTTGGCATAAAGCAGAATTAATTGCATCGAGTATAGGGCTGTAATATGGCTATAAGAAGATTTACTATTGAGCTGGATGACTCGCAGGATATCCTGGAAAAAACTTCATCACCTCCATCTCTTCTTCCAAAGAAGGAAGCAAAACAAGATATATCTCAAAGCACAAGCACACCGCAAGAGCAGGATGATTACAGTGAACACGAATCTGGTAAGGCAGATGCTCATCAAGCAGGAGAAACAATAGGTCGTACTCCATCTGATCTAATTTTTACCTTCATCAATCGATCTGAGTTCATAGCAACTGCTTTAACCATTCTGTCCTTTGTGATTTTTATTACGAAAATACAAAAGGCAGAAGATTTTTTATTGCCGATCGGTGCATCTGCAATACTTAATATTGTTTGGTTCGGTTCAATTGGAATAAGAAAAATCTCGTGGACTAGAAAGCGTTAATGAAACCGCCCAACCATTCAATCCAGGCGGACACGGGCTACCGCCCGCGCCGCTGATCTCAATCGTTGGGCGTCCTATACCTGGATAGACGCGAGCGGCAACTTCTGGCTTTTCGGCGGTTCAGCTTATCAACCCGGCGGCTACTATAATAGAGTCAACGACTTAAAAAGTCCGAAGCTGGTGGAAATATTTGTCGAGGCTCTGCCGATGACGTACGTTCCCTCTGCCTGCGTTTTCTTTAAACCGCTTTCCGACGCCGTGCCGTTCGCTCTGTTTGAAGAAATGGAGCAAAATGTTCCCGGCTCGTTTTTTGGAGCGCCACACCTGACAGAATCTGCTCAAGCAGGGGCGTTGAACCTCAGAGACCTTTGCACAATTCCGGCAATGGCAGAGCCTGACAGAGAGCTGATTTTCGGCGATCATTTTCAATAATATGATGATAATATTGATGATTCGTGGTATACTCCTTCCAAGATGGGATGAATGGGGAGGGGTGATATGG
>JAHDRW010000043.1 GCA_018433085.1 Deltaproteobacteria bacterium | reverse complement strand
TCTGGACTGAGCTGACAAATATCTTCAAGATGCTCATGCCATTCCTCTGCATCACACCGTCCGGAACACAATCTGTTCGGTCTTGTCCCTGCCCTGGTTGAGTGCATTGAAGGTCTGGACGGCATTTGCCTTGAGCTGGTCGTTGCCCTGGAAGCCTTTGTCGAGGCAAAGGAACTGCATGGGTTCCGCTGCAGCCACGGCATCGATCAGCTCGGGGGTTATCTTGTCTTCGAGGCAGATAAGAAGAGCGCCTTCGGCTGCTGAGTAAACGGTCTTACCTGTCATTTCGAGTTTCTGTACCTTCTCCGTCAGCATGAACCCGGCCTTCAGGAGCAGCTCGTAGAGGATGTCCTCCTGAGAGGCCCTTGGGTCGACGTGGTCAATGTGCAGGGTGAGCTGCCGGATCAACTCTTCCTCAGGCGCATCCGGTCTTGAGCCGTCCCAGATTTTAAAATTGGAGCGATCGAGCTTGAAAACCTTAAAGCCGAGATCGATGGATGTTATATTCTCAGCCATTCCTGGAATTTTACTTTCCCTTTCAATTTTTTTATTTTTCTGTTCATCTACAATTTTTTTTATTACCTTGCGAATGCGTTCTTTGCCTATTTCAAAAATTGTTTTATAGCCAGCCTTAAAGGCTTCGCTATCCTCAGCACAAGGTTCAGGTAATTGAATTAAGATAAATTTGCGATTGCCGTTGTCTTGTGCGTTCAGGTCAAGTACAGCTTGGCCAGTGGTGGAGGAACCTGAAAAAAAGTCAAGTATTACTGATTCCTTATCGCAAGCATGCTCTATGGCACGCCTGATTAACAAAGACGGTTTTGGATTATTGAATACTTTAGCTGAAATCAATGACTCGAGTTCTCTTGTGCCATCATCAGTATTTCCAGCATATTCATGAGACCAATAATTTATTGGAGTAAGTCCTCGTGCTTCAGATAAAAACATTTTTATTGATGGCACTGCCTGTTTACCATCAGACCCCCAATACAATAAATTTTCTTTCTGTAAACGCTCAAATTCTTCTTTTGATCGTCTCCATGCATTTGTTGATGGGTATGTCGTTTCCCCGGTGTTAGGATTTGTTATTGGATAGCATAAATTTGGTCGTTGTTGAGGAGTTGCTGGATTAAGAAATGACGCCCCCTTCCATGCTCCTCTTGGATCATTGTCGGGGTTTGAGTAACGGCTATCTGCTTCTTCCGTTCGAGAAAGCAGATTAACTAAAAAAGATTCTGATTTCTCATACACAAGCAGATGTTCTACAACTGTTGTAAAATCTACTGTGTTATTGCTACGTGTATATCTCTTTTGCCAACTAATATCAGCTTTGAAGTTCTCTTCCCCAAATATCTCATCACACATCTTCCGTAGATTACTCACTTCATTATCATCAATGGAGATGAAAATTACCCCATCTTCCCTCAGAAGATTCCGAGCCAGGTAGAGCCTGGGATACATCATGTTGAGCCACCTGGTATGGAACCGCCCTTCATTCGGCGTGTTCGTGGAGAACTTCTTCCCCTCATCGTCCACGAGCCCGGCATAGGCAAGATAGGTCTCCAAGGTCTCGGAGTACTTATCCGGGTAAATAAACTCATTCCCGGTGTTGTACGGCGGATCGATGTAGATCATCTTGACCTTACCGTAATAGGACTTCTGCAGGAGCTTGAGCACTTCAAGGTTGTCGCCCTCGATGAAGAGGTTTTCCGTGGTGTCGAAGTTCACCGACTCATCATGACAGGGTTTCAGCGTGGCTACGGAGGGCTGCTGGATGAGCTTCATGCAGTCCTTTTTCCCGGGCCAGTCCATTCCGTATCGCTCGCGCCTGGCCTCGAACACCTCGCTGAATGTTCCCAACTCGGCCTTGAGCTTCTCGAAGTCGATTGCTTCGACCGGCTCACCTTTTTCATTGGCGGTCTCGGTGAAAACCGTCGGGAAAAGAGCCTTCAGCCTTCCCCTGTTTTCTGCTTTGATATCCATGGACCGCAGATCCATGGTTTCAGGCGTATCCTTGCTGCTCATACGAATATCTCCTTCTTCATCATTGCCACCCTTAGAAGGTACACCCCGCCTTTTTCATAAAGCCGCAATACCTGGCCCTGCAGGCCCTGGCGCTCTCGGGCTGGAAAAGATTTTCCGCCTCCTTCTGAGCAAGCCGGAGGAGCCCTTCTCCCGGCTCGATGCCAAGCCGTGCAGAATGTTCCTGCAAGCGGAACAGCGTGAGCTGATCATCATTGATCTTATTGGACAAGTTATGTCGGGAGCTTGTCATATCAGTCTCCACTGTACCGTGAAAAGGGTTTCCTCTTCAATCTCCTGGTGCATTCTGGCCTCGATACGGTCTATCAGGGCATCTTTTTGCCTCTCGATGTTTCTGGCTGCCTCATCATACTGTCTCCATGCCTCGTCTCGCTTTCT
>JAHDRW010000024.1 GCA_018433085.1 Deltaproteobacteria bacterium | reverse complement strand
TGGCTAAGTAGCCTTAAGAATAACTCTATTAGATTTGTAAGATTAAACGACTTCACGCACTCGTGATACTTGGCACAGAGCGTAGTACTAACCCAGAATGAGAGTGTTAGAAGACGCTTTTCCCCTTTAAGCCTGTTATAAGTCAGGGAGCAAAAGAAGGGCTTGGGTGTCAAGGCCGAGCGGAGCGAGCCCGGAGGGCTTGGCCTTGATAGCCAAGCCCTTCTTTTGCTATGCTCTTGAGTCAAGGCGAGAAGAGTAAAGCCTAGACGTTTTGATTTCTTAAATATTAATTTGAGGTAATTCTTTTATTTTTATCAATCGATTTGATAGAAGTGCCTATCTTTCTCGAAATATATTTACCATAAGGCTGGGAAACACTTCTTGTGAACTCATTAGTTATATCTTCATCATACGTGGTGAAATAAATACCCCCTATTAAAGAAGAAACCCCCCAAGTGAGAAACCAATCTGCGCCTTGTGTCCAGGTTCTATCAAATTGCGAATGTACGCATTTGTATGTTGTCTGATATGAATCTGATAAAATGGTTTCGTTCGCTTTATAATCTGTGATCGTTACTTTGGTTGTGAGATCCATTCCGTAGTTATAACCATGCCACCAAGGAGCAAATATTAGAAAACCGGGGAAGGATACTATGAAATTATTTCCGTCTCCATCATATGTAGGAATAACGCTGAAATCCACAAGGTAATCAACTGGGTTATTCTTGCTATATGTATAGGGATAAACAACTTTTATATCACCCATAATTCTCATGTTATCCACGACTTCGTTTAAGAAAACCTCAGATAAACTAGATGAGGGTGATACCACGCCGACAGAAACAGGATCGTCAAAATAGGGGGTAGAGAAATAATAATCATTTTCATTAGTCAGAGTTAATTTGTGCGAGCAACCAATTGAGAATGAGATGATGAATGCTGCTGATATTATTAGCAAGACTCTCTGATTCATAATTCCCTCCATCTTAAGATGATTCAAAGTTCAAATAATTTATCAAATATAAACAATGATATCAATATACTATTCATGCCATGAGAAATAAATGTATAGAATTCAATAAACTATAATAATAATCAATAAATTATGATGAAAAGAAGTCTTTTGTTATTGTAACCGATACTTTATTTAGGGCTGATAAGAAAATGCGATATCCTAAAAAACTAATAGATATCATTCCAGAGAAATATAAATATGTTGTCGATCTATATCTAAAACATTCGAATGATGTTTATAAATTGCTTCAAGGCTATCAAGAATATATTTCGAGTCAATATATCTCAGGTGTTCCAGATATTTCTGAATGGCTTAAAACCTGAGTTCCCGGTGTCTCTGGAAATGATAAAGGGTACCAAAAATAGGAAAGTGAAAGTATACCACCGAGCGAGTCTTTAGGTTTTTAGATTTAGGGTAATAAAAGGGTTTTTCAAAGGGGTCGGGGGGAATGTGTCCCCCCGGAAGTAGTCA
>JAHDRW010000049.1 GCA_018433085.1 Deltaproteobacteria bacterium | reverse complement strand
GGCAACCCCTGCTTCCTTCTCCTGCAGTATCCGGATTATCTGCTCCTCCGAGTACCTCTTGCTCCTCATACCTTCCTCCTGCTCCTTTTTTAGCAAGTTGTACTCGCCTTGAACATGGCCTAGTTTCTGGGGGTAACGTCACCGATATGTGTTGTAGCCAAAGTACCCAAGAACTAAAATTGTACCTTTCATTATGCCTGCTCCTATAATTTCCACGCCTTCAGAAGTTTCATGAAGCAATTTTGTGTTTGCTGCGAACTGCCGCGTTCAAAACACCATACTGAACAAGCACCATGAGCATGACAAAGCTATCCAATTTGGGCACCGGAAAAATCGCTGTTGTAACGTTCAATGCGGCAAATGACATCCAGAAAGATGCATGGTATAGAAAGAATAGACGGATATCCTGTGATTGCCTAAGTCTAAGATATCGTTTGAAGGATTGGAGAACAAGTGAAGTTATAAAAAAGAACAAGAGAAGAAAACCCACCACTCCTTCCTCAATAAAAACTGTAATCCAGCCACTGTGAGATGAGACTCCCGATGCTGTAATAATTGTGCCCGGGCCCATACCCAGCATTTGCTGGATCGGCGATGCAGAATTAAAAACTTCAATTGCCCTATCCCAAACATGACTGCGGCCATGTATTTGAATGCTGCTTTCTTCCATAAGGATCCAGGAACGACCCGTAAGCGCATTCGATACTAAATATTGACCGATATCAGTTGCGATCACAATACCCACCAGGCTAACTGTAACCAGCAGAACGACAAATAGTCGGTGAAAAGACGATACAACACTAAAGCATAAAGGTATTATAAGAAAAATTGCCAATGCACCAATGGCAGAACGAGACCCAGAGAGAAAGATTCCTATCGCCAAGCCTATGGCAGAAATAATCAGAAATTGATTATGCATTCTACTATTAGCCCAATGTAGAAGGAAAACACAACCCATGAAGCCGTATAAAAAAAAAGGACCTGTGCGGTTTGGGCTTTGAAACCATGAAATAAGACGTTGATAAGGGAATCCTCGGTATAATGGCTGCTCAAAGGTCAGCCCACCCAGAGAAAAAGCACCGACAAACTGAATAAAAAGACCAACCAGCAAGGCCGCCAGTGCAACGATGACAACACTAAGCCAACCCATGACAATGCCGTTCATGAGATGCCGTCTTGTACGTGAATAAAATAAGTACCAAAAAAGCATGACCCCAAGATGCCAGAAAACAACGTGAATCGCGCTAAAATATCCATATCCTCCTGCAATACTTGCCATCAGTATAGCACAAAGAAAAAACCATCCGAATACTGTTGGGAAAATTCCAAAACTAAACTTAAGCCGATAGCTTCTATGCACAAAAAAAAGATATGAGATCGCCAGAGCCAAGATTGGATAATGATAGATATGATATGAATTGCCGGCATGGAGACCCGGAGAATAGCCCATTAGAAACATGATGAGTACAGGAACTCCTCCCCAAAATAAGAGAGTAATCCTCGCCTTATTAAATACAAAAAGGCGAGAGTGCTTCACGGTTATCTCCTGAACAGCCATCGATTCCTTAACTTAATCCAATGCTTGCCATTTTCATAATAGCTTTCGCTCTCGATGCCCAATTATAAGTCTGTACAACATCTTCCCGTGCGTTTTGTGCTAATCGAAAGCCCAGATCAGGGTCTTGGGCAAGTCGCAATATTGCGTTTGTCCAAGAATTCACATCTTCAGGAGGCGCGAGGATGCAATTTCGTTCTGATACAAGCACTTCTCGCAAAACAGGCAGATCAGATGCGATCAGCGGCACATTAGACGCCATATATTCAAACATCTTGAGAGGCGACATCCATCTGGCTGAGATAACTCCTCCATGAGTTGATGTATTGTTCTGATATGGCATGAGAAGAATATCTATTTCCTCAAATTCCTGCGGCACATCTTTAGGGGGTACAAAACCTCGCCATATAACATTTGCAGGCCTTGTTGCAAAAGTTGTATCAAGCCCATCAATTTTACCCCCTATAACCCGGAAAGTGAAATCAGGCAAAGCACGAGCTAACTCCAATATCAACTCGACTCCTCGGCCGGGAAGCAGGCTCCCCACATAGCCGACACAAATCCTTGCAGCCTTATCCGAACTTTGCTTTACAGACCGTGCTGGATATATCTGCGAGTAAGCGGCAGCATCATGAGCAACAATTGTTGGTGATTGGCATACTGAAAGCAAGCCCATATCTTCGTACATGTCTTTCAATGCATTCGAAATAAAAACGGTAGCAAGGAGGTGGCTTGATCGAAGATATAATTGCCGCAGCCAAATGTGCGATTTGCGTAGGGGAGGTGCATGTTCCTCCACGATCAACGGTGTTTTCAGAAGAGTACCGGCAAAGGCGGTATAATGGTCTCTGACATAGACAAGATCTGGGTTCAGCCTTTTTGCCTTTATAAGCGCATAGAACGCAAAAACAAAAAGCGACATGATCCTCAAAGCTTTTGGGCTCTTACGGAATAATGGGAAACGCAATAGTCGGATGGCAAAAGGTCTTTCGATGCCGTAATACTCAAACAAATCCAGACAACCACGAACATGACTTTCTTCGAATTTTGGGTTTTGGTGACCAATCAGTATTGGTGTAAAGCCTTCTTGTTGGAATCCTTCACACATACGCATGACTTGGATAGTGTGAACCTGACCCGAAGGGAAATCTCCCATGTGAACATAACATATTCTACGTAGCTTACGATTCCCATTTTTCATGTCAAATCCAATATGCAGAGTTCTCGTCTGTTATTATGGATTGTATCAAAACAAACTTGTTTCCCATAACGATCCCACCGCGGATGAAGATCGCATCGTACCTGACCGCGATATTTAAATGGGCTGTAAAGTGCAGCGATTTTCCGAACCTTTTTAGTGTCCATTTGAGCCACAAATAAGATTTGATCGCGCCGTTTGTCAGGATAAGTATCCGTTATTAATATATATTTGTCTATTGGATGAAACATGGGGTGCCCATCACTTTTAAACGGCAATCCTACATCGATTCGGGTTTGGTCAGAAAGATTATAAAGGCTATACTGGCACTTA
Source organism: Deltaproteobacteria bacterium (assembly GCA_018433085.1). Lineage (GTDB taxonomy): Bacteria > Desulfobacterota > Desulfomonilia > UBA1062 > UBA1062 > Phosphitivorax. Next base: position 2,819 of record JAHDRW010000049.1, on the reverse strand, counting down.
CCTGTTTTTTCAAAAGTAGTGGCGATAAAACTGTTTCCATCTCTCCAGCAGTAGTGTGACATGGTACGATCAGCCTCTACTTCCGACCATTGTCCTGTAAGAGGATCAAGTTGGCAAGTCCTTGATAATCTGATTTGTTTTTTATTTCTCAACCATAGATGGAAAAAGATGATCTTCCTTCCATCAGGCGAGAAAGTCGCGTGATTGACATAATGTTGGCTGTTAGGGTCGCCTGACTCCTTAGCGAGCTCTGCCAAACTAACGAGCAGGTATCTTTTACCTCTTTTCAGGTCAAATATAAACAATCCGTCATCTTCGGGAGCCTTCTCCCCAACAGTATTATCCTGCAAAAGCCTGTAACCATACCCGGGACGCAGACGCCCCAGTCGGGAAAAGTTTAGTGTACAGGCTAGCATACCGGTTGGATCAACTGAATAAATAGGGTATTTGTATTCTCTCGCAACAGTGCCCTGATCGATATCAAACACCACCGAGCCATAGGCACCATTAACCAGAGTATTGAACATTACCTTACTATTTGCATCTAAAGGATACCATTGAAGCATACACCCCTGCTGCCAACACCAAGTTGTCGTTTCGGCAAAAGGGATAAAATTGTTTTCAAATTCCCCCCTTTCATTTCTGGTAAAATATCCCAATTTCATAGGTGAACATTCGCTTTCAGGCTCTGTGTCGCTGGCACCGATAGACATAGCCAAGACTTTTGAATTATCAGCACTAAAAGGGGTCTTATCGTGATAGCCAAAAAAAGTGGGGCGAAAGCCGTCGGAAAGAGCTATTAGGTTTCTATCGCTTTCTCTGCACTTTATTCCATAATGGCTGATGCGGAATGTATATGCAAGTAAGTACTTAATGAACTCTTTTGTTTTTGCTGGAAGCATCTTTTTGAGATAAGATGGGCTTATACACATAGGGGAATACCTCTAACGATCAATTTCTTTACGCACTGTTAAGCGAGGGATTACAATGATTTTTTACTGAATAGCTTTCCGTACAAGCTGCAGGAACAATTCAGCCTGTTTTGACATGTTAAATTCCATTAAGGCTTGGATATTAGAATCCATGGAACAATGATTTAGTAGCTTGTCTAATGCTTCCCGGCACCCCTCCACATCATCAACCCCATACCATCCAGGCACCTTGTTCACCAACTCACGGATTTCTCCTGTTTTTGAGGAAACCGCTATGCCTGGCATCCGGGACGCCAATAGCCCTATAAGCTTGCCGGTTACCGTTCCCTTTCTCAAGATATCGTTATCGTCTATAGTTTCCAGCACCAAAGCACCAATGGAATTAGCGAGTTCCTCATTCACCATTTTAGGATCTACAGGCGGTAATAGCTCAATTATTTCATGATTTAACTCGTAATTTATTAATTTAGTAAGCGCACCATCTGTATGATCATTGAGTAGTTGTATTTTTAATTTGATCTTCTTGTTCTCTTGTATTGCTTTCAAATGTATTGCTTCCAAGACAATGGCCAATGCGGAGATTCGATGTTCATAAATACTTCCTGCATAATACAAATACGGCTCTACAAATTTATTTTTATTCCGTCTAGAAATTATGTCGATATCTGTCCATCCATTATATATTGCTGCGAAATTAATATCATAAGTAGTCATCAGATGATCCGCAAGAGTTTTGCCAATGGTTACACATTGTGTTGCTTTGCATAAAAGCCTTGCTTCTAGGCACCGGCTCAATGATTTAGCAAGCCTGGACGTTTTGCCGTCTCTCGATTCAAAGCTATCACGGATGTCAGCAATCCAAGACTTTCGGGTTTTTCTGGCAAGCCACCAGCCCAGAAGAAACGGACCTAATGGGCCATAGCTGGATACAATGCAATCTGATTCATGGGCAATTTTTGTTAACATTGCTCTTAAGCTGGGCTGCAATATCCACCTTTTAACGGAAAAATCCAATAAAAGTGGTGGAATAATAAAATAGATCATTGCCCTCAGACTTCTTTTGAACGGAAATAATTTTTTATTCTTACCCGGTGAGTTTTGAGTAGCGCGATTAGAAATTGGTAGTCTTATCACTCGTTCTCCATAATCGCCTATGTACTCGTCATAATTACCATCTCCAGCGGAAATAACAGTACAATCAACGCCCATGGTACACAAACTGGACACCAAATTCCCCCAGCGACGCGCTGGAACGCGTCTGTCAGGCGGATACCAATTTGAAATAATTGTTAGCTTTATAGATTTATTCACAAATAAGAATCCATCCTTAAATAGGGTTAAAGCGATATGATATGGCCCTACGTATTGAGACCTTTGCGTAATCCGGCAATGATCGTTTGTCTGGGGTTAATTGGTATTTTTCATCAAAATATAAAGTAAAGGGGCTCATCTTTCTGCCAAAACCATCCCCATTCCCCCCATGCCCGGCAGCATTTCCATGCTAAAGGACAAACCTGCCCCTATGTCGCCTTCACAGGTACCGGCCGCCTCAATCCCGCACGATACGATCACTTCAGGTTAAACGCCATCACCCGGCATATCCGGTACCATCCCTCCCCTTCGCAAGAGTGGTAAAACGAGCCCTGGACGCACCCTAGTGCAATGCAGTCATCCCAAAGTACTGCTCAATCTTATAGCGCACCTTCGAGATCATCTTGTTGCGCTCTATCTCCACGTCCGTGATCCTCGCATTCCTCTCATCCTTGCGCATGATCCCGTCTTTCATGTCATTGATGTGCAGAAACTCACGATTGGGCCGACCATGATATCCTTTATCCGCATACACCACCGGAAGCATTCTCCTGGTGTGCATGCTCTTGATCACCG
>JAHDRW010000039.1 GCA_018433085.1 Deltaproteobacteria bacterium | reverse complement strand
TCATGATATACGGACATCCGTTAAAACTTATATGCTCCGAGCTGGTATTGATAAAGCCCTTAGAGACACTATTCTTGGACATAGCCTAAAGGGTATGGACCTATACTATATCAAGCCAACTGATCAAGATCTGCAAGATGCAATGAATCGTTATACTGAATGGTTGGATGACCAAGTTAAGACAGCAAATGCAAAATTGAAAAAAGGTACTCATTGTGGTACTCAAAAGATGCATTCTTGATCATCTTCACTATTATGATTTTTGCTAAGAATGATTGATTGATCATCGCTGGTGATCCTGGTGATCAATCAACACTATACAGTTCGCCTAAAGAGATTAAGTCCCCGGTTCCTTCCAAGGAATCCCTGTTTTTGCAAAATCAAAAGGTACTCAAAGCGGTACTCATGGACAGTTTATCTTTGATGGCGGCGTCATAACATATTGATTTTTAAGTGCCCCCGGCAGGAATCGAACCTGCGACACCAGGATTAGGAATCCTGTGCTCTATCCCCTGAGCTACGAGGGCATGGGGGTTAATTAAACACAGGGGAGTGGATAGTCAAGGGAAATGTTGCCGTCTGCCGGGAGATAATCGAGCGTGGAATGGGAAGGATAAGAGCGGGTTATGGAGCGTGTTTCTCAACCGAGGAGAGATGACGAGCGGCCGAGATGACAGATAAGCAAAATAGGAGCATGCGGGTCTGATGGACAGGGAACGTGCCGAAATCCAATGGCACACGAAAGCTGCGCAGTCGCATGCAGCTTAAATCATTAACGGTTATTCCACCTTGTATAACCATCCTGCATGCGCTATATCTCCCATGTCATGAAAACCCCTGAGATTCTCTCTCCTGCAGGAAACCGGGAACACCTGGAGACCGCGTGCCTCTACGGCGCGGAGGCCGTGTACCTCGGGGTGCGCGGAGATACGAACCTGAGGGCCGGGGCGAGGAACTTCTCTCTGGACGAGCTTGCATGGGCTGTCTCCCATGCGCATGCGCGCGGGGTCAGGGTTTACCTCACGCTTAACACCTATCCCCACGACGCCCAAATGGATGGTCTGCCCGAAATCATCCACCATGCCCGGGAAATCGGCGTGGATGCCGTCATCGTCTCGGACATCGGGGTGTTGAGCCTGGTGAAGGAGATTGCCCCGGACATGACGATTCACCTGAGCACTCAGGCCAATACCGTGAATTCCCGTGCCATCCGGGCATGGGCCGGTCTCGGGGTCGGCAGGGTGATCCTCGCGCGGGAGCTCTCCTTCGGGGAGATCTCGCGGATGCGGGCGATAAGCCCGGTCGAGCTGGAGATCTTTGTGCACGGGAGCATGTGCATCTCCATCTCCGGCAGGTGTCTGATCAGCAACTACCTATGCAGCCGGGATGCGAACCAGGGCAGGTGCACGCAGCCATGCAGGTGGGACTATGCCCTCGTGGAGAGGTCCAGACAGGGAGAGTATATGCCTGTCGAGGAGCGGGATGGATATACATTTCTCTACAACTCCAAGGACTTGTGCCTGATTCCGGTCATGGACAGGGTCATGGCCCTGGGCGTTGACGGGCTCAAGATCGAGGGCAGGGGACGCACCGCCCTTTACATCGCGACCGCCGTGCAGACCTACCGGAAGGCCAGGGACGCATACCTGAACGACCCGCAGGGATTTGCCGTAAACCCGGAGTGGATGCAGGAACTGGGTATGATCAGCAACCGCGGATATTTCACGGGCTTTTTCCTGGGCAACCCGGATGAGCGGGGCGTCAATTACGACTTTGCCGGATACGACCATACCCACCACCTGGCGGCAAAGGTAAGGGCGACGAAGGGTGAGCATACCGTGTTCGAGGCGCGCAATCCCCTTATCGAAGGTATGGAGGGCGAGTGGCTCTCATCGAAGGGCTTCAGCCGGAAGATCGACTTCCGGGACATGGCGGTCGACGGATGCCGGAAGGAGAGGATCAGGCCCAACGAGATCTTCGAGATGGAGACCGGCTTTGCCCCCCTGCCCGGGGAACTGGTCAGAAAGCCCTACAGTGAGGGCGACAAGGTGGTACAGATGCGGGAAGAGACATGCATGCCGATACGACGAGGGCAAGCACATGAATGACAAAATACTCGACGGGCTCAACCCCGAGCAGGAGCGGGCCGTCCGGCACATGAACGGGCCGATCCTCATCTTTGCCGGTGCCGGGTCCGGCAAGACCCGGGTCATCGTGCACCGGGTGGCCTACCTTATCTCCCAGGGGGTATCGCCCCGCGAGATCCTGTGCCTCACCTTCACCAACAAGGCCGCGGGCGAGATGAAGGAGCGGCTCAAGGCGATCATGGGAAGGGCCGACATCCTGCCCTGGGCCGGGACCTTCCATGCCTTCGGCGCGTGGCTCCTCAGGCATGAGGCGCACCGCATGGGCCTTCCCTCCTCGTTCGTGATCTATGACGAGGCCGACCAGCGCTCGCTCATGGGAAAGTGCCGCAGAGAGCTCAATATCAATTCCGAACGGGGCACGGACGCCTCCCTTGCCTGGCTCGCCAATTATTCCCGGGACACCATGAAGGACCTCACCGAGGTGGCGGGGAACTATCCCTTCAACCCCGAGCCGATCCTGGAGCTTTACGAGAAGAGGAAAAAGGAGAACAAGGCCGTCGACTTCGCCGACCTGCTCTATGTGCCCTGCGTGCTGTTCTCCCACTACGAGGATCTGAAGCAGAAATACCGTAGCCGCTTCCGGTATATCCTGGTGGACGAGTACCAGGACACGAACACGGCCCAGTATGTCTTTCTCATGAACCTCGTGGGCGACGAGGCCAATATCTGCGTAGTGGGCGACGACGACCAGTCTATCTACGGCTGGAGAGGCGCCAACGTGGACAATATCCTGAAGTTCCGCGATGACTTCCCCCATGCCGAGGTGGTCGTCCTGGAGCAGAATTACCGCTCCACCGAGGAGATCCTTGATGCCGCCTCCGCACTCATTGCCAACAACCAGAACCGGGCGCCCAAGATGCTCAAGTCCGTGCAGGGCAGGGGCAAGGACATTGTCGTGTGCGAGTACATGGACGATGAGAAAGAGGCCGGCCATACCGCCATCGCAATCGAAAGCCTCATCCGCTCGGGCGTGGACCCCCGGAAGATCGGGGTGTTCTACCGGGTCAACTCCCTTTCGCGGGTCCTTGAAGAGGCCTTTGTCCGAAGGCGCGTTCCCTATGCGGTCTACGGAGGGATGCGGTTCTACGAGAGGAGAGAGGTAAAGGATCTCCTGGCTTATCTGAGAATTCTGGTCAACCCGGCGGATACCGAGGCCCTCGACCGCATCATCAATGTTCCAACCCGGGGCGTCGGAGAAAAGACATTGGCCGCGCTCAAGGCCTTTGCCAGGAAAAAGGGCGTCCCGGCCGTAGATGCCATCGAGGATGCGGTCGCGGGCAGGATCGTCAAGGGTTCCGGACTTCGCGGGATCGAGAGCTTCGGCCGGGTGTACCGCGAGCTCGCCGGACGCGTGGGCATGGGAGACGTGGGCCTGCTGCTGAGTCAGATCGTCGAGACCACGGGCTTTGACACGGCGCTCAAGGCCGAGGTGGACGGGGAGGACCGGCTGAACAACGTCAGAGAGCTCATCGCAAGCGCCAAGGACTGGTGGGATATCGGCCGGTATCTGGAAGAAAAGGCCCTGATGAGCGCGGTCGACGTGGACGCAGGGGAGAGCATCAGCGTGATGACCCTTCACATGTCAAAGGGCCTGGAGTTCGACCATGTGTTCATCCTCGGTCTGGAAGAGGGCCTGCTTCCCCATGCGAGGTCCATGGACACCAGCCGCGAGATCGAGGAGGAACGCCGCCTGCTTTATGTGGGCATCACCCGAGCCCGCAGGGAGGTTACCCTCTCCTGGTCACGGCAGCGTACCATCTACGGCCGCGAGGTGTTTCAGGTGCCCTCGGGCTTTCTCTCCGAGCTCGTTTCCGGCTAGCGCCGCAAAAAGAGAGCGGCCTTCAAAAAAGGCAATTGCACCGCTGACCGGAAGCCGTACGCCCGCCGGTGCAAAGACCCACCCGCCGCCCTTCAATGCGCGGTTTCACCGGCGATTTCGGCAAATACTAAAACTTCACCTTCGGCGCCTCCTGCTCCGCCTCTGACACCTCGAAGTACGCGGAGGGTCCCACCCCGGTAAGCGATGCGAACAGTACGCCCGGGAAGGTCTTCACATAGGTGTTCAGCTCCCGCACCTGATCGTTATAGCGCTTGCGCTCAACGGAAATGCGATTTTCCGTGCCCTCGAGGCTGTCCTGGAGCCTGAGAAAATTCTCGTTTGACTTGAGTTCGGGGTAGCGCTCCTGGAGCAGGAGCAGCCGTGAAAGGGCGCCTTCCAGCTCGCTTGCGGCCCTGGCCCTGCCGTCGACCCCTTCAGCGGAAAAATACGCCTTGCGCGCCTGGGCCACCCCGAGGAAGATATCCTGTTCCTGGGCCGCATAGCCCCTGACGCTCTCGACAAGATTGGGGATAAGGTCATAGCGGCGCTTGAGCTGGTTTTCCACCTGTGCCCACTGGGCGTGCACCGCCTCCCTCATGGTGATGGGACGGTTGTATTGGGATATGGTCATGACAGCGAGTATCAGGATAATTCCCGCAATGATTCCCAGTGTTGTCCAGAATTTTCCGTTCATGGCTCCTCCCTGTGATGTTTCCGTGTTCACACCGTTGTTCAGTGAATCTGTCCCCTGAATTTACCACAATGCCCCGCCGGTCGGCAAACCCCTCGTGAACCGGAAGGCGCAATCCTTTTCACGGCAGGGCGCGCCGTGATCATGCCGCGGGGAAAGGCGGCTCATCGAAGAATGAGCGCGCTGCACCGGCATGCAGTGTGCCGAATGAGCGGCGTACTGAGAGGGGTACGGTACCTGCAGATCGTGTGCGTGCCTACCAACCGCCGGATACGCCCCCGCCGCCGAAACCGCCTCCCCGCCCGCCGCCGAAGGCCCCGAATCCGTCACCGAATCCGCGGCTGCCGGCCATGGGAAAGCCCCCGGCGTAATACCGCCCCGTTCTACCCGAACGTCCGCGGCGGGGCGGATAGAGCCGGGAGAACCCCGCACCGAACATCAGGAGGAAGAGGACTATGGACAGGGCCTCCTTGAGGGGGATTTCGCCATCTCCGATTTCCCGTACAGAAACAGGAGCAGGCGACTGATCCAGCGTCACGCCCTGAGACCGGGCGATGATGTCGGTGATGACGAGTACCGTGGCCGATATCCCATCTGAGAACCTTCCCTCTCCAAACAGGGGAACCAGATACTGCCGGGCGATGCTGCCGGCAAGACTGTCGGGCAGAACTGCTTCGAGCCCGTAGCCGGTCTCTATCCGATATCTCTTGTCCTGCATCGCCACCACGAAGAGCAGACCGTTGTCCCTGCCTTTCTGGCCCAGTCTCCAGCCCTCGGCCTTTCCCAGGGCATACTCTTCGATGGGAACGCCACCGGTCGAATCTATGGTGAGAACGACCATCTGCGTTCCGGTTTTCTGCTCGAGCTCCTGGAGGCGGCCGATGAGCAGACGCTCGGCACCTTCGTCGATCACCCCTGCGGTGTCGACCACATAGCTCCCCGGCATACCGGTAGCCGCAGGGACGGAAACGGGAGCGGCCGCCAGCAGGAAGAGGATTGCGCAGCACCTAACGAGAAATCTGGTCCATGGCGAGAGAAAGTTCATGCGTAAGCTGATATACCTCGGTAAAGAGTTCTCTGATTGCCTGCCTGCCGGTTCCGAAGCGGGCCTTTTCTTCCGGTGCCCTGATCTTTCTGAGCGGGCCCAGATAAATCCCGAAGGATGCCTCGATGCGGGAGAGAACCTCCTCCTTGCGCAGGGGAGGGGTCCGGTTCATCTGCACGATGGCGAGCATGGCGCGAAAGAGCGGAAAAAATCCCGGATAGGCATCCATCATCAGGAGCTTAAGGGTCTGGTGCTTTCCGGAGGAAGAGATGTAGCCCTGATGGAGGTGGATGAGTTTTGATTTCAGCTCCCTTTCGCACTGGAGACGAAGCAGGGGCTTGTTGATGAAAAGGTCGGAAAAGAAGTCCCTGCCATGGATGGTGGAATGGATGAGCTTGAGATCGAGAAACTCCACGGGAAAGACATCGAGCGATCTTTCGATGTACTCGGGCGTCATGATTAATGGAGCGCTCAGGCCCTTTTTTCCGTAACGCCTGCCCAGAGACGCCAGCGCGTCCAGGACCTTCGGGATGATTTCCGAGAGCACGATCACGGAGTTGACATCGGATTTCCCGGGCAGATAGTCGCCGGTGATGCAGCTCCCGGTCAGGGCCACGGATAGGACCTTTTCCGGAAGAGATGTCAGGATATCCTCCAGAAAGGATCGGATGTTCTCCTGCATCTGCGGGGAGAGGCCAGGCAGGTTTGCGCTGTTCGTCTGCTCGCTCATTGTTTCCGACAATGCATGGACGTTTTGGAAGAGCCCATGTCCCTCTACTTGTTTTTATTGCCCATCTCGCAGCGGCGGTCAAGATTTTTTCTCGTATGGAAAGAATAAACCAAACGTATACAGTGCGTTAGGAGCGAATGGGGCCTTTTGGACTGCTGTGCGTGATGCGGGCAAAAAAAAAGCCAGAAGAAGTTAGGTGTGAGGACAAAGCACGAGAGGACTTGTCCCCTCTTCTGGCGTAAAGGAGGTCAGAACAACACTTGTTGTGCTAACCCTATACAATATTATTGTATGACAGTAAATCGGTAAAATTCCATCGGCAGCGTGGTGAAAAGTCTCATTAAATTGTAGGATTAAGCCTACGTACATTCATCCGAATGTTTTCGCTACATTATCCATGCGACGGAAGGGTGGCCTGAAGACCGAAGGCTTTTTGTCTCTTAGTCTATCAGCTTGTTCTGCACGGCATACAAAACGATCTCCGCATTGTTTTTCATGTTCATCTTTTCCAGGATCCGCGACCGGTAGGTGCTCACGGTCTTGACGCTCAGGCCCAGTTCGAGGGCGATGTCCTTCACCGACTTGCCGGTGGAGAGCATGTGCATCACCTGGTATTCGCGGTCCGAGAGTATCTCGTGCAGGGGCTTGCTCGCATCCCGGTCGAGCTCATAGGTCAACCGCTCTGCCAGTGTGGAGCTGATATACTTCCTCCCTGAGGCCACCTTGCGGATGGCTGAGATCAGCTCATCGGGGGCGCTCGACTTGGTGAGATACCCGGAAGCCCCTCCCCTGAGCACCCGGACGGCATAGTGCTCCTCCGGGTACATGCTCAGGATGAGCACCGGGAGTCTCGGCTTGAGCTGCTTGAGTTCGCGCAGAATCTCCAGACCGTCTCTCCCGGGCATGGATATGTCCAGGAGGACGACATCGAAGTTGCTCTTTGCGGTACAGTCAAGGACCGCCTGACCGGAATCCGCCTCATCCACCACCAGGATATCCTCAGTGTCCGAAAGAATCTGCTTCAAACCTTCCCGCACAATGGGGTGATCGTCAACCACAAGCACTCGTATCATCGTGAACCCTCGCATCGTCAAAGGGGATGGAGATCACCACCGTGGTCCCCTTCCCTTTCTTGCCGGAAATCCCGGCCTTTCCGCCGCAGAAGTAAGCCCGCTCCTTGATTCCCATGAGGCCGTATGATTTTGCATTCTCCAGCTGTTCTTTTGTTATTCCGATTCCGTTATCCCTCACTGTTATTTCGAGGATGCCGTCCCTGGCGATCAGGGATGTCCTTACCTCGGTGGCCCGGGCGTGCCGGGCAATGTTTGTCAGTGCCTCCTGAAAGATACGGAACACCGACGTAGCCTGATCCGGCCGCAGGGTAATGTCATCCGGGTCGACCGTGAGACTGCATCTGATCCCGGTTCTGTTCTGAAATTCACCCGCCTGCCACTCGATGGCGGCGACCAGACCCAGGTGATCGAGGAGCCCGGGCCTGAGATCCATGGTGATGCGCTTCACCGTCTGGATGGTCATATCCACGAATTTGAGCATATGATCGACCTTTGTCCCCAGGGGCGCGAGATCGGGAGGCAGCTTCTTGGCAAGATAGGAAAGGTCCATCTTCAGCGCCGTGAGCACCTGGCCAAGCTCGTCATGGATCTCCCTGGCTATGCGGGTGCGTTCCCGCTCGCGGACGTCCTGGGAATGTTTATGGAGGTTGCGCAGCTGCTCCTGGGAGATCCTGAGCTCCTCCGCGGCCTTTTTCGTCTGCGTGATATCCAGAAGCGAGATGAGACTTTTCCTGGTTCCGGGCAGCAATGTGGCGGTGACGTACAGGTCCTTCAACCTGCCATGTCTGTCATTGAAGCGCAGATCGTAGTTTCTCGGAGCGCTGTTGTCATGCATCCTTCTGACGACATGATACTTCATGATGCGATCGATATCTTCCGGGACAACGAATTCCGTCCAGGGCTTCTTTCCCTCGATGTCCTCCCGGGAATAGCCGGAAAGGTGCTCGAATTCACTATTGGCAAGGGAGATGGTCGTGTCTTCCTCGATGATGATCATGGCGGTGCCGGTGCTCCGAAAAATGGCGCGATAGGTTTCCTCGCTCTGTCTGATGGCTTTCTCCGCCCTCTTTCTCTCGGTGATGTCGCGTGTCATCCCCACGTAGCCCGCTGGACGTCCCCCAATGTCCAGAATAAGGCTTCCGGTGATCTCCACCCAGATGGTCGATCCGTTTTTGCACACCATTTCGAACTCCTGGGTTCGCGTTCTTCCGCCAGGATCAGGTTCTTGCCGTTCATGGGCATCGCGCAGCCCGGCAAGGATCTTTTTCAATTCCCGGTAAGAGCCGGGCGCCAAGACCTTCTCCATGGGCAGGCCCATGGCCTCTTCCACGGTATATCCCCTGGCCTTCTCTACGGAAGGGCTGATGTAGGTGTAGCGCAAGTCCATGTCAAGCGCCCAGATCACGTCGCTCATGTTTTCCGCCAGGAGACGGTAGCGTGCATCGCTGGCGCGCAGAGCCTCCTCTGCCTGCCGTTCCGCCGTGATGTCGTACACGGTTCCCTGTATGGCAGCCGGGCGCCCGTCTTCACCACAGATGCTGCGGAAATACTCCCGTACCCAGCAGAGTGTTCCGTCCATCCTGATAATCCTGTAGGTGTACTCTCCCGTATAGTTCGGGACGGTTTTTGCTTTCTGGAAGTTTGCCCTTAAGCCCGCGAGGTCTTCCGCAAAGATGAAATCCTCCCACCGCACCGTTGCGTTCAGGAACGCATCTTCCCGGTAACCGGTGATCTTCTCCACATTTCCGTGCATGAACACCGGCCTGAAATCCATATCGAGCTGGTAGGCGATGCCCTGGAGATTCTGCACGAACGAACGATACCGCTCCTCACTGAGCCTCAGTGCGCGTTCCGTCCGTTTCTGCGCGGTGATATCGATGCCTGCTCCATAGATAAAATCGACCGTACCGTCTTCGTGATAGACCACCGTGCCCTCCCACTGCACGATAGACTCCTCACCGGTCTTTGTAACGATGTGCGAGGTCCGCGGCTTGGATTTCCCGCTTTGCACGAAATCTGTCATCTCCCGGGTTATCGCCTGGTGCTCGCGAACGGGAAAGAACAGGGAGAGTGCGTCCTTGCCCACCACCTCATCGAGGGTGTAGCCTGTTTTGCTCAACAGCGCGCTGCTTGCCGTGATGATGCTTCCGTCGGGATTTGCGGCCAGGAAATAGGTGGGCGACTCACGGATAAGGATGTTTGAAAATATCTTCTGTCGTTCATGGAGCATTTTCTCCCTCGTGCGCTCAATGCCCGCGCCATGAGTGAGAATCCACGCGGCCAATGCCGCCAGGAGGATGAAGAGGGTTTCCAGAACGGATTCCAGCCAGTTGCTGGGGGTTCGGGACATGCCGAAGAGATGATGCGGGATATCGAGAAGCTCGTTCAGCCAGACGGTCGCGATAAGAAGAGCGAAAAAAACCGGCATGAGGAGCCTCTGCAGACGCCGGTGAATCCGTTCGCGAAGAAACCGGTTGTCTCTCCTTCCGGTGCTGCCCGTAAGCGTGAAGTGTTCTCTGGTGCCGTTCTGATTGTTCATGTTCTTCCTGATGAATGCTTCTGCCTGCATCCGTTCTTGCTCCGGCTTAAAAAAATCCCGAATCAGCCTTCACACCCGCTTTCGGTGAGAGGATTGTGCCGCAGCACCCCGCCTGATAACGGCGAGCCCGGGATCGTAATGTCCCCGGCTTCATAGCATGTCACATCCGGTAAGATAAATAACAAATAATTACAATCCCATGACCCTTACAGGTGAATCGGGAAAAAAAGAATTCATCAATGAACAAGCCCAAGCCTCCGAAAAGGCAGGTATCAGAATGTTTCTCTGAACATGCCGCAAAGTAAAAGAATACACCAAGAAAAGGGCCGTGCGTTTTCCCGCCGCTCTTTCCTTCAGGCACTACCCGTCCATTATCTGCTTTTTCCTCGCTTCGCAACCGTTTTTCTGAAAGGACTTTTTTCGCCTGCAAGACACGAGGAGGGAGATGCCCGTCTTCGAAAGATAACTGTTCGGTAACAGGTCACATTCGTAATAAAGTTTCCGGGTAGGCCCTTCTGTCATGAATTTTCTGAAATAGGCGCCCCATAAAAGCATGGCCTTTTTGAGGGCGCATCTCAATGCGGCACCCTATGCGGCAACGGTTTTTCTCTTCAGGCGCAACGCATTGCTGATAACGGATACCGAGCTCAGGCTCATGGCCGCGGCGGCAATCATGGGAGAGAGGATGATCCCCAGGAACGGATAGAGTGCCCCTGCCGCGATTGGCACGCTCAGGGCGTTATAGACGAAGGCGAAAAAGAGATTCTGCTTGATATTGCGCATGGTAGCCCGGCTCAGGGTGATGGCGGACACGAGCCCCTTGAGATCCCCCTTGACCAGGGTCACCTGGGCGCTCTCCATGGCGATGTCCGAGCCCCCCCCCATGGCGATTCCTACGTGGGCGCGGGCCAGCGAGGGGGCGTCGTTGATGCCGTCGCCCGCCATGGCGACCATCCTTCCTTTCTCCTGAAGGCGCCTGACCACGACCTCCTTGTCGGCAGGCAGGACATCCGCAATCACTTTGTCTATTCCGAGCTCGAGTGCAACCGCCCGGGCGGTGACCTCGTGGTCGCCCGTGAGCATGACGATCCTGATGCCTTGCCGGTGCAGCGTCCGGATGGCCTCGAACGAGGTGTCCTTTATGGGATCGGATACGCCCAGAAATCCGGCAGGCCTGCCGTCCACGGCAACGAACATGATGGTCTGCCCCTTTTTCCGTATGGCCTCGGCCTCGTCTGCAAACTCGCGGACGGAAACTCCCTCGTCCTCAAAGAGCGCCCGGTTCCCCAGGGCCACCCGGCTTCCCGACACGGTGCCGGTTACCCCTTTCCCCGGAACATTGATGAAATCCCGCACCTCTCCGATTGAGGCCCCCCGGTCAAGGGCGCCGGTGACCACGGCCTGTGCAAGGGGATGCCCGCTCGCCTTTTCGAGGCTTCCGGCATACATGAGAAAGGATTTTTCATCCAGCCCGCCGGTCGCCCTTATATGGGTCAGCGCGGGTTTGCCACGGGTGAGCGTCCCGGTCTTGTCCACCACCAGGGTGTCGATTTTGCCCAGGGTCTCAATGGCCTCCGCATTCCGGAAGAGCAGCCCCATGGTGGCGCCCTTGCCCGTGGCGACCATGATGGACACAGGTGTGGCGAGTCCCAGCGCGCAGGGGCACGCCACGATGAGCACGGAGACCGCGGCGATGATGGCATGGGCGAACTGCGGCTCGGGCCCGATCCAGACCCACAGGCCGAAGGTGACGAGCGCGATGAGGACAATGGCCGGGACGAAGTATGCCGACACCACATCCGCCAGCCGCTGAATGGGTGCCCGGGACCTCTGGGCTTGGGCCGTGAGCGCAACGATCTGGGAGAGCAGGGTATCGGCTCCCACCCGGTTCGCCTCCATGACCAGCGAACCGTTGCCGTTTATCGTCCCGCCCACCACCGGGTCGCCGGAAAGCTTCTCCACGGGCACAGGTTCGCCGGTGATCATGGATTCATCCACGTTGCTGCTCCCTTCGAGCACCGTGCCGTCGGTGGGCACCTTCTCCCCCGGGAGTACCCTGAGACGGTCTCCGGGGCGGACCATACCGAGCGAAACATCCTCTTCGCGGCCCTGCGCGTCGATCCGCCTGGCCTTCTTCGGCGCGAGGCTCAAAAGCGAGCGGATGGCCTCGCCGGTTTTGCTGCGCGCCTTGAGCTCCAGGACCTGTCCCAGCAGGACCAGGGTGGTGATGACGGCCGCCGCCTCGAAATACACCCCGATGGTCCCGTCCACGCCCCTGAACGACACGGGGAAGATGCCGGGGAAAAGGGCGGCTACGAGGCTGTAGCCATAGCTTACGGCAACCCCCAGCCCGATGAGGGTGAACATGTTCAGGCTCTTGAAGACCAGGGACTGCCAGGCCCGCACGAAGAACGGCCAGCCGCCCCAGAGGACTACCGGTGTCGCCAGCAGGAGCTCGATCCACAGGAAGGTTCCGGCCGGGGCCAGGGCATCCAGGAAGGCCCCGCCCGGTATCATGGACCGCATGGAGATGAGCACGATGGGGAGGGTCAGCACGGCGCTCACCACAAAGCGGGTTTTCATATCACGGTATTCCGCGTTCTCCTCTTCGCCTGCCTCCGCCGGGGAGACGGGTTCCAGCGCCATCCCGCAGAGGGGGCAGCCGCCCGGTTCATCGCGGACTACCTCGGGATGCATGGGGCAGGTCCACTGAGTTGTCCCGGGAAATGCCCCGGGAATGGCCGGTTCCAGCGCCATCCCGCACTTTGTGCAGCTCGCCGGCACAGGGCTGTGTACCTCGGGATGCATGGGGCAGCAGTAGTCCTGAGCCCGGCTGGCCATCCGGGTTGCAGAGGCTGCACGCTCCTCTGCAGGATGAAGATATTTTTCAGGGTTTTCCCTGAACTTCTCGCGGCAGTGTTCGCTGCAGAAGTAATAGGTCTTGCCCTTGTACTCCAAGGCAAGATATGCGTTTGCGTCAGTGGTGACCATGCCGCAGACCGGGTCCCGGAACTCCTTGGGCTCCGCTTCCCGGGCAGAGGGTTCGGTCAGGTACTTCTCCGGATTGTCGTTGAATTTTTGCCGGCAGTGTTCGCTGCAGAAGTAGTAGGTTTTCCCACGGTACTCCAGAGGCAGATACGCGCCAGGATCGGTCGTCACCATGCCGCACACCGGATCCCGGAACTCCACAGGCTTGCCGGTCCGGGGCAACTCTTTCTCCAGATATTTCCCGGGATTTTCCCTGAATTTTTCCAGGCAGACGGCGCAGCAGAAGTAGTAGGTCTTCCCCTGATACTCGTATCTGATATACGCGTTCGGGTCGGTCGTCACCATGCCGCAGACCGGGTCCCGGAATTCCCCGGGTCCATTGGTCCCGCAGCACGGGTTCTTCGGTCCGGAGTCGTTCATATCTTCAGGCGTCCTTTCCTGCCCCGCATGCGATCAAAGAAGCGGAAGCATTCTTTTTTAGTAGGGTAGCCCGGAACGATATCAAGAGCACAGGGCATCTACGCCCATGCAAGGCGGATTAGAAACTGGCAGCTACTCGGCAAAAAGGGTGTCGACCTTCGTTATCTCCCAGGCTGCCAGGCGACTGCCGGAGAAGGCATCGAGGATGGCGACCGGTGAGATCGTTCTCCCCTCCCGCACGAGGACGGTCATGGTGGTATCGTCGTGATAGGCCAGGAAATCGTCCACCGTGAGCGTCTTCCCGCCCTTTTCGATGGTCTGGCCGGGCATGAGATCCAGGGAGAACGGTCTGTCCGTGCGGTATACAAAGGCATAGGGCAGGCCCAGCTTTGCCTTTCTGCACGACATCACCCGGGTGCCCTCGGGCAGGACGCGGTTGATCATGTCGGAGACCATCCCGGGATCGACCTCTTCCCTGAGCTCGAACTGGAGGAACTCGCTTACAGAGGCGATGCCGAAGGACGGGGGAGGGGATGTGCTCAGTTTCATGGTGGGGCTGTAGCCTTTCGTATATACCGCGCTGAGCCCCGACCGGCGGATCGCCCGCTTGAGCATTTCCAGGTAGTCCCGGGGCGATACGAACCGCAGAGGGCCTTCCTTGGCGAGCTGCACCACATAGGGGATATTCCCCTCGCCCGAAGGCTGCTCGAAGAGCGGGGCAGGGGCCGATTCCTCATGGATGACGTTGGAGACGTCTCCGGCGCAGACGCCGCACCCCGTGCACCCATCGAGCCTGCAGTCCGGGGTGGGTATTCCCTGGTACGCGCGTTCCTCCTCCCTGAGGAGAAAGGACCTTGAGACCCGTGCGTCGACAAACTCCCAGGGAAGGGGATTTTTCCTGTCGCGGTCCTTGAGATACTGCAGGGGATCGACACCGGTCTTCTCGAACGCCGTTTCCCATACCCGGGCATCGAAGGTGTCCCCCCACCCGTCGAGGTAGGCGCCGGTGCCTTCGGCCTCCTCGATGACACGGGAGAGCCTCTCGTCCCCCCTGGCGAAAACGCCTTCCAGGAAGGTGAGGGCAGGGTCCTGCCACCGGAGCGAGAGGTTTCTTCCCCGCAGGTTCTTCTGCAGGTATCGCACCACCTCTCCATGGGCATCGGGCGTAATCTGCTCCTGCCACTGGAACGGAGTGAAGGGCTTGGGGATGAACCCGGACGCGCTGATGGTCAGGCTCCCCTTGAACCGCGAGGCGATCGAGCGGGACAGGGCGCATATGGCCTCGATATCCTCGTGCCGCTCCGTGGGCAGGCCCACCATGAAGTAGAGTTTCAGGGCCTTCCAGCCCATCTCCCGGATAATGGACACGCTCCTGATGAGGTCTTCTTCGGTGTTGCCCTTGTTGATCACCTCTCTGAGCCTGGTGGTGGCGGCCTCCGGCGCCATGGTGAAGCCGGGCTTCTTGACCGAGGAAATGAACTCGGCCACCCGGCGGGTGATGCCTTCCACCCGTAAGGATGGGATGCCGATGGACACCTCCCGGGAGGGACAGGAGAGCGATTCCATGATCGTGTTGATATAGCTCAGGTCGGTGACGGAGAGCGCGAGCATGGAGATGGTGTCATACCCGGTGGCGGCAAGGGATTCTTTGAGGGTGTTCATGACCGAGGGAAACGATCGTTCCCGGTACGGGCGGTAGATCATCCCGGCCTGGCAGAACCTGCATCCGCGGGTGCATCCGCGGGCCACCTCGACCCCGATGCGGTCGTGCACGATTGAGGTATGGGGAAGCACGACGCGGGAGGGAAACGGCCGTGCGTCGAGATCAGCCAGGACCCTGCGCCTGGGCCTCGACCGTGCGCCCGGGCGGTGCACGCCCTCGATCTCCGCCATGGCCGAGATGCGCTCGCTGCGGTCTCTTGTCTCTACACATACCCGGGCCATTTCCTCGACCACCTCCTCTCCGTCTCCGATGACGACGAGATCGAAAAAGTCCTGGAACGGCGTCGGGTTGACGGTGCAGGTGCCGCCCGCAATCACGATGGGGTCGCCCGTTTTCCTCCCGGCCGCGCGCAGGGGGATCCGGGCAAGCTTGAGCATCCTTAAGACCGTGGTATAGGAAAGCTCGTAGAGAAGAGAAAACCCGACCACGTCGAAGAGTCGCACCGGGCGTTTTTCCTCCAGGCTGAAGAGATCGATGCCGTTTTTCAGGAGGGCGCCTGCCATATCGTGCCAGGGCGCGAACACCCGCTGCGCCCAGATGCCGGGGATCGAGTTGAGGATCTGATAGAGGACCTTGAGCCCGGCATGGGACATCCCGATCTCATAGGTGTCGGGAAAGGCCAGCGCAAACCGCGCCTGGACATCGCTGTCGGGTTTGACGATCTGGTTCACCTCCCCGCCGATGTACCGTGCGGGCTTGGAAACGGACTGCAGGATGCTGTAGTCAACCGGTTTCATTCGTATTATTTGTCCTGTGAAGAAAAGGCCGACAAAGACAGGCCCTTTTTTAGGATAGTCCTTTCACCTAGTCACGATTTTCATTCACCATAAGCTAACCTCATATGAAAAAAATAGTCAAACAGATGATGGGAAGTCATAATTCTTGCCTCGTGGGGGATTGTCATGCTAAGGGGAATGAGAACGCGAGGGGGTGTCTATGTCGGAAGAAAAACTCACACTGGGACAGTATTTCAAGAAAGAAAGGGAGGAACGCGGGATTTCCCTGAAGGAAATCGAGCAGAGGACCAAAATCCCCGCCCAGACCCTGAAATTTCTCGAAGAGGACCAGGTGGACGTACTCCCTCCCAGAGCCTTTCTGCGCGGGTTTCTCCAGGTTATCAGCAAAGAGTTCGACATGAACGAGGAAGAGCTCGTCAGTCATATGGACGAAACGCTGGCAGCCCATGGAAAGAAAGAGGAAATTCGCAGCAGGTTCATGAAAAACACCCAGGTGGAGAGCTTCACCCTTCAGCGGATCGTGATTATCTTCGTAGTTGTCTTCCTGCTGATCGTGATCTTCGGTTTTTCCATGAAAACCTGCAGGGGTCCTGAACAGCAAGAGTCGGCAGGCGCGTATGCGCTTGCGGTTTCCGGGAGCACCCCGGAAACGATTACCGCTTATTCCTAGGAGTATCTCGACAGAGCGCTCGCCGCATTCCTTGTGAGGGATTGGTATGCCGGTAAAAGCAACGGACGTAAAACTGCTGCAAGACTATATCGAAAAGGGTTGGGAGTTCCATATCATCGATATGCTCCATGATCTCAAGCCCGTGGAGATCGCCGAGCTTATCGAGGCCCTTGACGAGGAGTCCAGGGGCAAGTTCTTCGTGCTCCTGGACGTGGACACCGCGTCCGAGGTGATCGCCGAGCTTTCGTCCGAGTCCCGGGAAGACGTCATCGACGGCATGTCCGATAAGGATCTTGCGCGGATCGTCCAGGACATGGACTCCGATGACGCGGCCGACCTGGTGGGCGATCTGCACGCCGAGCGCGCGGAGCGGGTTCTCGCGGAGCTCAGTCCCGAGGATTCGTACGACATCAAGTCGCTGCTCAAGTATCCCGAGGACACGGCCGGCGGCATCATGCAGCGGGAGTTGATCTCCGCGCACCCCAATGCGACCGTGGACGAGGTGATCGCCCAGATACGCAGGCTTCACACGGAGATCAACAACATCTACATGGTCTACGTGGTCGACAACCGGCGCATCCTGGAGGGCACCGTGCCCCTGGTGAACCTCATCCTCTCCAAGCCGGACGCCATCATGGCCCAGATCATGGATCTCGACCCCCTGACCGTGCCGGTGGACATGGACCAGGAGCAGGTAGCGAATCTCTTCAAGCGCTATGACTCCATGGTTCTGCCGGTGGTGGACGAGCAGGGCCTCCTTCTGGGCCGTATCACGGTCGACGATATCGTGGACATCATGGAAGAAGAGGCCACCGAAGACATGTTCATGCTCGCGGGCGCCGAAGAGGACCTGCTGAGCTCGTCCGTGATCAAGAATGCCTCAACCCGCATTCCCTGGCTCTTCGTGAGCTGGGTGGGGGGGGTGCTCGCCACCTTCCTCATCAGGGAGTTCGAATCCACCATCAGCAGGGTGGTGGGCCTGGCCGCCTTCATGCCCATCATTCTCGGCATGGGGGGCAACGTGGCCGCACAGGCCGTTGCGTTGATCGTGCGCGGCATCGCCACCGGGGCCTCATCGGCAACGAACTTCCGGAGTATCGTGCTCAAGCAGATGGGAGTCGGCGTCCTGCTGGGCGCCATGTTCGGGGTCATGCTCGGACTGATCGCCTTCTTCCTCTATCCCGACGAGCTGCGCATCTCCATCGTGGTGGCACTGTCCATCATGATTTCCATGTCGCTGGCATCATTCATGGGCACATTCCTGCCCATTCTCTTCTACAAGCTCGATAAAGACCCGGCCGTCGCCTCGGGCCCCTTTGTGACCACGACCATGGATATCCTTGGGGTCGCGGCGTACCTGGGGATCGCGGTGCTACTGCTCTTCTAAAGCGTCATGAACAGGATCACCACCGACGCCATCATTCTCCACAGCATCGATTTCCTCGAGTCGGACAAGATCGTCTGCGCCCTGACAAAAGAAAAGGGCATCGTCCACGCGATCGCGAAGGGTGCCAAACGCAGCAAGAGACGGTTCCCAGGCACACTGGAACCATTCTGCGAGGTGTCCATGGAGATCTTTGTCAAGCGGGAGGGCGATCTGCTCCGGATCGAGTCGGCCCAGCTCATCGATGCCCATCTGGGGATCAGGGAGGATCTCGAGCTTCTGGCCCACGCCTCGGTCCTGCTGGAGCTCGTCAAGGAGCACCTGGGACCCATGGACCCGAGCCCGGCCACCTACGATCACCTCCGTTCCGCGCTCAAGGCCATGGAGCCCGACCGCCAGTGGTTCTCGGTGTGGGCCGTGGCCCTGATGAACATCCTTTCCTCGCTCGGCTACGGGATCGACCTCGCCCGGACCGGCAAGGCCGGGGCCCCAAGGTCGGTCCCGGCTAACATGCTCTCGAGGGAGGCGGCCACCTTTCTGCTCAACGCCTCCCGGCTCGACGGGGAGGTGCTGCAGAGACTTTCCGTCAAGGCGTCCCTGAAAAGGGAGATTACCTCCTTTCTCCTGGCCGTGTGTAACAAGGTGTCCGAGAAACGGCTCAAAACCGTTTCCTTCCTGGCGAAGCTGCTTGATTTTGACCTGAACCAGTGATAGAGGGGACCATTATGGACTTCCAAGAACTCATTCTGAATCTGCAGGATTACTGGTCCCGTTACGGCTGTCTCATCGGGCAGCCCTACGATCTGGAGGTGGGTGCGGGAACCTTCAACCCCCACACTTTCTTAAGGGCCTTAGGGCCCGATCCCTGGAACGTGGCGTACGTGGAGCCCTCCCGGAGGCCCACGGACGGCCGGTATGGCGAGAACCCGAACCGGCTCCAGCACTACTACCAGTTCCAGGTGATCCTCAAGCCCTCGCCCGTCGATGTGCAGGAGATCTACCTTGACTCGCTGCGGCAACTCGGGATCGACACCCTGGAGCACGACATCCGGTTCGTCGAGGACGACTGGGAGTCGCCCACCCTGGGCGCTTGGGGCCTGGGCTGGGAGGTCTGGCTCGACGGCATGGAGATCACCCAGTTCACCTATTTCCAGCAGGTGGGAGGCTACGACCTCGACCCGGTGTGCACCGAGCTCACCTACGGCCTGGAGCGGATTGCCATGTTTCTTCAAAACAAGAGCTCGGTCTACGACATCATGTGGAAGGGCTCGACGTCTTATGGCTACGTCCACCACGAAGGCGAGCGCCAGTGGTCCACCTATAACTTCGAGCTGGCGGATGTCCCGACCCTGCTCAAGCTCTTCACCCTCTACGAGGAGGAGGGCAGGCGGGTGGCGGAAAAAGGCCTGGCCCTTCCCGTGTACGACATGTGCCTCAAGTGCTCCCACGCCTTCAACCTCCTGGATGCACGCAACGCCATCAGTACCACCGAGCGCCAGTCCTACATCGCGAGGGTCAGGGATCTGGCCAGGACGGCGGCGCGGCTCCACCTCGAGAGCCTTACAAGCGAGAGGAGCGAGGTATAGTCATGGCCAGGTCGCTGCTGTTCGAGATCGGCACCGAGGAGATACCCTATAGCTACATCGCCCCTGCCCTTGAGTTCATGAGATCGCGGATCACCGGCAGGCTCAAAGAGGCAAGGCTTCCGCACGAGCCCGTGGAGGTCTTCGGCACCCCCCGGAGGCTCGCCGTGAGGGTGTCCGGGCTTCCGGACTCGCTGCCCGACACGGTCGAGAACCGGATGGGTCCGGCGAAAAAGGCGGCCTTCGACGCGGACGGCAACCCCACCAAGGCTGCACTGGGGTTCGCACGCTCGGCAGGGGTGGACATCTCCGAGGTGGGCTTTGCGCAGACGCCCAAGGGAGAATACCTCTGCGTGACCCGGACCATCCCGGGCGGGCCCGCCGATGAATTTCTGAGAGAAACGCTGCAGAACATGATTCTCCAGATCCCCTTTCCCAAGACCATGAGATGGTCGAATCCCGGCGTACGCTTCGCCCGTCCGGTCCACTGGATCGTAGCCCTCTTCGGCGAGGATGTCCTGCCCGTGAGCTTCGGAAGCGTGAAGACCGGCAGGCAGACCCGTGGCAACCGGTTCATGGCCGGAGACCCCGTCGAGGTCCCGGGCGCCCAGGCCTACGAAGACCTGCTCACCGGGCGCTTCGTGATACCAGACATTGAAAAGCGGAAAACCATCATCTGGGAGGGGGTGGGCATGAATGCCCGCAACCTCAAGGCCCAGGTGAAGGACAAGGACCTGCTGGACGAGGTGGCGAACCTGGTGGAATACCCTCACGTCATCATCGGCCGTTTCGACGACGCCTTTCTCGGGCTGCCCACCGAGGTCCTGGTGACCGTGATGAAGCACCACCAGCGGTACTTCCCCATGTACTCACTGGAGGATGCCGCGAGCCTGCGGCCCTACTTCGCGGCGGTAAGCAACATCGTGCCCAGGAGCGACGCCGTGGTCCGCACGGGCAACGAGCGGGTGCTCAAGGCCCGTCTCGACGACGGCAAGTACTTCTTCGAGGAAGATCTCAAGGTGCCCCTGGAGGCCTATACAGAGAAGCTGAAAAACGTCATCTTCCACAAGGATCTGGGCACCTCGTTTGAGAAGATGGAGCGCTTCCGGAAGGTCGCGCTGTACCTGGCCGATAGGCTGGCTCCGGAGAAAAAGGAGAAGGCGGCCGAGGCCGCGTACCTGTGCAAGGCCGACCTGAACAGCCTCATGGTCTGCGAACTGCCAGAGCTCCAGGGCATCATGGGCAGGGAGTATGCACTGCGGCAGGGCCGCGACCCCGAGGTGGCGCGCGCCATCCACGAGCACTATCTTCCCACCTCGGCGGAAGACGAGCTGCCCTCCGATGTCATCGGCGATCTGGTGGGCATAGCCGACCGGATAGACACCATCTGCGGGTGCTTCGGCGTGGGCCTGATCCCCACCGGCACCTCCGACCCCTTCGCCCTGAGGAGGCAGACCATCGCCATCGAGAACATCCTGCTGGCAAAGGGCTACCGCATATCCGTTTCCGACCTCATCGACCAGTCGCTGCTGCAGCTCGCACAAAGACTCAAGAGGAACGGCGCCGAGGTCAAGGACGACGTGCTGTCCTTTTTCCGGTCGCGGTTCGTCTCCATCCTTCAGGCGAGGGGTATTCCCGGGGACGTGATCGAGGCGGTGCTGCCGGGCTTCGACGATCCCGTGGACACCTTCATGCGAGCCCAGGCCATCGCCGGGGTGAAGCAGGAGGAGTGGTTCGCGTCCATCTCCTCGGCCTCCAAGCGGGTGGAGAACATCCTTAAAAAAACGAAGGCCGAGGGCACCGTGTCGGAGGCCCTCTTTACCCAGGACGAGGAAAAGGTGTTGTACGCGCGTTTCCGGGAGATGGAAGACCCCTTCATCGCCCACGCTTCCAAAGGCGAGTACGCCCGGGCGCTCAAGCTTCTGGCGGGCATGAAGGAGCCCATCGACGCCTTTTTCGACAAGGTCCTGGTCATGAGCGAGGACGAGGATATCCGCAGGAACCGCATCGCGCTGCTCAAGAGTCTGGTCGGACTGTTCGACCGGGTGGCGCAGTTCTCGAAGATATCCTCATGAAGTGACCGTCCAATAGCAAGGCTGCGGGGGTATCAGTGGTCTCCCTTTACGGAAGGCGTTTCCGCAGCAGGCATGAAGGCGAAGTGACCCCTCAAGAGAGATAAAGGATATGACTGGCACTCGTCCCGACCAAGCAGTGAGGAGGAGAGCCGACGATTCGAGCACGTGGGACATGCGGGATGCGTTCTCCATCGACGTGGACCGGATCCTTCACTCCCAGGCGTACACCTCGTATATCGACAAGACGCAGGTGTTCTATCTGGTAGGGCACCAGGGGATTTCCCACCGCGTCATCCACGTGCAGCTGCTCTCCAGGATCGCCCGGACCATCGGCCGCAGGCTCGGTCTGAATGACGATCTCATCGAGGCCGTGGCCATCGGCCACGACATCGGACACCCCCCCTTCGGCCACGACGGCGAGCAGTACCTGGACGAGCTCTGCACGCAAGCGGGCATCGGTCCGTTCCGGCACAACGTGCAGGCGGTCCAGGCGCTGGAGCGCATCGAGAAGGGAGGGAAAGGGCTCAACCTCACCCTCCAGGTCCTGGACGGGATCCTCTGCCACAACGGCGAGACCACCGAGCAGGCCCTGTGCCCCGAGACCTCGCTCTCCTTCGACGACCTCGATCGGAAGATCGAGCTCATCCGTCGCGGCCGGACCCCGCCGCCCATGACCATGGAGGGCTGCCTGGTGCGTATCGTGGACACGGTAAGCTACATCGGACGGGACATCGAGGACGCCATCTCCTTAGGTATCATCTCCCGGGGCGACATACCCCGGGCCGCGTCTGAGGTCCTGGGAAACACCAACGGCAAGATCGTCTACGCCCTGGTCGAGGATCTCATCCGGCACTCCGAAGAGGGCGCGATCTCCTACTCGCCCCGCGTGTTCGATGCGCTGAAGGATCTGAAACAGTTCAATTACGAGCGGATCTATCTCAACCCCATGGTCAAGGCCGAGTCGTCCAAAATCCGGACCATGTATGTTCTCGTGTTCGACCGACTCATGGAGGACCTGCTCGAAAAGAGACCCGAGTCCCGGATCCGCGCCCGTTTTCTGGCCAGGCTCGACCGCGGCTACGAGGAGAGCCACATGCCCGGAGAGATCGTCCGGGATTTCATCGCGAGCCTCACGGACTCCGCCTTTCTGAGACTGTTTCGGGAGCTTTTCGTGCCCGAGGTTCTCGAAAAGTAAGATATCGGGGACGGGTACCCATTACCTGTACCAATGACGCGAGGAGGCAACCTGCTCGCTTTCACCGATCCTGTAAGGGGCGATGCATATGAATGGGAAGAGTGGGCAATCTGTGATCCAGATGTCTTATCTCAAGTAATTGTACGACGCAGGGGAAACGATGGGCGAAATGTCCAAATTTCACGGACGTCCCCTGCTTCCCGGTAGGCCTCGTTTCTCTCTACCGCATGCATGATGCGCCCAAGGTGTGGCCTCCCGTCTATCCCCGGCGGCGCTTTATCTCCTCGTCCTGCCTGCCGGACACGATCAGGGCCATGAGATCCTGGATGCCCTGCGGCAGCACGGAGATCTCCCTGCCCGTGGACAGGGCGTAGTAGTAGACCTGGGCGGCCTTTTCCAGGAGCTCGGCGTTGCGCCTGGCATGGTCGAGATCTCTGCCCAGGGACAGGGCGCCATGGTTCTGCAGGATATAGCAGTTGGCGCGGTTGTCGAGCTTCGCGGTCACGTTTTCCGCAAGCTCTTTGCTGCCCGACAGGGCATAGGGGACGATCTCCACCTTCGGTCCGATGGCGCCCGAGACCTCGTCGAACAGGGCGGGAATGGGCTCGCTGATCAGGGAGAAGACACTCGCGAAAATCTGGTGGGTATGCACGACCGCGCCCACGTCCCGGCGGCTGCGGTAGATCGCGAGATGCATGGCCGTCTCCATGGACGGGACCGCGCCGCTCTCTTCGAGAGGCTTGAGGTCGAGGTCCACGACGCAGATGTCATCGAGGGTCATGGTTGCATACTCGCGCTGGGACGGGGTTACGGCAACGGCGTTCCCGTTTTCCAGGAGCAGGGAGACGTTGCCGCCGGTCCCCTGGACAAATCCATGCGCAACCAGGGACATCATGCAGTCGAGCACCTGTTTTTTCTGTGCGTCGTATTTCCCCATCGTATACCTCCTGTCGAGCTACTTCCAGGACCTCTGATCCACCATGGACGGTGCGTTGTCTCCCAGGGTGCCCGCGGGTACCGGTTCGATGGAATCGATCTTGACGATGCAGATCTCGCGAAAGGCCGTGTCGAACCGGCTGGTGAGCTCCCGAAGCGCATCGCCGGCCGCGGAGGTTTCCAGCCTGGCAGCGAGACGGTCACGGTGGCCCGAACGGGTGACGACGAGCTGGAAACGCAGTCCGTCAAAGAGCAGGGAGAGCCTCTTCAACTGGCTCGGGGCTACGAACATGCCTCTGATCTTGACCGCGTCACCCAGGCGTCCGGCAATGCCCGAGAGCATCCGGGAGGCCCTTCCGCACGGGCACGACCCGGGCATAAAGCTGGAGAGATCTCCGGTCCCGAAGCGCAGGAGGAAGAAGACGGAGTTGAGTCTTGTCACCACCACCTCGCCGAGCTCCCCTTCAGGGAGATTTCTGCCGGTCTCCGGATCAACGATCTCCACGATGACCTCCTCGCATATGTGCCAGCCCTGCTTTTCCCGGCACTCGTAGGCGATGTCACCCACCTCGGTGGCTCCGTACATCTGGTAGGTATCGATGCCGTACTCCTCCTGGAAGCGCTTTCTCATGGAGGGCTGCAGAGGCTCCGCCCCGAAGCTCGCCCTTTTCACGGAAAAGTCCCGGGCAAAGTCGTGCCCCATATCGGCGGCCTTGTCGATGATGGACATGAGGAAGCTGGGCGTGCCCGTATAGCCCGTGACCTTAAGGTCACGGATGAGCTGCACCTGCTGCTGGGTGCCTGACGATCCCGAGGGAACGACCGTGGCCCCCACGTGCCGCAGGCCCCCGTGAAAGGTCAACCCGGCCGCCACCATGTGGTAGGAGAAGGCGTTGAGCACGATGTCTCCCCTGCGGAATCCGGCGGCCCAGTATGCCCGCGCCCACAGGGGGTCGTCCGGGCTCAGGTGCGGCTCGTACACGGGGCCGGGCGAGGTGAAGATCCGGTCGATGTCGGCTTTTGTGTCACAGAAACCCCCGAAGGGCGGGTCCTGCATCTGGAGATCGATGAGCCCGCTGCGCGAGATGACGGGCAGCCTCTGGAGGTCGTCCACGGTGCGGATGTCATCAGGGCGGATCCCATGCTTGTCGAAGATCTTCTTCACCATCGGCGCGCGGTCGTATCCCAGAACCGCCATGGCGGAGATCCTGCGGTTGAAATACTCGACCCGCTCGATCCCTGCCAGGGTTTCCTTATCATCGAAATACTCGTTCATGGAAACATCCTCCTTATCAGAAAAACCTCACAGCCACCGCTTGCGCCTGCGGTACGACTTGATGTCCTTGTACGTCCTGGTCTTGCCCCCGGCGCTCACCCCCAGATAGAACTCCTTGACGTCGGGGTTCTCCTTCAGGGCGTGGGCCTCACCCTCCATGACGACCTTCCCGTTCTCCATGACGTACCCGTAATGCGCGATCTGCAGCGCCATGTTCGCGTTCTGCTCGACCAGGATGATCGTGGTTCCCTGCTCCTCGTTGATCCGTTTGATGATCCGGAAGATCTCCCGGACCACGAGCGGTGCCAGGCCCAGCGAGGGCTCGTCAAGCAGCAGGAGCCTGGGGTGCGCCATGAGGGCGCGGCCCATGACGAGCATCTGGAGCTCGCCGCCGCTGCAGTACCCGGCCAGGGATTTCCTGCGCTTGGTGAGCGCGGGGAAATAGTCGTAGACCATGTCCAGGTCTTTTTTGTACGGCCTGGTCCACCGGGTGGCGGTCCCGACCTTGAGGTTCTCCTCGATGGTGAGATATTTGAAGGGCTGCCTGCCCTCGAGCACCTGGATGATCCCCTTGCGGGTAATCTGTTCGGGCGAGGAGTTCTGGATGGCGGCGCCGTCGAATGAGATGGACCCGTCCGTCACCTTGCCGTTTTCCGGCTTGAGCAGACCGGAGACCGCCTTGAGGGTGGTGGTCTTTCCCGCGCCGTTGCTGCCGAGCAGGGAGACGATCCGGTGTTTTTCCACGGACAGTGATACCCCCTTGAGCACCTGGATCACGTCGGAGTACACCACGCTGATGTTGTTGAGCTGCAGGAAAATGCCGTTCCCGTTTTCAGTCATGAGTCCCCTCCATCAGTAGGAAAACGGCCAGAGCCGGAAGTTCGAGCGCACGATCCGCCAGATCTCGGCGAGGCCCTTGGGCTCGAAGAGAATGAAGAGCACGATGGCCAGGCCGAAGGCCAGTTCTCTGAGCGACGCCATATTGAGCCCGAAGCCGGTCGCCATGCCCATGTTCATGAAGAGATCCGTGAACCAGCGCAGTATCTCGTTGAGCCCCGTGATGAACACCGCCCCGAAGATCGCGCCGGGGATGCTGCCGAGCCCGCCGATGATGACCATGGCGATGTATTCCACGGACAGGCTCAAGGTGAAGGTCTCCGAGGTGATGCTGATCATGTAGAACGCCCAGATGGCGCCTGCGAACCCGGCATAGAACGAGCTGATCCCGAAGGAGAGGAGCTTGTAGGGGAAGATGGGGATTCCCATGCCCTCGGCGGCCCGGTCATTGTCGCGGATGGCGATGAACGCTCTGCCATAGCGGGTGCGCATGATGTTCTTCGTCATCCAGGTGACAAGCACCAGGCAGATGAAGATCACGTAGAAAAACGGGCGGTCGCCGTCGATCACCAGCCCGAAGAGCGTGGCCTCGGGCAGGACGATACCCATGGTTCCCTGGGTCAGCGACTCCCAGTGGACGAGGATGTATTCGATGATGAACTGGCCGGCCAGGGTGGCGATGGTGAGGTAGAGCCCTTTGAGCCTCCCCGACGGGATGCCGAAGACCATGCCCGTCAGCGCGGTCACGAATCCGGCTGCAGGCACGCAGACCCAGAAGGGCAGGCCGAGCCGGGTGGCGAGGATGGCCGCTGCATAGGCGCCTACCCCGAAGAAGGCCCCGTGGCCCAGCGAGATGAGCCCGGTGTACCCGATGAGGATATTGAGGCCCAGGGCCGAGATGGCCGCGATCCCGATCATGTTGCATACATAGAGGAAGTACGGGCTGCTGACGAAGGGCAGCACCCCGAAGAGCAGGACAAGACCAACCAGGAGCCAGAACCGGCCGAAGTCGGTCTCGAAGACGGTGATCTCCTGGGCGTATGACTCCTTGAAGTTGCCGCAGGGATGGAATCTGAGCCTTCGCATGAGCCTCCTCCTATACCCGCTCGATATCTACGAGCCCGAAGAGCCCATAGGGCTTGACGAGCAGGATGCACACGAGCACCGCGTAGGGCACCACGTCGCGCAGCGAGGGAGAGATATACCCGCAGGTGAAGGTCTCGAGCAGGCCGATGATGATCCCGCCGATGATGGCGCCCCCGATGCTGTCGAGGCCGCCCAGGATCACCACGGGAAAGACCTTGAGCCCGATGGCGCTGATCTCGTGCACGTTGATGCCGTTGATCACCCCCAGCACGATCCCGCTCATGCCTGCCACCATGGCCGCGATGGCCCACGACAGCGCGAAGACCTTCTTCACATGGACGCCCAGCGAAAGGGCCGCGGTCTGGTTGTCGGCCACCGACCGCATGAAGATCCCCTGGGGCGAGAACTTGAAGAAGAGCCCGAAGAGCACGAGGAAGACGATACCGATGAACGACGACGCCACGTATACCGGCGGAACGAAGACATTGCCGAGCTGCACTCCCAGGCCCGCGGGCAGGAACTCGGGATAGGTGTGGAGGTTGCCGCCGAAGAAGAAAAGAAGGAGACCCTTGAAGATGGAGGCCAGCCCCACGGTGAGCATGATCACGAAAATCAGGGATTCACCGATCAACGGCCTTAAGAACAGGCGCTCGACCGCAAACCCCAGCACGAAGCTTCCCGCCAGGGTGACGAGAAAGGCCAGATAGATGGGGAGCCCGGCCCAGGTGGTGAGCACCAGGAAGAGGAAGGCCCCCATGGCGAGCAGCTCACCATGGGCGAAGTTCAGCACGCTCGATGATTTGAAGATCATCACGAATCCCATGGCCGAGAGCCCGTAGAGCAGACCGATACTGAGCCCGTTCACCAGCAGTTGTATGAAAAAATCCATCGTTCACTCCTCATGTTAAGGATAAAGCCGCTCAGGCGGTTTCCTCTTCCCCTTCCCGTCGTGAAGAAGGGGTTGCTGCCGAAAAATACATTGACGCTCCCGATGTCTTCCCGGCGGGACATCGTCCCCCCGTCACTCCACGGAGATCACCCGGACCGTGGTCCGGATCATGCCCACCTGGCCATCGCGGTAGCGCACCTTTCCCTCCACCTCGACCTCGTCTCTGCCCCCGTACATGGCCTCGATCATGGGGAGGTAGAGCCCGTAGACGAACCTCCTCCTGACCTTTCCCGTGCGGGTGAGCTCCTCGTCGTCCGCGTCCAGGAGCTTGTAGAGGAGGACGAACTTGCGGATCTTCATGGGGGGAGGCAGCTGGGCATTGACCTGCCGCACCTCCTCGAGGATGAGCTCTTCGACCCGGGGCTGCTGGGAGAGGTCGGTATAGGTGGTATAGGGGATCATGCGATCCTCGGCCCAGTTGCCCACGTTTCCCATGTCTATGTTGATGAGCGCCGTGATGAACGGGCGGCCCTCGCCGAAAATGACGGCCTCCTTGACGAAGAGCGAGAACTTGAGTCTGGTCTCGATGAAGTCGGGCGAAAAGGCGTTGCCGTGCTTGTCCCGGATGATGTCCTGCTTGCGGCCGATGATGACGAGGTGGCCGTCGTCGTCGAGGTAGCCCGCGTCGCCGGTGCGGAGCCATCCCTGCTCGAAGGCCGACCCGGTGGCCTCGTAGTCGCCGTGATACCCGGCGAACACGATATCGCTCGACACCAGGACCTCCTGATCCTCCGAGATCCTCACCGTGGTGCCCGGCAGAGAGGTGCCTACGGTCTCGAGCTTGACCTGGTTATCGGGCTGCACCTGGAAGATGCCGCACGTCTCGGTGAGCCCGTAGCACTGCTTGAGGTTCAGGCCCACCGCCCGGAAAAACCGGATGACGTCCGGGCTGATGGGGTGCCCGCCGGTATAGGCGCCGACGAAGCGGGAACATCCCACCCGGTCGAGAAGAGGCCTGAACACCACCAGCGATGCACACGCGTTGAGGGCCTTGAGCCAGGCCGGAACGGGCCTCCGTTCGGCCTCGCGTTGCACCGCGGCGGAGCCGATCTTCTCGGCCAGGGAGAAGAAGACCCGGTTGATGAAACCGGCGTCGTCGATCTTCACCCTGATCCTCGAGGCGAGGTCCTCCCAGAACCGCGACGAGGTGATGAGCACCGAGGGGCCGATCTCCCGGAAATCCTGCTGGATGGTCTCCACGGTCTCGGGGAAGTTCATGGTCATGCCGCCCGCGAGCGTCACTCCCACACCCCACATCTGGTCCACGATCCAGGCGGGCGGGCTCATGGACATCCAGTTCGACCCCACCCCGATGGGCACCGAAGAGAGCCACTGGCGCGCCATGGCGGTGAAGTTGCGGTGGGTGAGCATGGCGAGCTTGGAAACCCCGGTGGTGCCGGAGGTCATGATCATCAGCGCGGTTTCGTCGTGCCTGCCTTTGGCGAGCTCCTGCTCGAAGAGCCCCGGATGCTCGCGCCCGTTCTTTTCCCCGATCTCCAGTAGCTCGCGGAAGCTCATCAGCAGGGGGTTGTCCCGGTAGGGGCCCATGCCCGTGGGGTCGACGTAGACGATGGCGCGCACGAAGGGGAGCTTGTCGATCTGCTCCAGGAGCTTGTCCACCTGCTCCTGGTCCTGCGCCACCACGAGAGGGGAGCGAACGCGGACCAGGGCCTGGACGAGCTCGCTGGCGACCGCCGAGGTGAAGAGGTTGAGTGACACGCCTCCGAGGGCCTGTGCCCCGAGCTCGCTGAACAGCCACTCGGGGTGGTTGTCCGTGATGATCGTTACGATGTCGCTGCGCTTGATCCCCAGCGCCATCATGGCGAGCGAGGTGTTTCTCACGTAGGCGAAATAGTCTTTCCAGGTATAGCGCTGCCAGATCCCGTAGGCCTTTTCCCTCAGCGCCACATGCCTGTCCCCGAGCGCTTCCGTCTGCGCGGCCAGGACCTGCGGGAGGGTGAGGTGCGCGTACGCGTCCAGGGGTGTGTCCGTGGTCTGCTCGTGATTATTCGTTGCCGGCATCTGCTGCTCCTGGTCCCCCGATCACGTCGTCCGCGCTCAGGTCAGTGGACTCACCGAGGTACGCCCTGATCACCTCGGGGTGGTCCTGAATCTCCTCGGGAGGTCCCTCGGCGAGTTTCTCGCCGAAGTTCAGGACCACGACCCGCTTGGATATGCTCATCACGATGGACATGTCGTGCTCCACCAGGATCATGGTCTGGCCCCACGAGCCGTTCAGCTCCAGGAGAAAGCGCACCATGTCCTCCTTCTCTTCCAGGGTCATGCCCGCGAACGGCTCGTCCAGTACCAGGAGCCTGGGCTCGAGCGCCAGGGCCCTGCCCAGCTCCACGCGCTTGCGCATGCCATAGGGCAGCGAGCCCACGAGCTCCTTGCGCACGGACTGGATCTCGAGGAAATCGATGATCTCCTCCAGGATCCGGTGGTGGCGGATCTCCTCCTTTCTCACCGACGACGCGAACAGCGCGGCCGGGCCGAAGCCGTAGCGACAGTGGATGTGACGGGCCAAAAGCAGGTTGTCGAGTACGCTCATGCCCGGGAAGAGCTCGATGTTCTGGAAGGTCCTGCCGATCCCCATGCGTGTAAGCTCGTGAGCAGGGAGTCTGGTGATGTTTTTGCCGCCGAAGATGATATCTCCGGACGTGGGACGGTAGAACCCGGTGATGCAGTTCATGAGGCTCGTCTTCCCTGCCCCGTTGGGGCCGATGACCGCCACGAGCTCGCCGGCGGCGACATCGAGGGTCACGCCGCTCAGGGCGTGGATCCCTCCGAAGCTCAACGAGAGGGAGCGCACCTGGAGGCCGGTGCGCTTCCCCTTCATGTTCTCGTTGCTGAAGATACTCGGCTGTCCCCGAAAAGCTCTCATATGGCATATCCTTACTTGAGAATCTGGATCTTTTCCTTGCCCGGAACGAAGAAGTTGGTGAGCGGGGCGTACGAGCCGTCTTCACGGACCTGCACGATCCGCGCGGTGAACGAGGCCCCGTGGTCCTCTTTCGTGTAGGTGACGTTCGGCACAAGACCGCCGAACTCCTCGTCGGTGAACGACTCCAGCGCCTGGTTGATGGTCTCGGGCGTAATCTTTCCGGACTTCTCGCCGGC
Organism: Deltaproteobacteria bacterium; assembly: GCA_018433085.1. Lineage (GTDB taxonomy): Bacteria > Desulfobacterota > Desulfomonilia > UBA1062 > UBA1062 > Phosphitivorax. The sequence goes on along the minus strand of JAHDRW010000039.1, from coordinate 23,106 downwards.
CCTGATGAACGCGCGCTCCATGATCATGGCCACCACCACGCCTTCCCAGTACGCGGTGTCGAAGGAATCCACGGTCTTATACCTGTCCCAGAGATCCATGATAGTCTTGACGCCGGGGGTGCCGTCCACGGGGAGCCCGCCGGGGAACTGCATTTTCAGGCGGTCCCTTATGAGCCCTTTGCCCATCTTGAAGAAGTCGGGGTCCGTGGAGGTCCAAGTGCCTAGGAACACGGGATCGTAATTGATCCGGTCCGCGCTCTTGAACGCGGAGATGATGGCCGCGGGCAGGATCTGCATGAAGACGTATTCCGCCCCCTTCTCCTTGAGCCTCATCAGCTCGGTGGTCACGTCCACGGTCTTGGGTGGAAACTCCTCGATGGCCACGAGGTCGATATCCTTTTCCTTGGCGTACTCGATGCTGGGTTTGTGGATCGAGCGGCCATAGGCATTGTTGTAGGTGAGCAGCCCGACCTTCGGCGGCTCGCTGCCCTGGTGGACCGCCATCACATAATCCAAAATCGCGTAGCAATCGAGCCGGTAGCTGCCGAAGGGCAGGTACATGAAATCGATGGGCGGCTCGAGAATCTCCCATGCCGTTGAATAGTTGATCGCGGGTATCCCGTAGCGTTTGATGATGGGCTTGGCGTTGAGGCCCTCGCCCGCGCTCCATGTGGCGATCATGTCCACCTTGTCCTGCTGGGCGAACTTTCTCACGGCCGAGACCGCCTCGGGCACCTTGTACGCGGTATCCACGAGAATCAGCTCGAGCTGTCTGCCGGCCACGCCCCCCTTGACCTCGTTGACGTACCGAAAATAGTCCTGGTGCCCTTTCGCGTGGTACTGCCCCCACGTGGATGCCGGACCCGTCAGGTTCATCGCCGCCCCCACCTTGATGTTCTCCGCAGATGCCGCGGTGATAAGCGCCCCGCAGACAATCCCCATACCCATCACTGAAACCGACAGAAACCTTAAAGCCTTTCTCATGCCATGATCCCCCTTGCGTATTGTACTGCCCATGCACGCGTGCTTAAGGCGCTGTGCATAAAAAAAGGCCGCGGGTAGATCCATCGGGTCTACCCGCGGCCTTTTTTGACTAGCTCTTCTGCCCAGTGAAAAAAAGCTTTCAGCAGGTAGACCTAACCAAAAAAGAAAAAGAAGCTGGAACTGATCGTCAGTGAAACATAGTGTGCCATGGAAATAGATAGTTAAAGAAGAAAGTGCGACAAAGTCAAGTAAAAATTGGACAATGGGGCACATCGCCCAGGGGGACTCGGTTGGGTGTGAGGCAAGGGGAAGATGATTTTATCCTGAAGAAATAACCGATTGCGGCACTCACCCCATCACGAATCCTCTTTTTGAATCCGCGTTTAAAGACTGAGAAGGAAGGGTTTCCTTCCCCTTAATCTTGTTGCTCCAACCGGGTAAGGGCTTGAAGGTCCATGCGCCCAGGCAGGGACCCTGTCGCGACGAGTTGCCGGGAGGCGGGCACGCGGATGACAGGGGAGGGCGGAGTACCTTCCGGAGCCCGGTTCGAAAGGAGTCGCCCGGATGAAAAGTTTTCATGCATCAGGGAAAAAGTTTGCATTTCTTGAGTCCCCCGGATGGCAGCGGGTTTTTAATACGATATGATTTCAGAGGCTTATGGTTTGCACGTATATTGCATTTTGTGTGAGCGGTTTTCTTTATGCATGTTTCATGTGAACGAGTAGATTGAAAGCAAAGATGAGGGGGCCGTTCATGGAGACACCTTTTCTACGCTGGATGATAATCTTCTCCCTTGCCGTTGTCCCCGCCTGTTCGTACTTCGAAGACGACGATGACGACGATGTGATCGCGGCCGAGCAGATAATCGCATGGTCCACGGTCGATGCGGGAGGATGGCACAATCTCGGCCTGAAGTCCGACGGCACCCTGTGGTCGTGGGGCAACAACAACCAGGGCCAGCTCGGACTGGGGAACTGGAGGGAGCGCTTCGCTCCCGAGCGGGTGGGGATCGATATCGACTGGGTATCCGTCAGCGCAGGCGGGATGCACAGCCTGGCGCTCAGGGCCAACGGCACGCTCTGGGCCTGGGGGAGCAACCTGTACGGCCAGCTCGGAACGGGCAATTCCAGGGGAATCTCTTCCCTGCCCGCCCAGACGCACGTTGCCGGAACCGATTGGGTTGCCGCAAGCGCCGGTGAGTATCACAGCCTCGGCCTGAAGTCCGACGGCACCCTGTGGGCGTGCGGCAACAATGAAAGAGGCCAGCTCGGCGACGGCACAACGCAGAACAGATCGAGATTTGCACAAGTAGGTACGGGCGCCGACTGGGCGGAGGTGAGCACAGGGGGCATGCACACCCTGGCGCTCAAGACCGACGGCACGCTGTGGTCCTGGGGCGACAACAGCAGGGGTCAGCTGGGCTTCGATGATCCCGAGGCGAGATATCTGCCGGGCCGGGTCACGGAAGATACCGACTGGACGGCCGTCAGCGCGGGAGGAGAACACAGCCTTGCCCTGAAAGCCGACGGCACGCTGTGGTCCTGGGGCGCCAATGGATCCGGCCAGCTCGGAGACGGGACCTTTGCAGACAGCAGCGCGCCTGCACCGGTGAATGAAGATACCGACTGGACGGCCGTCAGCGCGGGGAGGGGGCACAGCCTTGCCCTGAAATCGGACGGCACGCTGTGGGCATGGGGTGCCAATGGATCCGGCCAGCTCGGAGACGGGACCTTTGCAGACAGCAGCGCGCCGGTACTCGTCGATATCGGTCTTACGTGGTCCCTGGTCAGCGCCGGTGGCGCCTATTCCCTGGGCATCATCCCCGAGGGCACGCTGTGGGCATGGGGCGCGAACAGCGAGGGCCAGCTCGGCGACGGCACCGATGTCTTGAAAAACGTCCCGGTTATCTCGGGGGATATCGTGGCGGAAGAAGAGGGGGAAGAAGAGCCGCAACCGTCAGCCCAATAGCAGCCTGCACTGCGCCCGGCAGCGGTTGAAGGCCCGGTTTCGTTTCCGGCCGTCGCGGAGAGTGCCGCAACCGTCAGATCACCGAGGGTATGGATTCGTAGTGGGCGATCCTCTGGTGCTCGGGCAATGCAAGAAAGGCATCGATGATCCCGAGCATCCGGTCTTTTTCGGCATTGAGCCTGCCGAAGACCTGCAGATAGTTGTTCGCGTGATCGCAGGCAAAGGTCGAGCCTTCGGCATCGAGGCCTGCGAGCAGATGTTTGAGCTCCACGACGGTGCCTTCCGGCGTTTGCTCCTTAAACTCCCCGGACTTCAGCTTTTCCGAGAGCCGGGACAGGGGATGGATGTACAGTCTCCTGATCCGGATAAAGTGGGGCTTCACCTCGTTGAGCACCTTGACCGACTCCGCGGCGTGCTCCTTCCAGAGCTCCCGTCCACCCAGGCCCAGGAGAAAGTAAAAGCTGAGCTCCATGCCCGATGCCATAACCTTACTCCCCGCATCGACAAGCTGCCTTTGGCTGGTGCCCTTTTTCTGGAACCTCAAGACCCTGTCGCTGCCGCTCTCGAATCCCACGTGCACCCGGTCCAGACCTGCTTTCGAGAGGGCGGAGATCTCCTCCCGAGATTTTTTCGCAAGGCTCGACGCCCTGCCGTAGGAGGTGACCCGCTTCAGGCGGGGGAACTTAAGCCTGAGGTACCGCAGCACCTCGATAAGAAAGGATGTATCAAGCTTCAGGGGATCGGCGTCCCCCAGAAAGGCCGTGGTGAAGATATCGCCATATCTTTCGGAAAGGGAGTCTATATCCTTCAAGACCTCCTCCAGGCTCCGCGGCGAGTAGGGCACGCCGAAGAGGTCGTAGATGCCGCAGAATGCGCAACGGTTCCAGTGGCAGCCGCGGACGACTCTGACCAGCAGGCTTTTTGCCTCGCTCGGTGGCCGGATGACCAGTTGTTCGGGAACATGCATGACCATCTTTATAGAGGTAATCTCCCCTAAGGTCAAGGAGGTGGGCAGCGCTTGCACCGGGCAGTCCCCTGCGATGCGGCTTCCGTCCGTACCCCGGCGGCACGGGCGAAACAGCCGATTCCTGCGGACCTCGGGTATCTTCTCAGGGCTACCCTCCATCGGGAACGCATGTGATCCGGGGGGAATCTTTTTCCGCTTCTAAAGATGCGGGATCCGGCGTATCCGACCGTGCCGAGGGACACAACCGGTAAAGATGCTCTCGACCGGCACGGATGCGGGATTAACCGACCATGCCGGGAGGAGCCCAATCGATAGGCTCGCCCGTCATCTTCTCGGCAAGGGTCTTGTACTTCTCGTGGATCATCCTCCGGTCGAACTCCTGGAACTCGCGCATCATTTCGTCCAGCTCTTCCTTGCTGAAATAGTCCATGGCCTGGTGGAAGAAATCCTTGTCTTCCTTGCGGATGTGATCCGGGTAGAACCGGGCCAGGGACTCGAGGTGACCGGCAATCTCCTTCACCGTATCCTGACCATCCAGATACCGGTCGGTTGCGTCGACGAGCTTCTTCACCAGGTTTCGTGCATGGACGTGCTCGTTGATGAGCTCCACCATGATTTCCCGGTGCTCGGGCAGCATATCTTTGTTCTCCAGCATCCGGAAAAGGATGTTCTCCTCTTTGCCGTGGTGTGTGCGGTCGGCATAGGTTCTGATGAAATCGACCGCGGTCTGGATAAATGCCACATCCACCCGGTTTGTCTGTCCGATCCCGGCGATCTGCCCGGGGAAAAGGCCTATAACCCGTTCGATGAGCCGGTGCTCCCACATCAGGATTCCAACAGGTTTCATACCGTAACCCTCCTTTTTCTCTTACCATGTATGGTAAGGTCCGGAGGTCCTTCGTCAAGGCAGGCGATGCCTGTCTGGCCGCAGAGAGACCTGCCGGTGCCTTTCGAGAAAGGGAAGATTTATCTGTTGATGAACAGATAATATTATACTAGAGAAAACGGTGCCAGTTGCGAGCGGGACGGTCCAGCCCCTTTTCGAGAGAGACCGGGACCGGTCGCGCAATCAAATCATTACCGGCAAGGAGGATTACATGACAACAGAGAATCTCGAGCAGTCGCTTGTGCTCATCAAACCCGATGCGCTGAAGAATTCGCTGACCGGATATATACTCTCGCAGTTTTCGGAATTCCATACAGGGCTTCGTTTCGCGGCGTTGAAGGTGGTTTCGGTGAACCTCGTTCTGGCAGAGGAACACTATGCGGAGCATAAGGGCAAGTTTTTCTACCCTCCCCTTCTCGACTATATCCGGGGATACCTCCACTACCCCGATGATTCCCGGAAGCGCAGGGTCATCGCCATTGTCTACCAGGGCCCCGGCGCCATCAGAAAGATACGGGATATCTGCGGCCCCACCAATCCTCACGACGCTCGCGCACAGAGGCCAGGGTGTATCCGTGCGCTGGGCACGGTGGTGCCCGTCAAGGACGAAAAGGGTAATTTCGTCGGAGACCGGGTCGACAACCTCATCCATGCCTCCGCAAACCCCGGGGATGCCGAGCGCGAGATAAAGCTCTGGTTCAAACCCACGGATATTCCTGCCGCCATGCGGCAGTATCCCACAGAGGTCAACGAAGAGCACTACTATTACCTGGACAACGCGGTATGCACCGAATACCGGCCGGGGAGCTTCTGCTTCATATCTCCCGGAGACCTCGTCTGGAAATCGGACCTCGAAGCGCTGAGGCTGGCCGTTGCAGGCAAAGAGGCGCCATTGACGGTCAATGCCGTGGTGGCAAAGTATCTCATCAACAAGGAGAGCGAGAGCCTGTAGCGGTCGGAACACACCTTTTTCATTGCCGGCTAAAGAGAGAATCATTCTCATCACGTGCAAAGGGATTTCAGATAAGGGAACTCATCCATGAAGGTCTGTTATGAGACCATCGGCGAGATGCATTGCGAAGTGAAAGACCCCGCCCGGGCGCCCCGTTTTTACACCGCGTCCACGGTCAAGGGGATCATCGAGATCTATGAGCCCTTCCTCGAGGGGATGGACTCGCTGCAGGAGTACGAGCAGATCGTGGTCCTCTTCCACTTCCATCTTTCCGAGGGATATGCGTTGAAACAGACGAGCCCCGCGGGCAGGACAAAGGGCGTGTTCAGCCTGTGTTCGCCCATGAGGCCCAATGCCATCGGCATGTCCGTTCTGAAGCTTGTGAAGGTCGATCCGCCGTTTCTGCATGTGGAGCACGTGGACCTCGTAGACGGCACTCCGATTCTGGACATCAAGCCTTTCAAGCCGCCGGAAGGGCGCTGACGGGGCACCCGCACGCGCTGATATATCCAACAAGGATTGAATTTTTCAACCCAATATGATTAGTACTTCAGAGATAGCTCGGGGGGGTTAACGTGATATACGAAATTCTTCTCGCGACGCTCGGAGGCCTGGGGCTCTTCCTCTTCGGGATGCATCTGATGTCGGATGCCTTGCAGAAGATAGCGGGATCGGGACTGCGCCGCATACTGGAGAAGCTCACCACGAACAGGGTCGTCGCCGTCATCGCAGGGACGGCCATCACCGCCATTATTCAGAGCTCGAGCGCCACTACGGTCATGACCGTGGGTCTGGTGAACGCCGGACTCATGTCCATGCAGCAGGCCCTCGGGGTGGTCATCGGCGCCAATATCGGCACTACCGTGACCGCCCAGATCATCGCCTTCAAGCTCACCGATATCGCGCTGCCCATGGTGGGCGTGGGCATGTTCATGAAGCTCCTGAGCAAACGGGAGAGGGTCCGCTACTGGGGCGATTTTCTCCTGGGATTCGGCCTGCTTTTCTACGGCATGCAGGTCATGCAGAGCGGGGTCATGCCCCTGCGTGACGCCCCGTGGGTGTGCGACGTCTTTATCCACTTTTCCAGCACGCCGGTTCTGGGGGTGCTGGTGGGTGCCGTCATGACCATGATCTTCCAGAGCAGCTCGGCCACCGTGGGGCTCGTGATAGCCCTGGCATCCACGGGGGTGGTGGGCTTCCCCGGGGCGGCGGCACTGGTTCTGGGGGACAATATCGGGACCACCATCACGACCCAGCTGGCCTCCATCGGCACCAGCGTCTCGGCCAAGCGTGTCGCCCGGGCCCACTTCCTCTTCAACCTTTTCGGGGTCTGCGTCATACTCGTCATTTTCCCGTACTTCATCCGGTTCGTCGATCACATCACCCCCGGCGACCCGATGCAGGTGGCGGCGGCGGGCGCCGTGCCCTATGCCGCGAGGCACGTGGCCAACCTCCACACCATCTTCAACGTGACCAACTGCCTGCTCTTCCTGCCCTTCCTGGGTGCGCTCGGGTGGGTCGCCTCGCTCATCACCCCCGGCGAGGAAAAGCCCAGGATCTTCCGGCTGGAGTCGCTCGCCCCCACCATTTTCGAGACCCCCTCGTTCGCCCTGGACGAGGCGCGCCAGGAGCTGGATTACATGGGATCGGAGGTGTACCGGATGCTTTCTGTGGCGGAGAAGCCCCTGCTGGAAAACAAGGGAACGGAGAAATTTCTGGAAGATATCGACAAAACCGAGAATATCGTCGACTCGCTCCAGAAGGAGATCAACACCTATCTCACCGAGCTCTCGCGCAACTCCATCACCGAAAAACAGTCGCGCGAGGTCTTTTCAATGCTCCAGATCGTGAGCAACCTCGAGAGGATCGGTGATCACTGCGAGAGCATCGGAAAGCTCTGCAAGCGCCGCAACGATTTCAACCTGGATTTCTCCGAAGGCGGCAGGCAGGAGCTCTCGCTGATCTATCACCACACGCAGACATTCTTAAAGACCGTGGTCGACGCCATCACGGACACGCCGGACGATCTCATGGAGCAGGTGCAGAGCTTCGAGCCCAGGCTCAACGCCATGCGCTGGGAGATGAGGGTGAATCACATGGACCGGCTCAAGACCTACCAGTGCGACGCGGATGCCGGGCTCATCTTCATCGATATCCTCACCAGCTTCGAAAAGATCGGCGACCACGCGTATAATATTGCAGAGTCACTATCCGGATTGACCTTGGGAGGGACCCGTGAATTACGATATGCCACTGTATAGACCGCCGTCCGAGGGGCGGTCGCTGATATTCCAGATCACGCTCGGATGCTCGTGGAACAAGTGCCTGTTCTGCGGAATGTACAAGGGCAAGCGATTTCAGGTGCGGCCCTGGGAGGAGATCGAAAAGGACATTATCGAGATGTCCTGGATGATGCCCGACACCCGGAAGGTTTTTCTCGCCGATGGCGATCCCTTGAGCGTGGATACCGATTTTCTCATCAGGGTGCTGGATCTCATCAACAAGAAGTTCCCCTGTCTGGAGCGGATCAGCACCTATGCCGGCCCTACCAACCTCATGGAGAAGAGTCTCGAAGAGCTCAGGGAGCTTCGCGGGCGCAAGCTCGATATCCTGTATCTCGGTATCGAGACCGGGAACGACGCCCTGCTGAAAAAGGTCTGCAAGGGCGCCACGGCAGACGAGATCATCGAGGGGAGCAGAAAGGCCATCGACGCGGGCCTGCGCATGTCCACCTTCATAATCTTAGGGCTGGGAGGCGTGGAAGGCAGCTTCGATCACGCCAAGGACTCGGCCCGCGTGGCCAATGCCATCGATCCCCAGTTCCTGGCCTGCCTCACCCTCATGCTCGGACAGTACGAGGAAATCTACGAGAAGAAGCTCATGGGCGGCAACTTCAAGCTGATAGACCGGGTGCAGTCGCTCCAGGAGCTCCGGTGGTTCGTGGAGGACCTCGACGTGTCCGACTGCAAGTTCGGGACCGAGCACGCGTCAAATTATCTTCCCCTGAACGGCCGCCTTCCCGGGGATAAGGAACGGATCCTGGAGATCATCGACCGGGCGCTCAAGGGCGGCAGATCCGGGATGCTCCGTCCGGAGTGGCTGCGAGGGCTCTAGCCTCTCCCTGCACAGATTACAACAGGGGCCCTGCCCTCCCTGCCTCTTTCGTCGAGCGCTGATGGAAGCGCACGCTCGTCACGGCGGTCATGGCGCTGTTCCACCGCTCTATCGCCCCACAGGGCGAGAAAGCGGATTGAGGCCGGCCGTCCTTTTGCCTGTCCGGAATAAGGCCTTTCCCGCTCTTCCCTTCAGCCGGACGCGGCAGGATGCTGCGTCGACAGGGACCTTGCAAAAACAGCCTATCAGCCGGTACTGTCGAGCCGGGACACCGGTGGAGAGTCATCCCGGTAAGGCCTGAGACCCGAGGCCGGCCGCTTCGGGGCGCAACCGACGGTGAAGCCTGATTGACAGATGCGGGCACAATGAGATACCAATGGGTTAATTCGGAGGAAGATTGTGGAAGTGAAAGCAATACGTGGAATGAGCGACATCCTCCCCGGCGACGTGCCAAAGTGGAGGTTCGTGGAAGAGACCGTCAGGAAGGTTTTCGGTCTCTACGGGTTCGTGGAGCTTCGGACACCGGTCCTGGAGCGGACGGAGCTGTTTCTCCGCGGCATCGGCAACGAAACCGATGTGGTGGAAAAGCAGATGTACACCTTTACCGACAAGTCGGGTTCCTCGGTGAGCCTGCGGCCCGAGGCCACCGCATCGGTGCTCCGGGCCGTCATCGAGCATGGTCTTCTTTCGGAAGACCCTATCCGGAAGATCTTCAGCATGGGGCCTATGTTCCGGTATGAGAGACCCCAGAAGGGGAGATACCGCCAGTTTCATCAGATCAACGCGGAGCGGCTCGGCGAAGGCGGACCGTTCAGCGATGCCGAGACGCTTCAGATGGCCTATGTGCTGGCAAGCGAACTGGGCCTGAAGGGGCTTGTCATGGAGGTGAACTCCCTGGGGTGCGAGACCTGCCGCGAGGGATTCAAGAAGGCGCTTCAGGCGTATCTCGGCAAGCAGGTGGGCCGTCTCTGCGCCGACTGCGCCCGGCGGATGACCGCGAACCCGCTCAGGGTTCTGGACTGCAAGGTGGTTTCCTGCAAACAGGCCGCCGAGGGGGCGCCTCTCCTCGAAGATTATCTCTGCGACGAGTGCCGGGAGCACTACGGCCAGGTCCTGTCCTATCTGGACAGCTTCGGCGTGCCCTATGCAAAGAATCCCTCCCTGGTCAGGGGGCTCGACTATTATACCAGGACCACCTTCGAGATCACGGCCAAGGGCCTGGGCTCGCAGAATGCCATTGCCGGGGGCGGGAGGTATGACAACCTCGTGAAGGTACTGGGCGGCCCGGATGTCCCCGGGATCGGCTTCGCCTTCGGGGTGGAGCGGGTCATCCTGCTTCTGGAGGAGAGGGATGCCCGGGAAGAGGGGTGCTTCGTGGTGGCACAGGGAGACGAGAGGGTGAAGATCGATGCCGCGGGGTTGCTCTCGGAGCTTCGTTCTGCAGGGGTTACGGCCCAGGCGGTCCCGGAGAAGAGCTTCAAGGCCCAGATGCGGCGTGCCGGCAAATCCGGATACCCCTTTTGCGCGATCATCGGCCAGGAAGAGCTGGAGAAATCCCTGGTAACCGTCAAGGATCTGGAGACCTCTTCCCAGTTTCAGGTGCCGCGCACCGATGCGAGGGAAAAGATACACACGCTTCTGAAGGACAGAAAAGGAGAAAGCCGGTGAAGGCCGCCATGCAGGAAATGAAGAGAACCCACTATAACGCGGATGTCGCGCAGGCACCAGAGGGCAGCACGGTGGTGCTTACGGGCTGGGTCCAGAAGCGGAGAGATCTGGGGGGGCTCATCTTCATCGATCTCCGCGATCGGACAGGCATCGTCCAGGCAGTGGTCAATCCCGAGACCGACCCTCGGGCGCATGCCGCGGCGCATGGCGTCAAGCCGGAGTACTGCATCGCGCTTACGGGCGAGGTGCGGATGCGGCCCGAGGACATGCGCAATCCGAGCATGCCTACCGGGAACGTGGAGGTCGCGGTGAAGGGGATCCAGGTCCTTAACGAGGCCAAGACCCCTCCCTACGTGCTGGAAGACGGGGTGGAGGCAAGCGATGCGCTGAGGCTCAAATACCGCTATCTGGACCTGCGCAGGCCGTCGCTCCAGCGCAACATCTTCCTCCGGCACAAGGCGGGGGCAAGCGTGAGGAGGTATCTGGACGCCCAAGGGTTCATCGACGTGGAGACCCCGGTCCTCACCAAGAGCACCCCGGAAGGGGCCAGGGACTACCTGGTGCCCAGCCGGGTATTCCCGGGAAAGTGTTTTGCGCTGCCCCAGTCGCCCCAACTCTTCAAGCAACTCCTCATGGTCGCGGGCTTCGACCGGTACTACCAGATCGTCAAGTGCTTCCGGGACGAGGACCTGAGGGCCGACCGGCAGCCCGAGTTCACCCAGATCGATATCGAGATGTCGTTCGTCGGGATGGACGATATCCTGGAAATCACCGAGGGTATGATCGCGGACCTCTTCCAGGAGACCATCGGGGTGGATCTGCCGCGGCCCCTGATGCGCATGACCTATGACGAGGCCATGGACGACTACGGCACGGACAGGCCGGACACCCGCTTCGGCATGAAGCTGCAAACCATCGCCGATATCGTTGCCGGATCGGATTTCCGGGTGTTCTCCTCGACACTCGCGGAGGGCGGGACGGTCAAGGCCTTTGCGGTCAAGGGCCCTCACGAGTTCAGTAGAAAGGATCTCGACTCGTTTGGCGATGTGGTGGCTGACTTCGGGGCAAAGGGCGTTCTCTGGGCGAGGCTGGAAGCGGACGGCTGGAAGTCGCCCCTGACCAAGTTTCTCTCGGGCGATCAGTTCGACGCCCTGGCCGGTCGGCTCGACATGGGCCCGGGTGATCTCGCCCTGATCATCGCGGCCCCGAAGGACACGGCCAACGCGAGCCTGAGCGCACCGAGGATCCATGTGGCGCAGCGTCTCGGGCTCATCGGCCCCGATGCCTTCGCCGCCCTGTGGGTGACCGATTTTCCGCTGCTTCAGTGGAGCGCGGAGGACAAGCGGCTGGTCTCGGTCCATCACCCGTTCACCGCCCCCATGGCCGAGGACCTCCCTCTGCTCGGGAGCGACCCCGGGAAGGTGCGATCCCAGGCCTATGACATGGTGATCAACGGCTCCGAGGTGGGGGGCGGGAGCATCCGCATCCATACCCCCGAGGTCCAGAAAAGGGTCTTTCAGGCCATCGGGCTCGGCGAGGAAGAGGCGAGGACCAAATTCGGGTTCCTGCTGGATGCCCTGCAGTACGGCGCGCCCCCTCACGGAGGCATCGCCTTCGGGCTCGACCGGCTCATCATGATTCTCACCCGCGCCGCGAGCATCCGGGACGTCATCGCCTTTCCCAAGACCCAGAAGGCGTATTGCACCATGACGGACGCCCCTTCGGAGGTGAGTCCGGCCCAACTCGCGGAGCTCGGACTGAAGTATCGGAAGGAGGGCTGATGAAAAGGCTCGGCTTTGCTCTCATGGTCCTGTCGTTTCTGCTGGGGTGCGCTTCGAATCCCTCACCGGACATCACCGATGGACCGGATACCGTGGCCATGGGGGAAACTTCCCTCGAACAGGGGCTCGAGAGCATGGAGGCGGGCCTGAAGGCCAAGGCGGGGGGAGACGATGAAGAGGCGCGCAATGCCTTTGTCCAGGCCAGCAGACACTTTCGCGAAGTGGACGAGCAGAGTCGCGTGATCATGCACCGGACTCTTGCCGAATTGGGAAAGGTCGTTGAGATATCCGGTTTCGCGTATGCACCGAAGGAGTCGTTCGAGGCCCTGACCCTGTATCTGAAGATGCAGAACGCCTATCTGGACTGTGAGCCCAAGGTGCTCTCGGTCCTGGAGCAGCAGTTCAATGAAAAGGTGCTCAAGATTCAGGAGATAACGGTCCGGGAAAAGCAGAAGCGCCTGGAGGAGCTCGGCAAGGAGATCGCCCAGAGGCGCGAGGAGATCCAGAAACAGTCGCAGACCGATATCTTCGAGGTCTACCCCACCATCTACGTGGTGAAGAAGAGCGACACCCTGCCCAGCATCGCGGCACGGCACGAGATCTACAACGATTCGTACATGTGGCCGCTCATCTACAAGGCAAACCGGGACCAGATCAAGGACCCCAAGCTGGTCTACGTGGGGCAGGACTTGCGGATCCCGCGGGACATCACCATGGAGGAGATCATCGAGGCGCGCCGGGAGGCAGGGGCCCCGGAACCCGAAAAGATACCCAAGGAGGCATACCTTCCCAGGAGGAACAAGTAGGGTGGCCAAGTGGGACGAGGGTAAGAAGCTCTTTTACTATACCCCGGGCCGGAATTTCGAGACCGGGATCAAGGATACCGACCACGGCAACTTCTACCGGTCCATCTTCCCCTACACCGAGATCCCCAAGATCGACTTCGACATGCGGCTGATCCCCATCCAGCCGGCGGACGACATCTTCATCACCGACACCACCTTCCGCGACGGACAGCAGTCCATGACGCCCTTCAGTATCGAGCAGATCGAGCGGCTCTACGATTTTCTCCATCTCATCGGTGGAGAAAGGGGGCTCATCCGGGCATCGGAGTTTTTCCTCTACTCCCGCAAAGACAGGGCCGCCGTGGAGAGATGCCGGGAGAAGGGCTACGAGTTCCCGGAGGTGACCTCCTGGATCAGGGCCAGCAAGGACGACTTGAGGCTCGTGCGCGAGATGGGTATCCGGGAGACCGGAATGCTCACGTCCGTGTCCGACTACCACATCTTCCTGAAGCTGGGATCCGACCGGAGAAAGGTCATGGACGAGTACCTCGGGATCGTCAAGGAGGCCCTTTCCTTGGGTATCGTTCCCCGGTGCCACTTCGAGGACATCACCCGGGCCGACGTCTACGGGTTTTGCGTCCCCTTTGCCCGGGAGCTTATGAGGCTGAATGAGGAGAGCGGGGTCGACATCAAGATCCGGCTCTGCGACACCTTGGGCTTCGGGGTGTCGTTTCCGGGCGCGGCGCTGCCCCGGGCGGTGGACAAGCTGGTGCGCGCCATGATCGACGACGCGGGCGTGCCCTCGCACCTGCTGGAGTGGCACGGGCACAACGACTTCCACAAGGTGCTCACCAACGCGACCACCGCGTGGCTCTACGGGTGCGGCGGGGTGAACGGGGCCATCCTGGGCCTTGGCGAGCGCACCGGCAACACCCCCGTGGAGGCCATGGTCATCGAGTATCTCTCGCTCAGGGGACACGACGAGAGCATCAATACCCGGGCCATCACCGAGATGGCCGAGTATGTCAACGCCGAGTTCAACTTCACGGTTCCCCCCAACTACCCCTTCGTAGGGGAGAACTTCAACGTCACCCGGGCCGGCATTCACGCCGACGGGCTGGTCAAGAACGAGGAGATCTACAACATCTTCGACACCCGCGCCATCCTGGGCAGGCCCATCGAGATCGCCATCACCGACAAGTCCGGAAAGGCGGGCATCGCCCACTGGGTCAACCGCCACTTCAAGCTCACCCCGCCGGACGATGTGGACAAGCGGCATCCCGGCATCTCGCGCATCCATCAGCACGTGCTCAAGGAGTACGAAAACGGCCGGGTCACCTCCATGTCGGACGAGGAGCTGGAGAAGCTTGCCATGCGCTTTATCCCGCAGCTCTTCCTCTCAGGGTTCGACCTCATCAAGTTCGAGTCGCGCGAGTACGTGAGCCGGCTCATCGTCGAGCTCATGAACAACGCCGATATCCGCAGCATGGACCCCAGGCGGCAGGAACCCGTGATCACGGAGTTCATCAAGGAGTTTCCCTTCATCCAGTTCGCCTATGTCACGGACATGAACGGCGTCAAGATCACGCAGAACATCACGCAGCCGGAATACCGCGGTCAGTTCAGGCACATGATGCGCGAGCACGAAGACTGCTCGGACCGCGAGTGGTTTGTCAAGACCATCGAGGGGGGCAAGCTCTACGTGAGCGGGGTGTGCACCTCGCGGATCACCCGCGCGCTGATCGTCACCGTCTCGGCCCCCATCACCGACGAAAGCGACCAGATGGTGGGCGTCCTGGGCCTAGACATCCGGTTCGAGGACGTCGTGAAGGTCATCCAGAGCGTGTACGAATCGCAGGGCATGCGGATGAGCACCCGCGACCTGCAGAAATATCAGCACCTGTTGTGGGAAGAGCTCCACCGGATCACCCGGGCCGGGGCGCAATAAGAGAAAATGCAGAGGAGAAGGAATGGCAGAAGGCACGAAGATCACGTTTTCACAAGGCAAGCTCAATGTTCCCCATGATCCGATAATCCCCTTCATCGAGGGCGACGGCACAGGTCCCGACATCTGGAAGGCATCGAAGCTCGTATTCGACGGGGCCGTGAACAAGGCCTATAATGGCGAGAGGCGCATCGCGTGGAAAGAGGTGCTGGCAGGGCAGAAGGCCTGCGATACCACCGGCAGCTACCTGCCGGACGAGACCGTGGAGGCGTTGCGGAAATACATCGTGAGCATCAAGGGCCCGCTCACCACGCCCGTGGGCGGCGGTATACGCTCCCTGAACGTGGCCCTGCGGCAGGTCCTGGACCTGTTCGCATGCGTGAGGCCCGTACAATACTACCAGGGGACCCCTTCCCCGGTCAAAAGGCCCGAGCTTGTGGACATCACGGTCTTCCGGGAAAACACCGAAGACGTCTATGCCGGGATCGAATGGCGCGAGGGCACTCAAGAGGCGAGCCGGGTCATCGATTTCCTCAACAACACCCTGGGCACGTCCATCCGCACAGACTCGGGCATCGGCATCAAGCCCATCTCCAGAACCGGAACCAGACGCTTGGTGAAAATGGCCGTGGAGCATGCCCTGGCAAACGGCAAAAAGGTCGTGACCCTGGTGCACAAGGGCAATATCATGAAGTTCACCGAGGGCGCCTTCAGGGACTGGGGGTACCAGGTGGTGAGGGACGAGTTCGGGGATGTGGCAATCACCGAAGACGAGCTGTGGGACAAGCATGACGGCAGGCTTCCCGAGGGGAAGATCCTCGTGAACGACCGGATCGCGGACTCCATGTTCCAGCAGGTGCTTCTGAGGCCGTCCGAATACAGCGTGCTCGCGGTCCCGAACCTGATCGGCGATTTCATCTCCGACGCGCTGGCAGCTCAGGTGGGCGGGCTCGGCATGGCGCCGGGGGCCAACATCGGCATCCCCACCGCGGTCTTCGAGGCCACCCACGGCACGGCGCCAAAGTATGCAGGTCTCGACAAGGTCAATCCCGGCTCGCTCATCCTCTCGGGGGCCATGATGCTCGACTACCTCGGTTGGAGAGAGGCTGCAAATCTCATCAGAAAGGGCATCGCCCGGGCCATCTCGGACAAGCAGGTCACCTACGACCTGGAGCGCCAGATGGAGGGGGCGACCCTGCTCACGTGCTCGGGGTTCGCCGGGGCCATCGTGGAGCGCATGTAAGAAAAGGGGGGGCGCATCTCTCATCGTGACGAGCCTCTTTCGGATGGTCACGAAAAAAGATCCTGCTCCCCCGATTCCTCCCCTCATTATCTCACCGGGTCTTTGCCCTCCCTTGAGGCATTCCCGAAAGACGTCCCGATTTCTGGTCCCTTCGTGATTCGCAGCTCGCCGCACGATCTCCGTGACCGTCTGACGTGCCGATTACCCGCGCCCCATCCTTGTCTTTAGGGAGATGAACGAAAAAGATCTCTTCCCGCCTCCCTCCGGTCCATCTGGCCCAACCGCTCCGGCAACGGGCACCCCTCTTCCCATCCGCACCCTGACGGGCTCAATGTCATGCGCGTGTAATCCCGGGAGAGACCCCGGCGATCCCTTTGTCTCATTGAGAAAGGGGCTGTGAGGCTCATTTATAACAGTAATGACAGAGGAGGCCGCCTACCTCACGGGTCAGGCCAATCATCTGGGAGTAACGATCCAGGCCGATCTCGTGAAGCAGAAGCAGGCCACGCTCAACGGCGGCTTCCGCGAGCTGCATTTCGGCAAGACGCACGAGAATATGTACACCGAGCTGACATCCGAGCATCCCATCGATCTGGTGCGCTACCAGGTCATGAACTGCTACACGGGGCGCGCCGGGCTGATCAACTCGGGAGGGGCATCATCCGGGAAAGACGATTTTGCCGAGGCGGCCAGGACGGCCGTCATCAACAAACGGGCAGGGGGCATGGGCGTCATCTCGGGACGCAAGGCCTTTCAGAGGCCCATGGGAGAGGGGATAAAGCTGGTGAACCTGATAGGATATCTATCTGAGCAGTGACATCACGGTTGCGTGATGATGGGAGCGGTCCCATGAATCGCGAAGCCTATGAAAAGGCCTTCGAGAGCATCGACGCCGTCATCTTCGATATGGACGGCGTGATAACGAGCTCCGCGCAGGCGCATGCCGCAGCCTGGAAAAAAACGTTCGACGAGTATCTTCGCAAAAGGTCCCTCGCATCCAGAGAGGAATACGAACCGTTTGACATCGGGCGGGACTACCTCCGCCATGTGGATGGGAAGCCCCGGTACGAGGGGGCCGCAAGCTTCCTCGAGTCGCGGGGCATCTCGCTGCCCTTCGGGAGCCCCGACGATCCACCCGGCAAGGAAAGCGTCTGCGGACTTGGCAACAGAAAGAACCGGCATTTTCTCGAACACCTGAAAAAATACGGTGCTCAACCTTACCAGTCCACCATAGACTTTGTGCAGAGGATGAAGGCGAATGGAATCCTCGTTGCGGTGATTTCCGCCAGCCGCAATGCGCGGGCGGTCATGGAGGCGGCCGGAGTAACGGGCCTTTTCGATGCGGCCGTAGACGGTGTCGATTCGTCCCGGCTTGGCCTGAAGGGAAAGCCTGCCCCCGACATCTTTCTGGAGGCCGTTGCCCGGCTGAAGGTGAACCCGGAGCGTGCAGCGGTTGTGGAAGACGCACTCGCGGGGGTCGAGGCCGGCAAGGCGGGAAATTTTGCACTGGTCATTGGCATCGACCGGGGCGATCAGGGTGATGAAATGCGGAAACTGGGAGCGGATATCGTGGTGAAGGACCTCGCCGATCTTCCGCGGGAGGGGGGTGACGCGGACATCGGAACAGCCGGGCGCCCGTCGGCGCTGGGGAAAAAGGATGAAATTATCCGGCGCCTGCATGAGGGAAGGCCGGCGGTCTTTCTGGACTACGACGGCACGCTCACTCCCATTGTACAGGATCCTGCGGATGCGACCCTTTCCGAGAGGACCAGGGACGTCATACGGAGACTTGCCGAGCACTGGACCGTGGCGGTCATAAGCGGCCGTGCGCTTTCTGACGTAAAAGACAAGGTGGGGCTGGGTTCGATCATCTATGCCGGCAGCCACGGGTTCGGCATCGAAAGGCCGGGAGAAGCCGCCGAGGACCGTATGTGGCAGCATTTTCTGCCCGCATTCGCCAGGGCGGAAGATGAACTGAAAAGGGCTTTACAGGGTATCCAGGGGGTGAATCTGGAGGTCAAGCCCTACGATATAGCCGTGCATTACCGCAAGGCGGACGAGCGCGACGTGCCCGAGCTCAAGCGCCTTATCGGCGAGGTGGCGGGGAGGTTCCCCGAGCTGAAACAAACCACCGGCAAAAAGATCGTCGAGCTCCGTCCGAATATCGAATGGGACAAGGGAAAGGCCCTGCTCTACCTGACGGATGTCCTGAAGAGCCACGGTCCACGAATCATCCCGCTGTATATCGGGGACGACACCACCGACGAAGATGCATTCCGGGCCGTCGCCGGACAGGGCATAGGCATCCTGGTCAGCGACGAAGCCCGGCAGACGCGTGCCGGATACATCCTGCGGGACCCTGAAGAGACGGCTGAGTTTCTGGAGGAACTGGCAATGGACGCCGAGAGGGAAAATCCCCGGGACATCTGGACGCTTGTCTACAAGGGATTCAACCCGGAGGAGGAGAAGCTGCGCGAGTCGCTGTGCGTCACCGGGAACGGATATTTCGCCACCCGGGGCGCAGCGCCTGAATCGACCGCGGATGCCGTTCACTACCCGGGTACCTACATGGCAGGCGTATATAACAGGCTGGAGAGCACCGTGGCCGGCCAAACCATTGAAAACGAAAGCCTTGTCAATATCCCCAACTGGTTGTCGCTCACGTTCCGCATCGAGGACGGGCAGTGGTTCGATGTGCAGGCGGTGGACCTCCTCGCTTACCGGCAGGAGCTCGACATGCGCAGGGGGGTGCTCTCGCGGACCGTACGATTCAAAGACAGGCAGGGAAGGCATACCCGGCTCACCCAGCGCCGTTTCGTGCACATCCGCAGTCCGCATCTGGCCGGACTGGAGACCACGATTGTGCCGGAAGACTGGTCGGGCGCGGTCCGGGTACGTTCCGCCATAGACGGAGAGGTGGACAACACCCTGGTGAAACGTTACCGCCCATTGAACAACCACCATCTCGTCCAGCTCGGAAACGGGACCTTCCAGGAAGACATCATATGGCTCGAGGTCGAAACGAGCCGGTCGCATATCCGGATCTCTGAGGCCCTGCGCACCAGGATCTTTCACAATGACCGGGCCGTCCGGGTGGAACGGCATACGATAAAGGAACCCGGATATATCGGCCAGGAGTTTCTGATCGGTGTGAACGCCGGCGAGCCGGTGCGCATCGAGAAGATAGCGGCGGTGTACAATTCCCGTGACCGGGCCCTGTTCGAGAGCCTGTCCGAGGCCAGAGAAGCCGCCCTCAGCGCGCCCGAATTTGCCGAGCTGATGGAGGGCCATGTCCTGGGGTGGGACCACCTGTGGGACCTCTGGCGCATAGGCATAGAAACGGAGAGCCTTAGGATTTCACAGATACTCAACCTGCACGTCTTCCATCTTCTTCAGACCGTGTCGCCCAACACCACCGATCTCGACGTGGGCGTCCCTCCGCGCGGCCTTCACGGAGAGGCCTACCGCGGACTGATCATGTGGGATGAGCTGTTCATCTTTCCCCTGCTCAACCTCCGCATGCCCGAGATAACCCGATCCCTTCTCAGGTACAGGTTCCGGCGCCTTCCCAGGGCACGCCATGGAGCTAACCGGGCGGGGTATGGAGGCGCCATGTTCCCCTGGCAGAGCGGCAGCAACGGCGAGGAGGAGGCCCAGACGCTGCACCTGAACCCGGAATCGGGACGGTGGATCGCGGACAACTCGCACCTGCAGAGGCATATCAGCATCGCGGTGGCCTACAACGTGTGGCAATACTACCAGGTAACCGGGGATATCGACTTCATGGCCTTTTACGGTGCGGAAATGATGTTTTCGGTAGCCCGTTTCTGGGCATCCAAGGCGCAATACAACAGGTCGCTGGACCGGTACGAGATATGCGGGGTCATGGGTCCGGACGAGTTCCACGATGCCTATCCGGATGCCGATGAGCCCGGCATTCACAATAACGCATACACCAATATCATGGTGACGTGGCTCATGTGCCGATCTCTCGAGACGATGGATACCCTCCCCGAAGACCGGCGCAAGTTCGTCTCGGAAAATATGTCGCTCATGAGGGAGGAGCTGGAGCTCTGGGACGACATCAGCCGCAAGATGCGGCTCGTTTTTCATGACGACGGGATCATCAGTCAGTTCGAAGGCTATGGCGACCTCCAGGAGTTCGACTGGGAGGCATACCGGAAGAAATACGGCGACATCCACAGGCTCGACCGTATCCTGGAGGCACAGGGCGATACGCCGAACCGGTACAAGGTGTCCAAGCAGGCCGATCTGCTGATGGCCTTTTACCTGCTCTCTGCAGGTGAGCTGGGAGAGCTCTTCAACCGGCTGGGCTACCCCTTCGGACACGAGACCATTCCCAGAAACATCCAGTACTATCTGAAACGCACCGCGCACGGCTCTACGCTGAGCAGGGTGGTTCATGCATGGGTGCTGTCCAGGTCAAGGCGGGAGGTATCGTGGGACCTGTTCCAAGAGGCCCTGGTGAGCGACATCTCCGATATCCAGGGCGGAACGACCCACGAGGGAATCCATCTGGGCGCCATGGCGGGCACGGTCGATATCATTCAGCGGTCGTACACGGGGCTCGAGACCAGCGCGGATATCCTTCGGTTCAATCCCTCCCTGCCCGAAGGGCTCAGGTCGGCACGGTTCACCATCAAGTACCGGCAGCACCGGTTGAACGTGAGCCTGACGGGAAAACTCCTGCAGGTGAGCAGCGAACCAATGGACATAGCACCCATCAAGATCGGTTTCAGAGACGGGGAGTTCGAGCTTAAGCCGGGGAACACCATGGAATTCGAGATCGAGGAACAACAGACGAGCCGCGAGCCGCCTGTTCGAGGGTAACCTCCGGACGTCGTCAGTATTATGATCGTCCGCAGGGCATGCGTATATGGTGAGATTACCGGCAGAAACCGGGATGCCGATGGAGATACAGGGCAGGCACGATAAAATTAGACGAGAGGTTCTCTTTCTTTCGCCCCGGCCCAGGACTTCTTCTTGGCATAGAGGTAGCCGAAGACGAACCCCAGAAGGAAGGTGACGGTGAGCACAAGCCATTTTGGTGCGACGAAGAGCGTGAAGACGAGGAACTGAAACGAGGTCATCTCGAAATTCTGCAGAAGGAAGATGACGAGCAGCACCACGCCGATGGCGATGCCGATGAGCTTTGCGTTTCCTTTCATTTCACCCAACCCCATTTCAAGCCCCTTTGTGGGATGTCTGCGAAGATATTGCACGGACAAGGCGCACGTGTCAATAATTTATGAGTGCGGACAGGCACGTATTCCCGGGATTGCAGCATGCCGGCTCAGCGCGTTTCTTTCTCTGTATGACTGAAGGTGCGAGAGAAGCCTTCCCGGAGGTCTTTTGTCTCATGACGCACCTGAAGTGGGGAAATAATTTTTTCAGAGAATGCACTTCCTTTTCCGATAGAGGAAATACCATCAACCGGGAACCTTTCCGGAAAGCTTTACGAGAAAACCTTTTTTGAAGAGAAGAGGAGGCAACATGAAGATCACTTCGGACGTAAGGATTGGAACAAAGCTCATTCTCGGGTTTTTCTCCATGATCGTTTTCATGGTCGTTATCGGAGGCTTCAGCTACTGGGGTATCACCAGACTCAGTAAGAACATAAACGATATCTTCATCGTACGCCTTCCCAGCATCGATTATCTTGTCGAAGCTGACCGCGATCTCCAGCAATTGCTGGTGGCGGAGCGTTCACTGATTTTCACCTCTCCCGAACATGATTCATTCAAGGCCCTGCTGGGGGATTACGCGGAAAATTTGAGTCAATCAGATGGACGCTTCCAGAAATTCAAGGACCTTGCAGCGACCCCCGAGGAAAAAGCAGTCGTTGAAAAATACGAGAACTCGAGGGCGGAGTGGGAGAAGCTGTCGGCCGAAGTGGTGGCGCTCCGGAAGGACGCGTCGACAAAGAGTTCGTCCTTGGCTGCCGAACTGAGCATGGGCGAGGCCAGTGAAAAGTTCGAGGAAATGAGGGAGCAACTCAACGTTCTCCAGGAAATGAACCTGGAGATTGCCGAGAAAGAATATTCCCAGGCGGAAACGACGCTGAAGAAGAGCCTGTCGTTCGTGCTTGCGGCGATCCTTGTGGGCCTTGCGGTCGCGTTTGGACTCTCGGTCTTTCTCAGCCGGAATATCTCCGGCATCCTCAGGTCGCTCCTGAACGAGATGAGCCGTCTGGTGGAGGGTGCACTGGCAGGAAAGCTCGATGTTCGCGGCGACCCGGAGAAGGTAAACTTCGAATTCAGGGGGATCGTCAAAGGGGTAAACGATACGCTCGATGCCGTGATCGGTCCGTTGAACATGGCGGCGGGATACGTCGATAACATCAGCAAAGGGATCATCCCTGAAAAGATAACGGAGGAATACGCGGGGGAATTCAATACGATCAAGAATAATCTCAACGCACTGATCCAGGCGATGAACGATCTGACAGAGACGACCGAGAAGATAGCGCAAGGCGATCTCACGGTGAAGATCATGCCACGGTGCGATTCCGATAAGCTCATGATCTCGATTCAGAAGATGACGAGCGATCTCGCCGAGGTTGTCAGAGACGTGATACTGGCTTCGGACAACGTGGCGGCGGGCAGCGAGCAGATGAGCTCCGCGGCCGAGGAGATGTCGCAGGGTGCGAGTGAGCAGGCCTCCGCCGCGGAAGAGGCGTCATCCTCCATGGAGCAGATGGCATCCAACATCCGCCAGAACGCCGACAACGCCCAGCAGACCGAGAAGATCGCGGTCAAGTCCGCCGATGACGCCATCGAGGGCGGCAAGGCG
>JAHDRW010000004.1 GCA_018433085.1 Deltaproteobacteria bacterium | reverse complement strand
TCCCTAGTACGAGAGGACCGGGATGGACGAACCTCTGGTGCTCCTGTTGTCGTGCCAACGGCATAGCAGGGTAGCTACGTTCGGAACGGATAACCGCTGAAAGCATCTAAGTGGGAAGCCGTTCTCAAGATTAGATCTCCCATCTACTTCGGTAGACTGAAGGCCTCCTGAAGACTACAGGATTGATAGGCTGGGTGTGTAAGCGCAGCAATGCGTTGAGCTAACCAGTACTAATCGGCCGTGAGGCTTGACCCATTAATCACTCTCTTCCTTTTATTTTCTTTAAAGGTATCATACCGGGTTTAACCGGACAAATTAGACGAATGTTCCCGGTGACCATGGCATAGGGGAAACACCCGATCCCATCCCGAACTCGGAAGTTAAGCCCTATTACGCCGAAGGTACTGCGTGGGTAACTGCGTGGGAGAATAGGTAGTTGCCGGGACCATTTCAATATCCAAAAAAGCCTTCCAGCTGAAAAAGCTGGAGGGCTTTTTTACTATGTACCGCCTGGCAGGGCGCATACACTTTGTGCGACAGGTGACTGCATGACTCAGGTTCATGCTATTTCAATCCAAGTTTACTCATCCGTGATATCAATGTAGTGCGTTTTATACCTAGAATTTCGGCGGCTCCCCCTCTTCCTCCGATGCGTCCTCCCGTGTGGACGATGACATGGCGGATATACTGACGTTGAATCTCATCAAGGGTGGGGAGCGAGGAGAACAGAGCATCATGCGCAACATGGTTTTTCGTGAAAGCGGATAAATCGAGATCATTGCCTGATGAGAATATAACGGAACGTTCTATGACATTCCTCAATTCTCTAATATTGCCTGGCCAGGCATAATCTTGAAGTATTTGACGTCCACGTGAGGACAGAGAAAGACTGTGCTTGTTGTATTTATGAGAAAAGATACGAAGAAAATGTTCGGCAATATGGACAATGTCATCGCTTCGTTTCCTGAGAGGCGGCATATAGAGTTGAACGACATTGATCCTATAATACAAGTCTTCCCTGAAGTTTCCTGTTTCAACTTCTCGAGACAAATCACGATTTGTGGCAGAAATCAGCCTGAAGTCTGATCTTATGACGTTCCTTCCTCCCAAGCGGGTAAAAGATTTTTCCTGAAGGACTCGAAGGAGTTTAATCTGGATATTTCTGGGGATTTCACCGATTTCGTCCAAGAAGAGGGTTCCTTTGTGCGCGAGTTCTATTCTGCCTAACTTTTGACCATCCGCGTTTGTAAAGGCGCCTTTTTCATGGCCGAAGAGCTCGCTTTCAACGAGATTTTCAGGTATGCTGGTCATATCAACTATAACCAAAGGTTTTGTCCGGCGGGAACTCATCTGGTGAATTCTTCGTGCAAGGAGTTCTTTGCCGACCCCGGTTTCCCCCAGTATCAACACAGGCGCTTCGGTATCCGCGATATGGTCTGATTGATCCAGAAGATTGAGCATTACCGAACTCTTTGCCTCTATATAGTTGCCGTCTTTAAGGTCAAGCGAGTGCAGTTGAGCAATGCTTTTCTGTGACGTACTCAATTCGATATTACTGATATATTCGTCTAATTGACTAAAATATGAGCTAATGCGTTGAGTTATCTTTGTAAGCAGGGCGCGGTCAAAAAGTTCAAAAGCCCCCTCGATGTATGAGTTTTCGTGGTACAGAACTCCCCATACACGTCCCTTGATCTGAATGGGGAGACACAGGATAGCTTTGTTATGATCTTTAGCAGAAATATCCGAGCGAACTTTCGGCATGACAAGAGGCTGGTTGTTGTACCAGGTCTTTATGATCAGGTTTAATCTTGAGCGAAAGTTTGCATCTGTAGCCTCGATAGGAGACAGGTTGTGGGAGGCCATCAGGTAGGGTTTCAAGCCTTTTCTCCGGGAATTGAACGTGAAAAGCCCGCCACGTTCTGAACCGAAAAACTGGCATGTGGAGCGAATAAATTGGCTGTACACCTCGTCTCTCTCAGGTCTGGGAATAAATTCTTCCATAACATCCATGAATTGGTCAAAAGAGTTCTTATACTTCACGATATCTTTTGTGATGTTCGCAGGGGTAATCATGGACTTCATATCATCAGGGATAATATTCTGATCACACCCGGATGTCATTTCCATAGCCTGAAGTATATACTCATGAGCGCTTTCCCGATCGCCCTGGTTTAGTTTCAGCCGTGCCATTTCCACAAGGGTTTTAGCTGCCTGTATGGTGTCTCCTGAAATATCCAGTTCGGCAATACTCGATTCAAGCAAAGCTTCTATGGTGCCGGGTTGTTCCTCCTGCTTGGAAGACTGATGAGCGCGGATTCGAAGGGCTACCCCGCGAAGGAGAACATTGGGGCCTGTAAGGGCCTTGTCTATCTCTTGGGAGAATACAAGTCCTCCGACCGGTGAGAGGCCATGCTGGGTGTAACCATAGAGCATCTCAAGGATCCATGGCCAGATATTCTGTCGGGAAATGGTTTTGTCGTGGAGCGCTTTTTCAACAGTCTGCTCGAAGAGATCATGAGATTCGGTAATCTTTCCTTTCGAGTACAGGTAGAATGCCGTGGCGCGCTGTACAAAATAGATCGACAATGCATTCTTTTGTTCAACCGCTTCATCTTTGGCGGCATTGAGGTGGGACCATGCATCATTCATCTTTCCATTCAGGAGCAGCACCGTTCCGAGGATCGAACGATAGAACGTTGCAAGCGTCGGTTCTGAAAGGAGGGATGCACGATGCATATAGCTGTCAAGTATACCGATGGCACGATGAAACTGACCCATCATGGCATAGGAATACGCCAGATTGACGGGAAGAAAGATGTTGAATAGCTCGGAGTTGTCACTACGATTTGAATGAATGGCACGTGTAAAAAAATCGACAGCTTTTTTGTTTTTCCCCTGTAGATAATAGAATAGTCCCTGAAATTCTGATGTTTGTTCAGGAGTAAGGTAATCGCTGGAATTTTTCATAAGGTCGATACCAGAGGAAAGGAGAGAAACAACATCGGAAAGGCTGTCAGACAAAAAATAGAAACGCCCGACAAGCAGGCCTGTCAGGATCGTGGAGCATGGTTTGCAAAGCCTTTGTGCTGCATTTTTTGCAAGCCTCAGGAGTTCGGGTATATCAGGATAACCCGTGCCCATGAGGTAATAGATGTGTGAAAGGTCAAGTATTGCCTCTATAAACAGAAGGTCACTTTCCTGATTACCAAGGCATTCTTTCAGGTGCCGTACAGAATTAAGATATTCCCTCATGGCTTGATCAACGTTACCGTTTGCGACAAATTGACGCGCAATCTTAAGTTCCAGGAAGCCGGCATCGTGTTTCAGACCGGCCCGGCCCTTGAGATGGGCGATGACAGGCAGGGAAACCATGCCATAAGCTTGATGTGTAGAAAGCCTTTTCAGCATATTATTAGCTGCTTCGGGTGTACAGATGCACCTTAGCTCATTGATGATATTGGCTGGTGTATCATGAGCCAGGTATACGTTCTGGTCTGCATCCATTACTACCAGTCCATTTCCCCGGGTTTTTTGAATGAGGTCAACCAGTGCTCCTGATGTCAGCGGTGACAAGTAGTTCATCAAATCCAGGGAGACCGGCTCGGAAATCACCTCCAGGGTAGCCAGGAATTGACGTTGCGCTGTGGTAAACGTTTGAAGATCTGAATTCATCCGGTTGTCCTTATCGTGGTGTGTGCAGAAAATAACGCATCGAAGTAAGCAGGTCAAGTCAAGGACGATATATCAACTTCTTATCGCGTCGATATAACGTCATAACCTATCTTTCAAGGTAGCGAATATAATATTAAATCAAATAGTTGAAGAGATCGACGTGATGGCATGCTTCCTGCTCATTGTTCCAAGATATTAAAAGCTGGGAGGCAACAATGAGCGAAGGCATCAAGTATCCCCGTTATCGTTGGTTTGTGTTGTTCACCTCTTGTTTCGCTTTAGTGTGTATGTACATACACATGACATCCATTGCCCCGATCCTTGGAACCATTGCCGATGAATTGGGGGTTGGGATGGGGCAGGCTACGCAGCTTTTCACCACCAGGATGCTGGGTGAAGCATTCTGGATGATCGCGTTGGGATTTTATGTTGATAAATACGGCCTCAGCAATGCCTTGATTGCCGGGTCTATAGCAGGATTGCTCTCGGTCCTGTGTGCCCCCTTTATATGCAACAACTACGTCGGATTCCTCGTTGTGCGATTTCTGCAGGCTATAGGGATCGGTTTTATATTTCCCTGCATCGGGTATGTGGCAGCCCATTGGTTTCCAGAACGGGAGCACGGCCTTGCAAACGGATTGTTCTTTGGGTGTGTTCCCGGGGGGTGCGCCGTTGGCGCACTGCTCTCGCCTTTTATTTTGAATGCTACTGGGAACTGGACCGTGACACTTGCAATCCTGGGAATTTTCAATGTCATTGCCATAATATTTGCTTATCAGCTCGCAGGAAAGCAGGGGCCGGTTCAGGAACTCGAGGCAGCTGGAAAAGCCGAGTTGATCCAGAATCCCATGACGTATGCCGATGCACTCAAGTGCCCGATCACCTGGATTGGAATGGTGATCATCATGACAAACGCATGGATGGTTTTTAATCTCACCAACTTTGTGCCTGCTTTTCTGGCAGAGCCAAAGCCTATGGGTGCTGGTCTCGGGGCGGAAACATCCGGAATTCTCAACCTTGCCCTGACCTTGATCGGTTTTCCTGCCGTTCTTTTGGGCGGATGGTTTTATGATGTTGTCATGAAGGGGAGAGCGAAACTGCCTACGGCCATCGGTTTTGTTGCCACTGCGGTAACATTTCTGCTCATCTTCGGTTGGGTACAGCAAAGCATGTTCCTCCTGGTAATTATCCTGATGTTCGCTGGATTTGGGGGAATGTTCCAGACCCCTCCGATGAGTGCCTATGTAGTAAAGATTTATCCGCCGGAGATCGCAGGTTCAATGATCGGCTGGTGGTTCGGGGGTGGCACTTTCGGCGCTGCAATAGGGCTCTTTCTTGGCTCCCTATCGATAGAGAGGACCGGAAGCTTTAACTTCTCGCTGATCATGATCTCTGTTGTTGCATGTGCCGGTCTGGTGTTGACGATGATTTTCTTCAAGCACAATCTCGTGTTGAATCATCCCCGGGCCAGAGAAATTGCCAAGGCATGGACACGATAATGATTTACCCAATGGCAAGATACCAAGATACATTGTGTGCGGAGATTCTTGCCGTTGGGTAAGCGATTTGCAGGCAATCTGTGTGAGAACTACGCAACGGCGAGGTGTCGTAATTGATCATGGCACAACAAAAAAGCAGAAAACGGCTAGCATGAAGAAGATATCTCGCGGATCTCTGAGGGTCATCCCAGTGCCGGATTTTCCGGTCCCGGTCCCGGCGAGAGCCGGGACCGGGTTATATTAAGGGTCTGATAATTTTATTAAGGGTTTTATTCGCCAGGAAAATAGTAAAACAAAAAGTAAATTATCAGAACAGAAAGTAAGAGCAGCAAAACCATGGGAATGGTATTTACTAATCTAAAAAATATTCTATGCATGCTTATCGACAAGACTTTTTTTATCAAATGCCGTTTCGGGTATGCATGTATGCAGGAATTCATCAGTTGATCGCTTCATGTCTGTGCTGTTAGGTGTTTCAGCCCCATTAGTACCGTCATTCATGTCCTTGATTTGATGTGAATTTCATCATTTCGTTCTAACACACAAAGAATATTCGGAGGAATTATGGAGCATTTAAGATATGAAGCCAAAAGGCGATGGATTTGCGTTGCCGGAATACTGATGCAGTTATGTTTAGGAACAATTTATGCGTGGTCTATATTCAAAAATCCTCTGATGACGACCCATGGGTGGACCAATACTCAGACGCAGGGTGCATTCATGATTCAGATTGCAGTCTTTGCATGTTCTGTTGCCTTCGGGGGGGTAATCGTCGATAAGAAAGGTCCCCGACAGGTTGGGCTGTGCGGCGGGGCAATTTTCGGCGTAGGGTTAATCCTGGCAGGATATGCGAATACCATTGGCAGCCTCATGCTGCTCTATCTGTCTTACGGTATCCTCGTCGGACTCGGCGGGGGGCTCGGATATATCTGTCCGTTAACAACATTGATACGATGGTTTCCGGACAAGCGAGGCATGATAACAGGTCTTGCCGTAATGGGATATGGACTGGGCGCTTTTGTTATGGGAAACATTGGACCAGCACTTATATTGAAGGTCGGGCTGAGCGGGACATTCTACCTCTGGGGTATCATAAGTCTTGTAATCGTACTGGGCATGATGTTGTTGTTAAGCAACCCCCCTGAGAATTGGCTGCCGAATGCAGAAAGTTTTGATAGCAATGTCTCCGCAACGCTGTCGAACCCGTTCACCTTTTCCGAGGCAATACGGACCAGGCAGTTCTGGACCCTGTGGCTGATTATATTTATCCCGATATCTGCCGGACTGGGGCTGATTTCTCAGATATCCCCCATGGCACAGGATTTGATGGCCAAGGGGATTGAAGGAGCTATTCCTGCCGACAAGATGAAGGCCATTATCCTCTTTTCAGGAACGATTGTTGCTTTTGCAGGAATTTCCAATGGCATCGGAAGAATTTTCTGGGCATGGATATCAGACATTATGGGAAGGAAGACGATATTGGCAACCATGTTTATCATCCAGACGTTCGGGTATGTCCTGCTTGCAAAAACCGGTCAAGTCTGGATTTTCACGGTGGTCGTATGTTGTCTCATCGCCTGCTACGGCGGAATAATGTCATGTTTGCCCGCCATGGCGGCAGATCAATTTGGTGCAAAACACATCGGGAAGATCTATGGTGTGCTGTTCACCGCTAATGCCTTGTCAGGTATTGTAGGGCCCTTTATCAACGCGTATATAAAAGATGTTACTAACAGCTTTGGCATTGCACTGTACCTGGAAGCCGGGATGCTGGTCGTTGGACTGCTGCTTGTCATAACCTTTACCAGCGCAAAACATCCGATCGTTTCAGAATCGCTCAAAGCTGGAGGTGTGCAGTGAGAACCTGGAGTCATATAGGCGATAAAGAGAAACGGGTGGACCATAATACGTTGATAAATAAACAGCGAGGTATCATGGTGATGTTTCCGGGTTTTCAGCGCGATTACTGCATTGCATCAAAGCTGCGTTGAAGGTCATTTCACCCCCAGCTGTTTTATTCGCCAGTTCAGCGTCGTCCGTTTCATGCCCAGGATTTCAGCCGCTCCGCCTGGGCCTCCGATACGGCCTCCGGTCTTTTGGAGCACATAATGAATGTACCGTCTCTGCACCTCGTTCATTGTCGGCAGCTTGGAGAACATTGAATTTATGGGATCTTGTTTTCTCAGAATCTTTGGGAGCTCAAGATCGAAACTTGTTGACAGGATTACCGCCCGTTCCATGAAGTTGCTCAGCTCGCGGATGTTTCCCGGCCAATAATAATCCGTGATGAGTTTTATGTCGTCTGAGGACAGGTTGAGGTTTTCCTTCCGGTACTTGCGGGAAAAGCGTTCCAGAAAGAAGTTTGCCAAAAGTACAATGTCTTCGCCCCGCTCTCGTAGTGGCGGTATGAGAAGCTCAACAACATTCAGTCGATAATAGAGATCTTCCCGGAAATTTCCGACAGCAACCTCGTGGGCGAGATCCCGGTTCGTTGCCGCCACGAGACGGAAATCAGACTCGATGAGGTTTTGGCCGCCAAGGCGGGTGAACGTCTTTTCCTGCAGGACCCGCAGGAGTTTAACTTGAACCGACTGTGGTATCTCACCGATCTCATCCAGGAAAAGCGTTCCTTTATGGGCAAGCTCGATTCTCCCCTGTTTGCGCTGATCTGCACCGGTGAAGGATCCTTTTTCGTGACCGAAGAGTTCACTTTCCATGAGGTTTTCCGGGATGCTCGTGAGGTCCACTACGAGAAAGGGCTGTGAGCAGCGCAAACTCTTGGCGTGAAGCCTGCGGGCCAGTAGCTCCTTGCCGACCCCCGTTTCCCCAAGGATGAGTACAGGGGCGTCAGTGGCCGCAAGGTTGTCTGCTCTGGCAAGGAGATCGAGCATGGTCGGGTTCTCTGTCTTTATCTCTTCTTCATCTTTCGCTGCGGAGAAGGACAAGCCGGAGACGGCTTCCGAATGCAATCGACTCTGCATCATATGGGAATACATCTCGATCCGTTCGAAGTACCGGTTGATGTGACGCATGATCTTGAAAAGCATCGTACGTTCCAGTGCAGGAAGAGACTCCTCGATGTAGGAGTTTTCATGGTACAGGACGCCTTGCACGGTGCCTCGGATTTCCAGGGGAAGGCAGAGGATAAAGATTCTTCTGCCGTTATCTGCCTCGGAGCCGGCCTGGTTCGGCCTGATGAGGAGCGGTTGGTTATTCTGGTATGTTTTGAGGATGAGGCTCATATTCGATCGGAAATGATCGGCATTTATCTCGATGTTCGAAAGGTTATAGGATGCACGCAGGACAGGGCGAGCCCTCTTTTTATCTGATGTGAACCAGAAGAGCCCGCCACGTTCGGCTCCGAAGAACTGGCAGGTGGCACGAATGACCCGGGAGTACAGTTCTTTGTTTTCCGGGCTCGGAAGAAACTCATGCATCATTTCTATGAAACGTTCAAGAGTTGTATCAGGTGAGAGGTGACTGTCTGTTTCACTCGTAACCAGGGATTTCATCTCGGCCGGTATGAATTCACGCTCGTACCCGGCAGCCAGCTCCGTGGCATCCAGCAGATACTGCTGAATCACTTCGGGCCGGCCTGCCGGAAACTCAAGGCGGGCTATCTCCGTGATGGTCCGCGCCAACTCAAGGGGGTTGCCTGATAGCTCGAGATCATGCTTGCTTGCCATGAGAAGGTTCCGGACGACATTGCTTCCGTCACCTCGAAGTATGGCCTGATGGGCGCGAATTCTCAAGGCAACGCCGCGCAGGTGTACATTGGGGCCGTTGAGCGACTTTTCCATCTCCTGTTCGAAATCCAGACCCTCGATAGGGGGAAGACCCAGCTGATTATATGCATAGAGCATGTTCAGAAGCCAGGGCCAAGTGTTCTGACGGGATATGGTTTTATCGCCGATGGCTGAGTGGATGGCTTCAGCCATAAGATCGTACGAATCCTTCAGGCGATCTCTCAGGAAAAGATACAAGGCCATGCTCCGCTGAGTAAAAAACAGGGCGAGTTTATTATCCTGTGAAGCAGACTCCTGTTTTGCTTTTTTTAATTGTATGAGGCCTTCGTCCATCTTGCCCATCATGATCAGTACTGTAGCCAGGATAGACCGGAAAAAGGTGGCCAGGCAGGGCTCTGAACAGATTTGCGCCCTTCTCAGACTGCTGTCCAGAACGCCGATGGAGCGGTGGAACTGACCCAGGAGCGCATAACAATACCCCAGATTGGCAGGCAAAAAAATATTGAAAAGCCTGACGTTTTTTTCAGGGACGGTGTGAAGAGCCTTATCAAATAGCTCTGCTGCTTCCCGGTACTTGCCATGGAGGTAAAAGTAGAGGCCTTCGAATTCGGCGGATTGTGACAGTATATCGTCATCGCCGAGTTCTTTCACCTTTCTCAGCCCCTTCGAGAGAATATCAAGGGCATCGGCGAGACGATCGCTTAAGAAGAAGAATCTTCCAACATGCAGGCTGACCAGAGCCTGGGAACGTTCGTCACCGAGCCGTTCTGCGGCGATACGGGCCATATCGAGCAGCTGGGGAATTTCCGGATATCCTTCACCCATAAGGTAATACGTGTGCGAGAGGTCCAGCACCACCGACACAAAGAGCGAATCGCTCTCGGGGCTTCCGAGTATGTCGATGAGATATCCCACCGCTTTCTGAAGGTGACGAATTGTACTGTTTGCATCCCCCCCGTCCATGAATTCATTGGCGGCACACTTCTCCAGTGAGGCGGCCTCGAAACTCCGTCCAGACCGTGCCGACAGATTTGCACGTAGCGAATGGCTCGGAACCTCAGGCGAATCCAGTGCTTGGATCTTGGCAAGGAGGGCATCGGCGAACTCCGGGGTGCAGCGGCTAAGGAGCGATGATGCGAGTTCTCCGGGGATACCGGGAGCTATCTGTATCATTGACTCGCTGTGTCTAATCAAACCGAAATGTTCTGCCTTTTTAACAAGACTCACCAGAGAATCGGGAGGAAGCGGCACCAGGGCAACCAGTAGATCCAGGGATACCGGTTCTTCGATTATCGACAGCGTGGACAGAAAATCCAGTTGAACTGGAGAAAAATCAATCGGTTTCATTTCCATTGGTTGGCCTCGTCTTGCTGCGTGAGGTGAATATACCCGGGATCAGGAGATCAGTCAATGTTGTTGTGACGGTATATTGTCACCGGGGATGGCGGCACATTGCCTTATGGCAGGAAATGCGGACGTTAATAACCAGTATCATCAATTACATATGTGCTTATTGTCACCGGCATGTCTTGTGCACAAAAAGGAGTAACGATTCGCATGATCCGCTGCGATCATGAAGAGCAGAAAAGACGCTACGTATAATGATACGTCGGAAGGGAGGACATACGTGGTCACACATAAGACACTGGAAGACAGGGAGATCAAGGGGGCGCCGTCAACGGCACGTGTAGCAAAGAGGTATCAGGAACTTCTTGACCATGAGCCCTGCATTGACTCTGAAAGGGCGGTGCTTTTCACCGAGTATATGAGGCAGCACTGGACAGACCCCCGCTACCTGAGGACAGGGGGCGCGCTGAAGCATGTGCTGACCAATATTACACCGAAGATCTGGGACGATGAGCTCATTGTTGGCAACATGTCCCGGTATTTCAAGGGTACCCAGTTATACCCGGAATACGAATGCTGGATGATGGAAGGGTTCAAGGAGATCAAGCGCGAGGAAGAACGTTACATAAAAGGAACCCTGCAGGAGAGACCGGGAGACCGGCTTGGTATTTACCTTATCTTTCCGGAAGATAAAGAAAATATTCTTGAGGTTGCCACATTCTGGGAAGGCAAGGACTGGCGTACACTGGCGGAAAAATACCTGCGGGAGACCAAGGACGACTATGATCAGGTGGAAAAATGGCAGCAGCAGCTGGTCTTTCTCAGGTTTATGTATGATGTGCCTGATGGCAGGGTTATTGTCGACTATCAGAAGATCATCGATGAGGGAATCGAAGGGCTGTTGGAAAGGATAAAGGGGCAGGTTGAGGCTCTGGGCGACCTGAACAGTAAGGAAAAATTCGACAAGTATAACTTTTACCAGGGCGTAAGGCTGGCCCTGGAAGGGGTCATCAATTTCGCCGAGAACCACGCCATGGAGGCCGAGCGTCTCGCCAGGCAGTGCAGTGACAGACGCCGCAAGGAGGAATTGATTGAAATAGCTCGTGTCTGCCGCAAGGTCCCCAGAAAACCGGCTGGAACCTTCCGTGAGGCTATGCAATCCTTCTGGTTCGCTCACGTTATTCTTTTCCTGGAGATTAACGGCCGAGGGATTTCTCCGGGGCGATTCGATCAGTACATGTATCGTACCTTCAAGGCTGATTTCGATTCGGGTCGGATCACCAGGGAAGATGCCCTCGAGCTTCTTGAGCTCATGCGTATAAAGTGCTCCGAGATTACTCGAGCCCATGCCGTTTTTACCGAATCATATCTGGGCGGCAGTGTGTATCAGAACATTACCCTGGGCGGTGTCGACCGTTATGGAAATTCTTGTGATAACGAGCTCTCCAAGCTCGTGCTTGAGTCAGGCATCAACGTAAAGACCTGGCAGCCTACGATATCGGTGCGCTGGCGAAAGGATATGGCGGCGGATTTCAAGCATGCAGTCGTGAATTGCGTCAAGGCTGGGTCGGGCTACCCTGCGATCTTCAACGACGAGCTGGCTACCAGGCGTTTTGCCGAGGTCACCGGTGCCAACCTGGATGATGCGCGGGACTGGGCTCCCTGCGGCTGTGTGGATATGCAGATCTGCGGTAAGCGCATGCCCATGTTCTGCATCTCGCACACGAACAATCTGAAGATCTTCGAGCTTGTCCTCAATCGCGGGATTAATCCTGTTACCAAAGACAAGCTGCTTGATGTCGTGATCGATCCCGCTACGGCCAGCTATGATGAGATAGTTGCTGAGTATAACCGGGTCCAGGAGATCATTGTGATGCGCGAACAGGAATACTGGAATACCTGCATGCTCGTTCACAACGAGATCGGACTGGTGCATCCGTTCATGAATGCGCTGCTCGATGACTGTATAGAAACGGGTAAAGACGCCTATGAGGGTGGCTGCCGCTACAATGATCCCTGCTATGTGATCTCCTGCGGTGTAGTGAGTGTGGCAAACTCGCTGGCCGCCATCAAAAAATACGTTTTCGAGGATAAAGAGTTGGCCATGTCGGAGTTGCTCGAGGCATTGAGGGTCAACTTTGCAGGCATGGAGAAACTGCGCAAGAAACTCGTGGATGCGCCCAAGTACGGCAATGACAACGATTATGTAGATCTGATACTCGCCGATCTGTACGATGCATGGTCGCGCTCGAGTCAGAAGGTCATAAACTGGGTTGGTCAGCCATGGCGCCCATCCACCCTTTCCGTTACCACCCAGGTGCTGCACGGCAAGGCGTGTAATGCCACGCCCGACGGACGATACGCCGGTGAAGCGGTGGCCGATGGTGCCCTATCCGCCTTTCCCGGGACTGATGTGAGCGGGCCCACCAGTCTGATTAAATCTGCGACAAAAATCAATGCCGGCAATCTTCAGGCTACACTTTTCAACATGAAATTCAATCCATCTGCAATTGAGGGGTTCATCGGCTCTGAAAAATTCATTTCTCTGAACGATGCCTACTTCGATCTCGGCGGTTATCATGTGCAGTATAATATCGTTGACCGTAACATGCTCATCGATGCTCAGGAGCATCCGGAACGCTATTCCGATCTCATGGTGCGCGTGGCCGGATTCACTGCACGGTTTATCGATCTCGGTACTGATGTGCAGAAGCAGATCATAGACCGAACTCAATTTTCCGAGTTGTGAAACGCAGGATGAAAGCTCCCGGGATATTTGTGCATGTCTGTAAAAATTCTCGTTGATCTACTGGCAGGAAACGAACAGGAGCAAGTAACTGAGCTGCTCAAAAGACAAAGGGGGAAGGTATAATGGCATTGAAGGAAGAAAGAATAATCGTTATCGACCCGGATAAATGCACGGGTTGCCATTCCTGTGAGATGGCATGCTCCATGAAGCATTTTCATCTCAATAATCCGCTTTATTCACGGATCAGGATTCACGAGTTCAGAGATGTCAACACATTTATTCCCGTAATGTGCCAGGCTTGTGAGGATGCACCGTGCATGAAAGTATGTCCGATGAATGCCCGTATCAGACTTGAAAGCGGCGCAGTGGTCACCGATGAAAATCTCTGCATCGGTTGCAAGGCATGCATCAGTGCCTGCCCGTTCGGTGCTCCGGTAATAAACCCTGATACCGGAAAGACCATAAGCTGCGATCTGTGCATGGGCGATGAGTTGGGGCCCTGGTGCGTGTTTGCCTGTACCATGCAGGAAGCCTTGCGTTTCGTAGACGCAAAAGATGCGGCAAAGGCCAAGGGAAGACAATGGGCAAAGATTACGGCGCAAGGATACGAACCACCAGCGGTCAGTAAAGACATCGAGTGGGGTGCGAGTTTCGATTGATGAGAACGTGGACCTCGGCATCAAAGAGATTTTTACGGTACGGAAAACCCAGGACAACGACAGGAGAAGAAAAATGAATGGATGGATGGGGCAGAGATTAAGAATTGATATGACAAATAGTACCTATGAGATCGAAAGATTGCCAAAAGAGTATTATCGAAAATGGATCGGGGGCAGGGGTTTCAACTCGGATGTGGTGTATCACGAAACCTATCGCGGAATGGATCCATACGATCCCGATAATCCACTGTGTATTGCGTGCGGTCCTCTGGGAGGAACGTTTGCTCCTCTCTGCGGAAGGACAACGGTGAGCTGCCGTTCTCCGCTAACATGCTCAAATTCGGGTGAGGAAATGCACGGACATGGAGATACCAACATGGGCGGATCATTCGGGCCAATGATGAAGTATGCCGGATATGATCAGATAATCGTCAAGGGCAGGGCTGAAAAACCAACGTATGTGTTCATCAACGACGACAAGATTGAATTTCGTGATGCCTCGCATTTGTGGGGGAAAAAGTCAAAAGAGGCGACGAAACAGATACTCAATGAGTTGGGCGACCCAGATATCAGGGTCCTCATTATCGGGCCGGCCGGAGAAAACCTGGTAAGGTTTTCCTGTGTCATAAACTCATTCAGTTCAGCAGGTGGCAGAACCGGTATGGGTGCCGTGATGGGATCCAAGAACCTCAAGGCAATCGCTGTGAAGGGGAGCAAATCGGTTACCGTGGCGAGGCCGGAAGAGTTCATCGAGAAATGCATAAGCCTGCGCAAAAAAGTACATAATTCACCTCAGGCCATAAGACGCCGGTATGAGGGATCCCTGGATCTTTTTGATGCAGGGAACAATGTCGGTATCAATGCACATAAAAACTGTTCCACCGGTTATATGAAGGATATCGAAAAATATTACGGTGGTGTCGTGTGGGCCGAGCAGTTTCTCTTCAGGCGTAAGAGTTGCTGGTCCTGCCCGGTGGGTTGCGGAAGATACACCTATATCAAGGAGGGCAAGTGGGCCGGCAGGCATGGCGGAGGACCTGAAATGGAGTCTCTCTGCATCGGGCCGAGGATTGACAGTTACGATGTTGCCGGTGTCAGTATGCTCTGCCTCGAGATCAATGACCTCGGGATGGATTCCATTTCAGCCGGCGCCGTATTGTCCTGGCTCATGGAGGCCTTTGAGAAAGGGTATATCACGGAAAAGGATACGGACGGGCTCCGTCTGGAGTGGGGCGATATCGAGAAGTCCCTGGAGGCATTGTACATGATGGCCTATCGGAAGGGATTTGGTGAACTTATGGCCGAGGGCAGCCTCAGGCTTGCCCGGAAGCTTGGTGTGGGAACCGATATCGTACCGCACTGCCGGGGTCTGGAACAGATCAGCGTCGATCCCCGGGTAGCAAAATCATTTTGCCTTGGATATGCCATTTCCACCAGGGGTTCCGACCACTTGAGAGGGTATACCAATCTCGAGTTTCCCGGCTGTGCACGAATCCGTAGTTCTCAGATCGATGAGGCCCTTGGTGATGAGCTGGCGAAAATTTATTGGGATAAGTTTCCCGATAATACAATAGAGGATTATGATACCAAACCCCAGCTCTGTTACTGGTCGGAAAGAAACAAGACTGTCGCCGATCTGTGCGGAACCTGTTGCCAGGCCATCGGTTCCTGGGGCGGTGCAGGCTCCTGGCGTGAAGCATACACCCCTATCTTCAGACCGCTGACCGGTGCTGACTTCTCCGATGAAGAGATTTTCCTGGCCGCAGAGCGTGTGCTTGCCATCGAACGGGCACACTGGCTCAGGGAAGGCAGCGGTCTGCAGGATGATACTCATACCGAACGATTTTTCATCGAACCGGTTGTGGACGGACCGTTCAAAGGCTCGGTCATCGACAGGGATAAGTTTGAATGGTCAGTACAGGAGTATTACAGGATTCACGGCTGGGACGAATTGGGTTTCATTACACCGGAAAAGGCCAAGGCTCTCGACCTCAAAGAGATCATCCCGGATATGGAGGAGGGGAGAGCGATTTGTGAGAAGTGGCTCAAAGGATGTGACGAACCGATTTCACCCCAGTTTATCCCTGAAAAGTTCAGGGAGTAGCCATCCCCAAAGATGGGCAGCCCCGCCAAAAGCCGGGCTGCCTGGTGGTATGGAGAGATACTCGAGGTAATGACCTGTGAAGACAGTGATTATAGGAAACGGAATAGCAGGAAACGAGGTCGCCTGGAACCTGCGTCAGCAGGATCCATACATGGAGATCACGATGATCTCGGCTGAGAGGTTTCCGGAGTATGATCCCTGTTCCCTGCCCTACTTTGTCGGCAGGGAAGTTCAGCGTGATTCAGTCTTCCGCCGCACGCTGGAAGATTACGAGGCCGGGAACATCGAACTGGCGCT
Source organism: Deltaproteobacteria bacterium (assembly GCA_018433085.1). GTDB lineage: Bacteria > Desulfobacterota > Desulfomonilia > UBA1062 > UBA1062 > Phosphitivorax. Next base: position 141,754 of record JAHDRW010000004.1, on the reverse strand, counting down.
CGGTAATAAGGCCATATCTATAGATCCGGACAAAAAGGAAGTCGAAACCGTCAAGGGTGATACCTTTTCCTATGATAAACTGGTCCTTGCACATGGTGGACATCTCATTATACCACCGATTCCCGGCATTGATAAGGACGGTGTGTTCAGCTGTAAATTGCTCGGTGAAGCGGACAAGCTTGATAGGCATAAAGGGTCAAAGGCGGTATGTATCGGTTCGGGTGCTATCGGGATCGAAGTCGCGGAAGCCCTGAAACGCAAAGGGTATGCAGAAGTAACCATTATAGAGCTTTTGCCCTGGATTATGCCCACACTCTTTTGCGAGCCGGCAGCAAGGCGTTTGGAAAACGCCTTGCTCGGTTACGGCATCGGGGTGATCACCGGGGAGAAGGTGCTCTCGCTGGGTGGAAATGACAAGGTAAGCTTTGTGGCAACCGACCGGCGTACCATCGAATGCGACACCGTGGTGGTGGCAACCGGTGTCGTACCCGGTAGGGACCTGGCTGAGACAGCCGGCATCGAAACCCGCCGGGGCATTATCGTCAATGAGAGATTGGAAACGAGTGTTGCGGATATCTATGCCTGTGGCGATGTGGTGGAGACCTTTGATGCATGCTCTGGTGAAGGATGCATGTATCAGCTCAAACATAATGCCATAGATCAGGCCCGCATCGTCGCGAGCAACATCAGGGGGGAGGATGCTGTATACCATGGGGCCTATCCGTTTGCCCGCGCCCATTTCTTTGAAACGCATGCCGCCAGTTTCGGTAAAACAATGAAGAATGCCGAACGCACCTGTCACCTGGAAGAAATAGACGTCATCGAACGTTTTGACGATGGGAACTACCTGCGGTTGCTCATGCGGAATGGTAAGATTATCGGCGGACAGGCGATTGGCACATATGTCAATTACATAGGGCTCTTCATGGGCCTTATGTGGCGCAAGGACGACGTGAGAGAGCTTATGGCCAAATGGTCCGAAATAAGCGGTTTGATTTCACGATATCCCTGGCAATATCGGAAAATTGGTTCTTTGATCGGTCTCGGTACAACAGATGCATCTGTGTAGATCAAACCCGAGAGCTGTTTGACGAGTGTCAGTTCTCCTCGAATTGTAGACGCCTCATAATCGGCTGGACAGCACCCAAGAAAGCGATGCAGGGGAACACATGGAAAACCAAAGGAATCTACCTCTTTCGGCTGTTTGGAAAGGAATACATGATCGATCCTGTGCCAGGCAGGAGACTCTATTCACCACGCAGTTTGAACACCAGAAAGAAACATTGCGGATCAGGGGAAAAGTGGTGGGCATAATCAGCATAAACGCTGCTTATGCTGCAGAGAGAAAGAAAGGAGCAAACATATGAGCAAGGCGATGGACGACTGGGCCAAGAAAAAGTTCGGCAGAGTAATTACCGAGGAAGAGCTGATCAGACGGTGTGATCGTGCGCACCCCTACCGGATTTTTGATCCCGGTGAATGGATAGAGGACGAGAAGGTTGAAGAAGTCCTCCAAGGGGTGATCGATATTCATATTCACGGGGCTCCAATGGGCGGGAAGATGAAAGGCCGGCAGGACATGGTTGATATCTGCATTGCAGCAAGCGAAGCGGGCATGAAGGCACTGGTTTTCAAGGACCACTACACCATGACCAGCAACGCAGCGACCATCGTGAATAAACTGCTGAAAAGAGAGTCTGAGCATCGAAGAAAACAGGGGATCATTCAGGATATAATTTACAATCTGTCCAACGGAAGGAGCGAGAAGGCAAAGGATTTTGTGCCGGTCGAGGTATACGGTGGTATTGTACTGAATCACACCGTCGGCGGCATCAGTGCAAATACGGTCAAAGAAGCACTCAATTACGGCTGCAAGGAGGTGTGGTTGCCATCGATGGATGCCATGCATCAGATGCAGGCCCAGGAATGTCCCGACTGGAAAGAGCGTGGCATCTGCGTCACCAAGGGGGGTATTGGCGGAGAGGATCTCACTGACGACATGATCGCAGTGCTCGATGTCATGGCCGAGTATAACGACAATACCAAGGGGAATGTAGTTTCACTGTCGACATGCCACGTATCCAACGAGGAGAAGGTTGCCATTCTCAAATATGTCAAGAAAAGGGGCATGAATATCAAGGTGCTCATGGATCATGTTACCCAGGAGATGACAATGGTTACCCCTGAGGAGGCCAAAGAGATGATCGATCTGGGCGGCTATCTCGAATTCGCCGAGTGTTCGATTATCCCGTGGGCCGGGATGCAGGATTGGATCGTTGCATTTGATTACTCGATAGGCCTGATCAAGGAACTCATAAAAGAGAAAGGCCCGGAACATATCGTACTCATCACCGACGCAGGCCAGTGTTATCATCCACCGATACCTGGCTGGAAGATTTTCCTGAAGACCCTGATGGCTCATGGAGTAAGCGAGGACATCGTAAACGTGATGGCCAAGGAAGTTCCGGCATCGATTATCTACGCTTGACATCATAGGCCCTGCCAAAGGTGCATTGAAGGCCGAAACACGAAGACACCACGAGGATGTTTAATGACAGCTTTACGCATAGGAAGAATTCATGATCTTTTTAAGGGACGCTGGGCAGATCGAGGCACAGAAGTTATGCGCACCGTGCAGAAAGGACATTGACCAGAAATGGGCATTGCCATGACACATACCGGGATCATCACCGATATCAAAAAGTTCGCCACCCATGACGGGCCCGGCATAAGGACAACCGTATTTATCAAGGGTTGCCCGCTTCGGTGCCGTTGGTGTTCGAATCCCGAGACCATTGCGCCACATGTGCAGCTCTATTTTATCGAAAAACGGTGCACGGGGTGTGGCCGATGCAGTCAGATATGTCCTGCGGGCGCGATCGATATGAATAATCCCGCTCGAATTGACCGGACCAGATGCACCCTGTGTATGAAATGTGTCGAGCAGTGCATTGAAGACGCCCTGATGCCGGTAGGAAGAGAGGTCACGGTGAGTGCGGTGTTCGAAGAGATAGTAAAGGATATCCCATTTTATGGGACGAACGGAGGATTGACTCTCAGTGGCGGCGAACCGTTGTTCCGGCCGGATTTCTCCCTTGCCCTTCTCAGACAGTGCCGTGAACTCGGCATATCTACGGTCCTCGATACCTGCGGGTTTGCTTCACCGAGCGTTATTGAAGAAGCCCTTGAGTGTGTAGATCTTATACTGCTGGATATCAAACACATGGACCCGGTAATGCATCGGTTGGGAACCGGGACGGATAACACACTGATCTTGAAAAACGCGGTGAAGATGTCCCGGAAGGTTCCCATGCGGATATCCGTTCCATTGATTCCCGGCTATAACAACGGGGCAGAAAATCTGGATCGAACAGCGCAGCTTGCCCTTTCCCTGGGGATCAACCATATTGACTTGAATCCGCTGCACTGCCTGGGAGAGGACAAGTACCGTTATCTCGGGTTACAGTCACCTTTCAAAAAACATTATGAACTCAGCCGTGACGAGATAACAAGGGCCAGCGAGTTATTTCAGGACAGAGATCTTGAAGTAACCATCGGTCGTATGATGTGAGGATGTTTTCTCGTCATACCATAGGAAAGAACAACACAAGATAAACTATCAACATAGGAGGAAACAATGGCAGATTTATCAACCAAGTTTTTAGGAGTCGAAGTAAAGAACCCCGTCGGCGTGACCTCGTGTGACTACGGCGGAGTGGAAAAACTCGTTCGCCGTGTCGGCGAGCAGGGTATCGGATATGTCATAGCCAAGACCGTCCACAAGATTGATGGACCTCACCGCTGGCCCCGGCCGTTTTTCTATTCACTGAGGCATTTCGGAAATGATCTCAAGGATACCTGGGTAGGCACTCAGATGTTTCATAACATGCCCTATGAGAGGTGGCTCGACGAGGAGCTCCCCAAGTGCCTGAAGACCGCCAAGGAGTTCGACATGCTCTATATCGGCTCCTGCTCGGGAATCGGTGCGGATCCGGAAACCTGGATCCCGTTTCTCAAGGACATGGAAGACCGTGGCGTACCCATGATCGAGCTCGACACCGGAGGCCCTCACGCAACTTTCGGGGCAGTGGATGCACACAAAGACGTGGGCGCACCACTTGCCATGGACCCGGCAACGGCGGGTAAGGTTGTCAAGGCCTGCCAGGATGCGGTCAAGATACCCATCATTTTCAAGACCACGCCGCAGTGCGTGAACTCGGCCCTGGTGGCCTTGGCGATCCAGGAGGCAGGGGGACAGGCCATCTCCGGGAATAACGCGTTCTATGGCACGTGGATCGATCACGAGACTTGCACCTTCTACGGCGTTCCGGCCTCGGGAGGCGCTTCCATCGGCCGGGGCTGGCAGATTTTCTCCCTGTCGAAGATCCTCGAGACGACCTGCACCGTGCCCGACATGCCCTTTATCGGCGGTGGCGGGTGCTATACCTATGACGACCTGGCACGGCATCTCATGATCGGATGCGATCTGGTGGGCATGTGCTCGGCGATCTATTCCCGGGGCGTGGGGGTTCTGGGTAAGTCTATAAAAGGGCTGAACAATTGGATGGACCGCAAGGGCTTCAAGACCATCAAGGACATCCCCGACCTCCGCAAGGATTTCCGGTATCTCAGGGACGTGAGGCGCGAGGGGCCGTACATGCAGGAAATCACCCCGGTCGTGCCCGAGTTCGACGACGAGAAGTGTAACCGCTGCGGCCTGTGCGAGACGATCTGTCCCTACGGGGCCATCAAGCTGGACAAGGCCGCCGGAACAAAACCTACATTCGACCGTGAGCTTTGCTACGGCTGCGGCCGCTGTGTGGGCGATTGCCCGACATGGGCCATAAAGATGATCAAACACGACACCGGTGAAGTTGTCTGGGACGGCAGGGGTTTGATCAAGGATTGGGTTTCAGACAAGGAAGGTTATTAGAGTCGGAACAGACCATCTTGTAAGAAACAATGGTTGTGGGGTATTGCCTGCCCTTTAGGCAATACCCCCCTTAGGATCACCTGATCGGATTTGGCGTCTCATTGAGAGGTGGGACGTGATGATGGGTTCGCCGGGATGCGGTCTTTTTCATTCTCGGGAGAATCAAGTTCATGAATGGAGCATATAATGGCAGACAAGGAATCATACAGCGCCTATCGGTGGTACGTACTCTTTACCGCTTGCTTTGCAATCAGCACTCTGTTCATTCACATGACAGCAATCCCAGCGCTTTTGAGTGTGATCGCCCAGGACATGCAGATCGATATGGGTACTGCTTCTCAGTTTATGACCGGATGGATGCTTGCCATATCCGTTGCTACGCTCTTTCTCGGAGTCGTGTGTGACAAAAAAGGGCTGAGCTTCGCCCTGAACTGCGGTCTCCTGACCTCGCTTGTTTCGGTGCTTCTCATTCCACTGGTCGGGCACACCTTCTGGCCGTTCTTTACCTTGCGCCTCCTGCAGGGTATGTCCGTCGGATTCATCATGCCAGTGATCGGCTTTATTGCAGTAAAGTGGTTCCCTGCGAGGGAGCACGGACTGATCAACGGCATTTTCTTTGGGGTTATGTCCCTCGGCTCATCTGTTGGTGTGGCGCTCACACCGGTAATAATGCGAGCGGTAGATGATTGGCAGTTGACCCTCGTATATCTGGGGGCATTCAACGTGATCGGAATAATCTTGGCACTGTCGATCGCAAAGAGCAGGCCGCCTGTACAGGACGCAATCACCACACGCGCTGAGCCCATGAAGGAGGAAATGAGTTTCAAAGGGGCTGTTTCATTCATAATCTCCTGGGTCGGCCCGCTGGTCATCTTCGCCAATGCATGGGTCTTTTTCGGGTTGTATAATTTTGTGCCGACCTTTCTTTCCGAACCGGCCCCCATGGGCATTGGTCTGGGGCCGATAACTTCGGGTTATCTCTGCCTGAGTCTCACCGTGATCGGGATAGTTTCAGGGCTCATCGGCGGATTTATCTACGACAGAGTTTTCAAAGGACACGCCAAGCCCCACATCGCTCTCGGCTTTGTGATCGCCGCCTTCGCACTGTTGCTGATTCTCCCCTCTGTTCGGGGCAGCGTATTCCTTATCGCCGTGATACTGATGCTGTCGGGCTTTGCAATTCCATTCCAGAATCCGGCTGTCAGTTCGTATATTATCGGCACCTATCCTGCGGGAGTAGCCGGTCGGATGATGGGATGGTGGTTCGGCATAGGCGATTTTGGTGCAGTGGCGGGCTTGTTCTTCGGATCACTTTCCATTTCGCACAGCGGATCGTATAACGGAGTTCTCGTCATGATCACCATGGCCTCGATAATAGGTCTGGCAATTACCCTTGTTTTTCTCAAGCACGGCCTTCGAGTGTACAAACAGGAAGTTTCTTCACAGAATGAGCCTGTTGTACCTCCTGTTGCATAGGTTGAGGATCATCACCACCCGGCACGATCGCTGGAACTCATTATGATCGGCCCTAAGTGAGATGGTTTCTTAAGATGCGGCTGGCACGATCATGACACCGGCCAGATGGTTTACAGAACAGCCGGTATGGGTGGAAGAGGAGCATGGAGCGGGAATTCTTATCAGGTTCGGCAGCCGGTGAAAGAATTTTGAAGCCCGGCCAACCTCTTTTTGTCAGGGGAATGGAAGAGTATTGCGAAGTGCACCCCCGTCAGCCTTATCAGGATACGGTCGTATTCTATTACAGCTACAGTCTCTCGCCTCACTATCTTGAGAAAGTAAGGGTCATCCCCGACGGGTGCATTGATCTGTACTTCCTTTGTGACCGGAATGCCCCTCGTGCCTACGTTGTGGGTACACCTACAAAGCTGAAGAAACCATTCCTGCCATCGGTATGTGAGTATTTCGGCATGCGCTTCTGGCCGGGCATGGCGCATCCTTTCTTCCCTTGTTTCCAGCGAGAGTTTACCGATTCGGAGGTGGCTCTGGACAATATTCTGGCAGAGGAAGGCCGGCGATTGGCCGAGCAGATCACCATGGCATCGACCCTCCAGGAGAGAATATGCCTTGTGAATGCCTTTCTGAGCAGGCGTCTATCACACCCGAGCCGGGCGCCCCTGTGGATGAGAGATGTCATCACCATGATTTTTCAGTACAGAGGGTGCCTGAAGATGTCATGGTTGGAAGAATATTTCGGCTACAGCAGCCGGTATCTCCGTATGATTTTTGAGCGATATGTGGGCATTTCACCAAAGAAAATGTGTCGCACCGTGCGTTTTCAGAGTATGCTCAAAGAAATGAAAACCTCTCGCCGGCATGATCTTCTGGATGTTGCTCTGGCCCATGGGTATTACGATCAGTCACACTTTGATCATGAATTTCAATTGTTATGTGGATCATCTCCCGGAAGATTCCATTCTCTGTGCAAATAGCAGGCACCTATTTTTCCGTTTTTTACAATATCTGTGAGCAAGATGGCCGTATACAAGATAATCGAGATTAACCATGTCTGGAGGATGTTACCATATCGTGTACGGCACGACATATGAGCGCAATTGGTATCCTCGCATCAGTTAAAGAGAAAAGAATGCATGCGCCCCGGCTTCTTCGGGCGGTTTGTACGCCGGGATGTCTTTCAGCGCTTTCTTCGCAAAGTGGGACGGTTTGTCGAACTTTTTGTCACTGGATGTCTTGTGCAGACAGGAATTGCATCGAAGCAGGTTCAAGGATCTGTCAGGACTGACGGAAGCCCTTAGCCAATACAGAAAGAAGGAGAGAATCATGGGGGAAAACACCAAGACGAAAATGGATGCAGAGGCAAGAGAAACCTATCTGGAATCGTTGACTTTTCCAGAGGCTCCCAAGTTCGTAACCGATGTTCCCGGGCCCAAGTCGATGGAGATTTTTCAAAAGCTGCTGAAATACGAAACCCCGCAGCGCCCGTCGGGATCGGTCTCTCCGCTGATATGCGCTGAGTCCAAAGGGGCAGCAGTCAAAGATGCCGATGGAAATGTCTTCATAGATGTCGCCGGCGGTGTAGGAGTAAAGGCCGTGGGCAGTTGCCATCCGAAAATTGTCAAGGCTATTCAGGACCAGGCGGCGATCCAGGGGCACAATCATGACGGCCTGACTCCCGAAAAGGTTGACCTTCTGGAGGCTATGGTTTCCACGGCACCTCATGGACTGAAAGACAACTGTTTCGTCACCTTTATGCAGAGCGGAACAGGGGCGGCCGAGGCCTGTGTAAAGCAGTGCCGCATGATTCAGAAGGACAGGCAGCAGGTGGTTGTGTTCGAGGGAGCCTATCACGGCGTATTCGGGACAAGCAATGCCATGACAACGGGACAGAACTACCGCGCCGGTTATGGCCCGCTCATGCCCTATGTCCATCATCTGCCTTATGCCTATTGCTATCGCTGTCCCTTCCATATGGAATATCCCTCGTGTGATATGGAGTGTGCAAAATATCTGGATTATAAAATGAACACTCCCTACACCGGCCTTGACAATGTTGCGGCGGTGATTTGCGAGTCTTTCCAGGGAGAGGGGGGCTATATTGTTCCACCCAAGGAATGGTGGCCCATGGTCAAGAAGGCCTGCGAGAAGAATGGCGCCCTGTGTGTCGCCGACGAGGTGCAGTCCGGTTTCGGGCGCAGCGGGAAGCTCTGGGCATGCGAATATTATGACTTTGATCCCGACATGATTATTTTCGGCAAGGGCGTGGGGAACGATCAGCCCCTCGCGGGTGTGATGACCGACCTGAAATATCATGATTGTCTTCGCAATCAGTCTCAGCCCAACACCTTTACAGGCAACTCCATTGCCCTGGCATGCGCGAAGGCCAACTACGACATCATGCTTGATCCCGAAGTGGATTTAATGGGCCGGGCCGTTGAGATGGGCGATTATATGCAGGCACGCTTCAGAGAGGCCCAGCAGAAAATAGAGCAGATCGGCGATATTCGCGGCGCAGGTTTATGGCAGGCCATCGAACTGGTCAAGGACCCCGCCACAAAGGAACCCACCAATCCTGCCTTGCTTGGTGATTTGCTGCCCCGGCTGTTTACTCAGGGACTCATAGTTATCCCCTGTGGACGCAATGCAAACGTGCTTCGTTTCATGCCGCCGCTGGTGATCACCAAGAAGCAGCTCGATACATCGCTTGATATCATTATAGCCACGCTTGGCGAGCTCAAGGATAAAATGGCCAGTCTATAATTGTAGCTTCTCTTTGTACAGTCGGGGGCGGGTCGGTAAGGGACTTGATTCTCGGCCCGGAAAGGGTCCTAATTGAGAAATAGGGAAAGGCTCGGTCGGACCCGCTCCCGACTGTCGTATCAGATTCGCTGTATCGATTTTTTCACTGACGTGGTTCCATCACGGGAGCCTGTTGATTTCGATAAAAATACAGGAACACCGCCCATAATTTACAGATTGTCCAGCCACTGTGATATCTTGCGAGAGGCCCTGATATGAATGTCCAGGTGCGTGGCTTGATCGACGATGAGCAGTTGCATATTCTCCCGGTTCTTGAAAATCCCAGGGGACTTTTCCCAGTCAAAGAGCTCATCGTTTTTCCCTATCAGATAAAGAGATGGAGTGGTGTGGTTGATTCTGAATGAACGGTAATCCTTCACCATAGATGCCTTGCTCATCATCTTGGTATATTCTCTCACCAGCTTCGGGTCTTTGCTCGAGGGATGATAAACCTGGGTCACCTCATGGTCGTTGCCAAAGATGGTTTTGAAGATATTCACGTCAACATAGCGGGCAGGTTTCATTCCTGGCTGGCGCCAGTGGAAGAAAGGCGCGAGGTATATCGCGCCATGAACACTGTCATAGCCGTATTTTTCAAGGTATCTGCCGCAAATTCCGGCCCCCATGGAATGGCCCGAGATAATGATTTTCCCTTGGGGGTTTGCCGATTGTATCTGCTCGATATGTTTATTCAGATCTTCGACGAGGGCATCTTCGTGAGGCACATCACCACGTGGGCCTTCCGAATCACCATGGCCTCTCAAATCGATTGCCCTTACATAGGTATCCTCTCCAGAAAGCCCCTTGATGAAAGGGATGTAATAATAACCGTACATAGTACTGCCCGGAACGAGTATCACCGCCTTATGGGCAGAGATATCACCACTTTCGCGGTATGCGAGCCTGACGCCGCCATCAGCGACCAGGTAACTCAAAACCGTATCTTGCCAATAATCACCCTCTGGCACATGGAAGCTGAAAGGTTTCTCATGGGTAACCGCACAAGCGTTTATCAGGAGCAGCACCCCAAAGGTGAACACCATCGCAACGGTCAACCGAGTTTCTCCCATCCCATTTCCTCCTCATTATAAACGTATACTGTGTTCATACAAGCCAACACACGCCTTTTCTTGTCATCAGGCCTGCTGTCGGTCAGAAGAATGTGTCCGGGCATCCTGTAAGCTGGTTGTTCAGTCTGTTTGTTCTTCCATATGAACATAGGTGCCTTTGAATGGCAGAAATCCTTTCCGGGGCGCTAGCCCCGGCCCACTGGGTTGGTCTGTATATGGATGGATTGACCATGAGCGATTGCACTATATTACATGATCAATGAACTCCCTGAAACCTTCAACCCACAAGAAGTGATCTAATCATATGCCAGGCGTATGTCCTCGTCCGGCAAGACACGCTTGATTCGATCCAGCCATTTCTTCGACTGCCAGGTGCCTAGTCCCTGGTGGATCAGATAATAGTTCTGAGGAATTGGATGAGTGCCGATTACTACATCCAATCCGTACTTGGCGGGGATGAAACCACAGAATGCCTCCAGATGTGGACAAGGCGGATAACCGACAACCAGCCCGGTGGCCAGGTGTATTACGTCCGCACCGTTCTTTTTCATCTCTGCCGGGGCATACTCCACGTTCCCGCCGGGACAGCCCCCGCAGGTCGTGAGCCCTACGAGCTCAATCTCCTCTTCCTTGTACAGGGAAAAGGCCCCTTCCCGGTTGCGCATGGCCCGCAGACACTTTCCCCCTGCACAAGTGTGATAACGGTGACAAATTATTATGCCGATCTTCTTCATCAATAACCTCCTCCCTGAACATCTCGGGAAGATGTTGCGCCGAACGGGTGAGGTCAGCGACGCGGGCCCATCACGGACAACCACCCCTGTTCCTCGCACAGCATGGCCGTGCGGCGGAGCGGGATCAGATGGTATACACACCCCCTGCCGCGAGCACCTCGGTTGTTGCCTTGAGCTCATTCCTCATCCGGTCGAGGGAATGGTCGCAGGTATCGTGACCCGAGAGGAAGACTTTCCGGGGACCGGCATTATTGATTGCCTGAATGGTCCTGCTCAGGTCTCCGTCCGTAATCCTCTGCCAAGGCTGTTTCCCCGTGCCCATGATCATCTGGAACTTGATGCCTGCCCGGTTGCCTCTTCCGTCGGTGACCGGGAAATGAAGCCCTCCTCCGACAGCGTAGAGAGGCTCATCGGACAGACGCTTTACCATTTCCAGAATGACTTCGATAGTCGGGTGCCCGCAGCCGGTGAAGACCACCAGGCCCTTGCCCTTGACGCGTGCCAGAAGTGCCTGTTCCTCCGTATAGCCGAAGAAGAAGAGGCTCCTCGACAGAGGACCCGTGGATGCAATACCGGCGCTTATCACCTGGGGTTTGTCGATCAGCCTGGAATCGAATCCCGGAGCTTCGGCCTTGTCGGGCAAAAAACAGGTGAGCCGGCGAGAAGGCATGAACTCTTGCGGCACCGTCACCCTCCGTGCCCGCTGAGCCGGCAACCCGCCCATGTGGTCGCAATGGAGATGCGAAATCGTCAGGGCATCGACCTGCTCCAGGGTGAAGCCGAGCCTGGATGCATTGTGGCTGAAAGCCGGGCGGGTCGAGCCGAATCCAATGTCGAACAGCATGGACCCCAGATCGGTCTTGAACAGATAGGATACGCCCGCATCGCCTAGAAACCCCTGCTTTGCTTTTTCTTCCACCAGGACGGTGAGCTCAAGGGAATCGAGCTCGGGCATATCGAGATGTTCTGCCCGGCTTATGCGCACCCGGTTGTTTTCGGCGGCCAGGGCCCTGTTTTCTTTGAAACGGCGGTTCCGGAGCACCAGCAGAGGTGCAACGACCGGCGAAGCGACAGCCAGCACCGGCCACCATAGGGGTGAAATTCGAAAACTCATGATATCATCTCCTTTGAATTTTATATTCTTATATCAGCACCATTTCAAAGAAAAATGTACCGCTGTCAGGATCTCTGAATCCGGAGCTTTTTCTCCATCATGTGCTATGCCGTGATTTCATGCAGGCTCTGTCTGTAGAAGGTGAAAGGGATCTTGAAAGGGCTCCTCTTTTAAACATCATTCGCATTTGAAAAGGTACATGCCTGCAATGAATCGCGTATCAACAAGCATACTATATAACAGCATCATTTGATCAATTCCAGAGGATTGTCGGGCATTCGTCACAAATGCCTGATGCGCTGCCTTAATCCAGTCGGTCTTACTTGTCCGATTGACACGCCATGAGACCTCCCTGTATGCAGAAGTCCACAAGCATTTTTCGCATGCTTCAGGGAAAAGCCCGGTATCGCAACAGAGTGACGACCCGGGTGGGCAGGGTTTGAAGTCCCCTGCACGGACAGAGACCGCGTAATGCGGGCAGCAGGGAAGGAATTGCCGGGGAGAAGCAGTGGGACAGGAAGAGCAGGGCAGGGTCCCTTCTGCTCGCCCATGGCCCGAAGCGCCGGAAGACGGTCCTTTTCCTTAGGATCAGGAAAGAGGAAATATCATGGAAGACGTGCTCGCCGAGAAGGTGTTGGTCACGGACCTGTCGAGGTTCAGAAGGGTGGTAGATCTGCGGGTTTCCGAATCGGTGGGGCTTCCGAGCGGCCACATCAGCCGCGAAGAGCTGAAGAAGATCCCTGCCGGCGGGTCGTTCGAGGTGCGCGACAAGCGCTACTACGTGCTGCCGTGCGACATGCACGACTTTGTCATGGAGGGGCTCAAGCGCAACACCCAGATCGTCTATCCCAAGGACTCGGGTTATATCCTCATGAAGCTGGATATCTTCCCGGGCAAGAGGATCGCCGAGGCAGGTACCGGCTCGGGCGCCATGACCGCGATCTTTTCGCGGGCCGTGGGCGGCGGGGGCAGGGTTTATTCCTACGAGCAGGATATTGGGCTCATCAACCACGCCATGAAGAACCTCAGGCTGGATGCAGGCGACTCGAATGTGGTCATCCACCACCAGAGCCTGGAGCAGGGAATCCACGAACAGGACCTCGACGCGTTTTTCCTGGATGTGAGAGAGCCCTGGAAGCCGCTTGGCGAGGTATACGACTGCCTGAAACCAGGAGGGCACCTGGGTGTCCTGGTGCCCACCACCAACCAGGTGAGCCGGGTGCTGCTTGCCTTCAACAACTGGGATTTTCTGGTCACCGAGGTGGCCGAGACATTCCTGCGCACCTATAAGCCCGTCCCGGCGAGGCTCCGCCCCATGGACCGGATGATCGGCCACACCAGCTACCTGGTATTCGCCCGCAAGATGCAGCCGGATACCATCAGGCGAGTCACCGCGAGAGCCGTATCCGCGCCGGAAGGCGGAGACGACGTGATTCTGCCGGAGGATGGCGAACAGGACGGCACTGAGGACTGAATCCTTTTTCTGAAGTCCGCTTCTTGAGGGCTTAGAAGGGAGGGGCCTGAGTCCTGTTCAACCTTGTTGTGTAAAAAGGGTCGAAGTGCTTGCCCTTCAAAGGTCTATACCATTGATGAGGTACGAATACATCCTCTGGCTGTCGCGCCATTCATGCTGCATGATACGTCTTCACGCCCCCGCCGGGCAGTGGGGGCGTCCGCGCTTTTTCTCGGGATGATGGACGTGGTGCAGGACGAGGGCATGCAAGGTGTTATGGCGTTCGTGAATGTGTGGTATAGTGATGGATGAGCACGTGCCCCGGCCGGAACAGGGACCGTGATCCTGTTTGATTCCCCTCTGCCGGCTCAGCCTGCATATGGGAGGTCCGTGAACACGAAGACGGCAACCATGCGGAAAAAACACCAAGAGAGGTCGTCATGCAGCAGAGATCGAATCCCAGCTTCGAAAGGCTCATCACCTCAATCTCCACGAACTTCATCAACCTCGACTCCCACGAGATCGACCGCGGGATCGAACACACCCTCAAGCTGATCGGCGAGTATGCCGGTGTTGACCGGTGCTATGTGTTCAAGTTTTCATCCGACATGAGCAACCTCACCAACACTCACGAGTGGTGTGCTCCGGGGGTGGCGTCGCAGAAGGAGCGTCTCGCCTTGTTCCCGGTAAGCAAGATTCCCTACCAGATGGAACGCCTGATGCGGTTTGAGACCGTGTACATCCCCTGTGTCGACGAGATGCCGGCCCCCGTTGCAAGGGAAAAGGATCTGTTCAAGTCCCTGAACATACTCTCGCTGATCCTGGTGCCCATGAAATTGAGAAACAAGCTGATAGGTTTTATCGGGTTCGACGCAATCAGATATCAAAGGCAGTGGTCCGAGCACGTGATCTCGCTTCTGTCATTCGTAGGCGAGATATTCGTGAACGCGCTGGAGCGCAAACGAATCGAAGAGGAGCTGGAACGATCGCATGAGCATCTCGAGCAACGGGTAAAAGAGCGGACCATGGAGCTGGCCAGGGTGAATATCCGTCTGCAGAACGAGATTCAGGAACACCAGCGGACCGGACAGGCCTTGAAAGAACGAAATGACTACATCCAGGACCTCATGGACAGCGCCAAGTCCGTTGCGCTCTACCGGCTCAAGAGAGGCCGTTCGCACGGCGCGGCTTATGATGATGATGCCGAGGTTGTCTTTGTGAGCCCATCGATCATCGATATCGTGGGGAACACAGACCCCCTGAACTTCAAGACATGGTTCGACAATATCCACGAAGATGATGTCGAGAGGGTGATACAGGCAAACAAGGCCTCTCTGGAGGATGGGAAGGTCTTCAACGAGGTGTTCCGCATCAACAACATCGTCAGGGGAGAGTGGCGCTGGCTGGATGTGCTGTCCGTTCCCACCGTCGATCATGACGGAAACGCGGTGTACTTCAACGGCTTCATTTCGGACGTCACGGAGAAGATGCGGGTGGAGGAATTTCTCCGGTCACTGATCGATGCAAACCCTGAGTCGCTCATGCTTATCAACCCAGGAGGCATGGTGCTGGATGCGAATCTGACGGCATCGAGATGGCTGGACAGGCCGATGAATGTCCTGGTTGGGTCCTGCCTGTATGATCTTATGGATCCGGACCGCGCACAGAGGCTGAAGGACCAGGTGAACGAGGTAATTCTCACCCGGGGCGGTGTTCAGATAATCGAAGATGCTCACGGCAAGCACCTGGAAACCCATATCTGTCCGATTTTCGATCTGGAGGGAAGACTGGCGCAGCTTGCGATTTTCAGTCTCGACAGAACCAGGCAGCGGCAGGCCGTCAATGCGATGAAAGCGACTGAGCAGGAGCTGAGGGCCCTCTCCCTGAGGCTCATGAATGCCGAGGAAAACGAGCGGAAGCGAATCTCGCAGGAGCTTCACGACAGCATCGGCCAGTATCTGAGCGCCATCAAGTACCGTACCGAGAACATCATCAACGACCTGGAGCAGGGCAAGTCGGTTGACACGCGCGAATCGCTCAACGGAATCATCCCGATCATCCAGAGCACCATCGACGAGGCGTATAAGATCTGCATGTCCCTCAGGCCCACCATTCTCGACGATCTGGGAATCATCGAGACGCTGACGTGGCATTGCGGGGAGCACAACAAGATATATCGGCATATCCAGGTGCACCAGGACTTCCGGGTGTGCGAGGACGATATCGAGCCCAAGCTCAAGATCAACATATTCAGGATCGTGCAGGAGGCCCTGAACAATGCGGTGAAACACAGCCGCGCCACCCGGGTGGACGTGGGGCTCAAGAAGGAGTCGGGCATGCTGGTACTCATCATCCGGGACAACGGCGTCGGACTGGATGAGGGAACAACGGACTCACCCGCCGCGGCACACAAGGGGTGCGGCATCTCCAGCATGAAAGAGCGGACGAAACTCAACGGCGGGACGTTTTCCCTCACGTCCGAGAAGGGGAGATACACCATGATCACCGCGGGATGGCCCTGCCCGTGAGCCGTGCGGCCTTGTGGCGGACGTTTCCCCCCGGGTATCGGGACGTGCACGGATCAGACGTGCCGGGCGGTCGCGCCCTCTCCGCGAGCCCCGGCCGTCATTTCGTGATCAGTCCCTGCTCGATGGCATAGTTGGTCAGGGCCGCGGTATTGTGCAGCCCGAGCTTTTTCATGAGATGGTGCCGATGCTGCACCACGGTTCCCCTGCTGATACAGAGGTAGTCCGCAATCTCACGGTTCTTGTATCCTTCGGCCACGAGCTTGAGTGTTTCCCTCTCCCTTCTGGTCAGGCTGTCCAGGGAGGAACTCATCTGCTCTTCCTGCGGGGTGGCGAGATATCCCTGGATAATGCTGTCCGCAATGCCGGGATAGATGTACCTCTCTCCTGCCAGGATGTGCATGACGGCGCTCATGAGTTCGTTCCGGGTGGCCTTTTTCAGGATATATCCGTCCGCCCCGGTCCTGAGGCATTTGCGGACGTATCCCTCCGTACTGTGAACGGTCAGGACGAGCACCTTCGTATGTGGAGAGGATTTCTTGACATCGGTGATCACGTCGAACCCGTCCATCTTGGGCATCGAGAGATCGAGCAGGACCAGGTCCGGCTTCAGCTGATCGATAACCCTGGACGCCTCGAGGCCGTCTCCCGCTTCACCCACGACCTCAAGCTGTTCGTTTGACGATATGAGCGATATGAGCCCGTCACGGACAATGGTATGATCCTCGACGACGACAACGGTATACTTTTCTTTCATGGATGCTTTCCCGTACGTATGCGTTTCGCTGTTTCCGCATTGTATCATACTTGGCCCTTCCGGGAAAACAGGATCCGTGCGTGCGTGTAGCGAATCGCATGCCGAGAGGCGGGATCGAGAGATTTTATTGAGATAGTGATGAAGCTCCCTGGCCGCAGCTCCGCTGCCCAAGGATCATTTGGGGTTACCGCATAACCGGCGGCGGAGACGGCCGGAGGTCTTGTCCCGTGCGGGTGCGCGGGCATTCACGGCAGCGGGCCCGCGACGATGCGCCGTAGCCCCGCTGCCTGCTGTCGTGCGGGTTTCTGCCTTGTTATGCCTTGTAGACGATCTTGCCTCCCACAAAGGTCATTTCCACCTGTATCTTCCCGATATCGTGCGGGTCCACACTCAGGATGTCGTCTCTCAGGACCTGCAGGTCGGCCAGCTTGCCGGCCTCGATGGACCCCTTGATGTCCTCCATGCGGTCCTGCCAGGCCCCGTTGATCGTGTACATGCGGATCGCCTCCTCCACGGTGATGCGCTGGTCGGGACCGCTCACCTTGCCCGATCCCCAGGCGATGCGCAGGACCGCATCCTGAACACCTGCCAGCCAGTTGGGGTAGGTGATCGGGGTGTCCGAACCTCCGGTGAGCATCACCCCGGCATCCAGGACCATACGGGTCGGCCATTCATACGCCGCTCGCTCGACACCCACGAAGAGCTCTTCGATATCGGCGATCTGCGCACCGATCGTGGGCTGCATGGCGACGCTGACCCGATATTTCGCCGCGCGCCGGGCCCATTCCCTAGTCACGAAGTCGCCGTGGATCACATAGTGCCGCGGGTCGCCTCGCGGGAAGTCGTGCATGGCCTTGATGAAGCCGTCCAGCGCTGCATCCGAGGCCCGGTCGCCGATGGCGTGGACCCCTACCTGATAACCCATGGAATGTGCGAGGCCGATGATTCTGAGGAGGTGATCGTACCGTTCTTCCTCGGTGGCTCCCGGTACCGAGAGGGCACCGTGGCCGCCGCCGATGTAATCCTCCCACAACCAGGCGGTCTTCACCATGGGAACGCCGTCGGCAAAGACCTTGAGCATGGGGATGCGTACCCAGAGGGGATCCATACCGTCGGGGAGAACGAGCTCTTCGAGCCCTTTCTTGACATCGTCATAGCTCAGTGCGCCGTAGTCGCCCATGAGCAGCCCGATGCTCACCCGCGCGGAGAGTTTTTCCTCGTCCTGCATCTTCTTGTAGATGTCGATCGCCCGGGCCCCCATGGCCCCGCCCATCAACGTGTTGCCGCCAACGCCGAGTGATGCGTCGGTGTAGCTGGTGATGCCGTTTTTGTTCAGCTCGTGCTGAACCGTCCTGATCGCCAGTTCAATCTCGTCATCGGACAGAAGCGGGACCACGCCCATGACCATGGCCTGGGCGGGAAACTCGATGAACACCCCCGTAGGCTCGCCTGTCCGGGGGTCGCGCTCCATGACCCCTTCTCCCGGGTCGGGGGTGTCCTTGGTGATTCCGGCCAGCTCCAGGGCCTTGCTGTTCACTACCGCGATGTGCGCGGAAAAGTCGACCAGGACGATGGGGTTGTCGGGTGACACCGCATCGAAGTCCGACCGACGCGGGAGTCTGCTGGTATCGTGCTTGCACTCGTCGAGAAAGCCCTGGTCCCAGCCGAAGCCCTTGATCCACTTCCCTGCAGGGGTCTTCTCCGCTTCTTTGCGAACCTGCTCCACCATGTCCGTGATCGACTTGGTTTCGGGATAGGACAGGTTGAGGCACAGCGGGGGCCTTGTGGAGCCGTAGTAGACCCCGTGCATGTGCGTGTCGTTGGCACCGGGCAGGATGGTTTTGCCCTTGAGGTCGAGCACCTCGGTGGAGGGCCCCATGAGGGCGTTGATCTCGTCCTGTGAGCCCACGGCGATGATCCAGCCGTTCTTCACGGCAATGGCCTGCTGGATGGAGAAGTTCTTGTCGACGGTGACGACCTTGGCGTTTGTGATGATCAGATCTGCAATGCTCGTTGATGTGCTCATGGTATCCTCCGACTAGATTTTTGATGGTGCTGCGGCTTCAACCGCGGGTTTTGTGTTCATACGCAGGAAAAATCCGACAACCAAACCGATGACCGATGCCAGGCAGAGCAGGATGATGGCCCCGTCGAAACGGCCGGTCTTGGCAATGAGTACCCCTGAAAAATACAGACTGAGGACCGGTCCGAAGCTGCCGATCCCGAACCATATCCCCATCATGCGGCCCACGATCCCGGGAGGATAGTTGATCGCCACGAAGGCGCTCAGTCCCGGGTTCATGAAGGGCAGCCCCCAGCCCGCAAGCACGAGGCAGATGACGAGCAGGGACATCATACCGTATACCGACGGCACGAGCAGGAGATAACCGAACACGGCGGTGAGGACAAACCCGATGTATATGGCGATGCGGGCGTTGCCCTTTGCCACCTTGTCGAAGAAGATCCCTCCGATCACCATGGCGAAGATGCCGGTGATCGAGAGCGCAAAGGACATTTTCCCTGCCAGCACCGGGCCCAGCCCCACGCCCATGGGCGCCTCGGACGCCAGATACGCGGGCACGAGGTTTATCAGGCCGAAGAACGCCCACGCGTTGATGAAGCAGAGTGCCGTTCCGATCCAGGTAATGGGCATGCCAAGCGCCTGTTTGAACGAGAGGTCTCCCTGCTGGCCCGCTATGGCGCTCCCGAGCATCTGGAGAACGGCGGGGGACGGCTTCCGGCGGGTGAACAGCAGCGCGAAGGCAACGGCAATCCAGTTGAATACCGACAGGATCGCGACCGCGCTCTGCCAGCTTCCCGAGACATTGAAGATCACCGGACCCAGCCAGACCCCAACCGCGGTGCCCACAGAGAGCGACCCGATCAAGAGCCCGCTTGCGAGGCCCTGTTCCTTCGGCGGAAACCAGATGGCGATAACCGGGCCTATGACGGCGAAGATGATCCCGATGGCCGCGCCCTGCAGAATCCGCAGAAACACGACAGCGCCGTAGCTGGAGCCGATCAGCGGATAGCAGACAGAGGCGATGCCCGAGAGCAGGAGGCCCAGGACCAGGGCGGTCGTGATGCCGTACTTGTCACACACGGTTCCGCCGAAGATCATCACGCAGGCAACCGAGGCGACCATGACTGTCATGAGGTTGGTCGCCGCGCCCATGTTCACGTCGAGGCTCTGCGCGATCTCGCCCAGCAGGGGTGCGATGTCGGTCATGTGGATGTAGATGGAGATCATCGCGATACTCACCGACATGAGCATAAGCCACCGGTACGGGGTGTAGAGATTTTCTTTCTCCATAGTGTCAGCCCTTTCTCTTTTTTTTAGGTGTTCCAATGATCGCAGTGTTCCCGAGTCGCATGGGGATTATAGGCGTAACCATCCGACGGGCGCCATAGAGCCAAGGTTATGAATGCAGGGCCTGACGATGATACATTCGATCAGGGGGGATTATACCCGGGAGGTGTGGTCTCATCATTCACTGAGTGAACGAAAATGGGGCCATGCCGCTCGGACATGGCCCCGGATGGAAACCGGGAGGGGGTAACCTGTCGCTCAGGATCTATGACATGTAGTCTCCCTGCCTTCAGGTGTTTTGGAAGTAGTAGATGAAGCGCACCCCCAGCGTATTGGTCTCGACACCGTTTTCGGTCTTGAGCGGGGTGCGGTACTTGATCAGCAGCTGGTAGTTCTGGTTGAGCCAGAAACCCACGGACAGCTGCGCGAGGTGGTCGCCCGCCTCATCGTCCTGTGCCGCCCCGGCGACCGTGGTTTCCCCTCCGAAGTGGTGGTAGTAGTCCGCGGACACGAAGCATGCAGGGCTGATGTTGTAGGCGAGGTGCCCCTCGAGGGTGTATAGGGGGTCTTTCTCCTGGGTTGCGGAGTCAGGGCCGAGATCATCGTTGTCCAGGAAGTATTCCACGTTTGCCACCCCGCTGAAAAAGATTCCGTTGTCCAGGCCCTTGACAAAGCCCAGCTCCTCCCTGAACGACCACCGGTTCGCACCGAAGTTGAGAGCCTTGGTGTTGCTGTACTCGCCGGTCGGCATGGTGATATACTGCGAATAGGCGGCCCAGAACTTTTTCTCGGGATCTTTGATGAACCAGAACCCGGACGCCAGGACCATATCGCCTAGACCCGAGCTCGAAAGGTTCTGGTTTCCGAGGTCCCCGCCGTCGGCGGAGATACGGCCCGTCGGGATCAGGATGGTGGGGTCAATGGTAAGGGGGCCCACATCCATGAAGTGCGCAAACCTGAACACCCCCACGTTGCCGGAAAAGTTAAAGTCCTCGCCCGTCTTGTGGCCGTTGCTGTACACATTGTTGCCCGACATGTAGTCATGATAGAACCCGATCAGGGTGCCCGGGGCAGGGGGGCACATGTAGTCCAGAGAGTCATTTTCGGCACGGACATCCCCCGGCTTGACGATTCCCAGACAGGCAGCCGCAAGAAACAGGCATGTTGCGATTCCAACCCATGTTGACCTTTGCTTCATGGTGATTCCTCCTCGTTCTTAAGTTGTTTTGGCCTCTTTTCCTTCATGTCTTTTACAGGTGTTGCTGCATTTGTGTTCATCGTATGCGCCTGGGGTCGTGCAGGGCCGGGACAGGTGAAAGACGACCATCCGGACCCTGAAAGAAGTGAATCTATTGCCTTCATGCCGCGATCATTGGTACTACGAGGATAGTGCATGTGAGCCGATGGGGAAATAGAGCCATGTTTATATTTTGCAGTGAAAAATGTAGTATAGTCGCTTCGGGATGATCATAGGTCCCGGCGGGAAGCGGGAGATGCATGATGAATGAAGACAGGAAGTATCATATCGGATTTTCCCGGCAGGATCTGGGTGAAGAACCCCCGACGGATGTCATTCTGTGCGGCGACCCTGACAGAACCCGCAAGATCGCCATAGAGACCGAGGACGTGGAGCTGATCAGACCCTTGTCCGAGAACCGGGGGCTTTTCAGCTTTCTGGTGAGAATACCGGGCGGAAGGAAGATCGTGTGCGCCACCAGCGGGATGGGCGCGCCCTCGCTGAGCATCGTGGTGAACGAGCTCGTCTCGGTGGGGCTCTCCCGGATCGTCCGCGTAGGCACCACGGGCTCCATCCAGGACCACGTCCGGGCGGGCGGCATCGTCATAACCCACGCGGCGCTGTGCCGCCAGGGCGCGTCGCTCGATATCGCCCCGCCCGAGTACCCCGCGGCCGCGGACCCCTTCCTCACCATGGCCCTGGTCAGGGCGGCCCGTGAGCTCGGGGTGGACTGGCACCTGGGCATCACTGCCTCGGTGGACACCTTCTTCGAGGGCCAGGAGCGAACCCGGACCTCGGCAAACCCACACCTCCTGCGGCGCCTCACGGGCATCACCGAGGAATACCGGAGGCTCAATATCCTTAATTTCGAGATGGAGTGCGGGACCCTGCTCAAGATGGCGGGGGTGTACGGCTTCTCGGCCGGGTGCGTATGCGCGGTGCTCGACGACCGCAGCACGGGAGAGGACATCGATCTGGACATCAAGGCCGGGGCTGAAAGGGATGCGGCGCGGGTAGCCCTCAGGGCCCTTCAGGGGGCTGAGACGATGCCCTTGTGAGAGTAAGTCTTGGAATAAGTATCAATTTTTATCATTGACATCACGGTCCGGGCAGATTAAAGCATAACCGCATATGAAACATGGATTTCTCTGAAGCGAATCTTATTTACGCTCGAACGGAGTGCATCGAACGACGTTCGAGTCTGTAAGTCCATTGTACACACTTCTTACAAATCTTTACAAAAACAGGATAGAGAATCATGGAAGCAATCGAGAGATGCCACACAATCGGAGAAGACCGGGATACGGCCGACCGGCAAGGTTCCGGAAAACATCTTGAAAAAGAGGTGCTCAGGCGCCGTACCTTCGGCATCATCAGCCACCCCGACGCGGGCAAGACCACGCTCACCGAAAAGCTGCTGCTCTTCGGCGGGGCGGTTCAGCTCGCCGGCACGGTGAAGGCGCGCAAGGCCAACCGGTACGCCACCAGCGACTGGATGAAGATCGAGCAGGAACGCGGGATATCGGTCACTACCTCGGTGATGAAGTTCAGCTATCAGGGCTGCGAGGTAAACCTGCTCGACACTCCCGGCCACCAGGACTTCTCCGAGGACACCTACCGGGTGCTCACCGCGGTGGATTCCGCGCTCATGGTGATCGACAGCGCCAAGGGCGTCGAGCCCCAGACCGAGAAGCTCATGGAGGTCTGCCGGATGCGCAATACCCCGATCGTGACCTTTATCAACAAGCTCGACCGCGACGGGCTCCCGCCTCTGGATCTCCTGAGCGACATCGAGGACAAGCTCCAGATCGAGTGTGTGCCCATGAGCTGGCCCATCGGCATGGGCAAGGCGTTCAGGGGGGTCTATGACCTCTACCGCAGGCAACTCCACCTGTTCACGCCCGGCAGGGCCACGCGGGACGTGGACGGCATCGTGATCACCGACCTGGCCGATCCTGCGCTCGACGAACACCTGGGCACCCAGGCCGACCAGCTCAGGGAAGACGTGGCGCTCATCGAGGGGGTTCTGCCCCGGTTCGACCGCGATGAATATCTCAAGGGCAACCAGACCCCGGTCTTCTTCGGCAGCGCGATCAACAACTTCGGGGTCAGGGAAATGCTCGACGCCTTTGTGGAGACCGCCCCGTGCCCGGGAGTCAGGGTTGCCGAGAGCCGGGATATCTCCCCCTTCGAGGGGGCTTTTTCCGGCTTCGTGTTCAAGATCCAGGCGAATATGGATCCGGCCCACCGTGACCGCATCGCCTTTTTCCGGATCTGTTCGGGCAGGTTTACGCGCGGGATGCGGGTGGTCCACCACCGGACCGGCAAGGAGATGACCCTCTCCAACGCCACCGTGTTCATGGCCCAGGACCGGGAGAATGTCGAGGAGGCCTATCCGGGCGATATTATCGGCATACACAACCACGGCACCATTGCCATCGGTGACACCTTCACCGACAAGGAGCCCTTGAAGTTCCTGGGCATCCCCTATTTCGCGCCCGAGCACTTCCGGCGGGTAATCCTGAAGAACCCCATGAGATTCAAACAGCTCCAGAAAGGGCTCACCCAGTTGAGCGAGGAGGGCGCGGTGCAGGTGTTCAAGCCTCTGGCCGGCAACCACTATATCCTGGGCGCAGTGGGACCTCTGCAGTTCGACGTGGTCATGGAGCGCCTCAAGGCCGAGTACGGGGCCGAGGCCTTCTACGAGCCCGTGGACTATGTCACGGCCCGCTGGGTCGAGTGCGACGACAGGAAGATGCTCCGGGACTTCGAAAAGGCCCTCCAGTCGCACCTGGCCCGGGACGCCGGAGGATACCTCACCTACATGGCGCCCAGCGAGTGGCGGCTGAACCACACCATGAAGGAATGGCCCGAAATGGTTTTCCTGAAGACACGGGAACATAATTAACCTATAATTGGCCGGATGATGAACGAAGCCACCGGGATCGCGGATTTCAAGCACCTCACTCCAGAGGTTCTGCTGGACCTCGTGGAAGAGGCCTCCGGTATCCCCATGACCGGGCTCACCATACCCCTGCCCAGCTACATCAACCGGGTCTACGAGCTGCAGGCCAGGCGGGGAGAGCGAATCATCGCCAAGTTCTACCGCCCGGGTCGCTGGAGCAGGACCGCGCTCGAAGATGAGCACCGGTTCCTCGCGGATTGCGCGGAAGCAGAGATTCCCGTGGTCTGTCCCCTCACCCTGCCGGACGGCGGAACCCTGGCCGTGACGGACGGCGGGTTCTTCGCGCTCTTCCCCAAGAGATCGGGCCGCGAGTTCGAGATCAACACCAATGACGATCTGAGGCGGGTGGGGAGGCTCATCGCACGGATCCACCTCGCGGGCCAGGAGCGGGTTCCGGATGACCGGATCGTCCTCAGCCCGGAGAAGGCCACCTTAAGCGACCTGGATTTTCTCACCCGCGGCGGGTTCATCACGCCCGAGCACCGGGCGGCCTTTGCAGACCTCACCTCCCGGATCGTGGACAACATCTCCGCGCTCTTCCACGAAAAAGAATTCATCCGGATTCACGGCGACTGCCACCGCGGCAACCTGCTCGATCGTCCGGGCGAGGGGCTCATGGCCATCGACTTCGACGACATGATGCTGGGCCCGCCGGCCCAGGACCTCTGGATGCTCCTTACCGATCACGCGGGCCGCTCCCGGCGCGAGATCGACCTGCTGCTGGACGGGTACGAGCAGTTCCGCGAGTTCGATTTTTCATCCCTCCAGCTCATCGAGCCGCTTCGCTTCATGCGCATCATCTACTACCTCACCTGGTGTGCCCGGCAGCTGGATGACTACGATTTCCGGGCAAACCATCCCGACTGGGGCGGCGAGACCTTCTGGCAGCGGGAGATCTCGGACATCAGCCACCAGTTCCAGGTCATCATGGAGCACAAGGTGGCCTGGGAAGAGGGCAGGTTCTTCGGGGAGTGAGGCGGGAAAGAACTCGACCGGGCGGTCCGGTTCCCGGCGTAGACCGCGACGAGAGACTGCCTGCCGAAGAAAGAACATTGCTGAAAGAGGGGTCTCCCTCTTAACTCCCGTTCCCGCAGGTTTTCTCCGGGGTGCCTTTTTCCCCGGAATGATCCCCCCGCTTATCCCCTCCCCAAGGAGAGAACTCCCGCCGTCGATCCTCTGGGATCTGCTTCATACAGGCATTACCTCATATCAATGGTGCAGTTTCTCTCATTGAGTGATTATCACGTCATCATATTATTTATGTATGTCTACATGAGCCAAATAACACATCACGATTACCATCTACCAATGTACAGGAGGAGGAATAATGAAACTCGAACTGTTATTATGCACTTCCCTGATTGCATGCCTGATTCTCCCGGTCCCGCTCCTCGGGCAGGGGAACGGCCGGGCCGACGAAGAGCAGGCGGCAGGTGGTGTTGCCCTGCGGGATTGCGTCGAGAATCTCACCCTTAAGGGCGATATGATGATCCGGTACGAGCTCCGGGATCTGGACAATCCGGTGGAGCCTGATGAGACTCGGGACCGCATCCGGACGCGGTTCAGGCTGGGATTTGACTGGAAGAGCCTCGACGAAAACTGGCAGTTGAGCGCAGGGCTTGCGACCGGAGGTCTGTCAGCCACATCCACACTGGATACCTGGAGCGAAGAGGAGTATTTCGAGACCGGAGACATACGCCTCGATTACGCCTATGCAAGCCACTATTTCGGCCCGGCGACGTTCATCGCCGGGCAGCAGAAAAACCCATACGAGACGAGTTGGCTTCTCTGGGACAGCGATGTGCGCCCTGCCGGGTTCACCCTTCAGATCGATCCCGGCATGTTCTTCGTGACAGCCGGAGGATATGACGTCATACAGATCGAGGTCGATCAGGATTTCGGGATTCTCTATGCCGTGCAGACAGGTATGGAAGTCGAGCTCCAGGATGCCGGGATCAGTCTTGCCCTCGCATACTACGACTTCGACGGTGATTTCGAGAGGCAGTTCAGGCGGGACAACCCCAACCTCGACCCGGACTATGAGTTCAATGTGATCGACCTGTACGCCAGTGCAGAGATGGATTTCGGAGATATCGGGCTCACGGTGTACGGGCAGGTGTTCGAGAACATCGGTGCCGAAGGAAACACGGGACAGAGCGTGCTGGGAGGCACTCTCGATCCCGAGGAGGAAAATATGGGCTGGGCGGCCGGGATCGAGGCGAAGGTCCTGCGCTTCGTGCTGGAGTATACCTATGCGGAGCTCGGCGCCGATGCCTTCGTGCCAGGGCTCACCGATGCCACCTTCGGAGACGGGGTGGGGGACACGGATCTCAGAGGGCATATCATCAGCCTCGATTTCGTCGTGACCAGGTGTTTCACCGTGGGAGGCAATGTCTATATCTATGAGGCGCTGGAACGGGACAACGAGCCCGAGGCGGTACAGTACCACGCCGAGCTGAAATACAAGTTCTAGAAGACCGCGAAGAAAGGGCGGGGAGACTAGAGAGCCCATCCCCGCCCTTTGACCGGAGTTTCATAAGAAAGTACGGATCGGTCCGCGCGAGCGGGCCTCCGTTTTCTTCTACTCGTTCATCGCGTACTCGCCGTTGAGCACGGAGACATACTTCTCCCAGACCCTGCCATACTGAGCAGGATCGGGCACGGCCTTGATGAGCATGATGTCCCTGCAGTACGCCCGCTGCTCGTCCTTGGTACTATGGTTGCCGTAGATCTGCAGGGCGAAGAGCGAGAAGTCGCGTACCATGAAGTCGAAGATCTGGTTGATGATATCCGGGTCCGTCTTGTCGAACCCGGCCTGCTCGAGGATGAGTTGGCCATAGACCACGATGGAAAACATCTCGCCCAGCGGCAGGGACCACGAGGGGTCCATGTCCTGCATCTTGTCCGGACCCGCCTTCTCCAGCAACTCCTTGAAGATCGCGGTCTGTTTCATGAAGGTGGCCACGTTGGGCAGATCCTTGTTTGCCTCGAAGACCGGCCTGTAGTCATGGAACTGCACCTTGCCCAGGCCCTTGGTCGGTCCCTGGTCGAAGAGAAAGAGGTCGTCATCGAGCGAGAGGTTCGGCTCCACCGGGGTGTACTCGGCCGGGTTGAAGAAGTAGTTCTTCATGAACTTGCGGATGAGCTGTACGTTCACGTGCACCGTGCCTTCGAGCTTGGACGGGCCGCGCATGTCGGCGGCGGCCATGGAGAAGTAGGTGTCCTTCTCGAAGCCCTTGGCCGCGATCACGTCCCAGAGCAGGTTGACCACGTCCTCGGACTGGAGAGTCACCTTCATCTTGCTGGTGGGATTATAGAGCAGGTAGCGGCGGTCGTTTGCATGAGCGCCCCGGAAATAGTCGGTGGAACGGCGCTGGTACATCTTCATGGCCACGAGCCTCAGCCATGCGTCCATGAAGTTCTTCCTCACGTGGGGCATGTCCGTGACCTTCATGCCGTAGAGGACGCGGTTCGACGCGTGCGTGATGGCCTCGTAAAAGCAGTGCTCCGCCAGGCCCAGCGATGCCGGTCCGATGTTGAACTTGCCGATGTTCACGGTGTTGAGCGCCGAGTCCCATGCATGCGGTCCGCGCGAGAGGATGTCCTCTTCGGTTATGGGATAGTCGTGCAGGGCGAAGTTGGACACGTACTCCTGGTGGGAGATCACGTTCTTCTTCAGCTCGTAGGACTTGTGCCGGTAGTTGGTGACGAAGAAGGTGTAGTCATCCGTACCGTCCTTGACTTTGCCCAGGGTCGAGACCATCTCGGCCTCGTTACCGTTGCCGATATAGTACTTCTCGCCGTTGGCCTTGAAGGTGCCTTCGCCGTCCGGGGTGAGCGCGGTCTCGGTGGAGTAGATGTCGGCGCCGTGGGTCCGCTCGGAGAGGCCGAACGCGAAGATGGCGCCTTCTTTCAGGAGCTTTGCAGCCTTCTTCTTGGCCGTCTCGTTGGGGCTCATCCAGGTGGGGCCCAGGCCCAGGATGGTGACCTGGAAGCAGTACCAATATCCCAGCCCGTAAAAGGCGAGCAGCTCGCTGTACTCGCTGTTGCGCGCCGTGTCCCAGCGGCAGTCGGGATCACCTCCGGCATATTCCTTGGGGGTGAGGAGCTTGGCGAATATCCGCTCGTGGCCGATGAAATCCACGAACTCGCGGTACCAGACCTTCTTGTT
Source organism: Deltaproteobacteria bacterium (assembly GCA_018433085.1). Classification (GTDB taxonomy): domain Bacteria; phylum Desulfobacterota; class Desulfomonilia; order UBA1062; family UBA1062; genus Phosphitivorax. The sequence goes on along the minus strand of JAHDRW010000004.1, from coordinate 113,213 downwards.
GTAGTCGTCCAGGAGTTGGGTTTTGCCCATCTTCTCGAAAAAGGCAATGGTCTTGTCCATGATTGCCCGGGAACCCTCGTCCGCCATCAGCGAAGCGTACTTCTTGGGCTGAATCAAATAGTTCATATCACTCTCCTTCTTTCATTAGTATGCTCAATCATATGCAGGGGCGGCATGTGGCGTCGGGGCGGTGGCCCGACCATATGTCCGCTCCCGCATCTCCCCCGGGTGTCCTGATACGGAACCGAGAAAGCCCCTGTTCGAGACATTCACCGGAACTTATTCCATATAAAAATCCGCCGCGCCGCGAACACCGGTAAGGCATCTGATGCAGGGCCTGATGGGTCTCATCACGATTTATTTATTATTTTAACATAAAATTTACGTTTTGTGCCGCTTATTTTTTTAAGGGACCAGAACCCGGCGTCGTGCACAACCATATAATTCACCGGTTTCTAAAGTTTTCTCTTTGCACGCGTATCTGCCCGTATGCGAATCATAAAGCATGTCTCGTGCCACACCGCAGGCCCTTCCAACCTCCCGTTATTGAAGGATGATTGGTGCTGTTTCATTACGGAAAGCCCATATGTGGACATCGACAAACCCATATTTGTGCTTGTCGCAGGGGTGATGATGGGTGAATTATAAATCCTTGAAAAGCCGGTCCATTTCTCGCGGCCTGGGACCGGGAAGCCGGTCGGTGCAGTCCGTTCCCGGGCCGTGTGTCCTTTTGAATCTCTCTTCTAAATCCGCTTCTTAAGAACGACGGAAGAAAGTATCACCGGAGCCTGCCCGCCCTGACCCGCGAGGATGAAAAGGTCCTCTCGGCGTATTCCTGGCCGGGCAACGTGTGCGAGTTGAGGAACGTGATCGAGCGTTGCGCCGTTCTCTCTGCCGGAGACAGGCTACAGCTCCATCTGCCTGCGGTGTCACGGCCCGTATTGGAATCCGCCTTTGCCGATACACCCTCCATGGACGAGATCCAGCGACGATATATCATGCACGTGCTCGACCTCTCGCGCGGCAGTCTGGGCGGACCCGGGGGTGCCGCCGAAATCCTGGGCATGAAGCGCGCCACACTCCAGGCCCGCATGAGGAAGCTCGGTATCGAAAAGTGATCGAGGGGGCTTTCTGTTCTCACGAAAACGTTTTTTGTTGACATGCCCCCTGTTTTGCACTAAAGGCAAATAAGATCTGAAAGAGAGATCTATGTGATATGAAAAGTGCTGTATGAATGCAACCTTCGGTTCACTTCAAAAAGCCAACGGATCATTCACGATAATTCTCATTTTCAGAAATTCTAAAAAACAGATCTCTGGCTTTGCCGGTCAGGGCATCTGGAAAGAGGTCTTTCATGGCACAGGGAAAAGTAAAGTGGTTCAATGATTCAAAAGGCTTTGGTTTCATTACGTCGGATGACGGGCAGGATGTCTTCGTGCACCACACATCCATCAAGCAGGAAGGTTTCCGGTCTCTCGAAGAGGGGCAGAGAGTGACCTTCGACATCACGAATGGACCGAAGGGGCCCCAGGCGTCAAACGTCTATAAAGCCTAATAGCGCTCGACAACGAGCGAAAAGCCTCCCATCCCGATCAGCGATATCCACTCCGGTATGAGGCTTGCCGGGGTGGGGGGATTCTGTTCTCATACGCATCCGTTTCTCGTGCGGCTGCGCGTTGCCTTCCCCGTTCTTCCGATTCCTTGTCTCCATCGCTCCAGGAGCTTCACGAGGGCGTATTCCGCGGGTCGTTACATACGAGACCGGGCCGATGGCCGGGTATCGGGTCAGCCATAGCCCTAAACGGCAATATAAAAGTAAATTGCCTATTGAGCGGATGATAATGGCAGACGATTGCCGGATCTTATGATATCCACGAGAAGGACAATATGAGCCAATATGGAATGGATTTCCCTCGAAAGGCGACCGCGCCTGACGATTTATTAGATTACCCACATTTTGTGAATCCATTTCCGTTGCGGTGCATCTCAAATAATACAAACATAAAACCTCCTCTTTAGGATGGCGCGTCCTATGCCCTAACCGCCATCCTTTTTTTTTGCCTTCGGCATGCACTGGTGTTTGACCCCTTCAAAGAAGTATCATGCATTGATCCGTATCAATGCGATTAAGAATGCTTCCCGTGCATAATGCGGGCAGGAATGGCGGAAGATTCCCCGAGGACTCACAATCAAGAATCTAAAAAGACAAGGAGTGCGATCATGGCCGACATCGGGATCCTTCTTCTCATAATCGGAGCCTGGTTTTTCCTCCAGGCGTGGCTGCTTCCCAAGCTGGGCGTGCGGACCTGAATGAGCCGCACCTGTCCGGTCGAGGACGGGAAGAGCAATGCAAAGAAAAACGACGGAGATGCAGACTAACATAACCATTTCTTTCTTGTGTTTCTGTGTCTTTTATTTGATATCCATATATATGTACCATTCTGTCTTGCCATGGCCCTTGGGTCGATGTGCGAGGGGAGGTTAATCTTCTCCATCAAGGCGGTTGAAAAGGTGACAGACAGCGGAAGTAATCATGCAGACCGATGGGTGCTCATCGACACCGAGACAACCGGACTCAACGATCCGGTTTACCCTGTAGAGATTGCCGCCCGGATCATGCAGGGATGGGAGCCCGAGGGTGAGCCTTTCCGGGAGCTCATCGACTTTGACGTGCCCATGGAGCCCGCTGCCGTACGGATCCACGGCTACACCCGGAGCTATCTCAGAGAGCAAGGCAACCCCCCGCGCGAGGCCCTGGAGCGGTTTCGTCTGTATGCCGGCGATTTGCCTCTGGCCTCGTACAATCTCTCCTTTGACTGGGACCGGGTGCTGGCGCCCACCTTCCGGCGCATGGGCATGCCCGAAACCCTGCGGCCCGGGTTTTGTGTGCTCAATCTTGTCCGCAACGTGGTGCCGCGTCTCTACAACTACCGGCTGATCACGGTGCTCAAGACGTTCGGGATCGCTGAGCAGCAGAAGCACCACGCCCTGGACGATGTGGACATGGTCGTGCGCCTCCTGAGAGAAAAGATCGGCCCGCACCTCCTGAGCCACCACGTGTCCCGCCTCGAAGAGGTGAGGCTGTGTGCCGAAGGCAGGCGGAAGGTTCCCCCGCTTCGGCCCTCAAGGCGCAAGCCGGGCCCCGACGAGCTTCTTAAGAGGCTGGCGCTCGCCAGGCAGGGGAAGATATAGGGCCTGATCTTAAGCCGGATCGCCCGGCGCCGGAGGCGGCTTAAGATATTCGCGGGAGCAAAGGTGCGCCGGACATTGAACCTGTGGGAATGTTCCCATTATCGGGTTTTTCCGCATCATCTCGGAAAACCACGAGATTTTTTATTTCAAGCGTGTTCGCCCCGGCCGGGGGAGGCGGGCATGTACTGTCCCGTTCCATGCCGGGTTTCGCATGAAAGGGGGTTACCATGACACAGGGCAAGGAAAGTAAGTTGTCCGTCAGGCAGGCTCTCGGGGTTCAGGTTGCGGGCAGGCTTCGCGGTCATCGCAGTTCTGGTGATGCTCGAAGGGCTGTTGGCCTTCCGTGTCCAGCCCCTCATAACTCAGGGACGGCCTCTGCCGAAACATGAAGTATCGTCATAGATCGTCGGGGAAGGAATGGACCGGGTTGATCAACCACAACCGCTGGCCCGCCATCGTCTTGTGGTTGCGAAAGAGGATGGATATGATCACTTGATAAAGCCATAGGACTGAATCGCATTCATACTAAAGCGGTGCCGGGTTCCCCACGGAGAAACAAAGGGAAAAAGAACTATGCAAACGAAGATGACGGCTTATCGATGCGTGAAGGAAAAGACATGTTCGGGATCTGTCCCTGACGAGAATAAGACAGTGTGTTACCCGGCAGACGCATCTTCTGGAGCCCTATTCAAGGATGATATTTAAAATCTGTCCCTAAATAGGGTTTCCCCAGAGATAACAATTGGAAATCAGATATCCCATCATTATTTAAGGATAGGTTCTAACTCATTGCCTTCCTGATGCACTCTGGTTGGGAGCCTGCGCTCTCCATGGCAGGTGGTGAATTCAGAAAAGGCGCTCGATCCGATATCCGGATTGTACTGTACGACCCCACCACATGTATCGCAAGGGCATGCTTTCACGGCCGGAGGGGAAGGTAGGGGGACGGAACCGCACAAGCCGGTTGTTCCTGTGGCAAACACTCATCGGGAAACCGGGGGAGAGCCTGGCGGATATGGGCCCGCCTCCGGAGGGGAGATTGGGAATATGGTCCGCTCTCATATAATAATTCCCGATAGTCGCAGGGTTTTTCCCCGGTACGGATATAGTCCGGGGGAAGAGATGGAGCGGCAGACCGGAACCGGAAGAATCCATGCCTTTGCGGTGAAAGATCTTGTTGCCCAGGTCTGGCGTCATAATGATCGAAAGAAGTGGAATGCCTGTACCGACGGATGGCGGAAAGGCATGCAGCCAGGGATTAATATGGTTAATAAAAAGATAATGGTGAATGAGATTATACCGACGTCCCCATACCTTTCGTGTGATGGGATGTGGCCGGCGGGTCGGCCACATCCCAGGAACATTATTTAGGCCATTGATAACACATTACAAAATACACGATGATAAATTATGGATGAATAATTATATAATGAAAAAAACAAAGTGGTTGACAATGATGGCGACAATCAATAGAATACAATTCAATATAAAATAGAAATTAAATAAGATTAATTTAAGGTGGGGACGGAGGTAGGGGAAATATTTCTGAGGGAGTTTGAAATGATTAATACCGTGTATTTCGAGTCGCGTGTGTGACGCAAGCGGGCTCTGGGACTGCACATTGTTTTTCCTCCTCAGGCATCGGTGAATGATCCGTAAGGGATCATGAAATAAGCCAGTGTGTCAGAAACAACCAATTAAGATCTACACGAAAAGGAAGGAGGCTGTTATGAAAAAAAGGGTTCTAGGGATCGTGGTTCTGGCGGTTGCGATACTTCTGAGCGGTGTTCTTTCTGTGCATGCCGCCGAGAAGGTTTACAAGTGGAAGCTGCAGGCATGGCGCAGCCCTGCCGAGCCCGGGATGGCTTATTACGTGGAGATGTTCGAGAAGACCCTGCCCGCGATGACGAACGGGCGGCTCCAGATCAAGATGTACTGGGGCGGTGAGCTGGTGGCGACCCCCGACATCATGGATTCGGTGAGGATGGGCGTGATCGAGATGGGTCTCGCCTCTTCGTATACCTACCAGGGCGTTATCCCGGCGGCAGCCGTGGAGTATGGTCTCCCGTTCGGGATCAGGACCCCCAACGAGCTGTACAACTTCATGTACGGCAAGGAGCTCCCGAACATATTCGGCGGCTGGCGCGCCATCGATGTTCTGAGAGAGGAGTACAAAAAACAGGGGGTGTATCTGCTCACCACCGGAGTGGACTGCTGGCCCGGCTCGTTCATGTTCAAGGATCCCATCAACACGCTCGATGATATCAAGGGAAAGAAGGTCCGTGCGTCGGGACTCATGATGGACTGGATCGAACAGTTCGGCGGCAATGGCGTGTTTATCCCTGGAGAAGAAACCTATACCTCGCTCCAGACCGGTGCCCTCGACGGGGTAAGCTGGGGAAGTGCGATTGCGATGTACAGCGTGAAGTTCCATGAAGTGGCCAAAAACTTTCTCTGGCCGCCCATCAACCCCATCAACTGCGCAAACGTGATCGTGAACGAGAGGGCCTGGAATTCCCTGCCGGATGACCTCAAGGTCGCCCTCGAGCAGGCAGTGATCATCGCCGGGTTGAACCACACCTATCATCAGAACTGGACGGGAGAACAGTGGGGGCTGACCCAGATGAAAAAGGCTGGAGTGAAGCTGAACGAGCTCAAGGGCGAAGAGCTGAAAAAGGCCGAGAAGGCCGCTCACGCATTGTGGGAGAAAGAAGCGAAAAGAAGCCCGGCATCGGCCAAGCTGGTCGAGATGACAAAAGAATACATGAGAACCATGGGATACATGGAGTAACGCTACAAGAAGAGGGAGCATTGTTTCCCGGACTTCCCGAAGGGAACCTGCTCCCTCTTCGAGCCTGTTTTCGGCAGTACTCAGAACAGATAACACGAGCAAACAGGGAGATACTATGCGTGCATGTATTCGGATCATCTCAAAGATAACGGATGTAACCGGCCTGATTCTCATGTGGTTCCCGTGGATCCTGACAGTGATCATCGTTTGGGAGGTTGTCATGAGAAACTTCCTGAACAGGCCGACGATATGGGCGCACGAAATCAGCGTCATGGTCTTTGCCGTTCTGACCATAACGAGCGGGGCCTATGCGCTGAAGGAAAAGGCCCATGTCAATATGGACCTCTTCTATACCCGCCTCTCGGACCGGGGTAAGGCCATCATGAACATCATCACCTTTCCCGCCATCTTCTTTTTCGCCGGTGTGCTGCTGTGGCTCGGATGGGACTTCGCGGCACGATCGTACATGCTGCAGGAACGGTCGATCAGCACCTGGCACCCGCTGATCTGGCCGGTCAAGCTCGCCATACCCTTCGGTGCCGCGCTGCTGCTCCTTCAGGGAATAGCGCTGTTCCTGGGCGACATTCTGACGCTCATTGACGGGGAAAGGGAGGGGAAATAATGGAACCGGGTACGATTACCATCCTACTGACGATCGCGATGGTCGCCGGCCTGGCATCAGGGCTTCCCATTACGTTCGTGCTGGGGTTTATCGGCGTTGTTTTCACCTATTTTCTATGGGGCCCCGGGGCGATGTCGGTGATTCCCACGCTGATCTTCGGAAAGGCCATGATGTCCTTCGGCCTCCTCTCTGTTCCCCTCTTCGTGCTCATGGGATATATCCTGCAACATTCCGGTATCGCGGACAAGCTCTTCAACGCGTTCTATGTATGGGGCGGGAGAGTGGGCGGAGGCCTGGCCGTAGCTGCTATAATAGTCTGCACGCTCTTTGCCGCGATGACCGGAATCGGTGGAGCCGGGACGATCACCATGGGTCTTATCGCGCTTCCGGCAATGCTCGCCCGGAACTATAACAAAAAGCTGGCCCTCGGGTGTATCGGCGCCGGCGGAGCACTGGGCATTCTCATACCGCCCAGCATCACCATGATCATCTACGGCATGATCTGCCAGGTGTCGGTCGGGCGGCTTTTTGCCGGCGGCCTTGTCCCGGGATTGATGCTCGCCTTCCTGTTCATCTCCTATACGCTCATCTTATGCAAGTTTAAGCCTGAGAACGGCCCCGGCATGTCAGAGGAAGAGGCGCTCCCGTTCCGGGAGAAGATCAGGGCGACAAGGGCTGTCGTCGCTCCTCTATTGCTCATCAGCGCCGTGCTGGGCTCGATCTTCTCGGGTATCGCCACGCCGACCGAGGGCGCAGCGATAGGTGCTGCGGGCAGCTTCATCCTGATGGTCATCGGCGGCAATTTTACCTGGCAGAGATTCAGGGACATTTCACTGGGAACGCTCAAGCTCTCCGGCATGGTGATGTGGATCGTCATCGGCGCCTACTGCTTTTCGACCATCTACATCGCGCTGGGGGCCACGCAGTTCATCAGCGGCCTGGTACAGAATCTGCCATTCGGATACTGGGGAGTGTTCATCATCATCCAGGTCATATTCTTCTGCCTGGGCATGCTGCTCGACCCATCGGCCATCGTCATGATCACCGCTCCCATACTCACGCCCGTCGTGGCCGCCATGGGATATGATCCCGTTTGGTTCGGCATCGTTTTCATTATGAACATGCAGGCTGCCTACATATCACCCCCCTTCGGTTACAACCTCTTCTACCTCAAGAGCATCGCGCCGGTGGGGATAGGAATAAAGGAGATATATGTAGCCGTTATCCCCTTCATTCTCCTCCAACTCCTTGGCGTGGTGATCGTATCGATTTTCCCGCAGATAGCGCTCTGGCTGCCGAGGCTGATTTATGGAAGCTAAAAGGCCGTCCGGCATATCGAGAAGCTGCACCCATGAAGAGGATAGATCAGCTGTGAAACGGTACGAGAGGTGTAACCCGGGCAAATGGGCCTGTATCACGAGTGATACAGGAGATAATCGATCGAACGCTGCTGATGTGCGAGATGAAAAAGAGACACCACCCGTTCATGCATTTTTGTCTCGTGATGCAGGCCCCAGGCCCAAATATTCTGCAGACGGATATCCGGTACACGGGATATCCCCCTTGCGAGACTGTCCCATGTGAGCGGACCAGGTTGCGGTGAGGCGGCCGATACAAGTCGAGGCCAAGAATGGGGGGACCGATCGTGCCGGCCATGCATTCACCGCAAAAACTGCCGTGAACGGATAAGGTGTAAACGATGAGAGGAAGATACTTCGATGACTGGAGAGAAAACGAGGAGTTCGAAACCCCCGCCAGAACCATAACGGAGACCGACGTCGTGATGTTCGCCTCAATGACCGGCGATTACAACGAGCTGCACACCGACCGGGAAGCTGCCCGGGGGAATCAGTTCGGGGCGAGGATTGCACACGGTCTTCTTGGGCTCTCGATAGCCCACGGCCTTCTGTTCAGGACAGGATTTCTCGACGGCACGACCATCGCCTTTCTGGGCATCGAGGAATGGAGATTCCTTTCCCCTGTATTTTTTGGAGACACCATCCGGGCAAAGGTGAGGGTCGCGGGAAAGACCGCCAGCACGTCAAAGAAAGACCGGGGAATACTGAAACTCCATTTCGAGCTGGTAAATCAGGACGCGGTGACGGTTCAGTCAGGCTGCAAGATTCTCATGATGAAGCGCGCATAGACATCGCAGGGGCAGAAAAACAGGGAGGTTCCCCGGCACATCTGCAGTCGAACCCATTGTTGAAAAAAGGGATCTTGCGAGAGAGAACATACCTGAGAGATCCGGGTGAGGGACATATGGAACTGCTGAAGGACAGAGTAACGATGATCACGGGGGCGAGCCGGGGTCTGGGAAAGGCATTTGCGTTGAGGTTTGCCGGCGAGGGCTCTACGGTCGTTCTGGCGGGGCGGTCCTATGATGCGATGAACGATATCTGCCGCGAGATCACCGAATCGGGCGGCGAGGGGTCTGCCGTGCGCATGAACGTACAGGACCCCGAAAGCATCAGATGCGCCGTGGACGTGGCGGTCGAACGGTACGGGAGGATCGATGTCCTGGTCAACAACGCCGGGATTTCGATGGTCAACCCGTCAGAGAGCCTCTCGTACGAGGACTGGAACAACGCCATAGGAACGAACCTTACCGGGGTGTTCTTCTGCTGTCAGGCAGTTGCGAGGCATATGATAGACCGGGGCGCCGGGGGATGCATCATAAACATCTCATCGACCTTCGGGAAGACCCCGGTTCCCCGAAGGGCCGCCTACTGCGCGAGCAAGGCCGGGACCGACATGATCACCAGGGTCCTGGCCGCGGAATGGGCTGAGAAAAACATCCGGGTAAACGCCATTGCGCCCGGGTATCTGAACACGGAATTCATCCAGGACCTCAAGCTGCAGGGTAAACTCGACACCGAGGCGCTCAACAGGCGCATTCCGCAGGGCAGGATGGGCAATGTGGAAGAAATCACCGGCCTGGCGCTGTACATGGCCGGTGACGAGGCGACCTACATGACCGGGTCGGTGGTGTATATCGATGGAGGATGGACTGCATATGGGTTCGTCTAGGCGAAAGTCGGGAGAAAACCCGTAAAAAGAAGCGCCTGTTCACAGAAGCGTCCCCTGCGAGGGGAGGCCGGCAGAGACAAAAGATATTCCATCAAAGAACGCGAGGTGCAAAAGAGATGATAGATTTCAGCTTGACCGAAGAGCAGAAGGGCATGGTCGATCTTGCGAGAAGGTTCGGGAAAGACCGCATCCGGCCGGTGGCACTCGAGTATGACAGGGACGGGACCTATCCGGAAGAGATTCTCAAAGAGGCGCACAAGGCCGGTCTGATGTATACCAATATCCCCCGGGAGTACGGCGGGTCGGGAATGTCGCATCTCGAGCACTACCTGGTGACCGAGGCCCTGAACTACGAGTGTTGCGCCATATCGCAGGTGATCGGGATCTCCCACCTGTCGATGGGCGCCATCCAGTTGGGGGGGACCGAGGACCAGCAGAAGAAGTTCATCGGTGATATGACGAAGAGCTACCGGAGCGGGTGCTTCTGCCTCACGGAGCCCCACGCGGGCTCGGACGCGGGGATCATGAACACCACGGCCTCAAGAAAAGGCGACGGCTATGTGATAAACGGCTCCAAGTGCTACATCACCAACGGTCAGTACGCGGATCTCCTGTGCCTGTTCGCCACCGTTGACAAGAGCAAGGGAACACGCGGCATCAGCTGCTTCGCCGTGCCCCGTAGCACCCCCGGCATTACCGTGGGCAGGATCGAGGACAAGATGGGGCACCGGGCCATGAACGTTGCCGAGCTGTTCTTCGACAACGTAGAGATCGGCAGGGAAAACCTGATCGGGGAAGAGGGCCAGGGATTCAAGCTCGCCATGATGGCTCTCGACAGGGGGCGTGCGAACATCACGGCCGTCTCCACCGGCATCGCCCGGAGGGCCTTCGACGAATCCGCGGCATATGCGCGGGAACGGGTCCAGTTCGGCCAGCCGATCGGCAATTTCCAGGCCATCCAGTTCATGCTCGCTGACATGAACACCCTGGTCATGGCCTCACGGGCACTCTATCTCCAGGTCGGCTGGATGCTCGACAACGATATCCGATGCTCGAAAGAGGCTGCCTCGGCCAAATGTTTCGCCTCGGATGCCGCGATGAAGGTCACGACCGATGCCGTTCAGATCCTGGCCGGATCGGGTTACATGAAGGGCGCCGTGGTCGAGAAGCTCATGCGCGACGCCAAGTTGACCCAGATCTTCGAGGGAACCAACCAGATCAACCGCATGGTTGCCGGCAGGGCTCTCATGTCCGACTCCTCGGGACTCTTTTGATCCGTACCCGGTCCCGGAAAGAAGCTTCGAAAAAAAAGGAAAGGGGAGAAGAACGGGAAACGACTGACCGGACATCGGCAGGGGATCGCAAAGCCGGCCCCGGCGGAACTACCTCCGCCAGGGCCGGCTTTGCGCCTTTGTATCAGAGGCAGACATGAAGGGTGCCACACGGTGTTTCGCGCAGTGCTTGTACGGTCGTGGGGAGAGTGCCCCTGTGCTGCGCCCGGACAAGGCTCGGCCTGAATCCTTCTTCCAGGTCCGTTTCTTAAGGACTTTGAAGGTGGGGTCACATTCCCCGCCGCTTGCGGCTTCAGTAGGGTCCAGGGCTTGCCCTGGGGTTCATACCATTGAAAAAGCCCCTATCGTTCCCGGAGGGGGTTTCAGGCGGGTCAGGGTATGAGGGCACACAAGAACCGTCCCTGCGCCCGGTCATTCCGGATCCGGGGCGCGCCTTTAGGGAGGAACCGGTCTGCCCATGCTCATGACAGGGTACGGTGACGGGAGTCACATAAGGCACGTCACCTCGGGTAAGGGCTAATCGTTCGGCAGATGAATGATCAGGACCGGTTTCGTGCACTGACGGACAACGTGTCTGGCGGTATAATCCAGCAAGGCCTTGCCCACAGACGTCACGGCGTGCGCACCGATGATGACGAGATCGAACTGCTGTTTCTCGACCATGGTGAGGATCTCGTTTTCTGCGTTGCCGAAGGTGACGACCACGTCTTCCACATATTCTCGGAACTCTCCGTCATCACACACACCCGAGCAGGTATCGCTGATGCGCTGCCGGATGGTGTTCAGGGCCGTCTGCTTGTTGCTCTCGATCAGCTCTTTCCATTGATTTTCCCCCAGGATGGTGCTTACCAGCGGATATGCACTTCTCGACGACTCCTCGAGCACGTGCAGGACGGTGATCCTGGCAGAAAAACGTTTAGCGATGCTGAAGGCGTACCCGAAGGCGTGCTCAGCGTTCTCGGACAAATCGGTCACGTAGAGAATCTTCTCGAAATCGTAGTTCATCGATGCTCTCCTTTTCATGCAAAATTTTTATAAATCCCGATTGCCTCTAGACAGCTGCCGATATTCCCGCAGATGTGTCGTTGCAGGCATCACCCGATGGATATCGCGTGCTTCCATTCTGACGGGGCGTCCGCTTTCGGCAGGCCTGATACCCTCGACCGGTGCTTCGAAGAATCTCTACCACCTCGCGCGCTCCTCATCCGACCAACGCCCCCGCATGCCCATCCATAAGTCAAACTCCCTGCTTCAAGAGTATATATACGATAAATGAATATGATTCAACTAAAAGATAATTAGAGACGCATTTCTAGGCAAGCAGGCATCCTTTTGGTGCGGGGAATGAAATAAGTAAATAAAACCAAATAATCAATCATATAAGAGATGGGCATCCAGAAAATTCCCAGGGGCGTGACCACCGATGAATAATAAATAGTTATAGAGTCAGATTGAATGGTCAATGCTCGATTTTGCGGTATCGCCTGAGTAGTGAGTGCCATGCGGATCCCTCTGGGGCTGAAAAAAAATACCCGAGGGGAATTTACTGCAGATAACACAAAGAAATAAAAGGGGTTAATAATTATACTAAGGGAAAGAACAGGAAATAAAAAGAGTTGACACAGGGAGCCATAATGAATAGAATAAGGTTCAGTTAATGGCAAAGAATAAATGATATTAAATTCAGGTGTGGGAAAACGTCACATATACAGGAGGCAAGTTGATCATGAGCGACGTGAAGAGAGTAGGGGTTGTCGGTGCCGGTATGATGGGGGCCGAGATTGCGCTTTGTTTTGCCACATCTGGTATCAGCGTGGTCATCCATGAAATATCGCTCGATCTCGCTCAACGGGCAAAGGAGCGATTGAGCGGCGTACTGGACAAGTCGATCAGGAAAGGCAAGATGACCGAGGAAGAAAAGGTAGAGTCTCTCGGCCGAATCGGCCTGACCGAGAGTTTCGAGGGCTTCGACGACGTGGACGTGGTGGTCGAGGCCGTGTTCGAGGACTTCAACACGAAAAAAGAGGTGCTCTCGCGACTGGACGCTATCTGCAAACCCGAGTGCGTCTTTGCCACCAACACGTCGAGCCTGCCCATCACCCTTCTGGCCACCTCCGTGGGACCGAAGAGGATAGGGAAGTTTCTGGGGGCGCATTTCTTCTCCCCGGCGTTCGTCATGAAGCTGGTCGAGGTGATCCCTGCGCTCGATACCGACGAGAGCGCGGTGGAGTACATGATGGATTGCTGCCGCGCGATCGGCAAGGAACCGGTGCGGGTAAAGGATGTTGCCGGGTTTGCCGTCAACAGGCTGCTCCATGCGATGTGGGTAGAGGCATGCAGGCTCCTGGAAGAGGGGGTCGCGAGCCCGGAGGATATCGATACCGCATGCAGGTACGGCCTGGGACATCCGATCGGCCCGTTCGCCCTGATGGATATTACCAGCAACGACCTGAACCTGAAGGTCCAGCAGATCCTTTTCGATGCATATGGAGAGCGGTTCAGGCCCAGGGCCGTACTGAAGCAACTGGTCGATGCGAAGCACCTCGGAAGAAAGACAGGCAGGGGCTGGCACAGCTACACCAAGTAATTTCCGAGTGAAGAAAGGATTCGTTCGATAAATCGGTGCGGCAAAAACGGCTTTACAAAAAATGAGAAAGATGATGATTACACAGAAGCTGATATATAATCCAGATGTGAGGTTCTCTAATGGCTGACGACAAACGATCGAAGATATTGGCTTCTGCGGAAGAAATCATGTCGGAAAAAAGACTGGCGGATACCACGATCTCGGAGATCGCAGCCAGGGCAGGGGTTGCGGACTCCGTGATCTACCAGTATTTTAAGGGCAAGGAAGATCTGCTGTTTTCCGTGCCCGGAGAGCGGATGAAGGAGGTGCTCTTTCTGCTGGGGGAGCATCTGCAGGGTATCCGTGACGCCGAGAGCCGCCTGAGCAAGATGATCTGGTTCCATCTGAGAGACATCGACACCCACCCGGGATACGGCAGGATACTGACCCTCGAATGCAGGTCTTCACCTGATTTCTATCTGACTCCGGCCTACCAGCTCGTGAAGGAATATGCCGACGTCATGTACGGTATTCTGGACAACGGCATCAAGGACGGTTCGTTCCGCTCGGATCTGAGTGTCAAGGTGGCGCGCGATATCATTCTGGGCACCCTCGACATGGAGGTGATCAGCTCCCTTGCCCTTGGCGAGATCGAGGAGGGCGCTGCCGATCTCGATGATATCATGTCCCTGGTTCATGCCATGGTTACCTCGAGCGCGAGGCCGATCTACACCAAGTCGGATCGGATCTTAAGGGCTGCGGAGAAGGTTTTTGCCGAAAAGGGATTCACCAAGGCAAAGATATCCGAGATCGCCAAGCTCGCCGGGATCTCCGAGGCCTCGGTCTACGAGTATTTCGAAAACAAGGAGGATGTCTTCCTCTCCATCCCGCAGCACCGGTTCCAGGAGAATCTCGACGAGCTCTCCGAGACCTTCCATATCAAGAATCCGGTGAGAAAGCTCAAGAGGTTCACCAAATACTATTTCTTCCTTATGCTGACCGAGGAAGATTTTCTCAAGGTTTTTCTTCTCCAGCTCCAGTTGAACACCCGGTTCTACAGCTCCAAGGCATTCGAGAGTTTCCAGCGGTACTTCCGCGTGGTCGAAGAGATCATCGAGGAAGGCAAGGAAAAAGGGTTTTTCCGGCAGGATGTGAATCCGCGCGTATTCAGGAACATGTTTTTCGGCGCGTTCAGCCATCTGGCCCTTCGGTGGATCATGTTCCATGACGGCAAGGATCATGACAAGATCCAGGAGATCAACCATACGACGAATCTGTTCTGCTCGGCGGTAGTGGATTATCGGGGAGACGAGGAATGAAAAGTGTTTCCGGACCGTGCATGATCGATATCCGTTCAAAGGGGTATGCAGGGATAATACATAAAGATAACCGGAACTGAATCAGTCGTAACACTGTCACGGGCCGGCCAACCCGGGGCAGGAAAGGCACCATTTTAAAAATGCGGGCATTGTGGGAGCCCACATCACCACAATGCCCGCATTTTTTGCGTCAAGATGATTCATGCAAAAACAGTAAATAGCGCAGAGCAACGCGGATCAACCATTCAACGAGAAGGAGATGAAGGGAGTAAGCGATGAAAAACAAAGATGATGTCGTAATCGTAAGTGGGGTGAGGACACCGTTCAGCAAGTTTGGTGGTGCTTTGAGAAGCGTTCACAGCACCGATCTGGGGTGCATCGTCATCAAGGAGAGCCTCAAGCGTTCCGGCCTCAAGGGAGAAGACCTGGACGAGCTCTATTATGGCATGTGCGATCAGGCCGAGGCGGCGCTTTTCGACAATGTGAACGGACGACAGGCACTGCTCCGTGCCGGACTGCCCCAGAACCTGGTGTCATTGACCATCGACCGGGCATGCTGTTCATCGCTTTGCGCCGTTCATCTGGGAAGAAGGGCGATTCTCCTGGACGAAGCGGACACCTGTATGGCTGTGGGTGCCGAAAACATGAGCAACACCCCGCTTCTGATGAACGGGCACCGGTGGGGCTCCGGGATGGCGCCGCTCCTGGTTCAGGATTATCTCAACCCCATCACCTACCGCGAGTACTCCCCCCTGGGCAAGGACGCCGGAGAGATCGCCATCGAATACGGCATATCCCGCGAGGAGCAGGACCAGTGGGCACTGGGCTCGCAACAGAAGTGGGGCGAGGCCGACAAGGCCGGGAGATTCAAGGACGAGCTGGTGCCCGTGGAGGTACCGCAGAGACGGGGCGATCCGATCCTTTTCGACCGCGACGAGTTCCCCAAGCCGAACACCACGCTCGAGGGTCTTGCAAAGCTGAAGACCATCTACGGAAGCCCCACGGTGACCGCCGGCAACGCCCCTGGCCTCGATGCAGGTGCGGCCGCGGTCATCATCATGAGGAGATCCAAGGCAGAGGAAATGGGAGTAAAGCCACTTGCCACCATTGTCTCGGTGGCGAGCGGCGCCAGCGAGCCCAGGAGAATGGCCGAGCTTCCCGGTTTCGTGATCCAGAAGGCACTGAAGCGAGCCAACCTGAACATCGACGATATGAAGGTGGTCGAGATCAACGAGGCCTTTGCCGCTGTCACCCTGGTTTCCGCCAAGATCCTAGCCGGAGGCGACGAAGCGAAATGGCGTGAGCTCCTGAAAAAGACGAATCCCAACGGCGGGGCCATCGCAATCGGCCATCCCGTGGGGGCGAGCGGCGCCCGGGTTCTGCTCACGTTGATGCACGAGCTCAGGAGACGGGGCGGCGGCTACGGGGTCTGTGGAATCTGCGGCGGTCTGGCCCAGGGCGATTGTGCCGTGATCAGGGTGGACGGGTAGCGCGATTTCTTTGTCCGTGAACGGGAAAAGGCGGCACAGCAAAGAAACGGCGGGATCTTTTCATTCCCGCCGCTAAACAGGAGATGCCGAAATGAAATATCTGAAATACGAATTCGAGAACCAGATAGCCACAATCACGATCAACCGGCCCGAGGTACTCAATGCGCTCAACAGCGGGCTTGTCTCAGAGCTCGATTCGCTGATTGACCGGGTGATCGAAAGCCGGACCCGCGCGCTGGTCATTGTCGGCGAGGGGAAAAATTTTGCAGCAGGCGCCGATATCGTGGAGATGATGGACCTGAACCCGGCTCAGGCCAGGGATTTCGGTTTCAGCCCCGTGTACGACAGGATCGAAGCCCTGCCGATCCCGGTTTTTGCGGTGATCAGGGGTTTTGCCCTCGGCGGCGGCCTGGAGCTTGCCCTCGCGTGTGACTTCCGCATCTTGAGTACCGATGCGAAGCTCGGGCTGCCGGAAATCAAGCTCGGGATCATGCCCGGTGCCGGGGGGACGCAACGTCTCCCGAAACTCATCGGCTTGGGCCGCGCGCGGGAGATGATCTTTTTCGGCAACATCGTCGATGCCCAGACCGCGCTGACGTGGGGGCTCTGTGAGCGGGTCGTGGACGGTGATCCGGAGGAGGAGGCCATGTCGATGGCGAAGAAGATCGTGGAGAAATCCCCGTGTGCGGTCGAAGCCGCAAAGAAGTCGATCAACTACGGCATCGACAGGGACCTGGCTTCCGGGCTCGCCTATGAGGCCGTTGTGTGGGGCGATCTGTTTTCCACATCCGATCAGAAGGAAGGAATGAAGGCCTTTCATGAAAAGAGGAAACCCCAGTTCACCGGAAAATAGCGGGTGGACCGGGGGACATCGAGACGCGCAGCATTCGTGTAAGGAGAGAGGAACATGGATAACAAACTGGTCGACTTAAGAGATGCCCGTTTTGTTCTCTACGAGCAGCTGGAAATAGAGAAGCTCTGCAATATGGAAAAGTTTGGCGATCATTCCAGGGAGACCTTCGAGATGATCATCGATACGGCCGAGAAGCTCGCGGTCAACGAGTTCGCCCCGGTCAACAGCGAGGGCGACGAGGTCGGGTGCGTGTTCGAAAACGGTACGGTCAGGTGCCCCGATGCATTCCGGGGCCCCTTCAGGAAATACTGTGAGGGGGGGTGGATGAGCCTGCCCGACGTGTACGACGTGGGCGGACAGAACGCGCCGATCTGCATGTATTTCGCCTGCCACGAGCTGTTCTATGCCGCGAACCACGCCCTGACCGTATACATGGGGCTCACCCACAGCGCGGCAAAGGTCATCGAGCTCTACGGCACACAGGAGCAGAAGCGCAAATACATGCAGCCCCTGTACGAGGGGAGATACAGCGGCACCATGGACCTCACCGAGACCCAGGCAGGCAGCGACGTGGGTGCGGCGCGGACAAAGGCTGTCAGGAACCCGGACGGCACCTTCTCGATCGTGGGCGGAAAAATCTTCATCAGCAGCGGTGAGAACGACCTTACCGAGAACATCGTCCACATCGTGTTGGCGCGCATCGAGGGAGACCCCGAGGGAACCCGGGGGCTCTCGTGCTTCATCGTTCCCAAGTATCGGGTCAACGACGACGGGACCCCAGGCGAGGCCAACGATCTCGTGTGTTCGGGTGTGGAGCACAAGATGGGCATCCACGGTTCGCCGACGAGCGTGCTCAACTTCGGCGACAACGGGGCATGCCGGGGCGAGCTCCTGGGGCCCGAGCAGAAGGGAATTGTCGTTATGTTTCACATGATGAACGAGCAGCGGGTGCTGGTCGGGCTGCAGGGCCAGGCACTGGGCAGCGCGGCGTATCTGCACGCCCTCGATTTCGCCCGGGAGCGCAAGCAGGGCGGGGCCTTCGGCACCAGGGACTTCACGCAGGTGCCCATTATCACGCACCCGGACGTCCGCCGGAACCTCCTGTGGATGAAGGCCTATTCCGAGGGGCTGCGCGCCCTGATCCTCTACACCACCTTCTGCATGGACATGGAGTCGGCGAGCACGGACGGGGATGAAAAGAAGAGGTGGCTCAACCTCGTGGAGCTGCTCACCCCCATCGCCAAGGCCTGCTCCACGGACAAGGGCTTCGACGTGTGCGTGCGGGCGATCCAGGTCCACGGAGGCTATGGGTTCTGCAAAGAGTATCAGGTGGAGCAGTTCGCCCGGGACTGCAAGATCACGGCGATCTATGAAGGGACCAACGGCATCCAGGCGATCGACCTCTTTGGCCGTAAGGTCCGGATGAAGCAGGGAGAGGCCTTCCGGACCGTGGTAGATGAGATGAAGAAGACCATCGAAAGGGCCTCGGGCATCGATGCGCTCGCGCCGTACGCCGACTCGGTCGGCAGGTCTGTCGCCTCGCTCGAAGAGATTACCCGGTTCCTGCTCGAAAAGTCATCCGGAGAGGACGCTTACCTGGCATACTCATGGGCCACGCCCTATCTCGAGATATTCGGAGATGTGGTGCTGGGCTGGATGTTACTCTGGCAGGCGTGGAAGGCCCACGAGGCGCAGGCAGGCGCCGGTGATCGGGACAAGTCGTTCTATGCCGGTAAGATCGCGACAGCGAAATTCTTTATCGGCTCCGTCCTCCCGACCGTATATGGAAGAATGGATACCATCAGGCAGTTCGACCGCTCCTTTGTCGAGATGGGAGAGTCGCTTTTTGTTGCCTGAGCCTTTAGGAGATAGACAGCATACGATAGGATAAGAGGGATAATCGAAAAAGACAGGAGTGTTACTATGCCGATGATGAATGCAAAGCAGTACGAAGAGTCTCTGAGGAAATTGAAGCTTAAGGTGTACATGTTTGGCAAACGGGTGGAGAACGTGGTGGACGACCCGATCATCCGCCCTTCCATGAACGCGGTGGCGGCTACGTATGAGTTCGCGCACATGCCCGAGTATGAGGACCTCATGACGGCCACCTCCCATCTTACGGGCAAGAAGATCAACCGGTTCACCCACATTCACCAGAGCATTGACGACCTGGTGAAGAAGAGCAAGATGGGCCGTCTGCTCGGATCGCGCACCGGTTGCTGCTTCCAGCGCTGCGTGGGCATGGATGCCATGAATGCCCTGTCCATGACCACATTTGATATCGACCGGAAATACGGCACCGAGTACAACAAGCGCTTTCTGAAGTACATGGAGTATGTCCAGGAGAACGATCTTACCTGCGACGGGGCCATGACCGACCCCAAGGGCGACCGCAGCAAGGCCCCGCACCAGCAGGCCGACCCGGACATGTTCATGCGCGTGGTCGAGGAGCGGCCGGACGGCATCGTGGTCAGGGGCGCGAAGTGTCACCAGACCGGGGCCGTGAATTCGCATGAGGTCATCATCATGCCCACCATCAGCATGCGCGAGGCAGACAGGGACTATGCCATCTCGTTCGCGCTGCCCGCCGATGCCGAGGGGATTATCTACATCATGGGCCGCCAGTCGTGCGACACCCGCAAACTGGAAAAGGGCACCATAGACCGGGGCAACCAGCTCTACGGGGGCCACGAGGCCCTGGTGGTGTTCGACGACGTGTTCGTGCCCTGGGAGCGGGTGTTCATGTACAAGGAGTGGGATTTCGCGGGCCAGCTGGTGGAGCAGTTCGCCTCCTACCACCGCCAGAGCTATGCCTGCAAGGCGGGTGTCGGGGACGTCCTGATCGGGGCCACCCAGTGCATTGCCGAATACAACGGGGCGAACAAGGCATCCCATGTCAAGGACAAGATCATCGAGATGAATCATCTCAACGAGACGCTGTTCTGCGGCTCGATTGCCTGTGCGGCTGAGGGGCACAGGGAGCCGAGCGGCACCTATTACGTGAACACCCTGCTCGCCAATGTCTGCAAGCAGAACGTAACGCGGTTTCCCTACGAAATCGCCCGCCTGGCACAGGACATTGCCGGCGGACTTATGGTGACCCTGCCCTCCGAGGACGACCTGCGTTCGCCGGAGGTGGGCAAGTGGCTCGATAAATATTACCGGGGAAGCACGGATGCCTCGACCGAGACGAGGATGCGCATGCTCAGGCTCATCGAGAACATCACCATGGGCACCGCCGCGGTCGGTTATCTCACCGAGTCCATGCACGGGGCAGGTTCGCCTCAGGCCCAGCGCATCATGATCTCGCGGCAGGTGAATATGGACGTGAAGAAGAAAGTGGCCAAAAAGCTCTGCGGAGTAGAAGGAGAATGAATAAGATCCGCTCAATCGGCCTGAAATACTGCGGGGGGTGCAACCCCCGTTATGACCGGGTCGAGACAGTCAGACGTATCAGGGATGAGCTGGGCGGCACGATACGGTTCGTGCCGCCCGACGATCCCGGTGTCGACTCCATCCTGGCGGTCATGGGGTGCGAGACCGCCTGCGCGGACCTGAGCGCCTTCGACGGTAAAAAGATATGGATCATTACCAGCCCGGGAGACGCTGACGTCTGGGTCGCCGAGATGAAGAAGACTCTGTGAAAGACACGACAGAAAGATGTTCGTTTTAAGGCTCCACAAGAGATGGTTTTGAAGAGAGAATAAAAATCCGCTGAGGGAGGGCAACATGAACATCGCCAGTTTTCTGACAAACACAACTGCAAGGATTCCCGACAGGCCGGCCATCAGGTTCAAGGGCGAGACCATAACGTTTCGCGGGATGAACGCCAGGGTGGATGCACTGGCTCACGGGCTGAGCAAGGCCGGCCTCAAACCCGGTGATTTCTGCGTACTGATGATGCCCGAGTCACCGAGCTGGCCAATAGCGTATTATGCCCTGGCAAAGGTGGGCGCGGCCGTGGTCCCGGTGAACCCGATCTACCGGAAAGGAGAGCTCGAGCATATCTTCCGTGACTCCGGGGCTCGGGCGTTCATGGGACACGGCGGTTACCTCTCGGAGGCGGCGGCCGTCCTGGCCGAAATGCCGCAGGTGGATATCCGCATCGCCGACGGCACGGGGCTCCCCGGGGGATTTACCCCTTTCCAGGACCTCTTCATGCCCGAAGAAGGCGAATACCCGGTTTTCCAGACAAAGACCGACGACCCGTGGATCGTGATGTACACCAGTGGGACCACGGGGCTTCCCAAGGGTGCTGTCCTGACGCACTATAACCTGATGAAGGATGCCGAGGTAATCGCGGCCGTGCGGTACACCGAACCCGACGACGTGGTCTTGAGCGTGCTGCCGCTTTTCCACTGCTATGGCCAGACACACTCGATGAACATCTCGATCTACCAGGGTCTCACCATGCTCCTGTTCGAAAAATTCAACGTGGAAGAGGTCTTCAAGGCGATCGAGGAGGAAAAGAGCACCCTGCTGTACGCCGTGCCGACCATGGTCAACAGGCTGGTGGACCTCGCATCGAGCAGGCCGCCCAAGCGCTCGGGGCTGCGCTTCTGCATCTCAGGGGGCGCATCGCTTCCCGTCGAGATTCTGCACCGTTTCGAGAAGCTGTTCAATGCAACGATCTACGAGAGCTACGGCTTGACGGAGTGCTCTCCCACGTGCGTGGAAAATCCATTCGGCAGGCCGACCCGACCGGGGTCCATCGGCTTGCCCATACCGCCCTTCAAGGCGCGCATCGTCGACGAGCAGGATCAGGACGTGGCCACCGGAGAGGTGGGAGAGCTCCTCGTGTCAGGCCCCGGAGTCATGAAGGAATATCTGAATCAGCCGGAGGCCACGACCGTTACCCTCAGAGGCGGGTGGCTCCATACCGGAGATCTCGCCCGGATGGACGAGGATGGCTATATCTACATCGTGGACCGGAAAAAGGACCTGATCATCAGGGGCGGATACAACGTGTACCCGCGCGAAATCGAAGAGGTTCTCTACAGCATTGAGGATATCCTGGAGGCCGCGGTGATCGGCCTGCCCCATCAGGACCTGGGAGAAGAGGTCGCGGCTGCGGTCGTGCTGCGCGGAGATTCCGGGATGACCGCCGATGATATCAAGCAGTACGTGAAGGACCGGGTGGCGCCGTACAAGTACCCCCGGGTGGTCAAGGTCATGAAAGAGCTGCCCAAGACATCCACGGGCAAGATCCTCAAAAGGGGGATTATCCTGGATTAGGGAGAAGGCTCTTCCTTGAGGCACAGTGAGATGAGATCGCTCCGATCCGGCGTCTGAACAATACCATAGTACCCTCCTCCAAAGGTTGCCTTCCGCCGGTCGGATCGGAGCCGGTCTCGGTTACGAAGCACGGAAGACCCGAGGCTGCATTTCCCCCGGAAACCGCAAAGAGAAAGATTTGGGTGCCATCGACAGGGGTGAAGACGATGGAATCCCTTCCATCGGGCCTGAAAGGCTCTCGCCTGTCCGGAGCCTGGGTGGTCGGCCCATGGGCACTACCCTGATGCGCTACATCACCTCCTGATTGGTCTGCGCCACGGCCGCGTCGATCTGGCTCTTGAGATCGGGCGGCAGGCCGGGGATGTCGACGCTCATGAACCCGCGCACGATGGTCGAGGTGGCCTCGTCCTCGGATAGCCCCCGCGACATGAGGTAGAGGATCTCGTCCTGGTTTATCTTGCCCACCGCCGCCTCGTGGGACATATCCACCCCCTCGGCCTTACCGTGGAGCTCGGGGATGGCCAGGATATCGCCGCCGTTGAGGATGAGGCCCCGGCATTCGAGGTGGGCCTTGATCCCGGGGATGTCTCCCGCGAGGTGTCCCCGGGAGATGATGGTCCCGCCGTTGCTGATGGCCCGGGCGATGATCTCGGCCCGCGTCTCGGGCGCGTTCAGGAGAATCCTGCCCCCCACGTCGATCTCGCTGCCCGGATGGCCCACGAGCAGGTTATAGAACCGGGCCACGGCCCCCCTGCCGATCAGCCGTGTGGCGGGGTACATCTGAAGCGACTTGACCGGTTTCATGGACACGTAGTTGTTGAGAAAGAGGCCCCCTTCCTCCACCCCCCCCACCGAGCGCGGCCTGACCAGCATCCCTTCGGCCCAGTGGTGAATCATGGTGAAGCTCAGCCTGGCGTTTTTCTTCACGAAGAATTCGGATACCCCCACGTGCAGCCCCTGGACCACGTGGGATCCGGAAACGCAGCCCGTGATGACGTGCAGCTCCGAGTCCTCGGATGCGATGATGATGTTGTGCACGTTCTGGCTTAAGGCGTCCTGGTGGAGGTACAGGCACGCCTGTACCGGGAAGGTCACGTGTGCCCCGGGCAGGGACCTGATAACATAGCCGTTGTGCAGGTCGGTGTATGCCCGTGCCGTGTACTTGTCCTGGCCCACGTCCGCGAGCTTCCAGTAATACTCGTTGATCCAGTCGAGCTTCAGCGCCTCTTTGATGGGCAGGATCTCGAGCCCGTCCATAAGCGAGGTCGCATAGATCGCCGAGGTGTCCTTCTGGATGTACGACCCGGAACGGTCCTGCTCGGTGGTGTCCACCCCGGCCTTGAGCATCACGGACCGGTCCTCTTGAGTGAGCTGCTCCAGACCGGTGAGCGGCTCGAGACACTCGCCCTCCACGCAATAGGTGTCCAGGTCGATGTCCCGGCCGTAGGCGGCCTTTTTTTCCTTTGCCTCCTGTGCCTTCCTGGCCTTTTCGTCTATGTCATGCATTCGATGCACTCCTGGTACCCGGACCGGCTGATGGTCTGGAAGATCTCCTGCGGATTGCCGCGGCAGGCGATGACGCCGTCGAAGAGCACCTGCCCCCTGTCCGCCGGGACATAGTTGAGGATGTACCCGGTGTGGGTGATGATGAGGCCCATCTTCCTGCGATCGGGATGCGTTCTCATGCGGCAGGAACCGCTGTAGCCGGCGGAGTTGCGCTCGAGCAGGGCTGCGATGGCGTTGCCGATGAGCGCGATGTTTTCCATGTCCACGCCCGATTCGGGCTCGTCGAAGAGCAGGAGGTCGGGGTTCTGCGCCATGAGCTGCAGCAGCTCGGAGCGCTTGATCTCGCCTCCGGAGAATCCCGCGTTGAGGTCGCGGTCGAGGAAATCGCCCATATTGACCTGCGAGGCAAGGGCCTCTACGTCCTGCTCGCCATTGCCGGCGCATATGGAGACCATGTCCCGGGTCTTGAGCCCGTGGATGGTGGGCGGCCTTTGGTATGACATGCCCATGCCGAGCTGTGCCCGCTCATGCACCGGCATGTGGGTGATGTCGGTGCCCTTGAACACGATTTTTCCCGCCGTTATCCGGTACTGGGGATACCCCATGAGGGTCATGAGCAGTGAAGTCTTTCCCGAGCCGTTGGGGCCGAAGAGGATGTGCACCTCTCCCTCCCGGATCTCCATGTCGACCCCTTTGAGGATCTCCCTGGCTCCGAGCTTGACCTGCAATCCTTCGATCATGAGCATGGTTCACTCCTCCATCATCTCCTCATCATGCCTCGTGCGGATATCAGAGGGTCCTGATATCTTACTAGGCTGTACCATGGACAAATCAAGAGACGCGGGAGAAGGGGATCGAATCAACCACCCTCGGATACGCTTCGGGATGCCAGAGCACCATACATAGAACAGGCCGTTCACAGCGGGCCAGGGGGCACTGGTTTTCCAAGAGAGAACCATACCTTAACCGGGAAGGGAAAACGGTTGTAAGGGTAATACAGGCGTTCGCTGAAGAAGGCCTATCTCCCGCAGCACTTTTTATACTTGAGGCCGCTTCCACAGGGACAGGGATCGTTTCTGCCGGGTTTTCTTCCGGGACCTTCACCGGCACTGGTTGTCATCCCGGCAGGCGGATGGAGGTGCGTGTGCGCGTGACCGGCAGGAACCTGCCTGCTCTGCCTGACTCCGGCATCCTCTCCTTGGCGCCGTTGCAAGGATTCCCGGACGAGCTTCTCCATCTTCGCCCCGGCATGGTCCAGAAACATCCTGGTTCCCTCGCAGAGGTGATCGATCCGCTCGTTTCCCTCGAGCCGTATCCGGTCCTTGGGGCATCCTCCCCGGCAGTAGGGCAGCCAGGGGCATTCCCGGCACGGGGAGGGGAGGGCCGCCTTCCGCTCTCCGAATTCGCGCTGGAGGGGACTGTTGAACATGCCGGAGAGGTCTCCGGTCATGAGGTTTCCCAGGCGCCACCGGGGCGTCACGAAGAAGTCGCAGGAATAAACCTCGCCGTTGTGTTCAACCACGACATAATCGCCGCAGGTGCGGGCCAGGGTGCACTGGGGCGGCTCCATGCCGGCAAAGGCAAAGAGCAGGGACTCGAACAGGCGGATGGACGTGGTGGGGAGCCCGTTCCGGAAATCCTCGAGCCACAGATCGAAGAGCACGCACAGAAACCTGCCGTAATCCTCGGGCCCGACCGAGAAGGGTGCGGGTACATCCTCGGAACCGGCAAGGATTTCCACACAGGGGGTGAACTGCATGTGGACCAGACCCATGTCCTTGAAAAAGCCGTAGATCTCTTCGGGGAATTGGGCCGAATAGTCGTTGACCACGGCCAGGGCGTTCACGTCGACCCCGCTGTCCAGAAGCAGCCCCGCGCTGTCGGCGACCCGGGAAAAGGTGCCCTGCCCGCCCGAGTCCCTGCGGTAGCGGTCGTGCACGTGGGAGGGGCCATCGATGGACAGCCCCACGAGAAACCGGTATTCCCGGAAAAAATCCGTCCATCGGCTGTCCAGCAGGAGCCCGTTGGTCTGGAAGGCGTTTCCCACCGTCAGCCCGCGCCCGAAGCGTTTCTGCAGCTCCACCGCCCTGCGGAAGAAACCCAGGCCCATCAGGGTGGGTTCTCCCCCCTGCCAGGTGAATACCGCCTCGGAGTCTGCCTGTGCCAGAAACTGCCCGATCATGTTCCTGAGGATCTCGTCGTTCATCCGGTGCCTGCCCGAGGCTCCGAACATATCTTTCCTGCAGGAATAGAAGCAGTATCCACAGGCCATGTTGCAGTCAGGACCCGCGGGTTTGACGAGGATATCGGTGAGTCGCCTGTGCCGCATGCGGATGTCCGAGAAAAGGCGTCAGTGGAACAGCGCCTTGTACCCCTCCTGATAGATGTAGAACCAGTGCACGCCGATGCCCCAGATAAAGATCACGTAGAGCGCGATCAGCGCAAAGGCCACGGCGGCGACCGGAACCGGTGTGATGATTGCGGCGGTTCCGCCGCGATTTTTCATGGCGTGCCGGAAGAGCATCTCCCCTAAGCCCATGAACCCGATATTGGCCGCCACCACCAGGGCCGGGGTGGGGTTGAGGGCGTAGTAGAGCGATTCGGTCCAGGAAAAGAACTCGCTCACCCTCATCACCTCCTTGCCGATCCAGGCAAGCGGGGTGATCAGGGAAGCGATGCATGCCTCCCAGACCACCGCTCCCCGCATGCGGGCCACGGGGTAGACGATCACGGCCCCGCACCCGATCGCCAGAAACGCGACGGGCCCGAAAACGAACGCGGCGGCTTTCTGGATTGCCGGCAGACCGAGCTGCCAGAAATTCTTGTACAGCAGGAGGGAGACCGCGGTCACTGCCAGGAAGATGCCTGCTGGAACGAGTATCCGCCGGACCGGGCCCTGCCTGGCGGGTTCGGCGGCCTGCGCGTTGATGGGTTCGGCTGCGTGCGCGCTCACGATCCACTCCCCGCGGCGAACCGCTCCATCAGCGCCGAGAGCTCGGGCAGGAGGGCGTCGCCCTCAGGGGTGCCGGCAAGGTTGTGCATCTCTTTCGGGTCTCGGGCGAGATCGAAGATCTCGTGCTTTCTCCGCCCGGAGTACCGGACGAATTTATACCTGTCCGTGCGCACGGCGTTCAACTCGGGCACGTTGTACGGGAAATCCTTGAAGTATTCGTAGAGAAACGCATCGCGGCCTTGTACCGACCGGTCTTTCAGCACCGGCGCCAGGCTGCAGCCTTCCATGGACCGGGGTACCGGCAACCCCGCCAGATCGAGCAGGGTGGGGGCTAGGTCGACGTTGAGCGCCATCTGGTCGGCAGGCGTACCCGGATCGACGGTGAGGGCCGGATAGCGGACGATGAACGGCACCCTGATGGACTCTTCGAAGGCCCAGCGCTTGTCCACCAGACGGTGTTCCCCCCAGAAGTATCCGTTGTCGCCGGCATAGACCACCACCGTGTCGTCCAGGATGCCCATCGCCTCCAGGGTGTCCAGGACCCGCCCGATCTCGCGGTCCGTGGCCGTGACCGTTTCGCAGTAGTTCCGGTAGTGGTATTCGAGCGGGCCCACCATGCCGCTGAAGATCTGGCCGTCCACCATGGAGATCATGGAATCGGCCTCGGGCGGGAGACCGAGGTCCGCCCCATCGTAGAGACGCCTCAGGTCGGGGGGCGGCAGGAACTGGTGGTGCACCGCCTTGTGCGAGAGGTAGAGGCAGAAGGGGTTCTCCCGCTTCCTGCCGATGAATTCCAACGCGCGGTCGGTGAGCTCCTCGGTGATGTAGGGCTTGCGGGACGGCTCTTCCCTGCCGTCCACCACCAGGGGACAGTCGAAGTACCTCCCCTGACCTCCCTGGACCGTGAAGGTGACGAACAGGTCCGCCCCCTTCAGCTCGGGGAGACTGCCCGGCATATGCCACTTGCCGATGAATGCCGTGTCGTAGCCTGCACGCTTGAAGTGATCGATGAAGGTGACGTTGGCCTCTGACCACGGGGTCAGGTTGTTTTTCACCCCGTGGGTGTGCGCGTACTGCCCGGTGAGAAAGCTCGCACGCGACGGGCTGCACAGCGATGTGGTGACAAAGGCGTTGTTGAACCTCACCCCCTCCCGGGCCAGGCGGTCCATGTGCGGGGTCTGCACAAAGGGGTGGTTCATGTTGCTCATGACGTCCCAGCGGTGATCGTCGGAGAGGATGAAGAGGACATTCGGTCTCTTCCGGGTCCGGCCGGCTCCGAAGGAGACGCCCGGTGCAAGAGAGCAGGCAGCCAGCGTGCCCCCGATGAGCTTCAGTGCCCTGCGCCTGCTGACGGGCCTTCCCGGTAAAGCGCTTCCGATGCGGGGAAACTTGTTTTTCCCGGTCATACAACCTCCTTTTTTCAAGGAAATCATGAAAAAAGAACACTTCCGTACCCTATGATACATGGAAGAGATGCCGGCGCAAGTCAACACAAATTCGCGCTGAGAAGGCAGGCGTTCGTTCTCACCGGGAAACACCCTGTCCGGAGACCATGATTACGACCGGCACGTTGGCGGCTTTCACCGGAATGCAGTGCCGTCCGGGCTGCTCTTCGGTGGAGATGTTCACGGACGATGATATATATTAAACCGTATGAACTCTTGAGAATTGAGCGGGGTTCCCGGACAGCTCCGGGAACGGCGCCGTGGAAAAGAGGATAAAGAAAGCCTGCATGGTGGCCTTCAGGCTCATGCGTGTGAAGTGTTCCTGTTCTCTCCCATCGATGCCGGCTCCACGGGAGGCCGATGCATAATCATGAAGGTGCAGCCATACAAAGGGATAACACCCCGCTCGATGAACGAAAAGGCGATTTTCTGGAAAAAGGTTGTATCAGGTTGCAGGACAACATCGATGCCATATGAATCAGCGGGCCGGACAGACACCTATGGCGGAACAGAAAACGATCGAGCTGGCGCTCCAGGGTGGAGGTGCCCATGGCGCGTTCACCTGGGGGGTGCTGGACCGTCTTCTCGAAGATGACCGGGTCCGGATAGATGCTATCTGCGGCACGAGCGCGGGCGCCTTGAACGGCGTCGTGGTAGCCGATGGACTCGACCGCAAGGGCAGGGAAGGCGCGCGGGAGGCATTGGGAAGGTTCTGGTCGGGCGTGAGCATGGCCGGACAATTCTCGCCCCTGCAGAGGACCCTTCTCGATCGCCTGCTGGGCCGCTGGACCCTGGACCTGAATCCCGGTTACCTGCTCTACGACATGGCGACCCGGATGATATCTCCGTACCAGCTCAATCCCATGAACATCAATCCCGTCCGCGACATCATCGCCGCACTGGTGGATTTCGAGCATGTGCGCCGCGCCCGGGGCATCAAGATCTTTGTCTCGGCCACAAACGTGCGCACCGGCAAGCTCAAGACATTCCGCAGGGAAGAGATGACCGCGGACATGGTCATGGCCTCTGCCTGCCTGCCGTTCATCTTCCAGGCCGTTGAGATCGACGGGGAGGTGTACTGGGACGGAGGCTATATGGGAAACCCCGCCCTGTTTCCCCTGGTGGAGGAATGCCGGTTCTGTGACCTGGTGATCGTGCAGATCAACCCCATTTCCCGCCGCGAGATTCCACGGAGCGCTTCCGACATCCTCAACCGCATCAACGAAATCACCTTCAATGCGACCCTCATCAAGGAAATCCACTCCCTGTCGCTGATGAAGCGGCTCATCGAGTGCGGCAACCTTGATGACGGGCGGCTCATGGACACGTTTTTCCATCGTATCGATGCGGATATCGAGTTGAAGCCCTTGAGCGTCTCCAGCAAGGTCAATACGGAATGGGCGTTTCTCGAGCACCTGCACGATGTGGGGTACCGCACGACCGATGCCTGGCTCGATGAGAACTACCGGCATCTGGGAGAACGCTCCACCCTCGACATCGAATCCGTGTATCTCCACTAGGGAAAACCGGTGGCTTCGTCATGCTGTCGGGCAGTTGCAGGTTCAGCCGCAGCGGAACATACACTGGCGTCCCTTCAGGCCGGCCGGGACCGTGCCCGCTGATCAGGGTGGGAGTGAACGTTCCGGGCTGTGTCTCTAAAAGGCCCGTTTTTCGAGGGGGGGATCATGCATATGTACGAACCCGGCCATGACATCCACCTGGAGCACAAGGACAGGACCATCCGCACGCTCCATCGTATTATCCGGTTCGCCATCAGGATACTGGCCGTTCTCATGGTCATGGTGATCGTATGGGGGATCGGCGACGTGATATACGTGCTCTACCAGCGCCTGCTCCAGCCTCCCTTTCTCCTGCTCCAGATCAACGACATCCTCGCGACCTTCGGGGCCTTCCTCGCGGTGCTCATAGCCGTGGAGATCTTCATCAACATCACCATGTACCTCACGGAAAACGCCATCCCGGTGCGCCTGGTGATCGCGACGGCACTGATGGCCATCGCCCGGAAGGTGATCATCTTCGATTACGCAGAGACGGCACCCCCCTATATTTTTGCGACCGCCGCCGTGGTCCTGGCTCTCGGGATAACGTACTGGCTCATCTCCAGGAATCCCTAGCTCTCCCCCCGAAACTGAGTCCGGAGGCTGGTCCCTGGCCGGTTTGCCGGTTTCGGGTGTCAGAGATATTATTACCTGCATGACCATGATTCAGACACTGGCGCATGGGCGGGAGCTGCTCCGGGCTGACCGCTTTCCCTGAAGGGGCGGACCGCAGGACAGACTCCGATAAGGCACCCCCGGCCGGTATCTCGCCCCGAATCGGGTAGACGTGGGGAGTCATACGGACGATTTCTCCCGAGACCGGCATCCGAAGGGTTGGCGCTGCTGGAGGACCCCGCTTTGCAAGGCAAGCCCATCCACTCAGCACGCGAGCCGATCCCGGAGCGTGTCCCGCACGCCCGCGAAAGCGGGGCGCCCTGGGATGCACCTGACAGAAGACCGAGAGGGCCGGGGAAACGAGGCGTTTCATGTCCGATGCCGAACCTCGCAAAACACTTACCGTAACGGACGGCATTGCCATCATCGTGGGAATCGTCGTCGGGGTGGGGATATTCAGGACCCCCTCGCTCGTTGCATCCAGCTCGGGCAGCGAGGGCATGTTCCTGCTCGCCTGGCTTCTGGGAGGGGTGATCTCCCTTCTGGGGGCGCTGTGTTACGCAGAGCTCGCCACCTCCTATCCGCATGCGGGGGGAGACTATCACTACCTCACCCGTGCATTCGGGGACGCGCCCGGGTTTCTCTTTGCCTGGGCCCGCATGACGGTGATCCAGACCGGCTCCATCGCCATGGTCGCTTTCCTGGTCGGGGACTACGCATCCGAGGTTTTCCGGTTGGGCGAGGGCTCTGTGTCGTACTACGCGGCGATCACCATTATCCTCCTGACCGGGCTCAACGTGATGGGCATCCGGCAGGGCGCATGGGCCCAGCGGGCGTTCTTCTCGGCCATTCTGCTGGGGCTCGTGTTCGTCGCCGTGGCGGGGTATGCCTTCACAGCGCAGCATCCGGATGTCCAGTCCGGCCGGACCGTCCTGCACGGCAGCCACTCGCTGGGGAGGGCCATGATCTTCGTACTGCTCACCTATGGCGGGTGGAACGAGGCGGGATATCTCTCGGCAGAGGTGCGAGACCCGGGCAGGAGCATGGTCCGCGTCCTGCTGGTGAGCATCGGCTTGATCACCGCGATCTATCTCGTCATCAACATGGTGTTCATGAACAGCCTCGGGCTTGCCGGGATGTCGAGCTCACAGGCAATCGCGGCGGACCTGATGGACAAGGTGCTCGGGACAGGCGGGACGAGGTGCGTGAGCGCGCTGGTCATCTTTGCCGCGCTCAGCACCATGAACGCGACCATCATCACGGGTGCGCGGACAAACTTCGCCCTGGGCAGAGACTTCTCCCCGTTCGGCTTCCTGGGCCGCTGGGAGGGGATGCGGGACACGCCCGCCAACGCGCTGCTCCTGCAGGGATTCATCGCGCTGCTCCTGGTGGGGCTGGGAACGGGGAGCCGCAACGGCTTTGCCATGATGGTGGAATACACTGCCCCGGTGTTCTGGTTTTTCCTGCTTCTGGTGGGCATCTCGATCTTCGTGCTGCGCCGCAGGGACGGGCGCAAGTCGCGACCGTTCCGGGTGCCGCTGTACCCGCTCACCCCGCTGGTGTTCTGTTCGGCCTGCGTCTACATGCTTCATGCGAGCCTGGTCCATACCGGCCGGGGGTCGCTCCTGGGCGTGGTTGTCCTGCTGACCGGTATCCCCGTGCTGCTGCTCGGAAGGGCAGGGCGCAAGACAAGATGAAAGGAGAGATAATCATGAGAAAAATCCGAACCGGGCGGCTGATCGCCCTCCTGATCGTGTTTGCAGGTGTCGCTGCAGCCGGAGTGTCCGGTCATGTGCCCCTGGAGCGGGCCTATGCCCTGAACGGGCCTGACGATCTCGATGTGCCCTATGTGCCGACTCCCGAAGAGGTGGTGGCAAAGATGCTGGACATGGCGGCGGTGACCGGGAGCGACCTGGTCTACGACCTAGGCTGCGGCGACGGCAGGATCGTGATCGCCGCGGCCAGTCAGCGCGGCGCGCGCGGGGTCGGGATCGACCTCGATCCCGAACGGATCCGGGAGAGCAGGGAAAACGCGCAAAAGGCCCGGGTCACCGACCGGGTGACGTTCGTGCGGCAGGATCTCTATGACGCCGATCTCCGCGACGCCACCGTGGTCACCCTGTACCTCCTTCCGTCGGTGAACCTGGAGATCAGGCCCAAGCTGTTCAAGGAGCTGAAAGCCGGCACCCGGGTCGTGTCGCACGACTTCGACATGGGCGGGTGGGAGGCGGATAAGACCGCCGAGGTCGAGGGCAGCATGGTGTACTTCTGGGTCATGCCCGCGAACGTCTCGGGCACCTGGGAGTGGACCATGCCCGGGAGTGCGGGCGGCGAGCGCTGCGTGCTCCGGCTCGACCAGGAGTTTCAGAAGGCCCGGGGCACGCTCACGGAAGGGTCTTCCGAAACGCCCGTGCGCGATGTGCGGATCTCCGGTGAGCAGGTGAGCTTCACCGTGGACCGGGCGGTGGGAGGCGAGGTGGTTCCCGTGCGGTACCAGGGGCGGGTGAACGGGCATACCATCGAGGGCGTTTCTGCCTCTGACGGGTCCGCGGCGGAGAACGACTGGACCGCGAGGCGCGATCCGTCCACCGCGGCCCCGATCGACAGCTCGGATGAGCTGCCGCTGTGATGCCGGGGCCGACCGGCCTGAAAAGCGCACAACAAAGGGCGCCCTTTATCCGGCTTCAGGCTAGAGATACCGCCTGGAGAGCAGCGCCAAGGTCCCTGCGCCCAGGGCCAGGGCCCCGGAGCCCGCAAGCGCCCTTCTCATGAAGCCAGGCCTCTCTTTCGGGCCGAGCCAGCCGCCGCTGATGGAGGTCAGCCGGTTGTCCGGCTCGAACAGGTTCCCGTTGCTCACCGGGGCCTCCCATTTCTGAAAATGGTTCTTGAGAACCCTCCGGGTCATGGCCTTCTCGGTCAGCGAAGGGGCGATCAGGCTCGCGAGGTATCCCATTCTGCCCGAGGCCCCCACGAAGGCCTCCCTTCTGGGCCTTGCCGCGAGTCTGACGATCGTGTTCGCCACCTTTTCGGCCCGGTATACGGGCTCCATGGGTTTGACCGCCCTTCCCGAGTAGTTCGCCGCGGCCTGGAAGAGGGGGGTGTCGATGGAGGCGGGCAGCACGGTGCAGACATGGACACCCGGCGCATCCTGCAGTTCCATGCGCAGAACGGCCGAGAGCCCGTTGATCGCGAACTTGCTGATCGTGTAGGCTCCCGTATAGGGCTGTCCGATCTTGCCCACGACGGACGAGACATTGATGAGGGTGCCTGATCCCTGCTTCCTGAAATGGGGGATCACGGCCCGCGCACCGTTGATATAGCCGAAAAGGTTCGTCTCGATCACCCGCCTGACGAGCTCCGGAGGCACCTCCTCGAATCGTCCGAACAGGGACACCGCGGCGTTGTTGACCCAGACGTCTATCCCGCCGAACCGATCCACGGCGGTCCGGGCGAGGGATTCCACGCTGGCGCCGTCCGACACGTCGGCAGGCTGGGCCAGGATTTCCGCCCCGAGCGACACGCACTCGGGTATGAGCTCCTGCAGGCCGGCATGGCTGCGCGCCGTCGCCACGACATGATAGTGCCGCCTGGCAAACTCCAGTGCGGCGGCCTTTCCGATCCCGCTGGCCGCCCCGGTTATCACCACGGTCTTTGTCCGAGGTCCGCTTCTTTTCACGATATCTCCGCCGGTTTTCATGAAACACCTCCAGGTTATTCACCGCTCGGGCATGGTATCGGGCGAGTCGGTATGCCCCCCGGGGAGGTCTCGGGCAGGGGCCGTACCCGGGAATGCCGCAGGCCCGGGCAATGGCGCGGTCTGTGGGGCAGTGCCGGGAGCGCCGTGCCTGACGCGTATAGGATATGGAGTAATGCAGGGGGCACCACAATCAACCCGGGCGCTGTGGGGCGAAAGGGAGCCGGGTGTATGGCGCGGGGGCGGCGAAAGGGCCCGGGTCCAGGTTCAGCCGGCGGGCTCGGGCGGTCCGGGCAACGGCATCTCCCAATTCCCGGCTGCACCTCGGGCGCAGATTTTGTCAGACGAACAGGAGGTCGTAGAAGGAGATGATCGAGAACAGGCCGAAAAAGAGCATGGCCGCGATCATGAGGCCGATGCCTACCCAGCCGGCCCTGAACTCGCGCGGCAGGAGCGTGTGGTTCATGTACATGGTCAGGGCAACGACCACCGATCCGTTGTCTTTCATTTTTTAGCCTTATCCGGAAGTACCTGCGGCTCATCGACAGGGAAAGCCATGGCGCTCATGCTGGCGTTCTCTGCCTGCCCCGAGTCGAGGCGCGTGAACTGGACCACCACGGGCACATCCGACTCGATGACGCCACCATAATCGGTGTCCAGCGGCATGGCCTCCGGATCGATGAGATCGTTGAAACGCACGTGCCTGACGCGCCGTGCCGGCACCTTCAGAGTATAGGGCCCGACAGGGTCTCGGTCCTGATAGAAGATCGTGATCTTTATATGGGCATCCCTGTCGTTCATGTTGAGCAGGCACACGAGGTCGTGGGACGTGAGCTCGGGCTCGTGCCCGGTGCCGCGCAGGGGGATGTGCCCGCCGGGTATGGCCCAGAGGGTTTGTCCGATTGTTTTCACCGATATCTCCTTGTCCCTGGAAAGGGGCTGGGGTTCCGGACTCTCATTGTGGGCAAGCCCGGGCCCGGTCTCTATGCGCCCGCGTCGATCCCCAGCAGGCCCTTCAGATAGGGATTGAGGAACACCCCTTCGGGGTCCATGCGGCTGCGGATTTCCAGGAAGCGGCTCCACATGGGATAGAGAGGTTCCAGCCTTTTTGCGTTGAGCGAGTGCTTTTTCGCCCAGTGGGGCCGCCCTCCGTAGGCGAGAAATATGGGCTCGATATCGTCGAAGTATTCCTGGAAGGGCAGCGTGTTGTTCTGGTGCAGGGAGATCGTGGCCGTGTCGCGGCCCGAGCTGTGGCTGAGAAAGGCATCGTCCGCCGCCACGGTCCGGTACAGGACCCGCCAGCACACCTGTTTGCGGTGCCTTTCCTTCACCCGCTTGCGCACCTCCTGGAAGCATGCGGGGCCGGCCTCCAGGGGCAGGGAATACTCCATTTCTTCGAACTTGAGATGCCGCTCCCTCGGGATCACCTCGGAACTCCAGCCGAATTTTTCCTTCTCCCTGATGCACCGGGCGAAAGGGATGTCCTGCATTCCCTCGCCGGGGAGGTTCATGGTCCTGATCCTGGCCAGGTCGGATCGCGGGTACCAGTAGAAATCGAAATTGCGGTTGTCCTCCATGAGCTGCTCCAGATTCGCCATGCAGTCGTCGATGTGCGTGCAGCACTCCCTCCTGTGGAGCCGGTATGCCGGCAGAAGGCGCAGCCTCATCGAGGTGAAGATCCCGAGCACGCCCAGCGATACCTTGGCGGCCTGGATAAAGTCCTGGTCGTCGGCGATAGAAACCCGGCGGATCTCGCCCGTGCCCGTGACAAGGCCGACTTCCACGAGGTGGGCGGACAGGATTTTCAGGTGCCTCCCCGTGCCGTGGGTGCCCGTCCCCACGGCGCCCACCAGGGCCTGGTAGTCGACATCGCCGAGATTCTCCATGGCAAGCCCGTGCTCCAGCAGGGCCCCGCCGGTTTCCTTGAGCATCATGCCGGCCTTGAGCGTTGCCTCGCGGGCCTCGAGGTCCGGCGACTCGAGCCCCTTGATATGCTCGAGCGAGACGAGGATGCCCTCCGTGGCCACCAGGGGCTGGGACGAGTGGCCCGCGCCAGCGGGCCGGACCGTGATCTTCCTCTCTGCGGCCCGGCGCACCAGCTCGGCGAGCTCTGCTTCGTCCCGGGGCGCGGTCCTCTCACCGGGCGTGAATCTCATGCTTCCGGACCAGTTCGAGAATTCCTTTTCCATGGCCGTCCTCCTTGCCTATAAAAGGGCAGGGGCGGTTCCCGCCCGTCAGCCGCGGGCAATCCTTCCCTGCCTGCGGGTCTCTCGGGTGACCGTGTGTCGTATTCACGCGTCCCTTCACCCTCGTACCCGTCGGGAGCGTCCCTGTCGCAGCCGTGTTCCTTATCATGGTGGGGCTGCGCCGGCCGGCTGCCCACGGGACAGGCTTCAGTCTCCGGACGCATACGCGATGGTGCTGAGCAGGGCGTTCTCCGCCTGACGCGAGTCGAGACGGGTGTGCTGGACCACGATGGGGACATCGGACTCGATGTAGCTCGCAAAGTCGGTGCTCAGGGGAATGGGCTCCGGATCGGTGAGGTTGTTGAAACGCACGTGCTTCACCCTGCGAGCCGGCACGGTTACCCGGTAGGGGCCCGAAGGCTCCCGGTCGGAGTAAAAGACGGTGATGACCACCTGCGCATCCTTGTCGGACGCGTTCAGGAGACAGACCGTCTCGTGGCTCGCAAACTCGGGCTCGGGGCCGTGGCTCCACCCGGGGATATACCCCTCGGGCACGGCCCATTGTCTGCGTCCTATGGGTTCATTCATATCATCATCCTTCTCTTTTCAAGGGACGAGAAACGTCCTGCCTCGTCTCTTCAGATATTCCACGGCCGGCTCATGTGCATCGAGGTGCCGATGGGCGCATGCTCGGGCAGCTCTTTCCCTTCTGCATAGGCCAGGTAGAGCAGGCTGTTGATCAGCCCGATATGGGTGAATGCCTGGGGAAAGTTGCCCAGGAACTCTCCTGTGCCCGCGTCGAACTGCTCGGGAAAGAGCCCCACATGGTTGGCCCGTCCAGCCACGGCCGTGAATGCTTCCCATGCCTCGTCGATCCTGCCGGAGAGGGAGAGCGCATCGGCGAGCCAGAACGAGCAGAGGCCGAAGGCGCCTTCTTGCCCGGGCAGGCCGTCGTCCGCATGATACCGGTAGACCAGGCCGTTTTCGGTGAGGCGCTCCATGGTGCGGTCTATCGTACCCCGGACCCGGGGATCGTCTGTGGGCAGGAACTCCAGGATGGGGATGCGCAGGTTCGCCGCGTCCAGGTCCTTTGACCCGTACGCCATGACGAACGAGCCCAGATCCTCGTCAAAACCGCGAAGGAGTATCTGTTCGTGGATGCCTTCCCTTGCCGCGCGCCACGCGGACACATCACGCGGGAAGCCGAGATGCGCGGAGAGCTGCACGGCCTTGTCCAGCGCCACCCACGCCATGACCTTCGAGTAGGTGAAGTGTTGTTTTCCGGTGCGCATCTCCCAGATGCCGTGATCGGGCCGGTCCCAGACATCCAGCAGGTGATCCGCCGTCTGCCTGAGGAAGCCCATGATTTCGGTCCCCGGCCTTTCCCCCCGCCTCACCAGCTCATAGCCTGCATTGAGCAGCTCGCCGTATGTCTCGAGCTGAAACTGCTTCGCAGCCCCGTTGCCCACAACGACCGGACTCGAGCCGTGATAACCCTCCAGGTGGTCGAGGCGTGTCTCCTCCGGCGCGGGTCCGCCGCATAGTCCATACATGATCTTCAGGTCCCACCGGTCTTCGTCTTGGGCCGCGGATATATCTTCCATCCAGGAGAGAAGCTCCAGTGCCTCGTTCCTGTGCCCCATGGAAACGAGAGCCTGCGCGGTCAGCGCCGAGTCGCGGATCCACGAGTAGCGATAATCCCAGTTGCGAACCCCGCCGATGGTCTCCGGGAGCGAGGTGGTGGGAGCCGCGGCGATGGCCCCTGTGTCCGCATGGGTCAGCAACTTCAGGACGAGCTCGGAGCGGATCACCATGGGGAGCCACTCTCCTGCCCATTTCTCCGACCGGACCACGCTTTCCCGGTGCGCCCACGCCATCCAGATCTCCAGGGTTCTGCCGAGCTTTTCCATGGATTCGTCCAGAGAGTGCTCAACGTTTCCGGTGCCCCACCGTGTCAGGAGCACCCGTGTCTCTCCGGCTCTCATGGCAAACCGGGAGAGGAGTACTGGGCCGGATTCCTCCTCCTCGATCCGTGCGTTGTCCATGCCGCACAGAACCATGGTTTCGTCCCTGCCTCCGGCGAGCCATCCTCCCCTGATCCGTTCCATGCGGGTGGGAGCCCGTGCATAATCGAACCGGGGAGACCACTCGACCTCCACATCCATCTGCTCTCCCTCGCACTGAAGGATACGGTGGATCTCTGCCGGCGCCTCGGACGGCCCGATTCCCTGGATATCCCCTGAAAGAGGCATGAAATCGGTGATGGTGAGCCGCCCGGCATCGGAGACGAGCCGCGTCTCCAGGACATTCGTGTCCCCCCGGTAGCGCTGGTTTCCCCGGGCACCCGGAACGGATATCTTGAAACGGCCTCCCTGCCGTACGTCCAGGATGGCGGCGAATACGCTCGGGTGCTCGAGGTGCGGAAAGCAGCACCAGTCGATGGAGCCGTTTCTGCATATCAGTGCTACGGTCCTCAGGTTACCGATAACCCCATAGTCTGCGATCGGGCTGTATTCGTTCGATCGTACGGGCATCTTCCAGGGAGTCCTTTTCAAGCACTTAGAGCAGGGGGAGCACCTGTTCGCCGAAATCGCGGATAAAGTTTTCCTGGTCCGGGTTGACGTTGTGCACATAGATGTGGTCGAAACCCAGGTCGATATCCTGGCGCAGCCACTGTGCGTGTCTCTGCGCGCTCGAAGAGATGCGAACGTGCCCGTGCAGGTCGTCCCGGGTCACGAACCGTGCTGCCGCGGCGAACTGCTCCGGCAGGCGCAGGTCGCTGAGCACAGGGCTTTCGAAGATATTGGTCCGCCACTGCTCCCAGGCTCCCCGCATGGCGCTTTCATCATCCGCTGCATAGGAGATTTGGGCCTTGAGAAACAGGGGCTTGCCCTCTCCGCCGCCCTTGCGGAATGCATCGACCACTTCTTTCAGCTCCCGGACGGGTCTGGATATGGTGATCAGCCCGCCCGCCCATCCGCCCGCCCACTCCGCGGTCTCGGGCGTCAGCGCTGCTGCGATCAGGAGCGGCGGGGTCTCGGGACGGGTGTAGAGCCGTGCATCCTCCACCAGGATGTGGCCGTACCCCGTCACCCTTTCCCCTGCCCACAGCGACCGGATGATCCCGGCACACTCCTCCAGACGCTCGTTCCGCATCCTCTTGGGGGGCCATCCCTCGCCTGTGATGCCTTCGTTGAGCAGCTGGCCGCTTCCCAGGGCGAGCCAGAACCGGCCGGGGAACATCTCGGCGAGCGTGGCCGAGGCCTGGGCGATGACGGTGGGATGATACCGCTGCCCGGGCGCGCATACCACGCCGAAGGGCAGTTCGGTTGCCTGGAGAGCCGCCCCCAGCCATGACCACGCGAACCCGCTCTGTCCCTGGGCCTCGCTCCACGGGTGAAAGTGGTCCGAGCATGTGGCGGCCTGGAAGCCCGCAGCCTGTGCCTGCACGACAAGGTCAAGCAGGGCGCTCGGGGCGAACTGCTCGTGGGAGGCATGGAAACCTATCTTCATGGCCGTCTCCCCCTATGGTTCATGAGAATAAGGGGCGGGACATGCATCTCAAGCAGGAACCGGACAGGCATAGAGCCGGGCGGGGTAAAAATCGCCCGTGTGAGGCCCGGTATTGCAAGGCAATGGATGAGCAAGGCGGATTTGCGGAGGTGTGCCCTCCCGGGCTCGAAAAAGGTGTCCGCATACAGCGAGCTGCATTGCCTAAAACGCTACAGGGTGCAGACCCGCCTGCGTCCGCCGAGCACGAGCAGGTCGCGGAGTTGCTGGGGAGAGCGGGCGTCGAGCCAGCGTTTTTCGAAGCCCGGGTCCTGGATGATCTGCGCGATGGACGAGACGGAC
The DNA here is from genome assembly GCA_018433085.1 of Deltaproteobacteria bacterium. GTDB lineage: Bacteria > Desulfobacterota > Desulfomonilia > UBA1062 > UBA1062 > Phosphitivorax. The sequence continues at coordinate 73,013 of JAHDRW010000004.1, read as the reverse complement.
AGCAGATAGCGGTTTCTCCGGTCCCGTGAGGCGGCCAGGAGGAAAAAGGCGTGGACATGCTCCACTCCCTCTTCGAGAATGACCCCTTGGCGGCTGCGTACCAGCACCACCTCGAAAACCCCGTTTCCTTCCAGGACGATGTCCGATACGGCGCTGCCGGGCTGGATCATGGTGGACTCCCTGCCGTGCCTCTCGTGGAGCGCCTCGGCTATGGTGTCCTTGTCCATGCCCAACCTGGTTCCAAGGCCCTCGGCAATGGCGTCGAAGAGCTCGTGCCGGCCGGTTGCAAGGGGCTGCAGGTCTATCACCACGGCCTCGCTCACCAGCTCGCCAAATATGTCGCACCCCATGTCGTCACGGTCGATGACGATCTGCCTGAGCTCCGACTCCAGGAGCCCCCGGGTGAGCTCCCTGTCCGAGACCCTCTCAACCAGGTGGAGCAGGGCGTACTCCCGCTCGGAGCGCACCTTGCCGTAGATCCAGTAGAAAAGGAGACCTCCCGCGATCATGATCGCGGTGATGATCACTGCATCCCACCCGACCCCGATGAGGAGCAGGATATAGCCTGCAATCCCGACCACGGGCAGGGCAGGGTACCAGGGAGCCCGGAATACGGGGTGGTAGTTGAAGATCCGGCTCTCCCGGAGAATGATCAGGCTCAGGCACGAGAGCAGGTAGCTGAGGATGAGCACCGTGGACGCCGCCTCGGCAAGGATCTCCAGCTTAAGGAACAGGGTGGCCACGACCACGATGCCCGTTGCGACCACGGCCCGGTGCGGGGTCTGGAATCGAGTGTTCATGACCCCGAAGAACGCGGGCAGGAGATTATCCCTGCTCAGGCTGAACAGGTAGCGCGACGCGGTCATGATTCCGGCGTTTGCGGTGGAGACGAAGGCCAGGATTGCGGCCGCGCTCATGGCCGCGGTGCCGGTACGGCCCATGAACGCGGACGCACCCGTGCTGATTGGCGTCAGCGAGCCGCTGAGCTCGCCCGGGGCCAGGACCCCTGCGGTGGTGAAGATCATGAGCAGGTAGAAGAACAGGATCACTACAAAGGCGGCGATCATGGCCTGCGGGATCACCCTGCCCGGGTCCCTGATCTCCTCCGCGACCGAGGCGACCTGCATGAGCCCGCCATAAGAGATGAAGATGAGCCCCGCGGTGGAGAAGACCGGGAGCCATCCGTGGGGCACGAAGGGAAGGACGTTTTCCCCCTGCACCCGGGTGGACCCCAGGACGATATAGAGGAGCATGAGCACCAGCAGGAACCCCACCAGGAAGATCTGCAGCCTTCCGGTCTCCCGGGAGCCGACGATGTTGACCCCGACAAAGGCGATGCAGATGACCGATGCCGCGATCTGATAATTCATCTCCACCGCCAGCACCAGGAAAATGGAGAGTCCCGCCAGGGCGAACGAGCTCTTCAGGGCCAGGGAAAACCAGCTCAACAGTCCGGCCACCGTGCCTATCGCGGGTCCCAGGGTGCGCGTGATAAAGAAATAGTTTCCCCCGGCCATGGGCATTGCCGTGACGATCTCCACGGTGCTGAGCATGCCGGCCAGGGTCGCCAGACCGGCGATGAAGTAGGAGAGCACCAGCGCAGGGCCGGTGTAGGCATAGGCGATCCCGGGCAGAATGAAAAGCCCGGAGCTGATCATGGCCCCGCTCGTGATGGAGAAGACGTCGAGAAAGCCGAGCCGCCTGGTCATGGCCGCGTTCATGGCATCACGGTGTCCGGCCGCCGGGGAACGCCGGTGCGGAAAAGACATCGGTTTTTCCTGCTCATTGAGATATGAGAATAGGGAGCTCGGACAGGGTTTCAATCACGGAAGCTCTGCCGGGCGGTCTTCACGTTCTCTGTCTCCACCCTCTTGATTTTCGGCCGGGCACCCTTATCTGATCGGTACGATCATGTTACGGAGGAGGAGATATGGAACTCAAGCGCCTCGGCGCATACATCGACATTGCAATCCAACGGGAAGAGGAGTCGTACGCCCTGTACATGGATCTGAGCACACGGCTCCGGGACAGGAGCTCCAGGGATGCCCTGTTTCTCCTGGCGGGCGAGGAGAAACAGCACAAGGAGTTCCTTGAGCGATACCGCGACGGCGGGTATGGAGAGAATGCGCTCCGCATGGACCGGGCCATCGACTACCGGATCGCCGAGCACATGGACAGGCCTGCTATCGAAAAGGACATGAAATCCCCGGATGTCTTCCTCGTGGCCGCCCATCGGGAGCTCGATTCGTACCACTTCTACACAGGCCTTGCCGGGCTTCACCCCGAAGGCGAGATCAGGCGGATCTTTCTCCGGATCGCGGACGAGGAGCTCAGGCACAAGGAAAAGGTCGAGTATCTCTATGCGAACGCCGCGTTTCCCCAGACAGACGGGGGATAAGCGCGGCACTGGGAAGGGACTTGTCGAGGCAGGGAAAAAAGGCGCGCCGGGTGGAACCCCATCATATGGCGCGCCCTTTTTTGCCCGAGCCCCTGCATGCCGGGCAAGCCGTCGCTTGCGCACGGGCATGGGGCGCCCTCTGTTTTCTGGAGCGTATGGGTATGACCCGCTACTCGCGCACGGGCATGAGGATGATCTCCATGCGCCGGTTCTGCGCACGGCCTTCCGGTGTGTCGTTGTCGGCCACGGGGCGGTACTCGCCGTAGCCTGCGGCGCTTAAGGTTTTCGGGTTCACGCCGTCGGCGACCAGGATCTTCACCACGGATATGGCCCGGGCGGCCGAGAGCTCCCAGTTGCTGGGATAGACCTTTGCGAGCCTTTCACCGATCTGGACGTTGTCGGTATACCCGGCCACCACGATTTCCTGGCCCTCGACCGTCTTGAGCACATCGGCGACCTTCTGGAGCGCGTCGCGGCCCTCCTGCTTCACCTCGGCCTTGCCCGAGTCGAAGAGAATGGCCTCCACCATGGTCAGGGTGAGCTTGCCTTCGAGCTCCTTAAGCGCCACCTGCTTGGATTCGAGCTCGGCCTTCATGGCCTGCTGCATCCGGGTGAACGCCTCGCTCTGCTCCCTGACCTTCTCCTCCTTGGCCTGGAGTTCCCTCTCCTTTGACAGGATCACGTTTTCCCTGGCCTCCAGCTCCTGTTCCGCCTGCCTCAGCTGCTCCCGGGTGGTCTCCAGGGAGTCCGTGCAGGCCTGGTTTTCATCTTTGAGCCGATCGATCGCGGTCTTCTGCTCCGCTGTCTGCACCCGAAGCTCCTTGAGCTCAGCGCATCCGGTCAGAGAAATGATCAGAAGGGCCGTCAGTGCCCCAATCACCATGCGTTTCATAAGAAGTTTTCTCCTTTCTCCCGCTGTCATGCGGCTGTAATGGCCGATGGTCTGCAAATCTCGTTCCTTTTTAAATGATTTGAAGGTCCTCTTTTCCGAGAGGCTTGAGAGGCCGACCGAGCCGGGGGAATCATCGGCAGCGGGAGGCGGGAAGAAGGATATTATTGTACACGGGTTACCATGAACGTACATTCGGGCAGGGGTCCGGAGCCTGTCTGATTTCGAGGATTACGCGTCCCTGAAACGGGAAGGCCCGCCGGCGGGTGTATTCTTGCCGCACCGGCGGGCCTCACAACTAGGGGGATTCCCGCTGGACCTATGGCGATGCCGCTTTTATTCCGCGACGATCACCCTCCCGGTCGGGAATCGTTTTATCGGAGGGAAAGCGCACCGTTCTTGCACGGATTACAGTGGGTCGCTTTCCGTCTGCCAGGAGTTCATGATGATCGCAATCCAAGACCTGTCCGCCAGCCGTGGATAGCCGTCGAAGTACAGCATCGTCAGGTTCGGCATAAAGAGATCCGCCATGAGATCTGAAGACAGCACCGCCGAGGAGCTGCCCCCTCTCTCTTGAACATCGGACGGGATGGACCAGAGCGGGTACCAGCCCTGAGCCGAGCTCAGATCCGGGATGGTGAAACCGGTTTCTCCGGCTCCCACCCGGCCTGCCGTGACCACGGTTGTGACGGCATAGTCGATGCTGTTCGCCTCGCCATTGAATATGCTGGTATAGGCGATGGCATTTCCTCCGGCATCGACCTCTGTCCAGCTCACGCCCGGCAGCAGCGAGCCGGTGGATCTGTCGGCAACGTACTGGCCGTCGAAGGTATACGGGATATCGCCTCCACTGACGGAATAATCGTCGGGGGCGGCGAATCCTTCGTAATAGGAAACGGACGAGTCGTCATCGAGATCGATGGAGAGGTCGAGCATGTACGAGCTGCCCGGCGCGACCGCGTTCAGGTCCACGGGTGCGGTGTACTGAACTTCGTTGGTCTCGTCGATGCCCTCTTCTCCAAGTGATGCCAGGGAGACGTTCGCGGTCATCAGGTAGACCTCGGCATCGTCCAGGATCTCGTCCGCGCTCGGAGCGAAGGTGAAGGTATAGGGCGCCGAAAGGTCCACGAAGTCGCCGAAAACGACATCGAGCGTGCTTGCCTGGCCCAGGGCGGTGGCATCGAAGGACTCCACGAAGATCTTCGAGGGATAGTCCTGGCCTGCGGAGTGCAGGGTCGCCGCGAGGTCGTAGGGAGCGGTAGTCGGATAGAGGGTCAGGGGGTCGCTGTTCCACACGGAGCTATCATCTCCCCTGGCATACAGATAGACGCTGCCGGCATCGAGAGATGCCTGATCCACGGTGACTTCCAGCGAGGTGTCTTCCGAATCGATGCCGCCGCTGAAGTCGATCTCGGGGATTTCGGCCGTGGTGGTCTTCAGGATGGACGTCTGCACGAATCCGTTGTCCTCGGCGTCTTGTGCGGCCATGGCAGACACGATGGCCAGGCTGTAACGGCCCTCGGGGTCGGTCACGTTTTCCTCGGCATCAAAGACCATGTCTTGAGGCACCTCGATCTCCTGCCACGCTCCTTCGCCGTCCTGAAATGCCACCCAGATCGCGTCGGTCAGCACCAGGTCGTCGCTGTCCGAGTCGCTGCAACCGGCCGCCGTCCCGAGCAGGACAATCGCAGCCAGGATGCACAGGATCAGCGGATGCCGGATGCCCCCGCCTGTCTTTCCCCGAGCGCATCTTCCCCGGGATTCCGGGTTTTCTGCGGGTTGATGGTGATGGTCTCCCTTGCCGGGTCCGACCGCTTCCAGAAAGGAATGAGACGGTTCGCTCCCTGCCGCCGTATAAAAGTCCGGTCTGTTCTCCATGGTTGCCCCTTTCTCTCTCGAATTGTCTTGTCGTGGCATCATGGCTCATGGAGCCCTTTTGCCGTCATCCCATCACTGAATGCCGAACCGCTTGCCGGACTGTGGTTTTCCCCCGGGAGAGCTACCGATTCCGGCGTTTTCTGCTCGAGGGAATCACGCTGTCCGTTTGCATGGGTAGGCATGATCCATTCCACCCGTTTTTTTGTATACGGAATCGGCAGAACACCCCTCCCTCTTTACAGGAAAAAGGCCTGGGAGCGCAAGGGCGCATGCCGATCCCCTGGAAGTGCCAGGTGCGAAGGAAACCCCGGCCGAAGGGATTCCGCAAAGGAGAAGGGGATTTCTAAAAGAGAAACCGGCCTCTATGGCGATGGGCGGGGTGTGCGCAACGCAAGAGGACCGGGTATGGTGAAAAAAGAAGCAGGCATCCCGGCCGTGGATTTCTCCTTCTGAGAGTCAGCTTTTTGGATACAAAGAAGGTGGGGCGCAGTCCCCGTAGCCAGCGGAAGAAGAGAGGCCGGGTCTGTCCGGGGTCCGTGCCCGTAATTTCCGGGTCACACCGCCTCGGCCAGTCTCCTCACGAAATCCTCTGTTTCGTTCCAGCCCAGGCAGGGGTCGGTGATGGACTTGCCAAAGGTGTTCTCGTCGATCTTCTGAGAGCCTTCCACCAGGTAGCTCTCGATCATGAGGCCCCTGATCAGGTCTCTGAGCAGGGGCGAATGCCTGCGGCTCTGCATCACCTCCATCCCGATCCTCGGCTGTTCGCGGAAGTTCTTGCCCGAGTTGGAGTGGTTGGTATCCACCACGATCACGGGGTGGACGAGCGGGCGCGCCATATACTCGCGGGTCACGGCCAGCAGGTTTTCGTAGTGGTAGTTCGGGATGTTCCTGCCCGAGACATCCACCGACCCCCTCAGGATCGCGTGGGTGAAGGGGTTGCCCGAGGTCTTCACCTCCCAGCCGTTATAGATGAACACGTGGGAGTGCTGGCCCGCGTGAATGGAGTTGAGCATCACGGAGATGTCGCCGCTGGTGGGGTTCTTCATGCCCGCGGGCACGCCCATGCCGCTCACCGTGAGCCGGTGCTGCTGATTCTCGACCGACCGGGCGCCCACGGCCACGTAGCTCAGCAGATCTTCCAGGTAGGGCAGGTTGCCCGGGTAGAGCATCTCATCGGCGGCAGGCAGGCCGGACTCCCGCAGGGCGCGCACGTGCATGGTGCGTATGGCGCGGATGCCGTCAACGATATTGGGCTGTTTGTGCGGGTCGGGCTGGTGGACCATGCCCTTGTAGCCCTCGCCCGTGGTCCGGGGCTTGTTGGTGTAGATCCGGGGGATGATGAGGATGCGGTCCTTCACCTCGTCCTGCAGCCTGGCCAGCCGCGAGACATACTCGCACACCGCGTCCTCGTTGTCCGCCGAACAGGGCCCGATTACCAGGAAGAACCGGTCGATCTCACGCTCGAAGATCGCGCGGATCTCCCGGTCGCGCGCCTTTTTCAGTTCTTCGAGGTGTCCCGGCAGGGGGATGGCGTCCCGGATCTCGTCCGGGCCGGGAATGTGCCTGAGGTAGGCGAAGCTCATGGCCTGGCTCTCCCTTGCATGTGCACGCGATCTTCTTTCATCGGGGTGATATATGCCATCCCGCGCCCGCGGTCAAGGACGCTCAGGGGGAGCGATACGGCCCGGGGCGGTATCCGGCTGATGTCACCCCGCCTTCCCATGGATGGGCGTTCCCGGTTTGATGAGATGTATGCGCTCGATCAGAGCGGTTTTCGTGGTATTTCCGCCAGCTGGCGCCATCCGTGCATGGAAGGGCTTTTTCTGTAACTCATGTTGTCCGACCGGCCATTCAAATCAAGATACGTGCTTCCACGGCTTGCCTTTTACCCGGGTTGACTGATAATGGCTGGAAAGGCGAGAGCTGCCGCGCCGTCCGGAGATTCTCCGGAGGAGCTTTCTCATAGGCGGGAAAGGAGGAGGGCCTGTGCCGTCAAAGGTGACGTTCGAGCGGTTTCTCTGGTTTCACCACCAGGTCAGAAAGGGCCGGTATCCCAATGCCGCCGCCCTGGCGGAGCGGTTCGAGATCGCGGGCAAGACCGCCCAGCGCGATATCGAGTTCATGCGCGACCGGCTGTTCGCGCCCCTGGTCTACGTGCACGCGCGCCGGGGCTATCGCTACGAGGACTCCTCCTACGACCTTCCGGGTTTTTGGCTCAGCGAGGAGGAGCTCGTCTCGTTGCTGCTCTCCTTCCGCCTGGCCTCCGCCGTCCCGGACAGCCGGATCAAGGGCTCGCTCAAGTCGTTCCTGAACCAGATCCTCTCCCAGCACTCCCACGGATCCGGCCTGTCGCTGGAGAGTCTGAGCGAAAAGGTCTCGGTCAAGAACATCGAGTATTCCCGGACCAGCGACAAGGTCTTCCAGCAGGTGCTCGACGCCCTTATCCACGCCAGACCGCTTAAGATCGACTACTACTCGCCCCACCAGGACGAGACCACGAGCCGGGACATCCTGCCCCTGCACCTGCTCTCCTACATGGGCACCTGGCACGCTGTGGCACACTGCAATCTGAGGGCTGAGATACGCGACTTCACCCTCTCGCGGATCCGGTCCATCACCCCGTCGGAGATGAACATCGTTGCCCCGGTGAGCGCGGATGCTGTCCGGGAATACATCCGCAGGAACTTCGGCATCATGAAGGGCGAAGCGGCGAGCGAGGTCTGCCTGCGATTTTCCCCCGAGGTCGCTCCCTGGGTGGCCGAGCAGGTCTGGCACCCCGACCAGCAGGTCGTGCCCGAGCCCGGGGGCTCCATCCGTATGAGCTTCCCGGTGGCCGATTTCCGCGAGGTCAGGCGGGAGATCCTCAAGTACGGCTCCCAGGTGGAGGTGATCTCGCCGGACGGGCTCAGGGACGAGCTGAGGCATGAGATCGAAAAAATGACCGCGATCTACCGGTAGGACATTCCATGGGGGAGCAGGTCTGGTAATCACCCGTGCATGGAGGTGAACCATGCACAGAAGAACGTTCATCAAGCAACTTTTCTGCCTGCCGCTCTTTATCCTGGGCCCGGCCGCCCGTCAGTGCGCGCAGGACATCCCCCGGCCCGACACGCGCCGCATCCTGCTCCTGGACACGCATGTCGCTGGCTTCCGCTACTACGAGGGTGCGAACATCTGGGACTATCTTGGCCCAGGCGATCCCCTGGAGCTGCGGCGGGAGCCCACGAACCCCCACGACGCGCGGGCCACGGCCCTGTACTGGAGGGAGCACAAGCTCGGCTATATCCCGAGGACCGACAACGCCGCGGTCGCGGGGTTTCTTGACCAGGGCGCGCCTCTGAAGGCCAGCATCAAGCAGAAGAACGGCAGCGCCGGGCCCTGGGAGTGCCTGCAGGTGGAGGTGGTGCTGGAGGTCTGAGGTGGCAGGAGCGGCAGAGGCGGGGCAGGGCGGGTTCTTCGGTGCCGCCGGCTCAGCCTTCCTGCCTGCCCTTTGCCTTGCCCATCTCCTTCCACAGGTCCAGGGAGCAGCGCATGAAGTCGAAGTCGGTGGGCGGCGTGCGGCGGTCCTTTTCGTCCTTGATCTTGAGCGTGAGGGCCCCGCTCTCGCAGGTGGTGGTGCACAGCCCGCAGCCGATGCACCGGTCGCGATTGACCGCGATGGTTTTGTCCGGGGCATCTGCGCTCAGGGCCTGCATGGGGCACCTTTCCAGGCACACGCCGCAGTGTGTGCAGGAGTTTTCGTCATACACGAGCTCGTAGTTGGAGCTCTTGTAGCGGGCCGGATTGGGCAGGCGCTTCACCTGCCTCAAAATCGTGCAGCAGTCGGGGCAGCAGTTGCAGATGCACTCGGTGTTTTGCTTGTTGCCGCCTGTCTGGTGAACGAGGCCCGCCGCCTCTGCCTCGTCGAGGATTTTCAGCGCCTCCTCCCGGGTGATCATGCGGCCGAAGCCGATCTCGTCGAGCAGATACTCTGCATAGAAATCAAAGGCCAGGCACATGTCGTGGGGCCTGTCGCACTTCATGCCCACGGAGGCTGTCTGGAAATGGCAGGCGCACGGGAACACGCCGATGCGCTCCTTGGACATGATGATTTTTTTCACGTCGTCATAGGGCGCCACGGGCGTCTCGGGCGTGGCCTCCATGTGAATGGGCACGGTGCGAAGGGACTTGGTCCTGGGAATGAAACCGGTCTGGAAGTACTCCTCGAAGAGCGCGGGCAACTCAGGATCCTTGACCTTGCGGAAGACCTGGTGCTCGAAAAAACCGTGCATGAAGGGGGCTGCGGCATAGAACTTTTCACCGTCACGGGTAGCGGGGAAGGTGTGGCCCTTTTCCGTCATCCGAGCGAGTATCCGGCCGGTCTCGTCCGCGCTCTTGCCCAGTCTTTCCGCGATCACGCTCACCGGTTCGGGTGTCCGGGTGAGGGCGAGGTATGTCGACGCCTCCTCTTCGGTGAAGAGCCTCTTCAGGATCTTCAGCTCCACGCCCGAGGCGGTTGCGATGAAGCCCACGGAGTACTGGTCGATCCGGTCGCGGAGCCTCTCATATATGTCGCTCATCAAGACCTCCTTCTTCTCCACTGCGTATGGATTGCACACAAAGCCGTACGTATTCGTTCGCGCGAAAACCCCGGCAGTTTCACCCGCCCGTGCAGGCGGCACGACAGCGCAACATGGTCAAGATGCTGATTCTTTGCTGATTATGCCGGTAAAAACCGGTTAAAGTCAATGCAAAATAGAACGACCGTTCGGTCTATTCCGGCAGGGTCCTCTCCTCCCCGTAAAACGAATTTTCACCTCAAGCTGGGGCATCATCCGGATAAGGACATGCCTGGGCCGGAGACCGGCGCTCGACCAGAGAGCCGGACTGCCCAGGGAAAGGCCTGTTTATAACTTGGCAGGGGGCCGTCTCTCCATTGGAAGAATCCCAAGGTAGCGTTACAGCATAGTAATATGGCTTGCTTGTATAGATGTTTCCAGGAGACCATCGGTTTTGGGATAAATCGGAAGGAGTATGATTTATTACAAAGAGCTGGATTCTAGCTCAAGTGTTAGTGCCTTATAGAGATATGGATTCTGTATCTCACGATCTCACTTTCAGATAGCCAGTTGATATATGCAATGGAAGCTAATCTTCGCTATCCTCACGATATCGACAGTTTTATCCGCGTGAAGTCATCCTAAGTGGAACAAGGCTGGAGGTTCATTTCGGTATGTGCCGGGTATCATAACGGAAAGAGACAAGCTCGAATGGTCACCAGCTTTAACGCTCTTTTCCTCATCCACAATAAACCCGATTCGCCTTCTCTTTTTGCGAAGGAGGGATAATGAGATGGCGGATGGCTTTGATTGTCATGGTGACGTCACGATCACGAGGGGCCAGCGGGCAGCATACCGGACAGGTGGATTGATATGTCCAGTTTCAACGCATCATACCAAGCCCCATTGTGCCTATCCCCATAACATGCTGAAACATGGTGGCATGCATCCTTGTCTGCAAGAGGATGAAGTCGAGCACATTCTTGCTGTCTTGATCTCCAGCGTTCTTTATGAGCCATTCGTAACCTGGTATGAGATCTGTTTCCAGATCATAGCCGACCTGATACGCCTCCCCGAGGCTTGAAGTCTGCTTCACCGCCGGCACCGGTGAATCCGGAGAGATTCCATATGCGGAGAACATCTTCTCTTCCCATTCGATATGATTATTCACCTGCCAGATGATCATGTGATAGGGCATGTTGACGCCGTACTTGCTGCTGTCTGTTTCATACTGAACCCTCGACAGCTTCTCCAGGGCATACACCCGGCGGAAATTCTTCACCCATTCCTCATTCTCCGGTGCCGGGAGCTTATCCGGGATGGTCCTCTGCCGACCCTGTCCGCCCGTCATGCCCCCGCACATCGGACAACGACCATTGTACCACTGATTGCCTCTGCCCCCCATCTGTGCAGACAGATCCGTGAAGCAGAGAAGGGAAGATTGCTTTGGCCTTTTTTTGTATCATCCGCAGACGATAACTTTCTGGAGCCTTGAAAAATCCACCGTCATTGCAGGGATTGCCGCGCTGGATGGAGCCTATCCGCTACCCCCGAACCGCCGGATCTCGTCGAGGAAATATGGGCCGTACCGCTCGATCTTGTGCTTTCCCACCCCGTGGATGCCGTGGAACTCGTTCTCGGTCCTGGGGAGAATTGCGGCCATCTCCGCCAGGGACACGTCGCTGAAGATGACGAAGGGCGGCACGCCTTCCCGGTCGGCAAGCTGCTTGCGAAGCGCGCGGAGTCTCTCGAAGAGCCCGGGGTCGTAATCGATGTCGCCTGCCTTGCGGCGGGCCGCCTTCGAGGCGGATTTGAGCCCTGCCGCGGCCTTCACGCGGGGCTCGGCCATGGTGATCGTCAGCTCCCCGCGCAGCAGGGGCCCGGCCGAGGGGGTGAGCTTGAGCACCGAATAGTCGCCCACGTCCTGCAGGAGATACCCGTGGTGCACCAGATGGCGCAGCAGGGTTGACCAGTAGTCCGGGCTCTTGTCCGCGCCGATCCCGTAGGTGGAGAGCCGGTCGTGGCGGAGGTTGGCCACGCGCTCCTTCTTCGAGCCGCGCAGCACGTCGATGACGTGGCCCATGCCGAAGCGCTGCCCCACCCGGTATACGCACGACAGGGCCTTGCGGGCGTCCTCGGTCACGTCCATGACCTCGGGCGGGTCCAGGCACACGTCACAGTTGCCGCAGTCCTCCTGCAGGCGCTCGCCGAAATATCCCAGCAGGATGCGCCGCCGGCAGCTCATGGCCTCGGCAAATCCCACCATGGCGTTCAGCTTGTGCAGCTCTATGCGCGCCCTTTCGGGGTTGCGCGACTTCTCGATGAGTCCCCGGGCAACGGCCACGTCGCCGTAGCTGAACATGAGCAGGGCCTCGGCCGCCAGGCCGTCGCGACCCGCGCGGCCGGTCTCCTGATAGTAGCACTCGATGTTCTTGGGGATGTCGTAGTGCACCACGAAGCGGACGTCGGACTTGTCGATGCCCATGCCGAAGGCCACGGTGGCCACGATGATCCGGATCTCGTCGCGCAGGAAGTCGTCCTGCGTCTTTTTTCGCTCGCCCGCGGTGAGCCCGGCGTGGTAGGGCGCGGCCTCGAATCCGGCCTCCGCAAGTTTACCCGCCACCTCGTCCACCCTTTTGCGGCTCAGGCAATAGACGATGCCCGCGTCCGTGGGCCGGGAGCTCAGGAACTCCGTGAGCTGCGCAAGAGGCTTGCGCTTTTCCACCACGGAATACCGGATGTTGGGACGGTCGAACCCCGAGACATAGCACCGGGCGTCCTTGAGGTCGAGGCGCTCCAGGATGTCCCGCCTGGTGTGGGGCTCTGCCGTGGCGGTGAGCGCGATCACCGGAATGTCCGGAAACATCCTTCTGAGCCGGCCCAGCTTCATGTACTCGGGCCGGAAATCGTGGCCCCACTGGGAGATGCAGTGGGCCTCGTCGATGGCGAACAGGGCGATGGGCACCTGGCGGATCCTCTCGATGAATCCGTCGCTCATCAGGCGCTCGGGCGCGAGGTAGAGCAGGTCGAGCTCCCGGTTGTGCAGCATGGACAGCACCTTCCTGGCCTCGGCGCTCCCGAGCGAGGAGTTGTAGAAGGCCGCCTTCACCCCGCAGGCCCGCAGAGCGTCCACTTGGTCCTTCATCAGGGAGATGAGCGGCGAGACCACGATGCCCACGCCCTCGCGGTGAAGGGCCGGAATCTGGAAGCAGAGCGACTTCCCGCCGCCCGTGGGCATCAGAACAAAGGCGTTCTCGCCCTGGACGAGCCGTTCGATGATCTCCTGCTGATAAGGCCGGAACGACTCGTATCCGAAGACGGTCCGCAGACTTTCAAGAGGGGTGTCGTTCATTGTCTCAAGCTTTTCAACCACCGGAAGTTCCCTGCTCCTGGTGAAGCAATCTCTGGGGTTTATCGAGTATTGAGATTTTCCTAGCACATATTCCGAGCCGGGAAAAGGCCCTGATGGCAGGGAAGGGCTATGCCCGTGGATACGGGGAGAAAAAAGCCCCGGTTTCATCATCCGGCAAAGCCGTACGCCAAGGCAAGACCGGCCAGACCCGCGAACACGGCATAGATCAGAGTCGGCAGCACCATCCTGCGGAGGATCACGCCCTCCATGCCCGTCATGCCGATGACCCCGCAGACCGCTGCGATGTTCAGGATGGAGAGCATGTTGCCCAGGCCTCCGCCCACGTTCTGCATGGCGACCACCACGGCGGGAGCGATGCCCACCGATGCGGCGGCCTCATACTGCAGCACGCTGAACAGGATGTTCGACGAGGTGTTGCTGCCGGTCATGAAAGCGCCGAGCGTGCCGATCCACGGGGCAACAAAGGGGATGGCCCCGCCCGCCCCGAGCGCCAGCACCCGCGAGAGGGCCTGCATCATCCCGGGCAGATCCGCCCCGTTGGTGGCGGACTGGATCATCACCTGGGTCATGGATACGGCGATGACCAGCGTTATCGCAGGAGAGGTGATGTGCGACACCGTGTCCTTCCATGAATCCGCCATGGACCGGAGATCCATCCGGTGGATGAAGCCGGTCAGCACGGCAACCGGGATGAACGGGACAATGCCCGGCAGGTAGAGATATCTGAGGGAAAACGAGAGGTCCTGGCCGAGGATCTCCTCCACGTCGAGGGTGTAGCCCTGAAGGACCTCCACGAGACCGAGCCCGGGCCAGCGCGTCACCAGGAGCACAAGCGCCACCAGAAGGTAGGGTGTCCACGCGAGCAGCACCGGCATCCTCTTCTCCGGTTTCCCGCTGTGGTATGCCTCACCGTGGAGCCCGCCGTGCCATGCGTGTTCCCAGGAGGCGCGCCCGGGAAATATCCAGGCCCGCCGGGGCGTCAGCACGTTGTAGTGCGCCAGGAGAAGGCCGACCCCGAGCACGGCGAAACCGGCAGCGATGTCGGGGAGCGCCGGCCCGAAGAACCAGGCAGTCAGAAACTGGGTTGATCCCGCAAGCCCGCCCAGGACAAAAGCGAACGGCGTGACGGGCAGTGTGCGCTTGAGGGCGCCTTTCAGGTTCCGCTCGTTCTCGGGGCCGAACCACAGGAGCAGGAGAAAGACGCCGAGAAGCCCCCAGAAAACCATGGCCACCCCGGTCACGATGCCTGTCCAGCGCGTCACGTCACCGAGAAAGGACATGACGCTCATGCCGGAGGGGAGTATTTTCTCGTCGATGACCGAGGCGACCCCGCCGATGATGGGCGTGCCCGCGGCCCCGAACGGAGGCTGGGTGGCGTCGAAGAAGAGGCCGAATATGGCGGCGGCCATGGGCGGGAACCCCAGGCCGATCAGGAGAGGGGCCGCGATCGCAGCCGGGGTGCCGAAACCGGCCGCTCCCTCGATTATGGTGTTGAGGCCGAGCCCGATGAGCAGAAGCTGCACCCGCCGGTCGTCCGCGATATGCGTGAAGTGCCACTGGATCGTCGAAGCCGCGCCGCTTCCCTCGAGATAGTTCATGAGCAGGATTGCGCCGAACACGATCAGGATGATCTCCAGGGCCTGCAGGGCTCCGTATATCGCGGCCGCGGCCCACCAGAGAGTATCCATCCTCCAGAGGAAGAGCCCCAGCGCGGATGCCAGGACCCAACCCGTGCCCATGCCACGGGCTGCCGACCAGCGCAGCCCCACCATGAGCAGGAACACGGTCACGATAGGAACGCTCCCGACGAGCGCGAGGGTGAGGGGATTCATCCCTTTTTTTTTCAGCTCCCTTCGCCGATGCCGGTCAAGACTCGCGACCGGACGGCAGAGCATTTTCTGAAAGCCGGCCTTTTCCCGGATATCGGTCATGCGACAACAGCCGTACGGCATCATGTCGAGCCCTCTTTCAACGAGCTGCCGGACAGTGCCGGTGCCCTTTGATGGTGACCACGATCAGCAGGTTCCCGGGCTCGGGCATATAGACTCATGGTAAGCTCTCCCGGGCAAAAGCCAATGTCTAAAAAGGCATGAACCGGGACTTGAGCCTGTTGAATATCACCCCCGCGCCGCTACCTTATATGGTATGGTGTTCAAACCCCGAGAAGACATGTCCATTGTTTTTTCCGGGCAGGCGGGTCAGGGGCTGCAGACGCTGGAAGCGCTCCTGACCAGGATGCTCAAGCGCTCGGGCTACAACGTGTTCTCCTACAGCGAATTCATGTCCCGCATCCGTGGGGGAAACAACTCGACCCAGGTCCGTGTATCCTCGCGCAGGGTGTCCGCCTATACCAGGAGGATCGACCTCTTCGTGCCCCTGCACGAAGACGCCATGGAGCGGTTTCACGACAGGATCACCCAGGAGACCGTGATCCTGGGCGACCGGGCCTTTATCGATGACCGGTATCTCGACGGCCACCATCCCGTTCTGGAGGTTCCCATCAACGAGGTCGCCCGCGAGAAAGGCGGGGCCGTGTATGCCAATACGGTTCTCCTGGGAATTCTCGCCGGGCTCTTCTTCGTTGACAGCGACCTCATGCACGAAGAGATACGGATGATCCTCTCCGGCCTGGGCGAGGACCGGCTGCAGAAAAACCTGGATGCCTCGGATGAGGGGTACGAGCGGAGCAAGAAGCTGCTCAAGCCCGGGCAGGCCGCGGTGTCCATCGAGCGTACCGCTGAGGTCAGGAACGAGGTCCTCACCGACGGGATCAACGCCGTGGGCCTGGGAGGTCTGGCCGGCGGATGCACCTTCGTGTCTTCGTATCCCATGTCACCGTCAACGGGTGTGCTGGTGTTCTTCACGAAAAAGGCCGAGTCGTCCGGCGTGGTGGTCGAGCAGGCCGAGGACGAGATCAGCGCGGTCAACATGGCCATCGGCTCGTGGTACGCCGGCGGCAGGGCGCTCGTCACCACCTCGGGAGGAGGCTATGCCCTGATGGTCGAGGGGGTGAGCCTCGCCGGGTGCATCGAGTCGCCCCTGGTCATCCACCTGGGCCAGCGGCCCGGACCCGCGACCGGCCTGCCCACCAGGACCGAGCAGGCCGATCTCCAGTTCGCCCTGTACTCGGGGCACGGGGAGTTCCCCCGGGCAATCCTCGCGCCCGGCACCCATGAGCAGGGGTTTTCCCTTACCAGGCATGCCTTTTATCTCGCCGACAAGTACCAGGTGCCGGTGTTCATCCTCACGGACCAGTTTTTCCTTGAGCGCAGGTACAACGTGCCCGATCTGGACACGAGCAAGGTGTACGATCAGCGCTTCATCGTGCAGACCAGGGCGGACTACCGCCGCTATGCCCTCACGGAAAACGGCGTCTCCCCCCGGGGAATCCCGGGCTTCGGCGAGGGCAGGGTGCGCGCGGACAGCGACGAGCACGACGAGGACGGGTTCATCACCGAGGACTTCTCCACCAGGACCGCCATGGTGAACAAGCGGCTCAAAAAGCTCTCCGGCCTGCGAAAGGAGGCGTTCCCTCCGCAACTCTTCGGCCCGAAAGACTACCGCAACCTCGTGGTGTGCTGGGGATCTTCGCTCCATGCAGTGCAGGAGGGCCTGGACATGCTCGGCAGGGACGACACCGCGATTCTCCACTACTCGCAGGTCTACCCGCTTGCAGAGGTCACCGCAGAATACCTGGAGCGCGCGCACCGGAAGATCGTGGTCGAGAGCAACGCCACCGCCCAGTTCGCCCGGCTCGTCCGAAGCGAGGCCGGGATCGCCTTCGACGGGGCTGTCCTGAAGTACAGCGGCCTTCCCCTCATGCCCGAGGACGTGTGCGAAGGCCTGCATGAGAAGCTGGGGAAAAAGGAGAGCACGCATGGGCGCGTATGACTTCGATCATGCCGTGGATATTGCCTGGTGCCCGGGCTGCGGGAATTTCCGCATCCTCAAGTCGGTCAAGGACGCCCTGGACGAGCTTGAGCTCGACCCCGCAAACGTGGTGTTTGTCTCGGGCATCGGGCAGGCCGCCAAGACGCCCCAGTATCTGAACGCGCACTACTTCAACGGCCTCCACGGCCGGGCCCTTCCGCCTGCAACCGCGATCAAGGCCTCGAATCCGGAGCTCATCGTGATTGCCGAGAGCGGGGATGGCGACATGTACGGAGAGGGCGGCAACCACTTCATGCATACCATCAGGCGAAACCCCAACATCACCAACATCGTCCACAACAACATGGTCTATGCCCTCACCAAGGGCCAGGCCTCGCCCACCACCCGGCAGGGCTTCGTCACCCCGGTGCAGGTCCACGGCGTCACCCAGGAGCCCTTCAACCCGGTCGCGGTGGCCATTGCGTTGGACGCCTCGTTCGTGGCGCGGGCATTCGCGGGAGACGCACGGCAGACTACGGACATCCTCAAAAAGGCTCTCACCCACAAGGGCTATGCCCTGCTGGACATATTCCAGCCCTGCGTCACCTACAACAAGGTGAACACCTACGGGTGGTTCAAGCAGAACACCTACACCCTCGAGGAATCCTACGACCCCACCGACCGGGAGGCGGCGTTCAGGAAGGCGACCGAACCCGGCAAGTTCCCTCTGGGCGTGCTCTACATCAAGGAGGACAAGCCCACCTTCGAAGAGGGGCTCTCCCTCTACCGGCAGGACACCAGGCCCCTGTACCAGCGGACCGTGGACATGGAAATGCTCAGAGGGCTGGTGGATTCCATGAGGACATAGGGGCTTGGTCCGCGCTGCGCGCCCTGTCTCATTGTGCGACCTTAAAAAAAGGCCTTCTCATCGGGGCGATACGTCAATCGATTGGCACGATTTCCACGCGGACATCCGAAGGCTGGGCAAAGTACATCCATGAAGAAACGAGCACGTCTGCACCCGCTTTCGCGTATCTCCCCGCGTTCGAATCATTGACCGCACCGGCGGCGATAAGGTAGATGTCCGGATTCAGCCGCCTGCATTTTTTTGCACAGGAGGCGAAGTCTTCGGGCGGCATCTTGTCGACCTGCACGGCATCCGCTCCCGACTCGGCCACCATGACGGCCTGCTCTTCGGTATGGGCCTCCACGACGATTTTGCGCTCCCTGCTTTTCCGCCGTATCGCGGGAACTATCCCGGAAAGCCTCCCATAGCCGCCGGCAAGGACCAGATGCTCCCTGAAAATCAGGACGGTATCGGAGAGCCCCGTGCGGTGAGGCATCCCTCCTCCCGCCATGAGCGCTTTGAGCGCGATCTTTTTTATATAAGGCGGGTGCTTGCGCGTTCCGGCAACGATCACCGAGGGGTTTTCCTTCCTGGCGGCCTCGAGCATTCTGTTCGTGCGATCCGAGATCCCGGATGCGAATTCCACCAATGCCAGGCTTGTCCGCCAGACCATATGAACCGGTGCCGAATCGCCTTGCGCGTCGAGGATCACATCGCCGGGATTGAGATGGGTGCCTGAAGGCACATACGAGTGGACCTGCAGGTCCACCTTTTTAAACAGCCGTACGGCCTCTTCCGTGCAGCAGACCACCATGGGGCCGCGCGCCCGAAAGGTTATCCTTGCCTTCTGTCCGGCCGTTCCCACCAGGAACGTCGTCAGATCGCCCATCGGGGCGTCGTCTTCCAGAAGCTGGTCAATCTCGCTTTCGGTAAAATATATCACGGTTCACTCTCCTGTCTGTACCAGCCGGCGGATCGAAGGGCAGGCCCGTGTTCCTTCCTGCCGTACCCGGCAGTTCCTGACACCTTTTCTTTCTTGCCGCTCGGCATCGGACTCCGAGAGGTTCTTACCCGGTATGCCGGTATATTCTTATATGAATCACCGGCATAGAGTCAACCGCATCGAGCCATCCGGCAAAGGCGCAGTACCCCGAATCCTGCCTCTCGGTCCGCCCGTTCCCCGACTGTTTGTGTTCTCCACCGGATAGCCCCTCTGCTTTGCGGCGGTGACAGTATTCGGGGGCCGAACCTATGGCTTCGTGCAATATGCGCGAGAGGCTACAGAACGGCCAGGGCGTCGGCCACGGCCATGCCCGAGCGGGTGGGGCGGACCCGGCCGCCCGCGATCTCGACGAGGCCCAGGCGGCTCCACTCCTCGATATGCGGCCCGTTTTCCTTCATCAGGTCCCGGCCGTAGAGCCGTGCGCAGCGGTCCAGATCGATCCCGTCTCTGGTGCGGAGTCCCAGGAACAGGGCCTCCATGGCCAGCTCTTCCAATCCCAGGTCTTCCCGTCCCTCAACGGGCCGCTCTCCGGTCCGGAGGTCGGCGAGGTAGCCCTGCAGGGAGCTTCGGTTCCACCAGCGGCGGGTGTCTTTGAATGAATGGGCCGCGGGGCCCAGGCCCAGGTAGGGGGTGTGGTCCCAGTATTTCCGGTTGTGCCGGGACGCCTTGTCCATGCCCGCGGCAAAGTTCGAGACCTCGTAGTGGATGTACCCCGCGTCTTCCAGGATCTCGGAGGTCTTCACGAAAAACTCTTGCGCCAGGTCTTCCGGGCGCCGGGCGTGCGTGCCCTGCCCGTATTTTCTGCCGAGTGGGGTGCCGGTCTTGAGCTCCAGCTCGTAGCAGGACAGGTGGGCGGGGTGTAATGCGATGGCCTGATCAAGGGACGCACGCCAGTCCTCGAGACTCTGATGGGGAAGGTGGTAGATCAGGTCTAGCCCGATATTGTCGAACCCTGCGGCCGCGGCTCCTTCCAGGGCCGAGAGTGCCTGCCGCCGGTCGTGCCTGCGGCCCAGGAACTTCAGCTCCCGGTCGTGAAACGACTGCACCCCGATGTTGACCCGGTTCACGCCTGCTTCCCGCAGCATCTGCAGATCATCGCGGGTCAGGTCGGCAGGGTTGAGCTCCATGGTGATCTCGGCGCCGGCAAGGATGGTGAAAGTGCCGCGGATCGTCTCAAGGAGGGCCTCCACCTGCTCGGGCGCCATCAGCGAGGGCGTGCCTCCGCCCAAATAGACCGTGTCGAAGGCGGTGAACTCTTCCCGGTAGAGGGCCGCCTCTCCGGACAGTGCCTCCAGAAACGCGGGGACGAGCGAGGTCTCGGTAACGGAGTAGAAGTCGCAGTACCCGCACTTGCTCCGGCAGAAGGGGAAATGGATATAGAGCCCGGGGGCCAGTGCCTTGCCTGCGGTCATGAATCCTTGTCGGATTTGAGCACGGCCAGGAAGGCGCTCTGGGGGATGCTCACCGAGCCCACCATCTTCATGCGCTTCTTGCCCTCTTTCTGCTTTTCCAGCAGCTTGCGCTTCCGGGTGATGTCGCCGCCGTAGCACTTGGCCGTGACGTCCTTGCGGAAGGCCGAGACCGTGGAGCGGGAGATGATCTCGCCGCCGATGGCCCCCTGGATGGCGATCTTGTACATCTGCCGGGGGATCTCGTCTTTCAGCCGGTCGCACGCCAGCACGCCCCGCACCCTGGCCCGGTCGCGGTGGACGATCTGGGACAGCGCGTCCACCTTCTCGCCGTTGACCAGGATGTCCAGGAGCACCAGGTTGCTGGTCCGGTAGTCGATGAGGTCGTAGTCGAACGAGCCATACCCCTGGGTCACCGACTTGAAGCGGTCGTAGAAGTCGAAGATCACCTCGGACAGCGGCATCTCGTACGAGAGCTCCACCCGGCCCGGGCTCGGGTAGCGCATGTTGGAGTTCACGCCACGCCTGTCGATACACAGGGTCATGACCGCGCCCAGATATCGGTCCGGCAGCATCATGGACGCCCGGATATAGGGCTCTTCGGATTTGATGATGCTCATGGGGTTGGGATAGTGGGCGGGATTGTCCACGTAGAGCTCGGTGTCGTCCTTGAGCGTGAACCGGTAGCGCACGCTGGGCACCGAGAGGATGATGTTGAGCCCGTACTCGCGCTCCAGCCGTTCCTGGACGATGTCCAGGTGCAATAGCCCCAGGAACCCGCACCGGAAACCCTGGCCCAGGGCGGCAGAGGAGTCTTTCTCATAGATGAATGCCGCGTCGTTGAGCGTGTATTTTTCCAGCGCGTCGGAGAGGTCCTCGTAGTCGTCGGACGCGATGGGATAGATCGAGGCGAAGACCACGGGCTTGACCTTTTTGAAGCCGGGCAGCGGATGCGCGCACGGTCTGTCGTCAAGGGTGATGGTGTCGCCGATGCTCACGCTCGATACGGTCTTGACGCCTGCGATGATGTAGCCCACATCGCCTGCGGAGATCGTCTCGCGCTTCTGCCGGTCCAGGAGGAACCGGCCCACCTCTTCCACCCGGTAGATCGAGTCGTTGAACATGAAGCGGATCGTGTCTCCCGCCCTGACCTCGCCGTCGAAGACCCGGCAGCTGATGACCGTGCCCCGGTAGGCGTCGTAATGGGCG
The DNA here is from genome assembly GCA_018433085.1 of Deltaproteobacteria bacterium. Classification (GTDB taxonomy): domain Bacteria; phylum Desulfobacterota; class Desulfomonilia; order UBA1062; family UBA1062; genus Phosphitivorax. Next base: position 51,599 of record JAHDRW010000004.1, on the reverse strand, counting down.
TCGAAGATCAGGGCCGCAAGCGGTTCTTCCGCCTCTCCCCGGGGAGGCGGGATGCGCTGGACAATGGCCTCAAGGATCTCGTCGACCCCGGTGCCTTCCTTTGCCGAGCACGCCAGGTGGGTGGACGGGTCGAGCCCCAGCTCCGAGTCGATTTGCTCGATAACCCGCTCCACATCGGCCGCCGGCAGGTCGATCTTGTTGATCACGGGGATGATCTCCAGGTCGTGCTCCATGGCCAGGTAGAGATTGGCCAGGGTCTGGGCCTGGACGCCCTGGGCCGCATCGATGAGCAGGAGCACGCCCTCGCAGGACGCGAGCGACCGGGACACCTCATAGGAGAAGTCGACATGGCCCGGCGTGTCGATGAGGTTGAGCGTGTAGGTCTCGCCGTCGGAGGCAGTGTAGGGCAGGGAGATGGCCTGGCTCTTGATCGTGATGCCGCGCTCGCGCTCGATGTCCATGCTGTCGAGCATCTGGTCTTTGTAGGTGCGCATGTCGCAGACACCGGTCTTCATGATCAGTCGGTCGGCCAGTGTGGACTTGCCGTGATCGATATGGGCAATGATGCTGAAATTGCGTATATTTTGCATAGAACTTTCCTCGTTGTGGTGTCCTATTCGAAGCAGGGCTTTTTGTCAATGGGGGGTTCGCTCTCCCTCAGGGTTCGGTGCCCTTTTTCTGCTTGCCGTTCATGGTCTTATTCACTTGTGATGCCTTGATATTCTTCCCGCTCGACCGGATCGAAGAGCGGGCGCGGCAGAGGATACGCTCCGGGCGGGAGCCTCTCCGCGGGCATATCGCGAGCCATGGTTCGGTCATTGACAAGCAGGCCGGTGATATTGGATGGTGATATCAAACCCCAACGGCTGCAAACGAGCAGAGGACCTCCGGCCGGAGGGCAACGGGCTAAAAGGATGGCGGGCACCGAGCAAGGAGCCGGGAATGAAGGGCTGCGGATGGCGGACCGCGGACGAAGGGCTGGTTATGACGGGGCGGAAATGATTTGCCGTAAATGCTGAACAGCCGCGCCCGGCGTTCACGGAAGAGTTCAATGCCGCGTCGTGGGGCGGCCCGCAATGACGCACCGTCTTAGAAAAGGAGAGGCAGGGCATGAGAACACAGGCACACACTCAAAACATCACATCTGACGAAAATCATGAATCCCGGGCAAAGAAGGCCGGGCCGGCCCGGAACCCGGCTGCCTCCGCCCGGATCACGGTTATGGAAATACCGACCCCGATTGGCCCCATGCTCGCGGGCGCCACGGACAGGGGGCTCTGCCTGCTGGAGTTCGCGGACAGCGAATCGCCCGAGGCGCAGCTCGCAGCGATCGAGAAGACCTTTCACACGCGGGTCACGCCGGGTGCCGGCCCCCATCTCGAAGCAGCCTTGAAACAGCTCGAAGAGTACTTTTCGGGCAGGAGAAAGGCCTTCGACCTCAGCCTCGACATGCAGGGCACCCCGTTTCAGCAGGATGCCTGGCAAGCCCTGCTCACCATTCCCTATGGCTGCACCGTCTCTTATGCAGAGCAGGCCCGGTCCATGGGGAGGCCTTCTGCGGTCAGGGCCGTGGCAAACGCCAACGGCGCCAACCCGGTCTCCATCATCGTGCCCTGCCACCGCGTGATCGGCAGCGACGGTACCCTTACCGGCTACGGCGGCGGCCTGTGGCGGAAAAAGCACCTTCTGGACCTCGAGGAAAGGCATTCAGACTGATCCTTCCGGAGAAGCGGCCAGACTTTTTAAGGGCCTGACGGTTCTGCTCCCGGCAGGCGAGTGCCCGGATTCAAAGGGCCGGAACCGACCCGGTGTGCCGGACGTACCCGGCCAGTTGTCGTGATCCTGTTGAACGGTTTTGTGAAACAACCGATGAAATGAATATATCCGGGGGGTTTCCTGCGATGAGTGAGAAGACATTTTTTGATATTCATTGCCACGCCATGAACCTGAGCCATCCGAGTCTGCTCGGCTTTGTGAAGAGGATGAACATCGACACCCTGCTGTTTCTGAACTCGGTACCTATTGTCAGCACCGTGCTGTCGAAGTTTATCGATAGTAAGCTCAACCGGGTGATGAACCTGCTCTCGGTCATGGAGCGCGATCTGGGGGACTTCTTTCTGCTCATGGAAAAGGACGTGGAGCCCTTTCTGCACGACGGCAGGGTCGAGATCTGCGGCAGCTTCTATGATCGGGTCGTGCTCACGCCCCTTATGATGGACTTCGGATACAAGGGCGTGGACGGCTACCCTGGCATCCACTACAGCGATCTGCCGAAGAAGCCCATCGTGGAGCAGGTCATCGACCTCTTCAACGGCATACGGAAGTATGTACAGGCGAGTAGGCTGCACCTCTTCGAGATCTACCCCTTCCTGGGGATCAACACCCGGAACTACGACATGGAGGGAAGGGAAGGGAGCACCGGCCTGCCGGAAATGCTGGAGAAGTACTTCGGGCCCTTCCGGTCCGAGGCGCTGTCCGAGCGCCGCGACTGTCTGCGTAGCGCCATGGGCGGGTTCTCCGGCGACATCGAGCAGCTTGGGCCCTATGCCTTTGCCGGGATCAAGGTCTATCCTCCCCTGGGCTTCGACCCCTGGCCCGCTGACGACCCGGAGGAGCTGGCCAAGGTGGAGTGCCTCTACGGGTTCTGCGCCGCGAGGAGTATCCCGATCACGGCCCACTGCAGCGACGGCGGATACCGCACGCACAAACAGGCCAAGGCCTTCACCGACCCCGGCAAATGGGTGCAGGTGCTCTCGCTCCATCCCTCACTGAAATTGAACCTGGCCCACTTCGGCAAGCAGGACAGGGCATGGGGTCTTTTCCCGAAAAGGGAATGGCAGCAGACCGTCATCGGCCTGATAGCAGAGTACGACCACGTCTACACCGACTTCTCGTGCTGCGGTTTCGACGAGGGATTCTATGCCCGGCTCAGCGACACGATACACGACCAGCCGGCCGAAACCCGGGACAGGCTGCGCCGCCGTATCCTCTTCGGCACGGATTTCATGATCAACCTGCTCTGGACCGACTCGTACCGGAGTTATCTCGACGTCTTCTCGCGCCAGAGATATTTCAGGAGCCTGGACGCCCGGCAGTTGTGCTCGATCAACCCGCAGAGCTTCCTGTTCGGATAACAGAGATTTCGGGGACGGGTTCACGTTTCACGAAGGAACATCCATGCAGGCCCGGGACACCCAGTCAGGAAGGGCGAGGTTCACCCGGTTTCTCCTGCCTGAGGACGAGAGGCGGCAGGCCTACCACATCGACGGTTGCCGACGAGATCTCGATACCTTCACGCTCGAAGGCCTGCAGGATGTCCCGGCTCATGGCGTCTTTCACATCCCGGATGCCCCGGTCTTCCACAATAAATCGCACGGTCATCTCCAGCCAGTTGTCGGTCAGGCGGTAATATACCCGCGGTCCGATCTCGTCCGGCTTGAGAAGATAGCGGCGCTGCATTTCATGCATGGCCTCTTCCCCCATCATGCTGGTGGTCACGGTGTGCCGGCGGGCGGACTCCAGCATGATTTCCTCGGCTCGGATGCGGTTCGTTCCATACCGCACGGGAACCATGAGCTCCTCCCAGAGGTAATTGAACTCGAGCGTGTAATTGTACACCGGCTCGTCGAATATCCGGGCATTGCTGACCGTCACGATACGGCCCGTGTACTGCCTCGCCTGCACCCACATGGCGGGCCTGTCCTGCTGAACCGGAGGGGGCTGGCCCATCTCCATGATCACGGTCTGGGTGAACCTGAGCGCTATCACATCTCCCCGCACACCGCCCATCACGATCCGGTCTCCCACATTAAAGGTTTTGCCCCTTAGAATCACGAAATAGCCTGCAACAGCGGTGACCACCCGCTGCAGGGCAAAGGCCAGGCCGGCGGTCACCAGGCCCAGGGCCGTGGCCAGCCGCATGGGATCGTCGAACCATACGGAAACCAGCCCCACGAACAGCAGCAGGGAAACCGCGAGCCGTATGCCCTGCCGGGTCCAGAACCTGGCCCGCTCGTTCACCCGGCGGCGGAAAAACCAGTCCGCCAGCAGCCCGAGCAGCCGTCCCAGCAGCAGGATAAAGAGAATGAATACCAGGCTGAACAGGAGTTTCTTCCCGTTTTCCGCATTGATACCCACCATGCGGATGCCCAGTATCTCAACGGCCCCCTGGGGACCCACCAGCCGGATGATGTCGTCCATACTCCACTCCTGACGCAGGGCTTAAAAAAGCATTCCCTGATAAGTATGAATACCCGCTCGCGGGCAGGTGGCAACGGGCGGGTATGCGGGCTCCAGAAAGAACTGCACAGTGGCGTCATGAAGCCCGAGAACTCAAAACTCTATGATAAATACTGTGAAATCCATGAAACACCGGCAAGAAACATCAAGGTGATTGCCAGACAAAAGGCAATAGATGAAGCCCGAAGGAATTATGGGTACTCTGCGCTCCTCAGCAATAAAAAAAAGATCCCGTCAAGGCGCTCGATATCTACCGCGACAGGGACCTGGTGGAAAAGGCGTTCGGCAATCTCAAGGAGCGCTTAAGCATGCGGAGGCTGCTGGTTTCCTCGGAGCAGTCGCTGGATGGGAAGTTGTTCGTGCAGTTCGTGGCGCTGATATATTTATCCTGCATCAAAAGGCGATGCAGAAGAAAAACCTGTTTGGCAAGTACACGCTTCAAGGCTTGCTGGATCAACTCGATGTGATTGAATGCTTTGGCAGGCCCGGAAAGGACTTGCGCGTGGGCGATGTCACCAGGAAACAACAGGAACTCAACAACATCCTCGGTGTCGATCCCCCTTATCGTTATGAGGGGGCGGGAATCCAGGATCGTGACATCTCAAGTCCTTTCTGCATTACCCCGGGCAGCTATCTTTTTTTGAGCAAAGCATTCACGCGCCCAGCCTCTCGCCTCGTTTTTTTTGCAGAGAAGATTCATGTCTTAACCATAGAACGCATGCTTCGCGTTTTTTGCTTGTATGGCGGCACAAGGCGACGGTATGGCGGCGGTAGGCCGACAATATTGAGCAAACCGAAATATAAATCAAGTAAATCAAGCGACTAGAACCATTTTACCTGTGGCATATCTCTTGCTGAAGACACTGTCATTGTTGGTGCAGCTGGAAAATCAGACACCAGCCAGGGAAGTGAAAGAAAACCTCAATACAAGCGTGAAAGGAGCGGCGGGAATGAAAAAGAGGGGATTTTTATGTGGGCTATGGATCGGGGTTGTGGTGTTTATGATATGGTCTCCGGCGATTATTTATGCCGGGGATGAGAAAACAAATCTCGGTGATACTCTGGACAAGGTCAGTGTTGGTTTTGAGCAGTATCTTTTTTACCGTGCAGACAACAATCCGTATTATGGCGCTGATGTGCCGGGAGCAACGGATTCGAACACCGCCTTTGCCGAGGTATTCAGCAAGGTCAGCTTCAGCGCCGAGAAGGATCTGGGTTGGACAGGTTTAGAATCTCAGCTCAAGCTCTATTATGCTGAGACAATAAGCGGCCCCGATCTCTATGGCTTTCCTGATGGAGACGATTTTGGTGTAGATCAAGCCTGGGTCAAGATGAAAGCCCTGGGAGGCAAACCCTTTGACTTGACCATTGGAAGCCAGGATATTGAAATTGAAAAGAAATTCGTTGTCGGCCAAGGGCAAGGCGCAGAGGCTGCTTACTGGTTCTTCTGCAAGCATAGTTTCCCCTTTGCTGTCCGCCTGGATGGTGATTTTGGCAATCTGCGGGGCAGTGCTTTCTGGGCTATGGACAAGGATTACTTTCAAGATGGGATCATCAGGGATGATGTCGAGCTGTTCGGGCTCTCGCTGCATTATGACGTGTCCGAGACGGCATTTATCTACGGCGGTTATTACAACAAGGCAGATAGGAGCGACTATTATATCGATTCCGAAACAGGGGCACAAGCGACGACACCCGATGGAGACGATTTCCTGGTAAACAATGATACGCAGGCCTATGATATCGGTGCACAGGTCGGTTTTGGCGGGCTTCTCCTGGAGGGCGAATACGTGCTGGAGAAAGGTGATGCCGGTCGTTCCGGTGTGACTGAGCTTGACAGGGATGCCTCTGCATGGTTCGCTGCGGCTACCTATACACTTCCGGCACCGTTCGCTCCCTTCGTGAGTGTTCAATACAACTATTTTTCAGGGGATGACGATCCCTTGGATGATAAGGACGAGAGCTACGATCCGATGTTTCAGGGTAACACTTCATGGAACAGATGGGTCATTGGAGAGCTGATCGGGGAAGCGCAGCTTCCTAATATCAACAGGAAAGATTTTATTGTTTCTGCCGGATTCTGCCCTCTGGAAACCATGATGGTAAGTGCTCATTATATCCGGCACAAACTTGCAGAAAAAAATTATTTCGGTACCCCGTTGGATTCGGATGAATATGCGACTGAATACAACCTGTTTGTGGACTGGATGGTGAATGAAAACCTGATTTGGGGAGTCGGCGGAGGGTATACATCGCCTGATGATGTTGCTGAGCTGATTTACGGCGATGATGAAGAAGCAACGTTTGTTCAGACGATGATGGTCCTGACTTTCTAATCACGAAGCACCCCCCCAGAAGGCGGTGGATCGTAGCTACTGACGGTCCACCGCCTTTTTAGGATGCCTTTTTACAGGCTTGTGCAATTCGGTTTCAATCATCAGGCAGGCGAGACAGCAGAAAAATATAATGCCGGCAAACAGTGTCCGGTACGGAATACGTATAAACAGGACACAGAAGAGGGGCTCCACAAAGGGCTCCCACAATATGATGCTCTGGTAAGACAAACAGCACATAAACGTACATCAGGTTAGATCTGTAATCAACACAGGGGGGAAAGCATCTCTGCGCCATAAAATCAAGAAGGAGGCAATGAGCATGGAAAAGAGAATTTTACGGATAGATCTGAGCAATGGTTCTTTCACAACCGAATGGCCTGCAAAATATCATACGTGGGGGGCACGGCCTGATTACCGGGATACTCTGCGATGAGGTCGATCCTAAGACCGATCCGCTCGGCAGTGAAAACAAACGGTAACTATTCAGCACGTTGCTGCCTTGGTAGGATTTTGAGAAGCAGGAGATTAATCGAGAGTCACGAAATCAGGCGGGTTGCCCTCAAACAGCAGCCGCAAGACTTCGGTTGCAGAAACGCCGTGCTTTCTAGCCGTGGATAAGTAACTGCGAATGAGACAGAACATTTCAGCACCTTCCCGGGAGTGGAAGCATCCGGGGATTTTCTGTTGCACCTTGGCCATTCGGACGTCATTTTCCGCAAGGTTGTTGGAGAAAGGGACCTCTTTGTCTGTCATGAATCTCAGGACATCATTTTCGTAATCTCGGAGTCGTTCCAGGATATTTCGTGAACAACAAGGCGTTGCTGTCTGTTTTTGATCGAGAAGGTCGTATCCTGAAGGCCTATTTCCTGGTATCTATAAGACCCAGTTTAAGCATCCGTGTGTAGAGTGTGCTGCGTTTCATGCCGAGTATTTCTGCTGCTCCTCCTGATCCGCTGAGCTTGCCATCAGTTTGATCCAGGATGTATTCTATATATTGCCGCTGGAGTTCATCCATTTTCGGGCGTGCCTTGAACGGATTTTCCGATTTGATGTGGCTGTTCATGGGCAAGACGAGTTCCGGCCTGTCCTGGCTTGACATAATAACGGCACGCTCGATGACATTCTTCAGTTCTCGTACATTGCCGGGCCACGTATATGACATAAGCTTGGCTTTGTTTTCTTGGGTGAGCCGAAGCAGAGGACGTCTGTATTTATTTGTGTACAGCGACAGAAAGTGAAGAGCCAGGGTAATCACGTCATTGCCTCGATTTCTTAAGGGAGGTATTTCCAGAGGCACAACATTGAGGCGATAATACAAATCTTCTCGGAAATTATTGTGTTCGACCTCTTTTGCCAGGTCGCGGTTGGTGGCCGCCACAAGGCGGAAGTCGGAATGGATGCTGCGGGTACCGCCGACGCGGGAAAATGCCTTTTCCTGAAGCGAGCGCAGAAGCTTGGTTTGTGCTGATTTAGGAATGTCGCCGACCTCGTCTATGAAGAGGGTGCCCTTGTGAGCCAATTCCATCCGTCCCTGTTTCAGCCGGTCAGCCCCGGTAAAGGCCCCTTTTTCATGTCCGAACAGCTCACTTTCGACCAGGGTTTCAGGGGTGCTGGTGAGATCGACCACAATGAATGGGTTCATATTCCGATGGCTCATGGCATGGAGTTGTCTTGCCAGGAGTTCCTTGCCCACACCGGTCTCGCCGAGGATAAGCACCGATGCATCCGAGATAGCGACCTGTCGAGCTCGTGCGAGCAATTCTTTCATGACAGGGCTCTCTGCCTTCATCTCATAGCGTTCATCCGCCGGTTCTTCCAGAGGCGTTCCCTGACTGGCGAAGGGTTGCTCTTCTGCTCGGGGATATCGCGTGGCACAGATGGCCTTGGTGCTGAGATATCGCGAAATACGCATAAGCAGAGACCGGTCAAGATATTCAAATTGTAGGTCAGTATATGAGTTGTCCTGATAGAGAACTGCCGGTGCTTCGTCATAAAGCGTAAATGGTATGCATACAATACCGGATATATGGCAGACATTCCGTGAGAGGTCCCCTTTCAAAACAAGTGGCTGCGTGTTCTTGGAAACCTTCCGTATCTGTTCGAGGCTGAAGCGGAAGCCCTCGCCCATAACCTCTTGATGGGTCAGGTTATAGCCGGCATGAAATACAGGCTGAGAGTTTTCGATGAGGAAAATACCTCCCCGTTCGGCCTCGAAGAACCGACTGGTGGTAGATACGATGCCACGGAGAACGTTGTCGATATCGGAAGAGGGGAAGGTCTCCTCCAGCATATCCATAAAACAGTCCAGGAGGTCCTCCTTGGGGTTGTGGGGGCTTGATAGGGAGCTTATCCCCAGAAGAGGTTTCAGGCTGTCTGGGAAGAACTTGTGAGGATTAAAGGTGTTGCCATATCCTGCCAGGATTTCCCACGCCTTCAAGGCAAGGTCCTTGGCCTCATCCTGCCGGTCATTTTGAAAATAGATTCTGGCGAGTTCCACACGGCACCGGGCAAGGTTGATGACATCGCCGGAGCGTTCAAGGTCGCGGGCGCTTTTCTCGAGCATGCGCCTGATTTCCCCGGTATCGCCGCCCCCGTTCGTGATTGCCAGTTTTGCCTGAATGTACAAAGCGAATCCGTTCTGATGGATATTGACCCCGTTTATTAGAGAATCCATCATTCCCTGGTAATTATATCCGGGAATAGGTTCATACCCTGAATTATTGAATGCGATCAGCATCTCAATGAATTGTGGAAAGACAGGATTCGTGGCAAAGGGAGGCAGTTTGGAGAGGTAAGAACAAGATTTGGCAATCCACTTATAGGACTCCTCCAGATTGTCCTCCAGATAGTAATAATTTGCCATAGCGCCAGTTGCTTCGTGCAATGCCCAGTAATTAATCTGATTTTCTGCTTTCGCAAGGCAGGCCTGGATGTGGGGCAAGGCCTTGTGTTTTTCGTTCCAGAGGATAAGCATGACAGCCAGACTTGCTCGGTTACGGGTCGCGAGGTGATGATCGTTTTCCATCAGGGCGCGGTGCCAGCCAGAATCGAGAATTCCGACAGCCCGTTGTATCTTACCGGTAATAATGGCAGAGTAGGCGGTAAACATGGAGATCTCGTTTGCAAGGAGAAGAGAGACCCCTTTGGTTGATGCTTGCAGAGCTTTTTCAAAATATTTATTTGCTTCGTCATACAGCCCCAGATGGAAAAAATATATGCCGAAGAATTCTGCGCTCTGGTCCTTGATGTCTTCATCGCCCAGTATATCGACCATTTCTATGGCATCCGCCAATATTGACAGTCCTTTAGTATAATCAGCAAGATAGATGAAGTGCCATCCGATGTGCATGTTCAGAAGCGTCTGGTTGCGTTTATCTCCCAACTGTTTTGCAATGTCGCGAGCATTTACCAGAAGCTGATACATGGTATCGAAGCGCGTGCTCATCCTCTGCTGAAGTTTGGAAAGATCGAGCACCGCCCGTATGTAAAGTGCGGCAGAGGTGCTTTTTTCCAGCTGCTTTTCAGCATAGGCAAGCACTTTTTCCAACTGTTTCCTGGCTGCTGTAAAGTCCCGTCTTGAAAATGCCTTGCTGGCCATTTCATAATCAAGCTGCGCCGCCTCGAGTCCCTGGCCAGAATTGTGCATAAGCCTTGTCATAATCTGTTTGCTGAGCTTCGACTGAATGCCGGTTTCCTGGATCTGTTTAAGCAGTTCGGCTATCCGGGCCTCCGTATTTATCTCGGAAAATGTTTTTATGACCAACTCGGGCAGATTTGCGTTCAAGGACAGATCATGATCCTTGGAGATATGCAGCCAACCCAGTTCGGTGGCGATATTGATCAGGCCGAACAGGGAGCTCGGCGTCAGAGGGGCCAGTTCATTGACCACATCCATGGATACAGGTTCGCCGAATGCCTCCAGTATTGACAGAAAATTCCATTGATCGACTGAAAAGGATGGCACGGAATCATTCATGATGCTCCTTGTAGATGCACCGGGGATATTACCGGCAGAACAGAACCACGTCAAGGCTTTTGACAATATTGCGGCACCGTATGCCTGAATAGCGGCAACCGGCATTACAGAAGATTCGATTATCTAATAGAACAAGTCAAAACGGTTACTTATGAAGTTATTTGCCGTGGCACATGTCTTGCTGACTCAGCTTTGTATACGAATTTGGGACACGGATCTTTTGGCGGATTGTCAGCTATCCTGGAATCTTCCAATTGTTCCTCCCGGAAAGGCTGAGGCTTCAGACACGACATCAAAAACAGATGAACAACAGATTACAAGGAGAATAACGTATGAGTGAGAACAAAGTATTTCCTAAAAAAGGAATCGGCTGGGATGAGATCAGGGACAAGCTCTTGGAGTTCAGAAGCAAGGACATAGGCAGTGATGATTTCCTGAACCGATTGACAACCGGATGTCATATGGGTGATGACGCGATACACAAAGTATGTCGTGATGCCTGGAACATGGGTTTTCATCTCAACGGATTCCTTGCTGATTTAGAACCGGGTATGCAGGAATTACAGCAGGAAATTCTGGATATGGCGCTCGAGATTCTCAATGGCGGTAAAGAAGGCCGGGCAAATCTGACTGTCGGCGGTACGGAGAGTATTTTTTGTGCACTGCATGCAGCACGCGAGTGGGCCCGGGACAACCTTCCCAATGCAAAGGAGCCCTATGAGGTCGTGGTCCCCTGGACCGCCCATGCAGCTTTCAGTAAAGGTTCGCATTATCTGGGAATGAAAATCAAGAGGGTGCCGGTTCTGAATAATTACCGGGCCGATATCGAGGCCATGGAAAAGGCCATTGGTCCGAATACTATTTTCATGGTCGGCTCAGCGCCGTGTTGGGGCATCGGGCGTATCGATCCGATTCCCGAGCTCGCGGAAGTGGCGCAGCGGCATGGAATCTGGATGCACACGGATGCCTGTGTCGGCGGTTATCTGCTGCCATGGCTCGAAAGGATCGGATGCTACGACATCCCGCCCTTTGACTTTAGAGTGCCCGGGGTGTGTTCGATTTCAGCCGACTTGCACAAACACGGGTATGCGGCGAAACCATGCTCGACGGTGCTATATCGCTCTGAAAAACTCCAGGATTACCATTGGGTAATTGTGGGAGATGACGATTGGCAGTCAGGTTATTATCGGACCCAGTCATTGGTGGGAAGCCGTCCCGGAGCGGCATTATATGCGGCGTGGGCAGTGCTGAAGAATCTGGGTGAAGACGGTTATATCGATATTACCCGGCGGGCGCTGGAGGTGAAAAATCGTCTGCTGAAAGAGATAAGCGCAATGGGTGATTTCGAATGCCTTGAAAATGAATGTCTCATGGTGACCTTTGGATCGAGTACACTCAATATGCTGAATGTTTTCGCTGGAATGGTACAAAAGGGATATGTTCCATTCGGAACGCATAAGCCACCCCTTGTTCATTTGCAGGCCGAACCGTGTGATGATGCCGTGGTCGATCGTTTCATCTCGGATCTTAAGGATATTGTCAAGGGCGTCAAGGACGGCACGATCAAGGATGAGACGACAGCGAAATACGGATCTGCTGAGTAACTCTCAATGTCATGTTAATACCGGATGATCCGCAATAGCAAATCCGGGAAACCTTATGAGAACGATGGATTGAAGATGCGTATACGAGAGACCAATGAGATAGGGGAATGTTCCACGGTTGATATATCAGCCCTTGCCCGGGAGATGGAGGCACAGGGGCATGATATTATCCACCTCGAGTTAGGAGACCCCTGGTTCAAGACCCCTCGCCGCATCAGAGATGCAGCTATTGAGGCAATCCGTTCAGGTGAGACCCACTATACCCATCCCATGGGTCTTCCTGGTCTGAGAGAAGCCATAACAAATAATTATTATGGGTCTTTTGGTGTAGAAGTGTCATCCGAGCAGGTCTTGATCACCTCCGGCACATCTCAGGCACTCCTTTTTGCAATGATGGCTTTAATCGATCCCGGGGATGAGGTTATCGTCCCATCTCCGGGATATCCCTCATATTCGAACTGCATCAGGGCTGCCAAGGGGGTGCCCGTTGAGATCCTTACATCTCCGGAACATAGGTTTTTCTATACGCAACAGTCAATACAAAGGGCTTTGAACCTCAAGACCCGGGCCATAATGATCAATTCTCCCGGCAATCCCTCCGGGCAGGTTATGACTGAAGGAGATTTTCTCAAGATTGCCAGGTTTGAGAAGCTCTATATCATTTCCGACGAGATCTATGACAGGCTTGTATATATGGGCAAGGCCCACTCGATTCTTGAATTCACGGACAGGGCTTTCGTGGTGAACGGCTTCTCCAAGGCGTTTGCCATGACAGGTTGGCGGATCGGCTACCTGATTTTCCCTCATGCATTTGCATCTATCATCAAAAGATTACAAATGAATTTTGCTATTTCAACAAATACCTTCGTTCAATATGCAGGTCTTGCCGCATTGACAGAATCTCAGCCCGAGTTGAGATACATGAAGAAGTCATATAACGAAAACCGTTTGTATATGCTCGATAAACTTCGGGAGATCGGATTTACCATTCATGTCGAACCAGCCGGCGCATTTTATATCTTTGCCGATGCGCGAGGTTTTTGTGATGACTCACACAAGGAGGCGTTGAGTATTCTGGAAAACACCGGTGTTTGTGTGGCTCCGGGGATTGACTTCGGGAAAGATTGGGAAGGATTTTTCAGATTTTCATTCTGCAATTCATTTGAGGCAGTTAAAGAAGGATTGCTGAGGGTTAAAGAGTACTACAGGCAGGTATCACCAGAGAAAGTATGAGTATGAATTACATGGTGGAAAATGGCATATCGGGATTTCGTGATAAAAGGATAGATTTCCCCTTATGAGGCAACAACTCATGGAAAAACAATAAAATAAGAGGGGGATAGTTTTCATGGAGAAGAAAAAAGTATTTTACGGTTGGTATAATATGGTGGCACTCTGGATTATCTGTGTCGTAACTATGGGATTTGCGGTCTACTCCATCGGGGCTGTTAACACGGTCATGGTCGAGGAGTTGGGCATGAGCAGAGGTGTCCTCGGGGCTGGTCCGGCTGTAAACGGGATGTTGATGGGTGTGCTCGCGCCCTTAGTCGCTTGGATTATCAACAGGTATGGCATCAGGGCTGCCATGGCGATTGGATCACTTTTTTGTCTTGTGGGCTCGGTCCTCATGGGGACAGTGGTTTCCACCCCCTTTGGATTTATCGCCGTGTACGGTATCGTAATGGCTTTCGGAAGTAGTGCTGCCGGCCCGCTGACAACAACAACCGCAGGTACTATCTGGTTTAACAGGAAAAGAGGACTGGCTATCGGTTTTGTGCTCTCCTCCATGGGGGCGGGTGGATTTATCGCTGCACCAGTGTTCAGTCAGGTTATAGAGAACTATGGCGGCTGGAGGGGGGCATGGTTTGTTCTTGCCGGGCTGTCTGCCATAGTCATGATCCTCAGCATGGTGTTCGTCAAGAACAAACCGGCCGATATTGGGCAGGTTCCCGATGGTGTGGTGTCCGAGGTTGAAGATCAGATCGAGGAAAAGACTTCCTCCACCAGGATATTCCAGGCCACCCGTTCCTGGACTCTGAAAGAGGCGATCAAGACAGCCAATTACTGGTTGTTCGCCTTTGCCACTGTCGGCGTGTTTTTCTCTCTCATGACGGTTTATGCTCACAGCGTGGCGCACTTTATCGATCAGGGTTTCCCCTTAGAGCAGGCAATCATGTCGGTAGGTTTGATATCGTTGGCAAATATTGCCGGAATGTTGGGCGCCGGGTACCTGGCAGATAAGTACGAACCGAGATATACCTTTATCGGGGGTATGGTGCTGATGATCGCGGCCATGATCATAGCGATGCATTGCAAGAGTACAATGTCCATGTATGTCTTCGCTGTACTGTCCGGTCTGGGTATCGGTTGCGGAATGGTTATCCAGGCGAATGTATGCAGTAATCTCTGGGGTCCGGACCATTATGCCTCGATCATGGGAACCGTTAGTGTGTTGCAGACCATCCTGGCAGCAATAGGCCCCGTGCTGGTAGGTGTTATTTATGATACTCAAGGCAGCTATTATGTTGGCTGGATCGTTACTGCTGCAGTATGTCTGGCAAGCTGTATTTGCCTGACCTGCATAAGGCCCAAGGAATTGTCTGTACCTGAAGAAGAAGGATATGCAGCGTGTTTGTAAATTGAAGAAAAAGCTTGATACTCAAGGGGGATGTTTCGATACGTTAGTGGGGCATCCCCCCTTTGTTTAGAGGTGGAGCCGGGGAGCCGTCAATATATGCAGTGGGTGAAGGATTCATTGATCTACATGATCCTGCCAAGATTGAAACAGCTGCTTGGCGGGGCTGCTCGGTAGTTCATTTTATTTAGATTCATTTTTTATATTGGGCGTTGGTTGTGGGATGAATACCGTGCTGGAGTTTTTTTGAATCCGGATCTCCATGGAGAAGGTTTTCAAGAAGCGTTATTATTCGGGATTTATCCGTCGCTACGGTAGTTTCGGTTGTTATATCCCTTAAAATCAATCAAAAACCCGATAATGTAAGATTTATTTTGCTCATTCGGAAAAGAGATTGAAAAAGGACCTGCCTTCGGAGAGAAGGATTTCAGGGAAAAACTTCAACCCGGAGGAGGACCTTAGGTGCCCTAGCTTAAGAAAGCTGTTATTTGAAACGAGCATCATCGGGCGCTACCAGAGGCGTGAGTTCGGTAGAGGAGGCATTGATCGAGATGTTGTCAATCCCGGAATAAAATGCCCCCTGTTTGCCGGTACCACCCAGTACACTGGTAAAATTCTCGGCTTCGGTTTCATGATTGATGGTCTCCCTGCCTGTCCGGGGTCTCAGGTTCCTGTAACCCTTTTATCATCGAGCCGGCCAGTCGCGTCAGCACAGACCACGGGTGATGATGTAAGCTTGACAAGGTATGTCTTGGAATTACTATAGATAACTAGTACACCTTGACGCGAGGACCGTTAGCTCTCCAAATACCTTCCCGCCATGTTTGCGGCGTGTACGGCAATGCCTCCTGTCCGGGCTTCGCGTGTTTTTCTGCTGGTATTCATAGTTCAAGGATGTCTTGAGGTGTCCGGGTTCAACACAGTACTCTCCTCGATGCAGGATACAGGAACTCGGCGTATGTCCGGTGAACAACGGGGGAAAATACCGGAGGGCAGGGGAGGGGGTGTCCGTTTATCCGATGGAAGCGATGGATAAGACAGAAAATCCGGCCGCATATTTTCTCCAGCCATGGATTGGCTTCTCTGAATCGATGATCCATTTCTGGAAGACCTGGCAGCTCGTCTCGGAATATCAGAGGGACATCGGCGAGAACTATAAAAAGATGTTCCTGGTAGGAGATCTGCTTCAGGGCTTTCTTCGCCTCGCCCCCGCCAACCTTGTGGCAGAACATTCTGCCATGGTCTTTTTCCCTGCTGCAGTTCACCCGCGAGATCAAAGGCACCCCCGAGCTGGAGACAAAGATCGTCACCGAGGTGGCAGGGTACGGGAGCCAGCTGGGCACGATCATGGACGTCATAGAGGTAATGCAGAAAGAATATCCCATCGATGTAAAAACCCTGGACGAGGAAGAAGCGTATATGTATCTGAAGTTCAAGGAACCCGTGAAGGACATCGGAAAGCTGAAGGCGTAACCGGAATCAGGAAAACCGTGAAGGGTTCATATTTCGCATTCATCGTCCTGCAGGGCGATACCGGGGGGGGACGGGGAAATGCGCGAAATGTGCAGCCGTCCACGACTTCCGGGAGTAAATGCGAAACATCAACCCGTCCACAGTTTCCCTGGCTTGAGAAACTCTTTTTCGATGCTTGAGAAAAATCATGAAATTTCCGAACAGGACGGCATGCCTCGACATGGGATGACTGTAGCTGCGCCTGTGAGGGATACTTGGATGTCAGCGGAAATGACGGAATTCGTGAAGAAGAGATCAGGCATTCATTTAAGACCACAGCATGGAGAGTAAGGGGATGCAGATAATCGTCCGGGACACGAATGCCAGGGAGACGCTGTGCCAGAGCGAGACCACGTTCCGCCTCCTGGCCGAAAAGATGAGGGATGTTATCTGGCAGGCGACACCCGACATGGTATTCACCTATGTCAGTCCTTCCTGTGAGCAGATGAGCGGTTACTCCCAAGAGGAAATCACCGGGAGCTCGATGTTCCACCTTCTCGCCCCGGATACGCCCCCGCACGTCATCGAAGGCATTCTTGCCATGATGGAGCGCGTCCGGGAGACCGGCACATCCGCAAACCCTGTCTTCGAGCTCGAAGTCATGCGCAAGGATGGGACTATCATTCTGACCGAGGTGCTCACCAGCGCGATCTTCGGCAATGACGGAAACCTGAAAGGCTATCAGGGGGTGACCCGCGACATTACCGAGCGCAGGCGTGCCGAGGAGGAGAGAAAGAAGCTCGAGGCTCAGCTCATTCAATCCAACAAAATGGAATCCATCGGTACGCTGGCAGGCGGGATTGCCCATGACTTCAACAACATTCTCTCGGCAATCATCGGGTTTGCCGAGCTCGCACGGCACGATGCCGGTGATCCTGAAAGGGTGAAGAGAGATCTCGATGAGGTGCTCAAGGCGAGTGAACGCGCCAAAGGACTCGTGAGCCAGATCCTCGCCTTCAGCCGCAAGAGCGAGGCCAGACATTCGCCCGTGGATCTCGGTGTCGTGATTAGAGAGTCTCTCAAGATGCTGCGGTCTATCCTGCCCTCGAGCATCGAGATCCGCCAGGACCTGTCGGATTCATGTATGGTTATGGCCGATTCCACCCAGATTCAGCAGGTGATCATAAATCTTTGTTCCAATGCCGCAGACGCCATGGAAAAAACCCATGGTACGATCGAGGTGAGCCTCGGGAAGGTGGTGGTGGAAGAGGGCGCTGCAGCGCCTGATCAGGGCCTTTCTCCCGGCAGCTACGTGAAGCTCTCCGTGAAGGATACCGGTCGCGGCATGTCGCCTGAGGTCATGGCGCGCATCTACGATCCGTACTTCACGACCAAGGGAGTGGGCTGCGGCACAGGTCTTGGACTGGCCGTGGTTCACGGGGTCCTGAAAAGTCATGGGGGGTCGATCGTATGCACGAGCTCGCCAGGGAAAGGGGCTACCTTCGATATCTATCTCCCCGGGACCGCCTCCGGCGAGAACCGTATGGAGCAGGAGGAAGCAATCCATCACCCTGCGGGAACGGGAAGGGTCCTGTTCGTCGATGACGAGTCCGCCCTTGCATCGCTGGCGGAGAATATGCTGGGTATGCTGGGGTACGAGGTCATCGCGAAGACAAACAGCATGGAGGCCCTGGCGCTTTTCAGCGAGGACCCGGCGGGGTTCGATCTGGTGATTACCGACCTGACCATGCCGAGAATGACGGGCGACAGGCTCGCCGCCGAGCTCATGCGTATCCGCCGTGATATCCCTGTCATCATCTGTACCGGATACAGCGATCACTTTTCCGAAAACGATGCCCGTGGCATAGGGATTCGTGAATATATCCAGAAGCCCTTGGATTTGGCGACGCTGGCCTGGACCGTCCGAAAGGTCCTCGCCCGGGGATAATCGGGGACGGGTTCACAAAGCGGGGCCAGTAAGTCCGCCATCGAAACAGTCGAAACAGGGGACGTCCGTGAAATTTGGACATTCCACCGGAGGAGGAGAAACAGGCAGCGTCCGAAAAGTATCCTTCTCATATTTTCATACTCTTCACGTGATTGGGATTCGATATGGGCTTATGGAGACCCTTGCTGCGGGAGAGGCAATGTCTGGGAAGGATAAAAGGATCCGGCTATATGCAGAGATGGCGGAGTGGAGAACCGGCCAGCGAAATGTGAACCCGTCCCCCATTAATCGTCCGGGCTGATACTACCGATAGCTATATCAATATTTGAAATTTCTGGAGAAGGGGGATAATACCTATGAAGCATTCTTTGCAGGTAGCGGCCTGTGGTTTATTTTTTTTGTTTGCGGCCCTGACTGGTTTTGCGCAGGATAAGGTGTATAAGGTGGAAGTGCTGCAGGTTGCAGCAGTGGCACCGTTTCAGTTAACCTATGATTCCTTTGTAGATGAGCTGGCGAAGAACGGTCTTGTGCAAGGCAAGAACCTGGTCCTCAATCGCGCGATTATCGATTTTGACCTGGAAAAGGCCGGGCTGTGGAAAAAGATCGGCGTGCTCATGCGGATCAAGAGCGAGGCGTCCAGGATAGCCGGCCTGAAGCCCGATCTGGCCGTAACCATCGGCACCCCGGCTACGAAGTATGCAAAGGATGCGATCATATCGGCAGGTGTACCCCTGGTGTTCACAAACGTGGCCATTCCCGAGATAGCCGGGTGCAAGTCGCTCACGGAGGCAGGGCCGGGCTTCACGGGGACCACCCTTTACATGAACATTCGTGATGCCCTGAGAATTGTAAAGCTGGCCTTCCCCTCGGTGAAGACCATCGGAATCGTGCACAGCGATGACGACAATGCAGTCGCCCATGCCGATATGACGAAAAAAGAAGGCCCGACAGTAGGCTACACCATTGTGACCAGACAGATCGCCAAGAACGATTCCATCAAACCCGCCCTCCACGAACTGATCGACAAAGGCGCACAGGCCTTCATCGTTCCGCTGGATACCTACTACGGCATGAGAGACAACGAGCCTGCCAAGGATCTTGCCGCGGTGTCTCTGGAGAAAAAGGTTCCGGTCATCAGCTTCATGCATTTCAAGTGCCCTGGCGCGGCTTTGTATATCGGTTCAGAATTCACCTCCATGGGGGCGCTGGCTGCCCGGCAGTCGGCAAAGATCCTAAAAGAAGGCGTGAAACCCGATTCACTCCCCATCCTCAGGCAGGAGGACCTCACCATCATGGTCGATACCAGCGTGCTGGATCCCCTGGGCATTCAACTGCCGTTGGCTATACTCCAGCTCTCGAAATCGGTTGAGTGAGCTTGAGCCGGAGCCGGACATCCACTGACCCGATATCCGGCCTCCGAATCCTTCCATGGCTGAATCTCGAGATTATTGTTTCCAAGCCCGGCAACAGGGAGCAACGATGTGCCAAGGTTCCCGAAACCACCGGAAATGTGGGGTTCGTTCCTCCTTCCTTTCGAATATTAGGGCGTGGCTCGTCATCCCAGCCACTGCGGGTTTCTGTGTGTGCTGTCGAATGTGTCCGATGTCTTGTAGAGCTCGAACCTGCCCTGGTTTGCCGCCGCAGCCGTCTTTGCGAGAATGGCAGAGATCACGTCATCGTCCATGGGTCTGAAGCTTCTCGCCGCCTCAAGCGCCTGCTCGAGGATCGGGAGGCTGTCGCAGCCGGTGATCACGACGCTGGTCGGCAGGTTCATGACATAGTGCAGGCATTCGACAGGGGTTACGACATTACTTTTCAGGATGATCTGACCGCCCATCGATTTCATGCCGAGCACGCCGATCTCTTCTTTCACCAGCACCGGTAAAACCCGTTTCTCAAAGCTTTCGTAGTGAGCGTCCATCACGTTCAGAGGCATCTGCACGGCGTCGAAACGAAAGCCGTTGTCAGCCGCGAGCTCCATCATCCTCAGATGAATGTCCGGGCTTTTATGCCCGGTAAACCCGATGTACCGCGCCTTGCCGGCCTCCTGCGCCCTCAGCGCGGCCTCCAGGGCGCCGCTGTGCGAAAAGATGCGGTCCGGGTCTTCCATCCGGATGATCTCGTGGAACTGGATGAGATCGACGTAGTCGGTCTTGAGGCGGCGCAGCGATTCGTCGATCTGTCGCGCAGCCGATTCTCTGGTGCGTCCGTCGAACTTGGTCATCAGGAAGGCCTTGAACCGGTAGCCGTCGCCCAATGCCTTTCCCATGCGGATTTCACTCTCCCCATCGTGGTAATCCCAGGAGTTGTCGAGAAAGTTCACTCCGTTGTCGAGCGCGGTGCGGATGATGCGGATGCTCTCCTGCTCGGTAGGCTGCATGCCGATATGAGATCCGCCCAGGCCGATGAGGGAGACCTTTTCGCCCGTGCGGCCCAGCGTACGGTAAGGGATGCCTTCCCCGGAGCCGGTAGACCGAACAGGATCACGGTCGCTTTTCCGAGGTTTGGATGGGCTGTCTTCCGGGGTCATAGCGCCTCCCTGGTCTTACTGTGGTGCCGGATGAATCCGGACAGGGGCTCTCATGTTCTGGAATGGACCCCAACCCGGTTGCCTTCACTGTCTTTGAATATGCCGATGAACCCGTATTCTCCGATACTCTTCTTCGGGACGAGGACTGTCCCGCCTTTTGCTTCCACACGGGCCAGCGTGGCTTCGATATCAGGAGCGGTAAAGTAGATGAGCACACCCGAGTCCGCCGGGACATACCCTTCGCCCTTCACCAGTGACCCCGCTGCACCGATCGCATCCCGCCACATCGGGAACCATGCCATCCGGGAAGGCCCCATCGGATGCTCTTCGAGGCTGATCTCAAAGACATGCTCGTAGAATTCCCTTGCCCGATCAAAATCATTCACGGGAATCTCGAACCAACCGACCGGATTCCAATCCGATGCCATGCCGTTTCCTCCTTTGTCCGGACCTCATCAACCGCCTCAACATGAATAGCTCTACTTCGGCTTGAGCCGGGGTTGGTCCGCCCGGCGCATACTATTAACTATAACGATTCGCGATGAGATAAAAACAGGGGGGACGTCCGTGAAATATTGACATTTCTCATCTGGAGATTATCTTTTCCGTCATGCCGAGGAAATCTCGAATAGATGCTGCAGGCGCATTGCACCATATCATCATTCGGGGGATAGAGGGGCGCGAGATATTCAGGGACGATCATGACAGAAATGCATTCATCGATCGGCTCGGGAATATCCTGCTTGATACTCAGACCGGATGCCTTGCCTGGGTCTTGATGAGCAATCATGTGCACCTGTTGCTCCAGACGGGTGCAGACCCCATATCCACCGTAATGAGGAGGCTGCTGACCGGGCACGCCCAGCACTTCAACCGACGATACAAACGCCACGGGCCGTTGTTTCAGAATCGGTACAAGTCTATTTTGTGCGAGCAGGACACATATCTGCTCCAGTTGGTGAGATATATTCACCTCAACCCGCTACGGGCAGGTTTGTTGGAAAATCTCGAGGCGCTGAAGCGATATCGCTACAGCGGTCACTCCGTACTGATGGGCACGGGTAAGCGTGAATGGCAGGATGACCGGGCGGTCCTTGCCTTATTTGCAGAGAAAACGTCACAGGCAAGGCAGCGGTATGAAGCATTTGTATCAGAGGGCGTTCAGCTGGGCAGGCAGCCGGAACTTACCGGTGGCGGGCTCCTGAGATCATCTGGTGGCTGGTCGGCGCTCAAAGACCATAGAAGGGACGACACGAGGATAAAAGGAGACGAAAGGATATTGGGCAGCAGCGAATTCGTAGAGAGAGTGATCACCAAGGCTTCGGACAGTTATGAAAGGAAGACCCTGTTTGCCAGCCGGGGAATTGATATGGAGTGTCTTCTGGCAAGCACAGCCCGGCACTATGAGGTGCAAGGAGAGGATCTGGGGAGCAGGGGCAAAGGCAGGAAAATAGCGCGAGCCCGGGCGGTTTTCTGTTATCTTGCAGTAAGAAAATTACAGTTGAGTTGTGTTGAGGTCGGGATGAGGTTGAATCTCACCCCGTCGGCCGTCAGTAAATCAGTGGCGCGGGGCCGGGCAGCCGTCGAAGAAGACGGGAATGAAGAAGCGCTGCTCTCGCCATGAATCACCCTTGAATCTTGAATCGCCGGAGGCAAGACGGCTTGAATGTCCATATTTCACGGACGTCCCCCAAAAGTGTCCCATTGATTTACCCGATCCGGATGTCATTATTCATTGTGGAGACCATCGGAGAGTTCGTGCGGAATGGATGCTGCGAAAGGATATATCATACGGGAAGCAGGAGCGGGTGACGCACAGGCCGTGGCCTCGCTTTTCTCCCAGCTGGGGTATCCCGCTTCAGCCGAAGAGATGACGGGAAGGATCCAGACCCTGTCCACCCTGCAGGAGTACAAGACCTTTGTCGCAGAGGCGCAAGGCGAGGTCGTCGGGCTCGTCGGGGTCTATCTCGGGCGTTCTCTCGAATTTACCGGGATGTACGGGAGGCTGACCGCGCTCGTCGTCGATGAAAAATGGCGTGGGTGCGGGATCGGGAAAATACTGATCGACAGGGTCGAGACCTGGCTCGCGGAACAGGGCGCCCTTCTGGTTGTTCTCACCAGCAGCAGCCGCCGGAAGGATTCCCACGGGTTCTACCGGCATATCGGCTACATGGACACCGGCCTCAGGTTCACCAAAAGGCTTTATCAGGAGCACTGAGCGGGCCTCTTCCGTCTCCGGGCTCGGTCCCGGCCCGGGCCTGCATGAGAAACGGCCTGACCCTCACTACCTGAAAAACATTCCCCATGCGAGATCACTCAAGGTGGGTCATGCCGCGCCGCAGGCTTGCTGAATAACCGGGCGGTCCACAAGAGATGAGAGATTCCTCCACCCATTGACGGGCTACGGCAGGAGTGTTACGACACTTCAGGATCCTGAGAAGTCGTGCAATGCGGTGGGAGAGGTTTCGTTCCGTGACATTGCCGGATGTCCGGCAAGTCCGCGGGCAGGGGTTCAATACGCATCGACAACGAGCACTGTGCATTATAGACCCGGTCTCTCGCTTAACCGGGCACGATCTGCTGCCACGACACGTAACAGGAAGAAGGCACCATGACATCCGAAAAGACTGCAACCATCTGGACCAAAGATTTCACCTCGCTGTGCTCGGCCAACCTGGCCCTGTTCATGAGCTCGCACATGCTCACGCCCACCCTGCCCGTGTATCTGCTGTATATCGGCGGCAGCCTCAGTGATGTGGGGTACGTGATGGCCGCCTACACCATCGGCGCCATGGTCATGCGGCCCGTTGCGGGCGCGCTTGTGGATCGATGGGGCCGGAAGAAGACCTCGATCCTGGCCCTGATGCTGGCGGTGGCCGCAACCGCGCTCTATCGCTTTGCCGGCGACGTTCCGCTCCTGACGGTGGTGCGGGGTTTCCACGGTCTGGCCTTCGGCATGGTTGGCACGGCAATCGGCACCATGGTGATCGATACCCTGCCCGCTGAGCGTTTCAGCGAGGGTATCGGATACTTCGGGCTCACGTCGTCCTTCTCCATGGCGTTGACCCCCATGGTAGGTTTCTGGCTGATTCACCGGTTCGGGTTTCCCGTGCTGTTCTTCACGGTCGTGATGCTTGCGGTGCTGTCCCTGGGCAGCAGCCTGCTCGTGAGGAGCACGCACGATACTGCAAGCGCACCGCCCGGCAGCGGTCCACCCCGACCATCAGGGGGAATCCTGACCGGCATGCTGGAAAAGGCGGCCCTGCCCGCATCCGGGGTGATGTTTTCCATCTCGGTCGTGTTCGGGGCCGTGATATCCTTCATTGCCCTGTACGCGAACGAGCAGGGTATCACCAATATCGGTCCCTTTTTCACCGCCCTTGCCCTGGTCATGCTGGTCACCCGGCCTCTCTCCGGCCGATGGGCCGACAGGGGCGGCATCATCAAGATACTGCTCATCGCTCATCTGGCACTGTTTCTCGGCCTGGTGACCGTGGGCCTGACGCACACCATGGGCGGGTTCATCCTCACCGGGGCGCTGCTTGGCATCGGGTTCGGCTTTTTCATCCCCACGCTGCAGACCCTGGCCGTGGGGTATGTGCCGGCAAACAGGCGCGGCGCGGCCACCGGCACCTACATGATTTCGATCGACCTGGGTATAGGCCTGGGCACGATCCTCTGGGGCCACGTGGCAGAGGTTGCCGGGTACCGGGCCATGTTTTTCGCCAACCTGATCCCCCTTGCCCTGGCAGGGGCGATCTTCTACCGGTTTATACACTCCCGGCAGCCTGCCTGTCCGGAGTGAGGGCCTGTAGCCTGACCCACCGATGCCGCCGGGTTACCTGAGCGAGACAGGGCTGCAGGGTATTGTCTACCAGGGCATGATTCTGGTATGTGACTGATGATACTAAAATTTCTTTATGGAGAGACACCCTTGGAAACAGGACGTATCGCTGCAAAGAACGAGTACGAGGGAGCGCTTTTGCTCAGGGAATGGGGAATCCCCGTGGTGGAGCAGATCCTCGCTGCTGATGAAGCAGAGGCTGCGGAGGCGGCTGAAAGGCTGGGGTTTCCCGTGGCCCTCAAGGTCTGCTCCGAAAAGGTGCTCCACAAGACGGAGCAGGGCGGGGTCGTGCTGAATGTCTCCGACAGGCAGGCGCTGACAGCTGCGGCCCGGGATATCCTCGCGCGGTTCGACAGCGCGGTTCCCGGGCTCCTGGTGCAGAAGATGGCGGGGCCGGGTGTCGAGATCATCCTGGGCGCGAGGCGCGATCCGGTTTTCGGGCCTGTTGTCCTGGCCGGGATCGGGGGCATCTTTACCGAGATCTTCCGCGATTCGGCCGTGGAGATCGCGCCCGTGAGCCTGAAAACGGCCCGCGCCATGCTCCTGCGTCTGAAGGGCGCCGCCCTCCTGCAGGGATACCGGTCCAGGCCGCCCGTGGATGTCGATGCGGTCGCCCGGGCACTGCAGGCGCTCTCCAGGCTCATCGCGAAACGGCACGATATCGTCGAGATCGACGTCAACCCATTGATCGCGCGCGAAAGCGGTGCGCTGGCCGTGGATGCGCTTGTACGCTGCAACGGGAAACCGAGTGCCCGGAAGGCGAAGGCACCGGCCGCAGGCACGGTCGATCCGTTCTTCAATCCCGGCTCGATCGCGCTGATCGGCGCATCCAAGACCCCGGGCAAGGGCGGCAATATCATCCTGCGGAACCTGATCAAGGCCGGTTTTGAGGGCAGGATATATCCCATCAATCCGGGCGCGGACGAGATCCTCGGTATGAAGGCCTACGCCAGGGTGAGCGATGTGCCCGGTCCGGTCGACCTCGCCATGTTCGTGATCCCCAAGGCGGCCGTGCCGGAGGCCGTGAAAGACTGTGCGGCCAAGGGTGTGCGGGGCCTCATCCTGAGCACCGGGGGCTACTCGGACGCCGGCGAACCCGGTCTGGCCGAGCAGAAAGAGCTTGCCGGGCGTGTCCGCGCGGCGGGGATGAGGCTCATGGGCCCCAACAGCATCGGCATCATCAACCCCCGGGCAGGTGTCGCCACCCCCATCGTGGGGCTCGAGCGGATCCGGCCGGGCGGGGTGTCGCTCATCGGGCAATCCGGGGTCTTCTCCTCGGGCTGGGGGCGCTGGATCGCCGACTTCAGGCCATTCGGGATCGCCAAGGTGGCCTCCATCGGCAACAAGGCAGACATCAACGAGAGCGATCTCTTGGAATATCTCGCCGGCGACGACCAGACCACCACGATCGGCATGTACCTCGAGGGCGTCGCGGACGGCGGGCGGTTCATCAAGGCCGCGGCATCGGCCTGCTGCAAAAAGCCCGTCGTGGTGGCGAAATCCGGGCGGAGCGAGGCCGGGGCCGCGGCAGTGGCCTCGCATACCGGATCGCTGGCCGGATCGGATGTCGTGTTCGATGCGGTATGCCGCAGGACCGGACTGGTGCGGGTGCGCGACTCCGAGGCCTTTTTCGATACGCTCTCCGCGTTCGAGTCGCTGCCCCTGCCGCGCGGCAACCGCATGGGAGTGCTCTCCATCACGGGCATGGGGTGCGTGGTGGCCACGGACGCGGCCGAGGAGCTGGGCATCGAGATTCCCCCGCTCAAACCTGCCACCCTGCGCAAGCTCCGGCAGATCATACCGGCCTGGTCCCCGGTGCGCAATCCGGTGGACGTCTGGTCCGGAGCGGAGCAGCACGGCTCGAAGAAGACCATGAGCCACATCGCAAGGAGTCTGCTCGATCAGCAGGACATCGACGCGCTCCTGATCGTCTTCGTGCTCATGCCCGAGTCGATCTTCGACATCGGCGAGGCATTTGCCGATATCATCGAGGCCCATCCCCGCAAGCCGGTGTTCGTCAGCTACTACGGAGGCACGAGAAAAGAGATGCTGCACATCCACGAGGGCTTTCTCCGGCTCGGAGTCCCGGCCTATCCCACCCCGGAGCGGGCGCTTTACGCCTTCGGCCGGATGGTGGAGTATGCCCGGTTCAAGGGATTGATAAAAAATCGGAGGTGACAACGTCCGGTCCCGATGGAAAGGCTTGAACGGAATCGTCTGGAGCTCGCCCCATCTGGGGGAGGTTTAACGTTTCGATAACGAAAAAGAAAAATAGACTACCTTCTGGTAATAAAAAGTGCGGATTCTGTCACCGGTCGAAGGGAAGAACCGCTGATGTCTTTCCCGCTCAAGTCGTGGTGATATGCCCTTCCAACCTCCCGCAGGACCCGGGCTTGCCTTCAAAGGTCCATACCGTTGATTGGCTCCCGAACCGGCGACCAGGGGCAGCAGAATCGTGTCTTGAGTTTTTTACGCGCGGCAGCGTTTTTGCACAGGAGGGACATGGACATCAGAGAACTCGACCTCACGGCCTATTCGGAAGCCAAACCCGCCAGCCCTGTGGACCTGCTCTTTATCCACGACTCGGTGGGAGGCGAGCTCATGGCAAACCCGGGCAGAACCATCGGGGAGTCCGATATCCTGAGAAGCCACCCGAACGGGGGAGGGCTCAGGACCCTGCTCTCGCAGAACAACTATGTGACCCACGAAGCGGCGGACGGGTCGAAGATCGCGGCGGGCACCAATGTCTGCCAGTGGAACCGGAGATTTCGCGACCAGATGAAAAGGATTCTCTCCACCCGGCATCAGGACAAGCTCTTCAGCGACGACACCAGGAACCGGGTGGTCGTGTTCCAGTCGGCGTCATCCGCAAGCTGGATCGACGACGAGGGGATCGAGCCAGGAAACCCTGATTCCTGGAAACAGACCGTGGCCAACTACAAGTCTGCGTATACGGCCCTGCTGGGCCATTTCCGGAAGGAGCCGGACATCCTGTTCGTCGCCGTCACCGCGCCGCCTCTGGTGAGACCCGAGTCAACGAAGGGGATTGTCGGACGCATTCTGGGAAAACCGGACCAGGCCGCCACCGAGGAAGTGGGCAAACGGATCCGCTCCTTCAACAACTGGCTGAAGCATTTCCATTCCGGGTGGCTGCACGGCTACCCGCTGATGAACGTGGTGGTCTTTGACTACTATGACATCCTCACCGCCGACGGCGTATCCAACTGGCTCCGATACCCCACGCGCATCGGCAGGCGGGACCGTCCAAACGACGAAGGCAACACACGGGCCGCGCAGAGGTTCATCCCCTTCATCAACAGGGCCATGAACCGGATGGCCGAGCAGCAGAGCCCGTTTTTTGCCGGCAGACCGCACCTCTTCGCGAACAAGGCCGCCGCCGGGTAGCGAAAAGCGGAATAACCGCTGGCCTGCGGACTGTTTTGTGGTATAGATGTGCTCCTTAAAAAAGGCAGGGCACATGAGAGACCGCAGGCAGGCGACCAACAGTACGAATACCCCGGAGACGGATCTCCCCGATGCCGGACAGGCACCCGTGGGCAGAGCCTATGCAGACGGCGTCAAAGACGCGGTGCCCGTGGTCATGGGGTACCTTGCCATCGGGCTCGCGTTCGGGGTGGTCGCCAAGACGGCGGGCATCACGGTGCCCGAGGTCGCGGTCATGTCGCTTATTCTGTACGCCGGGTCCGCCCAGTTCGTCACGGTCGGGCTCATCGCCGCGGGCGTGCCGGCCTCGGCCATTATCGTGACCATCTTTCTGGTCAACGTGCGCCATCTTCTCTACAGCGCCGCCATTTCGCCCCACGTGCGCCATCTGAAATCGTGGCAGAACGCCCTGATCGGCGCGGAACTCACCGACGAGACATTCGCCGTGGCGGCGAGCCGGCTCGGACCGGGCGTGCCCGCCGGAGCGGGCTGGTTTCTGGGCATCAACAACGTATCTCACGCCACATGGGTCGTGTGCACCACCGTGGGCGCCGTCCTAGGGAGCGCGATTACGGACATCCGGGCACTGGGCTTCGACTTTGCGCTTGCGGCCATGTTTGCCGCGCTCCTGATCCTGCAGATCAATAACCGGCCCACGTGGATGCCCGCGGTCGCGGCGGCCGCCGTCGGAGGCGGGGTTGCACTGTGCGCATCCCTGGTCGTTCCGGCGAGCTGGGCCATCATCGCGGCCACGCTCGTGGCTGCGACCGTGGGCATGGTACTGGAAGAAAGGGCGGCATAGGGCATGATACGGACCCAGGTGTTCCTGATCATTCTCGGGGCAGCGATCGTTACGCTCATCCCGCGCATCGCGCCCCTGGTGCTGCTCAGCCGCATCACCCTGCCCGGGCGGGTCGTGCGCTGGCTTGAGTTCGTTCCCGTCGCGGTGCTGTCGGCCCTGCTGGCGCAGGCGGTCGCCATGCCGGAGGGCAGGCTCTTGTTGCCGCCCGAAAACCTTGCCATGATCGCCATTGTACCGGTCCTGCTGATCGCGGTGCGCACGAGGAGCCTGATCAAGACTGTGGCAGGGGGCGTGGTCGTGATGGCGCTGTTGCGGTGGATGCTGGGATAAGCCCGATCAAATCGCCGGCCGGGGTCCGCCGGCAATTCTGCCCCTGCGACGGGAGCCTGGGGGCCCCGCACAGTCGGACGCCCGAGGAAGTCAGGCAGAGGGTTTTTTCTCCATCATCGTTTCAAAGGTCTCTTGGTCAGGCCCCACAAAGGGCTTTTCGTCGGGCACGAGCGCGATATACTGGAGCAGCTCGTCGGCCATGCCATGGGCCGCCGGGAGGTGGCTGCTCAGGATGGTCCTTGGCGAGAGCCCGTAGAAATAGCTGATCGTCTTCGCAAACCCGTCTCTGTCGATCATGTGCAGCCAGGGCGAGTCCACCCTGGTCCAGAAGACCAGGCCGTCTCTGAGCCTGCTCGACCCGATCTCGTCCGCGCTGCCAGCGGGTTCGGACAGCAGCGCGCCGAAGCAGTCCGCGCTGAAGAGGGTGGAGGTCTTGTGGTCGTACAGGCCGGTGGTTTCGGGGGCGTCGTAGGTGGGAGGTCTCACCGAGGTGAGCCTTCTGCCGCCCACGTCGATGCTCTGGCCGGGGTTGAGTAGGTGGACCCGGTCGGGAGGAAGAGGCCTGAACAGGCTCATCTTGCCCAGGCCGAGATAGGTGGTGACGACCTTGAGCCGGGGAGCGGCCTCGAGCATCCGGTGGAGGCTCCCGATATGGTCCTGGTCGTTGTGGGTGAGCCACAGCCACCTCAGATCGCCCGGATCGATCACCGAAGAGAGGTTTTTCATGAACCCGTCGCTCAGTGCCCACAGTCCCGTATCTACCAGGATCGGCTCGCGGGCCTTGAGCACGAAGGCATTGACCGGAAGCAAGCCATAGCCCGGTATGGGAAAATACGAAGGCAGGACCACGATATCCGGACCGGCAGGATAGGGATCGAATATCGTGGGAATGTCCATGCGGCTCTCTTTTCTCGGGCGTCGGGGAATCGGCAGGAAACCCCGCGCCATTGTTTACGATTAAGGATATTCAAGGCAGAGCCGTTTTCAAGTGCACAAGTGCCCGGATGGCTCGCGGGAGCCCGGGCACCTTCAGGAGTCTTCGGGCGGGCCGGGATTTCATCCCGCGGAGAACAGCAGGTCGCCGTAGCGCACCATGATCTCGCGGACGTCGATCTTCTGCACCTCGGTCTTGGGGATCTCGTCCACGATCAGGTACCTGTCGGGAAGCGCATATTTGGGCAGATCGCCTGTCCTGACAAAGGAATGCATGAATTTCTCGATCTGGACGCTGTCCACCGAGGCATCGTGCGCATTGTCGATCACCACGAACACGGCCGGCCTCTCCCCCCAGA
The DNA here is from genome assembly GCA_018433085.1 of Deltaproteobacteria bacterium. GTDB lineage: Bacteria > Desulfobacterota > Desulfomonilia > UBA1062 > UBA1062 > Phosphitivorax. The sequence goes on along the minus strand of JAHDRW010000004.1, from coordinate 21,167 downwards.
CCTCGTCCGGGATAGCGACCACGGCGGCGTCTTCGACGCCGGGATATTTTCTGACCAGGTTCTCGATCTTCAGGTGCGAGACCCATTCGCCGCCGCTTTTCGAGATATTCCTGACACGATCCGTGACGTGGATGTACCCGTCCTTGTCAATGAAGCCAAGATCGCCGGTATGGAGCCAGCCGTGCTTCCAGAGATCCATGGTCTTCTTTGGATCGCGGTGGTATTCGCGGGCCAGCCATGGAGCGCGTATCACAACCTGTCCCTGCGACAGGTTGTCGGTCTTTTTCATGTGCCCTGAGGTCTCTGCTGTTTCCACATCCACCAGGGGGGCGGGCAGCCCGGCGCTGGCGAGCACCTCGATCTTTTTCTTGGTGGTGCGCCCGTCGAGGTCACCCTTGAGGTGCGTCATGGAGACAAGCGGGCATGCCTCGGACAGGCCAAAGGCTGAGGTGATCTGCAGGCCGCGCGAAAGCGCGATCTTGGCCAGCTTCTCCGACAGGCGCGCACCGGTGACGATGAGCTTGCACGAAGAGAAGTCCAGCTCCTTTGCATAGGGGTGCTCCAGGATCATGTGCAGCGCGGTGGGCACGCACACCGAAAAGGTGATCCGGTATTTCGTGAAGAGATGGAGCATGCACTCCATGTCGAACTTGCCGGTGTACACCTGCTGCGCGCCCAGCATGGTGGCCAGGTAGGGCAGGCCCCATGCATGTTCCTTCCACATGGGCACCAGGGGCATGAACACGTCTTTTGACGAGAACCGGATTTTCGAGGAATACGAACCCAGGGTCAGCCCCAGGGAGAGCGTCTGCAGAACAATCTGCCGGTGCGAGAACGACACGCCCTTGGGCAGGCCGGTCGTGCCCGAGGTATAGTAGAGCGTGGCGGGGGTGTTTTCGTCGAAGTCCTCGAACTCGTACCCCGGCGGGGCCTGGGCGAGCAGATCTTCGTACTCCCCTGTAAAGGAAAAGAGCGGCTCTTCCGGGTGATCGGTCTCGGTGATCAGCACCAGGTGATCCACGTGCCCGAGCGAGTCCTTCACCTTTTTGAGCAGGCACAGAAAGTCTTCGTGCACGATGAGGACCCGGGGAGCGGCATGTGATATGGTGTGGCCGAACTCGTCGATTCCCTGCCGCCAGTTGAAGGTTGCGAGCACCGCGCCCATCATGGGCACGGCGAAGTAGCCTTCCAGAAAACGATGGGAATTGTAGTCGATCATGCCGACCACATCGCCCTTTTTTACGCCGAGCGCCGACAGGGTGCCTGCCAGACGCTTGATTCTGTCCTCCAGGGTGGTATAGGTGTAGGTGAGCCTGTCCCGGTAGCAGATCGTCCGGGTAGGAGCGTATCGCAGCGCCGGGGTGAGGATCTTTTTGATAATGAGGGGATATTCGTAACTGGTTCCCGATGAAAACAGGAGTTCATTCATGGTGTTCTCCTTTGTTGAAACGAATCAGCGACTTAAAATAACATGCTGGCGCCGCCGATTTCCATAGGGGTTTTCCTGAATTCATACCCTCCAAAAGACCTGCATTGACCCAGGAAAATGACTCATTCAGGTGGTAGGACATACCGGGAGCGCCGGTGTAATCATTCAGGCCGCGCAAGAAAAAACCATAGTGAAATATCTCCGGTATTCTGGTAACGGATTAGGTGTCGAACCAAGGGTGAGACACCATGTATGTTCCGGCGGTCCGGTCCGACGGGTTGATGATTCAAAGAGGAGGCAAAACATGTTGTATACCCTGGCGAAGGTGCTCAATATCCTGAACTCCGAGGCGGATCCCTCACAGATAAGCCTCGCAATCGCCTTTTCCCTGATCGCGGGCCTGACACCGCTCATGAGCCTGCACAACCTCGTTGTGCTCTTCCTGGTGCTCGTTCTCCGCGTCAACCTCAGCGCGTTTCTGCTGGGGCTGGCGATCTTCTCGGGCCTGGCGTATCTGTTCGACCCGCTGTTCCACGCAGCCGGGCTCTCCCTGCTCTCGGCGCAGTCCCTGGAAGGGCTCTGGACAAGCATGTACAACATGCCCGTGTTCAGGATCGCGAGGTTCAACAACACGATCGTCATGGGCAGCCTCGTTGTCTCGCTCATCCTGTTCCTGCCCGTGTTCTTCCTCGCCAGGGCGGGCATCGTGCGGTATCGATCGACTTTTCTTGCGTGGATGAAGAAGACGAAGCTCGCGCAGGCGATCTGGGCTAGCAGCTTCTACAAGATCTATGCGTCTCTTCCCGGCAGGCATTAGGGAGGGTGGTATGAGAAAGTGGATACGATGGAAAGGGCTCCTGGCCTTTGTCGTGGTGACGGCGCTGCTGGCGTTTTTCTGGCTCGCGCTCGCGGATGGCCTCGTCCGCAGGGGGATCGAGCGGACAACGGCCTTTCTGGTGGGGGCCGAGGTGAACGTGGACGACGCGGACCTCACCCTTTCTCCCCTGGGCTTCGTGGTCTCGCGAATACAGGTGACCAACCCGGACAACCCCGAAACGAACGCCCTGGAGATCCGCAGGATGGCGTTCACGCTCGACACCGCGCAGCTCTTCATGCGCAAGACCATCATCGAGGACATGAGCGTCGAGGATGTGGCCCTGGGTACCCCGCGTGAACGTCCCGGGCGCGTCTACCGGGAGACCGCCGAAGAGGTGTCTCCCGCCCCCGGGGAGGGGACGTCATGGTTTCAGGTGCCCGACATCTCGAGCGAGGACGTAAGGAAGGCCATCGAAGAGGCGAACCTCGAAACCGTGAAATCCGCGCAGGCCCTGAGCGATGAGATCGAAAACAGAAACGAGTTCTGGGACCAGCGGATAGAGCAGCTCCCCGACGAGGACCGCCTGCAGGAGTATCAGGCGCGCATCGATGCGCTGGGCCAAACACGGAAAGGCGATTTAGGCGCCCTGCTGCGCAAGGGGACCGAGGCGAAGGACCTGTACTCCGACATCAACGCCGACCTGAACCTGCTCAGGGACAGCTACCGGCGGTTTTCGGAAGACTACAGGACCATCACCGCGCAGGTGGGCGGGCTCTCCGAGCTGCCCGCGCAGGATGCTCGGCGGATCGCCCAAGAATACGGCCCGAGCGCCGAAGGCATCGGCAACATCAGCTCCATGCTCTTCGGCGAGCAGGTCGGGGTGTGGGTGGAGCGCTCGCTGAGATGGCACGAGAGGATCACGCCCCTGCTCGAGCGCAGGGCCCTGACCGCAGAGGAGCAGAGAGAGGTCAGTCCGCCCCGCTCAGAGGGGATCGATATGCGTTTCAGGGAGCATGCCCCGGTGCCCGATTTTCTGGTCCGGAAGGCGGCGGTCTCCGTGCTCACCCGCGGGAGGACGCTCACGGGGACGCTCGCGAACGTCACCCCTGATCAGGACATTCTGGGCCTCCCCACGACCTGCCTTTTCTCGGGGGAGAATTTTGAAGGCATGCAGGGCATACGTCTCGACGGCACCTTCAATCACGTCGACCCATCGGACCCCCGGGACATGGTGCGCCTCGCCCTCGACGGCTATGACCTGCGACCCAGGGATCTCGGCGGGGAGGTTCTGCCCGTGGAGCTGCAGCAGGGCATCCTGGACACGGGCCTCACCGCCGTGGTCTTGGGCGGGTCGGTGGATGCGGATCTGGATGCGGCCGTGAGATCGGCCCGTTTTCTGGTCCGCCAGGCTGATGGACAGGCCGCAGGCCTGAGCGCCGCGGTGGAAAAGGTCTTTTCGCAGATCAGCGGATTTTCCCTGAACGTCGGCGTTTCGGGCGAGCCGGAAGACTATGCCGTGAGCGTGTCCTCAAACCTGGACGACAGCTTCCGGGACGTCATCGACACCCTTGCGAAAGACCTCGCAGCGCAGTTCCGGATGCAGGTGACGACGGCGCTCGAGCAGCGCGTGAGCGGGCCGATCAACTCGGTCGAGCAGCAGGCCGGGTCGCTCGAGCGGATCGACAAGGAGCTCTCGGAAAGGATTTCCTTTACTGAGGGTCTCCTGAAGAGCAACGTGTTTTCCCTGCTCTAGCCGAGCAGGGGAAAAGGGGGAGCGGCATCCCCGCCGCAGTATGGCGGGAGGCGAATCATGGGGTCAGCGCATCATGGGGTCAGGTCTCAACATATGACACTTCCTGTGTCATATGTTGAGACCTGACCCCATGATTACCTATTGAGACCTGACCCCATGATTACCCCATGACAGCTAGGGCGCTTGCTTACTGCTGCCTCTTGTATCCGGAGGGGATATCGAAGACGCCTGCGGAAACGGTGTCGGTGGATATGGCCTTCACCTCGGTCGTGCTCGAGAAGAACGGCTCATCCGCATCGGGCTTGGTGCTGTTGGTCACCTTCTTGGACACGGCCTTGGAGACCATGCTCCCCAGCCCGCCCAGGAGGTCGTCTTTGCTGGTCGGGATCGAGAACCCGCCCGAGTCTTCCGGCTTTTCCCCGGCCTCGGGAGCGGCCGGCCCGCCGCCTTCCGTGCTCCAGTCCACCATGGTGCGGATGGGATAGCCCTTGACCTTGGTCATCTCTTTTTTGAACTTCTCGAACCCCTTTGCCAACTCCTCGTCGGATGCCCCGCTGGCCATGGCGAACGCCCCCATGCCGAACCGCTGCATCTCATCGGGAGAGATGTCGATGCCCAGCTTTTTCATGTAGGCCTTTGAAAAGGCCTTCTGATCGGCCTGGAGCTTTTTGATGACAGAGGTCTCGGGCGTGGTCCAGAGACTGGTCTTCATGGTGTTGGTGGTTTTTTCCTTTGTGTCCAGGTCCTGCAGCTCAACGAGCCAGGTCATGAGGTATTCCTCGCAGGCAAACCCGTTGATGTTCTGCTTCGCGCCGGTCTTCTGGACCTGGAACTCGCTTCTGGTCATCTTGACCCGGGGCTGTTCCCCATCATCGAGCTCCTCGCCGGTGCTCATGTCCTGTCCGCCCTCCAGCTCATCGGGATCGAAACCGGCGAGGGGGCTCTCGACATAGGTCTTCTTTTTGGTGTCGAGCGTCCAGACCACGCCTTTGTCGATGCGGGTGATGGTGGTCGTCTCGCTTTTGCCCGCGGCCCAGGAGAGAACCGCGCCCGTGAACTTGATGGATGACGTCTCAACCTGTTTGTCGCCCTGTATCCGCGTGACGGTGGTTCCCTCGTACGCTCCGTTGCCGCCGAAACCGCCGAACCGGATGAACGACTCAACCGTGGCGTCGGCCCATGCACAGGAGAACCCCAGGAGCACGCCCAGCATCGCAGCCGGAAAAACCATCTTTTTCATAACCCCTCCTCTTTCTCGTTGAGCGTTGTCTTTTGCAACACAGACAGAATATCGACGGAACGGTCGAAGTCAAGCGGAATCATTCATGAAACACCATATGTCATTCTGCCCGGCACACTACCCGGCGCCCCGTCCGGCTCGCCTTTTCATCCTTGACTTTGCCGCCGGCCGGGGCATAAATTTTTGTATCATGGCCAGACAACGGCAACCACGCTTCGATTTCGACACCCCGGTCGATCGCAGGGGCACCGGAAGCCTCAAGTGGGACCTCTATCAGGGCCGGGACATCGTTCCCCTGTGGGTGGCCGACATGGACTTCGCGGCCCCGCCCGCCGTGATCGCGGCCCTGAAAAAGCGCGTGAGCCACGGCGTGTTCGGCTACACCCTGCCTCCGAAAGAGCTCCCGGCGGTGGTAACGCAGAGGCTGGAGCGCGAGCACGGCTGGAAGACCGACCCCCAGTGGATGGTGTGGCTGCCCGGCCTGGTGACCGGAATCAACGCTGTATGCCGGGCCGTGGGGGAGACGGGCGACGCGGTGATGACCACCACCCCGGCGTATCCGCCCTTTCTGCACGCGCCCGGGCTCTCCGGCCGGTCGCTGATCACGGTGCCTCACGTGGACGACGGCACCCGCTCCGTCTTCGACTTTGCCGGCATGGAGCAGGCCATGAACGGGCGCACCAGGCTCTTTCTGTTGTGCAACCCCCAGAACCCCACGGGCCGGGTCTTTACCCGCGAAGAGCTGCTCCGTCTGGCCCGGATCTGTCTGAGCCGGGGCGCGATCATCTGCTCGGACGAGATCCACTGCGGCCTGGTCCTGGACCCGGACGCGCGACATCTCTCGATCGCGGCCCTTGACGAGGAGATCGCCCGCAGGAGCATCACCCTGCTTTCTCCCAGCAAGACCTTCAATCTTCCGGGCCTGGGCTTTTCCCTGGCCGTGATCCCGGACAACGGCCTGCGCGAGCGCTTCCGGCGGGCGATGGAGGGCATCGTGCCCCACGTGAACACCCTGGGCTACACCGCGGCCCTCGCGGCCTACCGCGACAGCGCGGCCTGGCACCGGGCCCTCATCGACTACCTGAGAACGAACAGAAAGCTGGTGGAAACCTTTGTCGCCCAGACGCCGGGCCTGAGCATGCGCCACGTGGAGGCAACCTACCTGGCCTGGATCGACTGCCGGCAGCTCGGCACGCAGGACCCTGCGGCATTCTTCGAGCGCAACGGGGTGGGCCTTTCGAACGGAAAGGATTTCGGCGCGCCCGGGTTCGTGCGCCTGAACTTCGGGTGCCCGCGCGAGACCCTGGCCCTCGCCCTGGAGCGGATGGAATCGGCCGTGGCCGGACAGCGGGGATAACCCTCGGCCCCGGATAGCCCCGGGGTAGCGGGGGCGGTAACCGGCCCTTATTTCTCCCTCCCGATTATGCGGCCTCCCGCGTCTCGGCCCGCATGTCTTCGATGCCCAGGCGCACCAGATCCTCTGTTTTCCCGATGGTCGCCGAGAGCCAGCCCGGAATGGCGCCCAGGGTATCGAGCGCCTGGCCGATGCCTTCTTCCATGGCATCTGCCAGGATATCGAGCTGTTCTTCCGAGCCGTCCCACAGGGATCGGGCAAAGTCGAGGATGCGTTGCGCGGTGTTCTCAGGGCTGAAGAGGTCGGTGCCGTAGGTGAAGCCTCCGAACCGCCCCAGCTCATAGCCCGTCTTGCGGGCCATGCCCTCCCGCGCATAGTCCATGGTCATCCTGGTGCCGTCGGTGAACTCGATCTCCACGTGCAGCGATTCCTTTTCATACGGCGAAAAGTCGGAAGACGGAGAAAGGGGAGAAAAACGAGAGAAAGAAGACCGGTATTTATCCAGCAGCATGTCTTCCAGCGTCTTTGGCGAGGACTGGTGCTGTTGATACAGTTGCGCCTGAACGACCCCTATCCCTGAAATGTTCATAATTCAACCTCCCTGTCTGCGGCAGAGAATATGAAAAGCCCGAACATCAACTTACACCCTACCGGGCAATCCGGGCAAGTAAAAGTACATGAAGGTATGAAAAAAGAGAAACCACTTTTGACATAGCGGTCGGACCATGTTAGGCTTTTTCTTGCCCATCTTTGCTGCTCACCATGAATATGACCGTATAACCGGGGAACTTCCCCTGCTTGTTTTTTGTAAGATTTGTAAGAGGAGATGAGGAGCACAACCACACACGGGGTTTTCAAGACCACCCTCAGGGACGGACGTGTACTTTTTTGCAGGAGAAGGTGTGATCTCCGGTTTCCAAGGCCCGTGCAGAATGCGGGAGAACGGCTTGATCGGACTGTTTTTTCCATATGCCAAGAATCAATGTGCGGGAGACGGTCGGCTCGTCGTCTGCAGCTAAGGATGGGGTTGGATGTTCCGCAGGCCCAGCTCAGGCCAGGATGTTTAAGCATTTTGCAGGAGGCCGGATGTCGTCAAAGATAATCTATGAGCGGTTTCTCTGGTTTCACAGCCAGGTGAGGCGGGGGCTGTATCCGAATGCCGCCATCATGGCTCGGCATTTCGAAATATCGGCCAAGACGGCGCAGCGCGACATTGCCTTTATGCATGACAGACTTTTTGCCCCCCTGAAATACGACCTCTCAAGGCGCGGCTATGTCTATGAAAATGAATCTTACGAGTTGCCCGCTTCATGGCTGAGCGCGGATGAACTCCTGGCCCTGCTCATCTCCTTCAGATTGGCGACCACTGTGCCCGACAGCGGGATGAAGACCAGGATGAAGACCTTCCTCAACCAGGTGCTCTCCCTGTACACACACGAGGTTCCCATAAGCCTTGAAGGTCTTGGCGAAAAGGTCTCGGTCAAGAACATAGAGTATTCGGTGACGAGTGAGAAGACCTTTCAGCATATGCTCGATGCCCTGCTGCACTCAAAACCGGTGAGGATAGAGTACTACTCTCCTCACAACAACGAGTATACCGGCAGGGACATCCTGCCCCTGCACCTGCTCTCCTACATGGGCACCTGGCACATCATCGCCCACTGTACCTTAAGAGGCGAGTTGCGCGATTTTACCCTCTCGCGGATACGCGTTATCGAGCCGTCTGCCGTCAGTATCCCCGTACCCCCGGGAACCGACTCGATCAAGGAATATCTGAGGTGGAACTTCGGCATCCTGAGCAGCACCGAGGCCATCGAGGTGTGCATCCGTTTTGCCCCGGACATCGCACCTTGGATACAAGAGCAGGTGTGGCATGTGAACCAGAACCTTGAGTGGAAGCCCGATGGATCGCTCCTTCTCAGCTTCTCTGTGGCTGATTTCCGCGAGATCAAGCGGGAGATCCTCAAATACGGCTCGAAGGTGGAGGTGGTCTCGCCACCGGCTCTCAGAGACGAGGTGAGCGCAGAAATCAAAAAAATGAACAACCTCTATACCTAGGACACTCTATGGGGGGGTCTATGTGTTATGAAAGATCGATATGCTATGAAAATGATTAAGATGAAAGCCCCAGGTTTTAAAGGTGAAGCATGAAGTGGCTGATTCCGGAAGAGTATTTGGAGTTCTTGCCGAGTATCAAGGGCAGGTTGGGTTCGGCCCGGTATGCTGCTCTGAATGCAGCGAATAAGGAGGAGGGCCTGAACCCTGAGGTCTACGTCGGTGAAAGCCGGATTGTGAACAATCTGCCCAAGGATCTTAGGGAGCAGCTGCCTGTGACGGAGTAGGCAAGGGTGATGTTATAAAAATGATGAAAAGCGCAGATGATGTTTTCTATGCGCATTCGAAAGAAGGAGCACCAATTGATAAGTGGCAGAGGCTTGACGTGCACCTGAAGAATGTCGCTCGTCTTGCCGGAGATTTTGCCCACGCATTTGGAGCACAACAGTGGGGTTATGTTGCAGGATTATGGCATGATCTAGGGAAGTACTCTGGGCAGTTCCAACGCAAGCTTATCGGTGAGTGCGCCAATGAAGCTTCGGATGAATCGTTCGAGAAAAACGTCAACCATTCAACTGCAGGCGGCTGGTACGCGATACAAAAGTTTCCCGTAGGCCATGCCCGTGTTTTGTCTTACCTGATCATGGGGCACCACGCCGGTCTTACCGACTATTACAGCGAGTGTGCCGGCAATGCAGCTCTTGAGAAAAGGATGCGAGGTTCTGAAGAAGTTACTACGCTTTTGAGCAGTATACCAGACCATGTTCTGAATATTGATCCTCCGAAAGAGCTGATCAGAGGAGATGCGTCATTTTGGATACGAATGCTTTATTCGTGCCTGGTTGATGCTGATTATCTCGATACAGAGCTCTTTATGGACGAAGACCGGTCCAGTATACGCTCAGAGAAATATCCTGAACTTAAACAACTGGAAGCGCTTTTTGACCGGTTCATGGAATGTCTTCAGGATAATGTAAAGAGCACATCTGTAAATAGAACACGAAAAGACATTCTGAAACAGTGCATGGATGCAGCAGAGCAGTCTTCAAGGATTTTTTCTCTTACCGTTCCTACCGGCGGAGGGAAAACACTGTCATCAATGGCATTCGCTTTGCGGCATGCCGTCAAACACAATAAGTACAGGATTATTTATGTGATCCCCTACACAAGTATTATCGAGCAGACAGCCGATGTGTTTCGCGCCATACCCGGTTTTGAACATGCGGTGATAGAGCACCATTCCAACCTGAGGAATGAGGAAGACGGGAGAGATTCGTTGCGGAACCGGCTGGCTGCGGAAAATTGGGATGCTCCGATAATCGTCACAACCGCTGTCCAATTTTTCGAGTCGCTATATGCGAACCGCTCCAGTCGATGCAGGAAGCTGCACAATATAGCAGAGAGTGTTGTCATATTCGATGAAGCTCAGTGCCTGCCTCCCGACTACCTCAGGCCGATCGTCTTCGCTGTCAGGGAGCTGCATCTGCATTATGGGGTTACCCCTGTGCTCTGCACGGCCACGCAACCCGAACTTGGGGTCCGCAATAGCTTCGATTTCAAGTTCAGAGAAGGGTTTGATTCAACTCATGAAATCATTGAAGACACCTCGGAGCTCTATGACAGGTTGAAACGGGTTGATATCGAGCTCCATAGCTCATGGCCCGAGCCTGTGTCTTGGGAAAATCTCGCTTCGGAGCTCATGCAGCATGAGATGGTCTTGTGCATCGTCAACCGGAGAGATGACTGCAGGGATCTGTTCAGCCTCATGCCCGAGGGAACCATACATTTATCAGCTCTGATGTGCGGCGAGCATAGATCGAGGGTCATTCAAGAAATCAGGCAACGATTGAAATCAGGAATTCCAACGAGGGTTATCAGCACACAGCTGGTAGAGGCCGGAGTCGACATCGACTTCCCTGTCGTGTACAGGGCATTGGCCGGGCTGGATTCCATTGCCCAGGCTGCAGGACGCTGTAATAGAGAGGGTTTGCTACCCCATAGCGGAAAGACTATTGTCTTTATTCCTCCATCACCGCCTCCCAAAGGTCATCTCGCCCAGGCTGCCGACATAAGCAGGGAGGTAATTGCGCGCCATGCTGATAATCTTATGTCCCCCGATGCGATCAGGGAATTTTTCGATCAACTTTATTGGATAAAGGGTGATGAAGGACTCGACAGGAAAGGTATTCTGAGCCTGCTCCCTCCCGACCAGACACTTGAATATGCTTTTCGGACAGCAGCATGTTTGTTCAGGCTCATTGACGAGAAATATCTGCCCGTGATCGTCCAGTATGAAAAGAGCGAGGTTTTTCTTGACGAGCTTAGAAAAAGTCCCTGGAACGCAAGGAAGATACTCCGGAATCTCCAGCGTTATGTTGTCAATCTTCCCGAAAGAATACATCGAGAGATGCAGTTAGCAGGTCATATTACAGGTCTTGAAGGGTTCGACGGGATATACATACAGGAAACAACAGGGATTTACCGCGAGGACATCGGATTCTGTAAGCCTTCGGATAAAGGCTTCCTGAACCCTGATGATCTCATCATTTGAGGAAAGGAGGAACAATGAGTGTGAGAAGCGGACCGTTTCGGTTAAGGGTTTATGGCGATAATGCCTGTTTCACCCGTCCTGAAATGAAGGTTGAACGGGTCAGTTACGAAGTAATGACCCCCTCGGCTGCACGGGGAATACTTGAAGCGATCCTCTGGAAACCGGCCATCCGGTGGGAGATCCTTCAGATCGATGTGCTGAAGCCGATTCGGTGGGAATCAATCAGACGCAATGAGGTAGGCTCCATTATCTCCGCGCAGACCGCACAGACAGCCATGAAACGCGGAAGGGGATCTTTAGGGATCTGCATCGAAGATGCAAGGCAGCAACGCGCAGGGCTTCTTCTCAGGGACGTAGGATACGTGATCCATGCATATTTCGAGATGACGAAAAAGGCAGGACCTGAAGATTCGGTCACCAAGTTCGAGCAGATGTTCATCCGGAGATCGCAGAACGGACAGTGCTACCACAGGCCTTATTTCGGATGCCGGGAATTCCCCGTTCACTTCGAGTTCATCCCGCAGAATGCGCCGACTGTTCGGTCAATCGATTTGAGCAAAGACCTGGGATGGATGCTCTATGATATCGATTACAGCCGGGAAGAGCCAATGCCCCAATTCTTTTATGCCCGGCTGCAGGCCGGTTCGTTGAATCTGCGGGAGGTGGAGGTGAGGTCATGATACTGCAAACCCTCGTCTATTATTACCAGAGGCTTGTCGATGAGCAGTCAATAGAGGTTGCGCCGCTCGGTTTCGAGGCAAAAGAGATTCCGTTCCTTATCGTTCTCGATCGTGACGGCAACTTTGTAAGCCTGCGTGATACTCGCGATGACAACAACAAGAAGGGCCGTAGATTTATAGTCCCTCAAGGGGAGAAGAAAACATCTGGCGTCAAGGCAAATCTTCTCTGGGATACTCCTGCGTATGTCCTTGGCAAGTATATTTATGATGAAAAGAAGGATACCAGTAAGCAAAAGAGGCACGAGCAGAACGTGCCAAAACAACATAGGGCTTTTGTTGAAAGATTCAATGAGATGTTTCCAAAAGATTTTCATAATAATGGCATCTATGCCATCAGAAAATTTCTAGAAAAGAATAATTTTGAAAGCCTCTATGCCCATCATAAATGGCAAGATGTTGAAAAGACCAATGGCAATCTCACATTCATTCTAGAAATGAAACAAAATCTGATTTGTCAGGATGAAAGCGTCATGGCACAGATAAATTCCCTGTCTGACGATGATAAAGATGTTGATACGTGGACTTGTATGGTAACAGGGGAAAGGGATATCCCGGCAGTCCTTCATACGGCAATAAAAGGAGTATGGGGCGCTCAAACATCGGGTGCCAACATCGTTTCATTCAATCAGGATGCTTTCTGCTCTTTCGGCAAATGGAAGGCCCAAGGGCTGAATGCTCCGGTAGGCTCACGGGCTCAGTTTGCATATACCACATCTTTGAACACGCTTCTCGCCAAAGGATCAAGACAACGGGTGCAGGTCGGGGATGCGAGCACGGTTTTCTGGACAAAAGAGAAGCACTCGATCGAGCAGGAGGTCTTGAGCCTGTTTGCCGACCCTGGAAAAGATTCTGGCAAGGATAATACCGAAGCCGTGAGGAGCCTGATCTCATCGATAAAAACCGGCGTATATCCACCCGAGGATGACCTGCCGTTCTATATGCTGGGCCTCTCACCCAATGCTGCCAGAATAGCGGTCAGGTTTTGGTACGATGGTACGGTTAAAGAATTCAAACAAAAGGTATGCGAACATTTCCAGGATATCGAGATAGAGCACGGCCCTAGGGAACCAGAGTATCTTTCATTGTTCCGCCTTCTCGTCTGTACGGCTGTTGACGGCAAGGCCGACAATATTCAGCCCAATCTTGCGGGTGATCTCATGCAGTCGATCCTGAAGGGAGCGCCATACCCGAGATCTCTTCTTCCTGCCGTACTCAGAAGGATCAAGGCAGAGCAGTCCAAAAGGTCTTCTGATGGCAGGGTGATACAGAATGTCACATACCCGAGGGCATCGCTCATAAAGGGCATGCTGGTGAGAAATGCGCGTTTTTATCTTCAGAAAGAAAAGGAGGTCGGTGTGTCTTTGGATAGAGAAAGCATGAACATCGGATACAGGCTCGGCAGGTTATTCGCGGTTCTGGAAAGGGTCCAGCAGTCGGCGTTGGGGGATATCAACGCCACCATCAGAGACAGGTTCTATGGAGCGGCATCCACAAACCCGGTAACGGTCTTTCCCAGGCTTATGAAACTGAAGAACTTCCATCTTCCCAAGATAGAGAATAAGGGCCGTGTGGTGAACCTTGAAAAAGAGCTTTCCGAGATACTCTCTGAAGTTATCACGTTCCCGGCGCACTTGTCGCTTGAGGACCAAGGGCGTTTCGCCATCGGCTACTACCACGAGCGGAACGATTTCTTTACCAAACATGACAAGAAAGAAGGAGGAGAATAAGAATGAACGATGTCATCAAGAACCGGTATGAGTTTGTTTTACTTTTTGATGTCAAGGACGGCAATCCTAACGGCGACCCCGATGCAGGCAATCTCCCGAGGATCGACCCCGAGACCGGTCATGGGCTCGTGACCGATGTGTGCCTGAAGCGCAAGGTCAGAAACTATGTGACACTCGTTGAGAAAGAGCAGCCGCCCTATGAGATATACATCAAGGAGAAGGCTGTCTTAACGAATCAACAGGAGAAGGCATACAAGGCTCTGGGGCTGGAGAATACACAGAAAGCATCCGTTTCGGAGCAGACCAAAGAATGGATGTGCCAGAATTTCTTTGATGTCCGTACTTTTGGAGCTGTTATGTCGCTGAAAGACTTCAACTGCGGGCAAGTCCGCGGCCCTGTGCAGCTCGGTTTTGCGCGTAGCATAGAGCAGATCGTTCCTGCCGAGCACAGTATTACGCGTATGGCCGTGGCTACGAAGCGTGAGGCAGATGACCAAGGAGGCGACAACCGGACTATGGGCCGCAAGTTTACTGTGCCCTATGCCCTGTACCGTGTTCATGGCTTTATCTCCGCGCCCCTGGCCGGGAAGACCGGTTTTTCCGAGAAGGACCTGGATCTGTTCTGGAATGCGCTCATGAATATGTTCGACCACGACCGATCGGCCGCCCGGGGAGAGATGAATCCTCGCAAGCTGATCGTGTTCAAGCATGCAAACGAATTGGGGAATGCCCCTGCACAAAAGCTTTTTGATTCGGTCAGCGTGGCAAGAAAGAATGGGTCGAACGGTCCTGCAAGGTCTTTTGATGATTATGAGGTCGTGCTCGCCGTGAATGCTGTCCCTGAAGGGGTCAAACTCATCGAAAAGTTATAGATAGCAGACATTCATGCCAGTGCCTGGTCGTAAGAAACGTTGGGGGTGATATTTCTGCATGATGACGTTTAAACAGCTCATGTCACGCTTAGATACCATACCCGTAACAACATCATGGTATCTGGCTGATATCAGCGAGTCAAAAGGCCGACAGGAGCTGTATGAAAGGCAGTTTCCACAGCGATTGAAAGCACTGAAAGAACACGCCGTAATTGAGAGCGCTGTTTCATCCAATCGCATCGAGGGCATTGAGGTTAGCAACAGGAGAATCGGCACCATAATTTTCGGAAAGTCGTTCTTGCATGATCGGTCTGAGGAAGAGGTCAGGGGCTACCGGGATGCACTCGGTCTCATCCACGAGCAGTGCAAGAATTTGCCGGTAAGCGAGGAGACGATTTTCTCGTTACACCGTCTCTGTCGGGGCGCGATATGGGATGCCGGAAGGTACAAGGAAAAGGACAGCGACATTATCGAGAAGCACCCGGACGGCAGATCGAGTATCAGGTTTAAAACAGTCCCGGCCAGCGAAGCTCCGGCCTGTATGAGAAAACTCCTTGCTTCATGGCATGACTGTGTAAATGAGCAAAAGGTTCATCCGCTCATCGCCCTCGCTGCATTCAACCTCGATTTTTTGTGCATACACCCTTTCCGGGATGGGAACGGCAGGGTGTCCAGGCTGATAATGCTCCTGCAGTGCTATCATCATGGGATAGAGGTTGGCAGGTTTATCAGCCTTGAACGGCTCATAGAGCAAAATAAAGAGAGGTATTACGGAACCCTAGAGATAAGCTCCCAAGGATGGCATCAAGGCATACATGATCCCTGGCATTATATCAACTTTGTCTGCTTCGTCCTGAAGGATGCGTACAGAGAGTTTGAAAAACGTTTGGGTAATGTACCACAACCGCGTGGAGAGAAAACAGGGATCATTACTGATGCAATCACAAAATTTCCAGGCGATTTCGCTGTTGCGGATATCCTTCGTCAGTGCCCCGGTGTGGGGATCGACATGGTGCGACGGGTGTTGAAAGACCTGCAGGCTCAGGGGGCTGTTGTCTGTCTTGGCCGTGGCAGGAATGCCAGGTGGAAAAGGTCATGAATTAGGTAATAACAATTTATATGGGTAATGAATTAGGTAACAGGCAATGGCATGTACGACATGGATGATCTGATCCAGCTCTCTGCATTGCAGCATTTTGCCTTCTGCCCGCGCCAGTGTGCCCTGATCCATAACGAGCAGGTCTGGAGCGAGAGCCTTCTCACAGCAGAAGGCCGGCTCATGCATGAGCGTGTGCACGATGAAAGGCAGGAATCCCGGCGCAATCTACGCATAGAATTTGGTGTGCCTTTGCGCTCCTTGATACTTGGCCTCATTGGCAAGGCTGATGTAATCGAGTTCCACCGCCTGGAGGATGGGAGTTGGATGCCGTTTCCCGTTGAATACAAGAGGGGCAAGCCCAAAGCGGACGACGTGGACAAGATCCAGGTCTGCGCCCAGGCCCTGTGCCTCGAAGAGATGATGAATGTCCATATCGCAAACGGTGCGCTCTTTTATGGTAGAACGCGGCGCAGAGAGGATGTCGAGTTTGACTCGCTCCTGCGCAGCAAGACAGAAGAAATTGCGCGTGCAACCCATGAGCTCATTGCATCAGGGCAGACACCCCCTCCTGCCTACTCAAAGCGTTGCGACAGATGCTCTCTCATTGAAGTGTGCCTTCCGAAGACCATGCAGAAGAAGAGGACCGTAAAGGGCTATCTCTCTCGAATGGTGAACGAGCCGTGAAGAAGCTTCTCAATACCCTCTTTGTAACCACGCAGGGCGCGTATCTCTCGAAAGAGGGTGAGACTGTTGTCGTAAACGTGGAGAGGGAAGTGAAGTTGAGGGTGCCTATCCACACGCTCGGCGGTATCGTCTGCTTCGGGAATGTGCTGTGCAGCCCGTTCCTCTTGGGCTTTTGTGCGGGAAACGGAGTGGGTCTGAGTTTTCTCTCCGAGTACGGAAGGTTTCTCGCGCGTGTACAGGGGCCGGTGTCGGGAAATGTACTGCTCCGCAGGGAGCAGTATCGCAAGGCCGATGATCCGGATTTCTCGGCAGGCATGGCAAGAATGGCGCTTATGGGAAAGATAGCCAACAGCCGTACCGTGCTCAAGAGGGCCATACGAGACCATGGCGAGAAAGATTCCATGGATGCAGAAAAGGTCGGTCTTGCCTTGAAGCGGCTGACCTCTTACTTGAGCACACTCGAAAAAGAGAACCACCTCGATGTGGTGCGCGGGTTTGAGGGTGATGCTGCGCATACCTATTTCAGTGTTTTCGACCAGCTCATTCTTGCCCAGAAGGATGACTTTCGATTTTCCGAGAGGAACAGGCGACCGCCACTGGACACTGTGAACTGTCTCCTGTCATTTGTTTATACCCTGCTTGTTCATGATATCCGATCGGCCTTGGAGTCCGCAGGTCTGGACCCTGCAGTGGGATTTCTTCATCGCGACAGGCCCGGCAGGCCCGGGCTTGCACTCGATATCATGGAAGAGTTCCGGCCTTTTATCGCGGACAGGCTCGTGCTCTCTCTGATCAACCTGAAGCAGGTCCAGGCCAAGGGTTTCAGCAAAATGGATTCAGGCGCTGTTCTCATGAATGATGACACAAGAAAGACAGTGCTCGTTGCATACCAGGAGAGGAAACGGGAAGAAATCCATCATCCGTTCATCGATGAAAAGGTTCCGATCGGAATACTCTTTCATGTGCAGGCACTTTTGCTTGCACGATATTTAAGGGGAGACATAGACGGATATCCGCCTTTTCTATGGAAATGAGACTGATCGTAAGCGTGAGAGGGCAGTATGTTTGTGCTGATAAGCTATGACGTTTCCGTGACCGACAGTGGTGGGCCGGCAAGGCTGAGGAGAGTTGCAAAGGCCTGTCAGGACTATGGGCAGCGTGTTCAGTTCTCGGTGTTTGAATGCATCCTGGAACCGGCCCAGTGGGTTGTTTTTAAGCAGAGGCTGATAGATGAGATAAAACCCGAGGTAGACAGTCTGAGGTTCTATTATCTTGGATCAAACTGGAGAAAACGAGTAGAACATATCGGTGCCAAGCCCTCAGTCGATCAGGAAGGGCCGCTGATTGTTTAAGCCGCGCGAACCGCAAGCTGTCGATAAAAAACAGAGAGTTTCGCGCACATCCCAACTCATTGAAAAAACATTATATTACAAAAGGTTCTTTGAAAAATGAATAACGAAATATACGAAAGAAATAAGGTTCGCGGTAATTGCTTAATAAATTCAGTGAAAATAAAATAGTACACAAAAACAGTCGCCCCTCGCGCAGGGGCGTGGATTGAAACAGAATGAAGACTTCGGCATAGCTCAGCTCAGAGGTCGCCCCTCGCGCAGGGGCGTGGATTGAAACAAGCTCCACGGACAGGAATGGCATGGCGTCCAGGTCGCCCCTCGCGCAGGGGCGTGGATTGAAACACATCCCGCGACAAATAAGGGGTAGTATTTGATGTCGCCCCTCGCGCAGGGGCGTGGATTGAAACGTTGCGAAGAAGTTGGGAGGGATCATGCAGGAATGTCGCCCCTCGCGCAGGGGCGTGGATTGAAACGTTAGAAAGTTGGTAATACCTTAAACCAAGGCACGTCGCCCCTCGCGCAGGGGCGTGGATTGAAACACCAGGTCCACACACACCGGGACCCCGCCATATCGTCGCCCCTCGCGCAGGGGCGTGGATTGAAACGCCCGCCACCCCGATCATGTCCGCCCGCTCCAGGAGTCGCCCCTCGCGCAGGGGCGTGGATTGAAACTGGTCCTGTAAAGGCTGCCATTGCGTTTCCCCCCTGTCGCCCCTCGCGCAGGGGCGTGGATTGAAACTTATATATAGAGGCACAAGGGGAGGTGTCATACAGGTCGCCCCTCGCGCAGGGGCGTGGATTGAAACCTTATCAACTGCTGATGCTGCAATCAAGAGGTCAGTCGCCCCTCGCGCAGGGGCGTGGATTGAAACTTACCTTTGCCCTCGCCCTTGCGCGGATGAACGAAGTCGCCCCTCGCGCAGGGGCGTGGATTGAAACTTTGAAAACTAAATAAATTGACGGAATAGTGAAAGTCGCCCCTCGCGCAGGGGCGTGGATTGAAACCGGCTCCTAGAGCCGGTTTGCGGGTGACGTGCAAAGTCGCCCCTCGCGCAGGGGCGTGGATTGAAACCTGCATACACACCATTGACATGCCTGTCAACCTAGGTCGCCCCTCGCGCAGGGGCGTGGATTGAAACCTGCATACACACTGACAGTACCTGTAGAATGGCTGTCGCCCCTCGCGAAGGGGCGTGGATTGAAACTGGCTATTCCATACCGCAAAATAGTTTTAACAAGTCGCCCCTCGCGCAGGGGCGTGGATTGAAACACCCGGCTATTTGCCAGGAAAGGAAAACTATGGAGTCGCCCCTCGCGCAGGGGCGTGGATTGAAACTCGTGGAGCCAGCTCGCGGCTGGAAGCAGGGCAAGTCGCCCCTCGCGCAGGGGCGTGGATTGAAACATCCGCTCCCGGGACGGACAGCGCCCCCCTGGGATGTCGCCCCTCGCGCAGGGGCGTGGATTGAAACTCTTGTGAGATAGCAAAAAAGATGCTTTTTTGTAGGTCGCCCCTCGCGCAGGGGCGTGGATTGAAACAGTAGATAAGAGTCTAACAGAAACTTCTTTTTGAGTCGCCCCTCGCGCAGGGGCGTGGATTGAAACACACCGGCTATTTGCCGGAAAGAGGAAAACTATGGGTCGCCCCTCGCGCAGGGGCGTGGATTGAAACATACTTGTAAACGCCTTTCACATCCCGCGACAAATGTCGCCCCTCGCGCAGGGGCGTGGATTGAAACATCGGCGAGCGGAGAGGGACATGGGGGAGGTTGTGGTCGCCCCTCGCGCAGGGGCGTGGATTGAAACTTGCTATCTCACAGGAGAATCAGACTAGTTTTATGTCGCCCCTCGCGCAGGGGCGTGGATTGAAACCAAAGTGGTAATTACTCCATGCTCATTTTTTGCCTGTCGCCCCTCGCGCAGGGGCGTGGATTGAAACTGGTTGAGGTTGGGGATGATGCGCAGACCGCTCGGTCGCCCCTCGCGCAGGGGCGTGGATTGAAACTTGCGCCCGCCCCGATCCCGGCGCCCGTGGTGAGTCGCCCCTCGCGCAGGGGCGTGGATTGAAACGTCAAATCCGACCTGAGCATCAGCGCACGGAAGGGTCGCCCCTCGCGCAGGGGCGTGGATTGAAACTCGCAGGAGGTAGCAGTCTCGGCGGGAGCCTCCCGTCGCCCCTCGCGCAGGGGCGTGGATTGAAACTTGGAGAGAAAACAGTAAATCAGACGATAAAACTAGGTCGCCCCTCGCGCAGGGGCGTGGATTGAAACTCGATCTTCGACTTGAGCGCGTCACTGGGGCGGGTCGCCCCTCGCGCAGGGGCGTGGATTGAAACGTGGGCAGGCACGGTTGATATATATCGGCTCTGTTGTCGCCCCTCGCGCAGGGGCGTGGATTGAAACACTGCTTCCATCGCCATCAACCAACCCCTCCACCTGTCGCCCCTCGCGCAGGGGCGTGGATTGAAACAGGTTCCAGCGCACGCCCGAGATAGTGAAATAGGTCGCCCCTCGCGCAGGGGCGTGGATTGAAACTCCCAATCCCTGTTAGGACAGGGTGATCTCGACGTCGCCCCTCGCGCAGGGGCGTGGATTGAAACGATATGGCGGCGCCGGCGCGAGAGATTTATGGGGAGGTCGCCCCTCGCGCAGGGGCGTGGATTGAAACAATCAGAGTGGACTCATCGCCCGGGCCGATCTTGGTCGCCCCTCGCGCAGGGGCGTGGATTGAAACTCGGGCAGGTGCTTGTCTTCTGCCCGCTCGTTGTGTCGCCCCTCGCGCAGGGGCGTGGATTGAAACACCGCAGAAATCCCGGATGTCGGCCACGTGATCCGTCGCCCCTCGCGCAGGGGCGTGGATTGAAACAAGGACTTGCGCTTTTTTGCCCTTAGCAGGGGAGTCGCCCCTCGCGCAGGGGCGTGGATTGAAACTTGCGGTTTTTCTTTGGCCTTTTGATCGAAAAATGTCGCCCCTCGCGCAGGGGCGTGGATTGAAACCACGAGCAGGAGCAGGAAGAGCGGGAAGCCGAGCGTCGCCCCTCGCGCAGGGGCGTGGATTGAAACCTGCATACACGCTCTTGACATGCCTGTCAACCTAGGGGTCGCCCCTCGCGCAGGGGCGTGGATTGAAACTTGGGTCCATCCCTCTCCTCCCATCATGCTGGCCTGTCGCCCCTCGCGCAGGGGCGTGGATTGAAACAGAATTACGATGAAAACAGAAAATGCGGCATTTGGTCGCCCCTCGCGCAGGGGCGTGGATTGAAACCCGCTAGGGAATCCTCTATATCGGAGATCATCGGTCGCCCCTCGCGCAGGGGCGTGGATTGAAACTGGCCCTTGCCGTCGATGGAGTCACCGTTGATTGTCGCCCCTCGCGCAGGGGCGTGGATTGAAACACTCGCCCGTAATAATCCCTCCATCCCATATGAGTCGCCCCTCGCGCAGGGGCGTGGATTGAAACTCCGCCTGCCCGTATCTGATGGCGGCCTCCAGGGGTCG
>JAHDRW010000052.1 GCA_018433085.1 Deltaproteobacteria bacterium | reverse complement strand
CGACTCGCTGGCGCTGATCATGCTCACCATCCCGATCTTCTACCCCGTGGTGCTCGACTACGGGTTCAACCCCATCTGGTTCGGCGTGGTGATCGTGCTCGTCACCCAGATCGGGGTCATCACCCCGCCGGTGGGCGTGAACGTCTACGTGGTGAGCGGAGTGGCCAGGGACGTGCCGCTGAGCGTGATCTTCAAAGGCGTCGTGCCCCTGCTGCTCGCGCTGATTCTCCTGACCTTCCTCCTGATCCCCTTTCCCCAGATCGCGACCTTCCTTCCGGGCCTGCTCAGGTAGGCCGGAGAACTCATTTCCCAATCTCTTTCGGTGGAAGGCTCGCCCCGGGCCTGTGGGGAATGAATTGTTCATGCCGGAAATGCCCTGTGTATCCCACCAGCCGCATCGAGGCGGCCCGCGGGGATGCAGGGGAGGATCGCGTCTGGGAAAAAGATGCAGGAGAAGGACACCCCCTGACAGGCGCGGCCGACATGGAGGGATCGACCGCTGCGAGCCATGGAAGGGCCGGCGCCGGTGTTTGCCCGGTACGGGGTTCGCGCGGCTTCAGTACTTCATGTAGTGGAACGGTTCGATGGTGGCCAGGGCCTCGGGCGTCAGGGTCTTGAACCTGTGCTCCTTGAGCACCTTCTGCGCCTTGTCCGGATCGGACACGTCCACCACGAACACGGCGGTCTTGTTGCTCTCCAGTACGAACCCGTAGGCATTCTCGATATTGATGCCTTCCGTGGCCAGGATCTGGACGAGCCTGTCCATCCCGCCCGGCCTGTCGTCGATGACCACGGCGATCACCTCCTTGAGACGGGCGTCGATACCCTCCCGGGTCAGGGCCTTCTGAGCCGGCTTGGGGTCGTCCACCAGGATATTGAAAAAGCCCCTTTCTCCATAGGACGATATGGTGACGGCCCTGATATTGATCTTTTCCCTGGCGAGGATGCCGGATACCATAGCGAGCTTGCCCGGGGTGTTCTCCGTCGGTACGGTCAGCTGATATGCGATCATCGTGCACCTGCCTTGCCCATAGTAGTCTCACGTGATGGAACAATTCATTTCAGGATAACACCCTCGAGACCGGCTCAGGGGGTGTCTTGTCACAGAAGGTTCATAGCTATCATTCCATAAGGAATCCATGAAGAAAGTCAAGGGGTTTATTGGATTTCCGCCGGGGAGAGCATGCTGAGATGAAGCAGTGGTCGTCCCACCACTCCTTCCATGCGGTGTCCTCTTCTTCCGCGAACTCAGGGGCGCCTGCGTCTTCGGAAAAGCCGTTGATGCCGCCTTCCCAGTTGAACGAGCTCGCAAGGATGCCGGAGCCGGGCACCAGGTATTCGGTGACGCTCTCCGAGGGTGCGTGGGGCAGGGAGTCGAACACGATGGTGGTGCACCCGTGGATGTCGCCGACCGATACGCCGGTGGCCGCGACCGTGCCGAACACCACCTCCTGGCCCGGCCGGGGATCGGCGGGGTACTTCACGGTGGTGCCGCCCTCGGGCAGGTCTTCATAGCTCCAGGAGGCCCCCTGTCCTTCATTGGGGTAGAAGACGTACTCGAGGAGATGGATGTTGTCCTGCGTGTCCTTTGCATAGTAGTGGTAAGCCGTATAGTAGACCATTTCGGCGGATCCCGAGGAAAAATCGGGGAAATATCCCCGCTCGAGGATTACGTTGCAGGATATCCCGTCCAGGGCGAAGTACTGGTGGTGGTTCTGGAGGACCTCATACCCGGCGAAGTCCCCATATCCGTACAGGGTTGTAATGAAATCACCGGGCCGGTTGTGGTCGCTGAAATAAGGGTTCAGATAGAGGTCGATGCTGTCGTCGGCAAAGGTATATCCGCCCAGCTCGGCAGAGCCGCACGGAAAGGCGGCCCCCAGAATGACCGCCGGCACAACGCATGACAGAAAAGCACGTATCCCCTTCACAACGCACGTCCACAGATGCATTTGATTCTGCCATCATACACGAATTCTCCACCCCAGGCAAATACTAGTCGGGGACGGGTTCACATTACATCCGCCAGATTCCCTCCATTCAGCATTCATCCGGGTATGGGGCAACCTTTGTCCGCTCCGGTTTATCCTAAAGATAAATTACCTTGTCGAGGTGCTTCAGGTTGCGGGCGTGCCTACGCTCAATGATGTCTACACGAACTTTGTGGCCGAGCTGGAAAAGAACAGCATCGTCAGGGGAAAGAATCTCGTCGTCAACCGCGCCGTGATCGATTTCGACGTTGAAAAGGCCGGGTTGTGGAAGAAGGCCAGACTGTTGCTGAAGCTCAAGGGCGAGGTATCGCGGATAGCCGCTGCCCGTCTGGACCTTGCCATGACCATAGGAACCCCGGCCACGCTGTACACGAAGGACAAGATCATCTCAACAGGCGTGCCGCTTGTCTTCTCGGGCGTGTCATTCCCCGTCTCGGCCGGGTGCAGGCCTCTCACGGAAGCCGGCCCCGGCTTCACGGGCTCGACCACCTACATGAACCCGAAAGACGCCCTCCAGATTGCTCATATCGCCTTCCCCAGGGTAACCATCTTCGGGATGGTCCACTCCGACGACAATGCAGCCGTTACCCATGCGGATGATATCAAGGGGGCTGCGTCGGAGCTGGGGCAAAGGCCTTCATCGTCCCCCTGGACACCTACTACGGCATTGAGGAACAACGAGCCCGCGACCGACCTGTCCAAGGTCCTGGACCCGGCCGGCATACCCTCCATCAGTTTTGTCTACACGAAGGTGCCTGGCTCGGCCCTCTACGCAGGATTCGACTTCGGGTACGTGGGCGGCCTCTCCAGCCAGCAGACGGTCAGGATCTTGAAGGACAAACCCGGACAGCCTTCCGATCCAGAGGCAGATGGACCTCAACATCATGATGGACGTGAATCGAACCGGGAAGCTCGGCCTGAACATTCCCACGCAGGTCCTTGAGCTCGCGAAGCCGTTGGAGCAGACCGGGAAGGATCAGGCTTTCTTCTCTGCCGGGATCATGGGAAGGCGCTCTTTGCGTCATGGCCGTCCCTGGCCGGGGATCCCATGCCCGCGTCCTGGAGGTGAGAGCGGTTTGACTTCAAGTTGGAACTGCGCTCAACCGATGAGAAAACAACCGCCCTGACCGAATGGATTCATGAGCGGGCACTATCAACTATTCGCCTGAAAGGAATGATCGATGAAAGAATTGGCATCTGTGCGAAACGTGGTGAAGCTGGGTCTGGTTTCTCTTATCTGGGTATGCGTGCTCTCCCTGAGCTGTTCCGCTGTGGAGTTCGGCCTGGGAATAGCGATAACCAACAATGATCAGGGGATTTATGTCCCGGTCAATTTCACGGACAGGTTCAGGACCGAGTTCTCGGCTACGTACGAGTCGGCTGATGACACGAACGAGGTAACCGCAACCGAATTGCGTACGATCGAAGCCGGCATCGGCCTGTTCCTGCTCAAGGAGATCCATGAAAAGACGCAGCTCTATTATGGCTGCCGTTTCCTGTACATCGACACTGATCAGCGGCATAGGGTGCGGGATTTTGACTACCACTATCAGAAAATGGACGGCAATGGATACGCCGTCGTCCCGACCCTGGGGGTCGAGTATTTTCTCGGCAGGCACATTTCACTGGGCGGAGAAATAGAATACTCTTATGGGAAAATGGATATCGACTATGAATCAAATATTGTCGATGTCGACGATCACGACGGAGAGCAAACGGCCTCTGGTCTGGATGGCCGGGTGGTGCTCCGGTTCTATTTCTAACTGCGGCGGTCAGGCAGTCACGCATAGACACGGCCGGAGCCCTGCATCACATCATCGTGCGGGGAATAGAGCGGGGCAGAATCTTTGATGATGATGAAGACCGGGAAAACTTTCTCAACCGGCTGGGTTTGGTTCTGGGAGAGACAAAGACAGCCTGCTATGCGTGGGCACTCATCCCGAATCACTTCCATTTGCCGCTGCGAACCGGCGAGGTTCCTATAGCCACGGTCATGCAAAGGCTGTTGACCGGACACGCTCTCAGCTATAACCGAAGGCACCGCAGGCACGGCCACTTTTTTTAAGAACCGGTACAAGTCGATTCTGTGCCAGGAAGAAGCCTACTTTCTGGAGCTGGTGCGCTACATTCACTTGAATCCCCTCAGGGCGGGGCTTGTGCCGGATCTGGAGTCCCTCGGCATCTATCCCTGCTCCGAGCACAGCGTTGTCATGGGGAATCAGCATCATTCATGGCAGGATAGCGAGGTGGTACTGGTGCGTTTTGGCAGACCTTGCAGGTATGCCCGGCACGAATACCGGGAATTTGTCGCAGCGGGGAGAGGGCAGGGGAGGCGTCCTGACCTGACCGGAGGAGGTCTGGTCCGCAGTGCCGGTGGTTGGGCAGCGGTGGGGGAACTGCGGAGGGCAGAGGCTCATGCAAGGATGCAGAT
This sequence comes from Deltaproteobacteria bacterium, assembly GCA_018433085.1. Lineage (GTDB taxonomy): Bacteria > Desulfobacterota > Desulfomonilia > UBA1062 > UBA1062 > Phosphitivorax. The sequence continues at coordinate 18,847 of JAHDRW010000052.1, read as the reverse complement.
GATATGTTCGGGAAACTCGGCATATAGAGGCTTACGCCTGTTTATACGAAGAAGTTCGAGAAGGACCTTGCCAGGGCTCGCAAGAGGGGAAACGATCTTGAGACGCTCAAAGAGATCATACGAGCCCTGGCCAATGAAGAGAGTCTGGATCACCGTTGCAGGAATCACAAGTTAAGAGGGGACTATCAGGACCGGAGGGAATGCCATATAGAGCCTGACTGGTTGCTGATTTACAAGATCGAGGAAGACCGGGTCATCTTTGAACGGACAGGGACGTATTCGGACCTGTTCATCTGAAAAGCGTTTTAGCCATCTCCAGGAAGTCAAAAGAAAAATCTCCTTAGAGACCTTTTTTCTTTAACCGCAGACTCTTCGTGCCAAATTAAAGCAATGCTCGTATTCCTGCTTCAGTAATTATGAATGCTTGTTTGTATGGTGGAGTTATGGAGGTGGAAATTTATGCATCGAGAACCAAACGGATCTTTCTGGACAGGGTCTGGATGTCGAAGGGCTTCTGGATGAACCCGTTGCATCCGCGTTTCATGATCTTATCGGCGTCGTAGTTCATGCTGTAGCCGCTGGAGAGGATGACCTTGACACCGGGTGCTTCGGCCCTGATCCGGTCGAATACCTCGGAGCCGGTGATCCTGGGCATGATCATGTCCAGGATCACCAGGTCGATATCGTCCCTGCGCTCGTGGAACAGCCGCAGGGCCTCTTCGCCGCTTCCCGCCTTCAGGGCCGTGTAGCCGAGCTTTTCAAGGATTTCGCCGCCGACTTCGAGGATCATGTCCTCGTCGTCGATGAGCAGCACGCATTCCGTGCCGGTAGCGACCTCACCGCGGGCCGTCTCCTCATATTCCACAGCGATCTTGTCCGATGCCGGCAGGTAGACGTTGAAGGTGGATCCCATTCCCACCTCGCTGTATACGTTGATGAAACCTCCGTGATTGCGGACGATCCCGTAGGCCGAGGCGAGCCCGAGACCGGAGCCCCGCGACTTGTCCCTGGTAGTGAAAAAGGGTTCGAACACCCGCTGGATGGTCGACTCGTCCATTCCCACCCCGGTATCGGTGACCGAGACCCGCACGTACCTGCCGGACTTGGCCTCGTAGGCCCGGACATAGGCCTCGTCGAGGTGCAGATTCTCCGACTTCAGGAAGAGCTCCCCGCCTCCCGGCATGGCGTGCCATGCGTTCACGTACAGGTTGAGCAGGACCTGTTCGATCTGCCCTTTGTCCACCTCCACGCACCAGAGGTCATCCTGGAGTTCCGTATGCACGGCGATCTCCTTCCTGGCGTGGCCGAACATGTCCGATGTCTTGAGGACGAGTTTGTTCAGGTCAGTGGGTGCCACCTCGTACTTCCCGCCCCGGGCGAAGCCGAGGAGCTGCCTGGTGAGCTCGGACCCGCTCCGTATGCACTGCTCGATGTTTTCGATCCTCTTGAGGTCGGGGCCTGATGTCTGCCGGTTGAGACTCAGGAGGGATATGTTCCCCTGGATGGCCATGAGGAGGTTGTTGAAGTCATGGGCGAGGCCTCCGGCAAGGGTCCCGATGGCCTCCATCTTCTGTGCCTGCAGGAGCTGCGCCTCCAGCCGCTTGTGCTCCGTCACGTCCCGGGCGATCCCCCTGAAGCCGGTGATCCCGCCTGTGGAATCACGGATCGCGGACATGGTCATTGCGATGGTCCCCGTGCTCCCGTCCGCCTTGCTGATGTCGAGGTCGATGATCTCCTCCGACAGGCCGGTCAATTTGATCTGCTCCACCACACGGTCGATTGTCCTTCTGGACTCCGGGGGGATGAGACTGCGGGTATCTGTCCCCAGGAGCTTGTCTCTCGGATACCCGAAGATCGCGCACAGAGAGTCGTTGAAAAAGGTGAGGGCGCCCGTGAGGTCGAGCTCGAAATACCCCTCCCTGATGTTTTCGAGGATGGACCGGTACTTGGCCTCGCTCTCCCGCAGGGCCTCCTCGGCAATCTTGCGGTCGGTGATGTCCATGACCGATATGATCCCCGCCGGGCTTCCGCCCAGCATGGTGAATGCGCCGGAGAGGTCGACCCAGATCTCACTGCCCTGCTTTGAGATGATTTTGAACTCATAGCGCCGGATAGTGTCCTCGCCCTGCTGGCGCTTCTGGCCTCGCTGCTGGACCAGGTGCCGGTAGTCGGGGTGCACGATGTCCCAGAAGTTCATGTTCCTGAGTTCGTCGGAGCTGTATCCGCTGATCTTCTCGGCAGCCTGGTTTGCATAGGTCCACTTGTCGTTCTGATAAAGCATGATGGCCGTGGGCGTGGAGTCAGCCAGGACCCTGAATTTCTCCTCGCTTTCGCGCAGGGCTGCCTCCACCTCCAGGCGCTGGGTCAGGTCCCGGGCCACGCCGATCCTGCCGATTGGCCTGCCCGTGCTGTCCCATACGGTCCTGGCATTGATCTCGATGGGGATCTTCCTGCCGTCCGCTGCCACGTGGTCCATACGGTACATGGGGACATCCTTTCCGGACAGCCCCTGCTGGAACATGTCTATGGTGCGTTCGTGATATGCGGGGTCGATGATATCCGTGTAGGGACGGCCGCACAGGTCTTCGATTCGGTACCCGGTGATCTTTTCGAACTGGGGGCTGAGGTAGGTGATCCTGCCCTGGGCGTCCAGGGAGAAGACGACATCCGTGAGGGTCTCGAAGATAAGCCGGTACTTCCGCTCGCTTTCTTCGAGCGACTTTTCAGCCTCCCTTCTTTTCACCACAAGGGCCTGTGCCAGAAAACCGAAGATCGCGATCACGGCCAGGAAACCGGTGCGAACCGAGATCTCATGGATGTCCGGCGACAGGATTTCCTCGATGAAGTTCTTGTTGTGGGAGAAGTACACATGGATCAGAGCCTCACCGATCCAGAAGAGGAGCCCGATAAGCACGCCAAGGAATCCGAGATGCTCTGTGATCCGCAATCGAGTGTTGTATGCCGTCATGCCACACCCTCAAGATGTCAGTCTCACTTCAATCCTCCTCTTTTCGTCATTTGATGGAAAATAATTGAACTGGGCTTTTCTATGCCCCTAAAGAGGGGCGTGCCTTCATAACAGGGGCGTATAAAGGAGCCCCTTTTTCGATGTATGAGGTTTCAACTGAAAATCCCCTTTGATGCTACAATGGTAATCAGTCATGGGGTCAGGTCTCAACATACAGGTCACGGGGTCAGGTCTCAACATATGACATTAGAAATGTCATATGTTGAGACCTGACCCCTGGGATGGCCCTTTGGAGTTCCCCAAAAAAGACTGAATGTTTTCATCCGGATGGAGAGATCCTGCCGGCGATGGCGGAGCGCACTTCCGAGCAGATCTGATCGTAGTCCTTGCCTTGAGGATAGACCGGGTCGCACACGGTTATGCCGATGCCCCCCGGCCGGGGCAGCACGGCGCCGCGGGGCATGGCTTCGTACGAGCCCTGGATCGCCAGCGGCACGACCGGAACACCCAGCTCCCGGCTCAGGATCGCGAAGAGCTTCTTGAAGGGCGCGATATGCCCGTCCCTGGTCCTGGTGCCCTCGGGAAAGATCACCATGTTCTTCCCGCTCCTGATCACCGCGGCGATCTTCTGCAGCGATGATTTCAGGTCGCGGTCGATGTCCACGACAATGAGCTGCGAACCCTGGACGAGCCGGGAACCCAGGCGTGAACGGTACAGGGGCTTTTCTTTCGCTACGAAGCAGGTGTGGGCCATGACCTGTTCAGGCAGCTTCGCGACCAGCAGGGGGGCGTCGAGATAGCTCTGATGGTTCGGCGCCATGATAAAGGGCCTTTCGGGAAGCTTCTCCAGACCCTCCACCCTGGTGTGGAACATCATCCGGACAAAGAATGCAATCGCGGACCTCAGCGGGCGCATGCCGGAGGAGGCCTGCGGCAGGGGCAGGTCCACGTCCACGCTCAGGATCTCTTCCCATCTTGCCGGGGAGCTGTCCATGCGGGTCTTCCCCTCCCGGATGAATCCGGCAAGGGCTTCCACCGTGGTGTAGTCGGACAGCTCGTTATCGGAGAGCACGAGGCCAAAGGTGTTTTCGACGGAAACGATCAGCTCGACCTTGCCCAGTGAGTCGAGACCGATGTCCAGGTCGAGGTGGTCGTCCGGGTGGATGCGTTTGCCGGTCATCTCCTCGAGCAGCGATTTGAGGAGCGCATACTCGGGATAGCCGGGGTCGGGCACGTCCCGGGGCGTGTCTTCTCCATGGATCTTTACCGTGTCCAGGAGAAATCGCTGGAGCTTGCCGAGGTTGGTCTTGGGCAGTGGGCTCCGTACGATCGAGATGTCGGAGATCTTTTTATAGCCCGGGACCGAGCTGTTGTACAGGCCGATCACCTTCCCTTTGATAGTCTCCATGATGTTGCTGATATTCATTTTCCGGAGGAGCTCGTAGTTGGGGTGGACGAGCGCGGTGAGTCTGCCTCCGCGCAGGAGCACGCCCACGTCCACCACCAGGGGCGAAAGCGAGAGAATGTGGTTTTCGATCTCTTCGGGGTTGATGTTCTTGCCGCTCGGCAGCACAATCATGTCATCCTTGCGGCCGGTCACGTGCACGTACCCGTCGCTGTCGATATAGCCTGCATCGCCGGTGTGGAACCACCCGTCGACGATCCTTCCGGCGGTTTCTTCGGGGTTGTTATAGTACCCCTGCATCACGTGCGGGCCCTTCGTGGCGATTTCACCGTCCACGATCTTTACCTCTGTGCCCGGAAGCGGCAGGCCCGCTGCGCCCAGCCTGATTCGGTCGAAGGGGTTGAACGCGATAATGGGGGCCGTCTCGGTCAGGCCGTACCCCTCGTCCAGCACGAATCCCAGGGCGCGCATGTCTCCGGCCAGGTCGCCGTCGAGCTTCGAGCCCCCGGATGCATACAGCCTCGTGTGCCCGCCGAAGTTCTCGTGAATCTTTGCAAAGAGCTTTCTGCTCAAACCCACGGAGTCTGCCTTCCGGGCGAGAAACACCAGGAGCCGCAACGCCGGGTTTTTGTTGATCCGGCTGAATATGGTCTTGTGAAAGAGCTCATATATCCTCGGAACACCGATGAAAAAGGTGATCTTGTGCTCCTGCATGGCCTTCAGGATTGCAGCCGCGTTGATGGTGCGAACATACACCACGGTGGCCCCGACGTACAGTGGCAGGAAGATGGTGCCCTGCATGGGGTAGATGTGGTGGAAGGGGAGCAGTCCGATCACCCGGTCATCTTTGCGCATGATGTCGAAATCGATGAGGCCCCGGATCGTGGCCATGAGGTTTTCGTACGAGAGCATGACTCCCTTGGGTGCCCCGGTGGTGCCGGACGTATAGACAATGAGGGCCGTGTCCTTCTCCTCGAGCTCCTGCCGGAGCTCGGGCAGGTCTCCGGAAGGGATGCCCATCTCTTCGAACACGATGATCTCCGGGCGGTGGACGAGCAGCCCGGAAATGCGCGAGAGATTCTGCGAGCCCTTTTCGGAGGTAAAGATCACAGAGGGCCTGCAATCGTTCAGGATACGGACAAGGGTGTCGTCCGCCATCAAAAAATCGAGGGGGACGACGATTCCGCCGTGGTTCCAGATGCCGTAGCAGGCGTAGATCCACTCGAGCCTGTTTTCTGAGTACAGCGCAGCCCGGTCCCCATGCCGTATGGAGAGAACCGATGCAAATTCCCTGACATGGCCCATGAGCTCGCTGTAGGAGATCGCGAAGGGGCCATCGATCAGGGCGGTCTTGTTGTAGTCTTTCAGAATCACTGTTGTCTCGTATGTTTCGCCGTATCCGGATTCTGCTGGTGTGTATGCGTATCTCTTTAATAACACCACTGAGATGATCGTTCAAGATCGGATTCGGGGACGGGTTCACATTAAAAACCGTCCAATCCTCTTTCGCGTTCGCTTCTTAAGGACTCAGAAGGGTGGGTTCTGATCCCGGTTCAAGCTTGCCGGGGGAAAGGGCCGAAGGGCTTGCCGTTGAAGGTTCATACCGTTGATCGGACATTGGGGATAAGAAGCAGTCAGCACCCTATACCCAGAGCAGTAATAAAGACCTCAAAGGACAATCGGGACAACCCAAGAGGCAAATGGGTAGCTTTTGCCGGACCCGGTTGCTATAATATAATCGGTTGTATTTTTATGGCATAGGAGGTCGTTATGGGGAGATATGCGAGGAATTCGAGTGAGGGAATACCGTATCATGTGATCAACAGGGGGAACAATCACCAGCCGATATTCTTCCGGGAAGACGATTACCTGTTTTTTCACCAAGCCCTCGGCAGAGAATTCGAGCTCGGAAGGCCGGGCGGAAAGGCGCGGGAAAACCGGATGGATGTAATGTGAACCCGTCCCCAGAAAACGGGCGGGAGAAATGTGAACCCGTCCCCGAATAGGGGGGGCCAAGGCATTGACAACTCTTCTTTTCATGGGATAGAGTCTCTGCTCGTGAACGCACAAGGAGGAAGGAAAGGAATGGATTACAAGGATACGTTGTGCCTGCCCAAGACAGAGTTTCCCATGAAGGCATCGCTCGCGAAAAAAGAGCCCGATGTGCTCAAGCGCTGGGAGGATGAAGACCTCTACGGCAAGATACTGGAGAAGTCCCGGGACTGGAAAAAGTTCATACTCCACGACGGTCCCCCCTATGCCAACGGGCACATTCATCTCGGCACGGCACTCAACAAGATCCTGAAGGATATTATCATCAAATCGCTCTTCATGATGGGGCACAACACCTTCTACCGCCCCGGCTGGGACTGCCACGGCCTGCCCATCGAGCACCAGGTGGAGATCGAGCTCGGCAAGAAGGGCGCCGAGATGTCCAAGGCCGAGGTCCGCAGAAACTGCCGGGAGTATGCGTCCAGATTTCTCGACATCCAGCGCGAAGAGTTCAAGCGCCTGGGCGTGCTCGGGGTCTGGGACGATCCGTATGTCACCATGGACTACGGCTACGAGGCCACCATTGTGCGCGAGCTGGGCAAGTTCATCGGCAACGGCTCCATTTACAAGGCCCGAAAGCCCGTCTACTGGTGCGCAAAATGCGGCACCGCCCTGGCCGAGGCCGAGGTGGAGTACCACGATCAGAGCACCCCTGCCATCTTCGTGCGGTTCAAGATGATTTCCGACATCTCCGAGAAGGTGCCCGAGCTCAAACAGTACAAGGACGACACCTCCATCGTGATCTGGACCACCACGCCGTGGACCATCCCTGCCAATCTGGCCATCGCCCTGCACCCCGACCTGGAGTACTCCGCGGTCAAGACCAGAGACCACGGCGTGCTCATCCTGGCAACCGACCTCGTGGACGACGTGATGCGCCAGATCGGGGTGAGCGAATACAGCACCCTGGCCGTGTTTAACGGCAGTCTGCTGGAACGCCTCAAGGCGAGGCATCCGCTCTACGACCGTGAGTCGCTGCTTATCCTCGCCCCCTTTGTCACGCTGGAGGCGGGCTCGGGCGTTGTGCACATCGCGCCCGGCCACGGCGAGGAGGATTACGAGATCGGCAAGGCCTACGGGCTTGAGGTCTACGCGCCCGTGGACAACGAGGGCCGGTTCACCAAGGACGTGGGCCCGGAGTTTGAAGGCCGGTTCGTGTTCGACGCCAACGACGACGTCAATGCCGCCCTGAGGCGTGAAGGCGCGCTCCTGGCCGTGGACACCTATGCGCACTCCTACCCCTACTGCTGGCGGTGCAAGAGCGCCATCATCTTCCGTTCGACCAGCCAGTGGTTCATCTCAATGGAACACGGCGACCTGCGCAAGAAGGCCCTTGACGAGATCAACCGGGTCCGGTGGATCCCCTCGTGGGGGAGGGACCGGATCTACTCCATGTTGGAGAACCGGCCCGACTGGTGCATCTCGCGCCAGCGCGCCTGGGGCGTGCCCATCCCGGTGTTTGCCTGCAAGGGCTGCGGCGAGATCCTCATGTCTGAAGAGATCGCCATGTACGTGGCAGACATCTTCGAGAAAGAGGGCGCCGACGCCTGGTTCATCAGATCCGCATCCGAGCTCCTGCCTGCGGGCACCGTGTGCAGCGCCTGTAAGGGCAGCGAATTCGTCAAGGAAGAGGACATCGTCGACGTGTGGTTCGACTCCGGGGTGAGCTATGCCGCGGTCTGCGAGAAAGACCCGAGGCTGGGCTCGCCCGTGGAGATGTACCTGGAGGGCTCCGACCAGCACCGCGGGTGGTTCCACAGCACCCTGCTCGCCTCGGTGGGCACGCGGGGGAGGGCGCCCTACGAGTCCGTGCTCACCCACGGGTTCGTGGTGGACGGCGAGGGCCGGAAGATGTCCAAGTCGCTGGGCAACACGATTTTGCCCCAGGAGATCATCTCCAGGTACGGTGCCGAGATCCTGAGGCTCTGGGCCAGCGCGCAGGACTACAAGAACGACATCCGCATCTCCGACGAGATCGTCAGCCGCCTGGTCGAGACCTACCGCAGGGTCCGCAACACCTCGCGGTTCATGCTGGGCAACCTCCACGACTTCGACCCGGACAGGGACATGGTGCCCTATGAAAATATGCTCGAGCTCGACCGTTATGCGCTGCACGTCACGCAGAAGCTCATCGAGAGGGTCAGGAGGGCATACGAGGAGTTCGAGCCCTATGTCATCTACCAGCAGGTGCACAACTTCTGCGTGGTGGACATGAGCTCGTTCTACCTGGATATCCTCAAAGACCGGCTCTATGTCTACAAGCCGGATTCCATCGAGCGCAAATCCGCCCAGAGCGCAATCTTCCGGATCATCATGGACCTCACCCGGCTCATCGCCCCGGTCCTGGCGTTCACGGCAGAGGAGGTCTGGGACCACATCCCCGCCTTCGGCGGAAAAGAAGAAAGCGTGCATCTGTCCTCCATGCCTGAAATCGATGCCTCGCTCATGGACGAGGCCCTTGCCGGTAAGTGGGAGCGCGTCCTGCTGCTGCGGCAGGAGGTGTCCAGGGAGATGGAGCAGGCCCGCAGGGACAAGGTGATCGGGCATCCCCTGGATGCGAAGGTCACGCTCTCTTCCGAGGGCAACACGCTGGACTTCCTCAGGAAGATCGAGCCCATGCTCGACGATATCTTTATCTGTTCGAGCGTGGAGGTGGCGCAGGGCGACGGCCGCTATGGCGAGAGCGAAAGCTTCGACCATCTCAAGATCGAGGTGTCCAAGGCCCCGGGCGGCAAGTGCCCTCGATGCTGGCATTACCGGGAAGATATCGGACAGAACCCCGCCTTTGCCGAGCTGTGCACCCGCTGCGCCGCCCAGCTGAGCTGACGCGGCATGTTTTAAGGTAAGCCTGTGGCGAAGAAGAACGGGAACGGCCGGACATTCGATGACGAGGTGATGGAACTGTCCCGGGAGACCACCGATCGGGAGCGGAGCGGAAGGCTTCGCTCCATTCTGATGTGGGGGGGCTTTCTGGTGCTTCCTCTCTACCTCGCCGACCAGCTCGCCAAGTGGCTCGTATGTCAGAACGTGGAGATCGGGACGGGGTTTATGGTGATCCCCGGTTTTTTCGACATCATCCACGTGAGAAATACCGGGGCCGCCTTCGGCATCCTCAGGGGAATCCCCGAGCCGGTACGCACCTACTTTTTTCTCGGCATCACGGTGGTGGCCCTGGCAGCGGTCTTTTTCATCTTCTGCAAGGCCGGGGATAAACCGTGGTATTTCAAGGCAATCCTGAGTCTGGTCGTCGCGGGCGCACTGGGCAATATCACCGACAGGTTCCTCCTGGGCGAGGTGGTGGACTTTCTCAGCTTTTACATCGGGCGGTTCCGATGGCCCACGTTCAACCTGGCGGATACGTACATCTCCGTCGGCATGGCCGGGCTTCTCATCTCGGTACTGGTTTCACCCAGGGATCAGGAGTGAGTTCCCGTTCGAGAGAAATGTGAACCCGTCCCCGAATATTACACAACCCATTCCTCGGGCTTGATGAGCGAGGGGATGTCGACCAGGATGACCATCTGCTCCTGCGCGTCCTTGTACACGCCCTCGATGAAGTCGGTGGGGATGGATGCGGAGAATACCGGCGTCTTCTGGACACGGTCCGGGTCGATCACCAGCACGTCGGCCACGTTGTCCACCACCATTCCCATGACCCGCGTGTCGATCCTGACGATGAGGAACACGGTGAGCGGGGTGTACTCCCGGGATTCAAGCCCGAACTTGAGCCTGAGGTCCAGGACGGGCACCAGCTCTCCCCTGAGGTTGATCACGCCCTTGATAAAGGGGGGCACGTTCGGCAGCAGGCTGATGTCCTGGTAGCCGATAATCTCCTCGATGGTCTGGATGGGCACGGCATAGGTCTCGCTCTCCAGAGAGAAGGTGATGAAGGAGGTGTTGTCCTCCCTGTTCTCCTCGTGGGCTGCGACGCTGAAAGCGATCCTTTCCTTTTCCGGCCTCTGCTCCTCCAGGGTGTCTTCATGCGGCTCGAAGGGCTCCGGCTCCGATGGTTTTCCGGAGATCTCCGGCGCCGGCTTCTTCCTGGGCCTGAACACGGCCTCGGCGTTTTTTTCCGGCCGGGGCGCGGCTGCCTTCGCACCGAGCATGTCCGGCTGTAACTGGGTGACGGCGCCCTCGTCCAGCTTCAGGGCCACGGGGATCATATCGGGCTCCATGATGGTCGCGTAGAGGATCGCGCATTCGCCTTTCCCGGTTTCCTGCGATGCCATGATCTCGCCCAGGTTCTTCAGCTCGGTGAGAAACTCGTTGAGCTTTTTCCCCTTCAGTTTCACGTTCAGAACATAGATCTGGCTGGTCTCCAGCTTTTTCAGCACGGCCTCATCATCCATGCCGAAGGGGGCGAGAACCGTGCCGGCTGCAGAGGCGGCGGATGCCGTGCCCTTCGCCGCGGGGGCGGACCCGGCGCTGTCGATGATGGCCTGAAGCTGGGTGAGATGCTCGGAGATGTCCATGTCGTTGCTGGCGGTCACGTCTTCGAACATGCCCTTGAGCATGTCGGCAGCCTGGAGAAGGGGGTTGGATATCTCGCTGGAGGGCACGATCTTGCCCGCGCGGATGAGATTCAGGACATCCTCCAGCCGGTGGGCGAGCTCGCCGATGTTCACGAGGTCGAGAAACTTGGCCGAGCCCTTTATGGAGTGGGCCGCCCGGAAGACCCGGTTGATGACCTCGGGATCGACCTTTTCCATGTCGGCTTCTATCTTGATGAGATCCTCTTCGATGTCTGCAATGTGCTCTCTTGATTCGGTAACGAACTCCTCAATCAGCTCGTCGAATTCACCCACGTTCGTTTCCTCCCGAGATTATAGTCTTTTTACTTCATCGGCAGGGTAGGGGGAGTGACTTTAAAGGTTGTTGACACGAATCGTACAATCCGAGTATATATCTGAACAAATTTGAACAGGGAGGCCCTTTTGTGCAGAAGATGAAAATCTGCCTGCTTGCAATGTTCGTTGTTTTTCTCCTGGGCATGGCGGGATGCGGGAACAGCGGCGGAGACTCGGCAGAGGTCACGGCCCCGATCCAGATGCAGGTGTCAACGGAAAACCTTCATCCCAAGATGGGCCTGTCGGGCTTCATACTGGGCACCTTCATGCTTCTGAATGCCTATGTGATCATCCTGATGAGCTGTGCCGCGCTCATCATCAAGGAACAGACCTTCAAGAAGGCGGCAGACGCGCTGCGTATGGGGCTGCAGATGCTCAACCCCGGCCAGGGCGGCGAGGGCATGTGCCTCAAACTCCTTTCCCTGCTCTCCAACGGCGAGACCAGGTTCAAGGCGGGCACGGCGGGCCTGATCTGCGGGCTTCTCCTCGCCTATATCGGCGCCTGGATCGCGGTATAGCCTTCTCTCGGAGAGCCGGCTGATACAAGAACAGCATGATTGCGATCATTGATTACCGTGCAGGAAACCTGCGCTCGGTCGAGCGCGCATGCAGGCACCTGAATCTCGTCTGCAGGATCACCTCCAGCCCGCAGGAAATCCAGGACGCCGAGCGGGTCATATTCCCCGGGGTGGGCGCTGCCGGCAAGGCCATGGAGACCATCGTATCGCTGGGTCTGGACGCCGTGATCCGCGAGGTGGCGGAAAGGGGCACTCCTTTTCTGGGCATCTGTCTGGGCACCCAGATCATTCTGGACGAGAGCCGGGAAGACAGTGCCCGGTGCCTGGGCATTATCCCGGGGAGGGTGGAGAGATTTTCCGAGATCATGGAAGAGAAAATCCCCCACATGGGGTGGAACACCCTTGAGAAACGCATCGACCACCCGCTCCTGGCCGGCGTCGACCCCGGGGCGCAGTTCTACTTCGTCCATTCCTACTATCCGAAACCGCTCCATGAAGATGACACGGCTGCATACACCTTCTACGGCATCCGATTTACCTCGATGATCGCCCGGGGCAATGTGGCGGCCGTCCAGTTTCATCCCGAGAAAAGCGGGCGGAACGGGCTGGCCCTGCTCGAAAACTTCAGCAGGTGGGACGGGAAGCTGTAGACGACAGAACCCGGGTTTCAGGATTCCCAGCCGTTCCTGCCGATGAGTTTGACGAACCTGCACCCTCCCAGCGATTCTTCACGGACGCCTTCTTTTGTGCGCACGATGCGTCTGAGCTCCTGGAGGCTCTCGTCTCCCACGGGGATGATGAGCCGTCCGCCCTCGCCGAGCTGTTCGATGAGCGCCCCGGGCACATGGGGCGCGCCCGCGGTGACCACGATGCCGTCGAAGGGCGCCTCTTTGGGAAGGCCCTGAGAGCCGTCGCCGATGCGGATGTTGATGTTGTAGTATCCCAGCTCGTCGTGGACCTTGCGAGCCCGCGACGCCAGGGCGCTGATCCGCTCTATGGAATGCACGGTTCCGCACAGCCGCGAGAGGATGGCCGCCTGGTAGCCCGAGCCGGTGCCGATCTCGAGGATTTTCTCCTGGGGCTTCGGCATCAGCGACTGGGTCATGAGCGCGACCATGTAGGGCTGGGAGATGGTCTGACCGAACCCGATGGAGAGGGGATAGTCGTCGTAGGCCCGATACTTGAGGTATTCCTCCACGAATTTATGCCTCGGAACCTCCCGGAAGGCGCCGAGTATCCGCGTGTCAGTAATGCCCCGGGCCTCGAGCTGCTCCTTCACCATGTGCTGACGGGCAAGAACCGGATCCATGTTTTCTCTACCACCGTGTTTTTCTGCTGCTGGGAACCGAAATTCATTCTAAGGGATTATGCCGTTTCTGACAACATGAAAACCGAGTGATGCACCCTTAAGGGGGCTTCCATTCTATCCATGATGAGCTATATATTCTTCATGGTCTTCTTCGTTGACTACTCACTGCCTGTTTTCTCTCCTTGACCCTCCCGAAATCCTATAGTAGGTATTTAGTAGATGGATTTTATTAAGATAATAAAGACATCCAGATTCCTTGATCCAGCCCGGGACTTTACCGAGACACAGCGGTTTTCCGAGGTGCGGGTGGATCCCCTCACCGGCCACACGAGCAGGATCCTGGATTTCCCGGTCAAGGATATCGGCCGGGAGAACCTGAGCGGGCTGGTGGAGGACTCCCGGGCCTGTTGCCCGTTCTGCCCCGAGGTTGTGGGGCTGGTGACGCCCAAGTTCCATCCCGACCTGCTGCGGCAGGAAAGGTACACCAAGGGCGAGGCCCTGTGCGTGCCCAATGCGTTTCCATACGATGAAAACGGCGCGGTGTGCATCATGTGCAGGCAGCACTACCTGGCCTTGAAGGATTTTTCAGCGAGCATACTCGAGAATGCCTTCGAGTGCTGCTTCGACTATCTCAAAGACGTGGTCCTGACTCAGCCAGACATGGTCTATCAGTCGGTAAACTGGAACTACATGCCCCTTGCGGGCGGTTCGCTCGTTCACCCGCACCTGCAGATAACGGCGTCGAGCTCGTCTACGAACTATTACACCGACATGGTGCCCGCCCTCGAGCAGTACGAGCGCGAGCACGGCAGGGGCTTCTGGTCGGACCTGCGGGACGAGGAGTGCAGGACCGGGGCGCGGTGCATCGCCGCGACGGATGATATCACCTGGCTCGCCGCCTTTGCACCGATGGGGGTGTTCGATGTGCTGGGTGTTCTCCACCGGGCGCACGGCCCGGCGGATGTGCAGGGCGAGCTCCTGCACGAGGTGGTGCGGGGAATCCTGCATGTGCTGGGCTATATCGACTCCCTGCACATGCATTCTCTGAACATGTCGCTGTACTTTCTCCTTGACAATTCCCGGTTTGTCCCGCACCTAAGAATATGCCCGCGGGTGAGCATTCCGCCGTTCGGCACCAGCCAGATCAACTACATGAAGATGCTCCACAACGAGACCCTGACCACGCTGAAGCCGGAGGAGGTCTGCAGCGATCTCAAGGCGGTCTGGCATGAATGAGCGAGGCATGAAGTTTCGTTTTTCCACCGTTTTTCAAGAGGGGGAGTGAATGATGAAGAAGTTGATCCTGGCAATGTTGTTCTGTTTCTGCGGCACGTCGTTGTATGCCGTGTCCACGCCCGAAGTCATCTGGGTGGGCGGCGCCTGGCGCCTCTCGGACGAGTCGGCCCCGATCTTCATGGCGGACAGCTTTCTGTCGCTGGGGCAGGTGGACTCCACCTATCTCTTTACCGAGCCCCTGGTTTTTCTGAAAGGGGGGGAGATCGGCCTGGGCCTCGGCGCGGGGGCGCGGGTCCCGATACTGGACGGCCAAGCCCTGGCAGGCTACAACGTATTCTTCGACTACACCACGGACAATTATCACAAGCGCCTGACAACGGGGGCGGAGTTTTTCTATCCCACGTTCTCGGCCCATCTCAACGCCTATCTCCCGTTCTCGGACGAACACAACAGGAGGGAGGCGTTGCCCGGCATCGACCTCGCCCTGGGCATCCCCATCCCCAACGCGAGTTTCATCACGCTGTGGCCCAGTTTGTACTACTACGACGGCAGGGACGAGGACGATCTGAAGGGCCTGGGCTTCGCCGTGGAGGTGAAGCCCGTGAAGGCTCTCTCCGTGACCGTGGGCGGCCGGAACGACGCCCTTGAATCAGGAAGGGACCGGGGCGAGATCTATGCCAAGATCCAGTTCACGCTCCCCATGGAGCGCCTTGGAGAAGATCTCTTCAAGTTCGAAAAGGGAGAGTATCCGCTCAACGTCAACGCCCTGCTCGATCACCGGGTGGTGCGCGAGCCCTTCATCACCTACGAGCACAGCCTGCCCTGACACCCAGGGTTCGGACTTGACTTCACGGGCAATTCTCCTCTATAGAGTACGACGGTAACGGGAAGTGGCTCAGCCTGGTAGAGCACAGCGTTCGGGACGCTGGGGTCCGGGGTTCAAATCCCCGCTTCCCGACCATCTCTTTTTAAGAAATGTGAACCCGTCCACCAATTACACAGACTGAATCCCGGCAGAGGGAGACGCGTGAGCTATGATCTTGTCTGGCCGGATTGAGTCGAATCCGGGGACTCAGGGTTTTTGATTCCTTCTGCTGTTTTCTTGTCCAAGTAAGTATTGTTCGTGCTTCCCGGAAAATCTGTTAACTGGGAAGGTGGCCGAGAAAAACCGAGATGCCGAGCTTCTGGGAAACCAAATCCTTTCATCCTCCCATACGTAACCCCCGGCATGCCTCAAGCGTCACTCTTCCCACCAGAACCGGTACTCGCTCTTGAATACCTGCGAATTGCTCGAGCTGTCTCTCTCTGACCAGACGATGACGGCATTGCCGCTGTCGTCCATGGCCACCCGGGGATTGTACGCATCCTGTTCAACCGGGCCGATGCTGTCGCTCAATAAACCTTCCGGACGGCTCCAGGTTCCATTCCGGTACTCGCTCCTGAATATCCGGTAATACCACTCCTCGTTCTCCTGCTCCCAGACGATAACGGCATTGCCGTTGTCGTCCATGGCGACCCGGGGATCTTCCGCAACCCGCCCATCCAGGCTGATGCTGTCGCTTGAGGTTGCCGGGTGAGCCCACGCCCCGTCCCGGTACTCGCTCATGAATATCCGTAGAATGTAATCGCCCTCATGCTGCGCCCAGGTGATGAGGGCATTGCCGTTGTTGTCCATTGCCACCCGGGGATCATCTTGCGCGTCCAGCCCATCCGGGCTGATGTTGTCGTTTAAGTCTTCCGGGTGGGTCCACGCCCCGTCCCGGTACTCGCTCATGAATATCTGATAGTTGCTCCCGTCATCCTGTCGCCAGGCAATGAGGGCGTTGCCGCTGTCATCCATGGCCACCCGGGGGGCAGCGTCTACGTTCTCTCCATCCGGGCTGATGCTGTTGTCGCTTGATAAATCTTCCGGGTGGGTCCACATCCCGTCCCGGTACTCGCTCATGAATATCTGCCAGTTGCTCCCGTCATACTGTCGCCAGGCGATGAGGGCATTGCCGTTGTTATCCATGGCGACCCGGGGACTGCGCGCCGGCCCATCCGGGCTGATGCTGTTGTCGCTTGATAAGTCTTCCGGGTGGGTCCACGTCCCGTCCCGGTACTCGCTCATGAATATCTGATAGTTGCTCCCGTCATCCTGTTGCCAGGCGATGAGGGCGTTGCCGTTGTTGTCCATGGCAACCTGAGGCAAGGATGCATGCTCTTCATTCGGGCTGATGTTGTCACTTTGGTCTTCCGGGTGGGTCCACGCCCCGTCCCGATACTCGCTCATGAATATCTGCGAGATGCTCCCGACATACTGTTGCCAGACGATGAGGGCATTGCCGTTGTCATCCATGGCCACCTGGTGATTGGTAGGGACTGAACTCTGCAGTCCATCCGGGCTGATGCTGTCGCTTAAGCCTGCCGGGAGGGTCCACGCCCCGTCCCGGTACTCGCTCATGAATATCTGATAGTAGCTCCCGTCATACTGGTTCCAGACGATGAGGGCATTGCCGTTGTTATCCATTGCCACCTGGGGCAAGGACGCACCCTGCCCATCCGGGCTGATGTTGTCGCTCAATCCCGATGGATGCTTCCAGTATACGACACAGACCCGGTAATCCGTGGTCGAGCCGTCCCCTGCCGTGACCCGGTAGGTGAGAGGTTCGGCAAAGCTGTTTTCCGTTACCCCGCTCTCCTGGACGACTCCCTCCACGCTCACCTCTTTCCCCGTGATCGTGAAGCTCGCCTTCAGGCCGGACACGTCACCCTCGTCAAGAGACCCGGCCAGCAGGATCGTGCCGTTTGCCTCGTCTATCGTCCCCGTGAGGTCCGCTTCCAGCTGCATATTCGCCGCAGCGGTGAAACCAAAGGCGGTGATCGCCTTGTCGGAAGAAAGGGGTGTGTCGCCGCCACTGCTACCGCCGCCACAGCTGATGAGAAGCGCGAAAAGGGAAAGGGAAAGGAACAGCCTGGGAATACCTGTAGACTGCTTACTCGACATCGTGTTGTCTCCTTTCATGGAAGCTGTTTTTTCCACCACAGGTGCATTCACTTTGTGGGAGCAATGATTTCTTCTTTTGAAGGACACCCGATCAAAATGGATTAACTAATTACTTAATTGCTTAAAATACCATGAAAAAGCACTGCTGTCCAAGGCATTCTGGATTTCCTGCTTTGGTTAAAACAAATCGATGATTAGGTTCTGGCTGCACAATGTTTCATGCCCTGGTCCTTGTTTTGTCTAGCTTGTATAGGGGGCCGGCGTTTCCGTTCACGATAGTGACACTACCCCCCCGGTGCCCTAGCGCCGGAAGACAAGGTTGGACCAGGATGATCGGGGGATCAAATCCTTCCGTCAGCGTCAACTCACATTGTATGTGGCTTCCCGATTGTCCCATGACTGTCACGTGATGCCTGTAGAACGAGTCTGCAACAGGCCTGAAGAGGAGTCCAAATCCCCGCTTCCCGACCATCCTTGTTTCTGCCGCACTATGGCATAATCTTCCCTGCGCTACTGCTCCACGAGGTCCTTGAGTTTCTTCAACGCCTTCGGCCAGACGTTCTGGAACATATCTCTATTTTCGTCATCGCTGTCCATATCGACCAGCACCTCGGTTTTACCGCTGAGGTCTTTCAGGGTGTAGTCCTCGTGGGTGCCCGCCCAACTCTTCACCGCATCACTCGATGTGTCTTCCTTTCCTTCCTGGACGATGCCGATATGCTCAACCGAAACATGTTCGGGGGGGCTGATTTCTCTTACCCGACTCACCATTCCCGACATCTTGCCTGTTTTGTCCGGTGCGAGAAAGAGCATTCTGCTCCCCTCGCTCCAGTCGCCGACATAGTGTGAGCCGGGCATGAATGCATCTGTCCATGACTGGTAGGTTTTTTCATCGAGCATAGTATTCCAGACCTTTTCCTTCGGCGCATCGATAATGATCGAGAAATGTAGTTTCTGCATAGCGCTCTCCTTTCGACAATAAAAATCATGATATCATCCGCTTATCACCTGAGTTCCCGGAAGATTGTAACGATGAAGCGGGGATAAGTCTTTAATAAAAATAAAAAATGGTACGATTTCTCTTGCATTCAGCCTCGTTACAATGTATACGTTGTAACGAGGAGAGGGGGATCGTACATGGCTGCTATCGTACACCAGATCAATAAAAAAACCGGGGTTACCTACGTGTATGAGTCGATCTCTTATTGGGACAAGGACAAGAAGCAGTCCCGGGCAAAGCGCAAGTGCATCGGCCGGATTGATCCCCAAACCAGGGAAGTTGTTCCCACCCAGAAGAGAGAAGCACTCCCGGGCAGGGGAAAGAAACCCAAGAGAGGACCGATACCCATTGACCGGACTGCCCGATGCTTCTTTGGTGCCACCTACCTCTTCGACCGTATCGGGGAGGATACCGGGGTGAAGGAGGATCTGAAGGCATGCTTCCCCGAGAGCTACCGGCAGATCCTCTCCATTGCCTACTACCTGATCCTGGAGAACAGGAACCCGTTGAGCCGTTTCCCCCGCTG
>JAHDRW010000011.1 GCA_018433085.1 Deltaproteobacteria bacterium | reverse complement strand
CTCAGGATGGTCCCGGTCTCGGCGACATCGATCTCTTTCTCGTAACCCTTGATCTGGTCCTTAATGATTTTACTTATCTCTTCCGCCCTTATCTGCATCCTAGATCTCCCCTTTTAAGCTCTGTTTTAATTTCGATATCTGTGTCTTCACGCTTCCGTCATAGATCATCCCCTCGACCTCGGCGATCACGCCGCCGATCAGAGAAGGCTCAACGATGACATCGACGTCGACCTCCTTCTTCACCACCTTGGAGAGCGTCTGCGCTATCTGCTTCAACTGATCCTCGCTCAAAGACGCGGCACAGGTGACCCGCGCCCTGACCCTTCCCGTCAGCTTGTCGAGAATCTCTTTGTATGCATCCAGAATCTCACCCAAGACCGCAAATCTCTCTTTATCAAGAAGTATATTCAAAAAGTTGGACAGGTACTGCGATAGAGATATCTTGGACGCCACTTCCTTGAGGACACGCCGTTTCAGGGTGATATCGTACAGCGGACTTTCGAGCAACGACCTGAAGTCATCACTGGTACGCACGAGCTGAACAATCTTCTGCAATTCCTCAAGAAACTGCTTCTCCCTGCCCTCTTCCCGCCCCAGATCGAACAGGGCCCTCGCATATCTTTTTGCCACAACGTCGCTTTTCACTGCTCTTTCCCCACTTTATCCAGGTATTCCTCGATCAGCCGTTTCTGGTCTTCCGGGGTCATCGAGTTGGTGACCAGACCCGAAGCCATGTCTCCGGCCATATCCACCACCTGGTTTCTCAAGGAATTCTTTGCCTTGGTGATCTCCTGTTCGGCAGACCACTTTGCCTGCTCGATAATCCGCTCGGCCACGACCTTGCCTTCATCTATGATGCGCTGCTTCTCACCCTCGAGCTCGCCCATGATCGCATCGCGTATTTCCTGAACATCCCTGTCGATGTTCTTGAGCCTCGACTGGTAGTCGGCAAACTGCTTTTCGGCTTCGGTCCGGGCCTTGTCCGCGGTATCGATCATCTCGGCGATTTCAATGCGGCGGTCACTGAAATACGTCTTGATCTTATCTGCGAGAAGCTTCCAGAGAATCGCTACGAGTATAAGGAAGTTGACGATTCTCCACACCATATCCCAGATCTGTCGGCCCCCCCCCTCTCCGCCTTCCGCGGCCAGACAGGCCGAGGCGACGGTGAGCATCAGGACCGCCAGGAGAGGTACAATCCTGTACAGTCTCTTCATCACGCAATCTTCCTCCCCAGAATCTGCTGGGCAATGGTTCCGGCCATGACGCCGATCTCCGGCTCCAGCTCGCTCTTTACCCGCGCGATCTCCTCGGCCATCTCTTTCTGGACGTCTACCACAATGGTCTCGGCATTGCGTCTTGCATCCTCGATAATCACGTTGGCCTCGCCAACCGCCTGCTTGCGGGAAGAATTCTTCACAGTCATTGCATCTATCTTGGCACTGTAGAGCTTGTCGTTGTAGCTCTTCAGGATGCCCTGGCTTTCATCCAGGAGCTTCTTGGCCTTTTCCTGCCCGCCGACGATCCTCGCTTCCCGCTCGTCAAGCACCTTCAGGATAGGCTTGTAGAGTATCTTGTTCAGGATGAACATGAGGAGCAGGAAGTTGAAGATCTGCACAAAAAAGGTCCAGTTGAGTTCTATCAAAACAGTCCTCCTTATACGACGAAGATGAGGAGCAGCGCCACAACCAGCGAATAGATGCCGGTGGACTCGGACACCGCCTGAGCAACCAGCATCGTTCTCGTCAGCAGACCGGCCTCATCCGGATTCCGTCCGATTGCCTCGCACGCCTTGCCGCCGGCGAAACCCTCACCCATGCCGGGACCGATTGCACCAAGTCCCATCGCCAATCCCGCGCCAATAAAGGCAGCCGCCCTCACCAGATCTGCACCGCTTATATTTTCCATAGCTGCTAATTCCTCCTGTTTTCTCTTCTTTTTTATATCACAAATATAAGGACAAAGGCGATGACCAGGGCGTATATGGCAGTAGACTGCGCAACCGCCTGGGCCACCAGCATGGTCCTCATGATGAGCCCTCGTTGATCGGGACGATGACCAGCTGCCTCGCAGGCAGCTGCACCCGTGAACCCGTTCCCCACGCCCGGTCCCAGTCCGCCGAATCCCATGCATAAACCTGCCGAAAGGAGTGCCATTGCGGCAGAAAGGGTCACCGGACCGGCCTGGGCCTTGAACATGAGGATGAACGCCACCAGCAGGCCGAAGATCGCGGGTGTCTGGGCAACGGCCTGGCCCACCAGCATGAGCGTGAGCATGGACCCCCGTTCAGCCGGGGCAAGCGCGACACCCCTGCATGCGGATGCCCCGTTGATGCCGTTCCCGTATCCCGACCCTATCCCGGCGATGCCGACCGATAGGCCTGCACCGACCAGGGCGCTGAAACCGACAAGGTTGGCCGGCATACCACCGAACGGAAGGAATATCAGCATGAGTGACACCACCAAGGCGAAAATCACCGGGGTCTGACCGATGGCCTGGCCCACCAGCATGAAGGTCATCATGTCCTTGGAGGTTCCGGAATTTATGGTGACCGCCTCGCATGCGCCCTTTGCGTTCGCACCGTTGCCGAGACCGGAGCCGATTGCCCCGAACCCGATGGCGAGCCCTGCGCCCAGAGTGGTGGCGACCGTGAGGATGTCGCCCTCGGTCTTGCCGCCCACCACCAGCATGATGGCGACCAGCAGGGCGAATATGGCAGGTGTCTGGGCAACGGCCTGACCCACCAGATTCATGGTCATGAGCTGGGACCGCAACCTGGGCTGCCTGGCAAACCCTTCACAGCACGCACCACCTGTCATGCCTCCGCCCCAGCCCGATCCGATAGCCCCCAGACCCATGGCCAGACCGGCCGCGAGAAAGCTCGCGCTGTAGGGCCACAGGGGGTACCCCGACGCATTCTTGAAGATGAGCAGGAAGGCGACCACCAGGGAGAATATGGCAGGTGTCTGGCAGATGGCCTGACTCACCAGCATGGTGGTGGTCATGTGGCTGGATGTCTGCGGCTGCCGTGAAAGCCCCCATATCGCCTGCCCTCCGGGCAAACCCGCGCCGATGCCGGACCCGAAGGCGCCGAGCCCCATGCTCAACCCCGCCCCGATGGCCGCTGCCCACTGGCAGACCCCCCAACGGGAGAGGTCGGTGAAAAGCAGCAGAACAGAAACCATGAGGGCAAAGATGGCCGAGGTCTCTGCAACCGCCTGCGCCACGAGCATGGTCCTGGTGTATGTGGGAGCCATTGCAGGTCTCCGCGAGATGGATATGTTCGCCATACCGCCGGTGTATCCTTCACCCAGCGCCGCGCCGATTGCACCCAAACCTATACAAAGTCCAGCGCCAAGAAACTGCCCCGCTCTAACGATAAATTCAGCTTCCATGTCCCTATCCTATTTAATCTGAACAACGATATACACAAGCGTGAGCATCGCAAACACGAATGCCTGCACCGTGCCCACAAACAGCCCGAAAAATCCGTAGAGAACCGGCGGCAGCACCAGTGAGTACACCAGGTAGCTGACCACCAGGATGATAATGGAGCCCCCCATGATGTTCCCGAACAGACGGAACGAGATGGAGATGATCTTGGCGAGCTCGCCGATGAGGTTGAGCGGCATCATGAAGAAGATGGGCTCGAAATAGCTCTTTGCATAGGCCTTGATGCCTTTGAACTTGATGCCCGAGTAATGGGCGACGATAAATCCCACCAGCCCCAGGCTCAACGTGGTATTGAGGTCCGCTGTCGGCTCCGAGAGGAAGGGGACGATTCCCAGCATGTTCGATATCCAGACAAGCAGAAAAATCGTGCAGACGAACGGAAAATACTTCCTGCTCTCCTTGATGGCCAGGCTGTCGTCTACCAGATCGGCCCACGTGCCGACCATGAGCTCTGCCGTGCTCTGGAGAGGATTAGGGATGATCTTCGTCTGCCGCGATGCGAGAAGCGCAAAGAGTATCAGGAACACCATGACGATCCAGGTCATGATGAGCGTGTCCTTGTTGAGCACGAACTGCGTGCCGAACAGGTTGAATGCCCATTGAGAAATTACTCCGATTTCGTTCATTATCCAATCTCTCCTGCCTTATCAGCTCTTGTCTGATCCATGATGAAGAATACATGAGTGAATAAAACCGCTGCTGATGCTGCAAAAAAGGCGTGCAGAGAAATCATTGCCCCTGCGACAAAGATACAGCCAATGAGCGCGTACCGCGCCAGAAAGGTCTTCACCGGCCCTGAGCCGTGAAGCACGGAGTTTGTCAGCATGAGCGCCTTTGCAATGCCGCCGGCAGCCCCGATAAGAATCCCTATGCTCACCTCGGAATACCCCAGCACGTACGCCAGAACACCAGTCACTACGGCAACCGGGACAGTCAAGCTGATGGTGTTTTTCACATAGCTGAGAATATTCATTCTATGTTCTCTTCTTGTTTCTCTTCCTGGTGTCCGCCTTGTACATATCCTGTATCTGCCTGTATACCGTCCAGCCGCCGCCAAGAATCCCCAGAAGGATAAATATGGCGAGCACGATGCCGTGCGTATTCAGCCGCTCGTCCAACTCATAGCCCAGCCAGAAACCCAAACCTATCGATCCCGCCATGATAAAACCCAACTGGGTCACGATGGCAAGGTCTTTTACGAGCTGTGTATCGTTCTGGGATCTTTTAAAGATCCCCCTTCTCGGCCGTTTAATGAATGGCGGTTCACTCATTAATTGTCCTTTTCCCTAGCACTTCCAGTCGTCGGGTGTCAACATTTTTTATTCCCGGACTGTAGAGAAATACCATGGCCGACTTTCTCCCTGACACGATCGATATTCCTATTGACGAAACACCTTGCTCCGGAGGCCTTTGCGCGATTTTACCCTGGACCGGGATCGAAATAAAGAGCCCTTCACGTATCCTTAAAACATTGTTTCGTGCCCCGTTCCAGCGGCAGCACTCGCGGCACACAGTTTCTATACAACAGAAGGACGGCATTTTCAAACCCCGTTTTCCATCTCACCCGCCCACCGGGTTGGATCACCTTCTTGCACCCGGGAATCTTGTATGATATCCATTTTTTTTAGACATGTGGGAAACAGGGCAGATAGAGGTGCGGGTGAACCGGCACGACATATCGTACTTGAGATTCATTTTCGAGGGTTATGACGGGCTCGGTATCGTCTCGACCGTGGACCCTGTTGCCGCACAGGTAGTGATAACCTACCCGTTGAGCAGAAAGGCGTTGCTTGCACGGCTGATTCATGCGCTGCACCGGGAAGGCGTGGTAAAGGAGGATGTGGGATGGTGAGACAGCACGGTATCGGCTCTGCGGTGGTGATTATTGCCTGTTCACTGGTACTCATGGGCATGTCGGGCCTGGGGACGGTAGCCCCCCAGAACGGCCCTGCTTCTTCGTTCGACGCAAGGATCATGGACACGGCGAACAACGAGGTGGAAATCAGCGCGGTGACCATTGACGGGAAACCCCTGTTTCAGGCGTCTCTGGGAAAAGGCAAGGTGAGAATCCCCTTCGAGAACATATCCCGGATCACCATCAAGGACAAGAGCGCCTGCATCACCCTCAAGGGCGCCGAGGACATGTGCGACCTGAAAATCAACCAGCTCTCCAGGGTATACGGAAACACCCCGTTCGGGACCTATCAGATTTCCCTGAAGGACGTGGCCTGGATAGAGTTCTCCAGCGCAAAGCAGTGAACGCGCTGGACTACGTCGCAATATTCCTTTGCGCGGCGTTCCTGACTCTGGGAGCGCATCAGGGCCTGATCAGGAGCGTCTCGTCACTGGCGGCGCTCCTGACGGGTTTATACTCGGCAAAAAAGATCGAGCCGCTGTTTTCGAAGCTGCTGGCGGTGGTACACGTCCCGAATCCCCGGGGGGTGCTGGGCTACCTTCTTGTCTTCTTCTGCATTTTTTTCACCATGAAGATAATCCTGTTCTTCCTGCAGAAGCTCCTCAAGGCCTCGGGCATCTCGGTTCTCGACAGGGCGTTCGGCGCCGTTCTCGGGCTTGCCAAGGGGGTTGTCATCACGATCTTTGCCTGCACGATCCTGCAGCTGGCGCTTCCCAAGGACTCGGCGATCCTGAAGAACTCGGAGCTCCTGCCCTACTCGAACAAGATCGTTTCCTCGGCGCGGGGTTTCCTGCCCAGTGACGTTTACCGGCACCTCGGAAAGACCTGACGCCCTTTTTCGAGGGGCACCTGCGCCAACCGAATGCCGCCGGCTGTCGAAGACCCGGGACCGATCGTCAACGGACGAACAGGCTATTCATCCTTCTCCTTATAGTCGGAGTTCTCCTCCAGGACGATGTCCTCCACATCGAGCACGTACTCCTCGACATCCTCATCTCCCTCGGCGGTCCCTTCCGTTTCTTCGGGAACGGTTCTGACATCGGACTTCGTCTTGGCGATGGGCCTGCGCTTCTTGCGCTTGAGCATTTTCTTGGTTTCTTCGTTATTTTGATCCTCTCCACAGGAAGGACACACCGGAGCGGGCTTATTCAAATCATAGAATTTGGTGCCGCATTTGTAGCACTTATATCGTTTCCCTAAATCTGCCACCAAATATCTCCTTTACTCTCGCAAAATTTTCCCTGTATAGTTCAGCAGTGTCCATTGGTTTGTCAAGACAAAAAAACATGGGGAGATACTTTATTCGCCCAATGATTTCTACTAGTTGTTGACTTGCGAGAGAGAGGCCCATAGAATGAGTGGTAGCATGAAGTATTTTTCGTCGCTGAAGGCCATACTCCTTTTCGGCGCCTGTTTTCTGGCGGTCGCCTGCGCGGCGCCGGTACAGAAGGCCTCGGCGCCCCAGGATCCGATGTCGTTGTACGACAGGGCGCTGGCCCAGGAAAAGTCCGGCAACACCCAGAACGCGTACCAGTCGTACATCTCGATCTGGAAGCGCTTCCCCCATCATGAACTCGCCCCCCAGGCACTTTACCGGGCAGGCTCCCTCATCTCGGAGGGCAACCCCTCAAGGGCGAGCGAGCTGTACCGGGCGTTTCTGGACTCGTACGCGCGTTCCCCCCTGAAGCAACAGGTCCTCGGGGACCTTCTGGCGGCAGAGGTCCGGCTCGGGCGATTTTCGCAGTCACTCGATCTCTTCACCGAGTTCTACGGTGAGAGTCACGACCCCGAGCTCGTGCAGCCGGGCATCAGGCTCGCCCGGGAGCTCTCCGGCGCGCGGAGATACCAGGACTCCCTCGAGCTCATCAGCATGATGTTCCCCTATGTGGACAAACCTTCCCAGGAATCGCTCCTCCCCTTCTGGAAAACCGGCGTGGAGAATACGGACCGGGTGGATCAGCTCCTGAAGATCGAGCAGGATGTCCACGATGACCGCCTGCTGAACGTGCTCCTTGCCCGGCAGGTGGACCTGTACATCGAGCAGGGCAAAAACGACACGGCCCGTGACATCATATCCCGGATCGGACCCGGGAAGGGCCTTTCCCAGTGGAACCAGAGCGACTCTACAGGGGCCAGGAAAACCATCGGCGTGCTCGTCCCCTTGAGCGGCAAGTGGGAGACGGTAGGACAGAAGGTACTCAAGGGCATCCAGTTCGCCTCACGGGTGTTCAGCACGGACGACTCACCTCAGGTGGAATATCTCGTCCGCGACTACGGCAACGACGAGCAGTCGATCCCGTCCATCATCGAAGAGCTCGACACCGGGGAAGACGTCATCGCGCTCATCGGCCCGGTGGGTGAAACCGCCGGCAGCATCGCCTGCGCAGAGGCTCGCAAAAGGGGAATCCCGTCCTTTCTCTTCACCCGTGCCGATGTGGTTTCAGACCAGACATCCTATTGCTTCAGCAATTTCATATCCATCGACGTCCAGGCCGAGGCCCTTCTCAGGGCGGCTGCCGACATGAACATATCGCGCTTCGCCATCTTCTCTCCCAGCGATCATTTCGGAAACTCCTTTACCCGGATCTTCAGCGACAAGGCGCCGGAATTCGGCATCAGCGTGGTCCGGACGGTCAATTATTCGTCGGACCTGGTCGATTTCAAGGGAGCGGTCAAGAAACTCGTCGAGCATCTTCCCGAAAACGAGCCCCCGGATTTCGACGCGCTCCTCATACCGGACACCGCCATCAACTCCGCCATGGTCGCCTCATACCTCCCCTATCTCAACATCGAGGGCGTGCGGCTGTTCGGCCCTACTCTCTGGGACTCTCCCGACTTCATCCGGGTGGGCGGCAGATATATCGATGACTCGGTGTTCGTAAGCGGTTTCTTCGCCAATTCCCAACTGGAGTATGTGCAGGAGTTCAACGACCAGTTCTACTACACGTTCGGCTACAATCCTTCCGTGTGGGAGGCGAGCGCATATGACACGGCAACGATTCTGCAGAATCTCCTGAGCGGAGCCCCCGCCTCGCGGGAAGTCCTGCAGGGCCTCATCTCTTCGCTTCAGGACTACCCCGGGCTCACCGGCTCCACGTCCTTCTCACCCGACGGGTCGGTGAAAAAGATCATTTATGTCCTGAGTGTCAAGAACTCGGCCGTATACGAGATCGCCCCTTGATGTTCGCGCTGTTTTGTCATAAGAATCACCTGCTATGAAGAATGCCGTACGCGTCTCTCTCTTATTGGCCCTGGCGCTCATCGTGGGTGGATGCGCCCATGACGAGACAAAAATCCGTTCGGCCCCGGAGCTGTTCCAGGAGGCCACCGAGCTTGCCGAGAAGGGGAAGGTGGAAAAGGCCGCCGAGAAGTTCATGGAGGTCCGCACCTACTACCCCGGGGATGGGCTTGCCAGAAAGGCTCTCCTGGCCACGGCCGACCTCCATTATGACGAGGAAGACTACGCATCTGCGCTCCAGAGCTACGAGGAGTTCCGCCTGCTCTATCCGACCGATCTCGAGGCCGGGTACAGCCTTTATCGGATCGCCATGGCCCATTTCAACCAGATCGGCACCCTCGACAGGGATCAGACCGAGACCGTCCGCTCGATTCAGACCTTTGAACGCTTCCTCTCGTCCTACCCGGATTCCCCGCATGGGAAAGACGCGAAGGTCCGGCTGGCCGAGGCAAGGAGCGTGCTGGCAAAGCACTATGTATATATCGGAAAGTTCTATCTGAAGAAAAAAGAATATGGGGCCGCATGCAAGCGCTTCCAGTATGTGCTGGAGCACTATCCCAACGTTCCTCTGGACGACGACCTGGACGAGCTCATCTCCCGTTCGTGCAAGACCACGGAGCAGGCGAACCAGTAGCCACATTCTCCCTGGTGCTCTGCGTTCCCGGGCATGGGGCACGTCTGTTGCATTTTTCCTCCACAATCTGTCACATGACGCAACAGTATTCCCAGGCCCTGACCGGGGATACCCGTGCGTGCTTCCCCGCAAGTTGCCGATATCGCTTCTTCTCGTAAACATGGCATGCTTATAGCATCTCCCGGCAGTCATAACCTGTGGCAAGGACGCGACATATGACAAAGAGAGAGATCATTCGAGTGCTTATCTTGAGCCCGCTCTACCTCAGCCTCAAGCTCACGGAACGGGTGAAGCTTATTCGTGCGTTGAGACCGACACAGTGAACCAAGCGGGGGTCTGGACCCTGTTCATCCCCCCGTGCCCAGCTTGCGGACGTTGTCCACGCGTACCGTGAATCGGACGCGGTCGAGATACTCGAGAAAGGGAATGGCATATTTGCGGCTGACGCCGACGATCTGCTTCATATCGGTAGGCGCGAGCGAATCATGCTCGCGAATGAACAGGCAAACCTTTTCCTTGAGCCGGGAGACTGCGGCCTCGGTGAGATACACATCGTCCTTGATCTTGGTGAGCCTCCCCTGCCGGGTGAGGAAACCAAGCACATCCTCCATCTGCTTTAAGTCTATGGAGAGGCGCTCCGCGAGCTCTTGAACGCGCGGCGGCTCGAATCCGCTCGCGGAAAGCATGTCATAGGCCTTCTCCCCCACGGCGCCCATGGCGTCACCGAGAGACGGTCTGAAGCCCTTCTCTCTGATGCCGGGGCCGACTTCCTCGATCTCACCCTTTCTCATGAGGTCGGTCAGCAGCTTATGAAAGAGCTTGGGATCCACGCTCCCCTTGAGCGCCGAGCGCAGGTGCTCGCGGGAGATGCCGGGGGAGGAGGCATGATCCTTATGATATTCCTTCACCTTCTTCAGCATGAGCTCTTTGAGCGAGAGCGCATAGGCCTCGAAGACATAGAGATCGTTGTTGGGGTCGAAGCGGATAACCTGCCCGGACGACAGAAGCTCCCCCATGACCTTGTCCAGGGACGAGCCTCCATCGGCAAAGACTGCGGCAAGAGCCTTCTTTGATATCCCCCGGACCCCCGCGTCCCTGACAATTCCCGTGACCTGACAGACCCTGTCCGCGCTCAGCAGATCCCTGGCAATATCCTCGGAAAACCTCCGGTGGGGCGAGGGATTGAGCACCGTGCCCCCTGCGAGCGTGTGGGAGGGGGAGATGCTCCGGATGATGAACCGATCGCCGAACGCAGCGATAACCGGCTCCTTGAGGCGTATCCTTGCCAAATCGAGACCGTCCATGGTGTGGATGCTCATCTCACCGGTGAGCTCGGACGTGCCGAAGTGGATCTTGACCTCGCCCTTCTTGGGCTTGGCCAGGAGATCCAGGCGGGCATCCAGGAGCCGCGTGGGCTTGAACACACCGGCCGGCACCACCCACTGTCCACGCTCGATGTCTTCCCGGGAAAAGCCCTGGAGATTGATCGCCGTGCGCATGCCGGCCATCGCACTGTCCGCATCATGTCCATGTACCTGGATGTTCCGAACCCGGGCCTTGCGGCCGGCGGGCAGGACCTCAACCTCCTGATCCTCTTTGAACACCCCCTGCTTCATGGTCCCGGTGACCACGGTCCCGAAGCCCTTGATCGTGAACACCCGGTCGACGGGCAGGACCGGGATGCCGGTGATGCGCCGCTCTTCCAGAGAGCGGATCTGCTCGTCGAGAATCTGCTTGAGCTCGTCTATGCCTTTGCCGGTCGCCGAGCTCACGGCCACGATAGGCGCATCCTTGAGGAAGGTGCGCGACATGAAATCCTGGATATCAGCATACGCAAGTTCCAGGAGGTCGTCGTCCACCATGTCGGTCTTGGTGAGCACGACCACGCCCCGCTGGATGCCCAGGAGGCTGCAGATCTGGATGTGTTCGACGGTCTGGGGCATTACCCCTTCGTCCGCGGCGACCACCAGCATGACCAGGTCGATTCCCGACGCCCCGGAGAGCATGTGCCGGATGAACCTCACGTGGCCGGGCACGTCCACCACGCCGACCTTCTCTCCGGAAGGCAGGTCCAGCGAGGTGAAGCCGAGCTCGATGGTCAGCCCGCGCTGCTTTTCCTCTTTCAGCCGGTCGCAGTCCACGCCGGTCATCGCCCTGATGAGCGATGTCTTGCCGTGGTCCACGTGTCCTGCGGTGCCGATGACGATTCTCTTCATAATGGTTATGGTTAAATCAGATTCCCCGCACATCGTCAATTCCCACATGCTTTGCCTTCCGCTGCATAACCGGCACTCCGCGATGTTGATCGGGGCAGAGCGGTGCAAGCTCGGATGGGTGCTTGCAGACACCCCCCCCGGATATTGGGCTTGTGATTCCCTGCCCGCGATCGTATAACGGTAAGCCACATATGGACAGGCGCATCGGCGTAATATTGATCGTCATTCTCGTGGAGCTTGCATTCAGGCTTGTGTACAGAACTGTTTCGCTCCCGATGAACCCCCTGCTCTTCACCCTGCTGGTCCGGCTGGTGGAAACGCTCATCATCCTCGGACTCGCGTTTCAGCTCAGCGGGGTCCGCGCCCGGTCCATACTGCGCGAGATCCTCATCGGGGCGGGGGTCGCCGGTGTCTTCGGCGCCATGGTCGCCCTGGGAGACGCCGCCTCCCGGGCGCTCCTCGAAGGCGGCGCCTTGAGATTCCTCATCGGGAGGCAGGAGGTGGCCGATCCCGTCCTGTTCTTTCTGGTCGGGTGCGTAATCGCCCCCTTTGCAGAGGAGCTCTTTTTCCGCGGTCTCCTTTATTCGTGGCTCAGGCAGAGGATGCCCGTGATCGTCTCCATCGTCGTATCGGCCCTTTTCTTCGCGGGGATGCACGGTTTCATCGCGCCGGTGCAGCTTGCCGGAGGCCTGATCTTCGCAGGGCTCTACGAGTGGCGGGGCAGCGTCTGGGCACCCTATACGGTCCACGCGGCGGCGAACCTCGGGATATGGGTGCTCCCCTGGATCTATCCGTCATGGTGAGGCGGCTGCACCGTGTTCCGTGAAAGCCGTCCACAGTGCCGCTCCTGTCCGGCCGTCTCAAAGGGCCTGCCTCCTTTCCGCACAAGCGGCGCGAGGCCCGGCGTCCGGAGCACGGTGAGGATCCCGGTTGTCCCGAACCCATCTTAAACACCCGCTTCTTACTGCGCATGGCTGGAGACGGTACCACTGGGGCTTGGATTTCCGCGATTTCCCCTTCTCAAGAGATACCCGCTTCAGCGGGCCGCTTGAGAAGACATCGAAAAGAGAGAACATTACCATATCATAAAGGCGCATGGAGAAGACAAAGGCGTATCGGACAATGAAAGTGCTTTCGGTGAGCGGGCTGTGCAAGCGGTACGGCGACACCCTCGCCGTGGACGATATCTCCTTCGAGGTTGGTGCAAACGAGATCGTCGGCCTGCTGGGGCCCAACGGGGCGGGAAAAACCACGACCATCAACATGATCCTGGGCGTTCTCGAGCCGAGCTGCGGCACCATACTCATCGAAGGGTCGGATATCCGCTCCCGCCGGTCACAGGCGCTCGCGCGCACGAACTTCGCGGCCGTCTACGCCCCGCTTCCGGGCAACCTGACCGTGTATCAGAACCTGCGCGTCTTCGGGCTGATCTATGCGGTGAAAAACCTCTCATCCAGGATCGAGGAGCTCCTCGCACAGTTCGATCTCACCACGTTTCGCAACGTGAAATGCGGCGTGCTCTCTTCCGGTGAACAGACTCGCGCAAGTCTTGCCAAGGCCATGCTCAACCGGCCCGATCTCCTTCTGCTCGACGAGCCGACCGCGTCGCTCGACCCTGCGACTGCCCGCGAAATCCGCCGGAAGATCCGCATGTTCGCCTCGGAGAGCACCGGAGGCGTGCTGTGGACCTCACACAATATGTACGAGGTCGAAGAGGTGTGCGACCGGGTGCTCTTTCTCTCGCACGGGAAGATCCTGCTCGAAGGCGACCCGAAATCCCTGCCTGCAAAGCACGGCAAGGAGAACCTCGAAGAGCTTTTCATCACGGTTGCTCGCGAGCCCCTCACGCTCGGGAACAGGAGGCTGCCGTGAACCTGAACCGCGTGTCGGCTGTGGTGCTGCGCCAGTTCTATCTCATCCGCGGGAGCTTCTCGCGCGTGGTGCCGCTCTTTGCCTGGGTCGCCATCGATATCGTGCTCTGGGGCTTCATCACGAAATACCTCAACACCGTCACGGTCAGCGGGCTCAACTTCGTGCCCATCCTTCTGGGTGCGGTCCTGCTCTGGGATTTCTTCATCCGGGTCATGCAGGGGGTGACCATGGCCTTTTTCGAGGATGTGTGGTCCAGAAACTTCCTCAACTTTTTCGCCACACCGCTCTCCATTTCCGAATACCTGGGCGGCCTCGTGCTCTCCAGCATCATCACGAGCTCGATCGGGCTCGTCGTGATGCTCGTGCTCGCCACGCTCGTGTTCGGGCTTTCATTCTTTATTTACGGCATCGCGATCTTTCCCTTTCTCCTGGTGCTCTTTCTGTTCGGGATCGCGCTCGGCATCTTTGCGAGCGCCATGGTGCTCAGGCTCGGCCCATCGGCGGAGTGGTTCGTGTGGCCCGTTCCCGCGCTCCTCTCACCCTTTGCCGGGGTGTTCTACCCGCTCTCCACGCTGCCCGAGTGGATGCAGTACATATCGCGCCTGCTCCCGCCTGCATACGTGTTCGAAGGCATGCGCTCGATCATATCAGGCGGATCGGCGTCCGGCTCCGTCCTGCTCATGAGTGCCGGCCTTGCCGCGCTGTATATCCTGCTCGCGGGCCTGTTTTTCGCCCGGACCTTTCGCCACGCCGTGCGCACCGGCCTCATCGCCCGCTACAGCGCCGAGAGCGTGGCCTAGCAAATTCGTGGACATCGGATGAATTCCCCGGAAGGCATATATCAGGGCCAGATCAGGTCATAGCTCACACTTCTCCCCCTACCCGGATTCGGGCTTATGATGCCCAGTTCGAGGTGCCGGTTGATCTCGCGGAATGCTGTAGGCTTGCTCACTTTGGCCACGAAGCGTACTTCCTTGTGGTAAGGCCTCCTTCGAAACCATTCGGCCCTGCATCGAGAAGCCTATTGATGACCTTGTGCTGCCTCTCGTTCAGTGATGTCTGTGCATGCATCCTCCAGAAGCTCGCCTTTCTGATGACTCCGGATAGGAGGAGCTCGGACCGGTCAATGGCCCGGGAGAAACATTCCAGGAACCAGACAAGCCACGGGGTGATGTCGCTGGCCCCCTTCTGACAGGCTTCCAGGACATCGCAGCAGCTCTCCCGCTCCTCCATGATCTGGGATGACAAGCTGTAATACCTGTGCTTCTGAGAATCGTCCTGGGCAAGGGCCATGTCCGTGAGAGCCCGCGCTATGCGTCCGTTGCCGACTTCGAAAGGATTGATGATCTCGAACCGGAAACGCCCGACAGCCGCACGAATCAATCCCTCCATACTCCCCCTGCTTGAATTCCACCAGGAAAGGAACCGAGAAATCCCCCCTTCGATAGCCGATGTCTTCTTTGATTAATCGGTATTATTGTCAACGGGAAGATAAAAGTTTACCAAAAATGGGAATGGTAAGTTTACCACCCTTATGCAATAACGCCATGAGAATCGACCCCGTCCTTTGAGATTTTTCTCCTCGGGGGAATCCGGGGACGAGTTCACATTCTCAGGCAGGAGAATACTGAAAGGATATCGGTATGCTCTTAATCCAGGGCT
Source organism: Deltaproteobacteria bacterium (assembly GCA_018433085.1). GTDB lineage: Bacteria > Desulfobacterota > Desulfomonilia > UBA1062 > UBA1062 > Phosphitivorax. The sequence continues at coordinate 113,814 of JAHDRW010000011.1, read as the reverse complement.
CGGTTTTTTCTTATTCCCGGGAATCGGAGGCTTTCTACTCCATACCACTACGCGAGTTCGGCTCCTCAGGACAGCATGGTCCTTTATGAGCGGCAACCGTGAATATATCAGGACTCGAGGTCCAGACCGGGAGGGCTATGGACCTGGTAATGATTTCCGCGTCTTCCTCCTGGAGTGAAAAGCGTGGAGGTAAACAATACACTCGGTGGACCTGCGAAAAAAATGTCGGCGCCCTCAGACCGATTAGAAAGATGTGGTGCCGGAGAAGGGACTTGAACCCCCACGAGCTTGCGCTCATCGGATTTTGAGAGCATTAACCGTTTGATATTACTAGCCTGCAAAGGCGCACTGGCAAATGATTTCAATCGGTTAAGCAATTCGGCTAGTTGGTAGGAGTTGGTAGGAATTGGGAAGAATTTAGCCGTCGTGGGCACAATTTGGGCACACTCCTTTTTCCCATGAATAATGGGATTGACCGATATTTGAAAACTATCAATTTCCCCCTTACAGCATAGGGGAGCATTCCTAATCTGGGGAAAATGTGAATCAGGGCTTTTTGGCCTTATAGACCTTCTCTTGCCATAATCTCAGTTTTTCAGTCGAGTCATACACTTCTTTCTGTCTTAGAGGTGATTGTGTATCTTGGGCAGTTTTGGATGGGGGGCGTTCCATATCTATCTCTTTATGCCAATAAACAACCCTGTCATTTTCTTTCTCGTTATTAGTATAGTTCTGATATATGAATTTACCCAACGACGCCTTCTGGATTTCTTTTATCGCATCATGCACTGAGCAACGGAACCATTCTTTCCCTTCATTCGCATTCTTAAGAGTCTCATGAACTTGCTTTTCAAGCTGTTGCGGGTCTTCAATAAGCATATCATACTCAACAACATAAGGATGGGGTGAGCCTGTGTTATCGAGTTCGGATGCGCGATTTACAGGATCTCTCATTGAAAACCCAATTTTAACAAGACCCGGCATTGCTTTGTTCGTAATTATATAGACCCAACCTCTCATAACGACTACAGAGTTAGAGATATTACGCTTCTACCACATAACATCGAACTCTTCCCCATCCGATGTAATACAGGTGCCGACACCGCTTGCAAGGCCACCGCACAGCTCACACCTCATGGTGCGGCCTCTGTCTCCGACAAAAACAGCCCTGTAGGTGTTCCCGGAGATTTTGACTCGGTTGCCGTATTCATCGGAAATAGTCCCGCCACCCGTGGAGACTATCTTACCCCTGAACGACTCATCTCCGGCAGCGGCAGAGATTTTGTTCGTTATAGCATTACTCTGATAGTGGATAGACAAAGTTTCGCCGGTATCCCTACTGATGCCGGTAGCATTCACGGCGCACCCGGACAGGGAAAGCATACAGACAATGGCTATCAAATACCTCATTTCAGTCCTCCTAAACAAGAATAACACTGTATTATTAATAAAGAAGAAAAGTCTCTGTTGCAAGGGACAATGTGTATGATTAAGATAAAAAAGAGAATACCGCTGTGCATCAGGCTTAGATATATTTACTATAATTGTTGTCTTGGTATGAGATATCTTTAGCGGTCTTCTCGGTATACAATGCGGTTTTCTGAGCCAATTTTTCGCGGAGTTCGCGGAGAGCTTCCTGAATATATGGTTTTCTAAGGTTCTCTGACGCTATATTGGCTGCGGTCTTCTCGCTGTATCCGGTCTCTTATAATCAAGGGCTTCCTGAATGTAAACATTTGTCAACAATCTCGGACACTGATGATTTCCCTTCTTGTTACTTATTATCGAGGGCTCCTTTGATGCTAATATTTGCTAACATCCTTGCCACTTGACCGCAGAGGGCAGCGATGCAAGTCTCTATTGTCTGAAATCAATCATCGAACAGCTTGCCGCCGCCATGCTTTGAATAGTAAGCCTGCAGGTCTGGCCGTGAGATGATGTACTGCTTCCCGGTCTTCATGGCCTTGAGAGAACCGTCTTTGATTTTACGCCTCAGGTATTCCTTGTGAAGCCCCAGAACCTCCGCTGCCTCTCCAAGAGAGAAGGTCAGTTTGTCTTTGTCTACCATTTCGTTGAACACTCCCTGTAATAATCGTTCCACATCATCACCGGACAGGTTCGTAAGCTCCGGGTGCTCCCTGGCGATACGCTCAAGGTTTGCCCTGGCTTCCCGCACCATATCCATGTTGATTGCCTTCTTGCTCATGCCGCTTTCAATACCCTCTGAACCTGTACGGGCAGGAATGCCTTGCCCGTCCTGGTGGTGAATCCCTTTCGTTCAAGCTCTCTGCATATGGCCGGAAGGTTAAGTCCTGCCGTTCCAAGTCTCCTGATCTCGGTTATAACCTCCTGCTCTGCCGGGTTCTCTTCAATGTGTACGCCGTCACCAGAAAGCCTGAAGCCGTAAGGAATGGAGCCCACACGCTCATTTCGCGTCTTCTTGGCCTGCAATGCACTCGATGTCCGGGCCTTGATGATTAATCGTTCGTATTCCGCAAAGGCATCTATCATCCTTCTCATGAGAACATCGGAAGGGCTATCACCATCCGTGCCTTCCCCCGCCGCTGAAACTACCCTTGCCTTCTTCCGGGCAATGGCGCTCTCAATCATGGCCGTTACGATAGGATCTCTTCCGAGCCGGTCCCGTTTGGCAACCAATAGGGTGTCACCCTTGTCGAGTGAAGCAATGGCTTGGAGCAATCCGGGCCTTTTCTCCAAGCCTGCGGCTCCGCTGATTCCCTCGTCAGAAAAGACATCAAGGCATTCACCACTATTTCGTTTAATGTGCGCCCTGCAGGAATCCAACTGAGCATTGAGCCCTGCCTTGCTGTCTGCCTGCTCATCCGTGCTTACCCTCAGATAAATAACATATCTCATAGCCCTCACCTCCATATATCAATTATCTCCAATAAATCTAATACAATTATCATCCATAGTCAACCATTGGTTTTTACATACCGTCCGGTGTGTAAAAAAGCCTGGTCTGGTTAAGGGATCTAGTGTCGATCAAATAGCGTATCAATTACTTTAGATAACTTAAGTTTCAGTACCTAAAGAGGAGTTATTCCATGACAACCTGATAAAACCTGAAATATTCGGCCAAGCAATGGTGGTATTTACTGAATATCTACAGAGCAAAGGCACTAGGCAGTCCTAACAATTGCCTTACTCATTAGCGGAGAAAAAACAAGGCTAGCGAGCAACTGAGGAGATCTTTTTTCTTATTTTCTACTAGATGCACTCTAGACTTCAGACGATAAGGAATATAGACGCGCAGAATAAAAATATATTCGGCAGATGAGAGAAAAACTTGAGAGAAAACTTAAAAATATCATCAGGGGAAACAGAGCAATGGGCGACAAGCCAACAAAGGGGAAACGAAATGGTTAGCGAGAAGTTCATGAAAGCGCTGAAAAGCGTAAAGGAATCAGGGAAGCCTCTTTATCAGATCGCGTGGGATGCAGGTGTATCGCCGGGGATGCTCTACAAAATCAGTGCAGGCATCGACAGGCCTAAGCTGGGTGATAAGAGAGTCAAGAAACTCTGCTCCTGCCTGGGATTGAGCGAGGATGAGGCATATGCAGACGAGCATAAAACAAATGAAGCGGGAGTTGTGTAGGACGAAGCGGCATGAATAAAAAGTCTTGTAAACTAAGGGGTAAACTCAACAGGCGGCAAGCTATCCGAGAGAAATGCCTTGATTGTTCAGCCAGGAGCACGAAGGATGTAGCCGAGTGTCCCATGACAGATTGTGCCCTTTATCCTTTCAGGATGGGCAGAGGGAAACAAAACCCGAAAGACAGAAACAGGGCGATTCGGTCTTACTGTCTGTGGTGTTGCGCAGGGCAACCTTCTGAAGTTCGTCTGTGCCCAAGTAGTGACTGCCCACTTCACCCCTTCAGGCAGGCAAGAGAGAACCACCAGAATGCCCCTCTTTCTCAAAAAAACATCACCGGCAGGGGTGTTTTTCGCCCCCGCTGGGAGAAAGTGCATGATTCATCAAGCCGGATATAATTCTGAAGCACACTCAGGCTTTACAAAGTCAATGGCGCTTGCCGGGCGCGTGGCAGGGAACCACGTGAAAAGATGGTGCTGCATCTCCCTCAGCATCACCCGGCAGGTTTGCCGCATTGCAGGGAGAACCTATGAAATCACCGGACATAAAGAATCTGAAACAGAATAAGTGGTATCATGAACGCGATCTGCGGATGCCTCAGGAGATGCTTCGGTCTGAGGCTTTCATCTCGTTAACGCACACAGCCAAGTACATCCTGATGCTATTTCTCTCAAGGCGAGGATGGCACACCGATAAACAAGGCCGCAAGAAGAAGCCTGTTTACCATAATACCGGGCTGAAACTTCCATACAGTGAAGCGGCGGCATACGGCATTAATGCAAAGCAGTTCAGGCGTTGCCTTAAGGAACTCATAGAGCACGGCTTCCTCGAAATTGCCAAGCAAGGCGGCCAGTTTCGTGGTCATAAGGAATGCAGCGAGTATGACCTTATTGATGACTGGAAGCATTATGGAACCTCTGCTTTTACCCAAAGGACTGCACCGAAGGGGGTGTGCTTCAGCGACTCTCTGGCAATATACAACCAGGCCAGGACGGCCGGAAAGAGATTGCGGGCAGTGGCGGGAGATAAAACATTTTCGACTGACATGGGCGATAGCCGACTCACTGTCGTGGGTGACAGCCGAAGACCTAAAAGGCAGCAGTGAAAGGGGGGCATAGATGACAGCCGAAAGAAAAGCCCAGAGAAGCGGCAAAACAGGCAATCATGATACCTTGCAGGCAGACATGCCCATAAATCCCCAAAAGACCCAATGGGGGGCATGGGTGACAGTACTCTCTAGTATTACCAGGGGTAGGGGGTAATCTTATGCAGCACGTCAACTGGGAAAATGGGAAGAAAAAGGGCCAAAATCCTGCGGGCGGCGTTTTCGGCTTTTCGGCTGTATCACATGGGGTGTGTAGTGATTGCTAGACCGGCACCAGGGAAGAATGAGGCCACTGTATATGATTACGTGGATTCAAGGATCGGTGTTCTTGAGAATGCGGCAAGGTCAAAGCAGCGGATATACATGAGAGCATCTTAAAACTGAACGAATGGCAGAAAAGACAAGACCATTAAAGAGATTGTATTCCATAAAGGAGTCCGCAACCTACCTTGGCCGAACTCCCTGGGCAATCCGAGAAATGGTCTGGGCGGGCAAGATTCCCTGTGTCCGTGATGGAAGGCGCGTGCTCCTTGATGTGAACGATATGGACAAGTGGATTGAGAAGAGCAAGACAACCTATCCTTTTTGAGGCTTACATTACCATGAAGATGAGACTACAATTAGGGCAGAGCCAGAACAGGAAGCCAAAGACAATTCACCTGTTCTGTTTCGAGTCCATGGAGAGAAAGGAGGTGTGCACAAAGGCAGTACCCACGGCGAGAAAGGTTAAGGTGGTTTGATATGGGAAGCGTTTTTCAGCGAGGCAATGTCTGGTGGATCAAGTATTATCGTGATGGAAAACCGTATCGGGAATCTTCACACTCGGAGAAAAAGACTGTGGCTGAAAAGCTCCTGAAGCTCAGGGAAGGCTCCATTGCGCAAGGAACCTTCCAAGGGCTTCAAGTAGAACGCACAACAGTGAAGGAACTCTTGGAGGATACAATCTCCGAATATCGCCTAATGGAGAGGAAATCTCTGGTGCGGCTAGAATCGAGCGTTAATCATCTCAAGGAATTCTTCGGAGATGCCAGGGCTTGCCGGGTCACAACAAACAGTGTTCAGCAATATATTCTGACCCGCAGGGAAGCAGGAGCGAAGAATGGCACTATTAACCGCGAACTGAGCGCTCTTCATAGGGCTTTCATTATTGGCTCAAGACATACACCACCAAAGGTGATGATGGTGCCGCATATCCCTAAGCTGAAAGAAAGCAACGCGAGAACAGGCTTCTTTGAGTTTGACGAATACGTGAAACTCCGGGATGCCCTGCCTGCTTACGCCAGGCCGTTGCTGATTGCAGCCTATCACACGGGCATGAGGCGAGGGGAACTCCTGGCCCTCCAGTGGCATCAGGTGGATATCTGGGCTCATCGAATAGTCCTGGAACCGGGATCGACAAAAAACGGTGAAGGCAGGGTGGTTTATATGTATGGTGAGCTCTTCGATACCATTCTCACACAGAAGAAGATCCGTGACGCAACAAACCCGGAGTGCACTTATGTCTTCTACAATCACGAAGAGGATGAGCCCCTAATCAAGACCTTCCGAGCTGTGTGGGAGAAGGCGCTCAAGCAAACCAATCTTGAGGGCCGTTTATTCCACGACTTGAGAAGAACGGCAGTGAGGAATATGGTTCGTTCGGGGGTGTCTGAAGTGGTAGCCATGAGGATATCGGGTCACAAGACACGAAGCATATTCGACAGGTACAATATTACCAGTGAAGATGATATCCGGCTTGCCTGCGAGAAGGTCTCCAGCATGTATCAGGAGAACGACGATACCCTCTCCCGATCGGGCGATGGGCACAATTTGGGCACACTTACTGTTATCAATGGGTTTAAGAGATGACCTTCTTTTGGAAAATCTTTAATAAAAATATGGTGCCGGAGAAGGGACTTGAACCCCCACGAGCTTGCGCTCATCGGATTTTGAGTCCGACGCGTCTACCACTTCCACCACTCCGGCAGTGATTTTTTAAATATCAGAGCTCTCCATGGTTTGCAAGCATTGCATGAGGTCATGGAGCACAGGCGGAAATAAAACATCCCCCCGATGAAGACGAGGAAGAATCCCCCCTGGCCACACTGTCCGACTGAGGATAGATCTTGAAGCGCCCCAGAGACTGGGCCGAGAAGACCACTTCTCTTCCCTCGATCCGGGCGTCTTCAATGGGCACCCACTGCTTCCTGCCTTCGTCGAAATACTCCACCACGGCATCGTCGGGTCCATCATAGAATACCCCCACCTCTGCCGGCTCCGAGAGGACGAGCCCGAAGGGGGCTATACCGAACTCCACGAGATGGGTGGTGTCGACGAATACGAGACCTGAGCCGTTGAGCCCGGAGGCGCTCCGTCCGATGCCGATGGGGAATCCTTCCTCCACAGCCCAGGAAGACAGCTCGAGGGTTATGCCGAGCCCCTGATCCTCGAACACCGTGTTCCCACCGCTGACGTACTCGGCGGAGAGGGTGAGAACGTCAAGCGACGAAACCCGCAGCAGATGGATCAGGTCACCTGAGGCGTCCGCCACCATGTAGAGATACACGCCCGCCTCCCGGCAGGAGAGATATTCGTTCTCGATAACCGCGGTGTTCCCGGTAAGGGGAAGAAAATAGTAGATCCCTTGCGGATAAAGGGAAAGCAGGTCCACCTGCCGTCCCACCTCGGTAATGATATCCCGGATCTCACAGCCTGAAGGATCACCCATGCCGCCATCGTAAGCATCCGCCGGTCCGGAGCTTTCGAGGGTGCCGAGCCGAACCACGGCCACGGAACCGGCAATATCCGCCGGTCCGGCTGCCGAGAAATCGGAGATATCATATTGGAATATTTCCTGATTGCCGCCTGTCCCGCCGATGATGCCGAAAAGCCAGTCCATGAGGGTAGCGAGAACCCCTCCACCCTGCTCCGGCGGAACGTCGACGCTCACCTCGCGGGAGAAGGGGCTCTCATTGCCCGCATAATCATAGGCGGTGACTGCGATGTAATAGACCTGCCCCTCGAGAAAACCGCCAATGGTCACGTTGTTGGTGTTTCCGACATCAAGGGCGCACTGATAGCTTCCCGGGGCGTTTCCGTAAAATATCCGGTAGCCGCTCAGATCGCTTTCCAAGTTGTGATTCCAGGAGATCTCCAGGGTCGCGGCACACAGAATCCCCGGAATACAGAAGAGATACAGCACCAGTATGGTAATGACTGCCCTAATAGGCCTTCTCATTATAAAATCAGCACAACACCGTAAGTTTTTTTTCTTGTGCTTGAAATATCGCATTATGTCAAGTGATAAATGGCTCTTTTGAGCATAGTGTGCCATATGTTCTTCTATTTCGGAAAATGAACTGAAAAGATTGAATCCGGCTCATTGGAGCGGTCCGGGAAAGAATACAGAATAAATGCCGCAGTGGATTAGGCTAGGAGGTTTTCCTCTCCGGTAAATCTTCAGGACTAGCCTTATAAGGATTACCCTATATGGCGAGTATTGACAAGGATTCCCGCCCCATGGTTTCTGCTGCCCGGGGCTAAGGGCTCGGACCCCCATGGCGGATTCCGTACCGGACGCATTTCGTCGACCACTGCCCGATCCCTTTGCATCGGAAGAAGCCGGGGCCTCCGGTTCCCTCGCCTGCGCCTCTAGTCCTCCGCCGGATACCCGATGATCTGCGCGATCCTGCGGTTCAGCGGCTCGATGGTCGTATAGGTCTTCAGGTACACGTCGTGGTACAGGTCGCTGTAGATTCTGCAATTCGGTGTGTGGGGTTCGAAGGTCCTGCCCTTCTTGACCATGGACCTGACCGCATCTTCGAAGTTCGTGTGCATCCCGGTGGCAACGGCCGCGTCAATGGCGGCGCCCAGGGCCGAGATCTCCGAGGTCGCCATGCGCGACACCGGCAGGTTGAACATATCGGCTGCCACCTGGACCGCCACGTCGCTCTTGGAGCCGCCGCCGCCGACCCTGATCTCGCGGAAGGGTATCCCGGTCTTGCGCTGTACGATCTCCGAGAGTCTCCTCAGCTCGAAGCCGATTCCCTCCAGGATTGCGCGGTAGATGTGGGCGCGGGTATGCACGTCGCTGAAGCCGATGATGGAGCCCTTCGCATATTTGTTGTAGACCATGGGAGACCAGTAGGGCTGGAGCATGAGCCCCATGGACCCCGCGGGTATGTTCCTCACGACTTCGTCGAATATCACCTCGGGCGCGATGCCGCGTTCTTTCGCCTCGAGGGCCTCCCGGTGACCGAACTCCTGCTTGAACCAGGTAACCATCCAGAACCCCCGGAATATGAACATCTCGATGTCCCAGGTGTTGGGGATGGCCGCGGGCCAGGTGAAAAACTTCATGTCCTTTTCCACGATATACTTCCGGGTCATGACATGCATTGCCGTGGCGGTTCCGAAGCTGATCTCAGCGACCTGCGGGTCGAGCGCGCCCGCACCGAGGAGCTCGCTCTGCTTGTCGCCCGCGCCCACCACCACGGACAGCCCTTCCGGCAACCCGGTTTCCTGCGATGCCTGCCGGGTGACCCGCCCCAGGACCTGATCCGGAGAAAACAGGCTGACGCACTGGTCCTGGGTGATTCCCAGCGGGCTGTAGGCAATGCTGATGGGGTACCATTTCAGCTTCTTGTAGTCGAAGGGCCATATCCCGGTGACCATGCCGGTGGAGTCGTGGAACTCGCCGGTGAGCTTCCGGACGAAGAACCCGGACGCCTGGACGAACTTGTACGTCTTCTCGTAAATCCAGGGCTCGTTCTGCTGGATCCACAGGAACTTGGAGTGCTTCTGCGCATACCGGATGGCATCGAGCAGGCCGGCTGCGCCGAAAAGCACCTTGCCGGCAAGGCCCAGAGGAGGGAGCTGGGAAACCACGCGCTGATCGAGCCAGATAATGGCCGGCCTCAGGGCGTTGCCCTCCTTGTCCATGGGGATCACGGTATTGCGCTGGGTGGTTATGCCGAGTCCGGCGATTGCCCCGGGGTCGATGGAGATCTTGGCCATGAGCCCTTTTGTGACCTGGCAGAACTTCGACCAGTAGTCTTCCGTGCGCTGCTCCGCCCACCCGGGCTGCATTGAGAAATAGGGGTCGTACTGGGCCTGCTCTATCGCCAGCTCATTCCCTTGAGCATCGAAGAGCACCGCCCGGATGCTCTGGGTGCCCGAGTCGACCGCCAGGACATATTCTTTCTCTGCCATGGTCCCTCCTCATATCGAACTCTTATTGTATTATTTTCATACCACGTTTCCGAACATTTCACCAAGGACAGAACAATGCGTTGAAATGCGCGGGCCGAAAAGGCGCCGCTCCCCGTTCTCCGGACAGCGGAATGGACGGATCAACTCCCTGCCGAGATCTTCCCGGTCTCGATGACCTGTGGGTCCTCTTCATCCATGATCCGGATGATACCGGCATTCATCCTGTCCTTCTGGGCCTTGTAAAAGGCACGGTTTTTGTGAAGACCTTTGGCGAATGCCAGGACTTCGGGCATGAGGTCGTCCATGGGCAGCGCCTTTCTGACGATACGATGCTCCTGGCACTCCAGGCCGGTGAGCCGTGCGCCCAGATAGTACAGATCGTCGAGGATGTACCGGGGCATTGCCTTTTTCACCATGGCCACCATCCCGGGCCAGAAGGGTATGCCGATATCCACCTCGGGAAAGCAGAAAAAACCCCTGTCGGAGCGCATGAAGCGGAAGTCGAAGCAGCAGCACATGATGGCGCCTCCGGCAAAGGCGTGTCCCGTTATCGCCGCAATGGTGGGCATGGGATACAGAAGGATCCTTCTGAGCAGGCCGTTGAAGGTCCGGCAGAAACGTACGACCGTTTCTCTGTCTCCGGCCCTTGCGATGGGTTCGAGCCAGTCGAGGTCGATCCCGTTGCAGAAGATCTTTTCGTGGGCCGATTCCACAACCAGGGCGTCTGCCGATGTGGAATATTCGATTTCGTCGAGGATACCGAGGAATTCTCCGAGAAAGTCGAGGTTGAACCGGTTTTCACCGCTGTTCATGGTAATGACCGCTATGCTGCCGTCAAGGGTATATTTGATCCTGGACATGATCAAAACCTCCTCTTTCTCTGGTTTGCAGGATATTATACCTATTCCTTCAGGATAATCCAGGATTTGCTGCTCATCAAAACCATGCCTTCCTGAAAAATATTTGGCCTGATGCCACATTCTCCGCCAGGGGGATATTCTTTTTGTGTTTCTGAAGCCTATCTGTTACTCTTATATGAATGTCCCTACAGCAGGAGGTCTGGTTATGAATACACCGGTAAAACAAGGAGACACCGTAAAGGTACATTACACGGGCCGTTTCGAGGACGGGGTTATCTTCGATTCTTCCGTAGACGCCGAACCCCTCGAGTTCACGCTCGGTTCCCATGAGGTCATCCCCGGTTTCGAGGAAGCTGCCGAAGGTATGAACGTCGGCGAGTCCAAGACGGTTTCCATCGAGCCCGAACAGGCATATGGCTCATATAACGATAACCTTGTGGTGGAAATGCCCAAGGAGTATTTCCCTGAAGATATCGAGCCCGAGGTCGGCATGAGGCTGATCATTGTCGACAACAGCGGCGAGGAACTCCCTGTGGTGGTAAGTGAGGTCCGTGACGAAGCCGTGCGCCTGGATGCAAATCATCCCCTTGCGGGGAAAACCCTCGTCTTTGATATCGAGCTTGTCGATATCGTCTGATTCCTGTCTCTTCCGATCGTAAGGCAGTATCTGCACCGCTGTTTGAGACAGCCGTCTGCGGGGAGATGAGTTTGGCCCTGCCCGCAGTAAAAGCATAATGCTGTCAAGGACGCTCGCGTCGGTTCGACAAAGCGAGCGGGGGATCGTTTTGTGAATCCGCGAGCGGGTCCTCTCCTCGTGAAAGCCGTATCCCGACTCTCTCCTGCGGGTGCGGGGGTTGTAATGTGAACCCGTCCCCGATTTCTATCGGATGTTGAAATATTCTACTAGCATAAGGCTCAGCTGGGGGACGTAGGTGATGACGGCAAGGCCCACGAGGAGGATGATGAGGAACGGCACCGAGGCCTTGTACAGGGTTACCACCGGCTTGTTGAACCGGAAGCACGAGATGAAGAGGTTCATCCCCACCGGCGGCGTCGAGTACCCGATCTCCAGGTTTGTCAGAAAGATGATGCCCAGGTGGACGGGGTTGATGTCGTAGCTCACGGCAATAGGAATGATCAGGGGAACCACGACCACGAGCGCGGAATAGATGTCCATGATGCATCCGACCATGAGCAGAACCACGTTGAGCGCGATGAGAAACACGATCTTGGATGAGATGTGCAGCTGGATGAACTCGAGCATGGCATAGGGAATCTCCGCGTCGATCATGTAGGTGGTGAGCGCCAGCGCCGAGCCGAAGATGATGAAGATACCGCCCACGAGTACCATGCTCTCGTGCATGACGCCGGGGATCCGCCTGAGCGGAATGTCCCGGTGAATCAGGGTTTCCACGATCAGGGCATAGGCTACGGTGATGGACGCCACCTCCCCCAGGGTGACGAACCCGCCGAAAATCCCCACCACGAGCATGACCGGGATGAACAGCTCCCACTTGGCCCTTCCCGCGCTCCTGGCCGCCTCGCGCAGGGAGAACCTCGTGGTCCTTACGGTGGACGTGCCGCCCTTGAATATGGAATACAGCGAAAGGAGCACGACCAGAAACACGCCTGGGACAAAGCCGGCTGCAAAAAGCTGGGGGATGCTCACCTCGGCCACCACCCCGTAGATGATGATAGGCAGGCTCGGGAAGAAGAGCAGCCCGAGGCTGCCCGAAGATGTCAGCAGCCCCAGCGAGAACCGCTCCGGGTAGAGCCCCTTGATAAGCGCAGGATAGAGAAGACCGCCCAGCGCAATGATGGTGACGCCCGATGCACCGGTAAAGGCGGTGAAGAACGCGCACGCCACCAGAGACACAATCGCGAGCCCGCCCGGCATCCAGCCGAAGAGCGCCTGGGAAAAATCCACGATCCTCACCGAGGCCTTGCTCTCGGCGAGGATGTAACCGGCAAAGGTGAAGATGGGTATGGTATAGAGCACCGGGTTGTTGGAGAACTTCGAGTAGATGTCCACGATCAGGACCGCAAACTGGATGTCCGAGAGATAGAACCCCAGGATGGCGAACGAGGACAAAACCACGAAAACCGGCGCGCCGAGAAAGGCCATGAGGATGATGAGGGCCGCCAGCGCTCCGGTCATAGATTGCCCCCCTGGATGAACCAGATCAGGGAACGCACGGTCCTCATGGCAAATCTCGCGGCGATCACCAGGTATCCGATGGGGATGATGAGCTCGAGCACCCATATGGGCAGGCCGAGAAAGGGTATGGACATCTGCGCTTCAAAGTCCACCAGGAGAAAGTTGACCGACGCATACGCGAGGATGGCGCATATTGCAACCGAGAAGATGCCGGTGAGAACATCGGCCCCGCACTTGAACCTGGGGCTCAGGAGCCTGCCGGCAATATCGATACGGATGTGCTTCCCCTCGCGGGCCGCTACCCCTGCCCCGAGGAAGGCCACCCAAAGGACGAGATGCCGAACCATCTCGGCCCCGCCCGGGATCCCGGTGGAAAAAAAATTCCTCATCACGATCTGAACCAGGACCAGCAATACCATGAGCCCGAGAAATACCGCCAGCAGGCCCTCCTCCGCCTTCTGGAGGGCCGATATCGCCGGATGAGGAGCGGGGTATGGGGTGCCGCACTCGGGACATTCCCTCAGATGGTCATATCGCCTCAGCCCGCAGACCTTACAGCGCATGAACGCTCCTCCACATCTTTTCGGCTATTCGATCCGGACAACACCGGTATCTTCGGGGTGCTTGCTCCGGTACTCCTCGAGAAGGCCCAGCGTCCGGTCGAGAAGCTCCTGGGAATAGAGCTCTCCCACGAGATTGTTCCGGGTCTTTTCCGCGGCGTCGAAGATAAACCGGACCTCCTCTTCCTGGATGTTATCTTCCGTGCGGTACACCTGAATTCCCGCATCCAGAAGTATCTTCAGGCATTTTTCATCCTCCCTGCGGGCGGCCTCCGCGATCTTCTCCTGCGATTCCCGGGCCAGCCGGAGCATGATCTGCCGGCTCTCGGGCGAGATCTTGTCCCATACCTTCTTGGATATGACCATGGCGCCCAGGAGGCTCGATGAGGGAAACTCGTTGATGTATTTGAACCTCGTGTACCACTGGAACGCAACCGCCATATAGGGGGTGGCGCCTGCGCAGTCGATGAGGTTGGTGGAAAGGGACGTGGCCACGTCCGTGACGGACAGGGATATGGGGGAAATGCCCAGGGCCTTGTACATCTCGCGGCCGATGGGCTCACCCTCGAGCGTCCACCACTTCTGCTGCCGCGCCACCTCGAGCGAGGTGAGCGGCACCTTGGAAAAGGTATAGAGAAAACCGATGTCCCCCCACCCGAGAACCACGAACCCCTTCTCTTCGAAGAGCTTCTCCATGGTGTCCTGCAGCCCTTTCCGCACGTAGGCGACCTCGCGGTGATTCCTGAACACGTATGGAATCTCGGTCACCCGGACCTCGGGAACGATATCCCCGAGGCCGGCACCGGAAAATGCACCGCCGTGGAGCTGGCCGAGCTTGATCTTCCGGATCATGTCCTTTTCGTCGCCCTGGACGCCCCCCCAGTAGATCTTGAACCCCACCTCACCCCCTGTCCTGGCGGTGATATCCTCGGCGAGTTTTTCATAGGTGTTCACCAGGGTGGAACCCTTGGGGGCCAGCGTGGCCATCTTGATCGTAATCCGGGCCTTATCGGCTGCGGACACGCCGTTACAGAGAAGCCCCATCGCCAGGAAAACAGCCGGAATAATAAGCCCAAAACGGTTCATACGGTTTCCTCCTCCTTGGTTCTCACGGATTGCATGTCATCAGAAATACGAATCCACCTCGTTCAGCAGCACCCGGGCCTTTCTCTTTGCCACCTCGTTGGCGAAGTTCTTCCGGGGAAAATAATCCACCGGCGTGTCTATCACCTGCTGAAGGGTCTGCTCAAAGAGCGCCCTGTCCTGGATCTGGTAGGCGTAGTACTTGGCGTAGAGCAGGTGTACGAAGAGAAGCCTGGACTTTGAGATCGCGAACGCCCGGTCGAAGTGATACTTCGCCTTGTCCGGGTCTCCGCCGATGACCTTGGAGCGGGATGCGTAATAGGCCCCCAGGGTGGCGTGGGCGCTCCCGTGGTAGTAGTTTTCGTCGAGCTCGACCACCTTGAGCAGCATGGCCTCGATCTTGGGAATATCCATGAGGACCTCGGTCTTATCGAGGTTGAGCGATATCCACGCCATCCAGGAGCTTGCCGCCCAGTAGAGCGCAGGCGCATCGGCCTTGCTGAAGTCGTCGAGGGAGGCCCTGAACTTGTCCACCGGCCGGTGAAGCGCCCCGCGGAAGTCGTCGTTGAGCAACAGGGGCTGCAGCGCATAGTCCCGCGCCTTGAGATAGAGATAGCTCGCCCTGTCCCTGTCGACATCCTCGATAAAGGCAAACGAGTATCCAAAGTTCACCTCGGCGGCCCGCAAATAGAGCTTGGCGCTCGGGGCGATATCGATGAACCCGTCCAGCTGGACGATCGTGGTGGGAAGAGAATCGCGGATCGTATCTACATCGGGACACCGGTTCACCGAGGTATCCATCCTGTCCATGAGCGGATCCATGGACTTCACCATGAACTCGGGAGAAGCGCACCCCGAGAGAAACAACATCAGAGACACAAAACCTGCAATGGTCGCAAGATGTTTCCGTTTCGACGCCATATCCCCTCCTCTCACTCCCCCGGCTGCGGGGGGATCATCCATCTCCGGAACTCCCGCCCTTGCCAGAACCCTGAAGCCGTCCACCTCGGCCGTGTGTGAATACGGCAGGCCGGAAACCGGGGCTCTTCACGCGAGCGCCCATGAAAAAGAATCACGCCGCAACAACTGCGAGTATCAATAATGCGAGAGCCTTCTGTAGAACACGGTCAGAACAAATCAAAGTCTGCTGCACTGCGATCATCCAGGTCCGAAAACCCCGCTCTCTTCAGAAAATCCTGCACATCGGGTTCGGCATAGATCTCTTTGCGGATCTTTTCTCCCTGGATCACGAACAGTCCCGTGTCCATGATCAGCTCCGTGATCTTCCGCTCGCTCAAATCCCGAATGATCGAATTGTTCAGCAGCACGGCAAGCCCATGGGTGAAGACCCACATCCGGTTTATGAGATCCCTTTTCTGCTCCTGGGAAAAACCGTTGAGAGGCTCGAATCCGCTGAGCTTCTCCAGAAGTGCGTCCATCACATAGTCGTTAAAGCGCTTCCGGGTATCACCGGAGGCCCCTTTTCTCTCGGAGAGAAAAAGCATCCTGAACAGATGCTTCTCGGTCTTGGCGAACATGATGTACCCGATGCCCATGTCGAGAAACACATCTCCTGTCCGCACCTTGGTCTCATAGCTGATCAGCAGGTCCAAGGCCTTTTTGATCACCGCCTTCTCCAGCTCTTTCATGGAGCTCAGGCATGAATAGATGGGCATGGTCGACGAGTTCAACTCATTCGCTATGGCCCGGGCGGAACATTTGTCTGCACCCTGCCTTCGAACGATGCAAAATGCCGCGTCAACGATGTCTTCAACAGCGAACTTGCTCTTTACCGGCATGAAAACCCCACTACATGATCAAGATTTATAACATTGGTTATTGATAAAGTCAAACCGTCTCCCTGCCGCACGCGGCGGCGAGGGGGGGCGCTTCACACGACAAGGGCGGACCCGCCGGGACATGATCCGTCCTGCGAACCGTCCCCGCGAAATCACACCTGCCGTCCCCGGACAAGCCGGGCAGCGCGACCGGCGCACCGCCCGGCGCAGATGCTATGAATGGAGCTTCTCGAACTCCGTCATGAAATCGGCAAGCTTCTGCACACCCTCGAGAGGCATGGCGTTGTAGATGGATGCCCGCATGCCGCCCACGGACCGGTGACCCTTGAGGCCCTTGAGGCTTCTCTTGTTCGCCTCGGAGAGAAACTCGGCCTCCAGCTCCTCGGTGGGAAGCCGGAAGGGGACGTTCATCCTGGAACGCGAATCCTTCTGCACCGTACCGCGGTAGAAGGAGCTGCTGTCCAGCACGTCGTATATGACGGCGGCCTTCCTGTCGTTCAGCTTCTCCATCTCCGGAACGCCGCCCATGTCCCTGAGCCACTTCAGGACCTCGTGGACCACGAATATGGCCAGCACCGGACAGGTGTTGAAGGTGGAGTTGCTCTCCACGTGGGTGGAGTACTTGAGCATGGTGGGGATGTTCTCCGGAGCTTCGTCGACAAGGTCCTTGCGGATGACCACCATCGTGACCCCGGCAGGACCCATGTTCTTCTGGGCGCCGGCATAGACGATCCCGAACTTGCTCATGTCGAACTGCCTGGAGAGGATATCCGACGACATGTCGGCCACCAGCGGAACGTCCCCGGTATCGGGAAAGGTCTGCCACTGGGTTCCATAGATGGTGTTGTTGGAGGTGATGTGGCAATAGACCGCTCCCGGGGTGAGCTTGAGCTCGGAGGGCGAGGGTATCCGGGTATACTTGTCATCCTTGGTCGATGCGGCCACATTGACCTTGCCCACCTTCCGCGCCTCTTTGATGGCCTTGGAAGACCATGAACCGGTATCGATATAGTCGGCGGTCTTGCCGTCAAACAGAAGATTCATGGGCACCATGGAAAACTGGAGACTCGCCCCTCCCTGAAGAAAAAGGACCTTGTAGTTCTCGGGAATCCCCATGACCTCGGCCGCCAGAGATTCGGTCTCCACCAGCAGTGCATCGAACTCCTTGGACCGGTGGCTTACCTCCATCACGGACATGCCGGTGTTCGCAAAGTTCAGAACAGCCTTGCTCGTATTCTCGAGAACCGGCTCGGGCAACACCGCGGGCCCGGGATTGAAATTGAATACGTCTCTCATATAAACCTTTCGCCTCCTGGACATATATTGGGTGAAAAATATATACCAGAATGCCTCTCGATGGCAAAGGCAATTATTCTCAACCCTTGAAAGACACCCAAGAAAGGGCTCGTGCCTGTTTCCCGACGAAACATGAACCAGTGAACACTGCCCCTTTTTCCGGCAAGGGACGATTATATTGACAGAAAGAGCGGATAAGGATTATAGAAAATGAATACTCATTCAGCTTCGGCCTCGTTTCCGCCTGCGGATGCTGCCCGGGGCATGGAACCCGGGGCTGAGCAAGTGTCACTAACAATTAGGAGGGTATATATGGATTTCTCTTTCAGTGAAGAGCACAAGATGGTTCAGGACATGGCCAGGAAGTTTGCGGACCAGGAGCTCAAGCCCATAGCGGCCCGGATCGACCAGGAGCACCGTCACGACGACGAGGTGGTGAGGAAGATGGCCGAGAACGGTTTCATGGGGGTGGCTATCCCCGTGGAGTACGGCGGGGCGGGCATGGACTACGTGGCCTATGCCCTGATCCTCACCGAGATCTCGCGGGCCTGTGCGAGCACCGGGGTCATCATGTCGGTCAACAACTCGCTTTATGGCTTTCCGGTAAACACCTTCGGCACCGAGGAGCAGAAGATCCGATTCAACACCCCGGTGGCGAGCGGCGAGGCGCACGGGTGCTACGGGCTCACCGAGGCCAATGCGGGCTCCGACCCGGCGGGCATGAAGACCACGGCCGTGCTCGACGGGGACTCCTGGATCATCAACGGGGAGAAGAAGTTCATCACCAACGGCAACATCGCCAGGTACGCGGTGATCGCGGCGGTCACGGACAAGGCAAAAGGATACAAGGGCATCACCCAGTTCGTGGTGGACCTGGAGAACACCGAGGGGTTCTCGGTGGGCAAGGTGGAGGAGAAGCTGGGCATCAGGGGGTCTGGCACCTCCGAGCTGGTGTTCCAGGACGCCAGGATACCCAAGGACTCCATTCTGGGCGACCCGGGCTCGGGCTTCAGGCAGATGCTCACCACGCTGGATTCGGGCCGGATCGGGATCGCCTCGCAGGCCTTGGGGATTGCCAAGGCGGCGCTGGAGGAGTCGGTGGGCTACTCCAAGGAGCGGGTGCAGTTCGGCAAGGCGATTTCGAGCTTCCAGGCCACGCAGTTCAAGCTGGCCGACATGGCGACCCGCATCGATGCCTCCGAGCTTTTGATCCTGAAGGCGGCGTGGCTTGAGAGCAACCACCTGCCCTTTGAGCGGGAGGCGGCGCAGGCCAAGATGTTTGCCTCCGACACGGCCATGGACGCCACGGTCGAGGCGGTGCAGATCCTGGGCGGCTACGGCTACAGCATCGAATACCCCGTAGAGCGGCTCATGAGAGACGCCAAGATTACCCAGATCTACGAAGGCACAAACGAGATCATGCGCGTCGTCATCGCCAGAAACGTCCTGGGAATGCGGTAATCTGACCAAGAACGCTGCGGGGCGGACTCTCTGTCTGCCCCGCTTTTTGTTTTTCAGTTACACGCCCACCCTTTCCGAGCCGCAAAAGACCTTTGCCCGGATGCTTCGAGGTAGTGGAATTCGCATCAGTGGGCGCCCGCCCAGTTTTTTCCCGTGCCGATATCCACCCGGACCGGGACGTCCAGTTCGTAGGCGTGCTCCATCTCCTGACCCACCATGGCGGTCAGCGCATCAACCTCATCCTCGGCCGCCTCGAACACCAGTTCGTCGTGCACCTGCAGGACCATCCTGCTCCGGAATTCTTTTATGCGTTCGTATATCCTCACCATGGCGATCTTGATGATGTCGGCCGCAGTTCCCTGGATTGGGGTGTTGATTGCGATCCTCCTGCCGGCCTCGCGCTCGTTGAAATTGGACGACGCGATCTCGGGGATGGACCTGCGCCTGCCCAGAAGCGTGGTGACGAAACCGTCCCGTTCGGCCTTTGCAGCGATGGTCTCGGTATACTCCCTCACGCCCGGATACTTGGCGAGGTAGCTGTCGATGTAGGCCTTGGCCGTGTCGCGCCGTATTCCCAGCTCCTGGGAGAGCTTGTGCGGCCCCATGCCGTACATGATGCCGAAATTGATGGTCTTGGCCGTCCTCCGCTGGTTTTCGGACACCTCCTGCAAGGGGATGCCGAAGATCTCGGCGGCGGTCTTTGCATGAATGTCCTGGCCGTGGGTAAAGGCATCCATCAGGGTGGCGTCGCGGGTGATGTGGGCGAGAATCCTGAGCTCGATCTGGGAGTAGTCGGCGCTCAGGATCCGATACCCCTCGGGAGCGATGAAGGCCTGCCGGATCCTGCGGCCCATATCGGAGCGCACGGGGATATTCTGGAGGTTGGGCTCGGATGAGGATATCCGGCCCGTGGCGGTGACGGCCTGGTTGAACCGGGTGTGAATTCTGCCGGTCTGCGGATTGATCATGGAGGGCAGCGCATCCACATAGGTGTTCTTGAGCTTGGCGAACATCCGGTACTCCAGGATGAGCGCGGGCAGATCATGCCTGGACGCGAGAGACTCCAGGACCTTGCTGTCCGTGGAATAGCCGGTCTTGGTCTTTTTCACCGCGGGCAGCCCCAGCTTCTCGAACAGGATGACGCCCAGCTGCTTGGGAGAGTTGATGTTGAACTCCCCGCCTGCCAGGGCGAAGATCTTCGCCTCCATGCCCTTCAGGAGCCCGTCGATCTCCGCGGATATCCTTCCAAGCCCTGCCGTGTCCACGAGCACCCCGCACGCCTCCAGGGAGGAGAGCACCGTGGTGAGCGGGATCTCGATGTCATAGAATATCCTGTCCACCCCCACCCGGGTCATCTGCTCGGCGAGCCGCTCCTTTAAAGGGACCAGCACGCTCGCGTGACAGGCGAGGTAGCTGCCCAGGGTTTCCCGGTCGATCCCGATTATGCTGCGGGCGTTTCTGCCCGAGCCAAGGAGATCGCTCGAGTTCGGGATATCCGTTTCCAGGCAGGCCCTGGCGAGATCCTCCAGGCCGGCCTGGGAATTGACCGCATCGATGCAGTAGGTGGCGAGCATGGTGTCGAACACGCCCGCACGGACCTCCAGCCCCTTCATCATGGCGGCCACGAAGGCCTGCTTGGCGTCGTGCATGCACACGAGCACGCCCTCGGCCTTGAGCGGGTCGAGGCAGGCTTCAGGGTCCAGGCACACCGTGGAAACCCCGCCCTGCGCCACCGCCGACCCGACGCCCGGCATCACGTACATGCCCATTTCTCCGGTAAGATCGCACCTGCAGGCGTACTCGATCCTGCCCTCGTGCATGCAGGCCCTCTTCTCGTCGGGCCTGAGGTTCAGCTCCTTGAGGAGGGCCTTGAACTCGAGCTCCGTAAAAATCTTCCGGAGGCCTTCGGCATCGGGCTTGCCCGCCCTGAGGTCCTCGGGCCCGAAATCGAGATCCACCTCCCGGTCGAGCCTCACCAGTTCGAATCCCTCCCGGGCCTGGTCCGCATGCTCTTGAAGCGCCTTTCTCTGCTTGGGGGACCCGACGGCCTCCACGTGATCGAGGATGTCCTGCAGATGGCCCATGTCCCTGATCAGGGCCGCGGCCCCCTTGGCGCCGATCCCGGGGACCCCGGGGATGTTGTCCGATGCGTCGCCCATGAGCGCGAGCAGGTCCGGGATATACTCGGGATAGACGTCGAACTTCTCCTTCACCGCCTCCCGGTCGTATACCTTGTTCGTGAGGGTGTCCCAGACCAGGGTGGTCTCGTTCACGAGCTGCATGAGATCTTTGTCGCCCGAGACGATGTAGACCATGCATCCCTGCCCGCACCGCCTGGCCAGGTCCGCGATGATGTCGTCCGCCTCGAAGCCCTGCTTCTGCACGATAGGGACCCCCAGGGCCTCGATGATCCGGATGATGTAGGGGATCTGCACACCGAGACCCTCGGGCATCTTCTGCCGGGTGGCCTTGTAGTCCTGGTAGAGCTCGTGGCGGAAGGTGGGCCCCCGGGAATCCAGCACGAAGCAGATGTGCTCGGGCTTTTTCTCCTTCAGGAGGTTGATGAGCATCCGCGAGCAGATGAAGACCGCGTTGGTGGGCATGCCTCCGGAGGTGGACATGTTTCTCATGGCATAGAACGCCCGGTAGATATACGAGCTGCCGTCGATGAGATAGACTTCTCTGTTTTCCGCTACCGGCACGTCATACCCTTCCTTTCCCCGCGCCTGAAGGAGAAATAGTCCGCGATGATCCGGGAATGGTCGAATGCTATGTTCCCGGGCAGCTCGTCTTCCGCGAACACCCCGACGCTCCCCGCGTCGTCGCCCGCCCGGAGAACGCCTGTGCCCGAGGCCGTGAAGACCGTGGTGATGGTGTGCATCCGGGGATCTCTCGAGGGGTCGGAGTATACGTGAAACATCAGCAGGTTTTCCAGGACCAGGCCCGTCTCCTCCTGCGCCTCTCTGGCGGCGGCATGCTCCACGGTCTCGCCGTAGTCCACGAAGCCTCCCGGCAGGGCCCACCCGTAGGGAGGGTTCTTCCTCTCCACCAGGACAATGCCCGGGGCATACTCGATGACGATGTCCACCGTGGGCACCGGGTTTTTGTACCGCTCCATGACATGCCCGCACGAGGGGCAGGTAAACGCCTCCTTCGCGGCCATCACGCGTCCTTAATCCACAGGGACATCTCGAACCCGTGCCCGCCTTCGATCACGATGTCGGCCCTCCCCCTGATCCCGAGACAGACGCCTTCCATCATCCCCCGAACCTCGGGGGTCAGCTTCAGATCCGGACAACGGAAGAGAATGGCCCCGTTCTCCAGGGAAATCTTCAGGGTCCTGCCCTTTTCCGTGGCGTTCATGATCGTATCGATGATGCCGGTGAACGCGCAGGACAGGGCGTTGTAGTCGCACTTCACGTAGCACGACCGGGGGCCGGGCTCCACCTCCCTGGCGGTCTCGTGCTTGAAGCGCATGTCCGCCATGAGGAAGTCGGTTTCCCTCTCCAGAAATTCCCTGAGCTCAATGGAGGTGTAGCCCTCGTTGGTCATCTGGATCTTGTAGCCCAGCGACTTCAGGATGTGGTCGATCTTGTCCGCGCCATCCTGGATGGACTTGAGGTCCTTGCTGTTCTTCGTCTTTATGGCGTGGAGATCGTCTCCGTCCTTTCCGTTGAGGGTGTCGAGCTTCTCGTTCCTCGACTGGACGAGTTGAGCCCTCCCCATGATCCACATGAGCGGGGTGTTGAGGTTGTGAACCATGCCTCCCATGAGGGAACCGATGTGCGCGAGCACCTTCTGCTTCATTTATCCTCTATCCTCCATGAATGCCCGATATGCCAGATAGGTGGAATAGGTGTCGACCTTGGACGAAAGCTCGAAGGGCGAGTGCATGGACAGCAGCGCCGGACCCATGTCCACGATATCCATGCCGTACTCGGCCAGGAACTTCGCGACCGTTCCCCCTCCCCCCTCATCGACCTTGCCCAGCTCGCCGGTCTGCCAGGGTATCCCAGACCGGTTGAGGAGAGATCTCATGTAGGCCATGTACTCGGCATGTGCCTCGCTGGAGCCCACCTTGCCCCGGGCCCCGGTGAACTTGGTCACGCACACGCCAAAGCCGAGCCTGGCGGCGTTCATCTTTTCGTGGACCTCGGGATAATCCGGATCGAAAGCGCCGTTCGCATCCCCGGAGATGGCCCTGGACTTGAACAGCACCCGCGACGGGACGAGCTCCTCCCCAAAACGATCGGCCAGCTCCCAGAGCACCTCCTCGATGAACATGCTTTTGGCGCCGGTGTTGCCCTCACTGCCGATCTCCTCCTTGTCCATGAGCAGGGCGATCGACGTATATCCTTTCGAGGCGGCGTCCCGCACCGCGGCAAAGGCCGCCCACGAGCAGGCCCGGTCGTCCTGGCCGTACCCGCCGATCAGGGACCGGTCGATCCCCACCTCGCGCGCGGGGCCTGCCGGCACGATCTCCAGGTCGGCGGAGACGAAGTCCTGTTCCACGATGCCGTACTTCTCGTGCAGCAGGGAGAGGATGTACTCCTTGACCTTGTTGTCCTTTGCCGTGAGGTCCGGCCGTGATCCCAGAATGATATTGAGCTTCTCGGCCTGGAATGCATCGGGGAGCTTTTTCGCATACTGCGCATTGGCGGCCAAGTGGGGCAGGAGGTCTTCGATGGTGAAGCAGGGATCGTCCGGGTCCTCGCCGATGAGCACCTTCACCGGGCTTCCGTCCTCCTTGACGACCACGCCGTGGAGAGCAAGAGCCCGCGCGAGCCACTGGTACTTCTTGATCCCGCCGTAGTAGTGCGTCTTGAGCATGGCCAGGTCGGTGTCCTCGTAGAGCGGGTTGGCCTTGAGGTCGAGCCGGGGGCTGTCGATGTGGGCCACCACGATTCGGACCCCTTCCTTCAGGGGAATCGCCCCCCTCCCGCACACGGCCAGGGCCTTGCCCCGGTTCTCCACGAGTTCGAGCCCGCCGGCCTCGCCCGCTTGATCCCGGAAATATTCCACGGCCTCGCGCTCGGTCTTCACCTGGGAAAGGAACCGCACGTAATCCCGGTTGTACGATTCGACCTCGGGGAGAGATCCTTGAAGAATCTCCCACCCGGACTTGATCTTATGGCTCAGATCGGGTTTATCCGTTATTCTTTTTCTCGGCATCTCCACCCTCTTTTCCTTCGTCGGCTACCTCTTCGGAATACACCTCGGTAATGGCGCGAACTTCTATCCCTGCTTCTTTGAGAGCCTTTTTGATATCAGCCTTTTTGGCATCGACGACTTTGAGCACGTAATTCTGGTTTTTCATGTGAACCTCCCTGGTATGTTTTGGCTGCAGCGGCTGCAGTGGCTGCCCTGCATGCTCTTGTTCTCTATGGAGAATCCCTTCCGGGTGATGACCTCCTGCCCGCATCCCGGGCAGACGGTGTTTTCATGGGCATGCCCCATGACGTTTCCGGTATATACGTAATGGAGCCCCTCGGCCAGGCCGATCTCCCGGGCCGCTTCCAGGCTCTCCACCTGCGTGGGCGGCGCGTCCCGATAGCGATACCGGGGAAAGTAGCGGCTGATGTGCCAGGGGATATCCGGGCTCATGCTCCGGATAAACCGCGCGATCTCCCTGAGCTCTTCTTCGGAGTCGTTCTCTCCGGGAATGACGAGCGTGGTGATCTCGATCCAGATGCCGGCCTCGAAGTAGGCCTGTATGGCCTCGAGCACCGGGGCGAGCCTGGCCGAGCAGAGCCTGCGGTAGAAACCGTCGGAAAACGACTTCAGGTCGATGTTTGCAGCGTCGATGAGCCCGGCGAGGTCGTCCCTGACGATCGCGGGCGAGATGTAGCCGTTCGTGACCATGACATTGAGCAGCCCGGCCTGCCTCGCCAGGCGAGCCGTGTCGAGCGCGTACTCCAGATACACCGTGGGCTCGGTGTAGGTGTAGGAAATGCTCGCGCATCCCCGTGCAAGCGCCGCCCGAACCACCTCTTCGGGCGACAGATCCTCTCCGGTGACACCCCCGGTGTGGAAAGGATACTGGGAGATGTCGCTGTTCTGGCAGAAGGCGCATCTCATGTTGCAGCCCACGGTTGCAATGGAGAATGACAGCGATCCGGGCAGCAGGTGATAGAGCGGCTTTTTCTCGATCGGGTCCACGCTCGCGGCGATGCTCAGTCCCCAGACCAGGGAGTAAAGCGTGCCTCCCTCGTTCTTTCTCACCCCGCATATCCCGGTCTTGCCGTCTCTGATGGTGCAGCGGTGGGGGCACAGCAGGCAGTCCACCGTGCCGTCTTCACGTGCTTTCCAGTACCGCGCCTGTTTCATCAGTCTCTGTATCGGGCCCCTTTGTCTGCCGAGAGGGTCTCCCGCGCATAGCGCTTCAGCACGCCGGTGAGCTTTTTCTCCGGCGGCCTGAAGGCCTGCCCGCGCCTGGAGAGCTCGGCCTCGTCGACGAGGAGATCGATCTTCCTGGCAGGGATGTCGATTCCGATGCGGTCGCCTTCCTGCACCAGGGCGATCGGCCCGCCCTCGGCCGCCTCGGGCGAGCAGTGCCCGATGGCCGCACCCCTGGTACCGCCGGAGAACCGGCCGTCCGTTATCAACGCCACGTCCCTGTCCAGCCCCATGCCCGCGATCGAAGAGGTGGGCGTGAGCATCTCGCGCATGCCCGGCCCACCCTTGGGCCCCTCGTACCGGATGACCACGATGTCCCCCGCCCGGATCTTTCCGGCGAGGATGGCGTCGGCCGCCTCCTCCTCGGAATCGAACACCCGGGCCGTGCCCTCGCGCTTCATCATCTCCGGCAGCACGCCCGACTGTTTCACCACCGCCCCGTCGGGCGCCAGGGAGCCGCGCAGGATCGCGATCCCGCCCTCCTGGTGGTAGGGGCTTTCCAGGGGACGTATCACCTCGGGGTCCACGATCTCGGCCCGGGCGAGATTTTCCTGCAGCGTCTCACCCGTTGCAGTGACCACACCCGTATCCAAGACACCCAGGGGCTCCAGCCGCTTCATCACCGCCTGGATCCCGCCCGCGTAGTAGAGGTCCTCGATGTGGTGCGGTCCGGCCGGGGAGAGATTGCACAGGTGAGGAACCCGCTTGCTCATCCGGTCGAAGTCGTCCAGGCTGAGCTCGATGCCCGCCTCATAGGCCACCGCCGGGACATGAAGCACCGTGTTGGTGGAACAGCCCAAGGCCATGTCCACGGCAATGGCGTTGTTGAAGGCGCTCGGGCTCGCGATGTCCCGGGGTTTGATGTCCTTTTCCAGGAGCTCCATCACCTTCATGCCCGCGTGCTTGGCAAGCCTGATCCGCTCGGAGAAGGCGGCGGGCACGGTTCCGTTGCCCGGCAGGCCCAGGCCCAGGGCCTCGGTGAGGCAATTCATGGAGTTGGCGGTGAACATGCCCGAGCAGCTCCCGGCCGTGGGACAGGCGCATCCCTCGAGCTCCCGAAGCTCTTCCCCGGTGATCGCGCCTGCTTTAAGCCTGCCGATGCCCTCGAATACACTGATCAGATCCACGGCCCTGCCCTTCAGCCTGCCGGCGAGCATGGGCCCCCCGGAGACGATAACGGCTGGGATGTTGAGCCGCAGGGCCGCCATGAGCATGCCCGGGACGATCTTGTCGCAGTTGGGGACAAAGACCATGGCGTCAAAGGCGTGCCCCATGGCCACGAGCTCAATGGAGTCCGCGATGATCTCCCTGGACGGCAGGGAGTACTTCATGCCCGCGTGGTTCATGGCGATGCCGTCGCAGATGCCGATTACGGAGAATTCCATGGGCGTGCCGCCCGCCATGCGTACCCCGTCCTTTGCGGCCTGGGCAATCTGATTGAGATGAATGTGCCCGGGGATGATTTCATTCGCCGAGTTCACGATTCCCACAAAGGGCCGCGCAATTTCTTCGTCGGTAAAGCCGTTCGCCTTGAGCAGGGACCGGTGAGGGGCCTTTTCATAAGATTTCTTGGTACGATCGCTTCTCATATCCTGACATGTTCCTCCTCTTCAGAAATGCGGGTTGCAGTATTGCATGGAATAGTTCCATTATCAAGATATTGATTCCCAAGGCAAAGGCCGTGCTCTTCCGAAACAGAACGTCTTGTCTCCTGGTTGCAGCGGTGATATGGCATGGGGGAAAGGGGTGCCCATGAGATTTTCCATAACCTTCCCGACCCGTGAAAGACAGGAGCTCGTGGACATCACCGAGCGGGTCCGCGCCGTGGTCGCCGAACACGGGGCAGGCTCGAGGCTCTGCGCGCTCTATGCCATGGGCGCCACCGCCGCCCTCATGATCCAGGAAAACTGGGACCCCAACATCCCCGCCGACGTGATCACCTGCCTGGAAAAACTCGTTCCCCGGGGCGTCTGGCTGCACGACCGCGTCGACGGCAACGGTGACGCGCACATCAAGGCGGGCATCATCGGCCCCTCCGAGGTGGTCCCGGTGGAAGACTCCCGGCTCATCCTCAGCACCTGGCAGAATATCTTTTTCTGCGAGTTCGACGGCCCCAGGGCAACCCGCGAGGTCCTGATCACCCTCGTCTGAACCCCTGCCATACCGTTCCTGTGAAACCCCTGGCGCGGGATCGGACCGTTGTGCATCGAAGAGGAGGCCGCATCCCTTTTTCGGACCGGTCTCATCCCGGATCGGAAATCCGGCTGGAAAAGACTGTATTTTAGAAAAAAGGTTCGCTCTCCGAAAAGGACACTTGACTCGGCGGCGATGAAGGTTAAGCTTCATAGGAGAAACCTTATACCGTCCGGGTCGTGAGAATTCCCGGACAAGGGAGATATGGGAGGGAACAGTGATATACGAAGAACCTATTCGGCAAAAAGGAGGAGCGTGCAGGTGAAGGAAAAGGACTATTTTCTGGCATTGTACGATGTGGTGAAGGTGATCAACGCGTCACTGGAGATGACGACCGTGCTCGATGAGATCGTCAAGGCCGTCGCCCTTGCCATGGGTGCCAAGGCGTGCTCCATCCGCCTGCTGGATTCCCGGAAGAAGGCCCTCATCATGGGCGCCTCGTACGGGCTTTCCAAAGGCTATATCCGCAAGGGCCCGGTTCTCATCAAGGAGAGCGGCCTCGATCAGAAGGCCATGACCGGCCAACTCATCTGGATCAAGAACGCCCAGACCGACCCGGGCTTTCAGTACGGCGCGGGCGCGAAGGCCGAAGGGATCAAGTCGGTGATCGTGGTTCCCTTGAAGGTGGAAAAGAACGTGATCGGTGTGCTCAGGGTCTATACCGACAAGATCCGGGAATTCAACGAGCAGGAAACCAAGTTCATGGAGTCGGTGGCGAACCTGAGCGCCCTGGCGCTCGAGAACGCCAGGCTCCATCAGGCCCTGAAGACCAACTATGAACTGCTCATCGCCCACAAGTATCGTCTGGACGACAATTAATAAGGAGGCAGCCACATGGTCCGATGCGGAATCAACGGTTTCGGTCGCATAGGAAGACAGGTCTTGAAGGCCATTATGGAGCGGCACTCAGACAACCTCCAGGTCGTGGCGGTCAATGACCTCTTCGACGTGGAGACCAATGCCCACCTCTTCCAGTATGATACCAACTACGGCCGGTTTGCGGGGGATATCTCGGTCAAGAAGGACTCGTTCATCATCAACGGCCAGAAGATCAGGAGCTATGCCTTCAGGGACCCTTCGTCCATACCCTGGGATGACGAGGGGGTCGATATCGTCATCGAGTCCACCGGCCTGTTCCGGTCCGGACCCGAGGCCTCGGCGCACATCTATGGCGGAGCCAAAAAGGTGATCATCACGGCGCCCGCCAAGCAGGAAGACATCACCGTGGTCATGGGCGTGAACCACAAGAGCTACAAGCCCGACAAGCACCATATCGTCTCGAACGCCTCGTGCACCACCAACTGCCTGGCGCCGCCGGCGATGGTCATCCACAAAAATTTCGGGATCGAGAGCGCCATGATGGTCACGGTCCACGCGTACACCAACGACCAGAGGATCCTCGACATGCCCCACAAGGACCTCAGGCGCGCCCGCGCCGCAGCCATGAACATCATCCCCACCACCACGGGCGCGGCCAAGGCGGTCTCGCTCGTCATCCCGGACCTCAAGGGCAAGGTGGACGGGTATGCCCTGAGGGTGCCCACGCCCACGGTTTCGGTCGTGGACCTCACGGTCAGTCTCGGCAAGGAGACCACCACCGAGGAGCTGAGGGGCCGCCTCATCAAGGCGTCGAAGACCTCGCTGAAGGGGATCATGGCCTGCGAAGAGAAGCCCCTGGTCTCGACCGACTTCAAGGGCAACCCGCACTCCTCGATCGTGGACATCGAGTTCACCCAGGTGATGAAGGGCACCATGGCCAAGCTCGTCACCTGGTACGACAACGAGTGGGGCTATTCCTGCCGCACGGCCGACCTGGCCGACTACATGGCGGGTAAGGGCCTGTAACCGGTCTCACGAAAGGCCGGTTTATTTATAAGGATAAGCACGGCGCGCCTTTTTAACCGCAGCCATCCCTTGAGCGGGGCGGTGCGGCGATAAAAGGCGCGCCGTTTTCCCTGTCTGGTCCGAAAGGACCATGGGGTATGTCTCTTCAGGTATTTCGCGCGTCCCGGCCGGTATTTCCCGCGTATCCGAACGAGGCGTATTGTTTCCCCCTTTTATCTTGACTCACCCTGTGGGCTCTCCTATAGTGCATTCGCATTTTTTCAGGAGGACGACATCTATGCCGAAGAGAGACGACATCCGCAAGGTAATGATCATCGGGTCAGGCCCTATCGTCATCGGACAGGCGTGCGAGTTCGACTACTCCGGAACCCAGGCGTGCAAGGCGCTCAGGGAACTGGGATATGAGATCGTGCTGGTCAACTCGAACCCCGCCACCATCATGACCGACCCCGAGATCGCCGATATCACCTATATCGAACCGCTGAACGTCGACACCCTCGCGGCCATCATCGAGAAGGAGCGTCCCGACGCGGTGCTCCCGAACCTCGGCGGCCAGACCGGCCTGAACCTCACCTCCGAGCTCTCCCGCAAGGGTGTCCTGGAAAAGTTCGGGGTGCAGATCATCGGCGTCAACGCCAACGCCATCGACCGCGGGGAAGACCGGATCGCCTTCAAGGAGACCATGAACCGTCTCGGCATAGAGATCCCACGGAGCGAGCCGGCCTACACGATCGAGGAGGCCGAGGCCATCGCGGCCGATCTCGGGTATCCGGTGGTGATCAGACCGGCCTATACCCTCGGCGGGACCGGCGGAGGTCTGGTCTACAATGTGGAAGAGCTCAGAACGGTCGCCAGCAGGGGCCTGTCGGCCAGCCTCATCAACCAGATCCTCGTGGAGGAGTCCGTTCTGGGGTGGGAGGAGCTGGAGCTCGAGGTGGTCAGGGATGCCAAGAACAACATGATCACCGTATGCTTCATCGAGAACGTGGACCCCATGGGGGTGCACACCGGCGACTCTTTCTGCACGGCTCCCATGCTCACCATCTCGAGCGAGCTGCAAAAAAGGCTTCAGGAGTACTCCTACAAGATCGTGGAGGCCATCGAGGTCATCGGCGGCACCAATGTCCAGTTTGCCCACGATCCCAAGACCGACCGGGTGGTGGTCATCGAGATCAACCCCCGGACCTCGCGGTCGTCGGCCCTGGCTTCCAAGGCCACCGGATTCCCCATCGCGCTGATATCCTCCAAGCTCGCCGCGGGGCTCACCCTCGACGAGATACCCTACTGGAAGGAGGGCACCCTCGAGAAGTATGCGCCGTCGGGAGACTATGTGGTGGTGAAGTTCGCGCGGTGGGCCTTCGAAAAGTTCAAGGGCGTGCAGGACAAGCTCGGCACCCAGATGCGCGCGGTGGGCGAGGTCATGAGCATCGGCAAGACCTACAAGGAGGCCCTGCAGAAGGCCATCCGCTCGCTGGAGATCGGCCGCTACGGCCTGGGCTTTGCCAGGAACTTCAACGAGATGGATCTCAAGTCGCTGATGGACCTCCTTTCCGAGCCGACCAGCGAGCGGCACTTCATCATGTACGAGGCCCTGAGAAAGGGCGCGACGGTCCGCGAGCTTGCGGAGAAAACCTCGATCAAGCCCTGGTTCGTCGAGCAGATGCAGGAGTTGGTCGAGCTGGAGGAACGGATCGTCTCGTACAAGGGCGGAGATCTGCCCGACAAACTCCTCGTCCAGGCCAAGAAGGACGGCTTTGCCGACCGGTATCTGGCCGGGCTCCTGGGCACGAGCGAGCAGGCGGTCAGGGCCAGGCGCATCTCCCTGGGCGTCACCCACGCGTGGGACCGCGTGCCGGTGAGCGGCGTGGAAAATGCAGAGTATTACTACTCCACCTATAACGGCGTCGACAGCGTGACGGTGAGCAAAAGGCCCAAGATCATGGTCTTAGGCGGCGGCCCCAACCGGATCGGCCAGGGGATCGAATTCGACTACTGCTGCGTGCATGCGGCCTTTGCCATCCGGGAGATGGGATACGAGTCCATCATGGTGAACTGCAATCCCGAGACCGTGTCCACGGACTACGACACCTCCAACAAGCTCTACTTCGAACCCCTGACCGTGGAGGAGGTGCTGAGCATCTATGAAAAGGAACAGCCCGTGGGCGTCATCGTGCAGTTCGGCGGGCAGACGCCGCTGAACATCGCGGAAGAGCTGGAGAAGGCCGGGGTGAAGATCCTGGGCACCTCGCCCGCGGCCATCGACCTGGCCGAGGACCGGGAGCACTTCGACCAGCGGATGCGCAAGCTTGGCATCCCCATGGCCGAGTCCGCCATGGTGAGCACCCTGGAAGAGGCGCTGGCGGCGGCCGAGAAGATCGGCTACCCCCTGATGGTCAGGCCCTCATACGTTCTGGGCGGCCGCGGCATGGAGATCGTGCACGATGATGAGATGCTGCAGACCTATGTCCAGGCCGCCGTCGGGGTGACCCCTGAGCGACCCATTCTCATCGACAAATTCCTGGACAACGCCATCGAGGCCGAGGCGGACGCAATCGCGGACGGCAGCACTGCGTACGTGCCCGCGGTCATGGAGCACATCGAGCGCGCCGGGGTGCACTCCGGCGACTCGGCCTGCGCCATCCCGCCCATCAGCATCTCGCAGAGGCATCTCGACACGATCAACGAGTACACGAAAAAGATCGCCATTGAGCTGTCCGTGGTGGGGCTCATGAACATGCAGTACGCCATCATGGACGATACCGTGTACGTTCTGGAGGCGAACCCCCGGGCGTCCCGCACGGTGCCGCTGGTGTCCAAGGTGTGCAATATCCCCATGGCGAGCATCGCCACAAAGATCGTCCTGGGCAGACATCTGGGCGACTTCGATCTCAAAGCCCGGGTCATACCGCACTTCGGCGTGAAGGAGGCGGTGTTCCCCTTCAACATGTTCCCCGAAGTGGACCCGCTCCTGGGTCCGGAAATGCGGTCCACCGGCGAGGTGCTGGGCATGGGCAAATCGTTCGGCCAGGCCTTCTACAAGGCCTCCGAGGCGGGCAGCCAGATCCTGCCCAGAGAGGGCACCGTCCTGCTGACAGTCTCCCGGAGGGAACGTCCGGCGGTGTTAGAGGTCGCTCAGCTCTTCGATTCTCTGGGGTTCACCATATGGGCCACCCGGGGGACGCACAAGTTCCTCCAGGAGCACGGGGTCCGGTCGAAGAAGGTGCTCAAGCTTCACGAAGGCCGTCCCAACATCATCGACGGCATCAAGAACAAGGAGTACGACCTGATCATCAACACCCCCAGCGGCAAGCTCAGCAAGCACGACGATTCCTACATCCGGAAGGCGGCCATCAGGTACAAGCTGCCCTACATCACCACGCTCGCCGCGGCCATTGCCGCGGCCCGGGGGATCGAGGCCTGCCGCAACGGCAAGGACATGGTCAAGTCGATCCAGGAGTATCACAAGGATATCAAGTAAGTGAACGAAAAGTAAATTATTCCTTGATTTTTCCAGTCCTTGTGGAGTATATTTTATAGGTCTCCTGTGCGCGTATTAATGGTGAAAAAAAGGGGGCTTATAAAAGGTGATATCTGTAGTGCACCTGGTATGATCGTATAGTGTATAGGCACTACGAGATTCGATTATGGATTAAAGCACAGGGGACACTACTTTTTCTTCCTTAAACGGCCTGCCGGACAGCTCAAACCTTTTTTTGCAGTATCCATCATCCCCCATCCGGGCTCGGCTCAATCGTCTATCCCGGCACATGCTGCCTTCAGCGGTATAGTCGCCCGCATTCGGAGGCGCCAGATCTTCCGGGTCCCATGTACCGGCCGCGACTCTCCAACTCGCCCGATCCCTGCCCCGGGGGCAGCCTCAACGATCCCTGATCCGGGTGCACCGGCCGGCTCATCCTGATCGCGGGATTGACAACCCGGGCATTTTTATACAAGATTGGGCTTTATCCGTTTCGTTTGCTGTTTTTCAAGTGAGGAGGCTTTATCGTGAAGCTTGGATTTCTCGTGCTTGCCGCTGTCGTGCTCGCGGCACTGCTCGCCGGGTGCACATGGAGCAATGAGGCGGTCCTGGTCGACCAGAAAGGCCACATGTATTACGGCACCGTGAGCTTTGACTCGGAGTACAAGACAGGGACCATCGCCTTCTCCGGCACCCCCTACGGCGACGTCACCGGCCCTTTCACGCTCGTGACCACGGGGGGGAATCCCGTCATCGAGCTTTCGAACCTGCCCATGCTCCAGTTTTCCGGCAAGGCCCACCTCGGCAACAAGGCCATGCGCTTTCTCGAGTGCGATATCACGGCCGAGTTCAGGTCAAAGGGCATGGGCGATATGAAGATGATAGGCTGCGGTACCTGCCGCGACCAAGAGAACGGGGTCTACGACATATCATTCCAGTAGCAGCCGGCGGAGAAGACCGTACCCGGGGCCGAAGAAACCTCTTTTGAGGCAGCAAGGCGCTGCAGGAGGCATTGTTCAGCGCCTTCACGTGCATGCCCCCTTTTGGTCTCCTCTTCCCCGGGCACTTTCCCAGATGCTAAGAAAACGCCGGAAAAACGGTTTCTGCCTGCCGGAGGTCCATTCTCCCTCCCTGCAAGATGGCTTCGATCTTTCCAAAGTACTTGGGAAATTCCGTGGCAAGCCAGAACTCGGAAGCGCATACCTTGCCGTGGTAAAAGCCTGCCTCCGGACTTCCCTCCAGAACCGATTCCAGATCAGCGCCCGTCGCGCCGCCGGTGAGAGCTGCAAGCTTCGGCTTCGCGATCTTCAGGCACCACAGCTGCATCCATGCGATCACCAGGTAAAGGATCGCCCTGCGCAACGGATCCACATTCACCAGCAGAACCCTGAAGTCTCCCGATTCCATCAACTGCTCCATGAAATCCACAGCCGCGTCCATGAGGTCAATCGCCTCGGCCAGCGAGCGAAGGTGTGCCTCATGGACAATTCCTGCAGCGCTATCAATCGTCTTGCGGATCCTTTCTTTCACTACACAATAGTTGTACTGTTCCGGATTCATCAGAATCTTTCTCATGACCAGATCGAGAGACTGGATGCCGTTGGTTCCTTCCACGATGCACAGGGCCTTACAGTCCACGGCGATCTGCTCCACGGGATACTCTGAGCAGTAGCCGTAACCGCCGTGAACCTGGATCGCCTCCGAGGTAATCCGCCACGCCATGTCCGAATTGCCTGCCTTGACCACGGGAATGAGAAAATCCACAAGGGCCTTCGCTTCCCTGGCCTCATCTCCTTCCAGCAGGTTCTGGAGATCGATCTGCTGAGAAAGGTAGTACGAGAGCATCCGCTGGCCCTCCACCCAGGACTTCATCCATAAAAGCATTCTCAGGACGTCGGGATGCTCGATAATGGGCACCTTCGGAGCCGCCGGATCGAACATCCGGCTCACATGCGAGCCCTGCTGCCTGGTGCGCGCATAATCGACTGCATGGAGATATGCAGCCGAGGAACCTCCCAGGGCCATGATCCCCACCTCAAGGCGCGTCTCGTTGAGCATCTGGAACATGATATTCATCCCCCTGCCCCTTTGCCCCAGTAGATACCCAGTGCACCGGTCATCCTCGCCGAAGGACATGGAGCAGGTGGCGGACCCGTGCGCGCCCATCTTTTTCTCGATGCCGGTGCAGAACACATCGTTTCGTTCGCCGAGGGTGCCGTCCTCATGCACCAGATACTTGGGAACGAGGAACAGGGAAATTCCCTTCGTCCCCGGAGGATCCCCCTCGATGCGCGCCAGGACCGGATAAACGATCTGCTTGGTGATATCCTGATCCCCGTTGGTGATAAAGCACTTCTGACCCGTAATTCGATAGCTCCCATCCGGTTGAGGAACAGCCTTTGTTTTGAGGGCGCCCACATCCGAACCGGCTTCAGGTTCAGTGAGACACATGGTACCCCCCACTCTCCTGAAAGCATCCTCGGCACGTAGAGCGCCTTCTGTTCAGGAGATCCGAAGTGCTGGATCATGAGCGCCGCCCCATGCCCGAGCATCAGGAAAAGCATGAGCGCTCCGCCCGCGCCACAGCATATCTCCCATGAACATGCCTGTATGGCAAGCGGCATGCCGGTCCCACCGATATCGGGATCATCCGAGATGCTTAAAAATCCCGCATCGAGCAGGGCCCGAGAGGCATCCGCATATCCGGCGGGAAGACGCACGGATCTGGTCTCCGGATCATAGGAGCAGCCCTGTCTATGGCCGGAAGTATTCACAGGGAACAGATGCTTCGCCGCGATCCTGTATGCCAGATGGATGGTCTCCTCGTATACGGCTCGGTCAAAGGATTCATACCTCTTGAATCTATTCATCTTGTCCAGCTCCAGGAATTCGAATAGAACGAACTGGAGATCCCGCTCATCGACACGATATGTATGCACAGTCCTCTCCTTGTTCAAACGTCCTCGCCGGTCATCCCAGACAGCCGCACATCCGCCTTCTTATCGAGACCATTCCCTGGCAGGCGCGGTTATCCGGCAGCCCTCGCAGGAAGATCATTCTTTGTAGAACGACTGTATCAGCTTGAAAAACTCACCCGAGAACACCATGACGGTCTGGTTGCGGTTTTCGAGATTTATCGCGCTCTGGAGCGAGGATGCATGAAGATTGTCTTCAATCACCCGCTTGGTGAGTTTCAGGCCGCCGACGCTCTTGCCCGTCATCATCCGCGCATAGGAAAGGGCAGTCTCGATCAGCTCCTCCTTAGGCACCACCGTGCTGACCAGCCCCATCTTCTCGGCCTCCTGCGCCCTGACCTTCCTGCCGGTGTACATCATGTCGGACGCATGCGAGAGCCCCACCAGCCGGGGCAGAAAATAGGAGCACCCGAGCTCGCCGCCCGAAAGCCCGATGTTGATGAACGATGCCACGAAGTATGCCTCAGGGCTCGCCACCCGGATGTCGCTTGCCAGGGTCATGGCAAAGCCACCTCCTGCGGCGGGCCCGTTCACCGCTGATACGATAGGCTGGGGAATCTTTCTCAAATTCAGCACCAGCGACGCATATCGCTCCTGAACGATCTTCAGGAAGTTCTCGGGGTCGGCGAACGCATCCGTGTCCTTATGGACAACGGCGTCGTTCAGGTCCGCCCCCGAGGAGAATCCCCTGCCGGCGCCGGTAATGACGAGAACCCTGATGGAATCGTCCCGGGTCAATGCCTCGCACAGCTGCTCGAAATCCTCCAGCATCGCCAGGTTGATGGCGTTGAGCTGATCGGGGCGATTCATGGTGACCAGCCCGATGGACGGTTCTTTTTCCTCGAAGATGAGTGTTCTGAATTCTCCCATTTTCCCGCTCATAATCTCCCTTCCTTTTTTTTCGCATCCATGTCTCTGACCTCACGCCGCATGATCTTGCCGATGGTGCTCTTGGGGAGCTGATCAATGAAAGCCACCTGTGTCGGCACCTTGTAGCCGGTCATTTTCCCCTTGCAGTACGAGATCACGTCCTGCTCCGTGAGCGTCTCTCCCGGCTGCACGACGACATAGGCCTTCACCGTCTCCCCGCGGTACTCGTCCGGAACTCCGATGCAGCATGCCTCCAGGATTTTGGGATGGCTGAAGAGTATCTCGTCGACCTCCTTGGGATAGATATTGAAGCCGCTGGCGCAGATCATGTCTTTCTTGCGATCCGAAATGGTCAGATAGCCGTCTTCATCCAGGAACCCGATGTCGCCGGTGTAAAACCATCCATCCCTCAGGGTCAGCGCTGTTTCCTCCGGTTTCTTGTAGTATCCGGTCATGACCTGAGGGCCCTTGATGCAGATTTCCCCGGCCTCTCCCGGAGGAAGCTCGCGAGTACCCGTATCCAGATCCACAATTTTGATATCCGTACCGGGAAGCGGCACTCCCACGGTTCCGATCTTGACCTTCCCGCCCCAGGGTGTCACGGTTGCGAATGCCGTATTCTCGGTCGCCCCGTAGACGTCGTAGATGATCGCGCCGTGGAGCTGCTTGAGCTGGCTCAGGGTATCTTCGGGAAGCGGCGCGGCCCCGCCGAAGTAGCCTTTGATATGCGAGAGGTTCATCTTCCGGAATTTTTCGTTCTTCAGCAGCCCGGTAAAGATGGTGGGCACCCCAGGGAGAAAGGTGGGTTTGAACTTGGAGAGCATTTCCACGATGACACCCGGCTCGGGCCTTGGCACGAGCGTGCAGCACCAGCCGTTCCATATCGGGAGGTTCTGGCCCACCGAGTATCCTGCGGAATGGAATATCGGATAGATGCCCAGGAGGTTCTCGTATGTATCCTGGAGATCCGGAAACCAGGCCGTGAACTGCTGGACGACCGAGGAGATGTTGCCATGGGTCAGCATTGCCCCCTTGCTGACGCCCGTGGTACCCCCCGTGTAGAGCAGCGCGGCCAGCGCATCCCACCGGGCCTTGTTTTCCACCGGCCCATCGGGATATTTGCCTATGAGATCCATGAACTGGTAGACATCCGGCTGGGGCTCCACCTTCCGGAACATGCCTTTCTTCACATAGGGAAAGAGCTGCTTCTTGGGAAATGGGAGGTAGTCGCTGATGTGGCAGGTGATGATGGTCCTGATCTTCGTCCCCGGCTTTATCTTGAGCGCCCGGGGAAGGAGCAGGTCCAGCGTGATCAGCACCGTGGCGTCCGAGTCGTGGAGCTGATGCGTCAGCTCCAGCTCGGCGTAGAGAGGATTGTTCATGGCCGTGACCGCCCCGGCACGGTAAATGGCATGGTTGGCGATGACCGTCTGGGGGATGTTGGGCAGAAGCACTCCCACCTTATCGCCCTCCTTGACCCCGATATCGACCAAGGCTCTCGTGAATCGGTTTACCAGTCCTTCCAGCTCACGATAGGTGATCTTCTTCCCCATGTAGATAAAGGCCACACGGTCCGGATATTTCGCGGCAATCTTGCTGAGCCTTTCCGCCATGGTGATCCTTTTCACCTCGAAATCCGTGGGTACGCCCGGCACATACGATTTGTGCCATAATCGTTCAAAGGACATATCTCCCTCCTTGTGATTGATCTTCCGTACCGTCACAAATGCTGAAATCCATTGCAAAGGTGCTGCTTAAAGCAAGACTATGGCTGTCACCTTCTCTGCTTTTGTATTCCACCTCCTTTCGCCCCTTACCGGGCACACTTTCCTATCTGCCCTTGAACTGCGGTGTCCGCTTTTCGAGAAAGGCCGCGACCGCCTCGATCATGTCTTCATTAGGTACGACGGCCGCATTTCTCTGGGCCACATATTCCAGGCCCTGGTGAAGTCCGTGGTCACGGGTGTAATTCGCCACCTCCTTCACCCCCTGTACGGCCAGCGGGGACAGCCCGGCGATCTCTTCGGCGAGCGTGCGCGCCTGCTCCATCAATGCGTCCCGGTCAGGACAGAGCCGGGTGATGTATCCCATCTGCAGGGCCTCGCCTGCGGTGAAGTCCCTTCCCGTAAGCGCCAGCTCCCTGAACCAGCCCTGCCCGACGATGTACGGGAGGCGCTGCAGGGTTCCGATGTCCGCGATGATGGCGATGCGCGTCTACCGGATGGAAAAGACCGCATCCTCTGACGCGATCCTGATGTCGCAGGCGCTGGTCAAGTCCACCCCGCCGCCGATGCAGTGCCCGTGGATCGCCGCGATGACGGGTTTCCTGCACTTTTCGACGGCTGTCATGCTTGCCTGGAGCTGCTTGATCTTCCGGTACAGCCAGTCCCGATACACGGCCGACCCGTCGCCGAGAAGCGCCTGGGCCGCCACCAGATCCAGACCCGCGGTAAAGCTCTTCCCCTCCGCCCGGATGACCACCACCCGCACATCCGGATCGGCATCGAATTCCTCGAAGCGCCTGGTGATCTCATCGAAGAACTCCGGGGTCATGGTATTGCGCTGCCGGGGCCGGTTCAGCACCAGCCAGGCCACGTGTCCGCTTTTCTCGACCTTCAGGCAGGGCCCGGCGGCCGTACCGGTTTCGTCTTTTCTCGCGCTCATTTGACTTTCCTCCTCTTGAAAAGGGCTGTGCCGCTTCCCCTGAAGCACCTCTCTTCACGGCCCGGCTGCGCACGTCTAAAACTCCGTGCCGTCAAACGTTACCCTGCCCTTGAATATGGGGCAACCGGATGATCTACCCGCGCACTCTGCACGAGCGGTTTGACACGAACATGTACCTTGATCAGCGGAAAAGCCCCTCGCTCTCAAGGGTCTGGATATCTTTCTCCGAATAACCCAGATCCCGGAGCACCTCTGCGGTATGGGCGCCTGCCTGCACACCGGCCTTCGTGTATACCTGCCTGGTCTCAGAGAACCTGATGGGGCTGGCAAGCTGCCGAACATGACCACCTCCGGCGAGTTCCAGCTCCACCACCAGCCCCCGCTTCTTTGCGTGAGGATCATCCAGGGCCTCGGAAAGGGAAAGGACCGGATCCACGCATGCATCGGTATCGTCGAAAATTTCCATCCACTCGTCCCGGGTCCTGGTTTTTATGACGGACCGGACCTCATCCTTGACCTTGTGGAGATCCTGCGGGGCCACGCCCCCCTCGATCAGATCCGGACGTCCGATGGCATGGCAGAAGGCGGCGAAGAACTGCGGCTCCAGTCCGCCGAAGCTCACATATCCGCCGTCTTTTGTTTCATAAAAGTCGTAGACCGACCCGCCGTTTAAGAGGAATCCCTCGCGCCCGGGCTCCTGGCCGTCCACCAGGTAAGCCCCGGCCACCAGGGCATTGAAGGCGATCGCACCGTCGGTCATGGAGATGTCCACGTGCTGGCCTCTGTCGGTGTTCGCGCGGCTGATCACCGCAGCAAGGATTCCAATCATGGCATTGTTCGATCCGGACGCCACATCCGCGATCTGCATGCCCATGAGCATAGGCCCGGTTTCCGTTTTTCCGGAGTAGGACATGAGACCCGACCGCGCCAGGTAGTTGATGTCGTGACCGGCCCGGCTGCTGATGGGGCTGTCCTGGCCGTAACCGGTGATGGAGCAGTAGATCAGCGCGGGATTGACCTCCCGGAGGCTCTCGTAATCGAGACCGAACCTGGCCATGACGCCGGGGCGGAACTGCTCGATCAGGATGTCATAGTCTTTGAGCAGCTGGTGCACGATGCGCACGGCCCGTTCGTCCTTCAGGTTGAGCGCAAGACAGCGTTTTCCCCGTCCCAGATACGCGGTGGCAAAGGACAGGTCGGTCCCGGGAAAGAACGGCGGGGCAAACGCCGCCATATCCGGCCTGGAGCCGGATGTTATCCTTAGTACCTCCGCGCCCATGTCGGCAAGATTCATGGTACAGAAAGGTCCGGGCAGCAGCGTGGTGAAATCCAGAATCTTCATTCCTTGAAGCGGTCCTGCCATGGCATCGACTCCTCGTGATTTCCGGGCGGGTCACCCGCCCGTTCGCCTCCCCTACAGGCCCATGAAGCGGGCCGCGACCTGGCGCATGATCTCGTTGGTCCCCGCAAAGATCCGCGTCACCCGGATGTCCCGCCATGCGCGCGAGATGGGATACTCGTCGCAGTATCCGTAGCCGCCGTGAAGCTGCATGCAGCGGTCCGCCACCCGGCTCGCCATCTCGGTGATCCAGAACTTGGCCATGGACACCTCCACCACCACGTTTCTGCCCTCCATGTGGTCCACGATCAGCTTGTCCAGGAAGGTGCGCCCGAGCTTGAGATCCGTGGCCATATCGACCAGCTCGAACTGGTTGTGCTGAAATTTGGAGATAGGCCTCCCGAAGGCGGTGCGCTCCTTGCAGTATGCCAGTGTAATCTCGAGCATGTACTCCGCCAGGGCCTGGGCCCCGACCGCGCACATGAGCCGCTCCTGCTGGAGCTTCTCCATGAGGTGCAGAAATCCCGTTCCCTTTTCGCCCAGGCGGTTTGACTTGGGCACCCGGCAGTCGCTGAAATACAGCTCCGCCGTATCCTGGCTGTGCCACCCGACCTTTTTGATCTGCTTGCCCTTCTCGAAGCCGGGTGTTCCTTCTTCGATGACAAAGAGGTCGATGGCGCGGTACGGATCTTCCACCTGGGGATCGCGGACAGCGGTCACGCAGACCCCGCAGTTGATGCCGTTACTGATAAAGGTCTTCTGCCCGTTGATGACGACGTGATCGCCGTCATCAACGGCCGTGGTCCGGATGGCGGCCAGGTCGCTGCCCGTGTTGGGCTCGGTCATGGCCACGGCGGCGATGGTATCTCCCGACACGCAGCCCGGAAGGTATTTCTTCTTGATCTCCTCGGAACCGTAGGACAAAATGTAGGGGATCACGATATCACTGTGCAGCGCGGTGCATAAACCCATGTGGTTGGTCCGGCTCATCTCCTCGGTCATGATCACGGAGTAGAGAAAATCCGCACCGAGGCCCCCGTATTCCTCGGGGACGCCCATGCCGAGAAAGCCCTGCTCGCCCAGCTTCTTCCACGCACTCCGGGGGGTGATACCCGCCTCTTCCCATTCTTCCACATGGGGTATAACTTCCTTTTCCAGGAATTTCCTCACGGAATCCCGGAACATTCTGTGTTCGTCCGTATACTGGATGATTTCCATGCCGTTTCTCCTTCGTCGGTAATGTGAATCTCCGCATCTCCAGTAAAGAACATCTCTTTTAAGGCCGGGAGGCTACCAGTGAGTCCGGAGACTTCTCGCCCGCCCGTGCTGCATTATGGAGACGATGCGGAACGTGAGCCTGTCCCTGATGCACCCTTCAAACGGAGGACGGATCTGTCTTCACTGCATTCATTCGGAGGAGGGCCCGACCTCCGCATTTTCTTTAGCGGAGGAGGAAGACAGATCCATCCTCCCGGTATAAAAAAACCTGTGACCAACTGCTGTCCGGCCGAGGGCCTATTCGAACCTGCTCGTATCCTGGGTGAACGCAGGGATGAAAATGCCCTTGAGCGTCTCTTTCACAATGGTGATGTACTCGTCCTTGTTCTGCGTGACCATGGGGGAGAAGAAGTTCTCCCCTGAAATGAAGCTGTGAATGGAGTTCATGATGGTCAGCACGGCGGTCATGGAGAAGCTGATGTTTTCCTTGTCCTGCTTGAGCCCCATGGAGCGTACGATATCGATGGTGAACTCGGGCACCTTGAGATCGACCGGCTCTTCGTGCCTGATCTTTCCGAAATAGCGGAACAGCACCATGTTCGAGATCTCGGGATGAAGAAAGAGATAGTCCACCATGGTGTCGATGCCGATGGCGATCCGTTCTTGGAGGGGGCGGCCGTGAATGATCCGCTCCACCTCGATGAACTTCTTCCCCAGATCGTTGTTGATGTCGATGATCACCGCCTCGTAAAGATCCTTCTTTTCTCCCCAGTGGTAGTGGAGCGTGGAGATGTCGATGCCCACCTCTTTGGCGATCATCCGCATGGTGGTTCCGTGGAAACCGTATTCGCCGAAGATCCTTCTGGCAACCGCCAGGATCCTCGCCTTCATCGATTCGGGGTCTTTCTTCGCCTTTTCGAGTGTCGTTTTCACCATTTCTCCATTCTGCTCTGGAATTTCCGGCTGCGGCCGGCCCGGCCGGTACTGTTCGCCCGCCTACTGAAGAACGGGCCCCAGCACGCCGAACATCTCAGGCAGCATACCAAAATACTTGGGATTTTCAAGGCTCGTTATCTTGTTCCAGCTTTCCATAACCTCCTCGGGCGTGGGAACCCTCTTCCCGTCCGACAGAATGGCACCGGGGCCCGTCACCACGGCGGAACGGCTGTAGTATCCCAGGGCCGCATTGATGATCATCCCGTTGTCCGTGCACTGCTCCGAGCACAGATAGAGCACCGCAGAGGTCACGAAGTCGGGCTTCATCTTCTCGAAGAACTCGGGGGGAAGCACGTCTTCGGTGAGCCGGGAAGCGGCCACGGGCACGATCACATTGGTTTTGACATTGTATTTCTCGCCCTCGATCTTGAGCACGTTTGTCAGCCCGATGAGCCCCATCTTGGCCGCTGCATAATTTGACTGCCCGAAGTTGCCGAACAGTCCGGCTCCCGACGTTGTCATCACCACCCTGCCGTACCCGTTGGCCCTCATGATTTCAAAGGCCGGTCTGGTTACGCAATAGGCGCCCTTCAGGTGGACGTTCATCACGCCGTCCCAGTTCTCCTCTTCCATCTTGGTGAATGACTTGTCGCGCAGGATCCCTGCATTGTTGATGACGATATCCACCTTGCCGAAGGCATCCACCGCGGTCTTCACGATGTTCGCGCCTCCCGCCACGGTGGCCACGTTGTCGTAGTTCGGTACCGCTTCGCCGCCCAGGGCCTTGATCTCGTCCACCACCTTGTTCGCTGCGGCATCGCTTGATCCCTTTCCGTCACGGGAACCGCCCAGGTCGTTCACCACCACCTTGGCCCCGCGCTTCGCCAACTCGAGGGCATAGCATTTGCCCAGACCGGCCCCCGAACCCGTTACGATTGCCACTCTTCCGGTAAAATCGATTTTCATTATAGATTCCTCCCTCTTCTTTCCCTGCACTATGCCTTGCCGGGCAAGGCCGCATCAAAGCTTCCGCTCACCTTTACGTCACCCTGCTCGTCCTTGGCCACCACGGCGCAGGTGACGATATTCTCTCCATCGGACACGCGCTTGTCGGTGACCGTGCCGGAAATGGTAATGGTGCTTCCCGGTTTGGACATGCCCGCGAATCGCACACCGTAGCGCTTGAGCCGCTTCTTCGGCACCCAGTCGGTGACGGCCTGACCCACGCAGCCCATGATGAACATGCCGTGGGCGATCACGCCGTCTTTCATGCCCACCGCCTTCGCAAAGTCGTCGTCCGTGTGCAGGGGATTGAAATCGCCCGAGGCCCCTGCGTACATGACGAGCTGCAGCTTCTGCAGAGGTCCCTTCACCAGTTCGATGACCGTGTCGCCCACGTTTATATCTTCAAAGTATTTTTCCTGTATCATGACTGCCCCCTATTTCCTTTCGACGAGCAGCGATCTGGCCTTGGCGACCTCTTCGCCCTTCTGGTTGATGTAGAGCACCTCAAGGGTGATCATGTCCATTTTGGAGCCGGACTTGCTCGTCTTTTCCTCCATCTTGGTCACCTTCGGAGTGCCCGTGATCACATCGCCCGGATAGATCTCCCGGTAGTATTCGTATTCTTCCTCACCGTGAAGCACCATCATGAAGTTGATCTTCAGATCGTTGATGAAGTCCGGCATCTTTCCGCACCACATCATGGGCA
Organism: Deltaproteobacteria bacterium; assembly: GCA_018433085.1. Classification (GTDB taxonomy): domain Bacteria; phylum Desulfobacterota; class Desulfomonilia; order UBA1062; family UBA1062; genus Phosphitivorax. Next base: position 69,061 of record JAHDRW010000011.1, on the reverse strand, counting down.
CGGTCAGAAACGTCGGCGGCGCCGGCGTGTCTTTATATCCCGCCTTCACCGCAGCCTCGCGGTCAAGATAGATCGGGTTGAAATCGCCGATGGCCTTCGCGAACTCCCTGATCTTGCCCCGCTCCACCTCCCAGACAATGGGGGTGTACTCGGTGCCTACCTTGGATAAATCAGCCATATCTCACCTCCTTTTTATGAAAGGATCTGTTCCTATGCATCCTGTTTCCCGATGATGGCGACGCTGCACACGTTCATGAAGGGAAACCCGCCGAGGTTGTGGGTGAGCCCGAACTTCGGATCCTTGAGCTGCCTCTGGCCGGCCCTGCCGTGGAGCTGCAGGTACATCTCGTAGAGCATTCTCAGGCCTGAGGCCCCGATGGGGTGACCGAAGCACTTCAGCCCGCCGTCCACCTGGCAGGGAACCCCGCCGCCCCTCAGGTCGAAGAACCCGTCCATCACATCTCTGGGGGCCTTTCCCCTCTCGGAGATGTGCAGGTCCTCCATGGTCACCAGCTCGGTTATGGAGAAGCAGTCGTGCACCTCCATCATGCTGATCTCCCCCCGCGGATTCTTGATGCCCGCCTCCTTGTAGGCCTCCGAACTCGCCTTGGATGTGGTGATAAAGTGGTCCCCGTCCCAGTCGAAGGCAAACTCGGTGCCATTGCTCAGAGAGAGCTGCAGGGCCTTTACCGTGACCAGATCCTTTTTCCCGAGGCTCTTTGCGATCTCCGGGGTGGTGACGATGGCGCATGCAGAACCGTCGCTCACGCCGCAGCAGTCGAAGAGTCCCAGAGGATAAGCGATTTGAGGGGCATTGAGTACCTGCTCTTCGGTCACCGGCTTTCTCAGATGCGCCTTTGGATTGAGCGCCCCGTTCGCATGGCTCTTGACCGACACGTGGGCCATTGCCCGCTTGAGCTCACTCATGTCGATGCCGTATTTCGCCGCATAAGAGGTCGCCAGCATGGCGAAGCCGCCCGGGGCGGTGAAGTTCGCCATCCAGAGCTGGTTCAACGTGCCCATGGCGGTACTGAACTCGGGCAGTCCGCCGTAGCCGATGTCCTTGAGCTTCTCCACCCCGATGGCGAGAGCGATGTCGTATGCCCCGGACGCCACGGCATAGACCGCCCCCCTGAACGCCTCGGTGCCGCTGGCGCAGTAGTTCTCCACCCGGGTGACCGATATGTTGGGGAGCCTCAGGGACATGGAGGCCGGCAAAGCGCTCTTCCCGACGCCGACCTCGTCGAAGCAGGATCCGAACCACGCGGCCTGGATGTCCGTCTTTTCGATGCCGGCGTCCTGAAGGCATTCCGTGAAGGACTCGACCATGAGCTCTTCCGGACCGTCGTTCCAGCGCTCGCCGAACTGCGAGCACCCCATTCCGATAATCGCGACCTTGTCTCTGATTCCCGTAGCCATTATTTATCGCCTCCTTCCACCTGAGGGACAGCCTTCCAGAAGTATCCGGTGAATCCCCGCATGTTGTCGGTCTGCCTCCTTCTGAACGACATTCTGGTCTTCATGCCCACCTTGATCTGGTTGAGATCGCAGTCCGTGAAGTCGAACATGGTCCTGCCTCCGCCCTCGAATGCGATCAGCCCGTATACCGCCGGAGGGTCGACTGAGGGGGAGAGCATATCGCCGGTGAACATGAGGATCTTCGCCTCCTTGTCGGAGAACTCATAGTCCTCGAAGTCGTTCACGCTCCAGCACTTGGGATTCACGCAGGTCGGATATACGGGGAACTGCGGAGTCCCGCACTTCTTGCACCGCACTCCCACCAGGCCGAGCAGCATTTTACGCTTCCGCCAGAGCACGGTGAGCGACGTATTCGGGTTGGCCTCTCCGCGGATGCCCAGGTCTGCGGTGATGAGGTCTCTGAATTTGGCGAACTTCTGGTAGTTCGTCAGATCCACCCGATTGGCTAGAGATCCCTTGATGCCGGTGCGCGGTTTCATATCCTTGATTTTATCGGTCACCTCGAAGGCCAGCACATCGCAGCCCTGACCGAAACCCGCCACCAGGAGCTTGTCGCCGGGATTTGCCTCTTCAAGTGCGGCGACCAGCATCACCAGGGGATGCGCCGTTCCCGTATCGCCGCAGACTGCGTGTAGATTGTTCTGCGCCTTTTCCTTTTCGATTCCGAGCCTTGCGGCAATGGCCTTATGTGTGCCCCCGAAATAGCAGGGATAGATTACCTTGGCGAAGTCCCCGATCTTCATGCCGCTCTGCGCAAGGAACCCGGATATCGCCTCCGGGATGACCTTTCCGTAGCCGATATCCCTGACCCAGCGCTCTTCGTAGCCGTAATCGAACTCCTTGGTCTGCCCCCGGTAGTGATCCACGAAGTCGCAGTTGATGGAGTAGCTGCCCAGATAATCGGCGACGACATCCTCGTTGCCGATGAGCACCGCAGCGGCGCCATCGCCGTAGAACATCTCGAACATGGTGGCCATTTTCGTGCGCCGCTGGTCGGATGCCGCCACCAGCACGTTTTTCCGCGACCCGGCCTGCACCGAGTCCAGGGCGGAGATCATTGCGGTTGTGCCTGCCTTCATGCAGGATGCAAAGTCCGCATTCGACACGCCGTTTTCACGCATGTTGAGCGCGGCTGCGACGATACCCGCATTGAGCCTGTCGGCGAATGGCATCGTGGTCGATGCGAAATAGAGGGCGTCGAGCCCTTTCCTGTCGTGCCCGGCCATACAGTCGTATGCAGCGGCAACGGCCATGCTCACCGAGTCTTCATCCCAGTTGGCCACCGCCTTTTCACCGCCTGCGACCGCCATGATCACGGGAAAATACCAGGCCATGTTCTGGACGATAACCATCCTGCTGAGCCGGTAACGGGGTATGTATCCCCCGAAGGAAGTGATTCCTGCCATGCCAGATCCTCCTTTTTATTTGTCGTGCAACCCCTGACGCTGATCAGGTGAAGCTAAAACAGACCGACATCGCCCCGGGGAGGGAAATGTCCATCATGCATCTCTCACGCTTCATTACAATTATTGATTCCATCCATACGTTACATTGATTGATTCCATCAATTGATGGAATTTCATATAACCAATTATTTGCCCCTTGTCAACACAATCATTGAATTTTTTTTGCACCTTGAGGACCACCCTTCTTCATGCCTCCAAACCCTTTCTGAAAGCGGTTTTCCCGGCATCAGGACAACCTTTTCGAACCGTGTGTCAATGATATTTCGTTTTATATTGATATTGTATTATTATATTACAACCTTTTTTGAATTGACTTGGTTACAGCAAAGGCTTAGAAATTATGAAAGATGTTTCCCGGGGAAGGTGGTTCCATCAAATTATTCTGTTAAGGAGAATATTATGATAAAAACTGCCATCACCGAGATGTTCGGCATTGAGTACCCTATCATCTGCGGATCCATGATGTGGCTTTGCAAACCGGAATTCTGTGCGGCAATATCAAACGCGGGCGGTATGGGCAATATCACCGCTGCGAATTACGACACGGAAACCGACTTCCGGGCCGCTATTGGCAAAACGCGAAAGATGACGGACAAGCCCTTTATGGTGGGCGTGACGATCCTTCCCTCTGTGCGCATCACGGCCGAACATTACAAGATGTATCTCAAGGTCTGCGCCGAAGAGCAGGTGGCCGGCGTGGAGGTTTCCGGCGCACCGGTGGACAAGGCATGCGGTATGGAATACATCGAGATGCTTAAAAAAGCGGGAGTGAAGCTGTTTCACAAAGTCGGCGCTGTCCGTCACGCGATCCATGCCGAGAAAGCCGGTTACGACGGTATCTATGCCGCAGGTATCGAGGAAGGCGGCCATCCTCTGGACGACGATGTCACCTCCATGGTACTGACCCCGAGGATCCTCGAGGAGGTCAATCTGCCCGTGGTCACGGTGGGCGGCATGGTCAACGGAAGATCGCTTGCCGCGGCTCTCATGCTCGGCGCACAGGGCATTATGATGGCGAGCCGTTTCGTGGCGACAAAGGAATGCAACATCCACGAAAACATCAAAAACGAGCTCATCAAGCGGCAGGAACACGAGACCGCACTCATCTGCAAATCGATTCATCTCCAGGCCAGGGCCTTGAGAAACAAGAATGTGGAGGCCGTCCTCCAGGTCGAGGCGGACGGCGGCGGCCTCGAAGGCATCCTCCCGCTCATCACCGGAGACCGGATCGCCAAGGCCTGGGAAACGGGCGATGTGGACCTTGCGCCCATGATGGTCGGTCAGTCTGTGGGTCTGATCCACGACATCCCATCGGTTCAGGAATTGCTGGACCGTACGGTTCAGGAGGCGATCGACCGGATCAAGGGGATCGGGTCGAGGATCAACCCATAGCAGAGGCGTCTCCCTTCAAAGGATCACACCACCGTCGGCAGGGTTGGTTGTCGCCCTGTCGACGGTGTCAGCCGACGTGGTGCGCACCGTGTATCCAGAGTATTCAGTACGGACATACTGATACCGACAATCCCAAGCCCTTGATACAATATATACATGGACATGCCCTGATCCCTTGCTGTTTTCTTTCGTCAGGTTCAGAAAGGCAGGTATGTCCACTCCTTTCAACTCAAAAAGTACGCTTCAGTGTGATGAACCTTCGGTATCTCTTCACAATGCTTCTTCACTTTATGGGCCGATACAAAAGATCCGGCCGGTTATCACCAAGCCCGGTCAGTATATTCCCGTCCCCGTATATTTCTGATAAAAAAGCCGGGCCGAAAAGGCCCGGCATATCACAAATCAGTATCTCGGTTGCCTTGTATCACACAAGTTGTCTGTTTGCTCATTCATACAACTCGTAAGGAGTCTGATATCACTTAATCATCTGCCTGAACTCCCTGGTCAGGGGGTGATCTTCGGGCAGGTGCTCCGGGATAGGCTCTTCCGCATGGGCAATGGAGTTACCGGGAATCGGGAGCACGTCGAGCACATGGGCATAGGATACCCATTGAGGGATGTCCAGACGCTTTCCCTGCGGATGGTTCCAGGTCTTGTACCAGAAGATCTCGTTGACCGATTTCCGCTCGTTCAATGCCTGTATCTCGGCGATAAAGGCATCCTGCTCGCTCTTGGCCGAGACGGCGATAAGGGCGAGCATCTTGTTGGTCGGCGGCAGCTCCGGCGCAAGGATGTTCCAGAATCCCTGGCCCCACCCTCGCTTGAGCTGATCGTCCGTATCCAGGAGCTCGGCCGAGTGGATCGGGCCGGTCATACAGAAGGCGCCGTAAAGCAGGTCCTGCTCGTCCGGTACATTCGTGGTCCCATCGAGATGCACGGAGTTGAGCCCGGCCTGAATGGCGCTGCCCGCTGTCTGCTCCGCGACATCGATCGGGATGCCCTTTTTCTGGAGGGCCTCCATGTCGATATAGATGAAGAGCATCTTGTGTCCGTCTTCGCGTGGCTTGAGCACCTTCAGTCCGAGGTCGCACGCGAGCTTCGCCATGTCGCGGTACGTGCCGAGGTCCAGATCGGTGCCGCTGTCGGCCAGATTGGCCGGATATGCCGCAAGGATGTCGTCATAGCACTTCCTGAGCCCGTCCCCTATGCAATCCCTCATGGATGCAAGCATGGTCTTGCCCGGGGGAGTGTTCCCTTCGATCACCAGGGTCTTGACGATGCCGTGCAGCCCGGCCTTTCGCAGCTCCCGGTTCACGGAGAGAAAATAGCGCGACATGACGACCACCGGGACCTGGCGCGATAAATCCGCGTTGCGCCGTTCGCTCTTGCGCTCGATGATCTTGGCGGCCGCGAGGTCCATCATCTCCTGGTCGAAACTGGCGCGGTCTTCGGACTGCTTGAGCCCGATTTGCAGGATACAGGTGATGGAGGCCTTCGGGTCCATGCCCTCCACTGAAGCCACGCCGCGCAGAGCCTCATAGCCCGGCCTGTTCGCCTCTGCCACCAGGGGCTTCGCCAGAGAGCACCGGATGACGTTCACCCCGTACTCGCCTCCGAGCACCGCGCCGACCGAGCTCCTCAAGTTGTGCTCGAAGGTGCCCATGTCGAGGTTTTCGAGGCTCTCCATACTGGGCGGGAGAAGACGGCGCCGGCTTTTGAGCATGTCCATGAACACTCCGGCATAACCGGTATTGAAGAGCACCACGGTAGCGAATGCGTTTTTCACGAACTTTTCCGAATTCGCCATGATACCGAATTTCGAAAAGGCCTCCTCGATGTGATGGTTGAAGGTCCAGTCAAGATACATGCCCTGCCAGTGCTGTGAGTAGGTCGCCACTGCGGCCTTCAGACCGCAGGCCAGCACCTGGGCGAGCTTGTGCTTGCTCGGTATGGACGAGACCTCGAAGGGGCTGAAATCCTTGCCCTGGTAGTCACTCGCATGCCATATCGCGCGGATTCTGGCGTTCATGTGCCCGGTAATCGCCCGGGGAGAACGCAGGAACGGCACCTGTGACCGTCCCGGGTGCATCGCGGGATACCACTGTGAAGCGTGCACACCGTCCGCACCTTGAGGTCCTACCCTCCTGCCCTTGGCCTTGCCGAAAATTCCTGTTTCCTCCTTTTGCATAATCGGGTATCCTTTCATTCAGTAGTGTATGCTGTACCGTCATCGGGTCGGCGCCGGTACAGGGACTGTCTCCATGATCGTGCCGGCATGGCAGTGCCGGCACAGGAGCCGCCCTTTCCGGCGTCGCCCCCCTGACGGGGGCATCCTTGTCAGTGTTGCGTCGTCACCCCGACCGTGTCCATTCCCTCTCACCCGTCTTCGGCCTCCGGCGGGGAAGAATAGCTGGCGTTGCTGTTGTGCTCGCCGACGAACCCGTTCAGAAGAACCTCAAGGATAACGGGGATCTCGTCGGTCAGGGGATAATCCATCTGGCAGCGGAACCATCTCTGGGCAACGCCGTCGATGAAGCCGAGCGCCCCGTAGAAGGTGGGATAAAAGCTCGTGGTCTTCAGCCGATGCTCGCGATTCAAGGCAACGATGCGCTCCTTGAGCATTGGGAGGTGCGAGACGATGTAGTCGTAGAACATGGTCTTGCCCCCGGGCCGCTGGAATATCGCCTCGCTCTGAATGAGGCGATAGACAAGAGGATTTGCCTCGATAAAGTGCACCCAGAACACGATCAGCTCGCGGATCTGCTGGAGTATGTCGGTCTCCTTGCCGCAGATCGCGCTGATCCTTTTGACGATTTCCTGATAATATTCCTCCAGAAGCTGGTCCAGAAGATCTTCCTTGCTTTTGAAATAGGTGTATACCGTGCCCTTGGCCACGCCCGAGAGTGCGGCAATCTTCTCCATGGTTGCCTGGTGGTAGCCTTCCTCGGAGAAAACCTTGAGCGCGGCGGAATAGATCATGCGCCTCTTTTCATCCGCGGACTGACGGTGCTGGGGCTTCTCCGGTGCCGCCGGCGAGATTGACCGCAGGATGTCACCGAGGAGCCGCGGCGGAAGCACGACCCTGGTCACCCCCATCTTTCCGGCCTCGTCCATGGCGGCGGCGGAGAGTTGGACCGCGGCCGGAGCCATGTCTTTTTCAAGGAGATAGGCGAGAATATCCTGGAGATATGAAGAAAGCCACTTCCCCTGCGCATCGAGACGCGCATTGTCGGATTGGTCCCCGCCGCCGGCCTCGAAGAGCCGATCTTTCAGGCTGGAGCGAAAGGCGGCCTCATGGAAATCCCCTTCTGCCGTAAAATAACTTCCGACTTCAGCGTAAAACGAAATCCGCCTGCCGCCTGATTTTTCAAGAATGACACGTTTTCCGGTCATGTGATTGCCCTGTACTCCATTCTATGATGACTGACCGGTCAGTCTTATATAATACAAGAGACGGTCTGTCAAGGATGTATTGGCTTTTTCAAAGGAAATAACAGAACCCTGCCATGGCTCGCTTCTCGCATCAGAGCGGCACTGCTGGGCGCTGCTCTCGTCGAAGATACAGGGCCTATCTTCTTATACCTCCACCTTGCTGCTGTAGTGCTATGCTGATCATAGTTCCGTAAGCTCTGTTGAATGATTTTTTGAAACGTGCAAAAATGTTGAGTGAAAATTAGGGCTTTTATCAGCTCCGTGCAGAAAGAGCTTGTCGATGAACGGCTGGCTCCTCAGATACTCCTGACAACAGATGACCGGCGAGGTAATTCATCTCAACAAGAAGAGGCACCACTGTTTCAGGGGATATCCGGAATGATAAGTCTTAGGATTAGGATTAACAAGATAAATTTGGTAGCGGGGGGAGGATTTGAACCTCCGACCTTTGGGTTATGAGCCCAACGAGCTACCGGACTGCTCCACCCCGCGTCATTTGATTGTAGAGTCTTCTATAATGCATCAAAAGGGTTTGTCAAGGATAGATTTCCTGAGTTGAATGGCAAACTTTAAATAAATTTGTATGTTTGTATTGACATGGAGGAATGGTGTCGATTTTCCACGCTGAAAATGGATGCCTGCGCGATTGTTCTTCGGGCATAAGGCGGAGCGTGCCGTCAGGGGTGCTGGAAAACGGCAAAAAAAAAGCAGGCCTTTTTGACCTGCGAACATATGAGGAGGTTCTACGGGGAATGAATCTTGAAGAACCTATTTATTTCTATCGTCACGATCCGGGTTTACTTAACCCCCTGCTCGCAGATTTATTCAAATTTTTATCCCCTGGTTTTTGTGCTATACGATCCTTATGGAAAACCGTATGGAAAAGCATGCCCCTCCCCTTGCGTACCGGATCCGTCCCGACAGCATCGACGAGCTCATGGGGCAGGACGACGCAAAGAGGTTCATCGAGAGCTTCGCGGCGGGCAATCGCCGCTCCGTCATGCTCTGGGGGCCGCCGGGCGCGGGCAAGAGCAGCGTCGCGCACATCATCGAGGTGCTCTGCAAGGACTCGTTCTTCGCCATCAGCGCGGTCACCAGCGGCATCCAGGATATCCGGCGGGTAACCAAACACGCGCAGAGCGCCCCGGAGCCCCCGGTGGTCTTCATCGACGAGGTGCACCGGTTCAACCGGGTCCAGCAGGACGCCCTGCTGCCCTTTGTAGAACGGGGCGATATCGTCCTGATCGGCGCAACCACAGAGAACCCCTCGTTCTCCATCACCTCCCCGCTCCTCTCCCGGCTCCAGGTGGTCGCGTTCAAGGCCCTGAAGCCTTCGGACGTCGAGAAGATCCTCAAGCGGGCCACGGAGATCGACCCGGATCTGACCTCGCTGGGAAAAACCATATCCCCGGAGGCCGTCAAGGCCCTGTCGCGCGCCGCTGACGGCGATGCCCGCGCAGCGCTCAACCTCCTGGAGCTCGCCCTGACCACCATCGATAAAGATCAGGTCGAGGTCGATGACCTCAAGGCCCTGCTCGACAGGCCGCTCTACCACGACAAGACCGGCGAGAACCACTACGACCTCATCTCGGCGTTCCACAAAAGCGTGCGCGCAAGCGACATCAACGCGAGCGTCTACTGGCTGGGGAGGATGCTCGAGGCGGGGGAAGACCGGCTGTTCGTCCTGCGCAGAATGATCCGCATCGCGTCGGAGGACATCGGCATGGCCGAGCCCAACGCCCTGCGCATGGCGATCAACGCCAGGGATGCGTTCACCACACTGGGCTCTCCCGAGGGGGAGCTCGCACTCTACCAGGCCGCGGTCTACCTCGCGTGCGCGCCCAAGAGCAACTCCGTCTACATGGCAGAGAAGCGGACCCGCGAGCTGATCAGAAAGACCGGCACGCCCGAGGTGCCCCTCTTTCTGCGCAACGCGCCGACCAGGCTCATGCGCGAGCTGGGGTACGGAAAGGGATATATCTATGCCCACGACGACCCGCACGGGGCCCTGTTGCTGAACTACTTACCCGACGGGATCGACGAGGTGAGGCTCTATGTCCCCCGCGACACCGGCTTCGAAAAACGCGTAAAGGAGATCATGAATGCTCGAAGAAAAATTGCGGCGACTCGGTCAGGATCATATCGCAAAACTTCTTGAGTCCGGGGCCGGGTTTGTCTCACGCAGCGAGATCGAAAAAGATCTTGAGGATATAAACGTTTCCCTCTTCCGGGAACTGATGGAAGGCAGGCATTTCTATCAGGAGCCTGCCCTGGTGCGGGTGAAGCCGGTGCCCGTGTTTCCGGCCTCGTTTTCCGCGTCCCCCGAGGCCGATCGCTACCGCGCCCACGGAGAAGACCTGCTGAGAAAGGGCAGGGTGGCGGCCCTGGTGGTGGCGGGCGGCCAGGGCTCCCGGCTGGGCATCGACGCACCCAAGGGCGTGGTCCAGGTGACCCCGGTATCCGGCAAGAGCCTGTTCCAGCTCCATGCAGAGAAGGTGCTCGCCCTGTCGAGAAAGTATGCCCGGGTCCTGCCCCTGTTCGTGATGACCTCGCGCGCCAACGACGCGGACACGCGTGATTTCTTCGCCCGGCACTCATTTTTTGGGCTCGACCCTGAGGAGGTCTTCTTCTTCGTCCAGGGCATGCTGCCCTCCATCACCCCTGAAGGCAGGTTCGTCCTCTCCCGCGACGGCGGTCTCTTCATGAACCCGGACGGCCACGGGGGCACGCTCGCCGCCCTGAGAAGGAGCGGCTGCCTCGATATCATGCGGGCAAAGGGCATCGAAGAGATCTTCTACTTCCAGGTCGACAACCCCCTGGTTGCGATGTGCGACCCGCTCTTCATCGGCCTGCACAACCTCAAGGGCGCGGAGATGTCGTCCAAAGTGGTCAGGAAGCGCGACTTCAATGAAAAGGTGGGCGTCATCGCGGAGGTCGACGGGAAGACCCGCGTGGTGGAGTACAGCGACATGAGCGACGACATGCGCTATGCGGTCGACGATGGGGGGAACATGCTCTATTGGGCGGGAAACGGTGCTATCCACATGATCAGGCGCGATTTCGTTGAGTCGCTCACCGGCTCCGGGCTGAGGCTTCCATTCCATAGGGCAGAGAAGGGCATCCCGGCCCTCGACTCGAAGGGCAACCCCGTGGAGACCCCGGGGATAAAGTTTGAGACCTTTATTTTCGATGCACTTCCCATGGCGGAAAATTCGATTACCCTCGAGGTGCTCAGAGAGCGCGAGTTCGCCCCGGTGAAGAACAAAACCGGGGAAGACTCCTTGGAGACCTCCCGGGCCATGCAGAGCGAGCTTCACAGGGGCTGGCTGAGGGGTCTGGGGGTGGAGGTCTCGGGCCGGAGTCTGATCGAGATCAGCCCCCTGGCCGCCCTGGAAAAAGACGACCTTGCGGCGCGGGCGCAGAGCCTGCCGGCGAAGATCGAGGAAGACATGTACATCCAGTGAGGGGAGGACGCCTGGTCGCAGGCAGCAGATGAAGAGGCATACGGTCAATATCAGAGAGGCATCCTGGGAAATCATCATCTGGATGGGAAGCCTCGTTGTCCTGGGTTGCGTGGTCCTCTTCGCCGTGTACTCCTACAAGAGCGTCGAACGGGAGATGGCCGGTCAGTTCAACCGCGAGCAGATGCTGCTCGCACAGCAGACCGCCATGGGCATCGAGCAGTACATGAACGACATCACCAACGTCCTGGGCCTCACCGCCCACATCCGGCCCGTTGCCGACGGAGATCCGGAGGAGATAGGCGTCGCCCTCGAGAACGCCTATCGCTCCCTGAAAAACAAGGTCTCGTTCGTGTTCTGGGAAAATGCCGAGGGCGTCATGGCCCTCCATTACCCCATGGAGGTCCTCCCGGGGATGGAAGGCAAGGACTTCAGCTTCAGGACCTACTTCCGGGTGGCCCGGGATCTCAACGTGCCCTTCGTCTCCGACATCATCATGGTGGGTGGCGAACATTATCAGGACATTCCGGGACGCTTCGAGACCTTCATCATCTCCTTCCCCCTGAAAGGAAGCGATGGAACCTTCAACGGAGTGGTGGGCTGCGCCATCGACCTGTCGAACATCACCGCCCACTACGTGGCCCCCCTGCGCCCGTCCGAGACCGGGTATGCCTGGCTCGTGGACGAAACCGGCATGATTCTCTACCACCCCAACCCCCGGTGGATCGGCCTGAACCTCTACGATGTCGTCCTCGGCATGGAGCGGCAGGGGCACAGCATCAAGGGAATCCAGGGCATCAAGGATGCCATGGAGCTCAAGAACGACGGCATGTATGAATTCCTGTTCCCGCACTTCCCCGACTCCAAGCCCATCAAGAAACTCCTGGCCTTTTCCTCGGTCCACTTTCTCAACCGCCGGTGGATCACGGCCGCCACCTCGCCCTACAGCGAGGTGATCTATCTCATGTCCGACACCTTCAGAAACACCCTGGTGCTCGGCTCCATGAGCATCGGGTTCATCACCGTGGCCACCCTGGTCCTCCTGAGGATCAACCGGGCGCGCGCTACGGCCTCCGAGCGCAATCGCTGGGCCGAGGCCGTGCTCCTCGCGCACAAGAGGCTGGAGACCATCTTTAACGGGGTGCCCCACTACCTCGCCATGATCGACGCGGCATTCATCATCACCGACGTAAACGAGCGGCTCTGCGAGCTCTACGGAAAGAGGCGCGAAGACATCGTGGAAAAACACTGTTCGCTCGACTTTCCGGAAAACGAGCGCATGTGCAACTCCGACATCGCGGCGAAATGCTTCACCACCGGGCAGATCGTCACCGAGCGCGACATGAGGATGGAGATCCAGGGCAAGCCCTACTTCTTCGACATCAGCGCCATTCCGCTGTTCAACTCCCGGGGGGAGGTGGACTACGTGGTCCAGTACGCGGTGGACATTACCGACAAAAAGGCCCTGACCGAGAAGCTCATTCAGGCGGAAAAGCTCGCCGCCGTGGGCCAGATATCCGCACACGTGGCCCACGAGATTCGCAACCCGCTCACCTCCGTACTGCTCCACTCGGAACTGCTGGAGGACGAGATCGGAGGCAACGGAGACAACGAGGAGGCCCGGGAGCTGATCCGGGTCATCCGGCGGGAGATCGACCGCCTTTCCCAGGTCACGGACGAGTATCTGTCGTACGCCAGGCTCCCCCACCCCAAGAAGCACCCGGTGGATCCAAGGCGGGAGGTCGAGTCCGTCGTATCCATGCTCATGCCCGAGCTCGAGCGCCGCAACGTAGAGGTTGCCCTCAAGTGCCCGGAAACGCTGCCCGATATCATGATCGATCGTGGACAATTCAAGCAGCTTCTGATAAATCTCATCAAAAACGCGGAAGATGCCATGCCCTCGGGAGGAAACCTCGAAATATCCCTCATGAAGATCAAGGACAACTTTCTACTGCTGGTCAAGGACACCGGTTACGGCGTCCCTCAGGAGCACTTAAGGAGGATATTCGACCCGTACTTCACCACCAAGGAAAACGGCACCGGCCTCGGGCTGGCCCTGGTCCAGTACATCGCCAACGCGCACGACGGGTGGGTAGACGTGGAAAGCCAGAGGGGCACGGGTTCGACCTTTATCTTTTCCATCCCCTTTGGTTCCGCCAAAGACGTCAAGGAGGAGGCCGCAGACGCATGAAACATATCGTCACCACCGCACTGTTGATCTTCCTGGCTCCCGCTGCCCTGTGCGCTGGGAGCCTCAGGTGCACGCTGCCCCCTGGGGTCGCCGAGGCCCATCTCCTCTCGGGAGGCACCCCGGCCATGATAGAGCATTTCAGGGCCGGGTATGAGAGCGGGCTCGCGGCAATGAGCGCAGATCTACGGATCGACGAGCTCGATGCGCTGGTCAAAAAGGCGCAGGCCGTGCTCGAAAAGAGGAACCAGGCATACGCCGGCACGCTCGCCTCCATCCGCAAAAAGCACCTCTCAGCCCTGTCCGTCACCCTGGAGGCCATCGAGGCATCCATCTCGCCTTCGTCGTCGGCCCTGGGCGACGTGACCTTTTTCTACACGGCGCGCAACACGACCGACCGAATCATCACCGATATCACCTACACGCCGCGGGTGGGAGGCAAGGCCCTTCCCACCACCACCTCGCTCGTGCTCGAGTTCATCCACCCCGAAACCTTGATCTCCGGGGTGGGCCCCGGAGAGACCATGACCAACCGGGGCCATGATCCCGAGCGGCTCTCGTTTTTCATCAGCGAGCTCACCGGTGAAGAGATCAATGCGCTCAAGACCGATGCCACGGAGCAGTTCGGCATCGAGATCATCGACATGCATTTCGCCGATCAGAAGGGCTACAAGGGCCAGGTCGAGGTGCGGGACTTCCTGTCCGCCTTTTCCCGGCAGCTCAAACCCCTTGCAAATACCATCGACCAGGCCGAGGCGGACGTGAAGGCGAGAGAAAGTGCCCACGCAAAGGCGCTTGCGGCCTTCACCGCCGGGAAGGAGCGCCTTCAGAACCATCTTAAGGCCTCGCTCGCGGAGCTGAAGAGAAACTCGATGCGCTATTCAGTGCGCCCTGACAAGAAAAACCGGTTTGTGTTCGACGACATCCCTGCCGGCACCTACTATCTCTACGCCCCCGACGGCAGGGGCGGCGCCGTGTTCGAGAAGGTCGCCGTAAGCGGCGATGGACGGCGGGAGGTCGCTGCCGGGATGGGAAAGGACCCGTTTGTGCCATGAACAAGAAGATCCTAGTCGTAGACGACGAGATAGGCATACGAGAGTCCCTGCAGAAGATCCTGGGCAAGGAAGGGTTCTCGGTGGAGACGGCATCCAACGGTGACGAGGCCTTCAAGGTCATCCGGCAGGGTGGCGTCGACCTCCTGATCACCGATATACGAATGGCCGGGATGGACGGCGTGGAGCTGCTTAAGGTGTGCAAGTCCGTGTCGCCCTTCACCGAGGTCATCATCATCACGGGCTATGCCTCGGTGGACACCGCGGTCGATTCCATGAAGCAGGGGGCATACGACTACATCACCAAGCCGTTCAAGAAGGCCGATATCCTCAAGGCGGTCAACAAGGCCATCGAAAAGCAGATCCTGACCATAGACAACATCCGGATGAAGGAGCGGATCGAGGCCTTCGAGTCGGGCCCGCTCGTCGAGTCCTCGAGCCCCCGGATGAGGAGCATCGTGGAGCTCGTGCGACAGGTGGCCCCCAGCCAGGCCACGGTCCTGATCCTGGGGGAGTCGGGCACCGGCAAGGAGGTGATCGCCGACATGATCCACCAGCTCTCCCCCCGGGGGGCCAGGCCCATGGTGAAGGTGAACTGCGCGGCGATACCCGAGACCCTCATCGAGTCGGAACTCTTCGGTTACGAAAAGGGCGCTTTCACCGGCGCTACAGCGCGCAAGGAAGGCCGCTTCGAGGCGGCGGACAAGTCCAGCATCTTCCTCGACGAGATCGGGGAGGTCCCCCAGGCCGTCCAAGTCAAGCTGCTGAGGATCCTCCAGGAGGGCAATTTCGAGCGCCTGGGCAACAACAAGTCTATTCATACCGACACCCGGATCATCGCGGCCACGAACAAAGACCTCTCGGCCATGGTCAAGGAGGGGCTGTTCCGGGAGGATCTCTACTGGAGGCTCAACGTCATCACGATCAAGCTGCCCTGCCTGAAGGAACGCAGGGAGGACGTGCCGAACCTGGTGCAGCATTTTATCAACCGGTTTTCCAAGAAAAACGCCAAGGACATCGACGGGATCGAATCCAAGGCCATGGAGCTGCTCCTCTCCTACGAATGGCCGGGCAACGTGCGCGAGCTGGAAAACGTGATCGAACGGTGCGTGGTCCTCGACAGGGACGGGATCGTCGGTGCCGACGACCTTCCCCGGGAGCTCGCCCGGTGCGGCACCAGGGTGGCCGAGTCGGTTACCGTTCCCCTGGGCACACCCCTCGAGGAAGTCGAGAGGATCCTCATGGAAGAGACGCTCAAACGCACCGGGGGTGACAAGGGACTCGCCTCCAAGCTGCTCGGCATATCGACCCGGACCCTGTACCGGAAGATGGACAGAAGAGAAGAGTAGCTTGGAGGGGAAAACCGTCTCCGGCGAGGCGGTCTCACGGGCATTCTTTCCTTGGCCCGGTGAAAAGGTGGTGCCCTGCCCTGAAATGACCGTATCCCCGCAAGAAGAGCCGTCCCGTCATCCAGCGGGTGGCACGGGGAACAGGATTATGCGAACTTCTTGTCCGCCTGTATCTTGAACTTCTTGATCTTGTAGTGCATGACCCGCCGCGAGATGCCCAGGATATCGGCCGCGTCCTTCTGGACCCACTTCGCCTTTCTCAGGGCGTCCAGCACCATGGCCCTCTCCTGCGCCTCCAGGGGGTTGAGCTCGTCTTCGTCCGCGTCCGTTCTCCCCAGATCGTGCAGGTAGATGTCGTCTGGGGTGATCACCTCGTCCCTGCAAAGCACCACGGACGACTCGATAACGTTCTTGAGCTCGCGCACGTTGCCCGACCACCGGTGACCCATGAGCAGGTTCACCGCCTCCTTGCTGAAGCCCGTGATCCGTTTGCCGGCCCGGTTGCAGAACTCGGTGAGAAAAATCTGCGAAAGCCCGGGAATGTCTTCCTTCCGCTCCCGTAAAGGGGGGATGTCTATGGTGATCACCTTGAGCCGGTAGTAGAGGTCCTCCCGGAAGTCTCCTTCCTTCACCTTCTGCCTGAGATCGATGTTCGTGGCCGCGATGAACCTGATGTCGACCTTCTTTTGTTCCACCTGACCCACGGGCCGGAACTCTCCCGTCTCCAGCACCCGGAGCATGCGCGTCTGCATCTCGGACGAGATGTTGCCGATCTCGTCCATAAACAGGGTGCCGGTGTCGGCCTCCTCGATGATCCCCCGCTTGTCCCGCAGGGCCCCGGTGAAGGCACCCTTGGTGTAGCCGAAGAGCTCGGCCTCGATGAGGGAGGCCGGGGTCGCGCCGCAGTCCATGATCACGTATTTCCGGTCCCTGCGGTTGCTCTCGTAATGGAGCATCTTGGCGATGAGCTCCTTGCCCGTGCCCGACTCGCCCAGCACCAGCACGGTGGCGTCCGATTTCGCCGCCTGCTTCGCGAGCGCCAGCACCTTCTTCATGGCGGGGCTCTCCGCGTAGATGTGATGCTCGATCTGGTCCTCGACCTCCTGCTCCAGGTACCGCACCCGCTGCTTGAGCTCCCGTTTCTCGATGGCGCCTTCGATCTTGGCGATGAGCTCGATGGGTTCGAAGGGCTTGACCAGGTAGTCGTGCGCGCCCTGCTTCATGGCCTCGACCGCCCCCTCGATGGACCCGTAGGCGGTGAAGATGATAACCTCGATGTCCGGATCGATCTGCCTGGCCTGCTTCAGGACCTCCATGCCGTCCATGTCGGGCATCTTGAGGTCCGTGAGCAACACGTGGAAGCTGTCGGACTTCAGGGCATTCAGGGCCTGGGCGGCTGCCGTGAACCCCCGGGCCCAGAAGCCCAGAGCCTCCAGCCTGGCGAGAATAACCTCCACGATATTCGGCTCATCGTCAAGAACGATGATCTTCGCTTTTCTGATCATTGAATGCCTCGCTTCTTCTCGGTGTTGATATGAATCTCCTCGATCTTCTGAAGCTTGTACCTCAACTCGTCCAGTTCCTGCCTCAAGCGATCATTCTCTGCCATGTACTTCTCTTCCAGCTCCTTCTTGAGCTCGCGCTGCACCCGCTCCTTCTCCGCCGCATGTTTTTCCGCCACTCTCTTGTGCGTCTCCAGCTTGTCGAGCAGAATCAGGAGATAACCGGCCTCCACCTTCAGGTAACGCGGGATGAAGGGGTCTTTCCTCAGAAGGGTAAGGGTTTTCTTGATCTCGCTCGCGTCGTATCTGTCGCTGAGAAGCGAATCAACCGCCATGGCAATGGTATGACGGGCTGCAACAGGGGGAGGAATCAGCGCCGGGGTCGTCGAGAGGTCCTGGGCGACCCGATTCCCCAGGGAGAGATCGTCTTCGGCACTCTTGAGTTTGTTGCTGAAGGAATCAGCCTTACACCCTCCCAGCAGAAATACGAGGGTGAACAGGCAGAGTAAAGGAAAAAACGCTCCCCTTGCCGACACAGCTCTTTGCATATATCTTTCCCCCGTGAGCCTCTACAATAGTCTTGGAGATAGCCAATCCGAGACCGATACCGCTATGACCCCTGGTTGCCTTGGACTGATAAAATTTCTCAAATATCAAGGGAATGTCCTCTTGGGGAATACCTTTCCCGTTATCCTTGATTTCCACAGTGATGTGCCCGTCAGATGTATCGAGCCTCAGCTCGACTTCCGAGCCGCTGTCAGAGTACTTGATCGCATTATGGGCCAGATTTGTCAACACCCGCAGGATCTTGTTCCTGTCCAGATAGACCTTGCGTTCCTCGGGCAGATAGACGGCATTGAGAAGAATTCCATTGTTTTTGGCAAAGTGCTGCACCTCGGAGATGAAATCCGACATCATGGCGTTCACGTCGACGAACTCCTTTTGCAGCGGCACCATCCCGCTTTCGAGCTTCGACATCTCCAGGAGCTCCGACGTCATCTGAATGAGCCTCTCGATCCCCTGCTCCATGATGACGATCAGGCGTTGCTGTTTCTCGTTGAGATCCCCGCTCACGCCCTCCATGAGGAGGTTCGCGGCTTCTCTCATCGAGGTGAGCGGGGTCTTGAGCTCGTGTGAAACGATGGAGATAAACTCGGACTTCATGTTGTCCAGCTCCTTCAGACGCCGCGACATGGAGTTGAACGATTCCGCGAGCAGGCCCAGCTCGTCGTTGGAGTAGAGCGGTATCTTGTAGGAAAAATCGCCTTGGGCGATATGCCTGACACCGGTCCGGATGGCGACCAGGTCATCCGTGATGCTCTTGTAGATGAGCAGGGGTATGATCAGGCCGATGGTGGCGGCAATACTCACCGCCCACCAGGTGAACACGCGGATCTGGTCTCCCAGTCCCTTCAGAAAGACAATTTTTCGGTCCAGGGCCTTCAGAGAGGCGCTGTTGACGAACCGGGCCAGCTTGATCATGGTGTCCATGTCCTTGCTGTTTTCCCTGAAAACATCCTCGAGCGCCTGGGCATCGGCGAGAGGACCCGAGAGCCGGGAATAGAACCGCTGCAGATAACCTCCCCATATCTGAATGCCCTTGCGTACGGCGCGCATCTCTTCCTCGTTAGGGCACACGCCCTCCAGGCACAGGTATTCCCAGGCGCGGGTGATGTTTTCCTCACGCTTCCCGATGAGGGACTTGTACGACTCCTTCTGGAGGAGGAGATACTGCTTCGACGTCTCCTCCAGCGAGATCAGCTCGTTGACGAGGTTGTCCGTGATCTCGCGCTTGTGCTGATCGAGGTAGTATATGTCGGCGGTCACGTTGCCGATCCTGGAGGACACATACACCAGGAAAACCGCCAGGCCCAGGATGACAATGACGAACACCGCATAGGCCACAATGAGCTTTTCCAGCAGACCCCGGTTCTTCATGGTCAAGATTATAGTCATGCAACCGATATATGAGCAAGGGGGAGATGATGACGGACATCCTGGTATCTTCGCTTCGGGCTCACGAGGCCCTGCTTTCCGGGGCATCCTCGAACATCGCAAACATGAACACCCAAGACTACCGGTCAGTCCGCACCACCATAAACGAGGGCCCGCAGGGATCGGTCGAGGCTACGATCGCGCGGACGGAAACCCCGGGAGCCCCCACCGAAGACGGACACTGCACCTCCAACGTGGAGCTTCCCCGGGAGATTTGCGACCTGATCCGGGCACAGAGGGGCTTCGAGGCAGTGCTCGGCGCCATCGGCACCCGCGAGGAGATGCTCGACGACCTCATGGACGTTCTCACCCGGTGAGCCGGCGATCTCCGATGCCTCCACCCTAATACTACAGTGGAAATCAGTCATGGGGTCAGGTCTCAACATATGACACTCCCAGTGTCATATGTTGAGACCTGACCCCGATCCCTTTGCCTGCCCCTCACCGTGGTGGGGGCCCGCGAGGTGCTCCCCAAGCACGGCAAGAGGGTGAGGCCCGGCACCATCACCCTCAAGGTGGGCCATCCGATCGAGACGGAGGGCCGCATTGTGGAGACGCTCATGGAAGAGGTGTACAACTCGATAAAACTAGGCTATACTTTGTAGCCTATGATCACCGATATCCTCTACCGATGCCCCTCGTGCGGCAGCTTCGAGTGGATGGACGGCTCCGGGTGCATCCACTGTCATGCGGCCGTACAGATCATCTCGCGCACCGAGATATCGATCAACGGCGAGAGAAACACCATCTCCCACTGGTACCGGCGGGTCCTGTCCTTCGATCTGCCCCCGGGCGATACCGGGCCCATCATGGAGAGCGGCCGGGTCATCCTTTCGAGAGAGGCAACCGGCGGCACCTATCGGGGTTTTGCCGGCGTAGTGGCCACCCGGTTCACCCGGGCGGTCTGCGACGAGGGCACCGTTACCCTCAGGAGCGATGGGCTCCGCTTCTCCGGCAACACGGAAACGCTGGATATTCCCATGGAGGACCTCATCGCCCTGACCATCGAGTCCAATACCATCATCCTCACCAGCCGCACCTCTGGCATCCTCTTCTTCGACTTTCTCCACGAGCCGGGCAAGAAGTGGGAAGACTGCATTCGCCACTGCCTGGCGCGTTTCCACGCCCCCCGGGAAATTATCGAATTCTATCCCAGGCTCCGTTTCATTGACGATTTCCGCGAGAAACCGGCACAGGCCAGGGGCCATCCGGGCCTGCGAGTGCCCGTGAAGAGGCAGTACCGGCTCGACTCGAGCATGCTGCTCCCGGTGGTCCGGGTCATCGCCAGGCCCGTGATCAGGGCGCTGTTATCCGTGGACATCAAGGGCCTGGAGAATATCCCGGGAAAAGGACCTGCGGTCCTGCTTTCCAACCACACCTCGTTCATGGACTCGCTCATCCTCGGGGCGTTCCCGAGACGGAACATCTGGTTCATGGCGAAAAATTCGGAGTACCGGGGGAGGCTGCTCACCTGGGCGCTCAGGCATGCCCGCTCGTTTCCCGTCAGGCGCTATACCACCGATGTGCAGGCGGTACGCAATGCCGTGCGGGTCGTCAATCAGGGGCACATCCTGGGGATCTACCCGGAGGGAGAGCGGACGTGGGACAACTCCCTGCTTCCCTTCCGGTACGGCACCATCCGGCTCGTCCTTGCGCTGGGCAAGCCGGTCATTCCCGTAGGCATCTCGGGGGCCTATGAGCTTATGCCCCGGTGGACCTCGTCCATCAGGCGCTCTCCGGTGAGAATCCGGATCGGGCCTCCCCTCATGTTCGACCATATTCCCGTCCCGCAGCAGACGCGCACCGACATCACGGAGGCAGCCCGCGTACTGCGGACCCACATCCAACATCTGTCAGGAGAGAACTATTGAGTTTCGTACGCGTAATTCCCCTCGGGGGAGTGCGGGAATTCGGCCTCAACTGCACGGTCATCGAAACGAGCAGCGGCTCGTTCGTCGTGGACGCGGGCCTGATGTTCCCGAAATACAACCCCACCGGCATCGACCAGATCATCCCGGACTTCAGTTATATCAAGGAAAACCAGGAGGCCTTTCAGGGAATCATCCTGACCCATGGCCATGAAGACCACGTGGGCGCCCTGCCCTACCTCCTGAAAGACGCTCCCATTCCCGTCTACAGCCATCCGTTCACTCTGGAGCTGGTGAAGAGAAAACTCCGGGAGTCCGAGGTGAACGGAAACGCCCGGCTTATCGAAGCGCACCCGGGCCAGAAGATCACGCTGGCCGGCACCGAGATCGAGTTCATCGAGGTGTTCCATTCCACCCTGGGCTGCTACGCCCTGCGCATGGACACGCCGCAGGGCACGATCGTGCACTCGGGAGACTTCCGGCAGGTTCCGCCCGAGTACGGCACGAGCGTGAAAGACGTGAAGCTCTTCATGTGCGAGAGTACCAACGCCGAGGTGGACCCCAGGGTCTCCGACGAGGAGACGATCAGGCAGACCATCGGCGACATCGTCCGAAAAACACGGGGCGCGGTGCTGGTATCGACCTTTTCCAGCCACGTGCACCGTATCCAGACGCTCTGCGACATCGCGGTGCAAAGCGGCAGAAAGGTCTCCATCATCGGCAGGAGCATCAGCCAGGTGGTGGACATCGCCATGGACCTGGGCGCCCTGGAGATCGACCCCCGGGACATGGTCAAGCCCGAAGAGATCATCTCCATGGACCGCTCGAAGATCATGGTCATCTGCACCGGCACCCAGGGCGAGGTGTTCTCAGTGCTGTCGCTCATCGCCCGGGGATGGCACAAGTTCAAGGTCAAGGAGGGCGACAGCGTGATCATATCCGCCCGGATGATCCCGGGCAACGAGCTCGCCATCACCCGGTGCATCGACAAGCTCATCGATTTCGGCGCCAGGGTCTCGTATCCCGACACGGCATCGGTCCACGCCACGGGTCATGCACCCCAGGAAGAGCTTCTCAAGGCCGTCACCCTGCTCAAGCCCGAGACCGTCATGCCCATACACGGGGAGCTCAGGCAGATGAAGGCCCTGGCGGAAATGGTCCAGGCCATGCCCGGCAAGGCCCCGGAGGTCGTGTTGGCAAGGCCGGGGCAGGTGTGGACCATCGAGGAAGACGGCCTTCACCTGACCGGGGAGACCCCCCGCGGCAGGTGCTTCGTGGACGGGGAGCTCACCGGCGACATCCGGGACGTGGTCCTGAGGGACCGGAGGCACATCTCCGAGGGCGGCCTCGTGGTCGCCTTCGTGGTGATCGACCCGGCCAAACCGGATATCGTGCTCGGCCCCGACATCATGTGCAAGGGCGTGGTCCCGGCGAGCATGGAGCAGGAGATCATGGACGACATCCGGAGCCATGCGGAGAGTGTCATGGACACGTGCCTGGACCGGGAGATCAACGTCCTGGACCTCCAGAACCGTCTCCGCGAGGCCTTGGGCGCACGGCTCAAGGCCCGCCTCGGGAAAAAGCCCATGATCATTCCCATCATCGTCGAGATATAGGAGGAAACCGTGCACGATCTTCTCGTAGCGCTCATCTTGGGCACGGTCCAGGGGCTGACCGAGTTTCTGCCCGTCTCCAGCTCCGGCCATCTCGTCCTGCTCCAGGGTTTTTTCGGCGAAAAATGGCTTGGAGATATCCTCTTCGATGTCTCTGTTCACCTGGGCACCACCCTGGCGGTCGTGATCTTCTTCCACAGGGAGATCCTCGGCCTGCTCAAGGGCATCCTGCCCGGGAGCTACCGGCGGGGCCAGGCATGGATCATCGGGTGCATCCTCATCACCACCGCCGTGACCGGCGTGATCGGCGTCCTGTTCAGGGGTCATTTCGAGGCCATGTTTTCCCTGCCCTCCCTGGTGGCCGCCATGCTCATCGTCACAGGCTTTCTCACCTTCGCCACCGACCGGAAGAAGAATACCGGGAAGCCCTATGGTCAGATCCGGGCCAGGGACGCCGTGGCCGTTGGCCTGTTCCAGGCCTTCGCCATCATACCAGGGATATCGCGCTCCGGCTCCACCATATTCGCAGGCGTGTTCTCGGGCATGGACCGCACCTGGGCCGCGAGCTATTCGTTCATCGCGTCCATCCCGGCCATTCTCGGTGCAGCGGTCCTGGAATGGGGCGGCGAGATCAGACCCGTGACGACCGAACACCTCATCGGCGCCCTCTCGTCGTGCATCGTGGGTTTGATTTCTCTGAAACTTTTGGTATGGACCTTACAAAAGCACAACTTTTTCATCTTTTCCATCTACTGTTGGATTGCAGGGTCGCTCTATCTGGCAGCGGATTTCCTGGGAGGGTTCTAAATGGCGAAAAAGAGCAGTCGAGACAGAAAGAGTTTTCCCTTCCCGCTTGCCGGGATATTCATGATCTTCATTGCCGTCTTCGTCTTCCTGGCTCTGGTGTCCCACAATACTGCAGACCCCAGTTTCTCCAATTCTCAGAAGGTCGAGAGCATCAGCAACTGGATGGGTATCATTGGTTCCTATCTCGCGGACGGCCTGTTCATCGTGTTCGGCATTACGGCCTTCATCATCCCGCTCTTCCTGATGGAATACGGGGTGGGCTTTCTGCGGAACCAGGCCTTTATCCGGTGGACGAAACCCGTGAGCACCCTCATACTCTTCTTCGTATCGCTGGGGCTGCTGGAGATCGTCCAGATGAACACCGAGTTGCTGGGCGAGGAGGCCATGAAGGCGGGCGGGCTCCTGGGCCATATTGTCGGCACGGCGCTGTTCACCTATCTCTCGTGGGGATCGGTCGTGCTCATGCTCATGCTGCTGTGCGCCGGGGTGATGATGGGCTACGACCTCTTCACCCCCTA
This sequence comes from Deltaproteobacteria bacterium, assembly GCA_018433085.1. Classification (GTDB taxonomy): domain Bacteria; phylum Desulfobacterota; class Desulfomonilia; order UBA1062; family UBA1062; genus Phosphitivorax. The sequence goes on along the minus strand of JAHDRW010000011.1, from coordinate 44,939 downwards.
TCATGCGCTGAAAGACCTCGCCGCGAGCATACGGGAAAACCGGCAGCTCAAGCGCAAGCGCAGGGAGATGGAAAAGCCGGTCAAACAGAAGATTCCACGAAAGCCGCCGGAGGAAAAGCCGAAGGCGCCCGAGGCCGTCGCGGGGGAGGCGCCCTCCGGGAAGAAAGAGCCCCAGATCACGATCTCCGGGCATGAGGACAAGGCCGTGGTCGAGTTGCCCAAGCAGGCCACGCTGGACTTCGTGAGCAACTACCAGCGGCCTTCCCTGTCCCTGCTCAGCAATCCGCCCGGGAAAAACCGCGTTATCACCGAGAAGGAGCTCAAGGCGAATGCGTCGCTCATCATCTCCAAGCTCAAAGACTTCGGCGTGGAGGGCGAGATCCTGGAAATCCGGCCGGGCCCGGTCATCACCATGTACGAGTTCACGCCGGCCCCGGGCATCAAGATCAACAAGATCGTATCCCTTGCAGACGACCTCGCCATGGCGCTCAAGGCCTCGCCCGTGAGGGTGGTGGCGCCCATACCCGGGAAAAACGCGGTCGGGATCGAGATCCCCAACCGGACCCGCGAGATGGTCTGCCTGAAGAAGATCCTCTCCAGCAGGGAATTCGTCATGTCCGGCGCGCCGCTCACCCTGGCCCTGGGCTCCAACATCGAGGGCACGCCCGTGGTGACGAACCTGGCGAAGATGCCTCACCTGCTCATCGCGGGAGCCACCGGCACGGGCAAGAGCGTAGGCTTGAACACCATGATCCTCTCGCTGCTCTACCGCAACAACCCCTCCGAGCTCAAGTTCATCATGATAGACCCCAAGCGGATCGAGCTCTCCCACTACGAGGGCATCCCCCACCTGCTCTACCCGGTGGTGGTCAATCCCAAGGAGGCCATCCCGGTGCTCAAGTGGGCCGTGAGCGAGATGGAGATGCGCTACGAGTGGTTCAAGGACCTGGGCGTCAAGGGCATCGACTCGTACAACAAGAAGGTGAAAAAGAACGAAAAGGGCGAGGCCGCCACCACCCTGGCCACGCTCAAGAACCAGGAGGCCAGCACGGGCCTGCTGCCCAAGCTGGTGATCATCATCGACGAGATGGCCGACCTCATGATGGCCAACCGCGAGGTGGAGGTCTATATCGCCAGGCTCGCCCAGATGGCCCGGGCCGCGGGCATTTACATGATCGTCGCCACCCAGCGTCCCTCGGTGGACGTCATCACCGGGCTCATCAAGTCGAACTTTCCCTCCCGGATTTCGTTTCGGGTGTCCTCCAAGATCGACTCCCGGACCATCCTCGACTCATCCGGGGCCGATCAGCTCCTGGGCCTGGGCGACATGCTCTTCCTCACCCCGGGCAACTCGCACCTGATGCGCGTGCACGGCGCGTACGTTTCCGAGGAGGAGCTCGACAAGGTGGTGGAATTCATCCGGGAGCAGGGCGGCCCGGACTACATCGAAGGACTTGACGATCAGATCGCGCGCATGGCAGAGGATGATTCGAACAACGGCGGTTCCCCTCCGGAGAACGAATACGATCCCGTGTACGACGAGGCACTGGAGTTCGTCACCGGAAAGGGGAGCGCCTCCATCTCCCTCATTCAACGGAGATTCAGGATCGGATACAACCGTGCGGCGCGCATCATCGAGCAGATGGAGCGCGAAGGAATCATCGGCCCCGCCGATACGGCGGGAAAACCAAGAAAGGTGTTGGTAAGCTCTTATGGCGCTGAAATGGAAGAATAGCCTGATCATACTCATATTCGCGGTCTGTGCCGCACCCTCCCTGTACGCGGAAAACCTGAAGAACATCCAGCAGTTTTATATGGACTATCAGGACTTCACGGTGAGCTTCTCCCAGAATACCTTCCAGAGCCTGGTGAACAAGGAGATACGATTCACGGGCACGGTGTCCTACAAGCGCGGGGTGGGCGTGAGGATGGACGTCTTCAAGCCCCAGCGGCAGATCATCATCCTCAAAGGCCAGCAGGTGGTGATCCACCTCCCGGAGGAAGACACCACCACCGTGCAGGCGCTGCCGCCCGAGATGGCGAACCAGAATATCCTGGGATTCTTCTCCGGGCTCGAATCCATCGGCGAGGGCTACGAGGTGCAGGAAAGCTCGGACGCCCTGTTTCTCTATCCCCGGGAAGGCTCCGGCCACATCACGGTCTGGACCGAAGGTTCCCACGCAATCAAGAGGATCCTCCTCAAGGATGCAACGGGCAACCAGAGTGATATCCGGCTCTCGAACTACCGGTTCGACACCGGTCTTCCGGAGAGCCTCTTTCACCTGGAGGAAGAAGACGACGCGGTGATTCAGCCCCCGTTTTCCGAGAAACCTGCGGCCCCTGTTCAGTAGGCGTGTGCCCCGCGGCCAGCCTGTACTTCACTCCCCCTTTCCGGATATCGGGATATCCCGGCGGCAGACCGTGGGGAGCGTCAGGGGTTTCCCGCCCGCATCCTTAATGCGTGCGCGCCGAAGCAGGCGGGAAGAAGGCCGGACAGGGAAACACCCCTTATCCCAAAGGGTGGGTGCCCGGCAGAGTGATCGGGCCTGTATTCATGCCCTTATACACCTTGACCTTCACCGGCTCCTCTGATAAAGCTTAGGCCATGGAATTGCCTCTCATCGACAAGACCGTGGGACTCCTGCTGGAAGCGGAGCACGCGATTGTCCTGACCGGTGCCGGTATATCCACCGAATCCGGGGTTCCCGACTTCCGTTCCCCGGGAGGCATCTGGGAACGGTATGACCCGACCGTGTTCTTCCTCGAACGCTTTCTCGCCGACCCCGAGGAGGTCTGGCGGTGCATGCTCGACATGAACCGCTCCAGCGAGTTCTCTCTCTGGGACGCCCGGCCCAACATGGGCCACCACGCCCTGGCCTACCTCGAGGAGGTCGGCATCGTCAAAACGGTCATCACCCAGAACATCGACAACCTCCACCAGAAGTCCGGCAGCAGGAACGTCATCGAGTTCCATGGTAACATGCTCTTTGCCAGGTGCATGAAGTGCAGGAAGAAGTACGGCTACGAGCAGGTGCTCTCCGATCTGGAGACCAGGATACCCCCCCGGTGCGAGTGCGGAGGGATCCTCAAGCCCGACGCGGTCTTCTTCGGCGAGGCGATCCCTCAGGAGGCCATGAAACATTCGTTCCGCGAGGCTGAAGACTGCGATCTCATGCTCGTGATCGGGACCTCGGCCCAGGTCGAGCCCGCGGCGTCCCTTCCCCTGATCGCCAAGGGGATGAACTCGATCTTCAGGGGCCTGGGCGGCATCCCCCTTCCCAAGGGGGAATGCCGCGTGGTGGAGATCAACCGGGAGCCCACGCCGCTGACCGGGGATGTCTCGGATTTTCTTATCCAGGGGTCGGCTGGCGAGGTCCTGTCCCTGATCGAGGAAAAGGTCCGCCGGAGAAAAGACTAGCGTGAAGATAACCGGCACCACGCGCATCTTTACCATCATCGCCCACCCCTGTGTCCACGTGGTGGCGCCCATGGTCTTCAACCACGTATTCGAGGCACTGTCCCTGGACATGGCATACATCGCGCACGACACCCCGCCCGAGGCACTGCCCGCGACCATCGAGGCGTACCGTTCATGGAGCAACCTCGGCGGGTTCAACGTGACCATCCCTCACAAGGAGTCCGCAGCCGGGCTCCTGGACGAGACTCTGCCCCCCGCGACCGATCTCGGGGCGGTGAACACGGTGGCGAGGAGCCCCGGGGGGGTCCTCACCGGATACAACACCGACGGAATCGGCGCGGTACGCGCCATCGGCGATGTCCGAGGCGCCCGGTGTCTGATGATCGGCGCGGGGGGTGCGGCCCGCGCGATTGTCCATGCCCTGCTCCAGGCAGGCGCCCGTCGCGTCAGCGTCCTCAACCGCACCGTGGGGCGGGCCCGCGCCCTCGCAGAGCACTTTCCATTCGATCAGGTCGATCTCTTTCACCCGGACATGCTCCCGGAGATGGACGTGGTGGTTCAGACCACTCCCGTGGCTGACCGCATCCCCTTAAGCCTGGATATGGGTGGCCTGAGAAAGGGCGCGAGGCTCCTGGAGACGGTCATGCGCGAAACTGCGCTCGGCCGCGAGGCCCGAAGCCGCGGGTATACCCTCGTCCCCGGGCACCACATGCTCTATCACCAGACCGGCGAGAACTTCCGGCTCCTCACCGGGGTCTCCGCCCCGAACGCGGTTATCCGGCAGGCCTTCGCCGCAGCGGGGTTGCCTCTGCCATGAGCACCTATCTGATCTGCCCCAGAAGAAAGGGGGAGCCCAGAGTCGCCCTCGACGTGTGCATGACGTGCAAGCACCGGACGAAATGCGGCTCTTTTCAGCAGTACCGGAATCCCAGGCTCTTCCCCGAACCCGTGAAACCTGCAAGGAATAGCGCCACTTGACAGACCGGAAGCTTTGGTTTTATGGTAGCATATTATGCCGAAAAAAGAGATCCTGATCTATCCGGATAGGGTTCTCAAATCCCGGGCACACGAGGTGGACAACATCGATCTGGATATCGTCACCCTTGCCGAGGATATGAGACACACCATGCACTCCGCCCCCGGTGTGGGCCTCGCCGCCCCCCAGGTGGGCGAATCCATGCGGCTCGTTCTCGTGGATCCTTCCGCAGGGAAGGACGAGAAGCAGCTCATAGTCCTGATCAATCCGGTCATCGTCGAGAAGGAGGGCTTGGAGACGGACACCGAGATGTGCCTGAGTGTCCCGGAGACCTCCGTGGATGTCGACCGCGCCTTCAGGATACTCGTCACGGGCATCGACCTCAAAGGCAACGAGGTGCGCATGGAGGCTGAAGGGTATCTCGCGAGAATATTCCAGCACGAGATCGATCACCTGGACGGAAAGGTGATCCTGGACTATGCCTCCAGCCTGAAGCGCTCCATTTATCTGAAGAAAAAGAAAAAAGGGACCTTATGAGACTCGCCTTCATGGGCACCCCGGAGTTTGCCCTGCCTTCGCTCAAGGCACTGATCGAGTCCGGCAAGCACCAGGTCCTGAGCGTCGTCACCCAGCCCGACAAGCCGAAAGGCAGAGGCCGGCATCTCATGATGCCGCCGGTCAAGGAATTGGCTCTCGACAAAGGCATCCCTGTCGTGCAGCCGCAGACACTGAAGGGGAATACCGGGATAACGGGGATGCTCCGTGATCTTGCCCTGGATGCGGTCATCGTGGTGGCGTACGGAAAGATGATCCCCGACGACATGCTCGCGATCCCCGTGCACGGCTTTATCAACGTTCATGCCTCGCTCCTGCCCGCCTTCAGAGGTGCCGCGCCCATCAATCGGGCCATCCTGGCCGGGTGTGCCACGACCGGAGTGAGCATCATGCAGATCGACTCGGGCATGGATTCCGGGCCCGTGTTCCTTCGATCACAGGTGCCCATCCCTGAGGATGAGGACGCCATCGGCCTGTCGGCGCGCCTGAGCACGCTCGGCGCGGAAAAGCTCCTGGAGACCCTTGACCTGCTGGAAAGGGGCGGGATCGAGGCGAAACCCCAGGAGCACGACAAGGCGACTTATGCCCCGATGCTGAAAAAGGAAGAGGGCGATATCGACTGGGGCTCGGACCCCCGCACCATCCACAACATGGTCCGTGGCCTTCTCCCCTGGCCCTGCGCCTACACATTCTTCGGATCAAAGGTTCTCAGGATCCTCAAGAGCACGTACCGGCTCGAGGAGCACGCGCTCGAGTTCGGGTCCATGAGCAGAACCGACCGCGGGCTCACCATCGCCTGCAGGCGGGGTTTCCTGCTCCCGCAGGTGCTTCAGGTGGAGGGGAAAAAGGCCGTGGACGCCCGCGCCTTTTCCAACGGCCTGCGTGCCTCCCGGGTCATCCTCGGAAATGCCGTCCGCCCGTAGCGGGTGGCAAAAATGGTGCAGCAATCTTGAAGAATCCGTGATAGAAAAGATAGTGACGTTATATGTGCAAAGCGGATCTTAAAAACGTTTAGAAAGAGGTTGGGATGATACTCGCGCCGTCCATACTGTCGGCTGATTTCGCAAACTTGGGCAGTGACATCCGGAAGGTTGTATCCGCCGGGGCACAGTGGGTTCATGTGGATGTCATGGATGGGCGTTTCGTGCCGAACATCACCATCGGGCCCCTGGTGGTCAAGAGCGTCCGGTCCGTCACCGACGCCTACCTGGACTGCCACCTGATGGTGGCCGACCCCGACCGCTATCTCGAGGCCTTCGCCAAGGCCGGCGCCAACGGAATCACCGTCCACGCGGAGGCCGGCCCGCACCTGCACAGGACCCTGACGAGAATCCGCGAGCTGGGGTGCGCCCCGGGAGTGGCGCTGAATCCGTCGACCCCATTGAGCACGATTGCGTACTGCCTCGACGTGGTGGACCTCATCCTGATCATGAGCGTCAATCCGGGGTTCGGGGGCCAGACCTTCATCGACGCGGTGATGCCGAAAATCACGGAGGCAAAGGCACTTGCGGCCGGCAGGAACATCCTCGTGGAGATCGACGGGGGAATCGGCCCGGACAATCTGGGCATGGTGCTTGACAAGGGCGTGGATGTGGTCGTGGCCGGATCCAGCGTTTTCGGCAGCCCCGATCCGGAGGCGGCCGTGAGGGGGATGTTTGCCATTGCGGACAGCCGGAAGCATTAGTCTTCTCATCGCGTTGAGCATTCTGGCGCTGAGCGCCGGATGCGCCCATGTGCCTCCTCAGGAGGGCAACCGCGTCGCCGGGAAACCGGACTCTCCCCGTCTCACCCTCATGCTCGCCCGGTACGAAGAAAACCTGGGAAACTGGGAAAACGCCCTGGACCTCTATGCCAACGTGGACGAACCCTTTTCGTGGTTCGCCCAGGCGCGTATCCTCTACGTCACCAACCAGCCCGACCCTGCCCTGGAGTTCATCGACCGGCTCATCGAAAGCGACGCCTTCGTGGACGAGGCGCTCGAGCTCAGAACCCGGATATACGCACGCAAGGGCGACTGGAACCAGGCAATCGAAGACACCGAGGTCCTGGTGGCCAGATACCCCGAAAACACCCAGCTCAGTCTGTTTCTGGCCAACCTGAAAATCATCGTCGCGGATTTCACCGGGGCGCAGGAGATCCTTCAGGGTCTGCTCGGCTCCGGCGACGACTCCATGGTCCTCTACACCCTCTCCAAGGCCTGCCTGGGAAACAAGGACCTCCCGTGCGCAAAAGACTACCTTCGCAGGGTGATCGAGCTCCAACCCCGGTTCGCCCCCGCGTATCTCGAACTCGGCAGGGCCCACGAGCTCCTGGGAGAGAAGCGGGAAGCCGAGTCCGTCTACAGGCAATACCTCGAGATAGAGCCCGAAGCCGTGGAGGCCCTCGTGGTTCTGTCCGACCTCTATATCTCGACGAACCGCTACCAGGACGCCATCGATCAGATGGAAAGGCTCAGGCAGCTCAGCAGCGATCCCCAGATCACCCGCAAGCTCGCCCTGCTCCAGCTTCAGGAAGGCATGTACGAAGAAGCGCTTGGCACCATCACCTCCCTTCAGGAGATGACCCTGGAGGACTCCTACTATCTCGCCATCGTATACGCCAAGCTCGACCGTCTTCACGAGGCCTTTTCACAGCTCTCTCAGATCTCCCTGACCAGCAGGCTGGGCTGTGAGGCCACACTGCTCAGGTCCTCGATTCTCAAGGACCTCGGCAGACACGACGAGATGATGAACGAGCTGTTTCGGGCGTGGGACTATTTTTCTCCCAAGGACGGGTGCGCCGAGGTCGGCTATCAGCTCGCCACCGAGCTCGACGCGGACGGCAGGAGGGAGGAAGGCCTGGAGATCGCCACCAAGCTGCTCCAGAGCAACCCCAAGGATCCGGTTGCGCTCAATTTCGTAGGTTATATCTGGGCCGACGAGGCGACCAACCTCGACCAGGCCCACGAGATGATCAGCGAGGCGTTGAAGCAGCGTCCCGACGATCCCTATATCCTTGATTCCATGGCATGGGTCCTCTTCCGTCAGAACAGGCCGGAGGAAGCACTTACCTACCTGAAAAAGGCGGTGAAAAAGCTCGATACCGACCCCACCATCCACGAGCACCTGGGAGATGTGCTGCAGAGCCTGGGAAAGAAGGACAAGGCCCTCGACCACTATCTGAAGGCGTCTTCGCTCAACCGGAACACCCGGGAGGATCTGGAGGAAAAGATCAATGAGCTGGTGGACTGAGCCTATGGCGATCACCGGGGTGCAGGCATGAGCAACGAGGCAAAGGTCGGCATTTTCATCGTCGCCGTGGTCGCGGTCTTTGCCGCCCTCTCCTTCACCATCGGCGAGCTGAACCTCACGAGAAGGGGCACCTATCCCATCAGCATGGTGTTCTCCACGGTAGAGGGGCTCAACAGGGGTTCGCAGCTCGTCCTGGCAGGCGTCCAGGTGGGGAGTGTCGACGAGATAACCCTGAACACGGATTATTCGGCCCTGGTCAGGACCCAGGTCTACGAAGACGTCCGCATTCCCATCGACAGCCAGGCCTCCGTTGCGACCCGGGGGGTCCTGGGAGACAAGATCATCATCATCCATCCCGGAAATTCAGGGAACATGATCGAGCCCGGCGGGAATCTCGCGCGGACCAGCGTACCACCCTCCCTGGACGATCTCCTCGTGCAACTCGGCGAGCTGGCGGGCAACCTGACCGAGCTTTCGTTCTCCCTGAACGCGACGCTGGGAGACGAGGAAACCCTGCGGGCCATCCTCACGAACCTGAGAAACCTCACCGAGGAGTCCTCTTCCCTGGTGGCGGAAAACCGGGAAGACATCTCCGGCATCATCATGGGCCTGCGCCGGATCACCGAGATCCTGGCGGATGCCTCGGGCAACTTCACCTCCACCACCGAAGAATTCGGTGAGATCGTGAGAACCATAAACGCCGGAGAAGGAACCGTCGGCAGGCTTGTCCACGATGACACGCTCTATGTCTCCCTGTCCGAATTCCTCGATTCCCTGCAGAACATCACGGCCGGCATAGAGGAAGACAGCACCATCTCCATGCTCATGAACGATCCCGCCCTCTACGGCAATCTCCTGGCCATCTCCGAGAACATCAGGACCATCAGCGACGAGCTGGCCGAAGGCCGGGGCACCTTGGGTATGCTGCTCACGGACGAAGAGCTCTACGCAAACCTCCAGGAAGCGGTCAGAAGCGCCAACCTCGCCGCGCAGGGAATCGAAGAGCAGATGCCTGTGACGGTGCTGGGGACAATCCTGGGCCTGATCTGGTAGCGACCATGCTGACCCCGCGCGCAGCCTTCCGGTTTCTGTTGCCGGTGATGCTCCTCGCCCCGTGGCAGTGTCTGTCTGCCGCCACGGTCAACCTCGCCCCCCTGCTCTTCTTCGAGTCGGGCGAGCAGGGGCATCGGCTTTCCCTGGCCGGTCCCCTCGTGGACATTACCGACGAGTATTCCGCGCTTCGCCCCCTTTTCCACCGCGACGCCTCCCGGACGGACGTCCTCTATCCCCTCGGCCACTTCACCCGCGAACGGGGGCGGTTCATCCCGGTCTTTTCCTATACGAACGAGGAAGACCGGGAGAACTACAACCTCCTCATCTTTTTTTTCGGAAGACACGAAACAGAGCGCTATGGCGGGATTTTTCCGCTCTATGGCAGGCTCGATCACCGTTTCGGGCACGACCGGATCCGGTTCGTGCTCTGGCCCCTCTATTCCCGGACGACCAACAACGGCATCGAGTCCTATTCGGTGCTGTGGCCGGTGTTCCGGTATTCGCCCGGCCGCGAGTTCCAGGTTTTCCCCCTCTGGGGGTACGAGAAAACGGTGAACTATCGCCACGATTACGTTCTGTGGCCCCTCCTCCACTTCCGGCGGGGCGCCCAGTACATCAATGCATTCATACCCTTCTTCTATTACTCCCGGGGGGACACCTACTGGAACTTCTCGATCCTCTGGCCGCTGTTCACCTACAGCAGGGACACCTCGCCCGAGCTCACGAGCGCGAACTTCCCCTGGCCTCTGCTGCGCAAGGCGACCGGGGCGTACGAGGAGCTCAAATTCTTTCCCTTCTACTGGACCAAGACCGCCGGAGAATCCTACCGGATGAAGATCGTTCTCTGGCCGCTGTACAAGCGCGAGGCGAGCTACAATCCCGCTGCCGGTATCCGGGAGGAGCGGACCACCATCCTGCTCCTGAGCAAAAAGAACACCCTGATCAGGGAGCAGGCCGTAAATTCGCAGCAGCTCACCGCCTGGCCCCTGTGGCACCGGCACACCTCCGGCGACCGGAGGCTGTGGTACTTCCCCTGGCTTGTCCCCATTCACGACGAGGGCTTCCGGAGAAACTACCTGCCCCTGCTGACCCTCGCCTCCGGAGAGTCGTCGCCCGGTTCGTCCGAGGTGAACGTCCTCTGGCGCACGTTCCGGTATGTACGCTCCGGCTCGCATTACTCCTTCGCGCTCTCGTTCCTCTTCTCGTATGGTCACGGTCCCGGATATTCACGCATCGGGGTTCTCTCCGACCTCCTCCACTGGCGGTGGCAGCAGGAAAATCCCTGAGGCCCTTCGGCCATCCGCGGGACTTTTCGGCCGCCAGGTGTGAGAGAAAAGGCAGAGGTACCTCTCCTCGCAGGACATGGAGGCACCACACCCGAAAGACAACATTCATTATTCATTTTATTCTTGGAGAACCGGCTGTTTTTTGATATATGAATCACCTGACCGTAACAATCGAGCTGAGGCGATTCGGACGGAATACAGGTTCATCAGGAAGGTTGTATGCCGTGACGCTAACACGAAGAGAAATCCTTGAAGAACTCTCCCGGCTCGGAATCCGGACGATCAAGGGACTCAAGAAGGCCTGCAGGGAATACGAAACCTACTGGTCCGAACACCTGAAGCAGCGATCCAGGGGCTGATCTCAGTATCTTCCGGGAAGTCTCTGCTCCGGCGCAGGGCCATTGACGGGCACGTGGACGGCCCACCCCCTTGCAAAGGACAGGCACGAAAACGGCCTACTCGAAGGAGACGAACCGCTCTTTCCCGGCACCGCAGACAGGACATTCCTCGGGCAGCACGCCGTCGGAGACATACCCGCAGAGGTCGCACACGTAGTAGGTGGTCTGCCGCTCTTCCAGAACGTGGTCCATGGCCTCCTTGTACAGCCTTGCATGAATCTCCTCCACATCCCTTGACTGGCTGAAATACAGCGACGCCGCCTTGTCTCCGGCCTCTTCCGCATACCTGATGAACTGATCGTACGCGACGCCCGCCACCCTGGTCTCCGACTCGAAGCTCTCGGCGAGGTTCTCTTCCGTGCTCCTGATCTCCCTGAGCAGCTTCAGCGCCCTCTTGCCGTGGAGCTCCTCGGAGAACGATATTACCCGGAAGAGCTTTGCAAGCTGGGGGTAGCCTTCGGCCCGGGCCTTTTCGGCAAAGACCTTCAACCTGAGCGAAGCCTTGGATTCTCCGGTATACGCCTGGTGTATGGCATCGCGAATTCGTTCGTCCATATCTTCCTCCTTTCCCGCACACATCTCAGTCGCGATGAACACGCGCACACGACTCGATCATCCGGGAGAGATCGCCTTCCCTGCGGATGCCGATCCTGGTGAGGGAGAAGTCGTATCTCACCGGGTCATCCGGTTCGATCTCCCGGAACGCGGACGTGATCTCCAGGGCGGTTTTCCCATCCGCCTGCGACCGCGTGGTCATGCCCAGCGCTCTGCAGGTTCGGAACATGTGGGTGTCCAGCGGAACGATGAGCTTTTCCGGAGAGACATCGGTCCACACCCCGGGGTCGATCGCGTCGGAGCGTACCATCCACCTGAGGTACAGGTGCAGCCTCTTACACGCGCTGTTCTTTTCCGGGGCCGGGATCAGACTGTTGTAGCCCCCGCCGTTCCCGTGCACGTCGAGCTCGCCGGCAAAGGCGCAGAGGGCGGGCCCGATCGTGTCGTCTCCGGCGCGAAGACCGGAGAGGAAACACGCCTGGAGCGACCCGTGCCTTCGGAAAACACCCTGAAGACCCACGAGGAGCTCCACCAGCTCGCGGTCCGTGGTGAAACGGTGCCTGAATCCGCGGAACATCTCTCGAAGATCCGGTTCCTGCACACTGCCGAGAAACGCGCGCGGAGAAGACCCCATCTTCCCGAGCACCTTTTCCACGCTTTTCAGCACCTGCGCGACCCTTCCATAGGCGAACGCCGAGGCGACGAGCCCGACGATCTCCCGGTCGAGCGGATCATCATAGCGATATACAAACTCCAGTGGATCGGGAGAGATGTATTCGGGGCGGTGGAACCGGTCGAACGTCTCCCGGAGAAACACCTCCCGGATAGTATCCGACACCGTCATAACCGGTCAGTCTCCCCGCTATCGTGCGTATTCGTGTTTGTCTGCACCATCATTGGCACTACTGCCTTTCGCTTGAAAAGATTCACGGGTGAAAAGATCACCGTCAGGAGCGGGAAGCCTCACGCCTCGGGCTCGAACTCGCTCTTGGAGGCGCCGCACACCGGACAGACCCAGTCCTCGGGCAGCGCCTCGAAGGAGGTCCCGGGAGGGATCTCGCCCTCGGGGTCGCCTTTGTCCGGATCGTATATGTAACCGCAAACCTGACATACGTATCTCTGCATCTCATCCTCCCTTGTGGAATCTTATGCTTTTCTCCGGTGCCGGCACATGCCCCGGCATCCGGGAACACGGATCGGAAAGGGCCTTAAACCCGGGTAAACCGTTTTCCCTCCCCCGTGGCTCACACCCCATTGTCAGATGGCCTCGCCAAGCTTCAGCGCAACCGTTCTGCCCAACTCATAGCACGATTCAAGAACATCGTCATCAGGGACATACCTCGCCTTGACCGGGGTTCTGACGAGATCCACCCCCATGTCGGCAAGGAAGCCGTTGATGTGATCCGGCGCCTCGCCGCTCCATCCATAGGAACCGAACGCCGCCCCCATGAGGTTCCGTGGCCTCAAGCCCTTGAGATAGGTGAGCACATCCGCCATGGACGGAAGCATCTGGTTGTTCAGGGTGGAAGACCCTGCGATGAGCGCGCCCGCGCCGAGGATCTCATAGGCCGCGTCGCTGCGGTGGAACGCGTCCATGGACATGACTTTCACCCGGGTGATTCCCGTGCGCAGACCCTCTTCGATGGCCCGGGCCATCATCTCGGTGCTGTGCCACATGGTATGGTAGAGCACCACCGCCTTATTTGCGGGCCGCTGCTCCGCCCATGTCTGATAGTGGGAGAGGATCCGGGCCAGGTCGGTTCGCCACACCGGCCCGTGATCGGGCGCGATGGTCTCAATGGGGATGCCCGATTTCCCCACCCTGTCCAGGAGCTTGATCACCAGGGGCGAATAAGGAAGGAGGATATTGGCATAGTACGTGGCGGCCTCGTAATCGAGAATCGACTGGTCGATCTCGTCGGCAAACCGCTCCGAGGTGGCCAGGTGCATGCCGAAGGCATCCTGCGAGAAGAGGAGCCGGTCTTCCTTAAGGTAGGTGAACATGCTGTCCGGCCAGTGCAGCATCCGGGTTTCCATAAAGGAAAGGTTCAGGTTCCCCAGGCTCAATTCCTGGCCGTCCTTCAACGGCACGATCTCCCGGTCTATTCGAAAATGTTCCTTCAGGGCCTTTGCCCCCATTGCCGAGGCGAAGACCTTATCGGGCCGCACCTCCCGGATGACCTGCGGCAGGCATCCGGTGTGATCCATCTCCGCGTGGTTCGATATGATGTAGTCGATCCTGCCCGGGTCCACCACGCTCGCCACGCGGGCGAGCAGCTCGCCCATGAAGGGGGCCTTCACCGTATCCACCAGGGTGATCTTCTCGCCGAGAATGAGATAGGCGTTGTAGGTGCTCCCCCGCTTGGTGGTGTACCCGTGGAAATCCCGGATCGTCCAGTCCACCGCGCCCACCCAGTAGACGTTCCCGCTGACCTTCACCGCATGGAATATATCCGCCATGGTCTTTGCCCCTTTCATCCCTTCAGAGATCCGAGCCGCTCGGCCAGGACGATCAGATGTTTCATCTCCTCGCGGATGATCCGGTCCACCCTGTCTCTGCCCAGATCATCAGGGACCACCCCCTTCAGCCCGGTGTAGAGGACGATGGAGTTCTTCTCCACCTCGATCCCCTTTTTCAGCACCTCTTCCACGGTTTCAGACCCGATGAAGAGCAGGGCTCGATCGAATACCTCTCCGCTCGTCAGAGATCCCAGGTATGCGGCAGCCAACCCATCGGGATCATATCCCTGCGCATAGGCACTGCCCCGGGTCATACTCTCCCGCAGAGAGACAAACTCCCTTTCGTGCTCCTGCTCCATCTCCGAGAGGCCCTTGAGCAGAGCCTTTATCCCGGGGTCATCGAAAAAATCTGACGCATCGCGATAAAATGCCGCTCCCCGCTTCTCAATCTCGATAGCCATCTGGAAAACCTCGTTCGCGTTGAATGTTCCCTGCATGCATGCTCCTCCGTAGCTTCTTCTTGTCAGTGACTCGATTTTTTTCTCAATAATATCTCTAATAAAGAATGCGGGGTGAGAATCAATTCCGAATCATGTAAAATTTCAGCACCCAAGAGAGGACGGCCCTCCGGAGCACGCGGGTGCCGGGATCCGATGGAAAATCTCCGGCACGTTCTGTTCTTTTCTCTCCCGCCCCCTTAAAAAACGTCATGGAAAAGGACGCGGTGGCGGGTCTCCGGGGCAATTTTCCATATTGACACTGAGACCTTTGATTGTTATGAACAGCATCAGTCTATGCCGAAGTGGTGGAATTTGGCAGACACGCCATCTTGAGGGGGTGGTGGGCTACGCCCGTCCGGGTTCAAATCCCGGCTTCGGCACCAAAGATATAATATTCGAAGAAAGCGAGATGAAAGAAGGCAATGTCGAGAAAGTGTGAAATATGCGGCAAGGGCCCGCAAATCGGGCATAACGTCTCTCATGCGATGAACAAGACACGCAAGATCTGGCTTCCCAATCTGCAGCGGGTACGGGTCTCCTCCGCTCAGGGTGCGAAAAGGATCATTGTCTGCACCCAGTGCATCAAGTCGGGCAGGGTGGAGAAACACTCGGTCTGATCCGCCAGGCGGGCGCATCGGGGATTGTCCGTTTCTTAAAGGCTTTTTCATATATACGATCAGGATGACGCGCGAAGCGCCATCCTTTTTCATATCTCCGCGTTCAAGGGTGACATCCGAATCCATGGCCGGGAATACGGTGCTCGTCCGTACCCGCGACAACTACGCTCCACCGTTGCGGTCCGGATATGTGCACCGAACCCGCACCGGGTTTGTCCCCCTTTCTCTCCCTGCCCTCTTCTCCATCACGGCACATCGGCGGCGGGCACGTGACGTAGCAGCCTCCCGGAGCCTTTCGTGCGGACGTGCAACCCCTGTAAGATGCGGGTATATTTTTCCTTGTTTCTCTGCTATAGTATTGTATGTTTCACGAGATTTCGTCTCGTGCACGATTGATTGCAATGAGGAGACACGCAATGAAAACGAAGCTCTACCTTCCGGTGTTGCTGGCGGTATTTCTTGCGACCGGCTGTGCTTCCGCCCCGAAACAGGCAGCACCGGCCTTCAAAGACGATACGGCTTTTTATCTCGCCCGTTTCGACAAGGTCTGGGACTCCGTGGTCACGACCCTGAACACGGAGTCGATCCCCATCGATTCCATGGACAAGGGCAAAGGCGTCATAACGACCAAGTTCGTCAACTATTCGGTGGGCCCCCAGGCGCACTACGAGATCGAAGCCATCGCGGAGAAGCCCTCCGCCGCACGGCTGGCCATCTGGTCGCAGGCCGGATATACCCTGAGTATCCTGGTGACCTCCATCAACGATATGAGCACCAAGGTGAAGATCACCGCGCATATCGAGGCCTACGATAGGAACGTGTCCCAGGAATGGCACGAGTGCATTTCCAAGAAAACGCTGGAAGGCAACATCATCGAGAAGATCAGGGCGCAGCTGTAGGCGGCACCAGGGCTCTTTTAGTGCCGCTCGATCCTCTCCACGCCCTTGAGCCTGCGGATGTCGCTGAAGAGATCTCTGAGCTCGGAGAGACTCTTGACCGTGACCCTGAAGACGCACATGGCGCTGCCGTTCGCCACAGGATGGGCCTTCATGTGGATGATATTGACGTTGCGGGTGCCGATGGCTGCGGTGACCGATCCCAGCATGCCCGGCTTGTCCGCGCACATCACCGTGAACTCGATCTCGTGGTTCTCCGAGAAATTCTTGTCCCATTCAACGGGAATGAGCCGTCTGGAGTCGATCTCCATCACATACGGGCAGCCGCTGCGGTGAACGGTAATGCCCCTGCCCCGGGTGATGAACCCCACCACCTCGTCGCCCGGAATAGGCCTGCAGCATTTGGCATACCGCACGAGGAGGTCCTCCACCCCCTTGACCACGATGCCCGATGAGTCCTGCCTCTTCTTCTGAATCTGCTGCTTGGGCGCCTTTTTCTGCTCTTCCGGTGCTATCCGGTGGATCACCTGGTTGACGGAAAGCCTGCCGAACCCGATCGCCATAAAGAAGGCTTCCGTGTCCGGGAAGGAAAAGTCCCTGGCCATGGCCTCGTAGTCGACCTCCTTGCCCAGATGCAGGCTCTTGATGCGCTTCTCCAGGATCTCCCTGCCCAGCGCAATGCTCTGCTCGTTTTCCTGGGTCCTGAGCCATGCCTTGATCTTGGTCTTGGCGCGCGAGGTCTTGGCCATGCGGAGCCAGTCCTTGCCCGGATGCTGCTTGGAAGAGCGCAGGATCTCGATCACGTCCCCGCTGTTGAGCTTGTACCTTAAGGGTACGATCTTCCCGTTGACCTTGGCTCCCATGCACTGATTCCCCAGCTGGGTATGCACGCTGTAGGCAAAGTCCAGGGGCGTGGCCCCCACGGGGAACCGCTTGACCTCTCCCTTGGGAGTGAAGACATAGACGTCTTCCGGATAGAGGTCGATCTTGACGCTCTGGAGAAACTCGTGCGGGTCCTTGAGCTCCTTCTGCCACTCCAGGAGCTGCCGGAGCCAGGAAAGTTTCTCCCCCTCGTGCTCGCTGATCTGCCTGCCGTCCTTGTAGCGCCAGTGGGCCGCGATGCCCTCGTTGGCGATAAAATCCATCTCCCGGGTGCGGATCTGGATCTCGATCCGGTCACCCCCGGGCCCGAACACGGTGGTGTGCAGTGACTGGTACATGTTGGCCTTGGGCATGGCGATGAAGTCCTTGATGCGCGACTGGATGGGCTTCCAGATGGAATGAATGATCCCGAGCGCCTCGTAGCACTCGGCCACGCTCGAGACGATGATCCGCATGCCCATGACGTCGTACACGTCCTCGAAGGGTATGCCCTGCTTCCTGAGCTTCTGGTACACGCTGTAGACGTGCTTGATCCGGCCCTTGACCTCGGCATTGATCCCCACGCTCTCAAGCTTGGACCGTATCTGGTCCATCACCTCTCGCAGGTAGGCATCCTTGGCCTTCTCGATGTCCTCGAGCTTGGCCTTGAGCGTCTTGTACCCCGTGGGGTCGAGATACTTCAGACTCAGCTCCTCCAGCTCGATCTGGAGCCAGTGGATGCCGAGCCTGTTTGCGAGCGGCGCATAGATCTCCAGGGTCTCGCGCGCGATCCGCTCCTGGGACCTGGGCTTGTGGTACTGCAGGGTCCGCATGTTGTGCAGCCGGTCGGTCAGCTTGATCAGGAGGATCCGCAGGTCCTTGCTCATGGCCAGGATCATCTTGCGGAAATTCTCCGCCTGCTGCTCCTCTTCGGAGCGGAAGTCGATTTTGGAAATCTTGGTGAGGCCGTCCACCACCTGGGCGACCTCCTCCCCGAAGCCTGCGGCAATATCCTCCACCTTGGTAAGCGAATCTTCGATGGTGTCGTGGAGAAGGGCCGCGACCACCGCGTTCACGTCCAGATGCATCTGGGCGATGAGATAGGCGACCTCCAGGGGATGGTTGAGGTAAGGCTCGCCGCTCAGGCGCGTCTGGCCCTGGTGCACACGCGCCGAAAACACGTATGCCTTTTCAATGATCCTGGTGTCCGCATCGGGGATGTACCCCGACACCTCTTCAAGAATGTCGTTTATCCGTACCGTCAATAATCGCTTCCCGTCTCTTTGATCTTCGCCATACAATAGTCGGGGGCCTCGGCCACCCTGATCTTTTCCACTGTCCCGGTTGCCCGCTCCTTGATCTCCACGACCCCTTCCTTGAGCCCGCGCATACCTACCGTGATCCGGTACGGGGCACCGATGAGGTCCGCGTCCATGAACTTCACGCCGGGACGCGCGTCCCGGTCGTCCAGAAGGACATCTACCCCGCGGGCCTTGAGCTCTTCATACATTTTAGATGCAGCGGCCATGACTTCCTCTTCACCCACGTTCACGGGAAGCACCAGAACCGGGTACGGGGCAAGGGAGACGGGAAGCACCATCCCGTTCTCGTCGGCGTACT
The DNA here is from genome assembly GCA_018433085.1 of Deltaproteobacteria bacterium. Lineage (GTDB taxonomy): Bacteria > Desulfobacterota > Desulfomonilia > UBA1062 > UBA1062 > Phosphitivorax. The sequence goes on along the minus strand of JAHDRW010000011.1, from coordinate 26,514 downwards.
GCTCGATGGCCGCGGCCAGTACCCGGCCTACGCCGATCCCGTAGCACCCCATGATGATGGGCCGCTGCTCGCCGCTTTCGTCCAGGAAGGCGGCGTCCATGGCCCTGGAATACTTGGTGCCCAGCTTGAAGATGTGCCCGACCTCGATTCCCCGTATGTCGTCCAGATGCGCCCCACCGCACCGGGGACAGAGGTCGCCTTTCTCGGCGTTACGGATATCGGCGATCCGGTCCACCTTCGCATCCCGGGAGAGCCATACGTTCTTGAGGTGATGGTCTTCCTCGTTTGCCCCGGTCACGTAGGGACCGGAATCGAGAAGCCCGTAATCCGCGACGACCCTCACGGGCAGGTTCACCGGCCCGGCGAACCCGCGTGGGGCTCCTGTGTGCTTCTCTATGGTCGCCTCGTCGGCCAGCTCCATGCTCTCGCATCCCACGGCGCGCTTGAGCTTGGCCTCGTTCACCTCGTGGTCACCCCGTACCAGCGCGGCCACCACCCCCTTGTCGGTATCATATATGAGCGTCTTGACGAGCTCCTGCGGGGTGACACCCAGGAACCGGCAGACCTCTTCGATGGTTCTGACGTCCGGGGTCTTCACCTTGTCCGGGCTGCCTGCAGGGGCCTTCCGGAACACCGGCTCGGCCGGGGCGGCGATCTCCGCCTTTTCGAGATTTGCGGCATAGCTGCACGAAGGGCAGCTCAGGATGACATCCTCGCCCGTGGAGGCCAGCACCATGAACTCGTGGGAGTAGCTGCCGCCGATGGGGCCGGACTCCGCCTCCACGGCCTTGAACCTGAGCCCGCACCTGCTGAAGATGCGCTCGTACGCCCTGCGCATGGCATCATAGCTTTTTGCGGCCCCCTCTTCACCGGTGTCGAACGAGTAGGCGTCCTTCATGATGAACTCGCGGGAGCGCATCACGCCGAAGCGGGGTCTGATCTCGTCACGGAACTTGGTCTGGATCTGGTAGAGATTGATGGGGAGATCCCGGTAGGAACGCACCTCGTCGCGGACGATGGTGGTGATGACTTCCTCGTGCGTTGGGCCCATGGCGAACTCCCCGCCCTTGCGGTCGGTGAACCTCAGAAGCTCCTTGCCGTAAAACTCCCACCTGCCGCTCTCCTTCCATATCTCGGCGGGCTGCACCGCCGGCATCAGGACCTCCTGAGCCCCGGCCGCGTCCATCTCTTCACGGATGATGTTCTCCACCTTGCGCAGGGCCTTGAGCCCGTAGGGAAGCCAGGAATAGATGCCTGAAGCAAGCCTCTTGATCATGGCGCCCCTGAGCATGAGCTTGTGGCTGATGACCTCGGCCTCGCGGGGATCTTCCTTGTGCGAGTGCAAAAACAGCGATGACCATTTCATTTACGATATCTCCTTTTCCACTTCGTCCACGAGTGTCTGTACAATTTCAGAGGCCTCGATGTGCCGCACGGGCGTGCCGTGAACGAACAGCATGGCTCCCTCCTTGTCGCAGGCGACTCCGAGATCCGCGATCCGGGCCTCTCCGGGGCCGTTCACCACGCACCCCATGATCGCGACCACCAGGTGCTTCTTTACATCCTTGAGCGCGTCCTCCACCTTCAGTGCGATGCCCGCCACATCGCCGTTCGTCCGCGCGCAGGTGGGGCAGGCGATCACCCTGACGCCTTCCTTCCTGAGCCCTATGCTCTCCAGCAGGACCCTGCCTGCCGTGACCTCCTGGACGGGGTCTGCGGAAAGCGATATCCGGATGGTATCGCCGATCCCCTCCAGCAGGAGCGCGCCGATCCCTACCGAGGAACGGATAAGCCCGGAGAAGAGTGTTCCCGCCTCCGTGACTCCCAGGTGCAGCGGCCACGAGCTGATCCGGGAGAACCGCCGGTAGGCGTCCAGGGTCTCCAGCACGTCGGATGACTTCAAGGAGACCTTGATCGAGCTCACGCCCATGTCCTCGAGCATGCGCACATATTCAGACGCGTTTTCCACCAGGGCGCCCACCCGGTCGCCCCCGTGGGCATCGAGAACCCGCTTTTTCACCGAACCCAGGTTCACCCCGACCCGTATGGGGATCCGGGCCTGGATCGCCGCGCGCGCCACGGCCTCCACCCTGTCCGTGCGCCCGATGTTCCCGGGGTTGATCCGGATCCCGTCCGCCCCGTTCTCGATGGCGGCAATCGCGAGCCGGTAATCGAAATGGATGTCCGCGATGACCGGGATATGGACCGCCTGTCTTATCTCCCGGAATGTCCTCGCGGATTCCTCGTCCGGAATGCTCACCCGCACGATCTCGCACCCCGCCCGTTCGAGGGCATGGATCTGGGAAATGGTTCCGGCTGCGTCCCGGGTGTCGGCGTTGGTCATCGACTGGATGGTCACGGGGGCACCTCCCCCCACGGGAACCGTCCCCACATGGATCATTCGGGTGTTGTCGTGGTGCGCTGTCATTTTGTTCTGAGTATCATATTCGGTATCCGGACTCAAGATTGGAACCGCAATTATCGATAAGACCTTGGATGAAAAAAATCGCTCACGACGAGATCGAATCCCTTCTGGAGGATCTGGGGGATATCCCCACCCTGCCCTCCATCGCCACCACCATCATGGAGAAGACGCTCGATTCGCAGGTGAACGCACGCCAGATCGCCCAGATGGTGGAGAGGGACCAGGCGCTCGCCGTCAAGGTGCTCAAGGTGGCGAACTCGCCCTTTTACCGGCGTATCAAAGAGATATCGACCATCCGCGGGGCCGTGGTGCTGCTGGGATTCAATGTGCTCAAGAGCATCGTGCTCAGCATCAGCGTCGTCAACCTCTTCAACGACAAGGAAAAACGCAGCCTTGACTTCTACAAGTTCTGGCAGCACAGCATCGCCTGCGCGGTCTGTGCAAAGGCGATCGCGAACAAGGTCTCCCCCTCCGCAGCGGAGGATGCATTCATTGCCGGGCTCCTGCACGATCTGGGCAAGGTGGTGGCCGATCAGCTCATCTGCAAAAAGGGCGAGTACCGCGAGGTCCTTGAGGTCATGAACCGCGCCAATTCCGATATCATCGAGGTGGAGAACAGCATCGTGGGCGTGGATCACGCGACGCTCGGCATGTACATCATGGAAAAATGGAACCTTCCGGCATTGCTGTGCCGAACGGTGGGTTGCCACCACCGCCTCTCGGATGCAGGGGAAGACGAAGAGACGAGACAGCTCTGCGCCATCGTCCATGTGGCGGATATCGTGACCAACCATCTGGGGCTCGGGCTCGGCCAGACCGACAGGGGGTTCGTGGATCCCACGATCCTGAAAGGCTTAAGCCTGAGCAGCCATGACATCCAGGACATCTCGCTCACCCTCAAGGACAGCATATCGAGCATCAGCGACGAGATGGGGATACCCAAGGCCGAGCCCAAGACCTATTTCGAGGTGCTCCAGTTCGCGAACGCCCAGCTGGGGAAGCTGAGCCTCGATCTCGAGCAGAAGAAAATGGCGCTCGAGCGCAGGACCGTGGAGCTATCCGGTCTCAATCAGATGAGCAGCCAGCTCCAGTCGTCCCTGAAGCTTTCGGATATCGTCAATATCCTCGCCTCGAATACGCTGACCATCCTCGAGACAAAAAAAACCCGGTGCATCATGCGGCTGAGCAACCTGAGGATCATGATCACCGAATCGTTCTGGCTCAACAACGTCCCCCATACCCGGAGCGGGATGGCGAGCGCCACCAAGGAACTCCTTGAGAGATCCAACGCCGTCTACCCCAAGGGGGTCCATTTCGTTTACGCACCCTTGAAGGTGGACAACAAGATCATCGGGGTCCTGGAGGCGATGCCCCAGGAGGGAATCAGCCAGGAGGAGTCGAATCAGAAGCTCCTGCTGCTGAGAACCGTTGCCGAGGTCGGGGCACAGGCCATCCAGAGGGCCATGCTCATCACGAAAAACATCAAGGCCCAGAGGCTCGCCGCCGTGTCGAAGACCGCCATCGCCGCCAACCACGAGATCAACTCTCCCCTGACCACGATCCTGCTGAAGCTCGACATGATCGTCAAGGAAGCCGGGGTGAACAAGTCCGTGATAGGCAGCCTCCAGGAGATCAAGAACGAGGCCATCAAGATCAAGACCATCGTCAAGAAAATGCTGGAGATCTCGGACGTAGTGGAAACCAGCTACGTCAAGAACGAAAAGATGCTGGACCTCCATCACGGCTCAGAGGCACAGAACGCGGCATCTCCCCCGAAAGACGCGCAGCCTGCCCCCACCTCCGAGGGAAACTCGGCAGGGTTCGAGGATTATCTCCCCGAGAAGGACGGCCGGAAGGCCTCGGCCGGAAAAGACCGGGCGATACCCCCGGGTGACGCCACGCCCGGCTTCGAGGACTATATGGAGCAACAGACCGACGAACTGAGCAAGAAGATCTCCCAGGTGTCGGGAAGGCCTCTGGACTCCGATACCCCGGGCTTCGAAGACTACCTCGAATAAGATTTCACTGGACACACGCCGGTTTTCCGTTATCTTCTATCATAACGACAATACGCTGATTTGCCTTATTTGAATAACGTGGAGGAGGGGGGAGCCATGGATGCACTGGTCAATGGAAGAGGCCTCGTGAGATGGGGTATCTACAACGAGCCGGTTCACCGGATCAACTACGAGGATTACCGCCTGGAGACCCCGATGGGGCTTCGTTTGCCGAATCTCCTCAAGCGGCTTCTAGTCAACCGGTTTCACTTCATCGGCATCATCGGCCCGGAGCTCCTGGCAGGGGTTGCCGTTGTCGATCTCGCCTATCTCTCAAACGGCTTTTTCTACCTCTACGACCGGCAGACCGGCGGGATAACCGAGTCCAAGTCAATGGGGCATCCCTTGGCCGGAACGTCCATCGAGCCCTTTCCCGAGAAGCCGAGGAGCCTTTTCAACACCGGCGGCCTGATCATCGAGATGCAGAGAGACTCGCTGAAGGCCCTCGGCAAAGATGTGTCCATCGACCTCTCCATCGATCCCAACGCCACCAGCCCTTTGCGGATATGCACCCGTGCGGGATACCGGGGATGGGTGTACACCCAGAAGACCAGCCCCTTGAAGGTCAGGGGAACCATAACCAGGGGAAACACCCAGCACGACCTGTCCTCTCCGGCATACTGGGCGCTCTCGGATTGGACGTGCGGGTTCATGCGCAGGCAGACCTGCTGGAACTGGGCATCGACCGCCTCCAGCCTCGACGACGGCAGGAGCCTGGGCCTCAACCTCTCCTGCGGAGTCAACGAAACGAGTTTCACGGAAAACGCCTTCTGGATCGGCGGCATCATGACCAAGGTGGACATGGTGGATTTCGATTTCGACCGGGACAACCTGTCAGAACCCTGGCACATCCGGTCCAATGACAGAAAGGTAGACCTGGTGTTCTACCCCGAGGCGAGAAGGGAAGAAAAGGTTAACGCCCTCTTCCTGGCATCACGGTTCACCCAGCTGCTGGGGGTCTTTGAGGGGACGCTGCTGACGGACGAGGGCGAGGTGATCTTCGTCCAGTCGTGCCCCGGCTTTGCGGAGGATCACTACGCCAAGTGGTGATCCTCCTGGGTGATCTGGTTCATCCAGTCCTTGTACATGATGGAAAGGGTCATGTAGTCCTTCTCGTTGTCCACGTCCAGGGCGGCTCCCCCCACGGTCGTCTCCGCGATCTTGAATCGGGCGTTCAAAAGGCTTGAGACCAGACGCTCCAACCGCTCCTTTGTCACGGGTAAGCTCACCAGGCGAGCGGCCCTCTCCATCCTCAGGCTCGAGAACCCTGTCGAGAGCTGGAGGAGCAGGTAGATGAAAAGTGCCTGCGCGAGGTTCTTCCTGCCGAACTTGACGATGGCGAACAGCGCCTTGACAATGTTGACGAACTCCTTCTGGTACCGGTACTCGTACGCGTTGAGCACCAGATCGATGCTTTCCCTCAGGGCAAAGGGCCTGGCCATGTGGAGGTTGTTCTGCCGCAGGTTGCCGTCCCGCATGTGAAAGGTCGCCATCTTGATCCCCGGCCTTCCCTTTCTCGGCCCGAAAAGCTTGAGCACCTCTTCGGGGGTCGCCCCCGCGACATAGTCGTAGCGCTCCATGTCGCACTGGGAAAGAAACTGCCTGATCTCCCGCACGGAGATGAGCGGGATGTCTCCCGAGAGAAACAGGACATACTTGTCCCGGTATTTGTGGATGGTCTCTTCCGAGCAGAACCCCTCCTGCCGGCATTCGGGAATCGTGTGGAGAAATCCCTCCCAGCCGTTTTCCGCAAGGCTCCGCTTCTGCTGCACGATATCCAGATCCAGATCGCCGATCACCTCCTGGAAATCATCTCGGGGCCCAACCACCACGATTCGGCCGATCTCCTCGCACTTCAGCACGACCTCCGCGATGTGGCGGATTATGGGCCTGCCGGCCACGTCCAGAAGGGCCTTGTTCTTCTTGAACAGCCTGCGGGCGGCCTTTCCGTCCCCGGCGGTGATTACGGCGTCGATCTTCATAATTTCACATGAAAAAAAACATTTCCCCTGTCAATATTGCAAAGTATCCTTCAGATACAAGACTCCCCAGCGCTCGTCAACATTCAATCAGGGAACCGCCTCTGCTCCGGAGGTAAACGGATATACCGGATTCTTTGCAGAAAGCCAGGTTGGTCGGGGACGGGTTCTTATTTCGCCTCTGTCTTGAGCAGCGATCTGAAAACCCGGATGAGGTGCTCGTTCCTCAAGGGTTTTGCGAGGATCATGTCGGCGCCGCTCTCCAACGCAGTGTCCACGCTGTTCGCATCGGTTGCCATGCCGGAGAACATGACGATGGGGATATGCCTTGTCCTTTCGTCTTCCTTGAGGCGCCTGCAGGTCTCGAACCCATCGATGCCCGGCATGTCCACATCCAGGAGGATGGCATCCGGGTGCTCGTCAAGGGCCGCCTTGATCCCATCAATGCCGTTATATGCCGAGGAAAACGCACAGTCGGGCATTTTCTTCTGAATGATCGCATGGATGATGCTGTGGACCCCGGAGTCGTCGTCGATAATCAGAACCTTGTTCATGATCCCTCTCCTTCTGAGGTCACCGGTATGTTCACGCCCCTTGCGTTTTGCACCTCTTTAATTATATGATCGTACATTGTCGGATAAACTTGAATATGGTAGAAGCAGGCTTACACCTTTCAGAGAGAGCCGGCGGAACCTCTTGAAGATGGGGAAAATCCATCGGACGGTTGAATCTCGTGCACGGGCGCTCACCCATCCGTGTCCTGCACACCGGCCAGGAGGTGTTCCGTATCGGCCGGTTTTCATTCGAGGGGACAAATCTTCGATCAGTGCTTGACATGTGCATCTGATTTCGGCTATATCCGAGCCCTATTTATGGCTTAAGGAGTAATACTTATGAGTACGTTCATCGCAAAGAAGGACGAGATCGAGAGAAACTGGGTGCTCGTCGACGCCAAGGACAAGGTTCTGGGCAGGCTTGCCGCGGACGTGGCATCCATCCTGAGGGGAAAGACGAAACCCACCTATACGCCGCACACCGACGTGGGGGATTTCGTGGTGATCATCAACGCGGAAAAGGTCGTCCTCACCGGCAGAAAGCTGGAGCAGAAAACCTATTACCGCCACAGCGGGTACATGGGCGGGCTCAAGTCGCGCACCGCGCGCCAGCTCATGGAGAAAAATCCCGAAGAGATCATCCGGCACGCGGTCAAAGGGATGCTCCCCAAGAACAGTCTCGGCAGGAGCATGTTCAAAAAGCTCAAGGTATACGCTGGCGAAGCCCATCCCCATGAGGCACAGCAGCCCAAAGAGATCAATCTGTAAAGGAACGACATATGGCAGCAGAAAGAACCTACGCCACCGGCAGAAGGAAAAACTCGACGGCCCGAGTCTGGATATCCATCGGCACGGGGGAGTTCACGGTCAACGGCAAACCGCTGGATGAGTACTTCGGGAGGGAGACGCTGGTCATGTCGGCCCAGCAGCCCTTCGATCTCACCGAGACCCGGGGGCAGTTCAATGTATTCGCCACCGTGAGCGGCGGCGGCATATCCGGCCAGGCAGGGGCGATCCGGCACGGCATCTCCCGGGCACTGTCCGAATTCGATGTGGAGAAGTATCGCCCCAAGCTCAAATCCGCCGGTTTTCTCACGAGAGACCCGAGGATGGTCGAACGCAAAAAGTTCGGACTCCACAAGGCCAGAAAGAGACCTCAGTTCTCCAAGAGGTAACACCCTTGTCACTCTCGATAGGGATCCTGGGAGCCACAGGGTACACCGGGGCAGAGCTCATCCGGCTACTGCACAATCATCGTGACTCCAGGATCACCTACTGCTCCTCCCGCCAGTATAACGGGAAAAGAATCACGGAAGTCTTCCCCTTTCTCCAGGGGAGCTTCGACATCGAGCTGGAAGAATTCGACGAGACGGCGATCAAGGACCGTTGCGACGTCGTGTTCAGCTGCCTGCCCCACGGAACCGGCATGGATTTCATCTCGCGGATCGCTGGCTCGGTACGAGTGGTCGACTTGAGCGCCGATTTCCGCATCCGGGACCTTGAGACCTATCGGAGGTGGTACGGAGAGCATACCTCTGTGGATCTCATGGGGAAGGCGGTATACGGCCTGTGCGAGGTGTACCGCGACGAGATCCGGGATGCCCGGCTGGTGGCGAACCCCGGATGCTATCCCACCAGCATCCTGCTTCCCCTCATCCCGCTCTTGAAAGAGGGGCTCATCGAGGCCGAAGGCATCATTGCCGACAGCAAGAGCGGGGTATCGGGTGCGGGCAGGGGCCTGAGCCTGAAGACCCACATCTGCGAGACCGGAGAGTCGTTTTGTGCCTATAAGGTCGGGCGCGCCCACCGCCATATTCCGGAAATGGAGCAGGAGCTCGCGAATGCCGCCGGAACGGGCGTGAACATAGAGTTCATTCCACACCTGATCCCCATCACCCGGGGCATGCTCTCCACGATCTATGTCAAGGCCCTGGCCGACGAGGCCACGCTCAAGGACCGTCTCCGCTCGTATTACGAGGGTTCACGGTTCGTCCATGTCCTGAAGACCGACTTCCCCTCCACCAAGGACGTCCGGGGGACCAACAACTGCCTGATGGGCCTTGCGGTCAACGGCACAACCAGCCGGGCCGTGATCGTCAGCGTCATCGACAACCTCACGAAAGGGGCATCCGGCCAGGCCATCCAGAATATGAACCTCATGTTCGGTTTCGACGAGTCCGAAGGGATTGACTCCCTGCCGCTGTTTCCTTAATCTTAAAAAAAATCGGCGAAAACAGTACTTGGTTTTTTTCAGGAGGGAGGATCCCTTTGAGAAGGTAAGGGTCATGGTCGCGGCTGCCCGGCAACCCGCACCGGCTCCGGCCGTGCGCGGAAAAGGGCAACGGCGCGGCAGGCCCGCTGTCCTGAGATCAGGGGGTTCTTTCACTTCCTCAGGCTACAGGAGGAAATGCTCATGAAAACGCATATCAGGAAGCCGGTCATTGCCGGAAGCTGGTATCCCGGCAATCCCGAAGCCCTGAGGCAGGACATCGAAGGTTTTCTCGAACAGGCGGCCGTCGGAGAAATCCCCCGAAAGCCCGTCGCCATCGTCAGCCCCCATGCGGGATACATGTATTCCGGGCAGGTGGCGGCGCACGCCTACAAGGCGATCGCCGGACACGAGTATTCCACGGTAGTGGTCATCAGCCCCTCGCACCGGTTCTATCTGCCCTTTGTCTCCGTCTGGAAATCGGGCGCCTTCGAGACCCCCCTGGGGGCTCTGGAGGTGGACGAAGACCTCTGCGAAAAGCTGATGGCCGTGTCCGGAATATTCACGGACGACACGCGGCCTCACGATTCCGAACACGCCCTTGAAATCCAGCTCCCCTTTCTCCAAATCATGCTTGGAAATTTCAGGCTCTGCCCGCTGATCATGGGCCGGCAGGATCCGGATACCTGCCGGGAGCTTGCCCGCGCCCTGCACCGCTCGATCGACGCCCCTGACGATGTCCTCATCGTGGCGAGCTCGGATCTGTCCCACTTCCATCCCGCCGCCAGGGCCGAGGTCATGGATGCCCGGGTGGCCCGGGCCGTCGAACGGTTCGATATCGACGGACTGGGCAGAGATCTGGAGCGGTCCGAAAGCGAGGCGTGCGGGGGCGGCCCCATTCTCACGGCGCTCATGTATGCACAGACCCTGTCGCGCACCCATTCCCGGGTTCTCAAGTACGCCCATTCCGGCCACATCTCCGGGGACAATTCATCGGTCGTGGGCTACCTGTCCGCCGTGATCTGGTAAGGACGGTCCCGGCCCCATCTTCCGCACCGGGAACCCCTGAACCGGGCGCCTGTGGTGAGCCGGACACCTGCACCGGGGAAAAACTCTGCCGGCTTTTCTTTCACGGTCAAGTGACCGATTCCAGGGGAAGAACCGCTCCCCGTGCAAGCCCCCCTTGACAAAGGGGAAAAGAATGAAGCAAGCAATGGGGCAAAAGGAAGACAGCGTCCATCATCATCCCGGTATACCATACATGCAACAGGAGGTATCCATGACACCAAGAAGCGGCAGTATCCACCCGATGCTCTCCACCCTGCCGCCCTCACGGATGCGCAGGGGCAAGATCGTGTCCGCAGAGGATGCAGTCCGGGCCATCCGGGACGGGGACACCATCGCCACCGGCGGCTTCGTGAGCATCGGGGTCCCCGAGGAGATCCTGATAAAGATCGAGGAATATTACCTCGCAACCGGCAAACCCCGGGACCTGACCCTGGTATACGCGGCCGGCCAGGGGGACGGCAAAGAGCGGGGGCTCAACCACTTCGGGCACGAGGGCCTCGTCAGGCGGGTGGTCGGGGGCCACTGGGGCCTCGCACCCAAGCTCGGCAGGCTGGCAATCGAAAACAAGATCGAGGCCTACAACCTCCCCCAGGGCGTTATCTCCCACATGTTCCGGGATATCGCGGCCCACAAGCCCCGGACGCTCACGACCAACGGCATGTGGACCTATGTGGACCCCCGGTTCGGCGGGGGCAAGATCAACGAGATCACCCGCGAAGACCTGGTGGAGACGGTGAGCTTCGACGGCATGGACTACCTCGCCTACAAGACCTTCCCTATCAACGTGGCCATCCTGCGGGGCACCACCGCGGACACGGACGGCAACATCACCATGGAAAAGGAGGCGCTGACCCAGGAGACGCTCTCTATCGCCATGGCGGCCAAGAACTCGGGAGGATTCGTCATCGTCCAGGTGGAGCGGATCGCGGACCGGGGCTCGCTCAATGCACGGCAGGTCAAGATCCCGGGCATCCTGGTCGACTGCGTGGTTCTCTCGCGACCCGAGAACCACTGGCAGACCTTCGACGTCCAGTACAATCCCTATTACAGCGGCGAGATCCGGGTGCCCATGGATTCGCTCCCGGTCATGGACACGTGCGCGCGAAAGATCATCGCCCGCAGGGCCGCCTTCGAGCTCAAGGGCAACAGCGTCATCAACCTGGGCATCGGCATGCCCGAGGGCATATCAAGCGTGGCGCATGAAGAGAAAATCCTCGAATACATCACGCTCACCGCAGAGCCCGGGATCATAGGCGGGCTGCCGGCAGGGGGATTGAGCTTCGGCGCAGCGGCGAACGCTGACTGCATCATCGACCAGCCCTACCAGTTCGACTTCTACGGAGGCGGAGGCCTTGACTGCTGCTTCCTCGGCCTTGCACAGGCCGACGCGCAGGGCAATCTGAACGTGAGCAGGTTCGGCAGCAGGCTGGCAGGCGCAGGGGGGTTCATCGACATCAGCCAGAATGCCCGGAAGGTGGTGTTCATGGGTACCTTCACCACAGACGGCCTGAAGGTTTCGGTCAAAGACGGGCTGCTGAAGATCCGATGCGAGGGCGCCCAGAAAAAATTTCTCCAGAATGTGGAACAGGTCACCTTCAGCGGCCGCTACGCGGTCATGAGGGGCCAGCCGGTCTCCTATGTCACCGAACGCTGCGTCTTTACGCTCACAGAAGACGGCATGGAACTCGTAGAGGTGGCCCCGGGCGTCGACATCGAGCGGGACATCCTGGCTCATATGGAGTTCATCCCGGTGATGAAGAAGCCGCCCAGGCTCATGGACCCCAGGATATTCAGGGAAGGCCCCATGAACCTCAAGGAAGACATCTTCGGCCTCTCGCTCCGGGAGCGCCTCACCTTCGATCCGGATGAGGAACTCTTTTTCGTCAACTTCGAGGGCTACAAGATAAGAACAAAGGAAGACATCCGCGAGGTGGAAGAGGCAGTCTCGGAGATTCTCTCCCCTCTAGGGAAAAAGACCTATACCATCGTGAACTACGACAACTTCGACATCCTGCCCGAACTGGTGGACGAATACACCGACATGGTCAAGCGGCTCGTGGACAAGTTTTACACGGGTGTCACGCGCTATACCACCAACACCTTCCTGCGGATGAAGCTGGGGGACGCCCTGAAGGAGCGCAAGCTCGCCCCCCACATCTATGAAACGCGGCAGGAGGCGAGGAGCGCCCTCAATCACGGGGGTATGACACCGCCGTAGCCCTTTTCTAAGGCAACCAGGGAGTATGGGGAGAAACCCCGTCCTCCCCATACTCCCGCTCAACCAGGGGGAGAGTGAGGGTCCTCCCTCCATCAGCCTCGGGGACTGATGGAGACGAAATCCTCGTAGATCTCGATGGAAGGCTCTCCATCGAGCAGCGGGGCTATCTTCCCGAAGAACTCCGCGAAGTGAGGGGTTACCCCGTGCGCCTTGAAGGCGTCCTTATCGCGGTACTTCTCGTAGAAGAGAAATTTCCCCGGCTCCTTGCGGCCGCGGTGCACCGCATAGACCAAGGTGCCCTCCTCGGCCTGCACCTCTGTCACCAGAGCCCCGATCGCCTCTTCCATCTCCTTTTCCCTGCCCTGAGCAGCCTTCATGACCGCAACAACGGTAAGCATTCCATTCCTCCTCGCCATACATGGGTTTTTTCGCATTATACCAGGCATGAGAGATGCCGGCACCCGGAAACTTGTGATAATCGCCGGCCCATGGTCTTTATGAACCTCACCTTGAATTGTGACACCCGTCCTGCACTATTTCTTATGGAGGTACTCTGTGGGCCGTTTCCATGCACACCTGCATTTCATGGCATCTGCAATCTCTCCCATTGACCGCCATCTTCCCGGATTGACGGCAACCGCCGAAGGCAGCCGGATCACGAGAGGGACCACTTCTGCATAGGAGGCACACGGGGCATGACAGACCTTAACGAGCGAACCTATCGCATCGGCATATCGGGCTCCTACGGCGGCCTCAACATGGGAGACGAGGCCATCTTGGAGTGCATCATAAACCAGCTCAGAAAATCCGTTCCTGTGAACATCACCGTGTTCTCGCGAGACCCCGGCGATACCATCCGGCGATATCCCTTCTTACGGGCGGTCCCGGTCAGGGACATGACAAAGAGCGAAGTGGCCGAGGAAGTCAGGAACCTCGATCTCTTCCTCCTGGGCGGCGGAGGCATCCTTTTCGATCAGGAGGCCAAGACCTTTCTCCGGGAAGTCTTGGTGGCCCACGAGCTCGAGGTGCCTGTCATGGTATATGCCGTGAGCGCAGGCCCTCTGAAAGACCGCTCCACCCAGAACATGGTGCAAGACGCGCTGAACCGGGCCGTGGCGGTGACCGTCAGGGAGCGCGGGGCCAAAAGGATTCTGGAAGAGGCCGGGGTGGAAAAAGAGATCGTTGTCACCGCAGATCCTGCTCTGCTTCTCACACCACAGCCCATCGACGGCGGGACCCTCGCAGAAGAACACATGAGCGGGAAGCACATCCTGGTAGGCATGTCGGTCCGGGAACCGGGCCCGGCCGCCCCGGATATGGATCCGGATTTTTACCATTCGCTTCTGGCCAATGCCGCTGATTTCATCATCGACCGGTTCGACGCCAATATCGTGTTCGTTCCCATGGAGCGGGGAAAGCAGGATATGCAGCACTCCCATGCGGTTATCTCCAAGACGCTCAGACCCCAGCGATGCTCCGTGCTCAGGGAGGAGTATACCCCGGGTCAGCTGCTGGAGATCATGCAGCATTTCGATTTCGCCGTGGGGATGCGCCTGCACTTCCTGATCTTCGCGGCATTGCAGGGGGTCCCCTTCCTGGGGCTCCCCTATTCGTCGAAGGTACTGAATTTCCTCAAGGACCTTCAGATGGAAACCCCTCCCCTGAATCTGGTGAACGCCGGAAGGCTGATCGCCTACATCGACCACTTCTGGGACACCAAAGAAGAGCTCCGGAATCATATCAGGGGGATGATCCCGGAGATGAAGAAACGCGCCCTCATGACCAACGAGATTGCGGTCCGGCTTCTCAAGGAGGGGCAGGGCATGAAAATAGCCTGAATACTCCGGAGTGAACCCGGTGAAAGAGCTTGTGAAAAATCAAGAGGGTGCCCCATGCCCCCGTTGAAGCGGCCCGAGAAGGCGACCATCGTGATGCTTGCCCCCCGCCGGGCACTGATGGCCGCCCAGACGGACATACTCGTGGTCGGAGGCGGACCCGCAGGGCTGGGAGCCGCCCTGGGAGCCGCACGGGCAGGGGCCGAGGTGATCCTGTGCGAGCAGTATGGCTTTCTCGGCGGGAATGCGACCGCGGCCCTGGTGAATCCGTTCGTGTCGTACTACACCCAGCATCATCGCCGTGAGACACCCGGCGCAATCACCTTCTTCCCTACGGATCACGGGCCCGGAGACCCGGTGATTTCGGGTGTTCTCGCAGACCTTATCACCCGCCTCGTACGGGTCGGCGGGATCATCCCGCCTTCTCCGGAAACCGCATATACCGTTCCCTTCGATCCTGAGGCCTTCAAGGCGGTTGCCGACGATATGATCGACGAGGCCGGGGTGCAGCTGCTCCTCCATTGCTTTGCCAGCGATGTGTTCCGCGAGGGTGACTGTATCCGGGGGGTGGTATTTGAGACCAAGTCAGGGCCTGTGGTGATCACGGCGCGGCTGATCATCGACTGTACCGGAGACGGCGATATCGCCGCCCTGGCGGGCGCCCCCTTCGAGGTGGGGCGTGAGGAAGACGGCCTGGTGCAGCCCATGACCCTCTATTTTCGAATGGCCGAGTTCAGAAAGGCAGCGTTTGGGGCATATGTCAAGAAACACCCCGACCAGTGGCTGGGGGTACACGGCCTCTGGGACCTCATCAGAAAGGCCGAAAAAGAAGAAGGGTTCGATCTGCCCCGCGAGGACATCCTCTTTTTCGGAACCCCGCACGAAAAAGAGCTGAGCTTCAACTGTTCGCGGGTCGTCAAGGTGCTGGGGACCGATGTGTGGGATCTTACCTGCGCCGAGATGGAAAGCCGGAGACAGAATCGGAAGATCGCGGCGTTCATGAAGAAATACGTGCCGGGCTTCGAAGAATCCTACATGGTCCAGAGCGGCGCCACCGTGGGTGTCAGGGAGTCAAGGAGGATCCTCTGCGACTACCGGATCACATCCGAAGACATCCTCGGTGCGGCGAAGTTCGACGATGTCATCGCCCGGGGAACCTATCCCGTCGACCTGCACAACCCGGAAGGCAAGGGCACCGTGCTGGTGTATCTCCCTCCCGGGGAATCATACGACATCCCCCTGCGCTCGCTGCTGCCTAAAGATTTCGACAGTCTCCTGGTGGCCGGCAGGTGCATCTCGGGAAGCCACGAGGCCCATTCATCCTACCGGGTGATGCCCATCTGCATGGCCACCGGCCAGGCGGCTGGCGCTTGCGCCGCACTGGCGGCGCGTTCTTCTCGGTCTGTCAGGGAGGTCCCTGCGCGCGAGGTGCAGGAGGAGCTCATCCGGCAGGGTGCGAACCTGGGAAGAAACCGGTTCTGAGGATTCCCGCCCGCGATTTCCCGGCAAACTTGCAGAACACCCCGCAAGTGCACGAAAATGAATCACTTGTTGATGGAAACCGATATGTCTCCCTTCCTCTCCGTCACCTGGATGCTCACGTCGTTGTGATGGCGTATGGCCGAGAAATCGATCGTCCCGTCGCCGAGGGCGAGGTTGCTGATGTGGACGGAATCAAGAAATTCCGGCAGATACGGCCTGCTGAAGTGCAGCTCCCGCGAGGCTGCCCGAATAGTCAGTCCCAGACAGGACCTCAACAGGGAAAAGATGCTCGCGCTGGCCCATGCCTGAGGCGAGCAGGCAACCGGGTAGAGGGTGGGCCCCTGATCAGGTCTGCGCTGAAAGCCGCAGAATAGCTCGGGCAGTCTGCCCAGCTCCGTGAAGCGGCTCATGTGGAACATGGCCTCGAGAATCCGCCCCACCTCCGCTTTCCAGCCGTAGCGCGCCATGCCGTCTGCAATGATGGCGTTGTCGTGGGGCCAGATGGAGCCGTTGTGATAGGACATGGGATTATACCGCGGCTGCCCCCTTGCCAGGGTCCTCACGCCCCACCCGCTGAAGAACGTGTCGTCCATGAGTGCTTGGGTGACTATCCTGGCCCGGTCCGGTGAGGATATGCCTGCGAAGAGACAGTGCCCCATGTTGGAGGCCCTCACCCGGCAGGGCTTCTTTTCCCGGTCCAGGGCCAGAACGTATCCCGGGAGCTCGTCGTCCCAGAAGGTGAGCTCGAAGCGCTTCCTCAGATCCTCCGCCTGCTCCAGGAGATCACCGGCTATCTTCTCCAGCCCCAGCCGCTTCCCGATAAAGGCGGCCTGTTTCCTGGCGGCGAATACGTACGCCTGTACCTCGCAGGCCGCAATGGGAGGCTCGGCAAGGTTGCCGTCTTCATGGAACACGGAATCGAAGGAATCCTTCCACACCTGATTCTGCAGGCCGTGAGCGCTCATGCATGCATACTCCACGAATCCGTCGCCGTCGGGGTCGGCATAGGTGTCGATCCAGACAAGCGCCTCTCTGATCCTGGGCCAGAGCATCTCGATGAACTCCGTATCTCCCGTCCTGAGGAGATAGTCGCCTGCCAGGATGACGAACAACGGCGTGGCGTCCGCGCTGCCGTAGTATTTTGAAAAGGGGAGCTCACCGGTGTTGGTCATCTCGCCCATGCGCTCCTCGTGGAGGATCTTTCCGGGCTCGGCATCCTGTTCTGCCGCGACCTCTCGCGCCTGGTTGGATGCTAGATATTCGAGTACGCCCCGGGAGATGTCCGGATTGAACCACAGGGTCTCCCAGGCCGTAATCAGGCCGTCGCGGCCGAAAGGAGTGCAGAACCAGGGTATGCCGGCATCCGGGTAGAGAATGCCGCCGTCCACCTCGCTCAGCAGCATGCGCAGGTCGGAAACGGCGCGCTCCACCAGATTGTTGAATTCCTCATTTGAGGTTCGGATCGTGCTTTCACGGCCTCTGGCCTCGCGAAAGAGCCTCGCGGATTCCCGGTAGGCATGGATGTATGAATCGGTCTGCCCCTGTGCCGCTTCCCTCTCCAGGCAGGAGACGACCACTTCGAACTCGATCTCCTCGTACTCCCCAAGCTGGATAGAGAACTCGGCCCTCCCCGGCTCGACCGCATCCGGTCTTCGGGAAAACTCAATGCGTGTTCGTCTGAAGATCTTGTCCAGACCCGTGTAGGGGATGTCCATCAGGGTTTCACCGACAAGGATCTCCCCGTGCTCACCCTTTTTGGCCCTCGTCATTCCCCTGACTTCGAAGATGTCTGCAAAGTCGGAGCCCATAGTGATGGCGATGGTGAATGACAATGGGTTCAGGTCGTAGTTTCTTATCCGGTACTTCTCGTAGCAGCGGCCCTGCCAGAGAAATTTGGACCGGAAGATGTGGATCGAGCCCCGCCGGATCTGCCGCTTTACATCCAGGATCAGGTCGGGGTTGGTGAGGTCGATGGTGATGAGATGATTGTCCCGGGTGATGTCCGAGCTCAGGAGGAGCGGCCTCCTCCCCTCGATGGAGAGCCGGTACTCGGAGAGATAGCGGGTGCCCTTGTGGAACAGCCCCTGGGTATTGAAGATCCGTGACCGGATGTCCCCGTGGGTGTCGAACACCGCAAAGGTGCCTTCGTGCTTGACGATGCGGTTCTGCTCCGCCGCCAGGGCCGTGGTGGCCAGGACATAGTGCTCTCCCGAGACATTGATGATATCTTCGGCCATCATGACTTCTCGCCGGCCTTTGCCGCAATATCCCCGCCCCCGGGTCTTCCTGTCTTGCCGGTGACGCCTCCGATAAAGACAGGCCGCTCGCTCTCGTTTTGCATCACGTGGAGCATGAGGAGCAGATAGTCCCGGACATGGCGGGTGATGAGGAAATTATATCGCACATGCTCCCGCCCCCTGGCGCCCATGACACTGCCCGCGTGAGGGTGGCTCAACAGATAACGAATGCGATAGGCCGCCCCCTCGGGCGAATTGACGAGATATCCGGTCTCGCCGTGGATGATCTGGGCGGGAATCCCTCCTACTGCGCCGCCGATCACGGGCTTGCCCTTCCACATGCCCTCGGTGACGGTCAGGCCGAAACCCTCCCTCGTCGATTTCTGGAGAATAATGTCTGCGGCCCGCTGCAGGGCATTGACCTCCAGGTCTGTGGGCTGGAAGAGGACAAAGATATCCGGGTCTCCTGCTGCAGCCTCTTCGACCTCGGCCTGGACCATGGGCCCTTCCGGATCGTCGGTCGCGCCGCCTCCGGCGAGGACGAGCTGGCAGTCGAAGTGCCTGCGGACCTGTCTGAACGCCGCGATCACGCCCATGGGGTCCTTGAACCGGTCGAACCGCGATACCTGGACGATGATGGGCCGGCCTCGGTCAATGCCGAAGCCCTCGACAATACGAGTGATCTCTTCCTGGGTGAGCTCCCGGTTCTTCTCGGAGAGCGGATCGATGGACGGGCTGATGAGCACCTTGGGGATGGTGAGGTCTTTCTGCGCGAAATGGGGGATGTGGAACACGGCCATGGCATACTTGTTGATCGCTGGACGCAGGAACCTCCATATGGCCGGCATGGGCCGGGAAAGATCGATATGGCAGCGCCAGACCATGGACTTGCGCCGGTGGGGGAAATATTCGATGAGAAAGGCCGGCTGCGGATCGTGCACCATCACCACATCGGCGTCAGGCTCGATCTTGCCCGCATTATGCGCGAGATGAGCGAGATAAATCTCCTTGTTGCAGCACGATATCTCAACGTCCGATCCCTGCAGCGCATTGTGAATGGACTTGGTCACCTCGAAGAAGTCCTGCCTCCCGTCAATGACATCCCAGGTGGTGGGAATCCCCAGAGATGTGGTCCAGGGGATCATGCGATTGAGTATCTCCGCGACTCCTCCGCCGATCCGGGTGGAGCTGATATGCTGCAGTGTATGCCCCCTCAATGCCCCGGCCAGGGCGTTGATCTCGGAGAGGATCTTGTCAGGAGCGATATCCCGGTATTTTTCTATCATCGTACCCATCCGCCTGAGGATCTGCGCGCTCGCTCTCGATTAGGTCCAGGAGAAAATCATGGTTTTCCTTGAGGCTCTTGAGGTATGGGTCGAACGAATCGAGCCTGTCTGCAAGCCGATGGTGCCCCCGCTGCCGGAACCAGAGCGAGAAGTCGTTCATCATGGTCTCGGACAGGAGCCTGGGCGCGATGAAGAGATGGTATGCCACGGTATCGCTGTCCATCTCCCTGAGGATGTCGATGAACTCATCGAGCGTACGGGCGGTGCGGCCGGTATCGAGTACAGCCAGGCGAGGTTTGCAGAATATGAATGCATTTTCGGACGAGGTGTGACGCTCGCCGGAGATTTCCTGGAGATGCTGGGCCAGAATGGTGCAGATCTCACGGCGCACCAGCTCCAGATCCATGCTGCGGACCAGATTCAGATTGGCGAGCTTTTCCGCAACCGCATCTTCGGCCAGATAGGTGTGGACCCACGAGGAAAAATCGTTGGGATATTCCGGGACAATGTGCGGGTCGCGGAAAAAGTGCTGGTGCAGATGGAAGAACAGTGACCACTGGGAGGTGATGGTCACCTCCATCAGCAGCTGGCTCAGGGATGTCGCCCTCTGGTTGGTCACTTCCGCCAGATAAACCGCCTTGAGAAACCTGAAGGGAATGGAGTTCATACAGGGCGTCCGGACATCATCCCGGCACGCGGGAACCGGCCTGCACCCGGTCGAAATCCGGCTCCTCTCTCTATGAGAGACTGGTATACCTGCTCATACCTGTCTGCCATGATTGTCGCTGAGAAGCGGTTCCTGGCGTGCCTCAAGCAGCGTTCGCGGTCCAGGCTTTCGACCCTGCCAACCGCATCGACCATCTCTTCCATGCCTGAAACGATAAAGCCGGTCACCCCGTCATCGACAACCTCGGGGACCGATCCGTAGGGCCTGGCGATCACCGGGGTCCCGCACGCCATGGCCTCGACCATCACCAGGCCGAAGGGCTCAGGCCAGTCGATGGGGAAGAGCAGGGCCATGGCGTTGCCGATCAACTCCGGCCTCTCGGCGTCATGGATCTCGCCCAGATACTCGATGAGAGGGTGATCCAGCAGGGGCTCGATCTCCCGGGTGAAGAAAGAAAGGTCGGTCTTGTCCACCTTGCCGGCCATCTTCAAGGGAATGCCGCTCCTCCTGGCGACCTCGATGGCGATCTCGGGATGCTTTTCCGGGGCTATGCGGGAAAAATATACCAGGTAGCCGCCTTCTCCGGGATAGAGCCGAAAATATGAATCCGGCAGGCCGTGGTATATGGTATCGGCCCAGTTCAGATCCAGGTCGTTTAAGGCCTTACGCTGATCATTGCTGATGGACACGAGATGCATATCGGGATAAACGGCCATGAGCTCTCTCCAGTGATGAAAATCCATCCGGCCGTGGAGGGTGTGCACACAGGGAACCGGGCATGAGTGCGCGAAGGGAAAGGCCAGGTAGTCGTTGTGGCAGTGGATCACATCGAACTCCTCTGCCCGCGCAAAGGCATGGGCGAGCTCCACAAAATGGTATGCAACCGGGTCGGGAATTGCCGGATCGAGGCGGAGCGATCTGGGCACTACGCTGTAGAGCCGGGCGCTGGTCCTGGAATCGCCGCTCGCAAACAGGGTCACGCTGTGTCCTCTGCGGACGAGCTCTTCTGTAAGATGGGAAACGACCCGCTCCGACCCGCCGTACAGCTCCGGAGGCACCGGCTCGAAGAGCGGGGCAACCTGGGCAATCTTCATACCGGGACGATCTCCTTCATTATCAGCAGTTTTGTATAGGATAGTAGGATAGGCAGCGCCCTGCTGTTCTCAAGCAGGGCAGAACCCGGAAGCTGCCGGGACCGGTACTGTTTCTTCCCCTAAGCCGGGTGAGCTTCCCCTGCCGTTGCGGCAGGGAGGGCGCCTGATTCCATCCGGTCATGCTGCAGGGGTTTTCCTGCCGGTTAGCAGGAGTATGGCGAAGAGGATCAGGAATACGATGGCCAGGGTGTTGAAAATCCACACATCATGAGCCTCTACTCCGGTGAATCCCAGCAGTGCCAGCACAACTGCTATCCCCAGGAAAATGATCGCCCAGATGATGAACAGCTTTCCCTTGGCATAAACCGTCATGGTCGTCTCCACCCTGCTCTTAAAGCGGATCACCCTTCTCTTGGGTGCATGAGGCAGGACTTCCTTTAGGCTGCAGGCCTTCTTCCGATCAGGAAAACCCCGGCCATGAGAGCCAGGAACAGGGCGAAGAGGATCAGGGAGATCCTCACCGCACCGGCTGCGTCGCCTGCCATTCCGTATATGGCTGCTATGACTGCCAGAACCAGAAAGACGAGCGCCCAGAGCTTAAGGATGCTTCTCGGATCATTGTCAGCCATGATACCCCTTTCTCCTGTCATTTCTCCGCCAAAAAATAGGAAACGGCTGTCTTGCCGGTATTGCCCATGGACAGAGCCGCTATTTGCCCTTCCCCCCTGTTCGTGCGGACAAGGCCGGGCTCCCGGGCGTCTAGTCCGTCATCTTGTGCACCACCTTTCTTGCAGCGAGGAACAAGGCGATGGCAATCGCCAGGAACAGGGCGAAGAGAATGAAGGCAAGCCAGGCGAACACATCCGCAAGAACACCGAAGCCGAGTATGGCGGCGACAATCGCCAGGACCAGGAAAATAAACGCCCAGGAGATCATGTTCTTCTCACCTCCTTTGCCGCGGTGCCTGAATCGGGTGAACCAAGCCGGGGCATTGGCGGTCAGGCTCCGCCGGCACACTGCTCATCCGGCATCCTTACCTGAGGGTCGAGTCACCATGAGATAGATAATATGCCCATAGACCTCCTCTCCAACCTCTCTCGTACCACGGTGTGAATCGGTCATGGACAGAGCTTCCAGCCCGAGGGGCGCCCATGAGGCAGGATCCCGCGACCCATCCACCCCGGTGGTTTACGAATGCGATAAATTCCTCATCTCTCCATCGTATACACCAAGGAAACCTGTGTCTGCCGGCGACGGGAGAATCCTGAGAACCATGCCCTCCGCCGGCAATGCCGGGGTGCCGGCCTGCAGGAGGCGGTGTTCTTCCGTTCAGGTGAGCTTCAGGGCCTGTGCGTTCCGAAAAAACCGGCCGATCAGAGCAGGAATGCCAGCGATCCCGCCACCGCCAGGGCGATGGTGGTGTTGAGCGCGATGGACAGCAGCGCAACCTTCCATCCCCCCTCTTTCCACAGCGTGGAGATGGTGGCGACACACGGGATGTACAACACCGTGAAGACCACGAGCACCAGGAGCTGGGCCGAGGAGAGCACGGTAGAGACATCCGTGGTGTTCAGCGCCGAGTTCAGCATGATGAGGGTGAGCTCCTTGCGGAAGATCCCCAAGAACAGGGTGATCCCGAGTTCGGAAGGCAGATCGAGAATGAAGGTGGTGATGGGCGAGAGTACCCGGTTGATGACCTCGTCGATCCCCACATAGGAAAATACCGCCAGGGCGATGCTGGAGATCGCGATCACGGGCCAGGCGAACAGCAGGAATTCCTGGATCCTTATCCAGACCTTGCGCATCACGACGTGGAGGTATGGCTTTCGCAGGGGGGGGACGTCCATGATGATGCCGGGTGACATGTCTTCGCTCAGGCGGGAGAGAACCGAAGAGACGCCCAGGGCGATGGCGATGTTGCCCAGGTAGATGAGCGTCGTATACCCGGCCCCCAGATACTTCCCCGCCAGCGCGAGAATGATCACGGTCCGGGCCGAGCAGGCGATGAACGGGACCATGAGCATGGTGATGATCCGGTCGCGTTCGTACTCGAGATTGCGCGCGGCCATGATGGCCGGCACATTGCACCCGTAGCCCATGATGATGGGCACCACGGATTTCCCGTGCAGCCCGAAGCGGTGCAGCAGGCCGTCTGCCATGAAGGCGATCCGCGGCAGCAGACCCGTATCTTCGAGCAGGGAAAGGATCACCAGGAGCGGGACGAGATAGGGCAGCACGATCCCCACGCCGGCTGTGAATCCGTCGTAGACCCCGGAGACGAGCATGGCGGTATAACCGCTCGTATGACTCATGAGAAAGACGCCCAGGGATTCCAGAGGGGCCTCCACAAGACCTGCGATCAGATTGCCGAACCAGAACGATACCGCGAACATCAGGAAGAACACGCCCACCGTGGCCGCCAGGCCGCCCACGGGGTTGATGATGAACCGGTCGATCTTCTCGGACAGGCCCATTCCGGAACGCGACTTTACTGAAACGACCTGCTCGAAGAGGTCCAGCACCAAGGCATGCCGGTGCGACGCGAACACCCCGGACTCCGGCCAGTCGTGGACCTCGGCCAGAGAACGCCTGTTCTCGATGACATACTCGAGAAATTCCCTGTCCACCTCTGCGACGATCCTCTCGAACTCCTCGTCCATCTCCAGGAGCCTGATGATGACGAACCGCGTATCCACCTTGAGGCGCTCTCTCAACAAGGATGGATAGCGGGCCTCGATCCGGGCGATGCATTCCTCCACGTCCCGGTCGTACACCGGGGGGACTCGGCGGAAGCCGTTTTCGGAGACCCTCAGGGCCGAATCGAACAGCTCGTGAACGCCGCTTCCCTGGACCGCGATCAGGGGATAGGCCTCCAGGCCCGTCAGGGAGGTGAGTGCCTTGATGTCGATCTCCATTCCCTTTTTCTGTGCATCGTCGATCATGTTGAGCGCGATGACCATGGGCACGTTCATCTCCATGAGCTGCAGTGTGAGCTCAAGGGAACGCGACAGCAGGGACGCATCCACGACATTGATGATCACGTCCACCTGGCCGGAGAGGAGATAATCCCGCGCAACCCGTTCCGCGACATCGATGGCGGATATGGAGTAGGTTCCGGGCAGATCGATGAGCCTCACCGTCCTGCCGCCGATGTAGACTTGTGTTTCGGCATACGAGACCGTGGTGCCAGAGAAATTCCCGGTATTCACCTTGAACCCTGCCACTGCATTGAAAATGGTCGACTTGCCGCAGTTCGGCTGGCCCGCCAGGGCGATCACTATCTCGGTGTTATCGCTTTTCGTCAAGGATTTCCACATGAGATGCAATTCCCCGTCCGATCATGGCCCTGGCGCCGGAGCTGATATCCTCGATGAGCAGCGGCCCCCGAAACGGTGCGGCCCTGACCACCCGGATCTTCTTTCCCGCGTGCAGGCCGAGCCCCGCCATCCGGGCCGAGATGCCCTTTCCGCCGGAGACTCTGCTGATGACGGCGGTGTCGCCTTCTTTCAGTTCCAAGAGAGTCAAGCTAGAATCCTTTCTTTGTTAAGCGGGCTTGAAAAAAGGTCCAATCCGTCCCCTCTTATAAAGCCCGCGCTGTCATCATGAAACGTTTATCCTTTCAGGAAACGCCCGCAGCCGGCAAGGCAGCCGCGATCCCGTCCTGTTCATGCCTTTTCAGGCACGATCCTTTTCATTCCTGCATTCGGGGCACAGCCCCACCAGCTCGAGGTGATGACGCTCCAGGGTAAACCCGTGCTCTCTGGCCACCGCCTCCTGCAGGACATCGATGGCCGGATAGCTGAACTCCACACTCCTGCCGCACTGCATGCAGACGAGATGGTCATGGTGCCGGCGGCCCCAGACATGCTCGTACCAGGCACCTCCGGAAGGGGCGTCCTCATGCACGCTCGCCCTGCGGATTATTCCCGCCTCGACGAGGAGCGAAAGGTTCCGGTAGACTGTGACGAGGGAGAGGTTATACTGCTGATCCTTGAGCAGCCTCAGCACGTGGTCTGCCTGGAAATGCCCCTTTATATCGCAAATTGTTTTCAATAAGACCAACCGCTCCTTCGTGAGCCTTCCGCTGTGTGCTTTCAAGACAGAGTTGAGCCTGTCATAGCAGTATCCTTGATTTGCACAGAGAGAACACTTGGGTTTTAAAAGCTTCTGTTGCATATGATTTGCAATAACAAGGACCATTGTCTCTGTCAAGAGCGGGGAAGGCCGGTTCACAAACACGGCCCGATCGCGTATACTGCCTCTTGCGGAGGCATATGCATGAATGGACCGGGCAGGAGCGGGAGAAGGCAGCGGCGGACCCTGGAGGCCATGATCAGGATCTACTGCCGCGGCAACCATGGAAGGCGGCCGGATCTCTGCGACGAGTGCAGAAGGCTCGGGGAATATGCCCTCACGCGCCTCGACCGGTGCCCATACGGGCGCAACAAGCCGGCCTGTTCCCGGTGCCCGACACACTGCTACAAGCCTGATATGCGTGAGCGGATCCGCGAGGTGATGCGGTATTCCGGCCCCCGGATGCTGACCCGCCACCCGATACTCGCGCTTCTGCACATGCTTGATCTGAAGAAGAGTCCTCCATCCGGCAAATCCGCAAACGCGTAGTAGCCCCCTTGCCGGGGGACACCATTCCGGGCCTCGGCTGCCTCCCGCTGCCGCCATTGTCCCATCACCGATCCTGACCGGGGATGAGCCTGTGAAAGGAGGGGCATGCAAGATCATCCGAGGTCCGCACCTGATTGTGAACCAATAGTATCCGACCCTGCTCGCCAAAAATTCAACACGAACGTTACCGTAGGAGTGGTCGCCTCGGGAAGAGCGCCGGCAGCGCAGGGGGAGAAAATCGAGAGATAGCGTGGTTTAGCTTCGGGCTCATCATCAGATCAAAGCAGCGAAGGAATCCGGAACCGGCCGATGTTCACGGATGCGCCCCTGCGCAGAGCGAGAAAAGCCGCTATCCGTGTGCTCCGGATATGCGCGCGGTGGAATTCACCGGGTATGCTTTTGAATGTACTTCTATTTTCTTGACATCTGAGGTGGAATTTTGTACCGATACGGCTGAGTTGAGGATCTGAAGTGGTGTAATATGGAGATTCGGGTGCTTTCTTTTTTCATGTCTGTTCCGGGGCGGGGAAACCCCCTCCAATGTCAGCAGGCCCTGCGGCAGCTCGACATCCGTCTATCCGAAGTTTCTGAACACCCCTGATAGTGTAGCGTTGCCGGTTTACAAAAAAATATAAGAGGACACACTTGTCCAAAATAGCATAAGAAGAAAAAGTTTGTGAAAATCCTCCTGGAGGGTAGAGTTGTTTTTAGCAAGAAACACCAAAACCCAGAAGGAGGATTGAGCAGATGGTACGTTGCAGCAGCCTTTTCAGTCAAGTG
>JAHDRW010000055.1 GCA_018433085.1 Deltaproteobacteria bacterium | reverse complement strand
CATGCATCGCTGCCTCCTTCTTCGCTTTGGGCTCTAAAAGTTTTTTCTCAGCAGATCCTCAAGCATCACCTTGTCAAGGCTCAGCTCAGCAACCAGCTTCTTCAGCCGGGCATTCTCCCGCTCAAGCTCCCGCAACCGCTTCGCATCGTTTACTTCCATGCCCCCGTACTTCTTCTGCCACTTGTAGTACGTCTGCTCACACATCCCGTACTTCCGGCATAAATCACCCAGGGCAACCCCTGCTTCCTTCTCCTGCAGTATCCGTATTATCTGTTCCTCCGAGTACCTCTTGCTCCTCATACACTCCTCCTGCTCCTTCTTTAGCAAGTTGTACTCGCCTTGAACATGGCCTAGTTTCTGGGGGTAACGTCAGGAGCAAACCGTTTCAATCCACGCCCCTGCGCGAGGGGCGACATATGGCTTCCGCAGGCATCTCATACTCGTGCTCGTTTCAATCCACGCCCCTGCGCGAGGGGCGACAAGTGGGATTATGATGTCCCGCCTGTTGCCATGTGGGTTTCAATCCACGCCCCTGCGCGAGGGGCGACGCGAGCTCGTCTTTACTGCCACTGCGCACTTTGGAGTTTCAATCCACGCCCCTGCGCGAGGGGCGACCGCAAAAGCACCATATCAGGATATAGGATATGATAGTTTCAATCCACGCCCCTGCGCGAGGGGCGACCTTCCCCTCTTCTCTCCCATATAATAAGGATACAAGTTTCAATCCACGCCCCTGCGCGAGGGGCGACAAGTCCTGTCCGCGAGCCTCAGCTTCAGAGGCTCGTTTCAATCCACGCCCCTGCGCGAGGGGCGACCAAGAGCGGCATGGATACAGCCAGGGATGCGACGTGTTTCAATCCACGCCCCTGCGCGAGGGGCGA
Organism: Deltaproteobacteria bacterium; assembly: GCA_018433085.1. Lineage (GTDB taxonomy): Bacteria > Desulfobacterota > Desulfomonilia > UBA1062 > UBA1062 > Phosphitivorax. The sequence continues at coordinate 3,732 of JAHDRW010000055.1, read as the reverse complement.
CCTTGAGCGGTGCCTTGATAGCTACCGCGAGAGCAGGTTTCAATCCACGCCCCTGCGCGAGGGGCGACCCCTTCCCTCCGGTTTCCTTATGCGTATTGCGGGTTTCAATCCACGCCCCTGCGCGAGGGGCGACCAACTATAGATTTCTGGTATAGTCCGGGATACTTTGTTTCAATCCACGCCCCTGCGCGAGGGGCGACATCCACGATGAGCGGCGCAAGGGGTGTTTCTGTCCGTTTCAATCCACGCCCCTGCGCGAGGGGCGACTTCTTCCCCGGAAACTCGCCCACGCCCCTGCGCGAGGGGCGACCTTTTTCTTCCTTCTTTTGATTCCATATCAACACCGTTTCAATCCACGCCCCTGCGCGAGGGGCGACTTATCAATTATGCGATCAATTGTAACGCGAGTATGTTTCAATCCACGCCCCTGCGCGAGGGGCGACCTCACCGCCCGGTTGAGGTTGACGCCGTCGTCGGTTTCAATCCACGCCCCTGCGCGAGGGGCGACGTGACACCGAGCAGCCCGGCTCCGGCGACGGCCGTGTTTCAATCCACGCCCCTGCGCGAGGGGCGACATGCTTTCCTTGAGGGATCGGGCCTGCTGTCCGAGTTTCAATCCACGCCCCTGCGCGAGGGGCGACTCGTAGTCGGGTGTTACCTCGGCCAGATATTCCCGTTTCAATCCACGCCCCTGCGCGAGGGGCGACGCCTACCTCTGTCCAATATTGAAGGGGACGACTGGTTTCAATCCACGCCCCTGCGCGAGGGGCGACCCGGAGCCATGAACGCGCCCGCGACGTTCCGCCTGTTTCAATCCACGCCCCTGCGCGAGGGGCGACTCCCCATAAATCTCTCGCGCCGTCGCCGCCATATCGTTTCAATCCACGCCCCTGCGCGAGGGGCGACCGCCGTGGGTGCCACGGCCTGGCCGGCCTCATCGGTGTTTCAATCCACGCCCCTGCGCGAGGGGCGACACTCCTGCCAGGAGAAGTTGGCCACATCCTCACCGTTTCAATCCACGCCCCTGCGCGAGGGGCGACGTCATCGTCAATGACGACCTGGACGCCCTCATCGGTTTCAATCCACGCCCCTGCGCGAGGGGCGACCAGGGCAAGCGCAACAGGCGTGCCCCGTTCGCTGTTTCAATCCACGCCCCTGCGCGAGGGGCGACCAAGTTCGTCCTCGAGCCCGGCGCACTTGGCGGTGTTTCAATCCACGCCCCTGCGCGAGGGGCGACAGGTCGGCGCCGTGGCCGGTGTCGGAGACCGCCTTGTTTCAATCCACGCCCCTGCGCGAGGGGCGACGGCTGGAGGATGAGCGCCGCGCGATGGAGCGGATGTTTCAATCCACGCCCCTGCGCGAGGGGCGACGACGGGAGGAATCATGGAAAACAGGCTGGTACTGTTTCAATCCACGCCCCTGCGCGAGGGGCGACGTGATTTTTCTGCCAGTTATAGACAGCCAGGGCAGGTTTCAATCCACGCCCCTGCGCGAGGGGCGACCTGCGTGACAAGGCCACCGGGAAGGCCTTATCCATGTTTCAATCCACGCCCCTGCGCGAGGGGCGACCCGATGTCGGTGACGATGCCCAGGAGGTTGTGGAGGTTTCAATCCACGCCCCTGCGCGAGGGGCGACCTATTTCACTATCTCGGGCGCGCGCTGGAACCTGTTTCAATCCACGCCCCTGCGCGAGGGGCGACGGATGGGGTGGTGAGAATGGACGCACGGGACGAGGTTTCAATCCACGCCCCTGCGCGAGGGGCGACTCCACGAGGAGTGGCTGATCGGATACAGGGAGGCGTTTCAATCCACGCCCCTGCGCGAGGGGCGACGGGTGCAGCCGGTGGAACGGTATTGACCTCCTCCGTTTCAATCCACGCCCCTGCGCGAGGGGCGACGTGCCCAGGGTGAGCTGCTCGAGCTTGTCGCGGGTTTCAATCCACGCCCCTGCGCGAGGGGCGACGCCGCGCGCGGGAGCGGATGGGCGAGGCGCGGGAGTTTCAATCCACGCCCCTGCGCGAGGGGCGACTTCTTCTATGATACTCCGGAGGCCATTATTCACCGGTTTCAATCCACGCCCCTGCGCGAGGGGCGACTTCTTGCTCTCGCGGATCTTCGAAACCAGCGCGAGTTTCAATCCACGCCCCTGCGCGAGGGGCGACAAGGCTCCGCCGGCAACATCGTCGAGCTCAAGCGGTTTCAATCCACGCCCCTGCGCGAGGGGCGACTGCGGACCCTGGAGAGCGAGATCCTGGTGATCCTTGTTTCAATCCACGCCCCTGCGCGAGGGGCGACACGAGCTCGGCGCCGGTCCCGGAATCCGGAACGGGTTTCAATCCACGCCCCTGCGCGAGGGGCGACATGCAGCGTAATGGGTATTAATATTATGAGGCATGTTTCAATCCACGCCCCTGCGCGAGGGGCGACTTCCAGCCGGGTCCGATATCGCCATGGCATTGCTGTTTCAATCCACGCCCCTGCGCGAGGGGCGACATCACATGGTTTTCGGGGAGGAGGCGGCAATGCGGGTTTCAATCCACGCCCCTGCGCGAGGGGCGACTTCAGACACCACGGAAAGGTGCGAGGGACATCAAGTTTCAATCCACGCCCCTGCGCGAGGGGCGACGTGACTGGCAGGCAATATCGGCATTGCTTTTTTGGGTTTCAATCCACGCCCCTGCGCGAGGGGCGACACAGAGGTCGTGCCGTCGTGGCGCAAGGTCGACGTTTCAATCCACGCCCCTGCGCGAGGGGCGACGCCGGCTCTTGCAGTTATGGGCCGAGTTCATCAAGTTTCAATCCACGCCCCTGCGCGAGGGGCGACTCACGGATCGCCCGTGAGGGCGGTTGACTGGCTGGTTTCAATCCACGCCCCTGCGCGAGGGGCGACCTCTGAGATATGCCACGCTCTCACCGATCTCACGGTTTCAATCCACGCCCCTGCGCGAGGGGCGACTGGTGATGTAGGTGCCCCCCGCATCCACATACTCGTTTCAATCCACGCCCCTGCGCGAGGGGCGACGAGAGATCAACGCCACTGGAGCCCGGATGCGTCGTTTCAATCCACGCCCCTGCGCGAGGGGCGACCTGTCGCCCACGCCGATGTAGGACGCGGCGTTGCCGTTTCAATCCACGCCCCTGCGCGAGGGGCGACTCTCGTTGCCCGAGGTGTCGTATGCGGTCAGGGCGTTTCAATCCACGCCCCTGCGCGAGGGGCGACTTATCCAAATCTCGTCATCTGCATTAAATAAGGTGGTTTCAATCCACGCCCCTGCGCGAGGGGCGACCAATGCATTCCGGCCTCATCAATAAATAGCACGCAAGGTGGTTTCAATCCACGCCCCTGCGCGAGGGGCGACCCGATGCCTCAACAATGAAGCCGCTCTCCCTCTTGTTTCAATCCACGCCCCTGCGCGAGGGGCGACCCGATAACATGAGCAGCTACAATGCCTATGCCGGGTTTCAATCCACGCCCCTGCGCGAGGGGCGACTAACTGCCCATTGATCCGCTCCGTTTGTGGTCCCGTTTCAATCCACGCCCCTGCGCGAGGGGCGACCTCAAGGCCTCGTCCGAGCAGGCGGAGCTGGCCAGTTTCAATCCACGCCCCTGCGCGAGGGGCGACCTGCCAGTATGCCTAGTATGATGAGCAGCGAGATGTTTCAATCCACGCCCCTGCGCGAGGGGCGACCCCTGGAGGCCGCCATCAGATACGGGCAGGCGGAGTTTCAAT
>JAHDRW010000025.1 GCA_018433085.1 Deltaproteobacteria bacterium | reverse complement strand
TAAAATTATATTAACATAGAGAGCCAAAGCCTTCTATAAATATGCGGACACGTTGCGTAACGCCTGGTTATTATGATTATCGAAAAATAATGTGGACTCTACAGGAGCAATACAATGCTCCTTTCTCAATCCTGTAGGTACAGAGGTAGACTGTCTCTCGTTATGGTCAGGGGCAACTCGCTTTTTTTAGTAAAAGGCTTTTTGTTTTCCATTATCCACTCAATCAAACTTACTGAAGCGGTTGCCCCATCCGATTCCATGAGTTGATTACTTGCTGTCTTAAGCCGTTGGTTTAGTTCTGCGTCTTCCCTAAGCACCTCCACCGCATTGCAGAGAGTCTCAGCACTAAGCAAGGCCATGTCAATACGATAACCCAGCCCATGAAACTCTATTCTGGATGCATTGTCATGCTGCTCTCCTCCAACTGGAAGGACAATAACAGGCTTCCCATAATAGAGCGTTTCATTCAGAGTGTTATTCCCACCGTGACTGACTACAAGATCTATTCGGTTCAAAAGCTCGGTTTGTGGTACTGATTGAAAAAGCATTACATTCGAATTATAGCGTTTTCTGGTAACCTTATCATAGGCCCCACCAGCGCTCACAATAATTTGGTAATGAGGATTCTCTTGAAGGGCTCTAATAATATCTTGGTAGATCTTGGGCTTATTGTTGAATACAGTACCTAGTGAAACATATATCTTGTATTTATCCTCGTGTAATTCGTCATAGGGAAAAGAGGATCTGTTAATCCCCATGTTCATGAATATAGGCCCAACATACACTGTGTTAGGACCTAAGTGATAACGGGGTATATCAATAGCTTCATGAGTCACTACAAGATTTAGCCATGGTGAATGAGGCATCTTAAGCAAATCAAAGTTAATAGGTTTGAGTGATAATGCCTTCCTTGCCCGGTTGACAGTAGTAATAAGTCTCTTGGATAATTCCTGCTCTTTTTCTCTGAATATTCTTTTATGGTGGGTATCCTGAGTGGAAACTGGAAGTCCACTACCGAATGGCGGAACACCTTTCCCTCCAAAAGGGAGCCCACTATGATAGATCATTATGTAAGGCAAATTATTCAACTCCGCGACGAGGGGCGTTGAATAAAAGAAAAAATCTGAAACAATTATATCGGGCTTAAATTTCTTCACAAGCCTATTTATACGTCTTGTAAAACTTTTAATCCCAGAGCTAAAGAACCGAATCGCAGTTATTGTTTCGTCAAATCTTTTTTTTGTCGGAATGAGCGCTGCAAGGTAGATGTACGGAAGAGGTGGAAAAAGAAGACGTATGTCGATGCCTTGCGAACGGATTTTCTCAGGGACGATTTTCCCATTATAAAACACCTTGAACATCTTGATCCTCGGGTCAGCGAGGTTTGACCCAGGGACAACGAATTGAATGTCGTGCCCATTCTCCCTCATTTTCAAAGCAATAGTAAGAAGGCTGTTCAAGTGCCCTATGGTCGGGTGGGTAAGAAATAAAATATTACTCATTAGAGATTATACATGTCCCTTCATATATGGCTAAAAGAAAATATTTCCTCTCAAAAGGCTGAATCTCAATTATGCTCCCATCACAGAATCTTCCCCGTAAATTTTTATTATTTAAATAATATTAGATTATAAAAATGGTATTTCCACAATCAATGTTTGAACTGCATGTCTCATGGTGGAGCTGAATTACCAATGACTTCTCGATAAAAGGGATATTTTTATAAAGCCCATTCCAAAGTATAGACAAGACCAAGAATAGCCCACTACACAATCAATCAGAAAGCTTCGATACCTTGAGGTTATCATAACCTTGGGTCGTGAACCCCTGAGCCCAGATGTCTATAAGGAATCGCAGATCCCAAGACTGTATGATAAAATCACATCTACCTTGATTAACTTGAACGATCAGATCTCACCTTATACATAAACCGCACTCTCTCCAGCCGCCCTCATGAGACACCCTTTCGGCCGGGTTTACGAGATGCCGCCCGCAATGAAGACAGCGCCCCGGGATTCCCGCAGCGGCCGGTGAACACCGTCCCCTGCCCTGCACCGTGCACCTCCTTCACGGGTCACGCGCCTGCGCATCGGACCCGCTGTCGCCCTCTCTCCAGGATCTCCCGCGACTTCGGACCGCAGGTAAACAGGAGATCGAACACCGAGAGGTTCGGGACGAAATCCCCCCAGAGCTGTGGGTACACGATCTCAGGGGGATCTATGGTGAGGACCTCGATGCCTGCCCGGCGGAACAGCCCTTGGTCGAGATACTTCCATGCAGAGCGGAAGGTGAGAAACCCGTCCGCCCCCAGGCCGCGGCAGAGGCTGACCAGAAGGTCGGTGCCTCCCCCGCCCGCATCCGTCTCGGAAAGCCGGAGTACCCGCGCAGGGATGTCGAGTGAGCCCATTGCATAAGAGATGATATCGCGGTTCATGTACGAGATCTTTTCGTACGCATCGGAGAATACCCGCTCGAACAGGGGAAGATGCTGCTCGAGGTAGGGGGCGTCCGCATAGGCGCAGCGAATGCTTTCCAGATGCTTTTTCTTCCAGCGCCCTTCATGGCAGATCCCGACCTCGTCTATCCGCTGCAGGCCCCTCCCCTTTTTCCAGACCGGGATGCTCATCCAGAAGGCCCCCCGGTCGTTCTTGAAGCGGTTGCGGGTGACCCATGTCCCGCCCCGGGGAAACTGGACCGCGTCCAGGAGAACGAACACATCGGAGTGCATGGGCTTGGAAAAGAATCCCGGGTAGGGGCAGAAATAGGGCTGATGGGCACTGACGATCATATGACCGGGATAATAGGCCTGAAAGGGGAAAAGGCAACCTTCCCACGTGAAGGCGCCCTGCCCGCGGTAGACACCGGGGCGGCCTCCGGAAGCCGCCTGTTCCGCCCTCGCCACCTGCGGCCTCAGTAGCCCGCTTCTTCAGGACGGGCCGGTCATCAGAGATCGTAGAGGGTCTCGTCCACCAGGGGCCGCGGTTTTCTGCCGGCTGCACGGGATTTCTGCTCGAACACGAAGGGGTCCTCTCCCTCCAGCAGATCTCCCATCTCCTGCTCTATGGCGTCCGGGTCTTCCCCGCGCTCCATCCGGCTCAGGGCCTCTTCCATCCCCGCCCCCATCCTCAGGCCCGTCGCATCCGAGAGCTTGCGCATAAGCCGGGCCGCCTGCCGGGGGTCATCCTCGTTGATCTTGTCCGCCTCGCTCGCCAGCATGGCCATGGCCTTTTCCATCTTCGACTCGTCGATGGGCGGCATACCGTCGTCGGCGTCGCCGTCGTCCCTGCGGCCGGTAATGGCGGCAAACAGGGAGACCTTGCGCTTCAGAGGGACTGTCTTGCACCTGGGGCAGTTGGGAACCTTTTCGGTATTGACCGTCCTTGAGAAAAAGTTATAAATGGTATTACACTGTTGGCAATAAAATTCATAAATCGGCATGGATAACCCTCTCGTTTCGGTTCTTTGTTTTCATTTCCTATAATGACAAAATCTCCATCAAGATCAAGAGCCTTTCAACCCACTGACAAAAAAGCGCGCATAGCCCGCAGGGTCCCTTCCGGCGGATTCGGCCCGGGTGAGCGGCTGTCAGCGCGGCTGCACCCTCAACGCCCCGATACGTCCATGAGGTGCGGGGGGTCCGGGTTGTGTTCTCCGGGCAGCCTTCTATACATAGATTACTATGGATCAGAGGATCGTCCTCCGGGAACGGATTTCCGGAGAGAAATACCCCTTGGGATTTCCTTGCCTCATCGGGCGGGGCAAGGATGTGGATCTGATGCTTGCCGATCCCGCCATATCGCTCAGACACGCACTCATCAGGAAAGAGGGCAACCGGATGTGGATCGAAGACCTTGGCGGCATCAACGGGATTTTTGTAAACGACCGCAAGATCCGGCATGTGTCGGATATCAACCCCGGCGATACCATCCGGGTGGGACACACGCAGTTCACCCTGCTGCATTCAATAACAACCGCACCCCGGCATCACCTCGTGGTTCACGCCATCGGCTTCTCGGCCGAGGCGGCCATTGATCATCAAAAGCTGGCCGCCATCTACGAGATCACTGCGGAGCTTGCAGAGTATCAGGACATGCGGGTGCTGGGAAAAAAGATCTTCTCCCACCTCAAGGATATCTTTGCCCACGACCGGGGATACATCGCCCTGTTCGAGCCCGATGGCACGCTCAAACCGCTCCTGGTGGACCCTGACCGTGAGCCCATTCCCGTGAGCCGGCACATTGTCGAGAGGGTTTTCCAGAACGGGGATTCCCTGCTCCTGAGGGACGTGTTCAGTGATGATTCTCCGGCCGCCTTACAGAGCCCCCCGGAGCACAAGATCGGATCCGCCCTGTGCGTCCCGCTCATTTACCATACCCAGATCTATGGCCTTGTATACCTCGACCGGATGGCCCCAGGAGCCTATTCACCCCCTGACCTGGAGTTTCTCAAGAGCATCGCCTCGATCTTCGCACCGCTGATCGAGAACACACGGCTTCTTGCCGAGCTGAAAAGCCATTATGAAAATGCGAAGGAGATGCTCAAGAAAACCGAGTCGCGGCTCATCGAAACCGAGCGCACCGCCGCATATGTCCGCCTGGCCCAGGCAATGGCACACGAAATGAGGAATCCCCTCATGGTCATCGGGGGCATGGTCCGCAGGATCGTCCGCATGCACCCGCAGGAGGAGATGGGAGAGACGCGCGAGGCATTGATGTCCTCGGTTCAGAGAATGGAGATTGTCCTTCGGGAGGTGGACGATTTCGTATCCATCCCGTTCCCCCTGATGCGGCTCCAGAGGATCGACCGCCTCATCCGGGAAGAGATCCAGCGATGTGAGCAGTACTGGCAGTGCAGATCCGTCAACCCGCTGCTCTCTGTCCGGACACCCTACGTTCTGGTACCCGTGGACCCGAACCTGCTCAGAAAGGCATTCTCCCTGGTATTCAAGGAGATTCTCTTTACCCTGCCACAGGGTTCCCCGCTGCCCATGAGCATCAACGACCGGGACAACGAGCTGGAGATACTTCTGGGGGAAACCCTGCCCAGCGAGCATTTCTGCGATCTCTACGACGCCGAGCTCAAGTCGAAACCCTGGAGTGCCAGCCTGTTCCTCAGCGCCGCGCACAAGATACTCACCGACCATGGGGGAAACCTCCTGCTTGATCCCCAGGCCCATGCGGCGTTTCCCGTGATCATGAGGATCCCCCGGTCCCTCAGGCCCGAAGGGACCCTCACCTCGACAGGGAAAACATAGCCCCATGCGCGGCTGACCAGCCACGTTCGAAGGAGCGGTGAACCCGGGGGAGACCATCACCCGCGCAGGCTATTGCTTCGACCGGTCGGGCCGCATCGTCATCGTGGGCAGAACCGGAACCCTGCTGATCGGGGACATGAACACGGATGTGTGGACCAAGACAGAGATCATCGGGACCAGCTCCCGGCCGCCGCAGTCGACCATGGCCGTGGACGGGGACAACACGATCTACCGCGTAGGGACCGGCAATGACAATCTGGTCCATGTGACCTGTTCCGTCGACGGCGGGATCTCCTTCGTGGATGAGGCCGTTGACAGCGGATCTTACCCGAACGCCGCGTCCTCGGTCAACATGTCCGGGATCGCCATGGTGTACGGCAGGGGTGGAGTCGTCTGCTACGCCTACAGAAGGCCCTGACAATCAGATGGTTGAAGCCCGGGTCGGGTCGCGAGATGATGCCGGTCCTCCGGGCAATCTCTCGAGCACATGGTCTCTTCGGTCTTGAATTCTCCCGGCAGGTATGAAAATATGTCCAGAATTTCAGGACTACAGATGATATGGGAGGAACCGTCTTATGGACAGAAACGGGATGCTCGAGTTCATGAACGCGAACCCCGCCTGCTGCCTCGCCACCGTGGAGAACGACCGGCCCCGGGTGCGCGGGATGCTCATGTATCGTGCCGACGAACAGGGCATCCTGTTCCACACGGCATCCTTCAAGGACCTCTACCGCCAGGTGCAGGAGAATCCCCTGGTCGAGGTGTGCTTCACCAGCCCGGACGGGGGCATTCAGGTCAGGGTGAGCGGAAGGGTCGAGGTCGTCGATGACGTGGACCTGAAGAAAGAGGTCGTCGAGGCCCGTGACTTCCTGAAGCCGTGGGTGTACCCGGACGGATTCGACAAGCTCAAGCTGCTGCGGGTCCGCGACTGTGTGGCCACGCTCTGGACCTTTGAGCGCAACTTCACGCATAAGGAGTTCGTCCGGCTCACGGATGCGGACTGATCCTCTGTCCGCAAGGGCCAGCCGACCGCCCTGCCGGCGGATCAGCCCGGCCCGGGTACGCAGGCGCCAGGCGCGTGAATCCTTGAACACCCCCGCGTAACCGGCACGATCCCGGTGAGTTGCTTGAGGATGGCGAAGCGCGTGGACCCTTTGTCAGGGTCCTCACATCACTGACATGATCTTGGTGAGCTTCGTGAGGATAACGGGGTGCGCGAACATGCCCTGCACCTTGATCTCTCCCGAGAGCAGCTGCCTGAGCACGGTCATGCCCGCCTCGTCGAAGTAATAGGGCAGCCCGAACTTTATGCTGATGGAATTGAGTCCGATGACCTTGTCGGAATCCGTCTTGATGACGATGTCGGGCCTGCCGACGATGCCCTGCTCTATCCGGGCCTTTCCGCCCGAGAAGACGAGCGTGACCGCGGCCTCGATATCTTTCAGGTCGATGCCCACCACACCGTAGAGGCCCTGGAAGGTCTTCAGCTTGTGAGGGTTCTGCCTCACGTTCGTCTCCAGCAGCTCGCTCAGGACATGGGAAAAGGGCACCTCCTGCGCACGGTTCTCGATAAGCGAATTGTCTGTCATGCTCCGGGTCTCCTTGTCTTGAAAAAAAGGCAGGGACCGGGGTATCGCCGCGCCCCCTGCCGGACGTCTCCTACAGGTTCTTCTGAAAGATGCCCAGAACCTCTGCAGAGTCCATTACGATTCTCGGGTTGTTGACGATGGAGCCGTCAGATAGGCTCAACTCGGCCGCCTTTTCGATATCCTGCCCGCTGACCCCCATCTCGGAGAATTTCTGCGGGTGGCCGATTTTCCGGGTAAACTCCCTCATGGCCCCGATCGCCGCCCGGGCGGCATCTGTATCGTCCATGCCCTTCTCACGGACGCCCATGGCCTCCGCCACCATGGCATATCCGTCCACGGCGTCCTCCAGGTTGAACTCCATACAGTCGGGGAGCAGAATCCCGTTGGCTATACCGTGGGGCACGTGGGCCACTGCGCCGATGGAATGGGCCATGGCGTGCACGATACCCACCATGGCATTGCCGAACGCCCAGCCCGCCATGGTGGCCGCGATCTGCACCTGGCCCCTGGCATGCAGATCGGAGCCGTTCTCTATACACAGAGGCAAATACCGGTACAGAAGCCTGATCGCATGCAGGGCGAGCCCGTCGGTCAGCGGCTCGTGCGGGATGCAGTGCACGGCCTCCACCGCATGGGTCATGGCGTCCATGCCCGTGCCCGCGGTCAGGAGGGGGGGGAGCTTCTCCGTCATCTTCGGGTCCAGGATCGCCATGCGGGGAACATTGAAATTCTCCACCAGGAGCCGCTTCTGGCCTATCTCCCTGTCCATGATCACGGCCGCGTTGGTGACCTCGCTCCCCGTGCCCGCGGTGGTGGGTATGACCATGTGCGGCGTCTGGGGCCTGCTCAGGAGCTGGACCCCGTTGAAGTCCCTCAAGGTGCCGCCCTCGGTCATGAGGATGCACATGCCCTTGGCCGTATCGATCACACTGCCGCCTCCCACGCTGATCACGATATCCGCGCCGTTCTCCCGGGCGAATTCAGCGCCCGCGTTGACCACCTCCACGCCCGTGTCCTGGGGCACGTCGCTGAACACGCCAGCACACCGGCTTCCCAGGGATGCCGTGACATCGTTCACGAGGCCTGCCTTGATGATGCCCGGGTCGGTCACGACCACTGCCCTTGTCCCGCCGAGCGAGCTCATCTCGATCTCTGCCTCACGTACGGCATTGGTCCCGAAAACGATCTTGGTCGGCCCGAAATAATTGAATGACAAGTCCGAATCGTATCCCATACTGCGCTCCTTCTCCTGTTCGACGTACAGGCCCGCTCCTTTTTCAAGGAGAGGCCGGACAAAGGCATCTCCTTATCAGGGATGAACCGTTCACCACTCCTTGTTTTTGAAGGGCGGACCCTTCAGAGGGAAACAGGACGTTCCCTATTTGTTGTCATCCGGCCAGAGCGTATCCACCCTGCCCAGAATGTCGATGACCTTGTTGACGGTCTTGATGTTCCTCACCACGTAGGGCAAATCGCCTCTCATCTTGAGCTTGCCCTGCAAAAGCGCCTTGGTGGCGTCGAGTTCCTTGTAGGCCACCTGCTTCCAGCGGGCGTAATCCCCGGTCATGACGAATTTGGCGCTGTCGGCCTTTGCCTTGTCGCATACCACGAAGTCGCCCACGTCGCCATGCCAGTAGTCCATGAAGAGATAGATGGGATCGGGTACGTTCCTGGCGGGTTCGGGATTGACCACGAGAGAGACGCTGCCTTCCCAGTCCTTGGCAATTCCCTTGTATTCCGGGTCTGCCTGAATAGCGGCCTTGTATGCGTCCATCCATTCCTGTGTCATGGCTTTGATCGGCATTGTACAAACCTCCTGTAATGGTTTTTTATTGATAGAGTCTCGACTTGAGCTCGTCGAGCCCGAGTCGGTCGAGCATCTCCGCCTTCGGGAACCCCCGCTCATCGAGGGCGCGCAGTGCATAATACTCCTTCAGGAGCAGGGCCGTGTCCGGCACGGAGCCGGCGGCCCCGCCTTCCTCAAGGGCCGTCATGGCGCGCTTGGGTAGAATGTCGTCCTTGCTCGTGATGCCCAGCAGGTTGTTGAAGCCCCTCTTCAGGGTCCAGTCGCGCATGCCCGTGGAGAGGATATCGGCGAAGTCGAACCCGAAGCCGGTGATCGCATTGAAGGCGTCGCGCAGGGTCTCGGGCCGTATGGAGTAGGCGACATAGTGGCAGATGGACAGCGAGTTGGCCAGTATGCCGTAGTTTTCCGAGTTGTATACGAGTGCGGCCTTGCCCTCGCTCGTGGTCCCCTCGTAGTCGTCCTTCATGTCGAAAAGCTGCGGCCAGGAGGCCATGCCCTGTTCGGTGGCCAGCACGAAATGCTGGAGATGGCACGCGCCCCGGTTGGACATCATGTAGGCGAGCCCCATGCCGTGGAACCCTCGCGGGTCGTGCATGGGCGCCTCGAGCCCCTTGACGTGCACCACGGCGTCCATGGCGTCCCCGCCGAGCCTGCGGGCCGCGTGGACCGCGCCGTCCGCCAGGATGTCCCCGAACCCTTCACGGTATGCCATCCGCCTGACCAGCTCGAGTACGGCGTCCATGTTCCCCCAGGAGAGATCGAGCCCGCCCAGCCGGTCTTCCGTGATCTCGCCCTTTTCATAGAGCTCCATGGCGAGCGCCACGGCGGATCCGCAGCTGATGGTGTCCATGCCGTAGCGGTTGCAGAGCTCGTTCGCCTTGATCACGGCCGTGAGGTCCGGGTTCATCATCATGGTGCCGAACACCGCGCACGTCTCGTACTCGGGGCCGGGGCCTTCCGCGGTGGCGAACGGCCCGTCGTCCACCTTCACCACCCGTTTGCAGGCAATGGGGCAGTTGGTGCAGGCGTGGGCCTTGGTGAGATACTTCTCGCGCATGGTGGGACCGCTCAGGCTTGCCGCCAGATCGAACTCCCCGCCCGAGGTCCAGTTCTTCACCGGCACGTCGCCCGTGACCATGCCCAGGTCCATGTTGGCGTCCGAGCCCATCATGTGGAGCCCCTCAGCCAGGGCGGAATCCTTGATCTCCTGCATGGCGGCCTTCATGGCGAGCTTGAATCCCTCGTCGTCCGCCCTGGCGGCTTTTGCGGACGTTCCTCTCACCACCACAGCCTTGAGGTTCTTGGAGCCCATGACCGCGCCCAGGCCGGCCCTGCCGCTGAAGTGCCCCTTGTCGTTGCCGATGGCCGCGATCCGTGCCAGATTTTCACCCGCAGGGCCGATGACCAGCACCTTGGCGGACTTGTCCCTTGCCTTGAGCTCGTCCGTGACCTCGTAGATGTCCCTGCCCCACAGGGTTGAGGCGTCCGAGAGCCTCACCCCGGAATCGTCGACGGTCAGGGTGACCGGGCCGTGCGATCTCCCCTCGATGACTATCCCGTCGTATCCCGCACGCTTGAGATCGGGGCCGAAGGTGCCCCCGCACGCAGACTCGGCCCAGATGCCGGTCTGGGGAGACTTGGCGCAGACGGAAAAGCGCGAGGTGCCGGGGAAGCCGCTCCCCACCATGGGCCCGGTCATGATCATCAGGGGGTTTTCCGGGGAGAGGGGGTCGGCATCTATGGGATACCGGTCGAGGAAGAGCTTTGCCGCGAGGCAGCTCCCGCCGATGAACCGCCTGAGGATATCGTCTCCGACTGTAAAATCGCTCCACGACCCTTCAGCCAGGTTGACCCTGAGAAATTTACCCGCATATCCACCGGCCATAGCAACGACCTCCTTTTGACAGAAGTGTACAGGGAAAAGAGTAAGCGCCGGCCGGCGTTCATGCAATCGGGGGGCAGCGGATTCTCGCGTACCAGCGGTATGCAGCACCGTATAGGAGCACCTGCTACAGAGAAGTATATTTCATAGAAACAAAGAGATATAATCGTCCGACCCGACACCGGCGGCCGGGGTGTCAAGGGCTGCGCGGCTTCAGTTCTCCTCCACCCAGCGCACCGCATAGCGGACCAGCTCGGCGGCATTCTTCAGCCCCAGCTTTTCCTTGATCCTCTCCCGGTAGGTGCTGATGGTGCGCACGCTCAGGCACATGGTATCGGCGATGTCGCCCGTGGCTTTTCCCTCCCCGATCATGCGCAGGACCGTGAACTCCCGTTCCGAAAGGCTCTGGAGCGGTGATTTCTCCAGGGGGTCCTGGCCGGCCCTCACCCTGCTCAGGAGGTTTTCCATGATGTTGGGACTCACGTAGATGCCGCCTTCAAGGATGTGCCGGATGGCCTTGACAATGGACCGCGAGGTCTCCTGCTTCATGATATACCCCCTCGCCCCTGCCTGCAGCGAGCGTTCGGCATAGAGGAGCTCGTCGTGCATGGAGAGTACGAGGACTTTCATGTCTTTTCCCGAGGCATTCACCTCCCGGATCAGGTCGATGCCGTTGCTCTTCTTGAGCGTGATGTCGATGATGGCCATGTCCGGGTCGGTCTCGCTCATGAGCCTGCGTGCCGTGGCCACCTCATCGGCCTCGCCGCACACGCACAGGTCGGGTTCGTGATTGATGAGCTCTTTGATGCCCAGACGGAAGATCTCGTGATCCTCCACGATCAGTATCCTTACCTTGCCCGTATCGCTCATGATGCACCCTCGGCCGTGTGCAGCGGCTCCCGCACGCGGTGGTCGTCGTGCCGGAACGACAGGGTCACCCGTGTCCCTTCCCCGGGGGCGCTGTCGATCTTCAGCTCCGCCCCGATCATGGCTGCCCGGAAATTCATGATCTTGAGCCCCATGCCCTGGGGCTGCTCCAGGCTGCTCATGCCGCTGCCGTTGTCCGTGATGGTGAGCGTGACCGTGCAGCCGTCATAGCACAGATCGATCTCGATACGGTCCGCGCGGCCGTGCCGGATGGCGTTGTGGATCGACTCGTGCACGATGGAGTAGAGGTGCGTGCACACGGAGATGTCGTCCACCAGGATCGAGCGGTCGTACCGGAACACGCAGGCGATGCCGTGGACCTCCCGGATGTTCGAGGCCATCTCCTGCAGGAGCGACTCCAGGCCGTGATCGGCCAGAAACACGGGGCAGAGCCCGCGCGAGAGCCGCCTCGTCTTCTCGATTGCCTTCTCGATCAGGAAGCGGATCTTCTCCACCTCGTCCGCCGAGGGAACGATCCGCTCCTGGAGCTTCTTCTTCAGCAGCTCGCTCATCACCTCGATCCCGATGAGGTGCGGCCCCAGGTCGTCGTGGAGATCCTGTCCGATCTTCTGCCGCTCCCTCTCGCCGATGCTCAGGATCTCGCGCTCCAGGGCCTTCTTCTCCGTGACGTCCTCGATGGTCGCGATCATGCACGGTTCGTCCCAGAGCATGATCACCTCCGCGGAGATGGTGACCGTCCGGGTCTCTCCCGAGCGGGTGCACAGCTCCGTATCGAAGCCCCTGACCTTGCCCTGCCCCACCAGGACGTTGATCATCCGGTCGTAGTCGTCCCTGCTGCGGAACAGCCCCACGTCACCGATGGTGCTGTTCACCACGTCTCCCCGGGCATAGCCGGATATCTTGGTGAAACTCTCGTTCACATTGAGGAAGTAGCCCCCGTCGATCTTCCAGATGACGATGCCCACCGGTGAGGAGCGGAAGGCCTTGGAGAACATCTCCTCGGAGTTGCGCAGGGAAAGGGCGAGGATATTGACATACTGGCTGATGATCCCGATCTCGCCCTTGGTGAGCAGGGGTATGGGCTCCACGTTCAGGTTCCCCTTCTCGAGCTCGGCCAGGTTCCTGACCGTCATCATGAGCCCAGACCGGATCCCGGCGTTCGACTCGTAGACCGTGACAAAGATGGCCGCCAGGGAGAGGGAGAGGATGATGAACACGTGGGAGTACAGGTCGGTGAAGTGCATGGACAGCAGGTGCGAGACGAACAGGAAGTGTCCCAGGGTGACCAGCGGGATGATGAGCACGGAGACCACGATGAACACGGTCCTCAAGGAGACGCTGAAGGGCTTGTACATGTGCGGGGGAAGATAGATCCCCCTGATCCGCTCGTCCATGAGCACGGGCGCCAGGAGGTGCTCGGTGGTGGTGTAGGATATGACGCCGTTGATGGGGATGCACAGGATGAGCACGAAGAAGACCGGCAGCGTCTCCAGCCAGCTCAACTGGATGAATGCCCTCATGATGAGGTAACAGCACAAGAGACCGAACACCCACCTTAAGATGATGATCGTGCTCTCGGTGCGGGGGTACGACAGGAGCCTGAGCTTGACCGCCGCGTAATCCTCCCCGGGCGTTTCCATCGCGCTCAGGATGCGGGAGAGCTTCCAGACCCTCACCGAGGCGCCGAACAGGGTGGCGAGCAGGCCGGCGATGAAGGCGGAGACGATGAGATAGACGAGCTTTTCGCCCTCGTATCTCCCGGCAATGGTGCCGTAGTAAACGGCCAGGGGGAGCACGATGAGGTTGATATAGAGCTCGAGCCGCAGGGTGAGCCGTGTAATCAGTCTCCTCTTCGATATCATGGCAACCCGTCCCCCTTCTCAGGCCGGAGACGGACGGATCGCCTCTGCGGCCTCTGCCGGATAATCCTTGAATAATACACCCGTGTGCAGGAAAAAGCTACCGGCTCGAAGGGGCGCGGCCCATGAGGGCCCAGGAATGCCCGGCCTCGGGAGCGCACGACGCCGATGGTGTCCCCTCATGCAAGGATGTGAAAACGTACCGCTTCAGGCGGGCGATGCAAAGGGGTGAAACAGAAGGCTGCCGGGTTGACTATGGACCCGGCAGCCCCATGCGGTTTCACTTCCGGTCGAGGTGTCCCCAAGCCTCCGGCGCCTACTGTTCCACAACAGCCGGTTCGGAGAAAAGGATGCTGTACCCCCCGTTGACGACATAGGTCCTCTTCGGGTCGATGGAAAGGGTGCCCGGGGTCTCCTCCTCGATTTCCGTCTGGACGACATCCGTATAGGTCACGCCGGCAGTGGTCTGGACCTCGGGCTCGAATCCGAACCGGGTAAGAACGTCCATGCCGTCTCTCTGCTCCACGTCCTGGACATATCCCTGCAAATCCACCTGCCCATGCATCAGATCGTCGATAAGGGTCCCTGCCTCGTCGGTCCAGCACGAGACGAAATCCCACCTGAACGCATCACCAGAGCCGATTCCTCCGCTCTCGTCCGTGTCGAGCCAGGTAAGAGTACGGGAAGGATCGGGGACGGCATCGGGTGGAAAGGTGCTGCATGTGAAGGTGATGCTCCCGTTTTCTTCCAGCCCTGCCGCCCTGCCGACGATAACGTCGCCGGTCCTTGCCGCGAAAATCGACTGCTCTGCCAGAAATTCCAGGACATAGTACGCAAGGCCCACCTTCTGCCGCCACACCATCACGTTCTCGTCCAGGAGATCGTCCAGCTCGTCAAAGGAATAAAAGACCGGGTCCTCGTCGTTTCTCCTCATGCTCACCCCAGGGGCCTCGTCCTCGCTGACGAAGTCTACCACGACAGTGTTCACTACATAGCGGAGCGAAAACGAGCCTTCCACGGGGAAATTGTCCTGGGCCCCTGGCAAATCCTCCAGGAACACGATGTCTTCCTCCACAAGGATGGGAAAGCTCTCGAGGGTGGTGTCTCCCCAGTAGTTGGTGGTGGTGAGAATAAAGGTTGAACCTCCGTTGAAGACAACCTCACCGGCCGCGGGATCGTAGACGCCCGTGAAGCTCCCACCCCCCCGGTTGGTCACCACCAGGGTCCTCTCGTTTTCGCCGATGGGCTGGACGAGCGTGAGATACGGCTCTCCGCCCTGGATGGTCATGACGAAGTCGTAAGAATCGAGCATCTCCGCCGAGGCTTCAGGGCCGATTCCATCCGAGGGACTACCGCCGTTGTCTCCTTCCGCAGGCTGGTCGCTCGAAGCCGGGGCAGCCGGCGTATCATCATCGTCATCATCGCCGCAGGCCGCGAGCATGAACGATAGGGCGATCATAATCCCAAACAGAACAACCTTTCTCCAAAATCGGTTCTCCATAGAATCCTCCTTTCCTTAAAGGAATCTGGAATGGTCCTCATGTATCACCTGACGCCACATCATTCCTTCAGGCATGGAACCCCGTGATCGACACGGGCAGAACATACAGGCGGGAGTCGCGGAAAAACTTGGGGAAAAAGCAGGCCGCACGGGTTTTTCTCCAGGGAAAAGCGTGCGGGAATCGAGCGCCCATGGAATCCAACCTCCTCAACCATGCTTCGTTGCCGGGACAACGAAGTGATTCCCGGAAAGCGGACCGATTCTCCTGCCAAGCTGGTAATGCACACCGTGAGCGGGGATATGACCCCTCTATCGAGCCCAGGATGATGGGCACTCTGCTATCCGGCAAGATATCTGTTCAGCAGGCAAGGGTATCACGTGAGGAGCAGGAATCGGGCCTCTCGCCGGTTATTTTTCGTTATAGTTTAATAATAGAGCACATCCCCGCCGGCTCAAGCCTTTACGCAATCAGCGGCGACACGGGCATCATGACCTGCAGGCAGAACAGCGCCGGGCCTTTGGTCACAGACCCGGCGCCCGATTATCCATGCATCGATTTTTCAGCCTGCGGCGGCTGGAGCCTGCCGGGCTGTCAGCCTTCTTCCTGCTGGAGCTCGTTGAATATCACGGTAAATCCCCCGTTGAGGGTAAACGACCGCACCGGGTCCAGTGTCAGGACCCCGGGGGTTTCCTCCTCTCCCACGGGAAAAAACACCAGGTCGGTATAGAGGACCCCCCCGTTACCGTCCGTATCGAAGCCGAAGCGGGTGAGGACCTGCTGCCCGTCCCGCTGCTCCATGTCCCTGACATACCCGGAGAACAGGACCTCGCCGTTTGCGAGGCCGTCGATGAGGTCATCCTCGGCGGACTCCCAGCACGAGGCGATCTCCCACCGGAAATCGTCTCCGGCGTCCACTGCGCTGTTTTGGTTCTCATCGAGCCAGACCAGGGCCCGGTTCCCCATGGGCAGGAAGAACCCGGGATCCTCGACCCCTTCTTCCAGAACGGCCTCGTTGCAGTCGAAAGAAACCGTGGTATCAACGAGAAGCACCTGCCGGTTGTCCTCGATGATGTCCGTTGTCTCTACCGCCAGCAGGGCCTGGTCCACGAGCAGACGAATGATCATGTATGAAAGGCTTGCCCTTTGCTGCCAGTCAGGCGCGTCGCTATCGACAAGACCTGCGAATTCATTCACCTCGAAGGAAGCCGGGTCATCCCCGTTTCTCGACACATTCACCCTTCCGGCATCTGCATCACCGGCAAAGGCGACCGTGATGGTATTCCCGTCATAGGTGAGGGCATAGGAACCCTGTACGGGCACCTGTTCTTCCATGGTAACCGAGCCTTCTCCCTGGGCTGCCCCGGGTGCTCCGCTGTCCTGCGACGCCGGGGGCTGATCTGCTTCCGGAGTTACTGGCGGTGCCCCGTCCCGGCCGGTGAAGACCGTGTCCCCTCCATCGGTCAGGATATCGATCTCTTCCCCTGCCGGAGGCGTCTGGGTATCGGCAACCGGGGTGTCGGCTGTGTCTGTGGGTACCGAGGTGTCTTCCATATCCATGATCGTCCCGGTGTCCTGGTCCATGCCGGACTGGCCGTCTATCTCGACCACGGGGGGCTCATCCAGCCCCGGGGTGGATGGATCGTCCTCGGTGGAGACCGTGATGTCCAGCCCGTCTTCCATAGTGGTACCGTCCTGGGCCACCGGCGAGTCCGAACCGGGCATGGTGGCGTCTCCCTCGATCACCGGGGGTGATGATTCCGGGCCGATCACGGTGGTGTCTCCATCGCCCGGGGGAATCTGCTGAGTTTCGTCTCCCTCCGGAGCGAGCCCATTTCCTGGCGGAACAGCTTCTTCTTCCTGAGCCAGCGCGGTTTCACCACGAAACACAATCTCTTCCTGGACGGTAATGGTGTAGTCCGTGGCATCCTCGCCCAGAAAGTTCCCGGCCCTGACCAGCAGGATGGTTTCCTGAGCCATGGTGATCCTACGCTCTTCCGGCGTGTATGTCCCTGTCACCGGAGTTTCATCCGGGCTGCTTACCTCTGCAGTCCTCTGCACGTCTGTATCGGTCTGCGTGATAACCAGAGGCTGTCCCGAACCCGCGAGGTCAAGGGTATAGGCATAACTGCCCCGAAGCTGCGATTCGCCGGCAACCGGGGCACTATTGTCGTCATCGTCGTCATCGTCGCAGGAAACGGACAAGAACAAAACCGCTGCGGCAAGAGCCATCAGCACAATCATTTTCATCACGTTTTTTCCCATAGGTTTCTCCTTTCGTTTTCGGTTCCGGTAGCGGCCTTCCCTGCCTCAAGCGTGCAGGGCGGTGCCTTAAGAAAATCGGAACGTCTGCACGAGGATAAACGCGTCTGTTCTCAGTCGCGGTCTGTTTCGGAAAAGACGAGCGAGAATTCCCCGTTCAGGGTAAAGGTCCGGCTCCCGTCGGTGACAAGGGGCCGGCCCTCATCCCGCACCTCGGTGACAGCGAGGTCGATGAACCGCACGCCCGCACCGCCACCTTGATCGAAGCCGAACCGGGTGAGGACGTCCCCGCCGTTTCTCCTCACGCGTACGTCCACCATCGAGGCGAAATCGACCCGCCCGCTCATCAGACCTTCCACGAGCCCGTCCCGATCGCCTTCCCAGCAGGAGAGCAGGTCCCACCGGAAACCGTCACCCGCACCCAGTTGATCATCGCTGTCCGCATCGAACCACGTGAGTGTGCGGGAGCCTGTCTCCGATGACGGGCCCGATGAAAAAGACAGGTCGCTGCAGGAAAAGGTCAGGATTTCTTCATCCAGAAGATCCAGCTCATGCTCATGGATGAAATCGACGGTCCGGGCCACGAAGAAAACCTGTCTCACGAGCAGATTCACGATGATGAACGCTAGACTTGCCTTCCGCTCCCGGACGTCGGCCTCCACGCCGTACAGGCCGGCAAAGGCGTCCTCCCGGAAAAAGGTCAATCCCGACCCGTTGACGCTCAGATTCACGCCCCGCTCACCGGTTATCCCGGCAAAGGTCCCCCGGACGGTGTCGAAACCGTCGGTCACCGCAAAGGTTCCGAACCGGGGAAAGGTGGTGCGGAAGGCGGGAAAATCCCGGACAATCTCGATACCCTCTTCCACGGAAAAGGTGAGGTCTCCGGGGGTGTCGTCCCAGTAGTCCGGGGAAGAGACGATCAGCACGACCCCCTCATCGAGGACGATCCTGCCGGAATCCGGTTCGTAGGTGCCGGTGAACCGTCCCCGGCCATCGTCCCTCACCTCGATGAATCTCTTCCTGCCGTCCAGGAGCTGCGAGAATGTGAGAACAGGGGCCGATTGACCGGCTTGCAGATTGAATCGGTAGGCAGCCGGAAACTCCGCTCCCGCCTGCTCCCTGTCGGGATGTTCCTCTCCGCAGGACCATATGGCGGCGGCAGCCGCAAGGAAAAGCCGGAACAGAATATGGACACCCCGGAACCTGTCTTCCAACTGCTCCCCCTTCCTCCCCCTATCCATCGAGCGCACGGAAAGTTCGTTCAGATGGGCACACAGCCGGTGTGCCGGCAAACCTCAGGCCCTTCGGACATGCCCGGAAGAAAAGCTGCGCACACAAGGGGAGTATGACTGTCAGGCACGTCGTCTGCGGGCAAAGAATAATAATAGGAACAGCCGGTCCGGGGCTCAAGCATGCAGGCCGGCTGCAGCGATCTTCAGGTCCCTGGCCGCCGGGCCTCACCGGGTTTCAACGAGGGAAGACAGGCGTTTTCGGGATATCTGGCAACTACCCCGGCGTAGAATCTGCGGATTTTTTCCATGTCCGCCTCGATATCACCGGTCGGGACCACCGTGGGCCCGACGCCTCCTACCTTGCGCCGGTAGTCGAGAAAACCCAGCACGATCGGCACCTTAGCCCCATTTGCGATATGGTAAAACCCGGTCTTCCAGTAGGGGGCCTTCCACCGGGTGCCCTCTGGTGCAATGGCGAGATTCAGGCGATCGTGCTCGAGAAAGACCCGAATGGTGCGCGAGACCGTGTCGTGCGGCCCCCTGCGGTTGACCGGTATGCCGCCCATCCAGCGCATGAGCGGGCCGAAGGGGGGCCTGAACAGGGCGTCTTTCCCGACCCAGTAGATCTTGATGCCAAGGACGAAGGCAATGGACAGGCCGATAGGGAAGTCCCAGTTTGAGGTATGGAAGGCGGCGATCACCATGTTCCTCGGACCCTCGGGAGCCCTGCCCGCGACCTTCCAGCCGCATGCCTTCAGATAGACGAGAGAGATCAGGCGGAAAACCGACTTGAGGACAGGGGTGTCGAAGACCGTATACTGCATGTGAGCCGGTTCCTTTCTCGTGATGCGCGATCTGTGGTCTTTATAGCACGGATAACCGGCTCACCCATGTAAAACAATCGCAAACCCTTGAGCGCATCGCGTGAAACGGTGGGCTGATTCAATCGTGAATTAGCATAACTGACCGTCGGAACCAATGATGCGGACCTTCAGCGGCAAACCCTTCGACCCTGTTGGACCGCTCTATTGAAGGGGAATACGGCCCCACCTTCAAAGCCCTCAAGAAGCCGCCTCAGAAGGAAGATTCAGACGAGACCTCTTTCCGGTCCCGGTTGTCGTGCACCGGCAGATACACCGAGAACAGGGCCCCCCCGCCCTTCTCACTGCGAACCGTTATGGCGCCGCCGTGGCCCTTCACGATGCCGTGGACGGCCGGCAGCCCCATGCCGCTGCCCTTGCCCACCTCCTTGGTGGTGAAAAACGGTTCGAAGATATGCCCCATCACCTCGCCGGTCATTCCGCACCCGTCATCTCTCACCGAAAGCTGAAGAAACCTTCCGGGTTTGAGCCCGGGATGGCCTTCCAGGGTATTGAGTTCGACGTTATCGAGCCTTATCTCGATCATGCCCTGCTGCGCTTCCATGGCGTCGGCCGCGTTCCTGCAGAGGTTCATGATGATCTGCTGGATCTGCGAGGCGTCGCCCATGACCGTATCCCAGCGGGCATGAATGTCCTTGCGTATCTCGATCGTGCTGGGGATGGAGGACCTCAAGAAACTGATCGTTTCCTCCAGCAGGGGCACGACCTGCACCGGGCTCGGTTTCGGCCCGCTCCGCCGACTGAAAAAGAGGATCTGCCTTACCAGGTCCCGCTGCCTGCAGGCCGCGCTCAGGGTCTGCTGAAGGACCTCCTGCTCCCTGCTGCCCGGTGCTGCATCTTCCAGCAGCAACTCCGTGTTGATGATCACCGGATAGATGAAATTGTTCAAGCCATGGGCGATGCCTCCGGCGAAGGAGCCCAGGGCCTCGATCTTCTGAGACTGCGTGAGCTGCTCCTCGAACTTCTTCCGGTCCTGCTCCGCCCGGACCCGCTCGCTGATATCGGTCAGGAAATTCAGCGTTGCCGGCCTGCCCTCCCAGGTAACCCTGACGGCATTGATCTCCAGCCACCGGACGTTTCCCTGCCTGTCGATCATCCGGAAGGAATAGACCGCGGGTATGGATTCACCTTTCGTCCGCCTGGCATGCCTGCTCATCATCAGCTCCCGGTCATCCGGATGAATGAATGGGGCAACGGGCTTGCCGATCAGATCTTCCTCTGCATGGCCCATGAGCTCGGAGATCTTCGGGTTCACAAAGCACAACACACCGTCCTGCACCACAGTGATGCCCTCGTTGGCATTCTCCACCACCAGCCGGTATTGTTCTTCCGACTCGCGGATGGCCGCCTCGGCCTTTTTACGGTCGGTGATGTCCCTGGCCACGGAGATCACGCCAGCCACCCGGCCGTTGCGCATGAGGGGCAGCCCGCTCGTGTCGCCGTAGCGCATGGTTCCGTCCTTGGCGACAAACCGGTAGACCGAGGTGCGGACGGTGCTCCCGGAAAGCACGAAGAGCGCATCCGAGGACGCCCTCTTCATATCACCACGGTAGAGTATGCCCAGCTCCGGGAAATACCTGCCGACAATCTCCTCGGGCCGGTATCCCAGGATCCTTTCCACGTTTGGCGAGACGCTCAAGACCTTTAAATCGTTGTCATAGAAATAGATAACGTCGTTGCTGTGCGAGAAATGAAACCGGTGTATGTTCTCGATGAAGCGCAGCTCCTCCTCCACCCGGTTGCGCTCGGTGATGTCCTCCAGTGTCAGGGTGACGCCCCTGGAGGTGGGGAAAAAACGGCAGTCGAGCAATCGCGCGAACGGGGCAGGATAATGAGCCTCAAGACGGACCGGCGCGTTGCTGTCCAGCGCGCTCCGGAACGCCGCAGCGAACCGTTCGCCGAGGCCGTCGGGAAGCAGGTCCCAGAAAACCTTGCCCTGCAGACCCTCGTCCGGCCTGTGCAGCAGACCCGGCACCGGGGGGTTCAGGCAGGAAACGCGGGCATCGCGGTCCAGGCAGACAATCCCCAGACTCAGGGAATCGATGACCTCCCTTGCCTCGGATGCGTTGAGATTATTTTTCCCTGTTTGAGCACATTTTGCACTGGACATGGTATGGAAAATCCCTTCAAGGTTTTTGGGGGACCCATCGTGGAAATGCATATCAATGGCTGTGCATCTTCCAACCCTTGCAAAGAGCAGTCACGCACCCCTGAGATTACACGACCCTCACTCCCGCCACTACAAGCAAGATACAGACAAACCGCCTAAAGTTCTCATTATGGAATGCATACAATGCATACAAGGTTGTCAAGCCAAAAACTTCCCGGGAATCTCCCCTGTTACGGATCCTGATCCTTTAGCCCTCCCCGAGGCTTAGGGGCTTCCGCCTTCTACCGGAACGCCGGTAACGCCCCCCCCTTTAACCCGAACACGGCGAATCGCCCGGGGAGCCGGGGAAATGCCCGCCCAGGGGCGTCACTGCACAAAGATCAGGGCTCCCGCCCGCCTGTAGCGTCAAAGACGATATCAAGGCCTCCGCTTATGGTGAAGTCCTTGAAGGGATCGAAGGTGAACGACCCCGGG
This sequence comes from Deltaproteobacteria bacterium, assembly GCA_018433085.1. Lineage (GTDB taxonomy): Bacteria > Desulfobacterota > Desulfomonilia > UBA1062 > UBA1062 > Phosphitivorax. Next base: position 40,028 of record JAHDRW010000025.1, on the reverse strand, counting down.
AACTCCTCTTCGATCCGAATCCAGGTGAAATCCTTGTAGAGCACGCCCGCGGGTTGCCCCGCACCTGAAACAAACCCGAACCCGGTAATCACCTGCCGTCCGTCCCGCTGTTTTCTCTCGACAGTGAACCCCGAGAAGTCGACAATCCCTTCCGCCAAGTCGTCCATGAGGTCGCCCGGATCGTTTTCCCAGCAGGCGAAAAACAGCCAACGGAAACCGTCCCCGGAATCCGGTATGCCGCTGCCGTTGACATCGGACCACGTCAGTGTCCGGGTATACTCCGGCCTCAAGGGGTCCGGATCCGAGCCCGGGACGAGCGAGTCACAGAGAAAGGTGATGCCCCCCTCTGCCGCAAGGTTTCCGCCATGGGTCTCGATAACGTTCATGGTGTCGGACACGAAGAAGATCTGGTCCATGAGATAATCCAGGATAAAATACCCGAGCGACGCCTTGCGCATCCATACCTCGGCGGCCGTACCGATAAAGTCCTCGAAGGCATCGACCGTGTACAGGACGGGTTCTCCCCCGTTCAGGCTGAGGCTCACGCCGTCTTGACCCGATACCGGGACAAAGGCGGCCAGAATGGTCTGGTCCCCGTCCGAGACGACGAACCCGCCCCGGGAAGGTGCGTATTCCCGGAGAACGGGAAACTCCTCTTCGATGACGATATCCTCTTGGACCACCACGGAGAATGAGTCCGTGGCGGTGCTCCAGAAACCGGCAGCCTCCGCGTCCAGCCTGGAGCCCGTGCCGACGAGCAGCCGATTACCGACCGGGAAGATCACCCCGGTGAGGTTGCCGGCATCCGGGGTACTGACCGCCAGATTTCTGTTCCCCATCCGGTCGTTGCGCCGGAACCTGAGCCGGTTTTCTCCCCGGGGGATAACGAGCTCGAAGCCCAGACTCTCGGTGAACTCGACCTCCGCCCCCACTGCCACGGCCTGCGGGTCATAATCGTCGACATCGCACGACACCGTGAAGAGCGATATGCTCGAAGACCCGGCAAGCAGGCCCGCCAAGATAAGCAACCTCCCCTTCACCTTGTTCCCCCTTTCCCCGCCGCTTTTTAAAGGCGGGGATCCTCCATCCGGCGGAAAGATTCAGCCTTTGAGAACGGGGCACACGTGATGGCGCTGGGTCGGACAAGGGAAGATCCTGGTCGAGGGGAAACCCTGACAGAGTTGTCTGTCCGTTCCCTTCATGGTTAAGGAATGGATATCGTATGACATACCTGCCTGCCCTACTCCATCACGTTCTGCCTCAAAGAGCCGACCGGCATGAAACAAAGAACCGGACCCCCACGAGCGATCGTGTGCATACAACGGGAACCGCCCGGTGTCATTCATGGGAAACATAATAATCATGCCGCATCACGGCTCAACATACCCGCCGCCAGAATGCATCTCCTTCATGTTCTTTTCCGGGCCGGCCGATAAGAACATGAACCCTTTCGTGCACACGTGAGAAGGCGACCCGACGGCCTGTCTCGAACGAGGTAATCAACCGAGTTTTTTAGAAGATACGGCATGAGGAAATCCTTCATACTGCTGGCGGCAGCCTGTTTCTCCGGGGTATGCGCCCTGACGGCCACCCCCTTCGGCACCCCTGCGCGCGCACACGATCTTTCCCTGCTCGCGGTGCAGCGCGCGGACTCCGAACGTCTGCAAAACGGGATGACGGACCCGGCTTCGATTCATGCAGGGGCCGCGACCAACAGCGCAGCCCGCGATCTGAACGTCTGGCACCTGGAAAATCAGGGAAGACCGGTATTGGACAGCAACTCGTTTCGCTTCCAGACGTTCATGCTCCAGCACGAGCAGGAGAATATCCGGGCCGCGGTGGGAGACGTGAACATCCGGTCGTCCGAGCTTATCGCGCCGAACCTGTCAAGAAAGGGGGCCCTGCTCGGGGTCCACAAGGACGGGTACACGGCAGAGGCCTTCACCACGCGGGCCGGCCCAGAGCAGGGCTTCCGGTGCGGCCTCGGGCAACCGGTCGCCGACCGGATTCTGATGGGCGGACGCGTCACCCGGACCATTCTCGAAGACAGGGACTTGCGATTTACCTTTCACTACCTGGACAGCCGTAACGCCGGCCCGGCTGCCTCTTCCGCCGGTTCCGATGCATCGTACCGGGAGAGCACGGCGTACAGCTCCGCAGTCGAGGGAAGCGTTTTCGGCAACCTGCTCAGATTCACAGGCGAGTACTGCTACAGCCGGTACGACGACCCTGAAGACGCGGAACAGACGATGGGCGACAGGGCGTGGAGAATCAGGCTCTCCGGCGCCACCGAGAGGTTCTCCTATGCCCTGGGGTACAAGCTCCTGGGCGAGAATTTCCACACCATCGCAAGCCCGTATACCCTGAACGACCGGGAAGAGCTGTCCGTGGATACGCAGTATCTCCTCGGTTCGTCGTATGCCTCGTTCTCCGTGCTGCAGTCCAGAAACGGCGTGGAGGATGACCTCCTGCCCGTCACGGTCTCCAGAACCGGCAGGATCGGATACAAGCTCGCCCGCACCGGCTGGCCCGTGCTCTTTGCCAGCCAGTCCCTGAGCATTCGGCGATCCGCGGACGAACCCGCAGGTTCTGCCTCCGAGGTCGACAGCACGGCCCGGACCACCTATTTCAGCATCTCATACAAAAAAGGGGCGTTCGCTCTGGCGCCCAGCTACTCTATCTCGCGTTTCATGGACAGCGCACGGCCCGAAGGCGACTACGACAGCCTGACCCATACGGCGCGGCTCGCGTGCGGCATCAGTCCCGGGCAGTGGCTCTCTTTAAGGCCCGTGTTCACCTACCGGAATTATCTCCTGGAAGAGTCGGATGTCCGGGTGAGGACCTACCAGGGCTCGCTGACCGGCACGGTGCAGATCGTCCCCGGGGCGCTCACCGTCGACACTATGGTCTCCTATGTGGAGAAAAAGGCCAGTGACGACAGCGCCTCTCTCGTGGAGAAAAAGGCGGGCTACCGGCTCAGCTGGCACATCGAGAAGTACCTGAGGAAGATGGGCGCCCAGTCGCTTGCCTTCATGGGCGAGTTCATGCATATCGATGATCAGGCCGGAAACTCGGCCGTGAGAAACTACACTATCTCCCTGGTGGCGAGCATCGGCCTGCCCGCCGATCTGCTGGACTACCAGTCCCGGACTTCCCGCTTCCCCCGGGAGGCGGGGGAGCTGCCCTTTTGATCGCTCTCCGGGTTCCCCACCTTTGAGCCTGGGTCGAAAGCCAGGTCTCCAGAGACGCCCCGCAGCTTGAGGCCGGGGCGTTCGTCGTCCACTGCCGCCCGGGGTCTCAGCCTCTGAGAAGCTCCCGGGCAATGACGAGCCGCTGGATCTCCGAGGTCCCCTCATAGATGGTCGTGGCCCGCGCGTCCCGGTAGAGCCGTTCGATCTTGAACTCCTTCATATACCCGTAGCCCCCGTGAATCTGCAGGGCCTGATAGGCCGCCCTGTTGGCCATCTCCGAGGCGAAGAGCTTGGCCATAGACGCCGCCCGGGTGAAGGGCAGCCCGTGGTCCTTGTCGTCGGCGGCGGCCAGGGTGAGAAGATGGGCCGCCTCGATGCCGGTCGCCATGTCGGAGATCGCCCACTGGGTCGCCTGAAAAGAGCTGATGCTTCTCCCGAACTGCCTGCGTTCCTTCGCATACGCGACCGCCTCCTTCAGGCATGCCCGGGCGATGCCCACGGCCTGTGACGCGATCCCGATGCGTCCGCTGTCAAGGGCGGTCATGGCGATCTTGAAGCCCTGGCCCAACCTGCCCACGAGGTTTTCCGCCGGGACGCGACAGTCTTCGAAGACGAGCTCCACGGTGTTTGACGATCTCAGACCCATCTTGTCTTCCCTTTTGCCCACGGAAAACCCCGGGGTGCCTTTTTCCACGACAAAGGCGGAAAGGCCCTTGTTGCCCTTGTCCGGGCCCGTGCGGGCCACGAGGTTGACCACGTCGGCATACTCGCCGTGGGTGATGAATACCTTGGTGCCGTTGATGAGATAGTGACCGCCCTTTTCCTCTGCCCTGAGCAGCAGCGCTCCCGGGTCGGATCCGGCGCCCGGCTCGGTGACGGCAAAGCACCCGAGCGCCTTTCCGGATGCGAGAGGGACCAGGTAGCGTTGTTTCTGCCCTTCGTCTCCGAACTTGAGCAGCGGTTCGGTGGAAAGGTTTGCCACCGACATGGTCACCGCGGTGGAGGCACAGGCCCCGGCGATCTCCTGCAGGGCCAGGCAGTAGCTCACTGCCCCGGCATCGGCCCCGTTGTACTCGGGGGGGACCATCATCCCCAGCAGCCCCAGCTCTCCCATCTTGCGGATCACGTCCAGGGGGAAGATCCCGTCCTTTTCCCGGACCGCGGCAGAGGGCTCCAGCTCTCTTCCGGCAAAATCCCTTGCCATGAGCCTGACCATTTCCTGTTCGGCGGTAAGCTGAAATGCCATATCCGCTCCTTTAAGGGATGTAGATCACCACGAGCAGCTCCGCCTTCTCCCTGCCGGGATTGCTGAGCTTGTGGTGAAGGGAGGAATTGAAATGGATGGTCTCGCCCTTTTTCAGGGTCGAGGTGTTCCGGCCCACTTCAATGGTGAGCCCGCCTTTGAGGACATACACGAACTCCTCGCCCTCGTGGTGATACTCCACGCCCTGATGATCGGTCTGCGGCTCGATGGTGACCTGGTAGGCCCGCAGGTGCTTTTCCTCGCCGGGCCGGGTGAGCGGGGTGTATGCATAGGAAGCCACCCGCTTCTTGTGGCTCCTGGCCCGTCGCTTCTTCGCCTGGGCTTCCGGCTCGCGGCCTGCCTGCAGGCCCTCGATATCGACCTTGAAGGTCCGCCCCAACTGCAGCACCAGGGCCACCGGGGGAGCGATCTTGCCCTCTTCCACGTCTTGAAGCACTTGGGCGGGATAGCCTGTTTCCCGGGAGAGGGCCTCCAGGGTGAGCCCCTTTTCCTCCCGCAGCGAAGCGATTCTCTTGCCGAAGGGTTCTTCCTTTTTTCTGCTCACGTATACCTCCTCCTGACCGGCAGGCTGCCGGTATGTTCCCATAACGGGCACGGCCGTGCCGTGGTGCATCAAGAACAAACCCCCTGACCGGGCGAAAAAACCGGGTGCGCTCACCGGACCATCAACTGATTTGTATATCAGTATGCTCGGAAAGAAAAAAGCGAAAATCTTTTTTATCACTTCCCGGTGCCCCTTGTTCTCAGACCGTTTCAACTTTCCCGGTTTTCTGCTAGATTCAGTGCCGGCTTGAGTCCTCCTTCGCATGTGCTACGGAGGACAAAGAAGGCGGGTTACATTCCCGTTGAAAGCTTTCAGGCTCAAGCTGAGTCCAGGGCTCACCGCAGAAGGCCCGTATCATTGACCAGAGATGCGCATGCATCCTTAAAAGGGAGATAAGGAAGAAATGATACCATCGAGCATACTCGGCATCGTCTTCGCGCTCGCGTCCGCTCTTTCGTGGGGCACCGGGGATTTCAGCGGCGGTGTGGCCACGCGCTCGCAAAACCAGTTTCAGATCCTCTTTCTCGTGACCGTGCCCGGGATCGTTATCCTCGCCCTCATGGCATTGGTCATGGGTGAACCCATGCCCGCATGGAAGGACGTCTTCTGGGCGTTGTCCGGTGGACTGAGCGGAGCCTTGGGCATTGCGTATCTCTACAAGGGGCTCTCCCGGGGAAACTCCGCCACCGTGGCCCCCACCGCCGCAGCGATCGGGGCATGCCTGCCCGTGTTCTTCGGCATTCTCGCGATAGGTGCGCCGGGCGCGGTGAAGCTTGCCGGGTTTGTATCCGCCATTGCCGGGATCTGGTTCGTGTCTCGGCCGCACGGGGGGCATACCCTTCTCGACAGGCAGGGGCTGACGTACGCGGTGGTCGCCGGGACCGGGTTCGGCGTGTTTTTCGTCCTGCTGGCCCAGGTGGAGCAGGGGCTGGTGTTCGGACCCCTGGTCTTCTCCAAGCTCGCGGCTCTGGTGCTCGCCGCGGGGATCATCTTCAGCCGGGGCGAGCGCATGCCTCCACTCGCGAGCAGTCCGGTGGCAATCCTGGCCGGAATCTTCGATGCCGGGGGCAACGCGTTCTACATGCTCGCCAGGCAGTTCACCCGGCTCGACGTGGCCGCTGTTCTCTCCTCCATGTACCCCGCCATCACCGTGATCCTGTCGTGCCTCATCCTGAAGGAGCAGGTAAGCGCGTCCCAGTGGCGGGGGGTCGTGCTCTGCGTATTCGCCATCGCGCTGATCAGCCTGTAGCGCGAGCGTTTCCGCTGTACCGCACCGCTCCCAGGGGGTTCCCGGCTCCCGGGAGTCCTGTGGGGAGACGCTTCCCTGCCGGCCGCTGCTGCTTGGGGAGCGGATCAGTGCTGCTCCCCGATGAGCCGCCGAAGCTCTTCCCTGCTGAAGCTCCGAACCTGCCCGCAGAACTGGCAGGAGATTTCCACGGTTTCGTGCTCGGCCATGATGCTTCGGATCTCCTCGGGCCCCAGCGCGATAATGGCCTGCTCGGTCCGGTCCCTGCTGCACGCGCACCTGAAGGCGAGCTGCCGCCTCTCGATCGCATGGTACGGGATGCCTTCGAAGATGGCCCCGAGTATATCCTCGGGCATCCTGCCCTCTCTGATCTGCGCGGTGACGCTGTCCATATGCTCGATCCTCCTGGCCAGGGCATCGATTCTCTCTTCGTCCGACGGCGGCAGGGACTGCACCAGGAAACCGCCGGACGCAGATACGTTCGCGTCCGGTTCGACGAAGACACCCAGGCCCACGGCCGAGGGGATCTGCTCGGACTCGGTGAGATAGTAGGCAATGTCCGATGCGATCTCACCCGAGTGCAGGTGCACGACGCCGGTATAGACATCCTTGACCCGCAAGTCCTTGGATACGGTGAGGTACCCCCGGCTCCCCAGCGCGCCCGACACGTCGAGCTTGCCGTCTTTCGGGGGGAGATCCACCTCGGGCACACCCACGTACCCGCGGACCGCACCCATGCCGTCCGCCTCCACGACAATCTTCTTCACGGGGCCGTCACCCTGAAACTTCAGGGCTACCCGCTGATCGGGGTCCAGCAGCGAGGCCATGAGCCCGGCCCCGGTCAGTGCCCTGCCGAGTGCGGCCGTGGCGGTGGGATAGGTGCCGTGCCTGATGCGCGCATCGTTCACGAGATTGGTCGTGATGCACGCCACCCCGATGATATCCTTGTCCTCGGTGATCACCTTCACCATATAGTCTTCCATGGGTTCGAATCCTTTCTTTCTATTCGCGGATACTTAGGGCTATCCTAGCACGACAACGGTCTCTCCATCCAGGGAATGAATGCGTCGGTCACGGCCGGGAAAGAGGTTGGCCTCCGCGGCCAGGGCATGTCCGTGCCCGAACATGCCCGGCAGCCTCCCGGGTGAAGGATCTCTGCCTCCGACCGGGTGCAGTGTGCGGAACCCTGCCGGATTCTTAAAGCCGCCCGTGCCGCCACCGGCACCGTGATCCGGAGACTGCGGATCTCCCGGAGAGAGGGATTCCCCCTGGCAAAGGCGGTATCTTTTAAGGGCTTGTTTCTCCCCGGACTTGTGACATATAGACATATATGGTCTTCCGCGCACCCGATCACAAGGAAATCGAACGTGCAATCGGAAACGCAGCCGGGCTGCCCCTGTTTCTCCGGCGCGCGCTCACGCCCGGAAATGATTTCGAGCCCGTCCCCGCACCCCATCCCGGAGACTGGCTGAGCGTGCAGCAGGAGCCCGGCCAGAGCTTTCCCGAGTTCGTTGCCGCACATCCCCGGAAACCCGACGGCAAGAAACGCAGGATCTACCTGCTTCCCCTGGGAGAGTTTCCCGAAGGATCGGGGCCCTCGCTTCAGATGCTGAAGGATTGCGCGGAGGCGTATTTCATGATGGACGTGAGTGTCACCCCACGGGTCGAGGTGAACCCGAACCGCTTCACCACCCGGATCAACCCCGTGACCCGCAACTTCCAAGTCCTCTCACTCGACGTGCTCGTCTATCTCAGGCAGCACATGCCCAAGGACGCGTTCTGTACGCTGGCGATCACCATGGAGGACCTCTACCCAGAGGAAAACTGGAACTTCGTCTTCGGCCAGGCCTCTCTGAACACCGGAGTGGGCGTGTTCAGCTTTGCCCGGTACGATCCCGTCTTCTACGGCCACTCCCGGGGAGAAGGCTACAGACGTCTTCTGAACATGCGGTGCTGCAAGGTCCTGGTCCACGAGACCGCCCACATGTTTTCGCTCGCCCACTGCACCTTTTTCCACTGCCTGATGAACGGGTCGAACCATCTGGCCGAGAGCGACGCCCGGCCCATGCACCTCTGCCCGGTATGCCTGCACAAGCTCCAGCACTCCATCGGCTTCAACGTGATGGAGCGCTACCAGAAGATGTTTCATTTTCACCGAAACTATGACTTCGATCGGGAGGCCCAGTGGGTGAACCGGAGGCTGGAGTACATCCTGGGCACTTAGACCGGGCGCCTTCCCTCACACGGAGCCGTTGTCCCCCATAGCCTTCAGAGCGGGCGGGTGCAGCGCCTCGGGTTGACTGCCCAGGAATGTGCCGGACAGCGTCCCGGTGCCGTACGCACGCGGTCTCAACCGCCATGGCAGGGAATTCTCGTCAGCCCCTTTGCCTGGAAGGCGAAACACATGCAGGACCCTGTCGACGGGACCCCCCGCTCACGGATGCGTGGAGTCTCAGGGCGCGGACTCCATCCTGTCCACCAGGGACTGGAGCACCTCGCCCGCCTTGCAGGGGATGCGGACGTCCGCCAGGTGATCCAGCGGGGTCTCGGACAGGGTGACAATGGCGAGATAGGCCCCGTTCTGCTTCGCATTGAGCGGCAGGTGCGAGGCGGGCTGGACCACGAGGGTGGAGCCCACCACGATAAAGCTTTCAGCCGTGCGGGCGAGATTGATGGCCCTGCCCAGCTCCTCTTCGGGCATTGCCTGGCCGAAGGAAATGGTGTCGGGCTTGAGAAACCCGCCGCACCTGCACTCCGGGGCCTCGTCGCCCGATTCGACCCGGCTGATGGCGTGTTCGAGCGGAGTAAGCTCCCCGCAGCTCATGCATCGAACCCTCAGGCCGTTGCCGTGGAGCTCGACCACCCTGCCGTCCGGCGTGCCTGCCGCCTGGTGAAGCCCGTCGATGTTCTGTGTAATGACCGCCTCCACCAGGCCCATGGAACAGAGCTTGGCAATGGCCAGATGGGCGGGGTTGGGACGGGTGACCCGAAGCCTGCGATAGAGCTCGACCTTCTGCCGCCAGTAGGTGACGCGCGCCTGCCGCGAGGTCATGAACTCGTGAAAATACACGGGCCGGTGGCGCGCCCAGATTCCGTCTTCGCCCCGATAATCGGGTATGCCGCTTTCCGTGGAGACGCCCGCCCCGGTGAAGAACACATTGGATCCCGACCGGGACACCACCCGGGCGAGCTCGCCGATTTCCCGTTCGAACTCCCGGCCCATACCGCCACACCTCCTTGAGCAGGGGATCTCCCCGTCGTCCGGTCGACCCGGCCTCGTGCACCGGGGAGGCATCCATGCTCAATACATGGTTTCGATGACTCCGGTATATTCCCTGAGAATTTCCGCCTTCCTGACTTTCTGGGTGGGGGTGAGCAGGCCGTTCTCCTCGGTGAAACGCCGCGGCAGGATCGTGAACCTGCGTACCCGCTCGAAGTCTTCGAGCCGCCGGTTGACCAATGCCACTTCGTGTTCGATGACCTCTTTGAGCCCGGGGTGCTTCACAAAATCCTCTCCCACCTCCGTACAGACGCTCAAGCCCCCGATCTCAGAAAATTTCACACAAGCCTTGTCATAGGGGATACGCTCCTGCTCGAAGAAATCAATGAAGTATTGAAAATTCGGGACAATGAGCGCCGAGATATAGCTGCGCTCGTCCCCGATGAAAAAGACCTGCTCGATCACGCGCGACAGGGCGAAGAGACTCTCCAGCTTAGCAGGGGCTATGTTCTTGCCCACCGAGGTGCAGATGATGGCCTTTTTCCGGTCGAGGATGCGGTAGTAGCCGTAGTCGTCCTTTTCCACCACGTCGCCGGTCCTGAACCAGCCGTCTGCGGTGAACGACCGATCAGTGTCTTCGGGAAGATTGAGGTAGTGCGAGAACATTCCTGCCCCGGATATCTCGAGCTCGCCGTCCGAGGCTGTCCGGGCAAAGGAGTCATTGGCCTCGATGCCCACGCAGCCCGGCTTGCACGCCGTGATTGGGTTGAGGATACAGGCGCTCGCGCTCTCGGTGGACCCGTAGCCCTCGACCACGGCGATGCCCAGGGTGTAGTAGAACAGAAGAAGCTCGGGCGCGATGCCCGCGCTGGCGGAGAAGGCGAACCGGAACCGGCTGCCGAAGAGTGCGCGGATCTGGGAGAAGAGCCTCTCCGCCGCCCGGTACTGGAGCTTGAGCCCCAGAGGCAACCTCTCCTGAAGGTCATAGTCGGGCGACATGTTATAGCAGCCCCGGTGGTCGCGCCGGTAGTCGAGCGCCTTTCTCCCCACGTGGAAGGCCAGGTCGAAGAGCGTCTTTTTGGCCGGATTCCCCGACATCTTTTTCTTCAGGGCGAGATAGATCTTTTCATACAGTCGGGGCACGCAGTTGATCCAGGTGGGGTTGTACTTCTGCATGTCCTCGAGCAGGGTCGCGGGCTTGTCGGCATAGGCGACGCAGGCCCCCCGGCAGATGGCGAGCAGCTCGCAGGACCCCCGTTCGAATATGTGCGACAAAGGCAGGTAGCACAGGGTGACGTCGTTTTCGCCGATGCCCATGCGGTTGCGGGCGAAGAACCCCCTCACCCCTTCCAGACGCGACGACACGCACCCGTGGGTGAGCACAACGCCCTTGCCCCTGCCCGTGGTGCCCGAGGTATAGAGAATCGTATACCAGTCGTCCGAGCCGATGCTCCGCCTCCGCTCATCATAGAGCGCGTAATTGCCTTTCTTCCAGGCCCTGCCCTGCTCCATGAGGTCCCACAGGCCGACGGTGCGCCCGTCCCCGGACCGGTAGCCGAAATCCATGACCACGATCCGCTCCAGGACGGCCAGTTCGCCCAGGCCGGGGAGAATCCGGATGAGGTTTTCTTCGGTGTCGATGAACAGGCAGCGGCAGCCCGAATCGCTGAGGATATGGGACACCTCGCCCGCGGAGAGCGTGGGATAGATGGTCACGCTCACGGCGGCGCAGCCCGCCACTGCCATATCCGCCTGGGTCCAGTAGGGGCTCGATCGCGACATGAGCCCTACCCGCTCCTGTCTGCCGAGCCCCATGCTCAGGAGGCCGCAGGCGATGTCTTCCACGCGCGCAAGCATCTCGGCATAGGTGAAGCGGCCGTTGTTGTCTCCGTGGTAGAGCGCCGCATTGTAGCGCTGGGCAGGCCGTGAGGGAAACTTCTCACAGGTCTGGTAGAAGTATCCGGGCACCGATACAAGGTTGTCCCGGCCGTCCGTCACGGGGTATTCCCTTGCGGTGCAGAGGTCATCCGTATGCATGGAATCTCTGTACCAAAAAAGGCGCTCGGGGATCAACGTGAAATCCTGCCGGCAGGCGCGGGCGAACACGGCATGAAGGCCGCGAAAAACGGCAGGCATGCCTGGGCCGGGGAGTGGTGCCGATGCCCGCGAGGCCGGCTGCCCATCGGGTTGACATAATTCAACAAGACGGTTACCAGAAGATATGAATGACGATGTCGTCCTGCTGATGCTCTATGTGCTCCTGGCCCTGGGCTTTTCTTTTCTCTGTTCGGTGGCGGAGGCGGTGCTCCTGAGCATCACGCCCTCGTATATCGAAGACCAGAACGAAAAGTCCCCGAAACTGGCGGCCCTTCTCAAGCGCCTGAAGCAGGACAACATAGACCGGTCGCTTGCCGCAATCCTGACCCTGAACACGATCGCGCACACAGTGGGTGCAATCATGGCCGGGGCCAAAGCCACGGTCGTGTTCGGAAGCACATGGTTCGGCGTGTTCTCCGCGGTCATGACACTGATGATACTCTTTCTTTCGGAAATCGTTCCGAAAACCATTGGCGCCATCTACTGGTCCAAGCTCACGGGGCTGACCGCGGTCTTTGTGCGTACACTGATCGTGACCCTTTACCCGCTCGTGTGTATCTCGGAAAAACTGACGCGATTCATCTCGCGCGGAAAAGAAACCCATATCTTCAGCCGGACAGAGTTTCTCGCCATGGCACGGGTAGGGGGGCGGACCGGTCATCTGAGCAACAACGAATCCCGGATCATTCTGAATCTTTTCCGCTTCGGGACACTGAAGGTAACGGACATCATGACGCCAAGAACAGTAGTGTCAGGGCTCCCGGAAGACATGACGATCAGCGATGCGGTGGCGTACATCGCGCAGAATCCCTTCTCCCGCCTGCCACTCTATAAGACCGACATCCACGATGTAACCGGCTTCGTTCTCAGAGACGACATCTTGCTCGAAGAGGCGCAGGGACGGGGCGATGAAACGATGAGATCCCTGAAACGCGATATCCACGCCGTTCCTGAGGCAGCGTCGCTGTCCGTTTTACTGGAACTGCTCCTGGGGCGTCATCAACATATCGCGATCGTGGTGGATGAATACGGGGCGATGAAAGGCCTCGTTACGCTCGAAGACCTCTTCGAAACCCTGATCGGCATCGAAATCATGGATGAAACGGACAAGGTCGAAGACATGCGGGCCCTGGCCCGAAGACTGTGGATAAAACGCGCCCGGGCACTGGGCATCGACGATACGATCCCGGAATAGCCCCGCCCGGCACGTCTCCTGCAACCGGAGAGGATTCCTGTGAGCCGTTTGCGGCGGCGGACAAGATACCTTACGATGTACATCCGGGAGGTCGAAGACATGCGCTTAAGAGAGCGGCATCGCCCCGGGTTTCCGCATCAGGCGTAATTCCACTTGATAAGGAATCCGACTGGCTATATCCTGTGCCCATGGGCTGCCGCATCCATCGAGTCGGAACGGTCGAAGGCGATTTTGCGAGGTGGGGAAGCATTCTTCCGAGAGGACCGGAGGCGCCGCTCATCGGCCGCATGAGGGGACAGGCCCCTGACGGCATCGGGCACTCGCGCCTGTTCAAGGACCGTTTCCCTGCGATCCGCGCAACCCATGTCACGGTGAGCCGATATGTCGGTACAGAGATGCTCAGATCTTTATGCAAACCGATCTGTCCGCCCGGGAAATACTCGAAGGTCTCCGCACGGAACATCCGGATTCTTTCCCGGCTGAGCCTCATCATCTGCCCCGGAGCCGGTATCGGCGCAGATCCTCGGCCGGTGCATTCAACGCCCGAGGCTACGGCCGAAGCACAAAAAGTCCCTCATCCTGCGATGAGATAAAGGCTTGCATCCTTCTGGCCGATAGAACACTCTAGCCCGGTGTGAAAAAAAACGAGGACAATTTGAGTAATCAGCAATCATGATGGCAGGACAGCACACTTTTGCACGCAGGATAGATACGTGTGTTCGCGGTTTCTCGAGGTTCGTCCGGAGCGCGCTGTTTCTTCTGCCGGAGAAAATCCGCTCTGCAAGCCTGCGGTTCAAAATCGCCTTTTTCACCATCATCCTCCTGACCGGCACATCGCTCATCCTCTGCCTCATGACCATCCAGATCATGAACAACTACATCCTCAACGAGATCATCAAGAGGGGGGAATCCGTGGGCAAAAGCATCGCGGCATCTGCAGGCTACAGCCTCCTGTCGAGGGATCTCCTGGGACTGGACACGCTTGTTTTCAAGGCCAAGTCGTCGAATAGCGACATGCCGTACGTCGCAATCGTGGATGCGAATACGAAGGTCATCGTCCACAGTGACACCCCCATGATCGGTGAGACCATGCACATCACACGGGGCCGGCTTTTCAGGGAGTCCGGTGACGGCACCACGGTGAGAGAACTGCCGAATCCATCGGACGCCGTGTTCGAGATATCGTGCCCCATCGTCTTCATGGATAAGGCGCTTGGCAACGTGGTCCTCGGCATGAACAGGTCCGTGCTCATAGAGGCGCAGAGAAAGGTCGCCGACAGGGTGCTGATCATTTTCGCAATCATTGCGCTCTTAGGCGTTTTTGCAAGCTCTCTGCTCGCGTCTTTCCTGATAAAGCCCATCAGAGAGCTCTCCGCGGGCGTGGATGAATTGAAAAGCGGGACGACAAAAAAACGGCTCAGGATCTTTTCCCGGGACGAACTAGGCAACCTGACGCGCAATTTCAACGAGATGTCCGCACAGATAGCTGACCAGAGGGAAAAACTGGGCAAATATGCGCACGATCTCGAAGACGCGTATGTTTCCATCGTGAAGGTGGTGGCTGCGGCCATAGACGCGCGGGACTCCTATACCCACGGGCATTCCGCGCGGGTCGCCAGGCTGTCGCTTCTCATCGGCAAGGAGATCGGGCTTTCCCGGGACGAACTCGCGGAACTCGAGATCGCGTGCCTCTTTCATGACGTGGGCAAGATAAAAACACCCGACTCCATCCTGCTCAAGCCGGACAAACTCAGTCCCGCGGAATACCAGGAGATGATGTCACACGTGGAACACGGCGCTTCGATTCTCAGCCGGGCACCCTCGCTGGCCAAGTACATCCCTTCCACCCGTCATCACCACGAGTGGCACAACGGAAAGGGCTATCCCGATGGGCTGGCCGGAGACGACATTCCCCTGTTTGCAGCCATCATAGCCGTTGGGGACACATTCGACGCAATGACGTCGGACAGGCCCTATCGAAAGGCCCTATCGGAAGAGGAAGCCCTAAAGGAGATCACCCGCATGTCCGGCATACAGTTCCGTCCCGACCTGGTAAGGGTCTTCATCGAACAGATGGAAAAACACCGGGTCCACAAAATGCCCCAGTCCGTCCTGAAGCTGGTCTGACCATGGGTATCCTCAAGGCGGCCCTCCTTCTCGGTTTCGTGGCGCTCCTGCTCGGCCTCCAGTCGTGTGCCGGGACGGGGAAACCGGCATCGCCTGAAAGCCCGGTTGAAATGCCGGCTCAGACCGATCCTGCCCCGCGGGTTCCGGATCGAGTTCCTGCACAGGCCGTGGAGCAGGCCAGAAAAGATGTTGAGGCAGGTGAGTACCGGAGAGCGATAAATATATACAGCGAGACATACCGGTTGCAGCCTCACGACGGGGCTTTTGCGAAAGAGTTTACGCGATGCATCGAAGGGATCCGGTCAATTGCAGATGAGAGGATGGAGAAGGGGGATATCGCGGCTGCGGGCGGACTGTATTATATCCTGCAGCATGATTACCAGAAATTCGCGGATATTGAACAAACTCTCTCCTTTGACCATGCCTATCTGAAGGCGAAACTCGACTTCTGCAGACAAACCCTCACGAAACAGGGTTTCGAGGAGTACAGGCAGGGCAATCTCGAGAAGGCCATCACGCTCTGGCAGGGCCTCCTTGCCATTGACCCGCAGAATAACGACATGAAAGAGGCCGTGAGAACAGCGACCCAGCAGAAAAAAAATCTCGAGAAAAAAGACTAGCACTGCCGGAGTGAAGCCCCGGCCGGAAGGCCCGGGCTGGACCGGTGGTGGGCGTGTTTCCCTCCCGGAAGGGTTCAGGGTTGTTCATGACCAGGGTGCGCTCATGCACACAAACGGTTCCTGCCCTGTTTTTTCGCATGGTACAGCGCCTTGTCTGCGGCCTTGAGCACGGACTGCGGCTTGGTGTTTTTCTCGTCGCGGCACGCCATGCCGATGCTGACCGTGATGGACACCACCTTTCTCGGCTTGCTCCCGGAGCGTACGCGCTTGGGTTTCCTCCGGGGCCTCATGCGGCTCCGGATGACAAACCGGGACGATTCCACCTCCCGCCGGAGATCCTCCAGATGCTGGTGGGCCTGGTCCGCATACTTGCCCGGAAAGATCACCGTGAACTCCTCCCCGCCGTAACGGAAGGCCCTCCCTCCGCCCGATACCTCCGCGAGCTTGGCCGCCACCATGCGGAGCACCTGGTCGCCCACATCGTGCCCGTAGCGGTCGTTGAACTTCTTGAAATGGTCGATATCGAGCATGGCCAGGGTATAGCGGTTTCCCAGCTTCAGGAGATCCTCCTTCAATGCCCTGCGGGCCGGCAGTCCGGTGAGCTCGTCCTTGAACGCCATGGCATGGGAGGCCTCGATGAGAGACACCAGGAGTATGAGTCCTGAGGCGGTAAAGAAAAACATCCGGTCGATCGGGGCAAGCCCCGCCCCCAGAGCCGTGAGCAGGGTGATCAGCACCCAGAAGAATCCGCTCTCCTTTGCCCCCTGGTTTTTCACGAATCTGAGCGCAACCACCGCCAGGGCCAGACAGAATGCCAGAAGGGCCGGCTGGGAAAGCGGCACGCCCTCGGGAAGGGAAAAGGGGAGCGCGTGATGGGTGAGCCTACTCATGAGCGCGTCCGGATGCGACCTGGCAAAAAACAGGATGATCAAGGGCTGCGATGCGATGAACGCCACCCTCGCGATCCCGCGGAAGGTGAGAAAGCCCCGCTCCTGCATCAGGCTCAGTACCATGAGGTTGAGCGGCAGTAACAGGGCAACGGCATGGTATACGATCCGCGGCGGACCCGCCGACAGCGGGAAACCCTGCACCCATATAAGCAGGGCACGGTCACACAGTGCCAGGATGATCGCCGCGAACACCAGAGAGCTCCGGTTGAACCTCCAGCCGATGAACATCGCGGAGAAAAAGATGATGGGGGGCGCAATCCTCACGATCGAAGGCACCAGGGAATGCAGGGCCTCCGTACCAACCATGATCAGGGCCGCACAGAACAGTATGCCGCCAGGGATAAAAAACGAAAGACATCTCTTCATAGGTAAGGAAACCTCCCTGCCGCTTCGGGGCCGCTCTTTCCCGACATTACGATTTCCTGGTCTATTCTTACGGTCATTCGCCGGAAGAACTTTAAAAAGAATCCTCACCTGGATCCGGTTTTCAGATCGTTCCCGATATGATAGAGAAATGGGCATATCATGAGTGACCGGTCCGGGAAAATTGATGTCTTTTTCTATGAGGCCTTCGCCGAGGAGACGGCAGCCCTCAGGCACCGCCTTTCTCCGGACGTGCGCGCAGGGTTTACGCCCCTGACGATTCAGGAATGCTTTTTCAGGATCCCGCCATCGCCGTTCATCAGCATCCGCACCCAGTCGGTAATCCCTCCCGGATGGGCAGGCCTGCTCCAGGGCATCCTCACCAGGAGCACCGGCTATGACCATGTGAACCGTTTCCGGGAAGAAACCGGCTGCGACATTCCCGCTGGATATCTCCCCCGATACTGCAACCGCGCGGTGGCCGAACAGGCCCTGCTTTTGTGGATGGGGCTCCTGAGAAAACTCGGGCTGCAGATACGGCGGTTCGAGAATTTCGATCGCGATGGTCTCACCGGGGGTGAGTGCCTGGGCAGGACGCTCCTGGTGGTCGGGGTGGGGAATATCGGCTCCGAGATCTGCCGTCTGGGCCGGGCCCTGGGAATGGAGGTCGCGGGAGTCGATATCCTCCGGAAACATCGCGATGTGCACTATGTGGACATCGAGGAGGGCATCGCGCAGGCGGACGTGATCGTGTGCGCCATGAATCTCACGCCCGAAAACAGGGGGTACTTCCGCTATGAGCTCCTGAAGCGCGCAAGGCGGGGAGCGGTCTTCGTGAACGTTGCCCGTGGCGAGCTCTCGCCCCACCGGGACCTGCTTCGGCTGCTGGACGAGGGATGTTTGAGCGGTGCGGCCCTGGACGTGTATGAAAACGAGAGCGCGCTCGCCGTGAGCCTCCGTTCGGGCGTCCCTGGCGGCAATGAAAACGTACGGGCCTGCCTGGAGCTCCGGAAGCGGGAGAACGTGATCCTCACGCCCCACAACGCCTTCAACACGGCCGAGGCCCTGGAGAGAAAGGCCGGGCAGTCGGCCGAGCAGGTAGAGCGGTTTCTCACGGAGAAGACCTTTCTCTGGCGGGTTCCGTCCCCCGGGGCCCCCGGCTGAGGAGAGCCGGACAGCGCGGTTCTCAGCCGCTGTCCACCGGAAACGCGATCTTTTTCGAAGCGGCGGGGAAGACGCTGCCCATGAATACCGGGGCCGGTCCTCCACGTGACCCGGCCGATGCGTTGCCGCGGGAACGGGGCGTCCCCTTATTCCATATATCCCGAAGACAGGTGGTAGATGATCCTGTCATAGAGAAAGATGATCCGGTTGTTGAGCTCCAGCGTGATATAGATCTCCACGGGGGAGGAGAGGATCTTCTTGCGGATGACGTGCATCCAGATGCCCTTCCTGCTCAGGGCCATGGCGTTGAGCACGTCCGGAAAGCCTATTCCGAGCCGTTTGAGGTCCCTGCCCGTGTCCTTGAACCTCAAGTAATCGAACGAGTCGCCATGCTCCTGCAGGCCCTGCCGGACCGCCTTGAGCACCTTGCGGTTCATCTCGCCCAGATATTCGGCATGCACGGTGAGAACCGGGATCCTCGACCTCACCTCGTGCACCCACTCCCTGGTTATCTCGACCGCGTTCTTCTCGATGATGGCAACCAGAACGTTCGACAGGAAGTTTTTCTGCCCCTGGGTGCCCGGGGGCACGTCGCCCAGGGCAAGGGCGTCGATCTCGGGAAAGAGCTGCCGATACGAGTCGACCATGGCCCAGGTGTCCCGATAGAACTCGATATAGATCCCGATGGCCTTTTCGTTCGACGACCACGCCAGGGGCGGCAGCTCCGAGACCGGGAAAAACCTCACGTCCACGGCATCGTCCCCGGCCGTGGGCGTGCCGCCGGTGTGCATGACCTCGTAGGTCACGATGGCGAGACTCCCGTAAAAGTAGTTGTCCACGGTGTCCACGTCCACGAGCCTCACCACCTTCCCCTCGATGCCGGCCTCTTCCCTGAGCTCGCGAAGCGCGGCGTCCTTCACCTCCTCGTCCGCCTCGGCAAACCCGATGGGGAGACACCACATGCCCTGGTACGGCTCGTTTCTCCGCTTGACGAGCAGAACCTCGCGGTCTTCGTTGACCACGATGCTGCTCGCCACGGGCAGGGGATTTTCATAGAACACGTTGGCGCACTGCATGCAGAAATCCCGCATCTTTCCTTCCATCTGACGATGAACCACGGGACTGCCGCAGTACGGGCAGTATATCCTCTGTTTTTTCATGCCGCCTCAAACACCCCTTCGCGAAGAGAAACACCGGAACACGGCATCGTCCTTGGTGAGAACGACCCTGCCCTGCTCCTTTGCCTGTTCGAATACCATTTTATGAAAGGAGGATAACATATCTCCCATCTTTTGTGGATGGCTTTCCATGATATCCTTGAAGATCAGGTGTCTTTTCTTGTCGAGGTAATCGATGCACTCACTGATCCGGTCCAGGGAAAAGAGCAGGTCGTTTTTGTAGAGAATCCGGTCCACCTCTCCGAAAAAGGGGTTGAGCCGCTCCTCCCCGTTCTCCATGCAGAACGATTGGAAGAGCCTGTTGATTGTGATCTCTTGAGGCGGCGTCAGCCCCATGATCTCCATACATCGTGGAACGAGCGCGGTCGCCTCCTTCAGGGAGTGCCTGCTGTGGGTCACGGTGATGAAGACACCCCCGGGGGAAAGAACCCGGGCGATGTCGGCGATGAGGTGCGGGAAGAAATAGAGCGAGTAGCTGGCGACGACCAGGTCGAAACGCGATTCGTCCATGTCCCTGATGATATCCGCCTGCGAGCGGATGAACTCGCCCCGGTACCCGATCTTGTCCACGGTCTTGAGGAACACCTCCCGGTTCTGCCGGTCCACCAGGTCGATACCCAGAATGTGCGCGCCGTCTGCCAGCCTGCCCTGAAGCTTCTCGGTGAAAAACCCGTACCCGCAGCCCAAGTCGAGCACCCGCTTCACCCCGGAAAGGTCGAGAGAGCTCAGCGCCACCTCCCGGATGTCCTGCCGGTTGAGCGCGTGCTCCCTGATGATGTTCTTGGTCTGCATGTGCTCCTGGATGATCTCGTAGGTGTTCTGAATGTCTTTCTGGCTATAGAGACATGCCATGTCCGTTCTCCTCACCACTTAAAAGATGACGACTACTTGTATGTCATGCATACAATCTTCTGCTTGCCGACCGGAGAAATCCATGCTTTTGTATTGAATATGCGATGATTTTTCACAAGCTATTATAAGGAGGATGACATGGGCCTGCAAGACATTTACCGGGAACTGTCGAAAAAACTCCTCATGGAGCATTCCGCGGTGCTGCCCAGGATATGGAAAACCGTCTGCTCCGAAGACGAGGCAGCGGTCGTCAACGCCCTTCCCGCCACCGCCACAGAGCTCGCCGCCCGGTTTTGCACCACCGAGGACGACATGATCGCGACCCTGGGCGGGCTCTTCCACAAGGGCGTGGTCTTCGAGGCCGTCAGAGACGGCGTGACCACCTACCGGATGCCCAGGCATATCGTCCAGTTCCACGACGCGACCATCCTATGGAAAGAGGCGCCGCAGGAGCTCATGGATCTGTGGATGGAGTTCGAAGAAACCGACTACCCCATGCTCCTGGAGCTCGTGACCCAGATCAAGATGCCCTCGTTCATGCGGGTGATCCCCATCGGCGAGGGCATCACCCCCAGGAGCCGGGTATTGGCCCACGAAGACGCCCTGAGCATGCTGGAAGCGGCCCAGGCCATCGCGGTGACCGACTGCGCCTGCCGCACGCTCCATCGAAAATGCAACCGCCCGCTTGAGGTGTGCCTCCAGATCAACCGCGGCGCCGAATACGCCATAAAACGGGGCACCGGCAGGCGGATCGACGTGGCCGAGGCAGCACGGATCCTGGAGCTCTCACGCAAGGCAGGGCTCGTGCACATGACGGAAAACACCGCGGGCCGGTCCAACGTGATCTGCAACTGCTGCAGCTGCTGCTGCGAGATGCTCCGCTTCGCCACGGACGAAAAGACCAGGGGCGTGCTCAGCCCCAGCCGTTATCAGGCCCATCTCGACGGGGAGACCTGCACGGCGTGCGGCCTGTGCGCGGACATCTGCCCGGTGAAGGCTCTTGGCTCAGGAGATGGCGATACCGTGCTTCTCGATGCCGATGCCTGCATCGGCTGCGGGCTCTGTGCATCGGTCTGCCCGGTCGGGGCAGTGGCACTCGTGGAGGTGCGGCCTCCGGATTTCATCCCTGCATGAGGGTGCCTCTAGGCTTGACCGTGAGACGGGAAGACACCGATCCGATCCATCCCGGCGTGAGGGGGCTGTAAGGCGGTGCGGGTACCAGACGGATAGTCCCCTTGCCACGAGGTATCAGGCCCTGTGTTGTTGAACAGAACTCCCGCAGCAGGTCATCCGGCCGATGTCCTGATCACGCCTCAGTCGACATCATACCGGCGGACAACGGCATCGAGATCCCGCTCGGCGTCCTCCATGGTGGAGGTATTGACGATATAGCCGTCCGCGAGCGCAACGGGGATGGCCGCACCGTAGACGATCTCACGCCAGTCGCGCTCCTCGAACGCCTCGGGCGAGTCGTCGGCCCTCCCCCGGGAGACCACCCTCTGCCTTCTCAGGGGCCTCGGGGCCAGGAAGGCCACTACCACCGCATCCGCCTTCTCCCGGATGAGCTCGATCTCGGGCCAGGATCTCATGCCCTCCAGAAAGACGATGCGGCTCGTCTCCTCCAGCACCTTCTCCAGGGCGACCCTGGTAACGCCCATGCCGTCTTCGCCCCTGAGCTCGTCGGAGACCTGCGCCATGGTATCGGGCCCGGGCTTTAACCCCCGCGCCCCGACCTCGGCGCGCACCACGTCGCCGGTTGCATGGTAGGGATAGCCCTCTTTCTCTGCATAGGTCCGGGCGATGCTCTTGCCCGCTGCCGGCATGCCCACGATGATAAAGATCTTCATGTCCGCCTCCCCAGGAAATCAGGTCTTGTGCAGCCACTCGTTCATGGCGTGCGTGATCTGGGGCCAGGGGCCGGTCAGCCGGTCGGAGAGGAAGGCGGCGAAAAGGCTCTCGAAAAGCTGGACGCCGGTCTCCAGAAGGTTCATCCGCTCGAAGAAGACGGCCTCTCTCTCCATGGCCGGATCGGTCATCTCGTCCTTCTCGATCTTGACCGGCGGGCAACCGAAGGACCCGAACGCGAAGATGTCGCCCTTGAGGCCCATCTTCCACTTGAACATATCCTTCTCAAAGTACAGGGTCGCCTCCGTGATGTTCTTCCCGCTCACGATCGCCTTGCAGGCCTCGGAGAAATTCTTCTGTGGCCCGCTGATCGTACTCTTCCTCGTCCCTTCCTCGTGGTCCTGGGTGAGCACGAACCGGTCGTACACATAGGCGACGAAGTGATCGCCCGTCTCTGCGGGCCCTTCCCGGGTCACCTTGTACTCGGAACTGCCCTCGGCGCTCTTGTACATGAGCCACAGAAAGAACTCCCAGCCGAGCCACCTGTTTTTCTTGATCTGCAGCAGCACGTCGCGGGAAGACGCCTGGTTCACCCGGGCCAGGGCATCGAGGTGCTCAGCGGGCAGGACCTTCTCGGCCCGCCTGATGGGATGAATGGGGCTCAAGGAAAGTCCTTCGAAGGTCTTGGCGAACTCGTCCTCCACGAAATCGAGCACCTTGGCCCCGATGTTCGCCACGGTGACGACCCCTGCCTCGGTATTCCAGAGCACGTCGACGACCGACGGATCGGGAAGGGACCGCGCCAGCAGGGAGGCGTGGATGTTCTCGCGGATCTCGCGCTTCTTCCCGGACGGCACCTTGTGGAGCTTGGGCCGCTCCCTGAGCCACTGCCCGCACTCCTTTTCCACCAGGTTCTTGAGCAGGGCCGCGGGCACCTTGCGCACGTCCTTTCTCAGGGCAAAGAGGCAATAGTGCTCGAAGGAAAAGGCATCGAAGCCGCCGAAGTCGGAGCCGGTGTGCTCATCGAACCGCACCCATCCCACCGACTCGCCGTCCGGCACGGTATCGATGGGCTCGAATCTGTTTTTTTCAAGACATTGCTGAATCCACAGTCGCAGGTCGCCTTCGGGGATGTCCCCCAGGACCTCGTACTGGTAGATGCTTACGGTATTGGACATGATACCCATGCAGTTCCTCCAGGGAGATTTCAAAAGACCTGAGAGGAATACACTACTTCCCTTGCCAAGGGCAATGGAAAATTTCCGCGTATCTTCAATCCGGGCGCTGCTCAATGGCAGCGCCAGCACGGGCCGGACGCCCGATCCTCCAGAAAGCTCCGGTGTCTCCGGTGTGGGTGGGGCATTCCCCCGGTCCTCCCGGTACACGGGAGAGACCAGCGGCAACATATCCTCCCGCACCGGCAGTCAGCCCGGTCATCTCCCTTGAGCAGGGTAAGGCATCACGACGTGCCTGTATCCGGGCTGGGAAAAACCTGTATAAAAGCCGGTGCATATACCTCGATATCAAGTTGGAAAAACAAGGGTTTACATGCCGGATGCAATTGTATAGCATCGGGAGAGACACCGGGGGATCCGGTGATTGGGAGCCGTTTTTTCGCGGGAGAAGGGGCGCAAGCCTGACAACCATGGCCTGGCCGCGCCGGGCGCACTTTAAAAAAGGTGCCGTTCTCACGGGACGCATCATAAGCCGGGCCTGAAAAGGCAGGGCATGTGATGAACGAGTCCGGTCCTGCTGTCCGGCACCATGGGAGGGTCTGGCAAACTGAACGCCTGGTGGACAAAAAGGGCTCTTCCCTTGTACGGATAGGTACGAGAGACATACAAAGAGACAGGCGCTGATCCGGGTGATCAGCGCAAGAATGTGATGAATGATCACGACATGAAGCAACCAAGATACCGGGATGCCCGGGAACCGGGCAACGTACTCGAAAGAGGCGTATATGTTCTCCTCGGTGCATTCACACTGCTCCTGCTGCACCTGACCACGCTGCACAGTTACACCCTGTTCCACAGCCTCGCGGAGGGCTTCTGCATCGCCATCTCGCTGGGAATGTTCATGTTCGCGTGGAACTCCCGGAGGCTGATGGACAATAACTACCTGCTCTTTCTCGGCGTAGCGTCCCTGTTCATCGGAATCCTCGACGGGCTCCACGCCCTTGCGTACCAAGGCATGGGGGTGTTCGATACCCCGGGCGCCAACCTGGCGACCGAGCTGTGGATCCTGACGCGGTATATTCACGCCGTCTCGTTCGTGGCGGCCCTGATGTTCCTGAAAAGAGCATTCAGGCCTTCGGCCGCCTTTGCGGTGCTTACCGCTGTCACGGTCTTCTCCCTGCTTTCGATCTTTCACTGGGACATATTCCCTGACTGCTATGTGGAAGGCGCCGGGCTGACCGCGTTCAAGATCGGCAGCGAGTATGTCATCAGCCTCATCTTCATCGTGTCCCTCGGTGCGGTGCTGGCATTCAGGCGGTCGTTCGACCCCGGCGTGCTCCGGCTCATCGTCGGGGTGACCGTGCTCAACGTGGCTGCAGAGCTCTCTTTCACCCGTTATCTCGGGGTCTACGACCTCTTCAACGAGCTCGGCCACTTCTTCAAGATAGCCGCCTACTACCTCCTGTACCGGGCCGTGATCTCCACGGGCCTGAAAAAACCCTACCGTCTCATGTTCCGGGACCTGGTGCAGAGCAGGCAAGAGCTCGGCAGGACAAACATCGCGCTCGAGCAGCACGTGCACGAGCAGAACACGGAAATCGCCAGGCGCAAGGAGGCCGAGCGGGAGCGGGAGACGGTGGTGGAATTTCTCCGCCTCGCCAACGAGATCCGCACGTCCGAAGACCTGGTCCGGATGGTGGTGGACTTCTTTCAGCAAAAGTCAAGCTGCCGGGCCGTTGCGATCCGGCTGGAAAGAAACGGGGACTATCCGTACAGCCATGCCAGCGGGTTTTCCGAGGAGTTCGTCAGGCTGGAGAACCTGCTGTGCCGGCAGGACGATCAGAATTCCCCCGCGAGTCACGACCCGGACAGGCCGGCGCTCGAGTGCCTGTGCGGCAGCGTGATTCTCGGCAACGTCCCGCCGTCCATGCCCTTCTTTACCGAACGCGGGAGCTTCTGGACCAACAGCACCACAAAGCTCGCATCCGGAACCATCGAGGAGGACCTGAAGATCCGGATGAGAAACCGGTGCAACGCCTTCGGTTACGAGTCGGTCGCGCTCATCCCCTTGCGCTCGGGAGAAAAAAGGCTGGGGCTGATCCAGATCTGCGATCCCCGGGAAGGGCTCTTCTCGCCCGCGCTGATCGCCCTGTGGGAGAGGCTCACGGATTATCTCGTCGCCGCCCTGACGAGGATCCGCGCCGAGGAATCACTGCAGCGTTTGGCCAACCGATTCGAGCTGCTGACGAACACCGCGGGCGGGCTGCTCCGGGCGAAAGAGCCCCGAAAGGCCGTTGATTCGCTCTGCCGGAAGGTGATGGAACACCTGGGCTGCCAGGCCTACTTCAACTATCTGCTCGATGAAACGAGCGGATGCCTCCACCTCAATGCCTTTGCGGGGATCCCCGGAGAAGAGGCCGCAAGGATCGAGCGGCTGGGTTATGACGCCGTGTGCTCCGGGGAAGCCCTCCGGAAGGGATGTCCCCTCGTGGCGGATAAAAGCCCCGCAACCATCGGGCTGAAGGCGGAGCAGGTCGAGTCGTACGGTCTCAGCGCCTATGCGTGTCACCCGCTTCAGGCCGAAGGCGGCAGGGTCGTCGGCACGCTCTCGTTTGGTGCCCGCGACCGTGAAACGTTCAGCGATGAGGATCTGTCCCTGATGAAGGCGGTTACCGACCAGGTTGCTGCGGCCATGGTCCGCCTGAAAACGGAAGAAGAGGTGCGCAGACACCGCGATCACCTGGAAGAGATCGTGAGGGAGCGGACCGTCGAGTTGGAGGCGAGAAACAGGCGGCTCGAAGAGGAAATATCCGAGCGCATGCGCGCCGAAGAAGAGAAGACGAGTCTGGAGAACCAGCTCATACAGACCCAGAAGATGGAGGCCCTGGGCAGATTCGCAGGCGGAATCGCCCATGACCTGAACAACATGCTCTACCCCGTTATCTTAAACCTCCAGATGCTCGCCGAAGAAGTCCCCTTCGACGATTCCCGGGATCAGACCCTCCGCCTGGTCCTGAGCGCGGCCTACCGGCAGAGAGACCTGCTGAGGCAGATCCTCTCGTTCAGCAGACGCAACGAGCAGCAACTCAAGCCCGTAGCGGTCTCCGGGCTGATCCAGGAAACCGTCACCTTCCTGCGGTCGTCCCTGCCGAGCACCGTCGAGATCGCCCTGACCAATGACGCACAAAACGACACGGTCCTCGGCAATGCCACGCAGATCCAGCAGATCGTCATGAACCTGTGCAGAAATGCCGCGGATGCGATCGAGCCGCATACCGGGACCATAAAAGTGTCCCTGGTGAACGCCGATCTCCCGGAGGAGCTCGCCTCCCGGGAGATTCAGGCGGGAGAGTACCTCCAACTCACGGTCTCCGACACCGGATCCGGGATAGAGCGCGAGATCATGGGCCATATCTTCGAGCCCTTCTACACCACCAAGGACGTGGGCAAGGGAAGCGGGATGGGGTTGTCGGTAATCCACGGAATCGTCAAGGGCCATGGCGGTTCTATCGCGGTGGAGAGCGAGCCCGGAAAGGGATCGCTGTTCACCGTGTACCTGCCGACGACCCGAGAAACGAGCGAGGAGCTCCCCGGCCGGGAGACCGGCTCGCCGGGAAACCCGGAAAAAAGATCGATCCTGCTGGTAGACGACGAGGCGATCATCCTCACCAGCGTGAGCAAGGTCCTGAAGATTCTGGGCTATGAGGTGACGCCGGCCGGCAGCGGCCAGGAGGCGTTGGAACTGTTCTCCGAAAACCCGGATGCCTACGATCTGGTCATCACGGATCAGACCATGCCGCAGATGACCGGAGTGGAGCTCGCCGCAGAGATCACCGGTATCCGCCCCGGTATCCCGGTCGTTCTGTGCAGCGGTTTCAGCGATGCAGCCAGTGAAAAGAGGCTGGGAAGCACCGGCATATACGAGCTGCTTCCCAAGCCGGCCGACATGCAGGAGCTGAAAAACGCCATCGAAAAGGCCCTCAAGGAGGCAGCGCCGGGAGACCGGGCCCCCGCTGCCGGGGGCCGCGGGAGGTAAGAATCCTTAAAAAACGGTTGTCATCAAAACATCTGGTGATGACAGACCATGGATCGCGGCTTATCATGCAATTGCTGGAGCGTTGGAGGTATATCGTCAGGTAAATCGGGGCGATAACACAGGTTCGTACGCGTGACTCTGAAGAAAATATCCCAGGAACAGCTTGAAAACAGGCTGAGCGAGGCCGGCAGCAGGATCGCCGAGCTCGAAGAGGCCCTGTCCCGGCATGAGGCGGCGGAGAAAACGCTCGAGTCCTATATAGACAGGTACGAAAGACTCTTTGCGTCGTTCCCCATGGGGATCACCATCACCGATGAACACGGCAAGATCGTGAAGGTGAACAGCGAGGCAGGGCGCATTCTCGAGATACCCCGGAACGAGCATGAGGGAAGGGTCATAACCAGCGCCTCGTGGCAGGCAGTCAGATCCGACGGAACGCGGATGCCCGCGGAGGAGTTCCCGGGCGTCAGGGCGCTGAGGGAAAGGCGCCTCGTAGAAAATGTCGTGATGGGCATGGTGAGAAAAACCGGGGACATCCGATGGATCAATGTGACCGCCGCACCCCTTCCCCTGAAGGGCTGCGGTGTGGCTATCGTCTACGGCGACTTCACCCGGGGTCGCAAGGCCGAGGAAGACCTGGTTCGAAGCGAGGAGAAATACCGGAAACTCTTCGAGGAGGATCTGACCGGAAACTTCATCGCCGCCGCGGACGGCCGGATTCTGATGTGCAACCCGTCGTTTATGGACATCTTCGGATTCGCTAGCCGTGAAGAGGCGCTCGCGGGCAACTTCCGTGACCTGCACCTGATTCCCGAGTCGTTTGACAGATTCATCTCCGCCCTGCACGAGAGAAAAACGCTGACCTCCTACATGGGAAGACGCAGGCGTCGAGACGGGAGGATCATCTATATCGTGGAAAACGCCGTGGGACGGTTCGACGAAAACGGCGAGCTCATCGATTACAAGGCCTATGTGTTCGACATCACCGAGCGCAAGAGGTTCGAAGAGCGGCTCCGCGAGAGCGAGGAACGCTTCCGCATCATGGCGGACAGCTCTCCTCTCATGATCTGGGTGACGGACGAAAACGGCGAGATCCAATTCGTGAACTCCTCATACCGCGAGTTCTTCCGGATGTCGCTGGAAGGGATCAGGGGCTCGAAATGGCTGATCCTGCTGCATCCCGACGACAAGGACACATATGTGAATGCCTTTTCCCGAGCCGTGAGCGAAAAAACCCCCTTCCACGCAACGGGCAGGATGCGGCGCTCCGGCGGCCGGTGGAGGTGGATCGAGTCGTACGGGAACCCCAGGTTCTCGCCCGAGGGCAGGTTCCTGGGCCTCGTATGCAGCAGCCAGGACGTCACCGAACGGGTGCAGGCCCAGAAAGACCTGCTTCAATACCGGGATCATCTCGAAGAGCTCGTGAGGGAGCGCACGGATGAGCTGGAGGAGAGAAACCGGAAGCTGGGCGAGGAAATCAATGAGCGCCTCAAGGCCGAGGAAGAGAAGAGGACTGCCGTAGAGCAGCTCTCCCATGCCAGAAAGATCGAGGCCCTGGGAAGATTCGCAGGCGGAATCGCCCATGACCTGAACAACATGCTCTACCCCATCATCATCGAGAGCGAATCGCTGCTGGACGAGATGCCTCCGGATACGCCGTGGCACCAGACCGTGCAGCAGATCCTCACGGCTGCGTATCGCCAGAGAGACCTGGTCAAGCAGATCCTCTCGTTCAGCAGGCGGTCGGAACAGAGGTTCACCCCGATCAGTGTCAAGCCCCTGATCTCGGAAACCCTCTCCTTTGTCCGGTCGTCCCTGCCGAGCACCATCGAGGTCAGACAGCACATCGATGCCGATGACGATACGGTCATGGGCGATGCCACCCAGATCCAGCAGGTCATCATGAATCTGTGCAAGAATGCCGCGGACGCACTGCCGTCACAGAACGGGGTCGTGGAGATAAGCCTGACGAACGCCCGCCTGACAAAGACAGAGGATCACCCGGAAGTCAAACCGGGCGAGTATGTCGAACTCTCGGTGAGAGATTCCGGCAGGGGGATGACGCCCGAGGTCATGAACCATATCTTCGAGCCCTTCTACACGACCAAGGAGGTGGGGAAAGGGGTCGGCATGGGGCTTCCGGTCATCCACGGGATCGTCAGAGACCACGGCGGCACGATCACCGTGGAGAGCGAACCCGGAAAGGGTTCGCGGTTCACCGTGTTCTTCCCGGTCACCCGGTCAAGGCCCGCGGCGCAGAAACTGTGTGCCCGGGGCGCTCACCGCGCGCGGGGTAGCATCCTGCTCGTCGATGACGAACGCCCCGTCCTTTCCAGCGTGAGCAAGACGCTCAAGCGGCTTGGCTACTCCGTGACCGCGGGAGCGGACGGTGTGGAGGCGCTGGCCCTGTTTTCCCGGAATCCCGAGGCCTTCGACCTCGTGGTGACCGACCTGACCATGCCGCGCATGAACGGCATGGACCTTGCCGCAAAGATCAGGGAGGTCCGGTCCGATATACCGATCCTCCTGTGCACCGGTTTCAACGACGCCATCACCGAGAAGGAGGCACGGTCGAAGGGCATCACCGGACTGATCTTCAAACCGGCCGGCACAGCGGATCTTGACGCGGCGGTGGGAATGGCCCTCAAGACACGGGCGACGTCGTGAAGAAACGCCTGCTCCATCGTCCTCTCCGGGCAGGCCGGGGCCCGGTTTCGGGCATCGGTCTCTGTGTGCGCCCGCCCGAGCTGCAGCGACCGCTGGCCTTTCCTGTATGATTCCCGACTGATGTTCACAGAAACCACTTCACCAGCGGAAGCTTGAACCGGTAGGGCGCATACCTCAAGGGAATGTCGAACGTGAGAGTATTCTTCACCACGCTCCTGGTATGGCTGAAGGTGTCGAAGCCGGCCTTGCCGTGATAGCGTCCCATGCCGCTTTCACCCACCCCTCCGAAGGGGAGGTGGTGCGAGAAGAACTGGACCACAACGTCGTTGATGCAGAAAGAACCCGATGAAGTCTCGTTTTTCGCCAGCTCCTGCTTCGCCCTGTCCGTGGTGAAGAGATAAATCGCCAGGGGTTTCGGACGGGAGTTCACAAATGCGAGTGCCTCGGGAAAGGCGGAGAAGGGGATGAGCGGGAGAATGGGTCCAAATATTTCCTCCTGCATGACAGGGGCATCGGTGTCGACGGCGTCCAGGACCGTGGGAGCGATAAAGAGCTCCTGGGCCAGGGCCTGCCCCCCCACCACGGTGTCTCCCTGATCGAGATAACCCATGAGCCGGTCGAAATGAGACCGGTTCACGATCCGCGCATAGTAGGGGCTCTTCCTCGGGTCCTGGCTGTAGAAACGAACGACCGCCCTCTTCACGGCATCCGAAAATTCTTCTCTGATCCGCTCGTCCACCAGTACGTAGTCCGGGGCCACACAGCTCTGCCCTGCATTGAAAAACTTGCCCCATACGATCCTGCGCGCAGCATATTCGATGTTCACGTCCCTGTCCACGATGCAGGGGCTCTTCCCGCCGAGCTCCAGGGTCACCGGCGTGAGATGGCGCGAGGCGGACTCCATGACCATCCGGGCCACGCGGGAGGAGCCGGTGAAAAATATGTGGTCGAAGCGGTGGTTCAGTAGCTCCCGGGCCGTGTCCGGCCCCCCGTTTACCACCGAAAGGTGCCGGGGGTCCATGTGCCGGGTGATCAGTTCCTCTATAACCCCTGCCGTATGGGGAGAAAGCTCCGAGGGCTTGACGATTGCACAGTTGCCTGCTGCCAGGGCACCGACGAGGGGGGCTATCGCAAGCTGGAAGGGATAGTTCCATGGCGCGATGACGAGAACCACGCCCAGAGGCTCCGGAACAATGGAGCTCGATGAGGGCAGCAGCGGCAGCGGGCTCCGGACCTTCCTGGGTCTTGTCCAGGATTCGAGCTTCTTCAACGCGTACTTCATCTCGCCCAGGACCAGGGAAACCTCTGCGGCATAGGCCTCCAGCGCAGGCTTTGAAAGGTCCTTCTTCAGGGCCTCCACGATGAGACCGTCCTCCCTGCCGATCAGGTCGCGGAGTTTTTTGAGCTGCTTCCGGCGATATTCCACGTTCCTTGTGATCCCGCTGGCATAGAATTCCCGCTGGCTCCGGACAATCCGTGAAAGCATATGAGGCTCCATTGCCCCCTCCCCTGGAAGTGCTATAGATTATATATGAAGGGCCATGCCGCTTTCCCAAGTGAAGGCGGCAAAGCACCCGCTGCTTCTCGAGCGGATTTGATTTCGGTACTGTTTTTTAAGGAGGTTGAATCATGGCTCTCTTCCTCGTCCGGCACGGCAGGAACCTGCCGGAGGAGATCGATTCCCGGAAAAGGCTTTCCCGCGAGGGCATCACCGAGGTGGAATGCGTGGCCGCCCGCGCACAGGACCGGGGGGTCCGCGTGGAAACCATCATACACAGCCCGGCCGCGCGTGCGCGCCAGACAGCCGAGATCATGGCATCGTATCTCAAACCCGGTCACGGTGCCATGGAAGTAACCGGGCTGGCCGCCAGCAATGACGTACAGGCCTTTGCCCGGACCATAGAGGCACACGAGAATATCATGGTGGTGGGGCACCAGCCGTTTCTGGAGCGCCTGTGCTCGTATCTGGTGACCGGCTCGGCAGACACCCCGACCGCATCGTTCAAAAGCGGCTCGATGGTGTGCCTGGAAAGAGACCCCGGGCGACATGCCTGGACGATCCGATGGACGCTCATGCCCGACACCTGCTAATCTGTCTGCTCAAGGAGGTCGCATGCGCTCGTATATCGGCACGTCGGGATGGGACTACCGGCACTGGAAGGGGATGTTCTATCCCGAAGACTATCCCCGGACCCGGTGGCTCGATTATTACTCCAGGGTATTCACAACGGTGGAGGTGAACGCGACCTTCTATCACCGGATCAGGGAAAACACCTACCGCAAGTGGCGTGATTCGACGCCTGAGGGCTTTCTCTGGTCCGTCAAGGCCAGCAGGTACATCACACATGTCCGCAGGCTCAAGGAGGTCGAGGAATCGCTGGACATACTTTTTTCCGACGTGTCCTCCCTGGGAGAAAAGCTGGGGCCCATCCTCTTCCAACTCCCGGCCTCTCTGGAGTTCAGGGAGAAAACCGCCGCGACGTTCTTCGATCTCCTGCCGGGCGGCTACCGGTACGCGCTGGAGGCCAGGCACCCGAGCTGGACCGGGGAGCAGGCCCTTGCCCTCCTTGAAAGTCACGGCATCGCCTGGTGCATCGCCGATACCGCGGGCCGGTTCCCCTATCTGGAGGCGGTTACCGCAGATCACGTCTACATCCGCCTCCACGGCTCCCGGCAGCTCTATGCCTCTGAATACACCGCCGGGGAGCTGATGTCGTGGGCGAACAAGATAAGATCGTGGCGAAAAGATGCGTTTGTCTACTTCGACAACGATTTCGGCGGGTATGCTCCAAAAAATGCGCTGGCCCTGCGCGAGATCCTGAGAACACAGGAACCGCCTGCGGTCGGCACTCCATAAACTGCCGCGGCACGATTGTCTTTCCCCGGCAGCGGGTTATTATGAAGTGATGAAATGGTTTTTTACCCTGTTTCGAAGGGGTGCCCGTCATGTTCGGACATCTTTTTCCGTTGTTCATAGGAACCCTGCTTTTCACCGGTGCACCGCTGCATCCGGCTCTTGCAGGCACGGAGGGAGGAGCGCAGATGGAGATTACCAGTCAGGCATTCGGACAGGGCGAGATGATCCCGCCCAAGTACACCTGTAACGGAGAGAACGTTTCGCCGCCCATCGCATGGAAAGGGGTGCCGGACGGAACCAGGAGCATCACCGTCATCTGCGAGGACCCCGACGCACCCATAGGGATCTGGGTGCACTGGGTCTACTACGATATTCCGCCTCAGGCATCCCCTCTGCCCGAGAACATACCGGCTGAAGAAAGACCCGCCGCGGGAGGCACCCAGGGTATCACCGACTTTCTCACTATCGGCTATGGAGGCCCCTGCCCCCCTTCCGGGACTCACCGGTATTTCTTCCGGGTGTTCGCCGTGGATACGGAGCTGGATCTCCCGCCCGGGTCGACCAAGGAGGAGGTGCTCTCCTCGATGGAAGGCCATCTCCTGGGCATGGGCGAGCTCATGGGCAGGGTCAGCAGGTAGGGGTGCGCGCAAGGGAGATCATGTCCGGACTGGATAGGGCGGCGCACGCCCACAGCCCGTCGGCATGCCCCGGAAAATGGCGAACAGGGCCCGGATACAAAAACCGTCACCGGCCTCAGACCAGTTCGGGATAAGGAAGGATTTTTTCTCCACCCACGGGCCGTACCCGTATGATCCGTGAAAAATTACCGCATGGTTGGATGCATGTCCGGATCCATGAGAGAATCGCATCCATGAGGGATATCATACCGGGTTCAGATCATGGGTGATCCATCGTACCTGGCGCTCCACAGAACCGGCGAGCTCCGGAAGAGGGCAGACAGGGCCACGGCAATGCTCAAGTGCTGCCGCATCTGCCCCCGGGACTGCCGCGTCGACCGCACCAAGGGAGAAAGGGGCTACTGCCGGACCGGCAGGTATGCGGCCGTGGCGAGTTTTGGCCCTCATTTCGGAGAAGAAGCGGCCCTGGTAGGATCCGGCGGCTCGGGTACAATCTTTTTCAGCTCGTGCAACCTGCTGTGCACCTTCTGCCAGAACTACGAGATCAGCCACCTCAACGAGGGCGGCGAGGTCCGGCCGCACGGGCTGGCGGATATGATGCTCCGCATGGAAAGGGCCGGATGCCACAATATCAACCTGGTCACGCCTTCGCACGTGGTCCCCCAGATCCTGGAAGCCCTGCCCCTGGCGGTGGAGGGCGGACTGCGTCTGCCCCTGGTGTACAATACCGGGGGGTACGACCGTGTCGAGACGCTCAGGCTCCTTCGAGGCGTCGTCGACATCTACATGCCGGACTTCAAGTTCTGGGACCCGGAGCCGGCCACGACGTTCTGCAATGCACCGGATTATCCGGACAGGGTCAGGGCCGCCATACGGGAGATGCATTCCCAGGTGGGGGATCTGGTGACGGACAGCCGCGGGGTGGCGGTCAAGGGCCTCCTGGTAAGGCACCTGGTGATGCCGGGAGACATGTGCGGCACCTCCGAGATCATGACCTTTCTCGCCTCGGAAATCTCTCCCGACACAAGCGTGAACATCATGGACCAGTACTATCCCTGCTACCGGGCATGCGAGGACAGGCGCACCTCCCGGAGGATAACCAGCGGAGAATACGCCCGGGCCCTGAAATCGGCGGCGGACGCCGGGCTCAAAAGGATCGACTCGAGGTCATGAATCCCCGCGTCGGTCCGTGGGCAAGACGAGAGAAAGACAGTACATCTATCGCTTGAGGAAGGACAGGGAGCCGGGCGTTCACGCCCGGCGGAAAGGTCCCCAGGCAGCCTTTCCCCGGCCGATTGTCTGGACGGCTCTTCAATCGCGGCCCGCAGGCGGACAGAGGCCCGATCCCCACAGGCACCCGTAAGCTCCGTTCAGCAACGGGTCTGCATCCGGGTGTCTGACGGGAGTGATCCCGTCCCCTTCAATCACCCCACCCTTCCTTGATTTCGCGCAATGCATCCCTATTCTTGTGAAAAAGGCGGTGAGCAATGGAGAAAGTCAACCGGCTCGGCTCGTCATTGAGCCCCTACCTTCAGCAGCATGCGGGCAACCCCGTGGCCTGGTATCCCTGGGGCAGGGAGGCGTTCGATGATGCCGCGCGGGAAAACCGGCCCGTATTTCTTTCCATCGGATATTCGGCATGCCACTGGTGCCATGTCATGGCGCAGGAATGTTTCGAGGACGAAGAAGTAGCCGCCCTGATGAACCGTGCATTCATCAATGTCAAGGTTGACCGGGAGGAGATGCCTTCCATCGACCATATCTACATGGATGTCTGCACCCTGATGACCGGCAGAGGCGGGTGGCCGCTGAGCATCATCATGACCCCGGAGAAAGAGCCGTTTTTCGCCGCAACCTACATACCCAAGCACTCGCGTGGCACGGTGCTGGGGATGGCGGAGCTGATCCCGCTGATAGAGAGTGCCTGGAGAACCGAGCGGGGAAAGATCGCCCGGATCACGAACCAGGTTTCTGCGGGAACACGGGAGCGGGCCGCCGCCCTCCCCGCTGAAGAGCCGGTGATCGAGTGGCTGGACCATGCCTATGCCCGCCTCTCGGAGAGGTTCCAGAGCGACACCGGGGGGTTCGACCGCGTTCCGAAGTTCCCTTCTCCGCATATCATCATGTATCTGCTGAGGCATCACCACCGGAGCGGAAGCGGAGACCCCCTGGCCATGGCACGAAGAA
Organism: Deltaproteobacteria bacterium; assembly: GCA_018433085.1. Lineage (GTDB taxonomy): Bacteria > Desulfobacterota > Desulfomonilia > UBA1062 > UBA1062 > Phosphitivorax. Next base: position 4,612 of record JAHDRW010000025.1, on the reverse strand, counting down.
CCCTTGACGCCATGAGAAAGGGCGGGATCTACGATCAAGTGGGGGGCGGGTTTCACCGGTATGCGACGGATGCCCTCTGGCGCATCCCCCATTTCGAGAAGATGCTCCCCGACCAGGCGCTCCTGGCCATGGCATATACCGAGGCCTTCCTGGTGACCGCGGAAGACCTCTACCGGCAAACCGCCGTGGACACGCTCGAATTCGTGCTGAGGGACATGCGCGCCCGGGAAGGCCCGTTCTTCAGCTCTTTCGATGCCGATGTCCGGGGGAAAGAGGGCGGGTTTTATCTCTGGAGGGCGGCAGAGCTCCAGTCCATCCTGAACGCCGACGATTACCGGATCTTCTCCCGGGTGTTCGCCGTGGAGCCCCGGGGCAACTTCCCCGAGGGATGGAGCGAGGGCTCGAACATCCTGTTCATGCGGGACAGCCTGCACGATGCCGCCCTGGAGCTGGGCCTGGATGCCGCGAAGCTCAGGGAAGAGGTGGAGCGGATCCTCCTCGTGCTCCGGCGACACCGGACAGCCAGGGTCCCGCCGGCGCGGGACGACAAGGTGCTGGCTGACTGGAACGGCCTGATGATCGCGGCACTGGCGAAAGCAGGGGCCGCGCTCGGCAACCCGGAGTATGTCCGTGCAGCCGAACAGGCCGCCCGGTTCATCCTGGAAAACCTCGTTGACGGGCGGGGCCGGCTGCTCCACCTGTACCGGGACGGCGCGACAACGCACCGCGCGGAACTCGACGACTATGCCTTTTTGGTCTGGGGGCTTATCGAGCTCTACGAAGCAACCTACCGGACGATCTACCTCCGCGAGTCGCTCAGGCTGACCCGGGAGTGCATCGGCCTGTTCTGGGACGAGCAGGAGGGTGGTTTCTTTCTCACCCCCTCAGACGCCGAGGTCGTCCTGGTCAGGCCCAAGGAATTCTCTGACAGCGCCATGCCCTCGGGCAATTCGGTGTCCCTCTACAACCTGGTGAGGCTTGCCCACCTCTCCGGCGACACGGCCCTTGCAGATATGGGAACGGCCCTTGCACGGGCGGGCTCGCGACGGATCACCGCCATGCCCGATACCGTGAGCTTCATGATGATCGGCATCGATCTGCTCCTGAACCCGCCTTTTGAAGTCGTGATCGCAGGCGACCCCGCCCATGAGGACACCTCCAGGCTGATCCGGGCCGTGAACACGCGATTCATCCCAGACAGTGTCACCATCCTCGCCCCGGAAGGAGACCGGGCTGAGCTTTCCGTAATCGCCCGGGACAGCAGACCCGTTGACGGGAAGGCCGCGGCATATATCTGCCGGGAACGGACCTGCATCCCGCCCGTCACCGACCCGGATGCCGCCCTGGAGATTCTGATTCCGAGGAGATAGCCGCTCCTCCCTCCCGCCGCTGCCGCGGGAGGAATTCCTTTTCCCCCGGCGCTCCATGGTCCTTTCCCATTCCGCCGTTTTTTGCCTCCAGGAGGGGCTTTCCCGAATGCCGCATCCCTTCTTCCCTGCAAGTCACGGACAAGAATCTCCCGGGAGGAAACCGGGCATTTGCCTCCCGGAGGGCGCCTTCGGAAGGATCCGGGCACTTTCTGCCCGGACAACGCCCGTGGTGCTGGACTTCGGCCGCGGGAAAAGGTATGCTTCTAGACATTATGATTGCAGTTGTGCATTCGGCGTGCCCGTGGGGGACGGATGCCTTGGGTGTTGTGGTGGAGGTCGATGTCCATGCAGGACTTCCGGGCTTTTCCATCGTGGGCCTGCCGGACAGTGTGGTGAAGGAGAGCCGGGAGCGGATCCGCTCCGCCATCATCAACTCAGGGCTTGAGTTCCCTCCCCGGCGCATCACCGTCAATCTCGCACCGGCGGACCGCAAGAAGGAGGGCGGGGTCTTCGATCTGCCCATCTGCATCGCCGTGCTCTCCGCACTCGGCGTGGTGCCCCAGGAGAAAATATCCGGCCTGATGTTCATAGGCGAGCTGGGCCTCGACGGCGGGGTGCGGCCGGTGCGGGGGGCGATATCCGCCGCCTTCCTGGCCGGTGAACAGGGCTTCAGGGGAATCGTCTGCCCGGGAACCAACGCCGAGGAGGCCGCCCTGTCCGGTGTCAGCGTCTGGCCGGTGCATGATATCAAGGAGATCGTGCGGCATCTGAGAACCTCCCTGCCCGACCCGTATACGGCCTGCCCGTCCCTGGTGGAAACCGATGAACAAACACCCCCCGACCTCGCCGACATCACCGGGCAGGACCTGCCCAAGCGGGCCCTGGAGATAGCGGCGGCGGGGGGTCACAATATTCTCTTTCTCGGCCCTCCGGGCGCGGGCAAATCGATGCTGGCAAAGCGCATGCCCTCCATCCTCCCGCCGCTGTCGCGGGAGGAATTCCTTGCGTGCGCCCGGATCTACTCGGCCGCGGGCAGGCTTGGGAAGAGCCCCCCCGGCACCTCCCGGCCCTTCCGCTCGCCGCACCACACGATCTCGGACGCGGGCCTCATCGGCGGGGGCAGCATCCCGACCCCGGGCGAGGTCACCCTCTCGCACAACGGCGTGCTCTTCCTGGACGAGCTGCCCGAATTCCGGCGCAGCGCCCTGGAGTCTCTGCGGCAGCCCTTGGAGGATGGAAGCGTCACCATTTCCCGGGCCAGCAACTCGCTGAGCTTCCCGGCGCGGTTCCAGCTCATCGGGGCCATGAACCCCTGCCCCTGCGGTTTTCTCGGCCACCCTTCCCGGGAGTGCCGGTGCACCCCGACCCAGGTGTCCCGATACCGCAGCCGCGTATCGGGTCCCCTGCTGGACAGGATAGACCTGCACGTCTGGGTCGATCCCGTGGATGCCTCGCAGGTCCTCTCCCGCAAATCCGCGTCCGCCTCGTCTTCCATACGGCTCCGCGTGGAGGCGGCCCGTGCTGTTCAGGAAGAAAGGGGCTGCCTCAACGCACACATCCCCGAGCAGAAGATCGAGAAGGTCTGCCGTATCGACGCCAGGGGCAGAAAGCTGCTCGTCCAGGCGATGAAAACCTGGAGCCTGAGCATGAGGGGATTCAAGCGGGTCATGAAGGTCGCCCGCTCCATAGCGGACTTGGACGGCTCTCCCGACGTGCGGCCCGATCACCTGGCAGAGGCTCTGCAGTACCGGCCGGAGCTCGCGAAAACACTTTCCTGAAGCAATCCCGAAAAAAAGCCGCCTATTTCTCGTTCCAGAGGAAGAGCTCGCTGACGGATTCGTGACTGTAGATCCGCTTTATCGCCTCTCCCAGGAGCGGGGCCACGCTCAGAACCGTGATCTTCTTGCACATGGCGGCATCGCCTTTGAGCGGGATCGTGTCCGTGACCACCAGCTCTTCAAGAGGCGAGTTGGTGATTCGGGAGATGGCCGGACCGGAGAGGACTGCGTGCGTACAGCATGCCGCAACCTTCGTCGCCCCGGCCTCCCTGAGAGCGGCCGCACCGTTGGTCAGGGTTCCGGCGGTATCCACCATGTCGTCGATAAGCAGGCAGGTCTTGCCCCGCACGTCGCCGATGATGTGCATGACATCGGATTCGTTCGCGCGCTCGCGCTTCTTGTCGATGATCGCCAGATCCGCCTTCAGGGGCTTCGCATACGCCCGGGCACGCTCCACGCCTCCGGCATCCGGTGAAACGAGGCACAGGTGATTGATGTACTGATCCTTGATGTAGTTCAGCATCACGGGCTTGGAATAGAGATTGTCCACCGGGATGTCGAAGAACCCCTGTATCTGCCCGGCGTGAAGGTCCATGGTCAGGATCCTGTCCGCCCCGGCGCTCGTGAGCAAGTTGGCCACGAGCTTTGCCGTGATGGGGGTGCGGGGAGATGCCTTGCGGTCCTGCCGCGCATACCCGAAATAGGGTATGACCGCGGTCACGATCCGGGCCGAGGCCCGTTTCACCGCATCCAGCATCACCAGAAGCTCCATAAGGTGCTCGTTCGTGGGTGAGCACGTGGACTGGACTAGATAGATATCCTTGCCCCGGATGCTCTGGTGAATATCCACCGACGTCTCGCCGTCGGAGAATTTCTTCACCTCGGCGCTGCCCATCTCAATGCCCAGAATACTGCAAATACTCTCAGCCAGAGACCTGTTGGAGTTTCCCGAAAAAACACAGATGCTCGTCTCCATGTATCCACGTTCTCCTTGTTCGTCAATTTGGCTGGGACGGGTGGATTCGAACCACCATAACGAGATCCAAAATCTCGTGTCCTGCCATTAGACGACATCCCAGTAGTAGAGACAACCTTCGGTGCTCTGGGAATATCTTATAGAAGATTTATACGTCTGTGGCAATCTTCTGTTGATAGATATCCAAGATGGATCGCTCTATCTTGTCTCGTGTCTCCATGTTCAGGGGATGTGCGGTATCCCTGAAGGTTCCGTCCTTCCGTTTGCGGGAAGGCATCGCTACAAATAGTCCCGTTGTCCCGTGAATGACTCTCAGATCGCGAATAACGAAGCAGTCGTCGAATACCACCGAGGCATACGCCTTCAGCTTGTCGTTATCCTTGACCGGATACACCTTTACCTCTGTAATCTCCATGACTTCCCCCCGTCAAACTTGTTGTGGGTACGTAGCGATACCCCTCATGACGCCTTATCCGGCTCAATCCATT
>JAHDRW010000058.1 GCA_018433085.1 Deltaproteobacteria bacterium | reverse complement strand
CGGGTTCATCCGGTTCGAAGACGATGACCTGACCGCGAACCGTCAGTGGTCGCTGGAGCTGTTCGGCCTGTTGAAAGACGAGGCAGTCCCCTTCGACTGCCTGACCCGGATCGACCGGATCGATCCCGAGATCCTTCAGGCTATGAGGGATGCGGGATGCCAGGGTGTGTATCACGGCATCGAGAGCGCCTCTCCGCGTCTGCTCGAGGTTCTGCGCAAGGGTTTCCCCCCATGGGTCGACCGGGAATACATCAGAGATCTCATCAGCCGGGAGGTCGGCCTGGGCCTGGTTCCGACGGTATCTGCCATGATAGGCATCCCCACCGAGACCAGGGAAGAGGTCGAGGCGACCTTTGCTCTGATGTGCGAGCTCAGGAGGATGGGCGCAAAGACCCAGCTCTGGATCATGACCCCGTATCCGGACACGGATGCGGTGGTGCTCTATCGGGATTTTCTTGAGCGAAGGGACCGGTGGCGGGAGCTGAGACAGTTCGACATATTCTCCGCGGTGCAGCGCGAAGCCTATTCCCATCTCATGAAAAAATACGACGACCTTATTCCGGACAATTGGATTTTCAGAAACGAGACGCAGGGTTTCGAGGAGATGAAGGCGCTGTACCTGGAAGGGGCCGGCCGGATTCTGGGGGAGGGAGAGTTTGTCTAGCGTGCAGCACTACCGGGTATTCGGCACCGACGCAGAGTGCCTTGACCTGTTCGACCGGGCGTGCCGGAAAGACCCGTACTACCTGCCCTCGGAGCTTCCCCTTCCATCGAGCATCCAGGGTTTCTGTGTCTGTGATGCGAAAAGCAGGGTCCCTGCCGCGGGCTTCTACTGCTTCCCCTACCTCACGGCAGGCAGATGGCTGAGGAAAAAGCTGTTGAGGGTGACCAGGCTGATGCTGATGCCAGATCAGCAGCGGGACGACGAAGCACTCGTCTCCCACATGATCAGGGTGATGGAGGACCTCGGCCGCAGGGCAGGGGTGCACGCGGTCGAAGCCGAGGTGTATGCCCGGATCAACGCGCGGATATTCTTTCCGTCCACCTCATGTGTCGTCAACACCTATAATACCCCCCAGTGGCAGAACACCCTGGTAAAGAGAGGGTTTGCGCTTGAAGGCACCACCCGGTGCTTCGAGATGAGCCTGGACGACTTTGTTTGCGAACATCCCGAAGGGGGGGTTCAGGTGCGGCCCTACCGGTCCGAAGCGGGTCAGGACCGTGACCGCTATTACCGCCTGTGGTCCTTGAGCGGCGAGAGTCCGTACGATTTCGGACATTCCGGCCTGTGGTACCGGAATGTCTTCGGATGGCCCAGGCTGTGGTATACCGAGTATCCCGCCCTGCTCAACAGGGACGATTTCATTCTCTTTGCGGAAATGAACGGGGAGGCAGTGGGATTTGTCCACTGGTGGCCCAATGTCTATCCCCTGCTTCTGAGGGGAGGCAGAAAGGCACTCTACCTGAGCGGCAAAGATGCCCGGGAGCAGCTTGAACAGATCGACGAGGCAAAGATATTCAGGATCGCCGTAAGCCGCAGGGCGGGAAAAGAACGCGCAGCCATCGAGAAGGCCCTGATCGGCGGTGCGGTCGAGGTCATGAAGGAACGATACGGCATCAGGACGTGTCAGGCCGGGAATATCTCCCGTGAGAGAACGCAGCTCCAGTCTTATCTTTCCGGTCAGGGAGGGAAGGCCGTTCACGAGGTTTCGCTGATGCACAAGCGCCTT
>JAHDRW010000014.1 GCA_018433085.1 Deltaproteobacteria bacterium | reverse complement strand
CCTGAGAGGATTCGAACCTCTGGCCTACGGATTAGAAGTCCGTTGCTCTATCCAACTGAGCTACAGGCGCCCATCCAACCTGCTTTGGTCGGGGCGAGAGGATTTGAACCTCCGACCCCCTGCTCCCAAGGCAGGTGCGCTAGCCAGACTGCGCTACGCCCCGTAGAGCAGCCTTATAGCAGAGGGTATATGGCATGGCAAGCATTTTTTCTCCTGCAGCCCTACCCTCTAAGCAAAGGAATAAACTATCATTATCCGGAGCTTCCCCCACCGCCGACACCCTCATCGACTCCGTGCCGCTTCTAAAACCCCGGCCGGCCGGGGCAACCCGGCAGAGGGTCCTCATCTGCCCGGAAGGCGCCTTCGCCCGCTCCATCGTCATTCACCCAGAAGCTCTCTGCAGAGGCGCTCCTCGGTTTCTTCCATTTTCCTGGTCATCTCATCGGACACCCCTTCGTGATTGTACCCGGTCAGGTGGCAGATGCCGTGCACGAGGAGCTCGAGCATCCGCTCGTCGAGCCTCATTCCGGACTCCTGCGCCTCCTGGAACGCCTTTTCGATGGATATCACCACGTCGCCCAGGTGTTCTCCCCCGGGGCCTTCGCCCTCCTGCTGGGGGAAGGAGATGACATTGGTGGCCCGGTCCCGGTCCAGATAGGCCCTGTTGAGATCACGGATCTGGTCGTTATCTGCCACCACCACCGAGAGCTCCGCGTCCTGCCTGCCGAGCATCTCGAGCGCACGGGACGCCCATTCGCCCAGCGGGATGTCGTCGATCGAAAACCGGTCCTGGATGTTCTGCACGTCAATGAGTACCATTGGGCGAGTACCTCTCGTAGGCCTTGATGATCTTCGCCACCACCTTGTGGCGGACCACGTCGTCCTCGCTGAAATAGGTGAAACCGATCTCGTCGATGTTTTTCAGAATCTGGTCGGCCTCGATGAGACCGGACTTCACCCCCGAGGGCAGGTCGATCTGGGTGATGTCGCCGGTGATGACCGCCTTGGAGTTGTACCCGAGCCGGGTCAGAAACATCTTCATCTGCTCGGAGGTGGTGTTCTGGGCCTCGTCGAGGATGATAAAGGCATCGTTCAAGGTCCTGCCCCGCATGAACGCGAGCGGCGCAACCTCTATCTGGTCCCTGCTGATGAGCCTCAGCACGTGGTCGTGCTCGAGCATGTCGTACAGCGCGTCGTAGAGCGGCCTCAAGTACGGGTTTACCTTTTCCAGGAGATCGCCGGGCAGGAATCCGAGCTTCTCCCCCGCCTCCACGGCCGGCCTGGTCAGGATGATCCGCTCCACCTTCTTCTTCAGGAGATGGGACACCCCCATGGCCAGGGCCAGGTAGGTCTTGCCCGTGCCGGCGGGCCCGATGCCGAACAGCACGTCCTTGACGCGCATGGAGTCGATATAGCGCTTCTGCTGCAGGCTCTTGGGCACGATGACCTTCTTGGTGGACGAGATGTAGATGCTGTCCTTGAACACGTCCTCCAGGTTGACGTTGCGGTCTTTGGCCAGCATCCTCACCGCGTACCACACGTCGTCCGGGTAGAGGGGAAAACCGCCCTTGATGAGCTTGTAGAGGTCTTTCAGCGCATGCTCCGCGAGCTCGACATCGTAATCCTCACCCGAGAGCTCGATGGTGTTGCCCTTGAGGGAACACTTGACCCCGGCCGATTCCTCGATGATCTTCAGGTGGGAGCAGCTGTCCCCGGCGAGCTGACGCAGTATGTACGGATCTGGAAATTCAACGCTTGGCATCGAAAACGATCTGCCTCTTTCTCATGATCTATTGCTTTCTCATGATCTCTTAAGAGTTCTGATATACCAAAAAACATGCGAAAACAAGACCCTCTTCTGCCGGGACCGCCCGCAAGCGCTCAAAACCTTTATGAGAAAAATCCCTCCCGACCGACGGATCCCGTGCCGCGACTGAACCGCTCCGGCATTTGATTCCCCGAATCACATACGGCTCCTTCCCGGGGTTCGGTTCAGTGCGGTATCTGCCGGATCAGGAAAAAGGCCTTGGAGCGGGACGGCGCGAGCGGAAGCCTCCCATGAGACGATTCTCATATTGCGCACTTGTCTTTTTGTGTACTATGTACGTGACATGTTCAAAGCAAAAGTCATAGACACGTTCAGCGCGGCCCACAGTCTGCGCGGCTACCGAGGCGACTGCGAGAGGCTCCACGGGCACAACTACCGGGTGGAGGTCACCGTGTCGTCACAGGAGCTCGACTCCATGGGAGTCGTCATGGACTTCCGCGAGCTCAAGCAGCTCGTAAAAGAAATTCTGGCCGGGCTCGACCACCGGTATCTCAACGACATCGAGCCATTCCGCGAGCAGAATCCCTCGGCCGAGAATATCGCCCGGCACATCTTCGTTTCCCTGTTCCCCTCCATCGGAAAGCCGCTTGTGCTCCACGAGGTGGTCGTGTGGGAGAACGATACCTGCTGCGTGTCTTTCAACGGGGACGCGTGACCATGAAGGACGTCCAGAAGGAGAGGCCGGAAAACCCGCTGTACATCCAGAAGGTCGGCGTGAAGGGGATCTCGTATCCGATCGTGGTCTCGGACAAGCTCAAGGGCAGGCAGGATACGGTGGCATCCATCAATCTCTATGTCGATCTGCCCCGGGTGTTCAAGGGGACCCACATGAGCAGGTTCATCGAGGTGCTCAACGAATACCGCGACAACATCCACATCAAGAACTTCGAGCACATCCTGAACGAGATCCGCACCGCCCTGGAGGCGGAAAGCGCACACATGGAGGTGGACTTCCCCTATTTCATCGAAAAGAGCGCTCCGGTCACGGGCTCCGTGGGGCTGATGGAGTATCGCTGTCGCCTCATGGGCATGGTGGGAAAGAAACGCGAGTTCAGGGTGATGGTGAAGGTCCCGGTGCAGACGCTCTGCCCCTGCTCCAAGGAGATCAGCAGGTACGGCGCACACAACCAGCGCGGGCTCGTAACCGTGGAGGTTCGCTACGAGCGGTTCTTCTGGATCGAGGACCTCATCGATCTCGTCGAGCGGTGCGCTTCGAGCCCGGTGTACCCCATCCTCAAGCGGCCCGACGAGAAGTATGTCACCGAGTACGCCTATGAGCACCCCATGTTCGTGGAGGACGTGGTGAGGCTGGCGGCCGCGTCATTGAGCTTAAAAAGCGAGTTTTCATGGTTTTCGGTGGAGGCGGAGAACTACGAGAGCATCCACAACCACAGTGCATACGCGTACATCGAGAGCGAGGGCCGTGAGTAAGGCGTCGCTCCCGGTGGGCAAGCTGCCCCTGTCCCTGCTGGAAAAACTGCTCAGGGGCTTACCCCCCGGCGACCCGAACATTCTGGCCGGCCCCGGCATCGGGGTGGACGCCGCGGTGGTTCGCTTCGGGGAGCAGACCCTGGTGTTCAAGACCGATCCCATTACCTTCACCAGCGAGAACATATCACGGTATCTCGTGACCGTAAACTCCAACGACATCGCCTGCATGGGCGGCATTCCCCGGTATCTGCTGGTGACTTTCCTGCTCCCGGCCGGCTCGACCACCCCCGCATCGGTGGAAGAGCTGTTTTCCGACCTCAGGCAGGCATGCGCGTCCATGGACATCGCCCTGATCGGGGGCCATACAGAGATCACCCACGGCATCGAGCGGCCCCTGGCGGTGGGCTTCATGATCGGGGTCATGGAAGAAGGAAGGGCGCACCGTCTCCGGGATGCCGGGCCGGGAGATCTCATCCTGCTCTCGAAGCGGATCCCCATCGAGGCCGTGGCGGTGATCGCCTCCGAGGCATCCCACCGGCTCGACATCGACGCGCAGACGCTGGCAGAGGCCCGCTCGCTTATCCGCGATCCGGGCATCAGCATCTCCAAAGAGGCGCGGATCGCCTGGGACCACGGGGGCGTCACTGCAATGCACGACCCCACCGAAGGCGGGCTCGCAACCGGCCTGAGAGAGCTGGCCCTGGCGAGCGGGTGCGGGGTGGAAGCCTACCGGGATCGTATCCCGGTGCTGCCGATCGCGGAGAAAATCCTGCCCCGGTTTTCCATCGACCCCCTGGGCGCCTTGGCCTCGGGCTCTCTGATGGTCTGCTGCGAGGAGCACAGCGCAGGGGGAATCATCACCGCGTGGGCCGAAAACGGGATCGAGGGCTCGATCATCGGCCGCCTCACCGAGGCCCGGGACATGGTCCTCGTCCAGGACGGCGCCAGGACCGGGCTGCCGGAATTCCCGGCCGACGAGGTCACCAAGATCTTCTCTTCGTCCTAGCGATAGCTGTAGAATTTCGCGTTGTCCAGTGCCACCAGGATCTCCCCGAACCCGAACGACACATACTCGGGCTCCGGGAATCCGGGGATGGAGACGATCCTGTTGTCAGGCTTGTACGGCGCGTTCTTATAGTCCACCGGCACGCCGTCTACAATCAGTACCCGAATCTCCCGGTAGTCTCCGTTCTCTACGCTGTAGGCCTTGGCCCAGCCTTTTCCCATGTCGCCCTCGACGAGCTTGTAGAAATGCTCCTTCATCGATCAACCCCCGCTCTCTCAATTGTTCCTTTCCATCTCATGCCGGCAGCCTGCCGATGGGAGGCCGCCTTTTACGAACACGATCGCCGGAGACCGAGCATCCGTCGGCCTTCCCTGAAATATCCCGGCGAAATGCCTGCCGGGAAGCACCCGGCCGGCTTTCAGGACAGGCACTCACATATAATTTTTCCATAATAATGCCCGGGAATGAAAGTGCAACACGGGGAAAAAACATCTCTCCGCTCCCTGTCGCGGCATCACCACCTTAACCCGCTGCCCGTCTTCCGGGAGATAAGGAGGAAATTTCCGGTGCCCGCGGCGGTCACCGGCCCGGCCGCATAAAACGCGCCCTCGAGGCTGCCCGGATCGGGAGCCGTGAGCACAGTGGGTGTGAACGAGGTGAGCCCGCCCGGGTGGCGGTGGCGCCCATGCTCCGGGCATAGACGGGGAAGAGGGGGACCACGATGCCTATGCCCAGGGGCACCACGAACGTGGTCTCGGAACGCTGCCGGAGTATCCGCGCGGGCATCGGATGCATCGGGAAAAGGGCGGTTACTTCTTCACCAGCTGCATGACCAGAGAGGTGTCGCCGTTTCCCGAGAGGAATTTATCATTGGCGAGCAGCCTGAGCAGCAGATCGATGTTGGTGACTACGCCTTCGATCCTCGTTTCGTTCAGCATCCGCGTCATGCGCTTCAAGGCCCCCGTGCGGGTGCTGTTGTGGGCGATGAGCTTGACCAGAAGCGGGTCGTAGTACGAGCTGATGACACAGCTGGGGAACAGGTGGGTGTCCACCCTGGTTCCCGGCCCCCCCGGCAGGCGCACGGAGGTGACGGTTCCGGTGGTGGGCATAAAATTCTTGGCCGGATTCTCGGCATTGACCCGGCATTCGATGGCATGACCGCTGATATTGACACCTCCGGTGCTCAACCGGGAGCCCGCGGCGATCATGAGTTGTTCTCTCACCATGTCGATACCGGTCACCATCTCCGTTACCGGGTGCTCCACCTGGAGCCGCCCGTTGATCTCCAGGAAATAGGTGTTTCCGTCCTGATCCATGAGGTATTCCACGGTTCCCAGTCCCCTGAACCCGATGGCGCCGATGATCATCTCGGACCATTTCCAGAGGTTGTCGCGGATTCCGGTGTCGATATTGGGTATGGGGGCCTCTTCGATGATCTTCTGATGACGCCGCTGGATGGAGCATTCCCGGTCGCCCAGTACCTGGATTCCGCCCTGCCCGTCCGCGAGGATCTGCACCTCCAGGTGCCGGGGGCAGGAAAGATAGTGCTCCATGTACACCTCGTTGCGGCCGAACGCCGCGTTCGCTTCGCTGCTGACGCTGGCAAATTGCTGGCGGAGCTGGTTCTCGTCATAGGCGACCTTCATCCCCCTGCCGCCGCCTCCATAGAGCGACTTGAGGATCACCGGCATCCCGAGCTGCCTGGCCATGGTAATGATCTGATCGACGTTGGAGATCATGCTGTAGGAGCCGGGGATGGTGGGGATGTTCAGCGACTTGACGACCTGCTTGGTCCTCGACTTGTTGCCGATGGTCCTCAGTGCCGTGCTGGAGGGGCCGATGAAGGCGATGCCGTTCTCCTCGCACAGGGCGGCGAAACTGGGGTTTTCCGACAGGAAGCCGTAGCCCGGATGGATGGCGTTCGCCTTCCAGACCAGGGCCGCACTGATGATGGATTCGATGTTCAGGTAGCTCTTCGACGGCTGCGCAGGACCGATCTGGACCGCCTCGTCGGCGTACGACAGGTACTCCATGTCCCGGTCGGCCTCTGAATACACGACAATGGTTTCAATCCCCATCTCTCTGGCCGTTCTGAGCACCCTCACAACGACCTCGCCCCGGTTCGCAATCAGAAGCCTCTTCATACAGCAAGGTTGTATGCCTCTTTAGAAGCGCAAGTCAAGATTCATATAACTCGCAAGATCCCCGGATCACCCTCGTACGCCTCTTCCAGCCACGATTTCACACGAGGGGACGGAGGAGCGACCGTGCCCGCGCGAAGAGAAAGGGCCTTGTGCTCAATGCCGCAAAACGGTATGATGAGGTTCTTCCCAATGAAATGGATTCCTATTCTGAGTGGGCATAATACTGTCATGAAGGGAGAAATACGTGAAAACATCCGTGCTGTACATCTTTGCCGCCTTCACCGTGCTCCTGTTGCCCGCCACGGCATGGCCCTTCGGTGAAACGTCGATGGACTTTCTCTGTGAGCGTCTGGTGGAAAAGGGATTGGAGAAAGACCAGATTCAGACCCTGTTCAGTGACCCCAGGCTGACCGTCAAGCCCGAGGTGATCATCAAGAACCTCTTCCATTCGAGCCCCAAGGGGACCGCAAAACAGCCCGACCACATGTATATCGCCCCGGAGTACATCGACAAGGGCAAAGAATACATCATCGAGAACGCCCAGGCCCTTTCCGCCCTGGAAAAGCGCTTCGGGACCTCCCCGCAGGTCATTACCGCCATTCTCATCGTGGAGTCGAGGCTGGGGACCTATCCCATGCGGTACAACACGTTTACGGCGTACACCAACCTCGCCGCCCTCCTCGACCCCGACTACTTCAGGCAGATCCAGGAATCGTATACCCATAAATACCCTTCCCTGAAGGACGAGGCCATGATCACGAGGGCGCAGAAAAAGGCGAACTGGGCGCTGAACGAACTGTACAACCTGATCCTCATCGCCCGCGACCTGAACGCCGACCCGCTGGCCATCAAGGGTTCGTTTGCAGGAGCCCTGGGTCCGGCCCAGTTCATCCCTTCATCGTTCATGGAATACGGCATGGACGGCGACAATGACGGGAAACGGGACCCGTTCAATATGGAGGACGCCACGGCGAGCATCGCGTTTTACCTCAAGCGCGCCGGATGGAATGAGGACGCCGCCGAGGAGAAGAAGCGTACGGCCATCTGGTGCTATAACCACAGCCAGGTATATGTGAACACCATCATGATGCTCTACGAGAAGCTCTCGTCTCCCTCGTGATGCTTAACCGGGAAACCGGAACCCTTGGGTTTCCCGTACAGCCCGTTTCGGGCCGCGGTTTCCGGCCCGGACAGGAGGCTTACGGCGTTCCGGAAGAGGACCTTGAAGAATCCTCGATTGCATGCTATTGCCTTTCTGGGAGCAATAGGTGGACATTACTGTTCTAACATCCGGAAAAAAGGATTTATTCGACAGATACCTCCGTGAGTACCTTGAGGCGGAAGGCACCTCATCGGGTATCTTCGAGGCATTCGCCTACAGCCTCAAGGCGGGCGGCAAGAGAATCCGGCCCGTGCTGACCATGCTGGCCTGCGAGTGCCTCGGGGGGAAGGCGGAGGACACCCTGCCCGCGGGGCTCGCCATTGAAATGATCCACACCTTCAGCCTCATCCACGACGATCTGCCGGCCCTGGACAACGACGATCTCAGGAGAGGGCGTCCCACGTGCCACGCCATGTTCGGAGAGGCCACCGCGATCCTTGCCGGGGATGCGCTGATATTCCAGGCGCTCTCCGTGATCGCCTCAGCCGGCTACCCGGCTCAGACCAAGCTCGACATCCTGGGGTTCATGGCGGAGGTCTGCGGGGTCAAGGGGCTCGTCCAGGGCGAGTACCGCGACGTGACGGCAGAGGGCAAGGAGATATCCATGGACGAGGTCCGGGACATCTACCGCAGGAAGACCGCCCGCCTCTTCGAGCTCTGCATGTTCACGGGAGCCCGCGTCGCCGGGGGCGCGCAGGAGCAGATCGATCCGCTGGTGGGATTCGGGACCTACCTCGGCCTGGCGTTTCAGGCCATCGACGACATTCTGGACGTGACCTCAAGCCGTGAGGTTCTCGGAAAAACCACGGGCAAGGACCTCGCGCAGGACAAGGCGACCATCGTCAAGGCCCTGGGCCTTCAGGAATCGCGCCGGTGGGCCCGGGACATGACGGAGAAGGCGGTGAGCCTTCTCCCCGCCGCGGACGGCGCCCGCTCGAAAGATCTGAAGAGGCTTGCCCTGGGCATGCTCGAGAGGGTGGCCTGATCATGGCGGACATCCTGCCCTCCATCGCATCCCCCCGGGACCTCAAGGGCTTGAGCCTGCAGGAGCTCGAAACCCTCGCCCGGGAAATCCGCGACTTCATCATCAGCCATGTGAGCCAGACCGGGGGCCACCTCGCCTCGAGCCTCGGCACCGTGGAGTTCACCCTGGCCATGCACTATGTCTTCGACGCCCCCAAGGACAAGTTCCTCTGGGACGTGGGACATCAGAGCTACACCCACAAGATCCTCACGGGCAGAAAGGGCATGTTCTCGACCCTGAGGCAGTCGGGAGGGATCACCCCGTTTATCAATCCCAAGGAAAGCCCGTACGACATCTTCATCTCCGGCCATTCCGGCAACGCCATCCCCGCCGCCAGCGGCATATGCGAAACCATGTCTCTCGCGGGCTGCAAAAACCGCGTGCTTGCCGTCATCGGCGACGGATCGCTCTCCAACGGGCTCACCTTCGAGGGCCTGAACTTCGTGGGCATGAAGAAACAGAATCTCATCGTGGTGCTCAACGACAACAAGATGTTCATCTCCCAGCGGGTGGGGGCCATCGCGGATTACCTGAGCCGGATTATGACCTCGAAGAAGGTCCGGGAGGTCAGGGAAGGCATCAAGGGCATCCTCAAGGGAATCCCCTTAGGGGGCGACACGATTTATAAGATTGCCAAGCTCATCGAGGGCAACCTCAAGGGCGCGGTGACCGAGGGGCTCCTGTTCGAGGAACTGGGCTTCCGCTACGTGGGGCCCATCGACGGCCACAAGATCGGCCACCTGGTGGAGGCGTTCCAGAACGTCTCGGCCATGCACGAACCCATCTTCCTGCACATCATCACCCAGAAGGGGTATGGGTATACCCCTGCCGTGCGCGACCCCGAGAATTTTCACGGGGTGGGCAAGTTCGTACGGGAAAACGGCGAGTCCGCATCAGGCTCGGGCGCTCTCACCTATTCGGACGTGTTCGGCAAGACGCTCACCCGCATTGCCAGGCGCGACCCCCGGGTCGTGGCCATCAGCGCGGCCATGACCTCGGGAACCGGGCTCAAGGGGTTCGCGCTGAAGTTCCCGGACAGGATGTACGATGTGGGCATCGCCGAAGGCCACGCGGTGACCATGGCCGCGGGCATGGCCCTCTATGGGCTGAGGCCGGTGGTGGCCATCTACTCGACCTTTCTCCAGCGGAGCTATGACGAGATCATCCACGACGTTGCCCTGCAAAACGCACCCGTGATCTTTGCCGTGGACCGGGCGGGTCTCGTGGGCCCCGACGGCCCCACCCATCACGGGGTGTTCGATCTGGCCTACTTCCGAAGCATTCCCAACATGACCGTTCTCGTGCCCAGGGACCAGTTCATGCTCGAAAGGATGCTCGTCCATGCGTTCAAGATCCAGGGGCCCACGGCCATCCGATACCCCCGGGACAGCATCGTTCCCGCCCCCCTGAAACCCGGCAACCTGCGCTCGGGCAGGGCGGAGATACTTCAAGAGGGGTCGCGTCTCGCGGTCTTCTGCTGCGGTCCCTTGTGCTACACCGTGCTCGAGGCCGTGGCCGGACTCGAAGGCGTCGCGATCGTGGATCTCGTGTATGCGAAGCCTCTGGATACCGAGACCGTGCGCGACAAGGTAAAAGCGTGCGGAGGGCGCTTCGTGGTGGTGGAAGACGGATGCATCCACGGAGGGGTCGGCTCGGCCATAATGGAAGCCCTGCAGGATATCGGCCATCCCTTGAGGTTCAGGCTTCTTGGGGTGCCGGACGCCTTTGTCGAGCACGGCTCCTTGAGCCAGCTCCGGAAATCCCTGGGCCTCGATGCTGCCGGAATACGAAAAACCGTTTCAGAACTGTTATGAAGTTTTTTTAAGAAGTTTTTATGAAAATGCGACTGGACAGACTGCTGGTGGAAAAGGGACTTGCAGAGACACGGACCAAGGCTGCCGCGCTGATCATGGCAGGCAGCGTGCTCATTGACGGAACCCCGGTGACCAAGGCGGGGGCTCCTGTCAGCGAGGATGCCCGGGTTACGCTCAAGGAGTCCCCCCGATACGTGAGCCGTGCCGGAGACAAGCTCCTGGCCGCCCTGGATACGTTCGGCGTCGATCCTGCCGGCAGGATCGCCATCGACGTCGGCGCTTCAACCGGCGGGTTTACCGACGTGATGCTTCAGCGCGGGGCGGCAAAGGTGTATGCGGTGGACGTGGGCCGGGGTCAACTCCACTGGAGGCTCCGGACCCATGAAAAGGTGGTGAGCCTCGAAGGGATCAACGTGCGGAACCTGGACCCCTCGCTTATCGGGGACCGATGCGACCTGGCCACCTTCGATGTCTCGTTCATCTCGCTGAAGCTCGTTGTGCCCCCGGTCCTGAACGTGCTCGAATCCGGTTCGGACATCATCGCCCTGATCAAGCCCCAGTTCGAGGCAGGCAGGGAGCACATCGGAAAGGGCGGCATTCTGAAAGACGATGCAATAGCACAGGAGGTTATCCGAGATATGGAGGCGTTTCTCACTGGGCTCGCCTGTACGGTGAGCGGCACGATTCCATCCCCGGTCAAGGGGATGAAGGGCAATCAGGAGTACCTTGTCCATGCCCGTTTCATGGGTGCGGCATGAGAATCACCATCGCCAGATACGCCGGCTTCTGTTTCGGGGTCCGAAGGGCCATCGACATCACCTTCAAGGTGAGACAGAAGAACCCACGGAAAAAGATCTACACCCTGGGCCAGATCATCCATAACCCCCAGGTCATCGAGGCCCTGAAGAAGCGCGGGATCGGGATCGTCCACGACATCGACGACGACCGGCTCAAGGCGGGCAATATCGCCATAGTCCGCGCCCACGGCATTGCCCCGGACAAGAAGCAGATCCTCGAAGAACGGGGCGTGGAAGTTATCGACGCCGCATGTCCCATGGTGCTCAAGGTCCAGTCCATCATCAAGAAGGCATCGAAAAACGCGGATCTCGTGGTGATCGCGGGCGACAAGGATCACCCCGAGATGGACGCCCACCTGGGAATCGCAGGCGAGAAAGGGGTGGCGGTGGAGAATGCGGAGGACGCGCAGAGCCTTCCCCGGGTCAGGAGGATCAGCGTGGTGGCGCAGACCACCTTCGATGTGGCCATCTATCGGGATATCGTCTCCGTGCTCAGGGAAAAGTGCGAGGTGCTCGACGTGGCGGACACCATCTGCCGCTCCACCGTGGACCGCCAGAGCGAGGTGAGGGACCTGGCAAAGGATCACGATGTGTTCATCGTGATCGGGGGGAAAGACTCCGCCAACACCAAGCGCCTGGCGGAGATCGCGGCAAAGGAGAACCGGCAGGTGATCCGTGTGGAAGACCCGCAGCAGCTCAAGGATGCCACGATCCCCCAGGCCTCGCAGGTTGCCGTCATCGCGGGGGCGTCAACACCCCATTGGGTGATCGAGGAGTGCATCGAGGTGCTCAAGAGCACCCACACCCATGCCGGCATCGAAAACGCGGTGCTCAATTTCCTGTCCGCCACGCCCCTGCTCCCCTCGCTGGGAAGCCTCGGCGTCGCCATGGCGTCCCTGGTGTTCTGCGGACAGGGTTATTCATGGAATGCGCTGCTGACCGTCTTCTTCCTCGCGCTCGCATCCACGGGTCCGCACCGCAATCTCCGGCAGTGGCCCCTGTGGGCCGTTTCCACGGGCGTCGCCACCTCGCTCGGACTGCTGTCGGCAGGGCTCACGGGCGGACTGCTGGTCATCGGGATATCCCTGCTGCGCCCGCTGATCGACGTAGGGGGTGTGACGGACTACCTCAGGAGTGTTTCCGGGCTGGTGATCTTCCTGCTCATATCCATCATCACCCCCTTGAGCCTGGTGGGCTCTTCCATTGCCCCGGGCATCTTCATCCTGGCCGCATACACGGCCACGCACTACCTCGGGGTGGAAATCCTCCTGGGGCTCAAGAACATGGAGCGCGATGCCATTATCGGCCGCATGAGCCTGGCGCGTTACATCCACGAGGAGCACTCCATCATGCTCCTGGAGTATGCCATCATGGGGCTTGCCCTCGTGCTCTTCCTCAGCTTCCCCCTGAAGATAGCACCGGCTCTTGCCTATGGCCTGCTCCCGCCGCTTTTCTTCCTGGCCAAGGGGATCGACTTCTACCATGAACAGGTGATCTTCGACAACCGGATGTACACCATCTACATACAAAGCCTCTGGGCCATCGTTCCTGCCATGGGCCTGCTGTGGAGATTCACCATGATGTGAGGCCACTGGCAACGGCCCTGTTTCACCTTCAGCACCAATTGATTTTGGCGGCAGGCATCCCTATTGTCTATCTATGAAGATACAGAGGGGAGGACAGGTTCATACGGAAAGAAGCCGGGAGCCGGTGCGTTTCCGGAACCGTACGTTGAATGATATCAACGGGATTCTGGGCAAAAGGGAAAACTGAGATTTCAACGTCGCTTTCCCCGAAAAGACGGGGGCTCATCACCCCTTTTAAGGTGATGGACGGATGGCCGTTCTGCTGTCAAAGGTAGTTGGCTTCTATCATGGATACTGGTGCAGAGCTGAATTATCTCCTCGTCCTGTTTCTTGTCCTCTACATCCTGGCCGCATCGGTGCGCTTGGGGCTCCATGCCCTGAATGTCTCCCGTCTCCGTTGTGAAGGCCATGAAGTTCCCCGGGAGTTTACCGGGGATATTGACGCAGATAAGCTTGAGAATATCAGGGGCTATGCGGTCGCAACGGGCCGGCTGGGGACAATCCGTCACCTCTTCTATGACCTCTTTCTGCCCGCGCTCGCGATAAGCGGCCTCCTCCCCTGGCTCGACGGGGCTATTTCCTCCTGGGGGCTCTCCTTCATCCTGTCCGGGACCCTCTTCATTTTGGCCTGTTATCTTCTGCTCGGCATCTTCGAAATACCCTTCGATCTCTTCCAGACCTTCGGCGTGGAGAAGCGATTTTCCTTCAGCACCATATCCTGGTCCACCTGGGCCGCGGACCTCGTGAAATCCGTTCTGATATCCGCCCTCGTGCTGGGCGCCCTGCTCGCGGCGTTCCTCGGCCTCATCCGCTCCTATCCGGATACCTGGTGGTTGTGGTCATGGCTGTTCCTCATCGCCTTCCAGGCGCTCGTTTCCTGGCTCTACCCCGTCGTGATCGCGCCACTGTTCAACAGGTTCGAACCGGTCGAAGACCGGGAGCTCGCCCGCGACATATCCTCGATGGCCGAACGTGCAGGATTCAGGGTCAGGGGGATCTACACCATGGACGCCATGAAGCGGAGCAGGCACTCCAACGCCTATTTCACCGGAATCGGGAAAACGAAGCGGATCGTGCTCTTCGATACCCTGCTGAACGATCACGGCCGGGAAGAGATCCTGGCGATCCTCGCCCACGAGCTGGGCCACTGGAAAAAGGGCCATGTGGTCAAGCAGATGATCCTTTCCTCAATACTCTCGCTCCTCGCGCTGTACGGCGCGCACCTGGCCCTGCAGCAGGATATCCTCTACCGGACCTTCGGCTTCGATACCCGGGCGATCCCTGCCGGCCTTTTCATCCTCGCCGTATTTCTCAGGCCGGTTGCGTTTTTTCTGAGCCCTGTAGGGGCCATGATCTCCAGGCACTTCGAACGCCAGTCGGATGATTTCTCCTCGTCCATGATGGGGGGGCCGGGGCCCTTGATCGCCGCCCTGAAACGGCTCGCGTCCCGAAACCTGGCGAACCTCCACCCCCACCCCGCGTATGCCTGGTTCTCCTATTCCCATCCGCCGGTCATCGAGAGAATCAGGCGACTGGAAAACAGGGAGGAAGTGCATGAACGGTCTTCTGCTCAACAGTAACGGGAGTATTCTTATAGAAGCACATCATCGGCATGAGCGGTCTCTTACCGGCAGCCTCTCAACCGCGCCACTGCCCGGGGCGTTCCCGGACTCCGGGAAATACAGCCTGAAGGGGGCCTGTCGTGAAACATCGTGCTTCGTGCACGGATCGGACAAGAGAACGGGGCGGCCGGAGAACCGGCGCCCTCTCGTGATAAGGAATATGGCTGTACGCTCGCCATCCCTTATCACCACACGCATGATTTCGCGTAAAGGAGGCACATATGAAACGCTTGAAGATTATCGGAATGGCACTTGCGATCCTGATCCTCCCCCTGGCGGTCTCCGCCCAGACCACCTTTGAGATTGCCGTCGGGGCCTGGTACGTGAATCCCGACGGCGATCTGGCGTTCTCCCCGGACGGGACTACCACCTCTCTGGATCTCGAGGACCGCTTCGGCTATGACAGCGAATGGGAGCCCATGATCAGGGCGAAGATCGAGCCCGAGGGGCTCGCGGGGTTCTATCTCAAAGCCACCCCCATGGGATTTGATTCCACCGAAGACAACTCCTTCGAGTTTGCCATCGGGGATACGGTGTTTGGTGCCGATGACCGGATAGACTCGGAGTTTTTCCTGAACATCTGGGATGCGGCGCTGTACCTCAGCACCCCCTTCATAGAGACCGGCCCCACCGGCGGCATCGATCTCGATGTGGGAGTTGGAGCCCGGTACATCACCCTTGAAGCGGATGTGGAGCGTATCCCCGTGGATGACGACTTCATAGAAGGAGATGCCCTGGAACAGAACCCGGACGAGTCCGTCATCTACCCCATGATTTTTGCGGCCCTTGAAATGCAGCCTGCCGATATGGTGTCGGTCGAGGTGGAGGGCTGGGGAATGGCCATTTCCAATGACCAGCTCTACAGCGTCAGCGGTCTGGTCAAGCTCATGCCCTTCGGCGGCCCGTTCATGATCACGGGCGGGTATCGCGCCGAGTTCCTGAACATCGATAAGGGCGACATGGCCCTCGATGCAAACTTCACCGGCCCGTTTGCCGAGGTAGGTCTCAAGTTCTGAGGTGGAAGGGTAACAACGGCTTCCCGGCTCCGGGCAGGGGCGTGAGCTCCCGGCCCGCTTTTTCCCCGTCAGGAGAAGAGAGCTGAAAAAGAGATGGTGAGAGAGTTCCGGGATGAGTTCAGACCGCGACAGGCCCTGTCCAGCCCCGCCTCTCTCATCGTCTTGACCTCTTTCCCGCAGGGATTCCTGCGCATCGAGCGCCTGTGCCGGTGTTTGTCTCTTGACAATTCCCGGCATTTCTTGGAAAAATACCCATGCCATGGGCATTATCGCAGACAACGTGCGGCAGATCCTCTCGGAAATTCCCGAGCACGTCCAGGTTGTTGCCGCGGCCAAGACACGCAGCGCCGATGAAATCCGCGAGGCGGTTCATGCAGGAGTCGCACTCATCGGCGAGAACTATGTCCAGGAGGCACGGGCCGCCATCGCCGAGGTGGGAGACCTCGCACGCTGGCATTTCATCGGGCATGTCCAGACCAACAAGGTCAAATACATCGTGCCCCTGTTCGACATGATCGAAACCCTGGACTCGATGCCGCTGGCCCAGGCCGTAGACAGGCTGGCGGGCAGGCTCGGCAGGGTCATGCCCGTGCTCGTCGAGGTCAACAGCGCGCAGGAGCCCCAGAAGGCGGGGGTGCTTCCCGAAGACGTGCTCCCGTTCATCCGTCAGATACACACCCTGGAGCATGTTCGCGTACAGGGGCTGATGACCATGGGTCCCTTTCTCGACGACCCTGAAGGCCTCAGGCCCTATTTCAGGACGACCCGGGAGCTGTTCGGCGAGGTGGCGAAGGCAGCCGTGCCCGGGGTGGAGATGAAGCACCTTTCCATGGGGATGAGCGACTCCTACCCTATCGCCATCGAAGAAGGGGCCACCCTGGTGCGGATCGGCACCCGGATCTTCGGGCCCCGGAGCTACGCGTAAGACCCGGGCGGGATCAACCTCGCCGGCATGCCCGCCACCGCCCCGAGCAGCGCGGCTGCGCTTCCCCGGTTCGCCGCAACCTCCACGGTCCCGGCGCTCCCGACGATCAGCGCCGGCTCCCCGGAAGGGATGTCGGCAAAGCTTTCGGCTATCCGGCGCACCCTCCTCTCACCCACCTCCAGGGAGCACCCCGCCTGAAGGCGGGAACCTTCGATGTTCGTGATCACGTTGCCGAACCGGTCGACGTGCACGACCATATCCTGAGACACATCGAGCTGAACCGGCTCTGAAGTCAGCCTCCCGAGACTCTGGGGCGGGGTGTACTTCAGCAGCTCCACCACCACCGGCGCCATGATGTCCCTGCCGTGAAAGGTCGACGAAAGGGGCCCCGGAGGCTTCCAGGTGATCTCGATCACCTGCTCGGCCGGGTAAAGGAAGGAGAAAACCCCGTTATCCGGACCCACAAAGGCATGCCCGCCCTTGAGAACCGCGAGAATCGAACGGGAGGTGCCCACTCCGGGATCGACCACGCAGAGGTGGACGCTCCCCCTGGGGAAAAAGGCGTACGAAGTGTGCAGGAGCCAGCCCGCCGAGAGCGTGCTGAACGGCGGTATGTTATGGGTGATGTCCACCAGCTCCACGTCCGGAACCTGGGAGAGCAGGACGGCCTTGATCTGGGCCACATAGGCGTCTTCCAGCCCGAAGTCGGTAAGGAGTGTGACGACCGGTCGGCTCATAGAAAAACCATATGCGCGCCTGACAAGCGGATGTCAAGGAATCCCTTGCGCCCACGCCCGGTCTCGCCTATAGACAAGTCATGATTATCAGAGAAGAGAACTGCTTCTACCCCGATCACGTCACCTATTCGGACCCGTCGCACCACGGGTTCGTCAAAGAGGAGCTCATGATCGAGGAGAGGCTGCACGGCTGGATCATACAGCCCCGGACCGCCTCTGGCACACCCGCCACCATTGTCCATCTGCACGGCAATGCCGAGAACATGAGCTCGCACGTCACAGCGGCCCTGTTTCTCCCCGAGATGGGCCACCGTCTCGTCACCTTCGACTACAGCGGATACGGCAGATCACGGGGCGAGCCCTCGCTCGGACAGATCCAGGACGATGCGCGGGCCGTGTTTCACCACGTCTTCGCGCACCCCGAGACCTTCGGGACCGCCGTCTTCGGATTCGGGCAGTCCATGGGAGCCTACACCCTGGCCCGGGTTCTGCCGGATTTCCCCTCCCTGAAGGGGGCGATCCTGGAGGCGGGGCTGTACTCCTTCCATGCCCTCTTCTCCGAGGCCTACCCGCAGATCCGCTGTGAGGTCCCCGAAGAGGGGTTCTCGGCGCTCGACACGCTTCGCTTGAGCCCGGTGCCCAAGCTGTTCATCCACGGGACAAACGACCCGGTGGTGCCCCATACCCACTCCATCAGAATGCACGAGGTGGCCCGCGAACCCAGGGAGCTCGTGATCCTCGACGGGGTGGGACATATCGACGCCTTTGTCTCGGGCCATGCCCGTCAGTATATGCTGAAGGTGCATTCGTTCATCGAGAAGCACCGCGGGTGAGAGAGGGCCTCGGGCGGCAGGCTCACCCGGAGGCAGCCTGCCCGCCTTGTCCCGTTGGAGGTTCTATGGCAAAGGTCAGCCCGCCGTTTTCCAGCTCCACGCGCACACGCGAGCCGTCCATGATCTGGCCCGCCACCAGGGCCCTGCCGAGCTTCGTCTCCAGCTCCCGCTGGATGAACCGCTTCAGGGGCCGCGCGCCGTATACGGGATCGAACCCCTCCCGGGCGATGAATTCCTTGGCCCCGTCGCTCAGATCGAAGCTGATCTCGCGCTCGCTCAGGCGCCTCTGAAGATCGGCCACGAGCAGGCCCACGATCTTCTCGATCTCCGGAAGGGTGAGGGCCTTGAAGAGCACCACCTCGTCCACCCGGTTGAGAAACTCGGGCCGGAAATGAATCCGCAAGTCGGCCATGACCGCGTTTCTCACCTTGTCGCTGATCTCGCCCGCGCCGGAGATGCCCTCCATGAGGTCCTGGGAGCCGATGTTCGAGGTCATGATGATGACCGTGTTCTTGAAGTTCACGGTCCGGCCCTGGGCATCGGTGGCGCGTCCGTCGTCCAGGATCTGCAGCAGCACGTTGAAGACGTCGTGATGCGCCTTTTCGATCTCGTCGAAGAGGATCACCGAGTAGGGCTTGCGCCTGACCGACTCGGTGAGCTGTCCTCCCTCCTCGTACCCCACATAACCCGGAGGCGAGCCGATGAGACGCGACACGGTATGGCGTTCCATGTACTCGCTCATGTCGATCCGGATCATGTTGTCTTCCGTGTCGAACAGGGCCTGAGCCAGGGCCTTTGCCAGCTCGGTCTTTCCCACGCCCGTGGGGCCCAGGAAGATGAACGATCCTATGGGCCGCCTGGGGTCCTTGATCCCTGCACGGGCGCGGATGACCGCGTCCGCGACCGCCTGAACGGCATCGTCCTGACCCACCACCCTCTGGTGCAGGATGTCATCGAGCCTGAGCAGCTTCTCCTTTTCGCCCTCCACGAGCCGGGAGACCGGGATGCCGGTCCAGCGGGACACAATGTCCGCGATCACGTCGTCGGTCACGTTCTCCCTCACCAGGTCTTTTCCCTCCCGGGACTCCTGCTCGGCCCCGGCGAGCTGCTTCTCCAACTGGGGGAGCCTGCCGTAGCGGAGCTCGGCCGCCCTGTTGAGGTCATACTCGCGTTCGGCCTTCTCGATCTGCAGCCTGACCTGTTCGAGCTCCTCGCGAAGCGCCACCACCCGGTGCACGGTCTGTTTTTCCTCTTCCCACCGCGCCCTCATGGTGTCGGCCTGTTCCTTGAGGTCGGCAAGCTCCCTGCGGAGCTCGTCCAGACGGGCCCTGCTCGCCTTGTCCTTTTCATTCTTCAGCGCGGCCTCCTCGATCTGGAGCTGCATAACCTTGCGCGTGATCTCGTCGAGCTCGGCCGGCATAGAGTCGATCTCGGTGCGGATCATGGCGCTCGCCTCGTCGACCAGGTCGATGGCCTTGTCGGGCAGAAACCGGTCCGTGATATAGCGGTTCGACAGCACCGCTGCGGCCACCAGGGCGCTGTCCTGGATCTTCACGCCGTGGTGCACCTCGTAGCGCTCCTTGAGACCCCGCAGGATGGAGATCGTATCCTCCACCGTGGGAGGTTCGACCATGACCGGCTGGAACCTCCGCTCCAGGGCTGCGTCCTTCTCGATGTGCTTGCGGTATTCGTCCAGGGTGGTTGCGCCCAGGCAGTGGAGCTCACCGCGCGCCAACATGGGCTTGAGCATGTTGCCGGCGTCCATGGAGCCCTCAGCGCGGCCCGCGCCCACGATGTTGTGGATCTCGTCGATGAAGAGCAGGATCCGGCCCTCGCTCGCCTTGATCTCGCTCAAGACCGCCTTGAGCCGCTCCTCGAATTCGCCCCGGAACTTGGCGCCGGCCACCAGCGCACCCATATCCAGGGCGAAGATGGTCTTGTCCTTCAAACCCTCGGGCACGTCTCCCCGCACGATCCGCTGGGCAAGGCCCTCCACGATGGCGGTCTTGCCCACGCCGGGCTCGCCGATGAGGACCGGGTTGTTCTTGGTCTTGCGCGAGAGAATCCGGATGGTGCGCCTGATCTCCGCGTCCCGGCCGATGACCGGGTCGAGCTTTCCGAGCTGCGCCTGCGCCACGAGATCGACCCCGTACTTCTCCAGCGCCTCGTAGGCGGCCTCGGGGTTGTCGCTGGTGACCCGCTGGTTGCCGCGGATCGCGGTGAGCGCCTGGAGAATACGCTCCCTGGTGATATTGAACTGCGAGAGGATCCTGCCCGAAGGCGTCTTCTCTCCCTCGTCCATCATGGCAAAGAGCAGGTGCTCCACGGATACATACTCGTCCTTGAGCCGGGCCGCCTCTTCCTTGGCCCTCACGAGCATCCGGTTGAACCGCTGGGTCACGTAGACCTTGCCCGCCTCGGCCCCGGGGCCCGACACCTTGGGCCTGCGGTCGAGCTCCTTGTGGACCTCGGCGATCACGGGGTCCAGCGGTATGTCCATCCTTGCCAGAATCCTCGGAATCAGCCCGTCGGTCTGCTCCAGCAGGGCCAGGAGCACGTGCTCCACATCGAGCTCAACCTGCCCGAAGCGCACCGCGATGTTCTGGGCGTCCTGTATCGCCTCCTGGGTTTTCTGCGTCAGCTTGTTCACGTCCATGTATCGTCTTTCCTCCTCGTGTCTTTCGCCTGACTATGATCCTTGTAGGTGGCATGGTCCTGTATTTCAAGTCTCTCTTCAGGGATTTACCGTGACTTAAGGGGCGGGAATCGAGATATCCGGCAGAAGAAAGCATGCGCCGGACTTCCCCACTGGAGCCGTCCGTCGTCGCCGGGAGGGCATCGGTGCGGGCGGCCTTTCACACAATCGCCCGCTCTCGTCGGCGCTTCAATGCTCCCGCCATAATACCTCAATAAAAAAGGGGCTCTTCCAAGCCCCTTTTTGAAAGAACCTCGAGCAAGATTCAGACTGATCAGGACCCCTTGATCTCGATCTTTTTCTGCTCCTTCTTCTCTTTCTGAGCCTTGGGCAGGGTGATGTTCAGCACGCCCTTTTTGAAGGTGGCCTCCACCTTGTCCGGGTTGACATCCACCGGGATCGGGACCACCCGCGAGAACGCGCCGAACGAACGCTCCATATAGTAGGATTCCTTGCCCTTCTCTTCTTTCTCTTCTTTCTTCTCACCCTTGATGGTGAGCGAATCCCTGCTCAGGTTGATGTCAATGTCCTTTTCATCAAGTCCGGGCAACTCCGCGGTGACGTATATGGAGTTCTCGTCCTCGGTCATGTCCACCTGCGGGTAAAACGATACCGCGGCTTCCATCTCCTCGCCGAAGGGCCTGAGCCCGAATCCCTTGAAGAAATCATCGAACAGGCGGTTCATCTCGCGCTGGAACATATCCAGCGGATGAGTCTCCATCTCCCTGCCTGCAGGAATGTTTCTCCTTCCCCATCTCCAGGGGGTCAACGATCTCATAGCCATGGTCTCCCTCCTTTTACCTTGTCTTTGTTTCTCGTCATCCTGCTTGAATCTTGATCTGCTTCGGCTTTGCCTCTTCCTTTTTGGGCAGCACGATCCGAAGCACGCCGTCCTTCATTTTCGCCTCGATCCGGTCCCGGTCGATCGGCTCGGTGATGGTGAAGGCCCGGAAGTAATCGCCCACCCCGTACTCCGCATAGGAGAGCCGGTGATCACCGACCTTGACCGAGGAAACCTTGGCCTCGATGGTGAGCACGTCGTTTTCCAGGGTCACGCTCACGTCCTCGTCACCGGCACCGGGAAGATCGGCATACAGGGTCAGACTGTCCCTGTCCTCGCTGATATCGACGTTCGGCATGTAGATCCTGCCGGTCCGTGTCCTTTCGGTCGCCACACCGCCGCCCGCTTCCTGCTTCTTGACCTCGCGGGACTTCTCTACTTCTGCCATGGCATTCACCTCCTTTTATGCGGTTTTGACACTGATCTTTCTAGCCTTGTCCGCCTCGGCCCGGGGAAGGGAGATCCTCAGGATACCCTTGCTGTAATTCGCCTCCACCTTGGAGCTGTCTACATTGTATGGAAGCTGGATGGTGCGATAAAAATCCCCGTACCCGCGCTCCCTGCGGTGCCAGGCCTGACCCTGTCCGAGTTCCTGCTGCCGCCTCGTACCCTTCAGGGTCAGCACGTCACCGGTGACGGTGAGGTCCACATCTTCCGGGTTCACACCCGGGATCTCCGATGTGATGACCACATCATCCTCACCGGTGAAAACGTTGACCGGCGGGTACTTCACGGCACTCGGCCTGCCGGAACCGGAGAAGAAATCGCTCCAGTCCCGTTCAAGCCGCTCCATTTCCTGAATCGGGTCCCAACTCCAGCCAATTCTGCCGATTCTTGCCATGACCCTCACCTCCAGATCATTTTTTATCCCTTTATTAGGGCATGTCCTGCAAATTTCAAGGGGTTGACGACCCGACATGATTTGCACACAAGCCGCGAAGACCTGAACGCAAATATAAGGCACAATCTCGCACCTGCTCGCTGACACGTGAGGGACAAGGGGGTACAACCTCCCGTATACAATGGCATTCTTTTCCGTCTTGAGTGAACATGTGAACGTTGTACCAAATTCTCCATGAATGAGTTCACTGTAAGGCAGAGAGAAACATCATGAAATTATCCCTGCAAAATCTACTCTGTACAGGGAGGTGTTTTGGTGCTAAACAATGAGCCAACTTCAAGGAAAGTGTGTGTGAGAAGGGATATGGCAGCGAAAGGAAAGATCACGATAAACCAGGGATTGTGCAAGGCCTGCGAGCTGTGTCTTACCGTCTGTCCCGATGAGGCCATCCGGCTCTCCGAGGGCTTGAACGAAAAGGGATACCATCCCGCCGAACCCGCCAAAGATTCGTGCAGGGGATGCGCCCTGTGCGCGATCATGTGCCCCGAAGCGGCCATTGAGGTGTACCGTGGATAAGAAGATTCTCATGAAAGGCACGGACGCCCTTGGAGAGGCCGCGATCCGTGCGGGCTGCACGTGTTACTTCGGCTACCCCATCACCCCGCAGAACGAGGTCCCGGAATATATGTCCAGGCGTATGCAGGAGGTGGGCGGGGTATTCCTCCAGGGCGAGAGCGAGATCGCGTCCATCAACATGGTGCTCGGCGCGGCCGCGAGCGGAATGCGAGCCATGACCAGCTCCTCTTCGCCGGGCATCAGCCTGAAGCAGGAGGGGCTTTCGTTCATGGCCGCACTCGAGCTCCCGGCGGTCATCATCAACATCAACCGGGGCGGGCCCGGCCTGGGGAATATCGCTCCGAGCCAGGGGGACTACTATCAGGCGACGCGGGGAGGCGGCCACGGCGACTACCGCATGCCCGTCTATGCCCCGGCGTCCGTGCAGGAACTCTACGACATCACCATGAAGAGCTTCGACGTGGCCGATCTCTACCGCACCCCGGTCATGATCCTGGGAGACGGCATGATGGGCCAGATCGTTGAGCCCATCTACCTGAACGAGCGGCCCAAGGTGGAAATCCCTCCCAAGGACTACATACTGGACGGCGCAGAGGGCAGGCCCTCCAGGATCATCAAGTCGCTGATCCTGGACCCGGCGGAGATGGAGGAGCACAACTGGAAGCTCAAGCGGAAATACGATCTCATGTCACATGAGCTCCCCCAGTGGGAGGAGTTCATGACCGACGACGCGAAGCTGACCATCATCGCCTACGGTACAGCGGCGCGCATCGCCAAGGGCGCTGTCAAACGGGTGAGGAGCGAGGGGCTGAAGGTCGGCCTGCTTCGTCCCATCACGCTGTGGCCGTTCCCCGAAGAGGCGATCCGCAGCCTTGCAAAAAAGACCAAGCTCTTCCTCGTGTTCGAGATGAGCACCGGCCAGATGCTCGACGATGTGCGCCTTGCAGTCCAGGGCAGGGCTCCCTGCGAATTTTACGGCCGCCCCGGCGGGGTCGTTCCCATTCCCCAGGAGATCGCCCGGATCATCGAACGGTACTGGCTGCAGAAGGAGCTCTAGATGAAGACCATATACACCAGACCCAAGTCCTTGAAGCCGGTGCCCAACCACTACTGCCCGGGCTGCGGACATTCGATCATCCACCGGCTCGTCTGCGAGGTGGTGGACGAGATGGACATCCGAGGCAAGATCATCTGTATCCCTCCTGCCGGCTGTGCGGTGCTCGCCTACAACTATTTCGACTTCGACGCGTGCGAATCCGCCCACGGGCGTGGCTGCGCCGTGGCCACCGGCATCAAGCGGGCACAGCCCGACAAGCTTATCTTCACCTACCAGGGCGATGGGGACATGGCCGCGATCGGAACCGCCGAGACCCTGCACGCAGCGAACCGGGGCGAGAAGATCACGAGCATCTTCGTGAACAACGCGGTCTACGGCATGACCGGAGGCCAGATGGCCCCCACCACCATGCTCGGGCAGAAGACCACCACCTCCCCCTATGGCAGGAGAAACGAGGTGGAGGGATATCCGCTGAAAATCACCGAGCTCATCGCAACTTTGCCCGGCGCCGCCTATGTCACCCGGACCTCGCTGGCCGATCCTGCCAAGATCCGGGAGACAAAAAAGGCCATCAGGAAGGCATTCGAGGTCCAGATGGCGGGCACAGGCTACTCGCTCGTGGAGATCCTTTCGCCGTGCCCCACCAACTGGAAGATGAGCCCCCGGGAGGCCTTCGTCTATCTGGAAGAAAAGATGGAAAAGGAGTACCCCATCGGGGTCATGAAAGATAACACGACAAAGAAGGACAAATAGACGACATGCTTCAGAAAACCATCATGAGCGGAATCGGAGGGCAGGGAATCCTCTTCTCCGGCCTGGCCTTCGCGTGGGCGGCGATGCTCGAGGGGCACCACGTCACCTATCTGCCCTCCTATGGGGCAGAGATGCGCGGCGGCATCACCTCGTGCACCATCGCCATTTCGGACGAGGAGATCGCGTCCCCGGTGGCGTCTTCTCCGGATTATCTCGTCATCATGGACAATCTTTCTCTCCAGCGCCTTCAGAACCAGACCGTCTCCGGAGGCGAGGTGTTCATCAACACCAGCATCGTTACGACCAGGCCGGTGAGGGGGGATATCGACGTGGTGGACATCCCCGTGAACGAGCTCGCGATCAAGACCGTGGGCGAGCGCTATGCCAACATGATCATGCTGGGTGCCTTCGTGAGCTGCACGCGCCTGGTCAGGATCTCCACTCTCCTCGACAACATGGGGGAAATCCTGGGAAAGGGAAAGAACCGCTTCAAAGACAAGAACATCGAGGCCTTGAAAACAGGGTACGATTATTTTTCGAGGGAGACATAGGTCATGGCAATCAAACAGTTTCGTCTTGAGACCGCAAACGTATCGGGCAAGCTCTCCAACTTGAGCGACACACTGGGCAAGCACGGGGTGAATATCAGGGCCATCTCGGTGGGGCAGGAGTCGACCGAGGTTTCCTCCATCTGCATCGTGGTGGACGACCCCAAAAAGGCGAAGAACGCCCTGTCTGCAGAGAAATTCGAGTTTCAGGAAAGCGGCGTGCTCGCCGTGGAAATGCCGGATCATCCGGGCGGCATGAATGCCGTCCTCAAGCCGCTGAGGGATGCAAAGATCAACGTGATCACCATGTATCCCTACATCGGCAGGGCGTCGAACCCCATCATGATCCTGGAGGTTGACAACACCCCGGTTGCCACCGATGTGCTGAAGCGCAACTGGGTAAAGCTCTGGGACAAGGACATCTACCGCCTGTAAACGCAGGAGGCTCTCTCTTTAGTCCCTTCAAGGCGAAGGCCCCCTGATTCCTACCTGCCGGAGATCGCCGGACGCGCGTCCGGAAGCCTTGCCATACGCCTCAGTGTCGCCTGGCCCACGTTTACGATGGTGTCGTAGGCGCTCACGGCGGACGAGCCCAGGCCGATCCCCACGGGGAGCAGGCGGGAGCTGCTTCTCATGGGCACGAGCCGGCGGATGATCCTCCGCATGCCCCGGTCCACGCCCCTGTTGAAATACTTTATGGGAAGCAGCCTGGAGACATACCCTCTGGTGATTGACCGGGAATCCTCCCCCGTTTCCCGGTTCGTTACGCCGAACACCTCGCCGATGACCTTCACCGTGAGGTCCTCGATGGACGCCCGGTCTTCGATGTCCTTTCCGTGGATGAGGCACAGGGCGAGAACGAGGGTGACCGACTGGTCCAGGAGATAGAAATTCTCGACCCCCACCAGGGAAAAGGAAACGATGGTGCCCAGCCCGGGTACCACGGACGGAAGGTTGATAAGGGAGTTCTTGAGGGCCTGGGCCTGGGCCATCTCCTCGACGAGGGTCTGGGACATGATCCCGGGATGGGAGCCGCCGGCACGGCGCCGTGCCTCTTCGACGAGCGCGGCCGCCCGTTTCCGGTTCCCGCTGATGAGGCTGCCGATGAGCAGAAGAAAACGTTCGCCCAGCGCATCCAGCATCTCAGAGCCTGTGCTGCCGTCATCGGCCATCTTGAAATCCCATTGACATATCTTACACCTTAATAATATACATCACTTATTTAAAAGGATCCGGGGCTGTTTGTAAAGGGGCTGATTGCGGCACACATACGCTGTCTTCTCGGGCTTTCTTTTTTAAGCGTGCAGCATTCCATATTCTGAACATACCAGGGTAAGGAGGACACATACTATGGGTATTCGGTCCATCAAGGGTCTGGACTTGAAATCGAAAAAGGTTCTCATTCGCGTGGATTTCAACGTTCCCCTCGACGAAGAGGGCGCTATCACCGACGACTCCCGGATACGGGAGGCCCTGCCCACCATCCAGTATGCCATGGACCAGGGGGGTAAGGTCGTTCTCATGTCCCATCTGGGCCGTCCCAAGGGTAAGGTGGTCAAGTCCATGAGCCTGCTGCCCGTGGCGCGCCGACTCTCGGAGTTTCTGGGGACGAGCGTCAACATGGCGCCCGACTGCGTGGGAGACGAGGTGAAGAAAATGGTCGGCAACCTCTCTTCCGGCGAGGTGATCCTGCTTGAAAACCTGAGGTTTCACATCGGCGAGGAAAAAAACGACCCCGAGTTCTCAAAGAAGCTTTCCGAGTTGGGTGAGTGCTTTGTCAACGATGCCTTTGCCACGGCCCACCGCGCCCATGCATCCAATGTGGGCATCTGCAACTATATCAAGGACACCGCAGCGGGCTATCTGATGCTCAGAGAGGTCGAGTACATCAACAAGGCCCTGAAGGACCCCAAGCGCCCTTATGCGGCCGTGATCGGGGGGGCCAAGGTCTCGGGCAAGCTGGAGGTGCTGGAAAACCTCATCGAGAAGGTCGACAAGGTGATCATTGGAGGCGGGATGGCCTTCACCTTCATCAAGGCGCTGGGCCAGGAGATCGGAAAATCCATGGTGGAGGACGAGCTCGTGGATACCGCCCGGTCCGTCATGGAAAAGGCCCGCAGCAAGGGCGTGAAGCTCTATCTGCCGGTCGACTGCGTTTGCGCCCCGGATCCCAAGTCCGGCCGGGATGCTGTGACCGTGACCATCCAGGAAATCCCCGGAGATCTCATGGGCCTCGATATCGGCCCTGCATCGGCTGCCCTGTTCTCCGAGGCGCTCGACAACTGCAGCATGATCGTCTGGAACGGCCCCATGGGGGTCTTCGAGCAGGAGCCCTTTTCCCAGGGAACCATGGATATCACGAAAAAAATTGCGAATTCAAAGGCATTGACCATCGTGGGTGGAGGTGATACAGATGCGGCGTTGCACAAGAGCAGCCTGACCGACAAGATCGACTTCGTTTCCACGGCGGGTGGTGCCTTCCTGGAGATGCTCGGCGGCGCCGAGCTCCCGGGGGTGAAATCCCTGGAGCGATAGGAGTGGAGAAAGGATGAGAACGCCTCTCATAGCCGGCAACTGGAAGATGTTCAAGACCCTGGACGAAGCCTCTTCCTGGGCCGATGATATCGCGCAGCGGGTCTCGGATGTCAGCGTGCCTGAGATACTCGTCTGCCCCCCCTGCCTTTACATCCATGCCCTGGTGAATTCGTTCAGGGAATCCCCGGTCAAGGTAGGCTCCCAGAATGTCTTCTGGGAAGACTCGGGCGCCTTTACCGGGGAAATCGGCGCGCCCATGCTCGCGAGTGCGGGAGCGAGCCATGCGATCATCGGCCACTCCGAGCGCAGGCAGTATTTCGGCGAGACGGACGAAACGGTCAACAAGCGCCTGTTTGCCGCGATCAGAGGCGGCCTCACCCCGATCGTGTGCGTGGGGGAGACCCTTGACCAGCGCGAGGCGGGAAAGACGGACGCCGTGATCGAGGCCCAGATCAAACACGGCCTCGCAGGCATTGACGCCGGACAGGCCGGGTCCCTGGTCATCGCCTATGAGCCGGTCTGGGCCATCGGAACGGGAAAGACCGCAACGCCGGAGACCGCACAGGAGGTCCATGCCTTTATCAGGGGGCTCCTGAGCGATCTCTTCGGTCAAGAGGTTGCGGAGAGGATCCGAATCCTCTACGGCGGCAGTGTCAAGGGAGACAACATCGACGCGCTCATGGCCAAGGCCGACATCGACGGCGCCCTGGTTGGGGGCGCCAGCCTCGATGCGGCCTCGTTCGAAAGAATAATACGTTTTAAAGGAAAGTGAGACTATGTACGGACTTCTCTTAACCATTCACATCGTGGTGTCGGTGCTGCTGATCATTGCCGTGCTCCTGCAGTCCGGCAAGGGAGCCGATATCGGCGCCGTCTTCGGCGGGGCGGGTTCGCAGGCCCTGTTCGGCTCCGCCGGCCCGGCCGATTTCCTCAACAAGGCGACGCGAGTCCTGGTGGTCGTGTTTATGCTCACCTCGCTCACCCTCGGGTATTTCACCTTTGAGCGGCCGACCCAGAGCATCATGGACAACCAGACCACCACCGCTCCTGCGGCACCGGGGAGCGCTGCGCCCCAGCCGGGCGGGGAAGCCGACGCTGCGCCTGCCGCGCCGTCGATCCCGGCTGCACCGCAGGGTCAGACGCCGGCCGAGCCGAGCCCTGCCCAGTAGCCTCCTGAAGGCACTTTTTTCCAAGGGACAGGACAGAGGTTTTTACGGAAAACTCCCGCCAGGGCCTTTTTTTCAGGCCTGGCGGTTTTTTATTCCTGTACCCCTCCGGTTCTCCCCTCCCCCGGATGTCTCCTCCAGGCCTCCGGAAAATATCATGTTCACACCGAGCATAAAGGAATCAGGTGCCTGGGTGAGATATCCGAAGCCGGATTGACTTGGATTCCGTGTCGTGGTAGGTCTATGCGGAATACAAGGCTTTTACGGAAAATTTTAAGATGGGGAAGCGGGTTTTTACGATATGACTCTCCCTGTTGGAGAAGCCGGCACCATACGATCGCATGTAGCACCGGTGGTATCAGCAAGGGCAGACGCGGCCGGAAGTATTGGCCGCCGCTCACATCCGTGAGGAGCATCCATGTACTGGAATAAGAACGATGAATGTATTTCGCGGCAGGAGTTGGAGGAGCTCCAGCTCGGAAGGCTGAGAGAGACCCTCGAGCGGGCTTCCCGTGCCCCCTTCTACCGTGAAAGGGGCCTTGGGGACTACACGATCCGTGATCTGAGCGATGTCCGCAAGCTGCCGGTCACCACGAAGCAGGATCTCAGAGACGCGTACCCCTACGGTATGGTCTGCACCCCCCTCGACGAGGTGGTCAGGCTCCATTCGTCATCCGGCACCACAGGAATACCGACGGTCGTCTACCACAGCGCCCGCGACCTCCACAACTGGACCGAGCTGGTCACCCGCTGCCTCTACATGATGGGCCTGCGCAGGCACGACGTGTTTCAGAACATGATCGGCTACGGGCTCTTCACCGGCGGCCTGGGGCTCCACTACGGCGCGGAGAGGCTCGGCTGCCTCACCATTCCCACCGGTCCGGGGAACACCAAGCGCCAGCTCAAGTTCATGAAGGAATTCAAGACCACGGCCATCCACGTGATCCCGAGCTATGCCCTGCACCTGGCCGATACGCTGGAGGCCGAAGGCATCGACCCCCGCAGGGATTTCCCCGACCTCTCCTACGCAATCCTGGGCGCCGAGCCGCATTCCGAAGAGACGCGCAGGAAGGTGCAGGAATTCTTCGGGATCAGGGCGTTCAACTCCTATGGCCTCTCCGAGATGAACGGCCCGGGCGTGGCCTTTGAATGCCCGGAGATGAACGGCATGCACATCTGGGAAGACGCGTACCTGGTGGAGATCGTGGACCCCGACACCCTGGAACCACTTCCCCCGGGCAGGAAGGGCGAGCTGCTCATCACCACGCTCTCCCGCGAGGCAATGCCCATCATCCGCTACCGCACCAAGGACCTCACCTCGCTGGTGTCCGGAGAATGCGCCTGCGGGCGAACCCATGCGCGGATCGAGCGGATCACGGGCCGGAGCGACGACATGATGATCCTCAAGGGGGTGAACATCTTCCCCATCCAGATCGAGTCGGTCCTCAACAGCATCCCCGGCGTGGGGCGCAACTACCGGATCATCCTCGAGCAGAAGGGGCACAACGACCACATGATCGTCCAGGTGGAGATCGACCCATCGATAAATCTGGACGCGTACAAGTCGCTCGAGCGCCTGAGGGGCAGAATCACCCGGGAGCTCAGAGACGAGCTCCTCATCACCCCGGAGGTTGATCTCCGCGAACCGGGCAGCATCCCGGTGGCCGAAGGAAAGGCCGTGCGGGTCATCGACAACCGCAAGCTGTAGCCCGGAGGAGACGGATCAGAGGAAGGATCGGCCGATTTTCTGCAGCCGCGATCGTCTCGTCCCCGTACGCCGTAGTCCTCTACCGCCTCATTGCCTGTCCGAGACCTGCTTCCTCTCCCGCATGATCAGGTAAAGACCGATGATGATCAGCACAGGCCCCATCAGAAGACTGATCCGGTCATCCATGAACAGGCCGTACACGATGTCGAGAACACCCAGAACGATAAAACCTATCAGAGCGACTTTCCGTATATTCATTGCAGATCCTTTCTCTCCTCGCCCTTTTCTGCGCGGGCAATCCGATGCGCGCTACCCCTGTACCCACCTCTTTGATATCATCCCCGTATGGGTATCCGGCGGAACGGCAGCAGTTTGATCCCACTTTCATGAAAAAAGCAATCTCTTTGTCGGCATACCCATCCATGATAACCGTCACAGCACGTCACCTCAAACGGGCAATCCCTGCAAAGGGCCAGCCGGTCCCCTTTTCGATCGAGTCTTCACCATGAGCGATTTCAAGATGGCTTCCGGATGCGTGAGGCGTCCGGACTACCGCTGGAACCGCCCTCCACGCCCATGTCAAGATAGTTTCACCGCATCGTTTACTTTCGCGGTTTGATGTATTATTTTTCACGTAATGCACGTTTGGCCCCGGGCAGAACAAGCGGTTTCCGGGTGCCGTGATCGATGGCGACCTGTCCTCCGGCAGGGGATCGCGGTATCCAGGCTGTACGCGAAGATCAAGAAAAAGGCGGCAAAAGAGCTGTGCAGGATCGAGAAGGAGAAGCAGGCAAGTTGAAACCGGGCATCACCCCCTGCGGCGGTTGCAGGGACCGATACAGTTGTGCCCGCGTGGCGGAGATCATTGGAGATCGTCAGGCGGCCCACGCCGATATGGTCCGTGAAAATGCGTGCGCCGGAAACGATCTGCGGCATGCACTCAACGCTCTTCAGACAACCGCATCCCTCCCGCCGGGAACAAAACCCTCAACGCATCTCAAGACGAGCTGATCGATGCCTTTCATGGAGCTCGTCAACACCGCAATCATCGTCCTGTACCTGGCGGGTATGCTCCTTATCGGGCTGTTCAGCTTCAGACGCATCAGGTCCCTGAGCAGTTTCTATGTCAGCGACAGAAAGGGCGGCACCGTCCAGATAACCGGTTCGCTCGTGGCATCCATTGTGGGAGGGTCCAGCACCCTGGGCGTCGCAGGGCTCGGGTTCTCCAGGGGCCTCGTGGGTGCGTGGTGGATGCTCGTGGGTGCCGCAGGACTCTTGATCCTCTCTTTCTGGCTCTCCGAGAAGGTGCGCTCCTACGAGGTCTACACCCTGCCCGAGATTCTGAAGGCCCAGTACGACAGCGACCTCGCCAAGATCATTTCCTCGGTCCTCATCGCCGTTGCATGGATCGGGGTCATCGCGGCCCAGATCATCGCGGCGGGGAAGATCCTCACCACACTCTGGCAGTTCGATCTCCGGTCCACCATGGTGATGGTAGGTGGCGTCATGGTTGTCTATACTGCGCTGGGCGGTCAGTATTCCATTATCAAAACAGACATCGTCCAGTCCATCGTCATCCTCACCGGAATCATCATCTGCCTCGCCTTCATTGCAACGGCAACCGGCGATCCATTTACCATGGCTGCCTCGCTTCCACCCGGACACTTCTCCTTCCCGGTCTCACCGACGTTCACCTCCCAGGACCTCCTGCTCTTCTTTCTTTTTGTGGGCTCGGTCTTTGTGGTAGGTCCCGACATCTTTTCACGGCTGTTCTGCGCGCGGACGCCCCGGACTGCGCGAAGGGCCTCTCTCATAA
The DNA here is from genome assembly GCA_018433085.1 of Deltaproteobacteria bacterium. GTDB lineage: Bacteria > Desulfobacterota > Desulfomonilia > UBA1062 > UBA1062 > Phosphitivorax. Next base: position 109,793 of record JAHDRW010000014.1, on the reverse strand, counting down.
CCGCGTGCGTCATGATCCCGCTGGCGTTTGCCATCGTCTTCATCGGCATCGCCGCCCGGTTTCTGCTTCCCGATATCCCTCCGGAAAACGCCTTTCCCGCGCTGGTCATGCACCTGCTGCCCCCCGGCTTCAATGCCCTGGTCATGGCGGCTCTGCTCGCGGCGGTCATGTCGTCTGCCGATACCTGCATCCTTACGGCAGGTACCATCGTCGTCAATGATGTCGTCCGTCCCGTACTTCCTGCCGATTTCCCGGAGAAGAACCTTGTCTTTCTCTCGCGGGCAGCCGTACTGGTCATCGGCGTCCTCTCCGTCGTCATTGCCTTAGAAATGCAGGGAATCATCGGCTCCCTGTTCCTCGCCTACACCATTTACTCGGGCGGCCTCGTCGTCCCCGTTCTTTTCGGGTTCTATTCGGAGAGATTCCGGCTCCGTCCCACCGGCGCGGTCCTCGCAATCGTGTTCGGAGGGGGGGCATCCGCCTACCTCAAGCTTGCCGGGCATGAAGACCTTCTCCTCTTGAGCTTCCCGGTGTCGGCGGCCTTTCTGTTCGCGGGGAGCATAATCGCCGGAAGGATCGCATCAAGGGAGCGGAGAGCCGCCTTCGAGAAGGAGAAGTGAGCGCGGGGGGACTGCAGGGAGTTTTCCACGCAGGCGCCCTGGCCAACATTGTTATTTACTCGCACGACAAATTTCTCTATCATGCCCTTCACTCAAAAGTGGACCACGTGGGGGGAGAAAGGGATGTCAGACACGGAAAACAACGAAAAGCAACTGTCCATGGAAGAGCTTCTCGACTCATACGGCCCGGAAAACCGGGAATCGCACCGGGTCGGAAGCAAGCTCAGCGGAAAGATTATCTCCATCGGTAAGGAAAGCGTGTTCGTGGATACCGGCAGCAAGGTCGACGGGGTCGTTGACCTCGCCGAGTTGACGGATGAAAATGGCGATCTCCCCTATCGGGTGGGAGACACCTTGGAACTCTATATCGTTTCCATGCGTCATGGGGAAATCAGGCTCTCCCGTGCCCTGACAGGCGTCGGGGGCGCGGAGCAGCTCAAGGATGCGTACCATCAGCGCCTCCCCATCGAGGGCCGCATTACGGATACCTGCAAGGGGGGCCTCAACGTAGAGGTGGTCAAGCACCGGGCCTTCTGTCCGATGAGCCAGATCGACACGAGCTATGTGGAGCACCCGGAAGAATACGTTGGCAAGACCTTCCGCTTCCTCATCACCGAACTGAGCGAAGGGGGAAGGAACATCGTTGTCTCCCGCCGCACCCTCCTGGAGGAGGAAGAGGAAGAGGCAAGAAGGGCGTTCTTCGGGTCCCTCGCACCCGGCCACGTCGGCACGGGAAGGGTGAGCAGGATCATGCCCTACGGTGCCTTCGTGGAGCTGAGCCCCGGGGTCGAGGGGATGGTGCATATCTCCGAGATGAGCTGGTCCCGGCTGGGCACCCCGGACGAGATCCTGCACACGGGCGACGAGATCACGGTCAAGGTCATCGGGATCGAAAAGAACGCCTCGGGAGATAACGGCAAGATCTCCCTGTCGATGAAACAGGTGGGGGAAGATCCCTGGAACACGGTGGACCAAAAATATTCTTCCGGGCAGAAGCTCTCGGGCAAGGTGACCCGGTGCATGGAGTACGGTGTCTTCGTGGAGATCGAGCCCGGCGTGGAGGGGCTTGTTCACATCTCCGAGATGAGCTACACCAAGCGGGTGTCCAGAACCCGGGACGAGGTGGCACCGGGCGATGCCGTCGATATCCTGATCAAGGAGATCGATCCGGGAAACCGCAGAATCTCTCTGAGCATGAAGGACGCCGAGGGTGACCCCTGGATCGGCGCCGAGGAGAGATATAGGCCAGGGCAGCGGATAGAAGGGTCTATCGAGAAAAAGGAGAAATTCGGTCTCTTCATCAACCTGGAGCCCGGGATTACGGGTCTGCTGCCCAAGTCGAAAATCGCCCGTTTCCACGACCCCTCGTCCATCGACAGGAAGCAGCCCGGTGAACGCATCACCGTGATGATCGAGTCCATCGACACAGGCTCGCGCAGGCTCACCCTCACCCCCGGCGACGCAAGCGACGAAGGCGACTGGAAAAGTTTCACCGGCGGGTCCGAGCAGCACCTCAGCTCACTCGGCGAGAAGCTCCAGCAGGCGCTCAAAAGGAAAAAATAGAAGCACCGGATTCATCATGCGGCATGGCCCCGGTACAGTCCGTTGCGTCAGGTCCCCGGTGCCTTCCCCCATGTTTTCCCGGCCGTTGTTTTCTGTAGACCCCGGCGCGAAAGACTCGCTGCATACCCCGGGAAAGGGGCTTGCCCCTCCCTTCCATGATCTCCCGTCCTCCACCCGCCCGGCAATCCGGCAAGAGTCCGTATTGAAACTCGACGGAACATCCCTATAAGAAATCTGATAGGAGAGCAGCATGGGCATGCAGCAGTCCTCTCACATCGCGCCCCTGCGAAGATCCGGGCCCGGAACGCAGCCCTGCCGGGCGTCCCGGAGGTAGTGCATGGGAACGCTCGTGATCTCTTCCCGAAGCCGGGAGCCGTTCATGGACCGGTACGAGGCGGGCATGGCTCTGGGAAACAGGCTTTTGAATTCGGCGGATGAGTCCACCGTGGTACTTGGCATCCCCCGGGGCGGGGTAATCGTGGCCCGGGAAATAGCACGAATCCTCAGCGCCGACCTCGATATCGTCCTCACCCGCAAGATGGGCGCCCCCGAAAACCCGGAACTGGCCATCGGCGCCTTGAGCGAGGATGGCCAGCTTTTCCTCGATGCCGGTCTTTCCACGCGGATCGGAGTAGACGAGTCCTACATCGAACAGGAAAAGGCCTATCAGATGTCGGTGATCCGTCAGCAGGCCGGCCGGTATCGGAAAATCAGACCCAAAATCCCCCTCGAGGGGAGAATCGTGGTGATCACCGATGACGGCGTGGCCACCGGATCCACCCTGCAGGCATCCCTCTGGGCGGTCCGGAAGGAGCGCCCGGAGAGGCTGATCGTGGCGGTACCGGTGGGCAACATGGATGCCCTGATGACCCTGTCCGATGATGCCGACGAGACCATAGCGCTCAGGGTTCCCCCCGCCCTCCACTCTGTCGGTCGCTTCTACGTTCGGTTCGACCAGACGACGGACGAGGAGGTGGCGGAGGCCCTGAGAACGAGTACCCAGGGGTCTGCGTGATGTATGGCGCCACCCGCGTAACGGATGCCGTGGATCTGGGCCACAAGCTCGGGTATGTGCTGATCGCCACCGCCGACACCTCGGGGTTTCCCAATCTGGCCGTCGCCAATGTCATCGAGCGGGTCTCCGAGGACAAGCTGGCCATCTCCAGTTGGTTCTGCCCCGCCACGGTCGCAAACCTGAGCCGCAACCCCCGCCTGGACGTCATTGTCTGGGACAGCGACACCGACCAGGGCTACCAGATACTGGGCACTGCGGAAGAGGTGACGGACATCGCCGTGCTCGACGGCTACACCCCCGAGAGACCCGAATCCAGGGCGCGGGTGGCCCAGACGGAACGCGAGGTCACCGTGAAGGTGGAGAAGGTGATCTCCTTCGCCAGGGCGCCGTACTGCGACATGGATCCGAACGGCACAGGGGTCTAGAAAGATCCGGCGGCGGCCACATCATCGGAACGGGGTAATGGAATCACCTGATGGTGAAATCCAGCGTAACCGGGCTGCCGGTGGCAATGCTCTGGACCGGAAGTGTTTTGGTGCCGTCGGTGGCGAGTACCCGATAGGTTCCCGAAGGCAGCGGAACCTCGTATGCGCCGGTCTCCGAAACATTCAGGGATTTGAGCTCGATGAGCCTGTTTTCGTCGCAGGGGGAGGTCAGGATAAAGCGCACCGTGACGCACCCGTCCTGAACGCCCTGGGGCAGGACCACGTTGCAGGTGATCGCCTGCATGTCTGCGGGCGAAAGCACAAACGAGGCCTCATAATCTCCGCCGACCTCCGTGTCGAGATCCACGCATGCCGGATCATACCCTTCCATATACGCCGTTATGGTATACGGCCCGGGCTCAAGATACATCAGATATTCCCCTGTCGCGTCAGAGAGGGTCGAGGTGATGACCGTCACCTGATCCGTGTCCTGGTCGAACACCTGGGCACTGACCCTGGCACACGGGAGGACTCCATCCATCTGGTCCGCCACCATGCCGCTCACGATTGCGTTCTCCACCGTATCCACGACCTTGACGGTCGGTTTGAGCATCCAGTTCCCGCTGTTTCCGGCCCTGACTACGGATCGGTCCACATCGAAATCCAGAACCAGATCCGTGGTGAGATCCTTCACGATCTCGAAACCGTGGACGAGCTTGATGCCGGTGCGATCGCCGCTGGGCACGCTGAGCCGATGGCATTCGCCCTGGGAATCGATGAGATAGTTCGCATAGGGGTGGCGCTGATCCAGAATGTTCGTCCCCCCGTCGGCCTCGTCGCCGATGATCAGCCTCATCTGGGTGTAGCTTCCGGTCGCGAGCGGGGCCACGCCCAGCCGCTCGATCACCCCGTTCACCAGTTCCAAGAGGTTGTACGTCCTGCCGGGCGAGGCGATCACCAGCCACTCGCCGTTCTCTTCTCCTCCCCGGTGCACCTGGACCTCCCCGATCGTGACGTATACCGCCTGGAAGTCGCCTGAAGCGGCGTCGGTAAGGCCCACGGCAAGCGCCCCTTCTTCGGATCTTTCGTCATCACATGCCGTGACCAGGAAAAGCGCCATCAGCACCATCACGAGCCGAACAAATATTCCACGCATGGTCCTTCTCCTTTGCTTAAATTTCATACCTGTTTTCTTGCGGTTATTGCAAGAGTTGTGCAACCGCGGACTTCTCCTTTGTTTGCAGAGCCGTCCGGAGGCCCCGGGCACGACAGGGCACGAAAGCTTCCAGCGCCGTCCATGGACATATCAGACCAAATTTGTACGTCATGTTTCAATTGTGAACGCGAAAAAGGACTTTGATCGTCGTATGCGACATCCATGAGATCACACGTGGTTATCCCCTGTTGAATGGCTCTGGATCTGATCCGGCTGCCATTTTCCCCATCCGATGAGAAAAAAAGGGCCTGTTTCCTGCATATTGTCCGGGCATCAGGCACTCAGCACCAGAAAACAGCGGTACCCTCTGGAGCCAGGCGCGAGGGAGACCGTCATCAATGAAAAAAATCTGGAGGTGATGCTAATATGTGTTTATTATCAACGAGTTAAATTCTACATTCGATCTTGACCTCTCCATCGTCATCTGTTAAGGCACGACTCTGGACAGCGGGATTCACGATATGCGAATCCATCACAGGAGACGGAACGTCTGAAATAGAACGATGCATATGCAGAAAAATACCCTCCAAACAGCAGCGAAGATAGCCCACAGACTCGGCGCACGGGATCCGTATTCCGAAGACCATGCCCAGCGGGTTTCCTGGTATGCCCGGCGGCTTGCCAGGAGATTGCGCCTGCCCGAGGACGAGGTCGAGGACATCCGGATGGCAGGACTGCTCCATGACATCGGAAAGATCCGCTTCAGCTCAAAGGTCTTCAGAAACGTGAAGGAGCACCCTTCCAAGGCGATCCTGAGGCAGATCAAAAAGCACCCTGAAATGGGCAAGATCCTCCTTGAAGCCCAGGGTTTCCCGCCGAAGGTCATCGATTACGTCTACTCCCACCACGAACGGGAGGACGGAACGGGATATCCCCGTGGGATCACCGGCGAGAGGATCCCGCTCGGGGCAAAGATCATCGGTATCGCGGACACCTTCGACGCGCTCATCACGGACAGGCCCTATCAGAAGAGGCGGTCGCTCCAGGAAGCGTTCCTCGTTCTCCGGAGGCTCAGTATGTCGTCGCTCGACCCAATGCTGGTCGAAACCTTTATCACGGAGATCACGATAAACGGCCTGTAAAGGCCGGGGGCGGCCGGACAGGCTTTCCCGGCGGAAACCCCTTCCCTCCCTCTGCATGTTCTTAATATATAGGGGAAAAGGGGACAGGGAACAGATTTGTCTTTAGAAGACCACCTCCTCCCGGCAATCATGGGAGAACCGGGAAAAAGACTTTGGAGATACGACGACCCCGCTCCCGGAGGTATAATATACTGGAAAGGAGCGGATTTCTTTATATTCCGCCGGGGCCCTAGATCCGGTCTCAGTCTATCCCCGCCGGCTCCGCAGCCATTGCCTCAGGAGTAGCCGCGAATCTTCCGCTGGGCGGATATGACCGGATGGAAGCGGGCTGCCAGCCACATCATCCTGGAGAAGAAGCCGGGGCAGACATGCAGTCTCCCCCTTGCAGCGCCCTGTAAGGTGCAGGATACCACGTGTTCGGGAGAGCTCGAGCAAAAGCCGGGCAGGTACGATACCGCCGGGTTGCCGAACGTCCGGGACTTGAGGATGGGGGTCCTTGAAAAAAAGGGGTATACGATGGTCGTGCGGACACCGTGTTTTCTGATCTCTCCGTGCAGGGCCATGGCAAACCCCCGCACGCCGAATTTCGAGGTCGAATAGGCGACACCGAGCGGCGTAGCCACGAATCCGGCCACGGACGACACATAGACGATATGTCCGCGGCGGCCGATGATCTCCGGAAGAAAGAGCGCGTTCAGCCTCATGACGGAGAGCAGGTTGATATCGATGATCTTTTCATTGAATTCCGGAGGAACGTCGGCGTACTCGCCCCAACATGCGATGCCCGCGTTGTGTATGATCATGTCCAGCCCGATGCCCTGGTTGCGGTATTCCTCGTGGAGTGCCCTGCAACCATCCGCGCTCGAGAGATCGGCCGGTATGATGAACAGTGCCTGGCTGTCCCTGCCCTCCTCCATCCCCGTGATATGCACCGTGCCTTCGCCGACGGCCCGGACGTTCTCCGGCGTGTCGCTCAGAATCAGCCTCGCGCCCCTGTTCAGAAGCTCCGAGATGAAGCACAGGCCGAACCCTCCGAACGCGCCCGTGACAAGAACGGTTTTGTTTCTGTAGTACTCCATGACAGCCCCCGGAGATCCCCTGTTATCACATCGCTCATCTACAACGAGGCATCGCCTTCGCCAGGCTTGCCGGGCATGGTCCGAATCGGAGGCGCCCTCGTGCCTCCTGGCAGATACGCATGCTCACGGATGGAGCGCGTCCATGTCCGTTCCCCGTGCAATCATTGCAGGGCGTGCCTGAGGAAGGTAATCTGATCCTCCACGGTCTGCTCGAACCGGGGCGGCACGTACACGTCGAAGTGGTCGCACTGGTAGACGATGAGCTTGCTTTGGCGGGCCTTCATGGCCGCCTTGATTGCGGGCCGTATCGGGGTGGTCAGATCTTTCGATGCCAGCTGCACCAGCCAGGGAACCGCGAGCCCGGGCGCCAGCCTGCCCGGCGAATACAGGCCCACGTGCAGAAAGATGCGGGCGGCCACCATCTCGTTGGGCTCGTAGTCTTCAGGATAGAGGCTTCTGGCCCCCTCTTCGGCACCGGGCGACGTCATGGCGGCCAGCGTGCCCGGCTGGCCGACGATGGGCACGTAATAGGGGCTCAGACCCAGCATCTTGCGGATCAGGTCGCGGCAGGCAGCGGCCCCCAGCCGGAAATTCTGAACCGGCCCCGCGGCCGATGCCGTAGCAATGCCGCTCAGGTGAGGCACCTGGGAGATCACCGCAGCGATGCCGCTCTGCCTAAGGGCTACCGGGATCACATGCCCTCCGCTGAACGATGTGCCCCAGAGAACGATCCTCCCGGAATCCACTCCGGCCATACCCCGGGCATATTCGATAGCCGCGTGCCAGTCCTGGTGCTGCCTGCCGATATCGAGCAGCTGCCTGGGCTCGCCCTCGCTTCTGCCGAAGTGGCGGTAATCGAATACAAGTGCATGATACCCGGCCTCGGCAAAAACCTCGGCGTATGCGTCCAGCCGCATCTCCCTGGTGCCGCCGAAACCGTGCCCCAGCACGATGCACGGTCTGGCGCCGTCGCCTTCCGCCCGGTAAAACCACCCCGCACAGCGCAGTCCTTGAGACGCAAACTGGACATCCTGTCTTTCGATCATAAGAGTCCCCTCCTGCACCCCAGCCGTCTGATACAGGCAACTTTCAGCTTTTTACCAGAAAAACCTGACTTTGCCAAGCGTTATGGCCTTAAATTCACTTATGAAAAAAAACCCGGCACCGCACCCGAGTCCGCGGAATTCGCAATCTGCAACAGCCCCTGCTCTGAAGATCCGTAATCCCGCCTCCGGCACGTCCGGGCCCTAAATCCCCCAGGGATAGAGATCGGGCGGCTCAATGAAAAGCCTTTTTCCTGATTCAATCGCTGACTCAGCCGGGCGCGCCAGAGATAAAAGTCCGAGGTGACGTGCGAGATCTCGCCCAGAAGCACGTACCGGCATCACCGATTGCGTCCAGAAGGGGATCCAGATCGCCCGGATCCTTCAGAGACCACGAAACGTCACGGACCCGGGCAGCCAGCGCCCCGGCATTCGAAACGAGGTTTCGAATCGATTCCTCGAAACGGCGTGTTCACACTCCTTGCCTTGTACGGCCTGCGGGAACGTGCCGCAACCGTGAGGAAGCACCAGCATGCGAGCTGTTCTCTTCCTCTCCCCGGTCGATACCGCCCCGGGAAACGACGGCATGCGTATATCCCGTGCAGCCGTTGACTTCCGCACTCAATGGCATGAACCTTCAGCGGCAAGCCCTGGACCCTCTTGAAGCCTAAAAGCTTGAACGGGAATGTGACCCCACCTTCAAAGTCCTGAAGAAGCGGTCTTTAAGAAGGGGGTTTCACCAGATCAGCCCCAGCAGATGGACGATCTCTATGACCAGGATCACGGCCCATACCAGGATGCTTGTTCCCACCGCGGCAGAGCCGATATCCTTGATGACCCCGATCCTGGGGTCCTGCTGGTCCTGGACGAAATCGCAGAGATCCTCAATGGCGCTGTTGAGCAGCTCGGCCACCAGCATCAGCCCGGTTGCCAGGAGTATCACGCTGAAATCGATCCAACTTCGGAACACAAAGCTGACGCCCAGAACCAGTATGGACAGGACCACCTTGTATGCCACGCTGACGTCGGATACAACGGCCAGGGACAGCCCCGACAGAATGGTCCTGAGCTTCCTCACCGGATAGAACTCTTGCCCGCCGGTATTCATGATCGGTCTCCGCGGATATCCCGCCCCTCTTCCCCTCGTGTCCGCGAATGAACAGACTCGCACATGGAGGAACCGGACACATCAAAGGGTGGTGATACGTGATATCCCTCTCTACAATAAATAGTATCCTGCTGAAGGAAAATACGAAGGGGGTGTGTCCGTGCAAAACGAAAGGTGGTCGCGACAACGTCGGCCGGCGGAGGGCTGCCGCCGGCCAAGCATAGGCCGGCCCCGACCCCGGGGAAATTACAGCTTGACATCGCCGCGATCATGCACTACCGACAAAGGAGTTTCGCACCGGATGGCCTTTATTGTCTTGCAAACAACTTTTTCTCTTGCATTGCATCCATGAAGTATTATCCATGAGGCCAGAGAGCCGCCCTCTCCTGTCATCCCCTGTAATGTCCGCCGGAGAAGCAATACGATGACAAGGGGTGTTTATGCATCCGATCAGACGCCGCATCACTCATGCAAAACAAAGGAAGGTCTTCTTCCATTCCCGCGACCTGATGCCCGGCAGGCTGAATGCGGGAATCATTCATCTCGATGAAAACCTGCGGATCATCCAGGCGAACCATGCCGCGGCAACAATCCTGCAGACAGGCCCCGAGTCTCTTCAGGGGAGATGCCTGGAGGACCTCCTGCCTGCGGAGATTATGGACGGGCTCTCCCGCGGATGCATCCGGGCACAGCGGGAACACACGGTGATCAGCCTGAAGGCACGCGGCACGGGCACGGCCCGGCGATCGATCCGGTACCGCTGCCTGCCGGCAGGCACGGGATTTGTCCTTGTCCTGGAGGACATCGCCGGCAAAACGCCGATAGGTGCGGCAGGCCTGATTCACCCGCCGGAAGAAATTCCAGGGTTCGCGCGGGCCGGCGTTTCTCTGCGGAAGGTCGAGGCCGATACCCGGGCCATATTCGATGCCGCCAATGACGTGATCTTCATCCACGATCCCGCTACCGGCCGGATCCTGGATGTAAATAAAAAGATCATGGACATGTACGGCTATACCCCGGAAGAGACCCGGCGGCTCGCCGTGGGGAACCTGAGCTCCGGCATCCCCCCCTATACCGAGGAGGGTGCGCAGGAAAAGATCCGAGAGACCCTTGCCAACGGCGAGCTGTTGTTCGAGTGGCAGGCCAGGGACAAGGCGGGACGGCACTTCTGGGAAGAGGTGAACCTGAAAAAGGCGATCATCGCAGGCGAGCTCAGGATCGTGGCAGTAGTCCGCGACATCACCGAGCGCAAGCAGGCCCAGGAGAAGCTCCGGGAAAGCCAGAACTTTCTCTCCGCGCTCATGAGCAACCTTCCCGGCATGGCATACCGGTGCAGAAACGATGAAGACAGGATCATGGAGTTCGCCAGCAAGGGCTGTCTGGGTCTGACCGGCTACCCGCCCGAGGCGCTGGAGGGGAATCGGGGACTTTCGTATGCTTCACTGATCCACCCGGACGACCGGGCACACGTGTGGAGGGATATCCAGAAGGCCCTGAAGGGGCGGTGTTCATTCAGGATCACATACCGGATCAAGACCGCCGATTCACATATGAAATGGGTCTGGGAGCAGGGACAGGGCATCTTTCCGCCTCAGGGCGAGGTAGCGGCGGTTGAAGGATTCATCGCCGACATCACCGAGCACAAAGAGATCGAAGAACGCCTGCGCGAAAGCGAGCAGCGGCTCGTCCTTGCGCAGAGGTCGGGGCGCGTGGGCATTTTCGACTGGGACATGCTCTCCGGCCGGCACTACTGGTCCGATGAGATGAAGGACATCTATCACCTGCCGGAAAGCTTCGACGGCACCTTTGAGAGCTGGAAACGGCTGGTTCATCCGGACGACCTGCGCGCAATGTTCCGGAAAGCCGAGGAGGCCGCCGGCATGCACCTCCGCGAGGTCGAGTCGGATTACCGGATCATCCTGCAAGACGGCCGGGTCCGCTGGTACACCGATCGGGGGGTCATTCACTACGACGAGTCGGGCAGGCCCGTGCGCATGATCGGCACCACCGTGGACATCACCGAGAGGAAAGAGGCCCAGGATGCGCTTCAGAAGCTCAAAGACAAGCTCGACCAGAAGGTGAAGACGCGGACCAGGGCGCTGAACCAGGTGGTGGAGAAGCTCAGGGAACAGAAGGAAATCCTCCAGACCGTCATCGACCATATTCCCGCCATGCTGATCTTCTCCGATCCCGAGGGGAAGGTCAGGCTGATCAACCGGGAGATGGAACGGGTCTCCGGGTGGTCCCTGGAAGAAGCACGGAACATGGACTTTATCGCCGCGGCGTTTCCCGACGAGCAGATGCGAACAGTGGTCCTGGACGCCATCCGAGAGGGCCGGTCAGATTGGCTCGAGCTGGAAGCGGTGACCCGTTCAGGCGACACGCACCCCTGCCTGTGGACCCATGTCCGGCTCTCCGAGGGATCGGTGATCGGGATCGGGATCGATATCAGCGCCCGCAGGCAGATGGAGCAGGATCTCCAGCGACTGGCCTTAGCCATTGAACAGGCGGGCGAAGGGGTTGTCCTGTTGAACCCCGACTGGGTGATCGAATACGTCAATCCTGCCTTCGAACGCATCAGCGGCTACGGCCGCGGGGAGCTCATCGGCAGGAGAGTCGACTGCGTCAGGGAAAACTTTCTCAACGCCGCGAGCTGCGAGGAATTCAACCGGACGATGGCGGAGGGCAAAACATGGAACTCTCACCAGCGACGACAGAACAAATCCGGTGAAACCGTGGAGGCGAATCTCACGGTGTCGCCCGTACGCGACGAGAAGGGACAAACGGTCAACTATGTCTCCGTGGTACGGGACGTGACCCGCGAAATGGCGCTCAGCCGGCGTATGTCCCGGAACCAGAAGCTGGAGGCCATCGGCACCCTGGCGGGCGGGATAGCCCACGACCTGAAGAACATCTTCACGCCCATCGTACTCAATGCCGAGGTCGCGCTGATGGACCTGGAGACCGGCCATCCCGCCTATCCCCTTATCCAGGAGATACAGGAGGCGGCCAGGATGGGGTCTGATCTCACCAAGCAGATCGTCACATTCAGCCGCCGGAGCCTCAAGGAGAAGACGCCCCTTCAGATCACCCCGCTCATCGAGGAGACCTTAAGCTTCCTCAGGTCCGCACTTCCCACGACCATCGCGATCCGCCCGCGCCTCAACGCGGGCAATGCCCTTGTGATGGCGGACCCAACTCAGATCAAACAGGTCATGCTCAATCTCGGCAACAATGCGGGCTATGCCATGCGGAAGCGCGGCGGCGAGCTTCTGGTCGAACTCTCCCGGGAGACCCTGGGCGCGCAGAAGGCTTCCGGGATCTCACCCGGACTCGCCCCGGGATCCTATGTCCGCATCACGGTGCGCGATACGGGCGAAGGCATGGATGAAGCGATCATGCAGCGCATCTTCGACCCCTTTTTCACCACCAAGGACAAGGCCGAGGGTACGGGAATGGGCCTTTCGGTCGTTCACGGGATCGTACGCGACCATCAGGGCGGCATCACCGTTCAGAGCGAACCAGGCAGGGGATCCGCCTTCACGGTCTACCTGCCCGAAGTGGAAGGGCCGGGCGCAGGCGAGAAGCTCATATCCCGTCCTGCCCGGTGAGGACAATCCTTGGGGAGATCCACGGTGACGAGATTACGGCGCCCGGCTGCCTGACCGTTTCGTCATCCTCCATCGCGATGCCCCGCGAGGAGAGCCTCTGGCGGGCGGCTTCAAGCTCGGTGCCCGTTTCCAGGCAGAGCTCGTCCAGGATTTTCCCGCCGATTCCGCTTTCGGCGTACCGCCTCTCCACAGCCCCGGGCATGAAGACAGACCTGCCGGATTTCTTCTGCCGCTGCCCGGTTTCCAGCGGCTTGATCACCCTGTATATGTCAATGGGGTCTATGCCGTTCTTCGCTGCAATGTCCTCAAGGGAGTCGCCCGGGTCCTCCACCCGGATATTGTTCGTATCGAGCTCCTTGAGGGCCTGGTCCAAGTCGATGCCCTGTCTCCTGGTGAGCACCAGGAGGGACACCTGCTCGGCGTGTCCGAATGGAGGTTCGTGTTCCGGGCTTCCGATCCATGAGTCCTTGAGGCGCTCATTGAACACCATCAGCCTGTCCACGGGCGGCAGTTCGAGTATCCCACCCGCCAGCGCCAGGAGCAGCAGGGCGCTGGCGGCGGCAAGCTCCCTTTTCATTCTCAGCCCTTTCGCTCCCTTTTTCTTTATATATCCCACCAGGACCCTGCCGTTATAGACGGTGTGGAACACCCCGGCCAGGAGAAAGAGCAGGCTCGATACGATGTGCACGCACCCCCAGGTATCCTTGGAAAGCCCCAGAAAGGTCCAGCCCGTCCAGTATGCGATTCTCCCCTCAGGGGTCATGAAAAGCACGACTCCGGTCAGCACCGCGGAAATGAACCCGAACAGGGTGAGAAAAGAGAAAAACGCCCTGAAGTGAAATACCCGTCCACTCATAAAAGATTCCTCCTACCGCGGCGCGCATATGTGTTGCTGTAGGCCGGCCCATGCAAGTACGGCAGCCATCCGGACGCACGGCGAGCGGTGCCGCGATTGTCCCTCGTGACAGCGAAAGGGACACACGGGATCATTGTCTTCCCGCCTTCTTCTCCCGCTTGTTCCGGTAGAGCAGCTCGTCCGCCTTTTTCAGGACCCCGGCCGGGTCTTCGCCCTCCACCATGTCCACCGAGGCGATCCCGTAGCTGAAGGAAACCGGCACGGGGGTGTCCGCCAGGGTGAGAGAATGCTCTCCGAAATACTCCTGCATGCGCCGGATGAGGTGCTCCGCCTCTTCAGGAGAGGTTTCGGGCAGGACGATCACGAACTCGTCCCCGGCAAAGCGCGAGACGAGGTCGGTCTGCCGGACCATCCTGCGCATGATCGTTGCGGCGTACACGAGAAACTCATCGCCGTTGTCATGCCCGTAGGCGTCATTGACCTTCTTGAAGTCGTCCAGGTCGATGAACACCACGCTCAGCCGCCCCTCGTACCGCCTTGCCCTGCCGATCTCCCGGCTCAGGACCCTTTCCATGGCCCTGCGGTTCAACAGCCCGGTCAGCGGGTCCTGAAAGGCCAGGGCCTTGATCTCTTCATGGGCGGCCACATTGGAGAGGCATATGGATACCACGAGGCCCAGCTGCTCCAGGAGACTGGTGTCGGAATCGGGGGAGAACCGCTCTGCGGACATGTCGGCGAAGTTCAGGCTCCCCGCCGTCTCGCCGTCAAGGCTGATGGGCACGACGGCGATGGAATTGAAACCCTTCCGGAGCCCCTCGGGGACCAGCGCAGTGTAGCGGCCGAGATCGGTATTGCCGAGCACGGGCCGGTCGCTGTCGGGAACCATGAGAGAAAATGCGTGGCGGTCGATGATCTTGAGCTGATTTTCCGGAATGGCGGATGAGGCATGGGTCTGAATGATCCGGGTGGCCCTGCCGGTCTCCACGAGCGTGACCCAGACATATCCCACACCGAACTTGTTCATGATGGTGGAGAGCAGCTTGTGAAAGAAATCCTCGAAGTCCAGGGTGGAGAGCACGCTCGTCTCCACCTCGAAAAACTTCCGGGCGGTCTCCTCGTTTTCCCTGACCCGGGAGAGCAGGCCCTTGATATCGCTTTCCGTATAGAACTTCATGCCCTTTTTACCTGGATAAGAACTATAAACGAACGGCAAAGACTCCGCAATAGCGAGAACACGGCGAAAACTCCATGAACCCTGAGGGTGTCTTCCCTTTCCGCTCCGGTACGGACGGGAAAATCATCAGGAATGAACGATGTTTACGGATTGTATTATTGTGTGCCATATGGTTACATGTCCGGCATATTACGTGTACATTCTGTCGGGGCCTGCCTATGGAAGAAAAACGGATCAGTATTTCAACGATCGTCAAGGCGCCGAACATCCCCACCCAGGTGGCTGAGCAGATCATCGACCTGATCAACCGAGGCAGCCTGAAAACGGGCGAGCGCCTTCCCTCGGAGCACAAGATGACCAGAATGATGGGCATCAGCAGAATCTCGCTGCGGGAGGCCTTGAAGCTGCTGGAGGCAAGAGGGTATATCGAGCCCGGGCACAAGCGGGGCAAGTATGTGACGGTCCCCGGAGAGGGCGGGAAATCGTCCATCGAAGACCTGCTCGCCGTCGATCACGGCAAGATATGGGAGCTGCTCTGTGTCAGGAGAATCCTCGACGCAAAGGCTGCGGCCCTGGCGTGCGGATGCGCCACCAGAGAGGAGAAAAAGGCCCTTCGCTCATTCTGTGCAAAGGCCGCTCAATGCGATCTCGCCCACAAGGTCCCCATCGACCCGGAGGGCGGGAGGCTCTATGCCCGGTTTTTCGATACGCTCATCGAATCAACCCACAATACCATCTTCATCCACCTGAGGAAATCCATCGACACCCTGCTCCTGGGAGCTTTTCCCTTCAGCCGCAGGAAGCTCTCGGCGATCAGTGGGAGTGCGGGCCGCATCATCGAGCAGCTCGGCGCCCTTGCCGATGCGGTCGAGAGGAACGACCCCCAAGCCGCTGAAGCCGCCCTGATCGCCCACATCGAATATCTAAAGAAGTCGCTCAAGAAGACCATCGACCATCCGGAGCCGGCAACGGAAGAATAAAAAATGCCGCGGCCCGAATCGGTGAAGGGCCGCGGCTCAAGCAAGTGAGAAGATACGTGGAACTTGTCTCTCAAGAGGCTCCTTAAGCCTTCTTTTTTTCATCCTCCAAGCTCGATCCTTTCCCGGACTGCATACCATGGTTGCGTCCCCCGCCGCCCCCGACCGCGTCACATGTGCAAGCGGGGGACGCCCCCATTACGAAAAATGATGCTTGGAGAGTAACATGGCCCTGTTTCCCCCTGTAACCCTTCCGGCGCCGCTCGCGCACACCGGAAGGGAAAAAACCTCCTTTTCGAGCCGTCCGAAGCCGTCCGCTCCCCGTCCGTTGTATCCGGGCTCTTTCCCTAAAGCCCCATCTGCCTGCTGATGATGAGCAGCATGATCTCCGAGGTGCCGGCATAGATCGTCTGCACCCGGGCATCCCGGAACATCCGGGCGATGGGGTATTCCTCCATGTATCCGTAGCCTCCATGGAACTGCACGCACTGGCTCACCACCCGGTTGAGCATCTCGCAGATCCAGTATTTGGCAATGGATGCGCGCTTGACATCGAGCCCGCCTTCCATGTGATCCAGGATGCAGGTATCCAGAAAGGCCCTCCCGACCTCGATCTCGGAGGCCATCTTGGCGAGCTCGAACGAGATGTACTGGAACCGGCTGATAGCCCTGCCGAAGGCCTCCCGAGTCCTGGCGTAATCGAGCGTCACGCGCAGGGCCTCCTCCGCCCCCACCTGCGAGCCCATGGCGCAGACGAGCCGCTCCTGCTGGAGCTTCTGCATGAGATAGAAGAAGCCCTTGCCCTCTTCGCCCAGCAGGTTCGCGGCCGGCACCCTGCAGTCCACGAAGGCCATCTCCGCGGTATCCTGGGAATGCAGTCCGATCTTCTCCAGCCTTCTTCCCTTCTCGAAGCCGGGCGTGCCGTCCTCCACCACGATCAGCGACATCCCCTCATAGGGAGATGCCGCCCGCGGGTCGGTAACCGCGGCCACAATGACCAGATCGCAGCACAGACCGTTGGAGATAAAGGTCTTCTGTCCGTTGATGACGAAGCCGTCCCCGTCCCTGACCGCCGCGGTCCTCATGGCGGCCAGGTCGGACCCCGTTCCCGGCTCGGTCATGGCCACCGCGGTGATGATGTCCCCGGCCGCGCATCCCGGAAGCCACCGTTCCTTCTGCTCGCGCGTGCCGAAGCTGTGCAGATAGGGGACCACGATATCCGAGTGCAGGGGGAAGAAGAACCCCCCGCAGTGCGTCCTGGCCAGCTCCTCGGTGAGGATGTAGGAGTAGAGGAAATCCGCCCCCACGCCGCCGTATTCTTCCTCGAGCCAGGGGCACAGGAAGCCCTGGTCGCCCATCTTCTTCCATGCGGACCGGGGCACCATGCCCTCCCTTTCCCAGTCATCCGCGTAGGGGGTCACCTCTTTATCGAAAAACCTGCGAACCTGGTCGCGAAACAGGAGATGTTCGTCGGTGTAGCGCCTCTCAAGCAATGACACGGATTCCTCCTTATCACATCGTCCCTGCAGGCCTTTTCCAGCCGCCTGCGGGAAAAGGCTTCACTCTCAGACCATCTTGACCGCCTTAAAGCTCGCCCTGTGCGTAGAGTCTCCGCAGCTCCCGCTTGTCGAACTTGCCCACGCTGGTCTTGGGAATCACGGCCAGAAACACGAAGTCGTCCGGGATCCACCAGGAGGCCCTGACCCTGTCTTTCAGAAAGACCTTGAGATCGTCCGCGGTCACGTTGAGCCCATCGACGACGCTCACGCATGCAAGGGGCCTCTCCTGCCACTTCGGGTGCGGAACACCGATGATGGCGGCCTCCGCCACCCCGGGGTGTTCCATGATCAGGTTCTCCAGATCCACGGATGAAATCCATTCCCCCGCACTCTTGACCAGGTCTCTGGTGCGGTCCACGAGCCGGATATATCCCTCGCGGTCGATGGTGGCCACGTCTCCGGTGTGGTACCATCCGCCGGCAAAGGCGTCCTTCGAGCGCTCGGGGTCCCGGTAGTATTCGTTTGCGATCCAGGGCCCGCGAAGCCAGATCTCGCCCCACTGTCTGCCGTCCATCTCGACCTCGACGCCGTCGGTCCCCACGATCTTCATTTCAAGGCCCATGACCAGGAGACCCACGCTGGTGCGGATGTCGTAGAGCTCCTTTTCGCTCAGGCCGGTCATATAGCTCTTGGGCAGGGCAGCGGAAACCAGAGGCGTGGTCTCCGTGGCTCCGTAGGCCTGCTTGATGGGGAAGTTGTACTTTTCGTTGAAGGTCCTGAGCAGATGCAGGGGGATCGCCGCACCCCCGCTCACGATGGTTTTCAAAGACGAGAAGTCGTGCCAGCCCCCCTTTTCCAGATAATCGAACAGGAGCATCCAGATGGTGGGAACGCCTGCGGTGAAGGTGACCTTTTCGTCCGCGATCATCCGGCAGAGCTTCTCCATGTTGATGACCTCCCTGCCCGGCAGCACCTGCTTGCACCCGGCGATGAGCCCCGCGAAGGGCGCGCACCAGGCATTGGCGTGGAACATGGGCACGATGTGGAGAATGCAGTCGGACTCTCCGGCACCGAAGGTGATCCCCACGGTAAGACTGTGGAGCACGATGGCCCGGTGGGAATACACCACGCCCTTGGGATCGCCCGTGGTGGCCGAGGTGTAACAGATCATGGCCGGATCCTGTTCGCTCAGATCGTCCGGAAAATCGTACTCATCGGGAAAATCGCCGATCAGATCGTCATAAAGCACGATGTTTTCGATGCCCGTCTGCGGAAGCGTGCCCGTGTGGGAGAGCACCACGAACTTCTCCACGGTCTTGAGCTGATCCTTCAGAGGCTCGATGAACATGAGCAGGTCCTCGTCCACGAACACCACCCGGTCCCCGGCATGGTTGATGATATGGACCAAATGACGCGCCGGAAGCCGGAAATTCACGGTATGGAGCACCGCGCCGCAACAGGGCACGCCGAAATAGAGCTCCAGGTGCCGGTGGTCGTTGAGCGCGATGCTCGCCACCCGGTCCCCGCGCCTGATGCCCAGGGATTTCAGCGCATGCGCCAGCCGGCAGACCCTCCGGTAATATTCCCCGTAGTCGTAGCGGAAGGTCCCCTCGGGATATACCGAAACGATCTCCTTTTTCGAAAAATACCTCGCTGTCCGGATAAGATAGGTGCGAAGCAACAAAGGATAATCCATCATAACGGAAAACCCTCTCTTCCAGTATTACTGTATTACAATAGTAGTATATGCATTTCATAGAGTATTATTCAAGCGAAAAAGATAATTCCCTCTTGTCCTTCCGGAGGAAGCCCTCTTGCGGAGCGGATGGGAGAATCCAATCATATATATAGCCCCACAAAGGTGCAAAAGGGTCATGGCTTCCTCAAAAGAAAGCAATCCCTGGTACAGCGAGCTCGATGATATCCTCCGGGCGGTCTCGGGGGCGTTTCTCTTCGGGATTCCCCTCCTGTATACCATGGAGGTGTGGTGGGCGGGAAATCAGGTAAATGCGCTGCACATGGCACTTTCTCTCGGCGTTTCACTGTTCCTGCTCATCATCCTGGATTACGGCGCAGGGTTTCGCAAAAAAAAAGAATACCGGTGGACGATTTCCATCATGGACAGCCTCGTCGCTCTGGCCGTTGCAATCGTCTGCGCCTCGCTGAGCCTGACGATCATCGGCGTCCTGCATATCGACCTCGGACTGGAAAATATCATCGGCCATATCACCATGGAGGCCATCCCTTTCGGGATAGGCGCCGGCATATCCGATTATCTGGTGGAGGGGCAGAAAACCGAAGGGGTCGATACACCCCGGCAGCTTGCGGAGAAAAAGAAAGAAGAAGACCGAACGACCAGGGGAAAGCTGCACGGAACGCTCGTGGATATGGGGGCAACCGGACTGGGGGCGGTTATCATCGGCTTTGCCATAGCACCCGCAGACGAGATCCTGATCATTGCAAGCAGATTGTCATCTCTCGGCATGCTTCTGATCATTCTGACCTCCCTGGTCATCTCCTATATCATCGTCTTCGAGGCCTCATTCGTCTCAGAAAGCAAGAGAATGGAGCAGCGGGGCATTTTCCAGCATCCTGTGGTAGAGACGATCAACTCGTATCTGGTGGCTCTGATGGTGAGCCTGTTCATGCTCTGGCTCTTTCAGACCGTCGGGACAGACCGATCCTGGTATGAGTGGCTGAACTACACCACCATCCTGGGTTTCCCGGCG
Organism: Deltaproteobacteria bacterium; assembly: GCA_018433085.1. Lineage (GTDB taxonomy): Bacteria > Desulfobacterota > Desulfomonilia > UBA1062 > UBA1062 > Phosphitivorax. Next base: position 89,796 of record JAHDRW010000014.1, on the reverse strand, counting down.
AGCATCGGAGGGGCGGCGGGGAGGTTGGCGGTATGAATCCTCCTGAAGGGTCTGAACCCGGATATTCCCATGCCGAGTGGGTATCGCTTGGAGTCTCGCTCGTCATACTCGGCCTTCTGGTGGGGCTGGTGGTCTTTGTCTGGCTGAGTCCGGTCGACCGGCCGGCCCGCTTCGAGGTCACCCAAGGGCGGACCCGGGTGGAAGGTCATTCCTATTATGTCGATTTCACGATTGAAAACAAGGGCGACCAGACCGGGGAGCGTGTGAAGGTCGAGGGATTCATCACCGTTGCCGGCAGGCGGGAAGAGGCTTCCACGACATTCGATTTTGTACCGGGGCGCTCCGGAGAGCAGGGCGTTCTCATCTTCGAACATGAACCCGTCGGCCTGGTCATCAGGGTGGTCAGCTACCAACTACCCTGAACCGCGCCGGAAGTGGCAAGCCTGTGGTGAGTACCCTTATTCCACCCCTCGAAACATCGTCACCACCAGGCGGCTGGAAGGGCGCCACTTTTCACCGCGGGCCTGACCTTTTCAGAAATCCCGGCGGATTTTCCCGGCCTGACCGGAGGTGATACTGCCGGCACCGTGAAGAGGCTCGATCGGTACAGGGGAAAAGGGTGGGGGTTTGACTTTTCCCGGCTGCCCTGTATTCTCAGCATGTAAGAACCGATGCCATCGGCCGTACCGCTCCGGCGGCCCGGAACGTACGGGCCTCGAAAACGGTGTGCCCTGAGCATCTGTTTTTTTGAACAGAACTTCTCCGGCGTACCCGCTGCCGCAGCACAGGGGGCAGGGATCGTGACCGGACAAAACCCTTTTTCGGAATTTTTCTCTGGGAGATGCTCCATGAAGGAGAGTTCCTTGCCTCATTCATACAAATAGCGGGGTCTTCAGTGATGGATGCCCTGGCACCCCTGTTCCAACGCGTCCGCTATCGATACATGAAGCCGGGCGAGGAAGACCGGGTGATCGGTCTGATCGTCGAGGTGTTCAAACGCAGCGTGGCACCCGGATACTCGCCCGAAGGGGTCAACGAGTTCCTCAGGTATGCCCGCAGCGACGACCTCCTGAAGCGCTCCCGCTCAGACCATTTCATCCTCGTGGCACAAGCGGGGCGTGACATCGTCGCCATGATCGAGATGAAAAAGTACCACCACATCTCCCTGTTTTTCGTTGCGGGACCGTTCCAGAGGAAGGGCATCGGAAAGACCCTGCTGAAACGGGCGCTGAAGATCTGCCGGGACCGCGACCCCTGGCTCAGGGAGATCAGCGTGAACGCATCTCCCAATGCCGTTGGGGCATACTTACAGATGGGGTTCACACCCCTGGGAACGGAGAAGACGGTCAACGGGATCAGGTTTTTCCCCATGACCGCGGCATTGAGAAAATCTTCGTTCTTTTCGTGATTCCTTGCCTGATGCCGATCCCTTGAAAGCCCGGACGCACGGGTATGAGCCGGCGGTCCTTCGCCGGCACGCCGTCTCCTGCGCGTGCTTACCCGGACACACGGCTTAAAAAAGAGACCGGCAATGATTTGAGGGCCGCTTGTGCCCTGTTATAATTATTTCACAGTGAATTTCGTCCCCACATCAGCACTTCCATGTATGTTCCCGTTATTCGATGGCGTCGTTTCCCTTCAAGCCAGCCAGAAAAGGATGCTCGAAAAAATCGAGGCACGAGGAGGAAGACATGATTTACATCGAATACATGGAGCACGACCGTTCCATCCCTTCCGAGCTGATCAAGCCTCAGGGGGAAAAGGCCAGGTGGACAGACGACGATGCCTCTTCCGATAACCAGCCGCTGGCCGTGCTCGGCCGCACCCTGCGGCTCGGGCCGCACCCCCCCTTTCTGGCCATCTGGCAGTGCAAGACGTTCGAGAGGCTTCAGGAGTGGGAATCATATTTCAAGGCGCGCAGGGCCCTGCATTCGGCCGCTTCCCGGAGTGCCATCCATCTCTGCCAGGCGGGCTGCTATACCGAGGTGCTCTCCGGACCGCCCATCGAGGGCGGGATCCAGTATATCGAGTTCTTCACGCACGATGTCTCCCGCCGGGAAGAGGTCGTTGCCCGGCACTTTTCCGAGCGTGCGGACAGGTATGAAAACGGTGTGCTCAACGTGGTCCTCTGCCGGATGGGTCCCCTGGGCCCCGATCCGGGTGCGCTTGCCATCTGGACCTTCCCCCGGCATGCCGATGTGGAGCAGATCGTATTCGACCACCAGTGGCAGCGAACCCTCAGCATCGTCAGATCCGGGCTTTACCGCAAGCTGAACAACGAGACGCAGAAGGGCGCGTGATGCACACTATCTCATGGCCGCCGCTGTCATCCTCCCGGCTTTTCTTCCGGTACGGTTCTGTGGGATACCGTCCTGATCCAGGCATTGATCACGGTCTGGATCAGGGTGGCCAGGGGGATGGCAAAGATGAGGCCCCAGATACCCCACAGCTCGCCGAAGACAAGGAGCGCGACGATGATGGCCACCGGATGGATATTCACCATTTCCGAGAATATCAGCGGATTGATGATGTTGCTCGTGATCGTCTGAATGATGATAAAAATCCCCAGGAGATAGACAATCTGGGCACCGATGCCCCATTGGACCAGGCCGACCAGAATTGCGGGCAACGCCGCCAGGATCACCCCGATATAGGGAACGAGCACGGACAGTCCGACAAAGAAGGAAAGGAGCAATGCATACTTGAGCCCCAGAAGGAGGAAGGCGATATAGGTCAGCCCCCATTCGATGAGTATTTCCCATATCTTGCCCCTGACGTAGTTCGAGAACTGCCTGTTCGCCTCCTTCCCCACCTGGACCGCAAGGCCGCTGTTCTCAGGCAGAATACCCTTGAGACGGGACAGGATCATGTCTTTGTCCTTCAGAAGAAAGAAGGTGACGAAAGGCACCAGGACCACATAGATCAGGATCGTGATGAGACTTCTCACCGAGCTTACGGACATCTGGATGAGATATTCTCCGATACTGGTAAGCTCGGAGCTGATGATCTCCTGAACCTGCCTGATCCTCCCGGGGGATATCACGTCCGGATATTGTTGTGACAGGACCTGTATCTGTCCCCGGAGGTCCGTTATCATGGAGGGCAGCTCCTGTGCCAGCTGTGCGACTTCCCAGTAGAGCAGGGGGAGAAATACCATGAGCATTGTCAGGAGAAACGCCATGAACAGGGAAAAGACGATGAGAACCGCCGGAAGCCTCCCCATGGGAAGGCCCTCCAGCCGTTTCACGACGCCGTCGAGCACATAGGCGATGATGAACGCGACGAACACCGGCATGAGGATGCCGATGAAGAAGTACACCAGAACAAATCCAGCCGCGAGCAGGAGAATGAGAATGATCACCTGCTGGTTGGAAAAATAGCGCCTGAACCATTCCTGGATGGACTGTCTCAGGATTTTTGCCATGTCCCCGTCGCTCTCCGGGAGAAAATTCCCTGTTCGCTACATGCGAGAAATGCGGCTCCGGAATGGACAACGGGCCCGCACAATCAGGCACGCAGCTCCCGCATAGGCTTTGTGAAACTATTATACCACATTATATCCGATCTTCAATTCGCCCCCGCCGCGAACGGTCGGATCACTGCTTACCCGGCCCTTGCCTTTCAGGTCCGGCTGCCCGATTCTTCATAGAAGGAACGTTTTCTAAACACGTTCTTGAAGAGGTGCCTAAAAATGCGTGCACGGTTTCTCGTTTTCCTCATCTTCCTGATACCGGGGTGTGCCGGCATCCCCGACGGGGTGGAGGCGGTGGAGGATTTCGACGCGGAGCGCTACATGGGGAAATGGTACGAGATCGCCAGGCTGGAAAACCGTTTCGAGGAGGGGCTCACCAGGGTCACCGCCTTCTACCGTCTCCGCGATGACGGGGGAATCGATGTGATAAACCGCGGCTACGACTGGCGGAAGGAAACATGGGAACAGGTCGGGGGCAGGGGGTATTTCGTGGGTGACAGAGATGTGGGCCGCCTCAAGGTGACCTTTTTCTGGCCTTTCTACAGCGGATATAACGTCATCGGGCTCGACCGCGAAGATTACCGGTATGCCCTGGTCTGCGGCTCCGACCGGAGCTATCTCTGGATCCTCGCCAGGGAGCCTTCCCTGGACCAGGACATCATCGAGGAACTGGTCGGTTATGCAAAAAGCAGGGGGTTCAACACCGGGGAGCTCGTCTTCATCGAACACGGTCCCCCCGGGGAATGACCCCCTTCCGGCAGATCAGGAGGGGATATCAGCCACCCTTTCTGATCCGCTCGATGAGCCGGTCCTTTTCCTCCCAGACATCACGCACCCACGCCTGAAACCGGTCCTTGAAGACCGGGTCGCCCTGATAGTCTCCCTGAAGGATATCGGGCGGCACGGCGAGCTTTCTCACCCGCACGTCGACAGCGGGCAAGCGCCCGCACAGATAGTCCCAGAACGTGGGGGGTCCGGGGGAATAGACGATGGTGACATCGAGAATGTGGGTGATCCTGCCGTCCATGGCGGCCAGGGCGAAGGCGAACCCGCCTGACTTGGGCATCAGAAGGTGACGGTAAGGGGAGTGCTGGTTCGCGTGCTTCTCCGGGGTGAACCGGGTCCCCTCGATGAAATTCAGGATGGAAACCGGGGTGTGGCGGTACTTTTCGCACGCCTCCCGGGTGGTCTGAAGATCCCTGCCCTTGAGGTGGGGATTGCGCTCCAGAGCGTCCCTGGAGTACCTTTTCATGAAGGGGTAATCCAGGGCCCACCAGGCCGTGCCCAGCAGGGGGATCCAGAAAAGCTCCTTTTTCAGGAAAAACTTGAAGAACGGAACGTGCCCGTGGAGGGCAACCAGCAGCACCAGCACATCGGACCATGACTGATGGTTGCAGTTGATGAAATACCATTGGGAGGTGCTCAGACCCTCGATGCCCTGGATTCGATACCGGGTTTTCTGGGTGAGCTTCAAGGCAGCGAGGATGCCCCATATCCAGCAGTTCACCGTCCCCATCAGCGCCCTGGCCCACCTCCGCTGCCAGCGCTCGCCGGGCACCAGAAGCTTGGCAAGGGCAAGGACATGGACCGGAACCGCCCAGAAAAGCGTGTTGACGAACATGAGCACGATTGCGGTAATCCCGTTCATGGTGGATGCATGGTGCATGCTCGTACCCCTTATGCGCCGCGGCCTGCGGTGTTCTCTCGCGAATCGACCCTGTTCTGCGGACGCTTTTTAAAAAAAGCCCTTCCCCGGGCAGTCAGGTTCATCCTTGATAACAAGTATACCGAATCTTCTTCCCTCCTGGCAATTCAACCGGTAACACCGAGTCTTCATTTTACATTTCTTTCACAATACCCCGGACATTCACATGCCCCCGGCGGGCGCCACAGGGACCATGCCCCTTCCGGCGCACCTCCCCGGGCGTTGTGTTGCGGGTCTCAGGAACCCGGCCGCGCTCCGGTCGTTACCCTTTCCGGGAATAGTGACCGGCCCGGTTGAAAAGAGAAAGCCCTTGCCCGGAAAAGAAAAATGGGCCATAAAACCTCGAATGCACTCATCTGCTGTTTGGCTGTGCAAGTAAAAGACGTAAGGTGACACCATGGAAAAAACACTCGCGATCCTCGAAGGAGACGGCATCGGGCCTGAGATCGTCCGAGAGGCCGTCAAGGTTCTCCAGGCCGTTGAGCGGAAGTATGACCATCGATTCATCCTGGAGTACGCCCCCTTCGGTGCGCAGGCGTACTTCACCGAGGGATCGCCCTTCCCGGAGAAAACCCGGGAGGTCTGCGACAATGCGGATGTGATCATCAAGGGCCCGGTTGGCCTCGCCGTGGAGGAGATGAACCGCATCCCGCCGGAGCATCGGCCTGAGGCCGGGGCGATCCTCCCATTACGCAAGCGCTACGACACCTTCGCCAATTTCAGGCCGGTCCGGCTGCCAAGAAAACTCGCCCACTTCTCGCCCATTCGGGCCGAGGTCATCGGCGACGGGATCGACATCCTGATGGTCAGGGAGCTGGTGGGCGGCATCTATTTCGGCTCCAAGATCGAAGGATCGGCCACCGGCATGCGGTATGCGACCGACGAGTGCACCTATTCCCAGGAACAGATCAGGCGTGTGGCGGCCGTGGCCTTCGAGGAGGCCGAGAAACGCTCCTGCGGGCTCATCAATATTCACAAGGCCAATATCCTGGCCACCTCCCGTTTCTGGAAAGAGGTGGTGGACGATATGTCCCTGGCCCATCCCCGGGTCCCCTATCAGTCGCTGCTGGTGGACAATGCGGCCTACCAGCTGGTGAGGAACCCGGCCCGGCTCAACGGGGTCATGCTGCTGGAAAACATGCAGGGCGACATCCTCACCGATCATGCCGGAGGCGTGATCGGATCGCTCGGCCTCATGCCCTCTGCCTGCATCGGCCCGGAAAAGAGCTATGTGGAGGCCGCCCATGGGTCTGCGCCCGATATCGCCGGAAAGAACATCGCCAACCCCTATTCCATGATCGGCAGCATCGCGCTGATGTTCGACCGGTGCCTGCACCTCCCCGGCGAGGCGGAGGAAATCTGGCAGGCGCTCTTTGCGGTGTTCGAGCAGGGCTACGTTACCCAGGACCTGGTCCAGGACGCTCAGACGCAGCAGAAGACGATTTCCACAACGGCCTTCGGTGACCTGGTGGTCGAGCATATCCAGACGCGTTCATAGCGTTTGAGAAGGAGGATCCATGGTAACCGCAGTGATTCTTTTGAAGGTCGCCCGCGATCGCATCGGTGATATCGCCGAGGCCCTGGCGGACATGGAGGGTATATCCGAGGTTTTTTCGGTCAGCGGCAGGTACGACATGGTGGCGATCGCCAGGGTCGGCAGCAACGATGACCTCGCGGAGCTGGTTACCGGCCGTATGTTGAAGCTCGAGGGCATACAGGACACCGAGACCATGCTCGCCTTTAGGGCATACTCGCGCCATGACCTCGAAGGCATGTTCGCCATCGGTTTCGGGGAGTAACCTTAAAAAGGCGCGGCTGCCCGGATTCCTCGCAGGGGTCTTCCCGGCCCTCCGCCGCCCCTCCCAGAGAAGACACGGGTGCCTTCCTTTGGGAAACAGGCGTCCCCCTCCGCCGAAGGGGACGTTCTTGCCCGGCCTGCAACCTGCTATTTATTCGTAGACCTTTTCCTCGTCCTCGTGCGCGTTGAGCGCATCGCTCTCCACGTCCCGCACGTCCTCTTTCGAGAGGGTCTTGAAGTACTCCTTGTACCACTCGTTCTGGATGATGAGCTGCATGATCTCGTTGGAGCCGACCCAGATCATGGAGAGCCGGATATCCCGGACGATCCGCTCCAGGGGATAGACATTGGTGTACCCGATGCCGCCCACCACCTGCATGCACTTATTGGCGATCTCCCACGCGGCCTCGGTCACATATTTCTTGCTCTGGGAGACCATTCGCCTGACCCTGCCCGGATGCACGCTGCCGGAATCGACTGCCAGGCAGGTGGTGTACACCATGGACCGGGCGGAGTCCAGCAGCATGGCGCAGTCGGCCACCTTGAACCCCACGGCCTGGAACATCTGGATGGGAAACCCGAAGGCCTTGCGCTTCGCGGTGTAGCGGGTGGCGATCTCCACGGCCGGGCGCACCGACCCGATGGTCATGGCTGCGGTCCCGAGGCGCTCGGGGATCATCATGCGTTTGAACACCTCGAAACCCCCGTTGATACCGTTGAGGGCATAGCGCTCGGGCACCCGGACATCCTTCAGGATGAGCCGGCCCGCACCGCCGCCCCTGACCCCCATGAGACCGTAGATGTATCTGGTCTCCACCCCTTCGGTCCTGGGCACTATGAAGGCGGTCATGCGCTTGTGGGGCGGAGCCGACGCGTCGGTCACCGCATAGACGAGAAACCAGTCCGCTCCCTCGGCCCCCACGATAAATCGCTTCTGGCCGGTGATGACCCAGTCGTCCCCGTCTTTTTTCGCCACCGTGGTGGCGCCGAAAAAGTCGGAGCCCCCGCGCGGCTCGGTCAGTCCCTCTGCCGCGAAGGTCTCCCCTTTCAGCAGGGGAACGACCACCTGCTGCTTGAGCTCTTCACACCCGAACTCGATAACCGCCTCGCACACGATGTCCGCGCCCACCCCCCACAGGCAGGCGAGCGAGTAGCTGGCCACTCCGATCTCCTCGGCCACGATGGCGTCGTCCACCCAGGTGAGCCCTCTGCCGCCGTACTCCCGGGGAAGCCGTATGCCCAGAAGATTCCTTCTGCCCGCCTCCTGAAGGTATTCCCGGGGGAACTGGACCTTCTCGGCATCCATATCCAGGATGAGTTCTCTGGGCACCCACCTGGTGAAGTCCCGCGCCTCGTCCCTGAGCCTTTTCTGCTCGTCGGTCATCATGAAATCGAACATGGCGTCCCTCCTTTATAACAGTTTGTTTTATTATTATCGTTTTATGTTATATGTCTGTCAAGCGAAATGACAAAACACTTGCATTTATCCTCCAACTCGGGGGAAGATGGGATGAAATCTTCAGGGGCGTACCGTCGATGGGTTTTAAGGAGATTGGCAAAAAAATCCAGATGGCCCGGGAGGAGCGGGGCCTGACCCAGGTGGACCTGGCCCACACCCTGGGCATTACCCAGGCCGCGCTGTCAAACTACGAGCTCGGCAAGCGCAGGCTCTATTTCCACCAGATCGAGCAGATCGCATCCGTTCTGGGCAAACGGCTCGATTTCTTCATCCAGGAGGCGAACGGGCAGTCACCCGCACCGGTCCCCGAAGGCGGTGAAGGAGCGCTGAACATCGTCTTCGAGAAAATATCCCGGCTCGGGCCTCATGAGATCCGCCTCCTGGAGGAGTTCCTCGATTTTCTGAAGTGGAGGCAGAATCATGCACCCATTAAGTGAAAGACAACAGGCCCTGGTGGAGGATGCCCGGCGGTTCGCCTGCGAACACGCGGGGATCCTCGATTCCGGGGATGACCGCTCCGCCGTTGCCGCGCGGCTGTACCGTGCGTATGCCCGGGGCGGCTACCACGCCCTGCTCATTCCCAGGGAGCTCGGTGGCAGGGGGCTCGATTACGTGAGCACGGGCCTGGTATACGAGGCCTTGAGCTATCACCTTCCGGCCACGCTTCACGGCCCGATCACCACGGCCCACTGTATCGAGATGATCAGGATCGGCTGCCAGGGCGAGCGCGGGGAACAACAGCTCGCTGCAATCGCATCGAAGGGGATGGCGGAGGGGTTCTGTCTCACCGAGGAAGGCGCGGGCTCCGACATCGCCTCCGTATCCACGCGGGCGGAGCGCTCTTCCGATGGTTTCACCATTACCGGAGAAAAGAGCATCGTGATCAATCATGCCATCGCCTCTTTTCTCATCGTCTTTGCCTCAGGACCCGGCAGAAAAGGACGTGCCGGGCTCAATGCCTTCCTCGTGAATGCCGCCCTTCCGGGCGTTCGGATCGGCAAGCCCTGCGAGACGCCCGGGTTCGCCGGAAGCGTCATGGGCGACGTGGTGTTCGACCACGTACAGGTGCCCCGCGACTCACTCCTGGGGGAAGACGACAGCGGGTACTTCCTCCTCATGGAAACCCTGGACAAGGGACGGCCCCTGGTTGCGGCAAGCTGCACAGGGTCTGCCAGGAAGGCCTTCGATCTGGTGCTGGACCACGCGAAGAACCGGGTTCAGTTCGGCAAACCCCTCTTTTCCTTCCAGGGGATCTCACTGCCCCTGGCAGAACTCGCCACCCGGCTTCAGGCCTCCCGCCTCCTGACCTTTGACGCCCTCTCCCGCATCGACGACAACCGGACCTTTTCGCTGGAGGCCTCCATGGCGAAGCTCCATGCAGCAGACACCCTGCTGGACATCGCATCCTTTGGCGTAGAGATCCTGGGATACCGCGCCGCCGGGGCATCGGCGGATGCCCGTGAAATCGTCCGCATCCACCAGGACGCACAGCTCATGAAATCCATCGACGGTACCGCCAACGTGCAGAAAATGGTCATCGCATCGCAGCTTTAGCGCCCGTAGCGGGGGGAGGTGGGAAACGGAAGTTCCGGTTTTCTCTTGACAGCAGATATGTTTCGTATAAGAAACATTCCTATAAGAATCATTTGGTCAGGAATATACCCGTCATTACTATTGAGCGAAAGAACGAGACTAAGGCATGAGCAGCGACACCTCTACCCGGGAAAAGGACATCAATAACCAGAGCAGGGACCGCGATCCGGAGCAGATCCCCGGCGCCGCGGGGCATCCTCAGAAGGAAGATCCGGGCCGCACCCCTTCCCACGAGCACCCGGCGGGCCACTGCCACATGAGGATACTCATGGCCCTCAGACGGATCATGCATTCAGTCGACACCTACTCCAGAAAGCTCTCCGTAGATTATCATATCACCCTCCCGCAACTCATCTGCCTCCACACCATCGTCCACGACGGTCCCATGACGCTCTCTGCGCTGGGAAAGCTGGTCAGCCTCAGCATGAGCACGGTCAACGGCATTATCGACAGGCTGGAGGCGAAAAATCTCGTGGAGCGCAAGAGGACGGACCCCGACCGCAGGAAAGTGCTGGTTTCCGCAACCGATGCGGGCGTCATGCTTTCCAGAAATATGCCACTGCCCCTCCAGAACAGGTTGGTACAGACTATCTCGGAGTTTCCCGAGCTGGAGCAGGTGTCCATAGCCCTGTCTCTGGAGCGGATCGTGGATATGATGGAAGAAAACCAACACTCGGACAGCCCCGTCAGGTAAGCCCCTCGAGGCAAGGACGTTTCATTGCCTTGCGAGGGACAAAAAGGGCATCCGGGTCTTGGAAACCTCACCGGGCAGATGCGGCGTTGCCGCGTATGCCGTGACGAGCACCACCAAAGAAAGGCAGACAGTGGACCACAAAATCGTTGTGCAGAATCTCTACAAGATTTTTGGAAATCATCCCCACAAGGGTGTCAAGCTGCTGAAGCAGGGATACACCAAGGATCAGATCCTGGAAAAGACCGGGCAGGGCGTGGGGATCGCTGATGTGTCGTTCCATGTGGACGAGGGAGAGATCCTGGTCATCATGGGACTTTCCGGCAGCGGAAAGTCCACCCTGGTGCGATGCCTCAACCGGCTCATCGAGCCCACCGAAGGCAAGATCCTTCTGGAAGGGGCCGACATCACCTCGCTGAACAGGGAAGAGCTGCGGCAGCTCCGCCAGAAGCGCTTCGGCATGGTCTTCCAGCACTTCGCCCTCTTCCCCCGGCGGAGCGTTATCAGAAACGTCGAGTACGGGCTCGAGGTGCAGAAGGTGCCGGCCGCCGAGCGCAGCGAGCGGGCCATGATCGCTCTCGAGCAGGTTGGGCTCAAAGGGTGGGAGGACTCCTACCCGGCCCAGCTCAGCGGCGGCATGCAGCAGCGCGTGGGCCTGGCCCGGGCGCTGGCGCTCGACCCGGACATCATGCTCATGGACGAGGCCTTCAGCGCACTGGACCCGCTCATCCGGCGCGACATGCAGGACGAGCTGCTCAAGCTGCAGGAAAAGATGCACAAGACCATCATCTTCATCAGCCACGACCTCGACGAGGCCCTGAAGCTGGGCGACCGGATCATCCTGATGAAGGACGGCCGCATCGTGCAGGAAGGCACGGCAGAGGCCATCCTCGCGAGCCCGGCCGACGAGTACGTTGCCAAGTTCGTGCAGGACGTGGACATCTCCAAGGTGGTCACCGCGGATTCGATCATGAAGAACCCGGGCGAGGTGGCAAGCTTTGCCCACGACGGCCCCAAGGCCGCCCTGTGGAAAATGCGGCAGGCAGGCCTCTCGAGCATCTATGTTCAGCACAAAAACAGGCTCGTGGGGCTCGTCAAGGCGGAAGACGCATCTTCGGCGCTCAAGGCGGGCGACAGGGATCTCAAGAATATCCTCGTCACCGACATCCACCGGGTGTCGCCGGACACGCCGGCCTACGAGCTCTTCCCTCTCCTGGTGGAGAGCAGCCCCGTCGCCGTGGTGGACAACGAAGACCATCTCATGGGCGTCATCATCAAGGGCACGCTCCTGGCGGCCCTTGCAGAAGGAGTACAGACCAATGGAATGGCTGAATAATATCCCGCGTATCCCCATCGGCGATGCAATAGACTACGCGATCACCCTGTTTTCCGATAACTTCTCGTTCCTCACCAAGGCGTTCTCCGACGTGGTGGAAAGCGGAATCGCCATCCTCATCGAGGGGCTGATGTTCTTCCCGCCCTTGGTGCTCATCCTGATCTTTACGGCCCTGGCATGGTTCCTCAGCCGGAAGCGGAGCGTGATGTTGCTGACCCTCATCGGTCTGTTCCTCATCTGGAACATGAACCTGTGGGACCCCATGCTGAGCACCCTGGCGCTGGTCCTCGTCTCCACGGTCATCGCCATGATCATCGGCCTTCCCCTGGGGATTTTCGCGGCGCTCAACCAGAGAGCCTACCGGGTGATCATGCCCATTCTCGACGTGATGCAGACCATGCCGGCCTTTGTCTACCTGATCCCGGCCATTCCCCTCTTCGGCCTGGGTCCGGTGGGCGCCATCTTCTCCACGGTCATTTTCTCGATGCCCCCGGCAATCCGGCTCACCTGCCTGGGCATCCGGCAGGTTCCCATCGAGCTGGTGGAGGCCGCAGACTCGTTCGGCAGCACCCGGCGGCAGAAGCTGATCAAGCTCCAGCTTCCCATGGCCACGCCCACCATCATGGCGGGCATCAACCAGACCATCATGCTCGCCCTGTCCATGGTCGTGATTGCGGCCATGATCGGCGCCAAGGGCCTGGGCGGTGAGGTCTGGAAGGCCATCCAGCGCCTGGAGCCGTCCAGGGGCTTCGAGGCCGGCATCGCCATCGTCATCGTGGCCATGATCCTCGACCGGATCATGCAGCGTGTCGGCGGCAAGCAGACCGGCGCCACGTCACAGTGAGGCGCATAGGTTTTTTCGATGAAAATAAAAAATATCCGTATAAGGAGGATACTATGAAACGATTGACCGGATACACGGTTCTTTTCGCACTGTTTCTCGTCTTCGGCGCGGCGTCGGCCGGCCAGGCGGCGGACAAGAAGCTGGAGCTCGCCTATGTGGAGTGGTCATGCGCCACTGCAAGCATCCACGTCGTCGAGGCGGTCCTTGAAGACAAGCTGGGCTACGACGTCGATCTCACCTCGGTAAGCGCCGCCGCCATGTGGCAGGCCTTGGCCACCGGTGACGTCGACGGCATTACCACGGCCTGGCTGCCCGTCACCCACGGTCACTACCTCGACAAGGTCGGCGACAAGGTGGTGGACCTGGGCCCGAACTGCGAGGGCGCGGCCATCGGCCTGGTGGTACCGGATTACGTGACCATCGACTCGATCGAAGAGCTGAACGAGAACGCTGCCAAGTTCGACAACGAAATCATCGGCATCGACCCGGGCGCGGGCATCATGAGCAAAACGGAGAAGGCGCTCGAGGAATACGACCTGGATCTCAAGCTCATGGAAGGCACGGGCGCCATGATGACGGCCATCCTTGCCGACAGGATCAAAAATAACGAGTGGGTCGTGGTGACCGGGTGGACGCCGCACTGGAAGTTCGCTCGCTGGGACCTCAAGTATCTCGAGGATCCAAAGAACGTGTACGGCGGAGAGGAGAAGGTCCATACCTTCGTTCGCAAGGGTCTCAAAAAGGACCACCCCGAAGCCTACCAGTTCCTCGACAACTTCCACTGGAATCTCCAGGAGATCGGCCAGGTCATGGGTTGGAACGCCGATGGCGCCGATCCGGCCGATTCTGCGAGGCGCTGGATCAAGGAGAACCCCGATCGCGTGAAGGAGTGGCTGCCGAATTAACATGTTTTTCCCCGTATAACGACATGCCCCGCAGCCTGTTGAGCTGCGGGGCATCCCAATGCCTCCGGCTTCCCTTCATTTCTCTGCATTCCCCCCAGACGGCCGGGCGTGTCTTCCCGGGCCAAAATATCCTTGACATGTTCGTCACTCCTGAACTATATCATAACGACTGGAAAACACTGAACTTTCAACACACCACGAAGGCGGGGCGGGCGGCCCAACTCGTGAATTGTATAGATTAATCTCGCCCCGGTCGCCTGAAAAACCGCTCCCCTGAGCGGCGCGGGAAGAGGGGATCAACAGGCTTAAAAAACATATCTACCGTTTTGGAGGAGAAAGGGATGAAAAAGTATGTACTGCTGGTGAGTGTATTGTTCCTCGTCCTGGGGCTGGGCAGCGCCCATGCAGCCAAAGACACCGTGGTCATCGGCCTGCAGGGCCCGATCACCGGGGCATGGGCCTACGAGGGCCAGATGGCGAAACAGTCCTGCGAGATCGCGGCAGACCTGATCAACAAAAAAGGCGGCATCCTGGGCGGAAAGAAGGTCGTGCTCAAGGTGGAAGACGACGCGGGCGAGCCAAAGTCGGGCGCACTGGCGGCGCAGAAGCTGGTGGCGCAGAAAGACGTGGTGGCGGTGGTCTCCACCTATGGGTCATCGGTGTGCGAGCCTGCCTCCAATATCTATGAAAAGTTCAAGAAGGTGAACATCGGCTACGGGGTCACTGCGGTGAGGCTCACCCAGAGGGATTTCAACTACTTCTTCCGCACCTGCGGCAGGGACGATTCCCAGGGCAAGTTCTTCGCGGAGTTTGTGCCGAAGAAATTCAACGCCAAGCGCATCGCCATCATGCACGATAACACCGCATTCGGCAAAGGGCTTGCCGAAGACACCCGGACCGCCCTGGAGCCCATGGTCGCAAACGGACAGGCGGAAGTCGTCTACTTCGACGCCATCACCCCGGGTGAAAGGGACTTCCGAGTCTCGCTCACCAACCTGCGCGAAACCAAGCCCGAGGTGTGGTACTTCACCGGCTACTATGCCGAGGCCGCGCTCCTGGTGAGCCAGGCCCGTGACATCGGGATCACCTGCCCGTTCGTGGGCGGCAACGCGGCCATCAACGACGAGTTTGTCAAGATCGCGGGCTTAAACGTGGCCAAGGGCTGCTACATGACCAACGAGGCGCTCCCCGGCGACCTGCCCTATCCCGAGGCAAAGGAGTTCCTCGACGCCTACCGGGCCAAGTTCGGCGACATCCCCTCCAGCCCATGGCCCATCTATGCCGCCGATGCCCTGAACATCATCGCCTATGCCGTGGACAAGTCGGGCACCACCGACCCCGCCAAGCTGTCCGCATACCTCAGGGACGAGGTGGAAGGCGCTCCCGGCATCACCGGTCCGATCGGATTCACCGGGCAGGGCGACCGGGAAGGCGTGCCCTTCTACCTCTATGTGGTTGACGATCAGGGCAAGATTGTCGTATCCAGGTAGCGCCTTTTTAAGTACCTGATAAAACAGCAGCACGAGGACGCATGCACGTTATCCTGGAGCAGATCATCAACGGGCTGACCATCGGCTCGTTCTACGCGCTCATCGCCCTGGGCTATTCCATGGTCTACGGGGTGCTGAAGCTCATCAACTTCGCCCACGGGGACTTCTTCACCCTGGGCTCGTACCTGGGCTATACCGTGCTCGTCTTCGGCGCTGCACTCCTGACCACCCATTTCGGTCTGTGGGGCGCGCTCATGGCTGCCCTGATCTTCGCCGGGATCAGCCTCGCCATCGTGGGGCTCATTGTCGAGCGGGTGGCCTACCGGCCCGTGTATCCGGCGGGCCGTCTCCCCGCGGTGGTCTCCGCCCTGGGCGCCTCCATCTTTCTCCAGAACGCCATCATGGTGGTATGGGGCCCGAGATTCCAGGCCTACCCCTCGGCGCTCATCCCCAACGTGCACCTCCAGATCGGAGGCATCCACCTCACGCTCCTGCAGATCGTGATCCTGGTGATGTCGTTCGCCCTCATGGGCATTCTCTACTACATCGTCCAGAAGACCACCTTCGGCGCCGCGATCAGGGCCACGGCCCACGACCGCAAGACCGCGTCCCTGATGGGGATCAACATCAACAAGGTCATCCTCTTCGTGTTCACCCTGGGCCCGGCCCTGGGCGCCGTGACCGGGATCATGGTGGGGATGTACTACCGCCAGATCAGCTTCACCATGGGGTGGAACTACGGGCTCAAGGCATTCACCGCCTCGGTCCTGGGCGGCATCGGCAACATCCCCGGCGCCATGCTCGGCGGGCTCATCCTGGGCGTGCTCGAGATGCTGGGCGCCGCCTACATCTCGGCGGCCTGGAAGGATGTCTTCGTGTTCATCATCCTCATCCTGGTGCTCATCTTCCGGCCCACAGGCATCCTGGGCGAGAAGACGGCGGAGAAGGTATAGACCGATGGAGCAAACCCCCTTGACCGGCATCGGAAAGCTCGCATCCTCCCGGCAGCTGCATGTTGCGCTCGCCACGGCCGTCTTTCTGCTCTATCCCTTCATGGTGAGCAACTACTATATCGATATCGCGTTTTATTTCGGCATCTACACCCTGCTGGGCCTGAGCCTCAACATCGTGCTCGGCGAGGTGGGCCTGTTCGACTTGGGACATGCCGGGTTCTACGCCATCGGGGCCTACACCACGGCGATCCTCAACACGAAGTTCGGCATTCCCATCCTCGTGCTCCTGCCCTTGAGCGCCCTGGCGGCCGCCCTCTTCGCCTACGTGGTCTGTTCGCCCATCATTCATCTCCAGGGCGACTACCTCCTCATCGTGACACTGGGCATGGGCGAGATCGTCCGACTGGCGTTGATCAACAACCCATTCGACCTCACCGGGGGCCCCAACGGGGTGTTCGGCATCGATTTTCCGTCTCTCGGGCCCTGGCTGGTGATCGATTCGTCCCTGGAGTACTATTTCCTCATCTGGCTCATCGTGGGCCTGACCATCCTCGGGCTCACCAGGCTGCAGGACTCGCGGATCGGGCGCGCCTGGAACTATATCCGCGAGGACGAGACGGCCGCTAACGCCAACGGGATCGACTCGCGCAGCTACAAGCTCCTGGCCTTTGTCCTGGGCGCGGCACTGGCGGGCGTTGCGGGAAACGTCTATGCGAGCAAGCTCATGTGCGTCTCGCCGGAGAGTTTCTCGTTCTGGGAGTCGTGTCTCATGTTCTGCATCGTGCTCATCGGCGGGATGGGCTCCATCCCGGGCGTGATCATCGGCGCGGCCTTCATCAGCCTGTTTCCCGAGATCTTCCGGCCCTTCGCCATGTACCGGATGCTCATCTTCGGCTCGGCCATGATGCTCATGATGATGTTCCGCCCGGGCGGCGTCTGGCCGCGCAAGCGGGGCGCGGTCAAGTACGAGTCGCTGCTGGAGGGTACGGGGAGGACAGATGCCTGAGCGCAGGGCCCATGCAGCAGACGAAACCGTGCTGGAAACTCGAGGGCTCACCAAGATCTTCGGGGGCCTCATCGCGGTGAACTCTATTGACCTGAAGGTGCACAAGGGCGAGATCCTGAGCCTCATCGGCCCGAACGGCGCCGGCAAGACCACGGTGTTCAATGTGGTGTCCGGCATCTACCGCCCCGAGTTCGGCGATGTGTTCTTCCGAGGCGATCGGATCACCGGCAAAAAGCCGCACCAGATCGTCGCCCACGGCATTGCGAGAACCTTCCAGAATATACGCCTGTTCCCGGACATGACCTGCCGGGAAAATGTGATGGCCGGGCGTCACTGCCGGAGCACCTCCGGCCTGTTCTCGTCGGTGTTCAGGACCCCCGGGCAGAGGGCAGAGGAAAACAAGATCAGGGAGACTGCCGAGAAGAGGCTCCGCCAGGTGAACCTGTGGAAATCCCGCGACGACCTGGCCAAGAACATCGCCTACGGGTCCCAGCGCATGCTGGAGATCGCCCGCGCCCTGGCCTCGGACCCTGCGCTCCTGGTGCTTGACGAGCCCAGCAGCGGACTGAACCCTCGGGAGACCCGGGATCTCATGGCCTTTCTTCAGGGCATCATCCGGGATGAGGACGTCACTATCCTGCTCATCGAGCACGACATGAACATGGTCATGGGGATCTCGGACTGGGTCGTGGTCATGGACGGGGGGCGGAAGATCGCCGAGGGGATTCCGGAAGACATTTATGCCGACCAGCGGGTCATCGAGGCCTATCTGGGAAAGGATGACGAGGATACGACTGCATATGACGTCCCTGCTGAGCATTGAGCATCTTTCCATCTTCTATGGTGGGATCCAGGCCCTCCATGATGTCTCCATCCATCTGGAGCAGGGCGAAATCGTGTCCGTGCTCGGCGCCAACGGCGCCGGCAAGTCCACCCTGCTCCAGGCCGTGTCGGGACTCGTGCCCATCCGGAGCGGCTCGGTCTTCTTCCGGGGGGAAGAGCTCAACAGGGTCCCGCCCTATGGGATCGTGCTCAAGGGGATCTCGCTTTCGCCGGAAGGCCGGCGGGTGTTCCCCACGCTCACCGTGGAGGAAAATCTGAATCTGGGCGCCTATACCCGGAGAAAGATGAAGGACGAGGTGCACGCGGCCAAGGACCGGGTTTTCTCACTGTTCCCCATCCTGAGCGAGCGCCGCAGGCAGCTCTCCGGCACGCTCTCCGGAGGGGAGCAGCAGATGCTCGCCATCGGCAGGGCATTGATGAGCTCGCCCAGGGTCCTCCTGCTGGACGAGCCCTCGCTCGGGCTGGCCCCGATACTCGTGAAGCAGATATTCGACATCGTATCCGAGATCAACGGCCAGGGAACGTCCATCCTGCTGGTAGAGCAGAACGCCCACAAGGCGCTGAACGTCGCATCCAGAGGTTATGTGCTTGAAAACGGGCACCTCGTGGCCTCAGGTCCCACCGCGTCGTTACGCTCGGACGAGAAGATCCAGGAGGCATATCTGGGCGGCGCAGCGCTCAAGAAAAAGCCGTCTCCGGCCAAGACCGGATAAGTCTTAGTGTATTTCCTTGTATACGGGCCCGGGGGTATCGTCAGGGTCCTGCGGGAAATAGCCCATTTTCTCGAGCACTTTTCTCGTCAATGCAAGCACAAACCTTCTGTCTTGGTATTTATTGCTCATCGCCTTTACCCATTCCTCCAGGGCCTTGGGCAATGGTATTTTTTTCGCCGGATCTTTTCTGTCATCGGTCAGATATCTTTCATCGACCAGGTCCATCCCTTCCGGATGGTACATATCGATCAGCTCCTGAAGCAGTTCTATGTCCGATGCATGCAGATCCAGATCAATCACCTGAGATAAGACGCTTATCACTTCTTCCTCCCCATCCCTCCTTCAGTCCGGTGGAAGAGGCTGCCACAGCATCGTCTGAAGAGAGCCCTTTTCGTTTCTGATGTCTCGTGGATCGTCAAAGGGACTGGTTTTTTCCCTGCGGTCAATGAGTAACACGCATTACCAAGAACAACTTCTCTTTTTTATAATGGCAATGAACCCTGATATTTCAAGAGACCCGGTATCCCTTTCCCCTGTCCGGGAAAGTCTCGAAGGACGTGCCTCTCCAAACGGTCTCAGGCGTGATATTTTTCCCTTTCGTTCCATCAATGAGCGAATAGACAATTCCGACTTGCGTGGTATACTGTATGCCATGATCTTAGAGCCTGCACATTCTTCATGTTCGGACCTGTCTTCTGACCCGTTCGTTTGTAAAGGGGTGTTGAGAAACCGTTCAAACCGGGTAACATCTTAAAGATAGAGGGCTTCGTTTTCCATCATACGATCGGTGAATGAAGCATGCGCAGGACATGATTTTACCAGCGGCACTCAAGACCGGGACAGGCACATGACGGAATCCGCGAAACAGTCAAAAGAACAACTCGCCAGCGAGCTGGCAGAGGCAAAACGGCAGATTGCCGAGAAGGACCGGTTGCTGTCGGGATACCGGCGGATGGAAGAAGAGAAAAAGGCCCTGGAAAAGCGGATCGGCGAGATTCAGAGAATGGATTTCCTGGGCAGGCTTTCCGGCGAGATCGCCCATGACATCAATAACATGCTCTATCCCATCATCATCGATGCAGAGGTGCTTCTGGAGGATCTGCCGCAGAAGAGCACGGCCCATCAGATCCTCGAGCAGATGCTCAGCGCCGCGCGCCGTCAGAAAGACCTGGTGAATCAGATCTTCACCTTCAGCAGGCGGGGCGAGCGGGAGCGGAATCCGCTGGAGATCAAACCTCTGATCCGGCAGACCCTCGATTCCCTGCAATCGACCCTCCCGGAGGCGATCGAGCTCAGGCAGAACCTGGACGTGACCCGTGATATCGTCATAGCCGATCCCCAGCAGCTCCGGCAGATCATCATGAACCTGGTGCGCAATGCGGCGGAGTCCATCGGCCACGAACCGGGCACCATCGAGGTGAACCTCTCCCGGGTCCGTCCCGTCCCGGACCCCGATCATCCCCGGGAAATCGAGGGCCCGTACCTGGAGCTCTCGGTGAGCGACACGGGAAAGGGAATGACCCGCGAGGCAATGGAGCATATCTTCGACCCCTCGTACTCCTCCGGATCAACCGGCAGAAGCACGGTTCTGGGACTTGCCATCACCCGGGGGATGGTCGAGGACCACGGGGGCACGATCACGGTCGAGAGCGAACCGGGAAAGGGCTCGCGGTTCATGGTCCGTCTCCCGGCGCATGAGGGCCCGGAACGGGTGGAGCGTCCCGAGCCCGTGAAGGCTCCGGGGCCGCAGGGAAAGAAGAGGATTCTCCTGGTGGATGACGAGGACATCATCCTCTCCAGCATCCAGCGGGTGCTGAAGCGGCTGGGCTATGAAGTGGCCGCGGTGAACGACAGCGTGGAGGCGCTCGATATGTTCGCCAGGTCGCCCCGGGCATTCGATCTCGTTATCACCGATCTGACCATGCCGCGCATGACCGGCGCCGAGTTCACCACCAGGCTCCTCGCCATCAGGCCCGATACCCCTGTCATCCTGAGCACCGGCTTCAGCGACGTGATGGACGAGCGCAAGGCACGGGAGATGGGCATCCGAGAGTTTCTCGTCAAGCCCGCCGGCATCGATGAGCTGAAAAACGCGATCAGCCGATCCCTGGGGTCCGGGAATCGCCCGTAACGGGTGATTCCGGCAGTGTGCTCGGGGCGGAATGATCAGCCTTTTCCCAGCACCTCACCGATCTTTTCCCGCAGACGGTCGAGCTCGAAGGGCTTCTTGATATAGCCTGACGGCTCATCACCCTCGAAGCGACCGGAGACCTCCTGCTCACTGAAGCCGCTCGACACGATCACCCGAACGTCGCCACGGATGCGCTTGAGCTCGTGAAACGCATCCACTCCGTCCATCCTGGGCATGGTCAGATCCAGGACGATAAGGGAGATCTCCCGGGCGTGCCTGCGGAACACCTCCAGCGCCTCCCGCCCGTCCGACGCCCTGAGCGTCCGGAAGCCGAGCTGCTCCACCATGGCCGTGCACAGATCGAGCACCATGTCCTCGTCATCCACCACCAGCACGGTGTCCGAGGCGTAATCCCGCCGTCTTTGCGCGCCTCCGGCGGAGGGCTTTCTTCCCTCACCCGGGACGCCGGGCCTTTCCACCGGGAGCTGCGCCGGGAACAGGACCTCGACCGTGGTGCCTTTGCCGGGCTCACTCTGAATCGCGATGGCCCCGCCGTGCCCTTCCACAATGCCGAGCACGGCCGCCATCCCCAGCCCCCGTCCCGTAAACTTGGTGGTGAAAAAGGGATCGAAAAGCCGCTCCATCGTTTTTTCATCCATGCCGCAGCCCGTGTCTCCGACCTCCAGGAAAACGTACCGTCCCGGCCCGGGCTTTTCGCGGAGACGGCTCTGCGCAAGGCAGTGCTCGTCGCAGTCCTTTACTCCTGTGGAGACCGCCACCACACCGGGCCGGCTGCCGATGGCCTCGGAGGCATTCACGATGAGATTCATGATGATCTGCTGGATCTGGGTCGGGTCTGCCTTGATATCGGGTATATTCCTGTCCGTGTTCAGGTTCAGGCTCACCGTCTTGGAGATGGACGCCTTGAGGAGTTCTGCCATCTCTTCCACGAGCCCGCTCAGATTGAAGCTCCTGACGTGAAACTTGCCCTTTCCGGAATATGCCAGCATCTGGTTCGTGAGGTCGGACGCCCGCAGGGTCGCCCTGCGGGCCTGCTCCATGAAGGCACGGGACCGGGGGTTCTCCGGTCCGCCCATCAGTGCGAGGTCCAGGTTGCCGAGGATTGCGGTGAGCAGGTTGTTGAAGTCGTGGGCAATGCCGCCTGCCATGAGGCCCAGGCTTTCGAGCTTCTGCGACTGCTGAAATCTCCGCTCCATCTCCATCCGCTCATTCTCCGCCTTCTTGCGCTCGGTAATATCCTGAAGGGCTCCCACCACCATGATCGTTCTGCCGTCCCGGACGACCGGCGACTCGTTCACCTCCACCCAGACCTCCCGGCCGTCCCTGGTCTTGAGCTCCAACTCGTAGGTGGGCTGGGGCCTGCCGGTGCGGATCGCCTCGCGGGTCGACTCGATGCCCTTGCGGTTGACGGGGTTGTCGGTGAGGGTCTCCGTCCACAAAAGCATCCGGTCTTTCGGATCGTATCCGAATATCTTCTCGAACTGCGGGCTCAGATAGATCAGGCGGTTGTCGGGCGTATGGGAGTAGAACACGTTGGTGCTGTTCTCCACGATGTTCCGGAGCCGCTCCTCGCTCTCCCTCAACGCCTCCTCCGCACGCTTGCGGTCGGTGATGTCGTTGAAGATGCTCACCGCGGCGGCGATGTTGCCCTCCAGATCCCTGATCGGGGCGGCGCTGATCGAGAGGTGGATGAGCGTGCCGTCTCCCCGGCGGTAACGCACCTCCTCCATGGAGATCTTCTCGCCGGTCAGGGCCCGGGCAATGGGATATTCCTCCGGGCGGAACACCGTGCCGTCCTCATGGAGCGCTCCGTAGCGCCGGCCACGGTAATCCTGCGCCGCGAGAACAGGGTGCCCGAGAAGGCGGTCTCCCTGGGCGTTGTGATACAGCAGCCTGCCCGAGGGGGCCTCCTCGATGGTCACGCCGGAGGGGAGCTGTTCGAGCACGGCCTCCAGTTTGATGAGCTCGCTCTCCATCTCCTCGTAGAGCTTCTCCAGCTCCCCTTTTCCCTGCTCCGGGTGCCCGGATGGCAACGGTACGAGCCCGCTCGTGTCCTCGAGCACGATGAGGGCGCCCTCGGGCATGGGTATGCAACGAGCGAAGATCCTCGGTCTGCCGGGCAGCGGGGTGCGCACCGGAAAGCTTAAGGGGGAACCGTGCTGCACCGCCTCCAGGGCGGCCTTTTCGAATTCCCCCGAGAGCGGGGCTGGAAGAGCATCCCCGAGTCTCCGGCCCAGGAGACGTTCTTGGGGCTGCTGCAGGAGAAGCCCGGCCGCGGTGTTTACCCCGGTAATCTGCAAGTCCCGGCCCAGGAATATCGCCCCCATGCCGAGCAGGTCGAGAAACTCGCCGGGGACGGAACTTTTCCGGGGTGTCTTTCTGCCGGCCTTTCTGGAATATTTCTCCATCTCGGTCTGTGTGCCGCCTTCACGGTTTCTCTGTTTTTCAGGTATCCCGAAGCAACGTCCGTCGTTCTTCGTGAACGATCCGCGACGCATGCGAAAATCAGCCCGGTCAAACCTCTCCCGCCGCCGGGAAAGGCTTAAATGGGCCGCACGCGCGACAGGGGATCGATCATGCTTCGATACAATAGAGAATACCTGATTCCCGGAAAAGACCAAAGAGACCGGGTTTCTTTTTCGGTACAGGCAGCCCGGATCAGGGAATGTTCAAGCGTCGAGCGGCCGCTTTTTCATCCGAGGACCGGCGGGTAAGCATGGAAATCAAAAAACGCCCGAGAGGCATATGCGGGAACGAGGCCTTGTGATCTCACGACTCCGGGGGCAGGAGCGAGAAGTCTACATGCCCCTTGAGTGCATCCACCCGGGCCACCTTCACCTTGATGATATCACCGATGGTGATGGTCCGTTTTTTCAGCTTCACGGCCCTGCCCTCTTCGATACGTGCCTTCCCCATGTCGGAAAGGGTCACCAGGCCGTCGAAGGGCGGATCGAAAATCTCCACGAAGATGCCGAAGGGCAGGATGCTGGTGACCACCCCGGAGAAGTCGTCTCCCACGTGCCGCTGCATGTAGGCCGCTGTCTTGAGCCTGATTACATCGAACATGGCGTCGTCGGTCTTTTTCTCCCTCTCCGAGATCTCGGTCCCGATGTACTTCAGGTACCCTTTTAGTTTCTTCATCTCCTTCCCGGTCATTTCCCGGCCTTTGAGCGTCATCTTCAGTACCCGGTGCACGATGAGGTCCGAATACCTCCTGATGGGCGAGGTGAAGTGGGTGTAAGACCGGCTGGCGAGCCCGAAGTGTTCGAGGTCCTCGAACCAGTACCGTGCCCGGGTGAGGGCACGGAGGATGTGCTGGTTCACGAAGTTGTGGAGCGGGGTCGGCTGGTACAGGGCGGAGATGCGCTGAAGCGCCTGGGAGAGATTCTTGCCCCTCCGAACGGCTCCCTGGAGATTCGCGAATTCCTCCCTGGGCAGACCGATCTCTTTCAGGGTTTCCATGAGGGCCAGGAGATCCTCTGCCCTGGGCTTTTCATGGACCCGGTAGAGCACCGGCATGGAGCGCCTCTCCAGAAACATGCACACCGCATGGTTCGCCAGGAGCATGGACTCCTCGATGAGCCTCTCGGCAGGCCCCCGCCGGTACCGGTAGATCCGGTCCACGTCCCCGTCGTGGCCGATGGTGATGCCCACCTCGGAGATATCGAAATCGAGGGCCCCCCTCCTCGTGCGGTTCCGGTAGAGGTTACCGGCCATCCGGTGGAGCTCCATGACACGGGACGCCACCTCCGTGTCCCGATAATCGGGAGGAAAGCCACCCTCGATGAAGGGGTTGAGCTCCTCGTACACGAGCCTGGCCCGGGACCGGATGACCGCCTCGAAGCAGTCGAAATCCAGCAGCCGGCCACGCGGTCCCAGATGGACCTCCACTGCCATGGCGAGCCTCTCCTCCCGTGGCTTGAGGCTCATGATCCCGTTGGAGAGGACCTCGGGCAGCATGGGGATCGCCGCCTCGGGAAAGTACACGCTGAAGCCGCGGTTCCTGGCCTCCTCGTCCAGCGGGGTGTCCCGCTTGACCACGTGGGCCACGTCCGCAATGGCAACGGTCATGAGATAGCTGCCGTCGGGGAGCTGCTCGATTCCCACGGCATCGTCGAAATCCTTTGCCGTGGCCCCATCGATGGTGAAGAGAATCCGGTCGCGCAGGTCCCTGCGCCGTGCGAGCTCGGCGGGAATGGAGACCTTTGACGCCTTGAGCGCCTCCTTTTCCACCTCCTCGGGAAAACGCCAGGGCAGGCTGTACTTCACGGCCACGAACCTCAGATCGTCACCGGTGTCCTCGGGAATATCCAGGAGCCGCTCGATCCGGGCGTTGACCGACCGGGTCTTCCTGACGCCCTGCGGGCTCTCCACCATGGCCATCACCACGTCGCCGTCCTTGACCGCGCCTTTGAGCTCATGGGGCACCACGATGGTGTAGGGAAACGGCTTGAAAGGGGTGATCACCCCCCACTTCTTCCTGCTGCGGTAGGTTCCGCTCACGGTGGTCGGGCTCCGCCTGAGAATGGAGAGAACCTCCCCCTTAAGTCCCTTTTTTTCCCGGTAGGCCCATACCTCCACCAGATCTCCGTCCATGGCCCCCATGAGCCCCTCCGGAGGAACGAAAACATCGTCGCGTCCTTTCCCAGGAACGACAAAGGCAAAGCCTTTGGCGTTCCAGTGAACCGTTCCCTGTATCTTCATAGTCCCCATCTGTCGGTAAGGCCAACTATCCTTGCATATTTCACCCGCCGGTGATACACCACCTATAATCGAAGATAAGGCTCAGCACCATCTTTTTCGAGGGAACAAAATGAAAAAGCTTTGCATCATTCTCGTGGTCAGCATTTTTGTCATCCTTCCCTTGGTCCATCTCCTCTGGGGGGTCTTTGAGAACGACTGGACGATCCTGCCCCTTACCCGGAGCAAGAAAACCGTGGAGATAACCGAGATCCGGGAAGAAGCCTTTACGAAGGACATGCTCAAGGGACAGTGGGTTCTCTACCTCTACTATCCGAACGTCACCCGAAGCCTGGAACTGATCATCGACGAGGGGGGCGCAGTCACGGCACGGTCCGAGGACAGAGAGGCCGCCATGGCCCTGGCCTTAGGCCAGGACGGCAACCTGGAGTTCACCGGCCCGAGCCTGAACCTGAAAGGATCCATGGACAAGTCGCGGGAGCATCTCGATGGAATGGCCATCGTCAAGGACGCATCTTCTCCCATTCCGTTTTCCTGCTTCAAGATCGGTGACTATCCGGCAGCGGAGTGACCCGCAGCGGAAGGACGAGGCCCGATGGCGCATCAGGACCTGAAAAAATACCGCAGATACGGGCCCCGAGTCCATCTGATCACCAGGGACGGATGCGCCCTGGTGGAAAAGAGCTATTCCGAGGCCATGCTCCCTGTCCGCATCATGGGGCTTCTCCTGATCGCATGGGAGCGCTTCATCTACTCCCGGCTGGCCGGTTTGCCGGGAATACCCGATCTCATGCCGTGTCCGGACCGGCTCACCCTTGTCACCCGGTTCATGGGCGGGACCAATCTCAAGGAGGTCCGCCAGATACCCGGTGCCCCGTACTTCGATTCCCTCCGGCAGCTCATCTCCGCCATGCACCATCGGGGCGTCATGCACCTCGACCTGAGAAACCGCAGGAACTACGGGGTCGATGAGCAGGGCAGACCCTATCTCGTGGACTTTGCCACCTGTCTGTACGTTCCCTGGAGCGTGCCGCCCCGGAAGGTCTTGGAGGCCATCGACTGGATGGGTTTTGCCAAGGTCAAGCACAAGCTCCAGCCCAGGCTGCTCGACGAGCAGGAAGAGCGGATGCTCTTCCTGGGCGCAAGGTTGAGCAGATGGTGGCTCCCCACCCGAACGCTCCGTCTTATCCGGAACATGGTGAAAAAGATGCGGGGATCACTTTAAAAAGTAAGGTCTAAGGACAAGTTGGAGTTGAATTTTTCCGATAGTCCATATATACGCACACTCTGTATGTGTTCCCATACGCATCCGCGCGAAAGGAGAAGGTGAATGCCCAGGGTACAGCCCTTTAGGGGAATACGGTATAACCCTGAGAAGGTGGACCTCGACAAGATTATCTGCCCCCCGTTCGATGCCGTGAGTCTTCCGGAAGTCGACGACCTCTATGCTCTCTCGCCCTATAACGCCGTCAGGCTGGTTCTCGGCAGGCAGATGCCCAAGGACACCAGGGAGAACAACCGCTATACCCGGGCACGGGATTTCCTGAGGCAGTGGAAGGAGGAGTCGGTCCTCATTCAGGACGAGAAACCGGCCCTCTATTATCACGAGCACACCTATTCCCTGGGAGAGCATACCCTCACGAGGCGGGGCATTATCGCGTCCGTGCGTATGGACGACGGCGACAGGAATCATTTCCGGTTTTACGAGCACACCAACAAGGCTCCAAAGCTCGACCGCCTTCGTCTCCTGAACGAAGTCAACACGAACCTGAGCTCGATATTCGGCGTATATTCGGACCCGAAGAAGGTCATCGAGACGAAGGTACGGCCTTCCCTCGGCAGGCCTTCACAGGAATTCGACACCCGCCGCGAGACTCACCGGCTCTGGGTCATCCATGAGAAGGAAACGATCGATGCGTTCGCCCGCCTCATGCAGAACCGGAAGGTGCTCATCGCCGACGGTCAGCACCGCTTCGAGACGGCACGCATGTACCGCGACCGTATGCGGGCGGCCACCGGCAAAAACGAAGGCAACCAGGGCTTCGATTATGTGCAGATGTATCTGGTGAACCAGGAAGAGGGGCTCACCGTCCTCCCGGTACACCGGGTCATACCCGACAGCATGGGAGTGGGCCTCGTGGACCTGGAGTACCGGATCAAGGAACTGTTCAACATGATCCCCTACGACAACCGCAAAGTGTTCCTCTCCGCGCTGAACAAGGGCGGAAAGGGGCATTTGGGCCTGTTCGTCAAGGGCATCCCCAGATACTACCTGCTGGAGCTCTCGCAGGATGCGGACTTCGAGCGCTTCCTGCCCGCGCCCCTGCATCCCCGGCTCATGGATATGGCGCTTGCCATCCTCCACGAGAGCATCCTGCAGCCGGTTCTCGGAATCAGCCACGCCGAGGCGGGCAGACGCATCTTCTACACCAGCTCCTCCGAGGAGGCGCTCAACATGGTGATTAAGGGGAGGGCGGATATCGCCTTTCTTCACAATCCCATCGGCATCGAGGGCATCATGGAGATTTCGGAAACCGGGGTCAGGCTTCCCCAGAATTCCGTGCTCTTCTATCCACAGGTTCCCTCCGGCCTCGTTTTCCATTCTCTGGATTAACGCCGTCCGCCGGCCTTCCCGGAGCTCACGGCATCGGCCGGAGGTTCCCGGCGATCCGGTTTCTCCCGGGCTCAGCTCCCCCTTTTCCCGGAGGGCTTCGTTTCAGGGTCGTCTGAGCCTGCCTGGGAATATCCTTGACTTTGTACGAACGAATATTCTAATTCTGAACCATGGTTCAGAATGTGAACGGCAATTCGGCTCTTTCGGGCAGGAAAGAGCGCGAGATGGCGCGCCGCAGGGAGGCCATTCTCGACGCGGCGCAGGTAATCTTCGAGTCCGTGGGGTATGTCAACGCCTCCATGGCGGAGATCGCCGCAAAGGCCGAGTTCGGCGTGGGCACCATCTACCAGTTCTTTCCGGGCAAGCAGGAGCTCTTCAGCGAGGTCATCGTCAGGGGCATCGACCGTTACGTGGCCGGCATCGGCCGGATCATGGCCGACAGGCGCCCGTGGAAAGAGCAGCTGGAGGCGTACATCCGCTACAACCTCACCTGGGTCGAGGAGCATCCCGAGTTCCACCGCCTCATCTACGAGATCTTCTATTCCCAGATTCCCGACGTGGTATCCAGGATATTCGAGCGCTTCCGGGAGATCCGAATGCAGGACATCCGGTTCATCCGGGAGATATTCACGCGGGCGAATGAAAAAGACCCGCAGTTCGACCCGGACCTCATGTCACTGACCATACCCGGAATGCTGCACGCAATCGGCGACAACTGGTATCTGGGCCTGCTCGGCGAGAGGCCGACTGCATACATGTCCAGGATTTTACAGCTTATATTAAGGGAGGATTATCGTGATTAGGAGGATCGTCATTCTCGTGGCCGGTATGGTCTTTCTGGGAGGAGCCTTCTGTTACGCCCAGAATTACCTGACGCTGGAGGAGTCCATCGCCCTGGCCCTGGACAACAATCCGCTCATCAGGGCCCAGGACAAGCAGGTGTATGCGAGCCTCATGGAAAAACGCTCGAGCCTGTCCGACATGCTCTTCTCCGTGGACCTCAACTACGCGTACGCACGCTTCGATGAGGAGCCGACCATCACCATCCCGCCAAACGAATTCACCGTCGGGACCGAAGACAACTACACCTTTTCCGTGGAGGTGACCCAACCCCTCTTCGCCGGCGGAGCCCTGTACAATTCCTACCGGATCGCGGCAAACAATTATCGTGTTGCGGGGCTGGACAGGGAGCAGGAGGTCAGGGATCTGAAATTCCAGGTGGTTGATGCCTACTACGGAATCGTCGAGGCCCGGGAGATACTGGAGGTCGCCCGGAGCTCCTCCGCGTCGATCAAGGCGCACCTCGATGTGGCACAAGCCTTTTACGACCAGGGCATGATCCCGAAGAACGACCTGCTGGAGGCACAGGTGAGGTACGCCGAGAGCCTGCAGAACGTTATCACCGCGGAGAACGCCGTAAGGCTTCTGGAGTCCCGGCTCAACACCCTCCTGGGCAGAAGTATCTCGATGCCGGTGGATATCGAGGAGGAGATACCCATGCCCGAGCTCGAGAGGACCCTGGACGAATCCTACGAGACCGCCCTGGACCAGCGGCAGGAGATCAGGATTACCCGTCTTCAGATCGAAAATGCCGATAAAGGGGTCTGGATCGCCCGTGCCGGGTACCTCCCGAATGTCGCAGCCACCTATGAATACGAGAAGCTCGGCGAAGACCCCGACGTGGACGAAGACCGTGCCTGGACCGTGGGGGTGGGCCTGAGGTGGAACATTTTCGACGGCGGTTCGAGCTATTTCGAGGTCTCGCGGTTCAAGGCCATCAGGAGCAGGCTGGGTTATCTCATGCAGAGTCTCAAGGACCAGGTCCTGCTGGAGGTGAAGAACTCCTACCTTTCCGCCGAGGAGGCCAGGGCCAGGACCGAGGTGGCCGTCCAGGCCATCGGCCAGGCGCAGGAAAATCTGAGAATCCAGAAAGACCGCTACAACCTCCAGGTGGCCACCACCACCGATGTCCTGGATGCCGAGGCACTGCTCGACCAGGCGAGAAGGAACTATATCTCGGCACGGGCGGACTATGCCACCTCCCGGGCCTCGCTCAGATCCGCCATGGGCACCCTCTAGGAGGCCGCCCCGTGAAAAAGTGCGCCCCTGCTCTGTGCATCGCGGTCCTTCTTCTCTTGTCCGGGGTTTCCTCGTGCGGAAATGGGCAGGGGGGGTCTGTGGCAGCCGAAGAGCAGGCACTGACCCGGGTGCCCGAGGTCATGGTCGTGGAAATATCCAGGCGCCCCGTGTACAAAACCTATACCGCAGTGGGCGGCGTATCTCCCCGGGAGGTGTCCCGGATCGGTCCGAAGGTGTCCGGCAGGATCAAGGACATCCCCGTGGACGAGGGAGACTTTGTCGAAAAGGGCGGCCTGCTCATGCTCATCGATCCCTTCGATTATGAACGGGCCCTGGAGCACGCCCGGTCTCAGCTCGACCAGGCGAGGGCATCCCTCGAGCGGGCCGAGCGCGACCTGGCCCGTATGGAGGGACTCTACCGGGCCACGGCCGTAACCGAGCAGAACCTGCAGGATGCCGTAACGGCCCGCGACCTCGCCCGGTTCCAGTACAACCAGGCAATCACGGCCCGGGAGGTCGCGAAGAGAAACTTGCGTGAATGCCGCCTGGAGGCGCCCTTCTCCGGCATGGTGACCGCCGTGGCCGCCAACGAGGGAGAGCTTGCGGGCCCCCAGATGCAGGCCTTTGTCATGATGGACATGAGCACGGTCAAGGTGGAGGTCGACCTCCCGGAGGAGATCTACAGCTCGCTCCGGACGGGAAACCCCGGCGAGATCACGGTCGATGCCGTGCCGGGACAGCCCTTTGAAGGCACCATCACGAAGATCTATCCCACCATCGACCCCGTGAGCCGCACCTTCACGGTCACGATCACCCTCGAAAATCCCGGCCTGAAGCTCAGGTCGGGCATGACCGCGCGCTCCAGGGTCATCCAGACGGTCCGCAACGATGTCCTGGCCGTGCCCGGAGACGCTCTCATCCGGGGGGAGGACTCCTATATCGTGTACAGGGTCAGGGAGGGAATCGTCGAGAGATGCCCCGTTACCCTGGGAATCGGGGGCGATGACCTCTTCGAGGTGACCAGCGGCCTCTCCGAGGGCGACCGGGTGGTCGTCCGAGGCCTGGCCGGGCTCGAGTCGGGCACCAGGGTACGGATCGCGCACGGGGAAGACCCCCCGGAGAGCTAGCCCATGAATCTTCCCCAGTTTTCCGTCAGGCGCCGGATCACCATCACCATGCTCGTCCTGATCATCACCCTCTTCGGGCTCGTCTCGTTCTCCGGCCTGGGCCTCGACCTCCTGCCCGAGCTCGAGTTCCCCTATGTCTCGGTGGTGACCACCTACGAGGGCGTGGGGTCAGAAGAGATCGAGACGCTCATCACCAAGCCCATCGAGGAGTCCGTGAGCACGGTCGAGGGCATCAAGGAAGTGACCTCCGTGACCGTGGAGGGAATCTCCAGCATATACTGCGAGTTCGAGTGGGGCACGAACCTGGACTTTGCCGCGCAGGACGTGCGCGAGAAGATCAGCTGGATTACGGACTTCCTGCCCGAGGACGCAGACACGCCCATGGTGCTCAAGTTCAACGTCTCGGACATGCCCATCCTGGAGTACGGCGTTATCGGCATGGAAAACACCAAGCGCCTGCGCGAGTACATCGACGACGTCGTGAAGCCCCGGATCGAACGTCTGGAGGGAATCGCCTCGGTGTTCATCTTCGGCGGCAAGGAGCGGGAGATCCAGATCCTGGTCGATCCCCAGAAGCTCAAGAGCACCGGCACCACGCTCGATCAGGTGATCGCCGGCGTCAGGGCCGGGAACCTGAACGTCTCGGGCGGCCACGTGGAGTCGTGGAAAAAGGAGTACCTGATCCGGACGACCGGGTACTACGACGACATGAATCAGACGAGCTCCACCATCATCTCGGTAAGCCCCGAGGGCAGGCCGGTGCGGATTTCCGATGTGGCCGACGTGCAGGACTCCTTCAAGGAGACCCGGGGCTTCGAACGCACCAACACCCGCCCCTCGGTCATCATCGCGGTCATGAAACAGTCGGGGGTGAACACCCTGAAGGCGGCCGACCGGGTAAAGGCCGAGCTCTCCCGGATCGAGAGGATCATGCCCGGGGATGTCTCCCTGCACCTCATCCTCGACCAAGGCAAGGTGATCAGGCGGTCCATCTCGGCCACCGGCACCAACGCGCTGATCGGTGGAATCATCGCCATGGGGGTCATCTTTCTCTTCCTCCGGGCGGTCAGACCCACGATCACGATCGCCCTGGCCATCCCCCTGTCGGTCATCGCCACCTTTATCGGGATGAAGGCCCTGGGATACACATTCAACATCATGACCTTAGGCGGTATCGCCCTGGGAGTGGGCCTGCTGGTGGACAACGCGGTGGTGGTGATCGAAAACACCTTCCGTCACCTGGAGGAAGGCGCCTCAAGGCATGAAGCGGCCGTGAGCGGGGCCTCGGAGGTAGGCCTGGCCATCACGGCGAGCACGCTCACCACCGTGGCGGTATTCCTGCCCATGAGCCTCTCCCAGAGCATCGCCGGCAAGCTGGCCCGCCCGCTCTCGCTCACCGTGTGCATATCGCTGCTCGCCTCCCTGTTCATCGCGGTGACCATCATCCCGGCGATTGCGGCGACCATCTTCAAAAAGGAAAAGGGCGTATACGAGCGGATCGAGTCGGGAGGATGGACCGGCAGGATGCGCACCAGGTACGCCTCCCTGCTGGAAAGGGCCGTGAAACGGCGCGGCATCACCCTGGGAGCCGCCTTT
Source organism: Deltaproteobacteria bacterium (assembly GCA_018433085.1). GTDB lineage: Bacteria > Desulfobacterota > Desulfomonilia > UBA1062 > UBA1062 > Phosphitivorax. Next base: position 56,719 of record JAHDRW010000014.1, on the reverse strand, counting down.
CTCCTGTTCGTCGCTGCACTGGTGTGCACCCGGTTCCTGGGCACCGAGTTCATGCCCAAGCAGGACATCCCGCTGGCCATGGTCGATATCACGCTGCCCGAGGGCATGGTCCTCTCCGAGACCGACCACATCGCCCGGCAGGTGGAGGACATCTTTCTGAAACGGCCCGAGGTCATCACCTGCGGGAGCATGGTGGGAATCACGGTCGACGCCAAGTACGCGGCGGCCCAGGGCCAGATGACCGCAGGGGTGAACAAGGCGCGGATCTTCGCCCGCTTCACGGAAAAGGAGGACCGCGATAAGTCCGCCGAAGAGATTGCCGAAGAGATCCGGCGCGAGTTGCCCGTTCTCCAGGACGTCGAATACCTGTTCGAGGACATCTCCGGATCGCTCTTCGGAGGAGGCAAGCCGGTTGAGATCCATGTCTACGGGTCGAGCCTGGAGAAGCTCGACGAGATCGGCAATGCCGCCATGCTCAGGCTCTCGCCCATAGCAGGACTCACGGACCTGGACAAGTCGCTCAAACAGAGCAAGCCCGAGCTCCATGTGAAAATCGACCGGGACAAGGCGGCCAAGATGGGCCTGAGCGTGGCCCAGGTGGCGGCGACCGTGGAGACCGCCATGCTTGGCAAGGTTATCAGCCGCTTCCACGATGCGGGCGAGGAATACGACATCCGGGTGCGCTTTCAGGAGGCCTACCGGGTGACGCTGGACGACCTGAAAAGGGTGCCCGTCTCTTCGCCCTTGGGGTTCAGCGTGCCGCTGTCCCAGGTGGCCTCCCTGGAAGAAAGCGTGGGGCCCATCACCATCAACCGCAAGGATCAGAACCGCGTGGTCACCCTCTCGGGCTCCACGGTGGGGCGCGACCTGGGCGGCGTCATGCGCGATGTCGAGCAGGTCATGCAGGGCCTGCGCATGCCCGAGGGATACTTCTACGAGATGGGAGGGACCTTCGAGGACATGCAGACCTCGTTCAGGGAGCTCGGCAAGGCGTTTATCGTGGCCATCATCCTCATCTACATGGTCATGGCCGCCCAGTTCGAGTCGCTCTCCCAGCCGTTCATTGTCATGTTCACCCTGCCTCTGGCCTATATCGGGGTGGTATTCGGGCTGATGGTGACGGGCAAGACGCTCTCGGTACCGGCCTTCATGGGGCTCATCATTCTCATGGGGATCGTGGTGAACAACGGGATCGTCATGATCGACTACATCAACGCCCTGAGAAAGACCGGCATGGATCGCTCCCGAGCCGTCATCCAGGGCGCGACCGTGAGGCTGCGCCCGATCCTCATCACCTCCATCACGACCATCGCGGGCATGCTCCCCATGGCCCTGTCGACCTCCGAGGGATCCGAGATGCGTTCCCCCATGGCGGTAGCCGTGGCCTTCGGCCTGCTCTTTGCCATGGCGCTGACACTCTTCGTCATTCCCTGCACATACTCCCTGATCGACTCGCTCTCGCTGAAAATCCGCAGCAGGGCCGGCCGGATCGTGATCGGAGAAGAGTAGAGTGCCGTATTGATCAGCGCCTCGGGAGTGTGTTAACCAAGGATCATGGACACCAAACTGACCCTGAAAAGCGAACTGGGCAGAGTGCTGACGACCACGCCCGCAGACCGTGCGCGCGCCATCATCGACTCACCCTATACCCGGCAGATACTGGAGCGGCTCTCTCCGCAGGAAACCTTCATGCTCATCAAGGACTCCTGGGGCACGGACAGCCAGATCCTGCTCCAGTACGTCACCCCCGAGACGATCTCCCATATCATCGACATGGATTGCTGGGACAAGGACACCCTCTCGGTAGACGCCCTCCTGGACTGGCTCTGGGAGATCTACAACGCATCGGTGGATTCCCTGCAGGTTGCGCTTGAAGCCCTCGACCTGGACATCGTGATCCTCCTGTACCAGACCTATATCGACGTGGTGCAGGTAGTGCCCACGGACGAGCGCATCCCGGACCTCCTGGATGCCGGGTATGAAAGCCTGGACGACAACTATTTCTTCCTCATCAAGATTGAGGACGAAAAGACCCAGCTCCTCAAGGACATGCTGAGCCTCCTCTTCACCCATTACCAGGACACGTACTACGCGATCATGGAAGGGGTGATCTGGGAGATGAAGTCCTATATCGAGGAGAATATCTACGAGAAACGGTCGTTGAGGCTCATGGAGCTGGGGTTCCCTCCCCCTGACGAGGCGATGGGCATCTACCGCCGGGCGCACTCCAAGAATCTTCTGAACGCGGGGCTGTCGAAGGAGAAGGTTCCCCATATGGACAAGGGCCGGGGCATTCTCCCGGCAGTGTACCTGGACCATCTTTCCCGGAACACGGATCTCATCGTGTCCTCCCTGGCGGAGACCTCCCGTGAGACTCAGGAGCGCTTCATGGTCGAGATGATCTATCTCTCCAACAAGGTCGTCATGGCCGACTACCGCCCCTTGAACGAGGTGGACGAGCTCAAGAACAGCATCGACAAGGCAAGCGCGATCTCCTCGCTCGGCCTTGCCGTGGCCATGAAGAGGGGCGGCAGGAGCGCTGGAGAAATCCTTGACACCATGAACGCAGACACCCTCTTTTCCCTGGGGTACAACGCGATCCTGGACCAGCAGATGCGGCTCAGGCAGACCTTGAGGACCGTGGATCTCGCCATGGTCCCCGAAAATTTGAGCTCCTGCGCCGAAGGACTGCTGAAAAAACGTCCCCTGTTCAGGGACCGGGAGTTCTCCACCATGGAGCAGCTCGAAGAGGTTACGCACACGGTGGACATGATCGACGCCCTGGCAACGATCATGAACGCGCTCAGGTGGAGGGAGAGCAGGGATTCCCTCTCGGGCACGAACACGGGCTCCGGCCTCGATCTGGAGACCTTCATCCTCACGGTGCTCGCGATCAACCTCCTGGAAAAAAAGACCGGTTTCAGGCCCCTGGAAAGAAACGAGCTGGTGGAGCTCATCCGGACGGTCACGCGCCTCGACGAAGCAGGCAGGCGGGTGTTCGTGCCGGGGTTCAGACGCAGCCTACAGGATTTTCTCGGTGCCCTCGCCCCCGACCTTGCTCCCCGTTCGATCGAGGATGCCGCCGGCCTCCTGCTGAGCCGTTTCGAAGACGAACTCTCGGGCATCGCCCGCCTCGAAGAACTCGACCCCCGGTTCATCACCTGCTTTGTGGTGAGGGTATAAAGGCCGGCCCCGCCTTCGCAGGGCCTTATTACTACAAATTCTCCTTTTTGAAAAAATGGTCCCGGGGGCACGCCAATACCCCCGGGATACGTCATGTATTCACGATCTAAAGGAGATTGAATGCCTCTTCTTTGTCCATGTCCATGATATGCGGGATGCCGCTCACCCGCGACGCCTCGGGGGTGAGCGCCGCCACATCGCCCCGGGATATGTTCTCGAGCGAGAATTTCCGGCTTCCGGCCATGATCTGGCGCAGGCCCTGGGTGAGGCGCTCGTAGTAGGTGTAAAGCCCGATCGCGCCGGTGGGCAGCTTGTCGAATTCGTCTTTGCCGAGCTCGCGGCGCAGATCCGCGGCGGTGACGAAGATCTCGTCCTTGGTGTTGCCGAAGCGCTCGATGTACACGGGCACCTGCATGGGGTCGATGGTGCGGCCGATGGTCTTGCCGACCATGGCGGCCGCGATGGGCCCCCGGGCCATGCCGATGAGCTTTACATAGGGGGCGCCCATGGCGAGTCCCTTGAATATCTGGTCCTCGAAGGCGAAACCTCCGGCCAGGGCCAGGGCGGGCACATAGGCACCCTTGCCCGCCAGGTGCGATGCATACTGATGGAGCAGCGAGTGCAGCTCGACCGGCGGCACGCCCCACTCGTTCATCATCCTCCAGGGGCTCATCCCGGTCCCTCCGCCCGCGCCGTCGACCGTGAGCAGGTCGAGCTTGTATTTCGAGGCGAACGAAATCGCCCGGGCGAGGTCGACGGGCCGGTATGCCCCGGTCTTGAGAAAGATGTACTTCGCCCCTGCGGACCTGAGCTCCTCGATCCTCTTGGCGAAGGACTCCTCGGTGACCATGCCCACGCGGGAGTGTCGCTCGAACTCCTTGAACGAGCCGCGCTCGAAGGCCTTGATCACGTCCTCGTCAAAGGGGTCGGGCAGGACGATATAGCCGCGCTTGGCAAGCATCTGGGCCTTCTCGAGGTCAGGGATCTTGACCTCGCCGCCGATGTCCTTGGCGCCCTGACCCCATTTGAGCTCCACGCACTCGACGCCGAGCTTCTCGATCGCGTATTCCTGGGCGCCCAGGCGCGTGTCTTCGATGTTGGCCTGGACCACGATGGCCCCGTAGCCGTCGCGCTGGTACCGGCGGTAGAGCTCTATCCTGCGCTTGAGGTCCACGGTGTCGATCACCCGGCCGTCCTTGATCACGGACTGCGGGTCCATGCCCACCACGTTCTCGCCGATGGTGAGACCGGTGCCCATGAGCGCGGACCCGATGGCCAGGCCTTCCCAGTTGTTCTTGGCGATGGCCGTGGAGCCGATGCCCGGGATGATCCAGGGCCGGCGGAAGGTGATGCCGTTCTCGCGTCCGAACGAGACGGTGAGGTCCACGTTCGGGAATATGGCCTTGTCGCTGTCCGCCTCGATCCCGTGGGCGCCGACACAGGTTCCCATGATGTTGAAGTGGGAATAGTCCACGGGATAGCGTTTCTCGGCCGCGGTGGTGATCACGCCGAAGGGCTGCGGATAGATCACCTCGTGTCCACGGTAGGCGGATTTGCCAATCTCGCACATCCCGATGCATCCGTCGACACAGGTCACGCACATGCCGGACGACGGCACGACCGAGCCTTCAGTCCTGTTTTTCGTAAGTGTGGCAGCCGAAGCATTTACCTTGGAAATCACCATATACTTTCTCCCCTTCTTCGTGTCTTATTTTATTTCACAGGCAACGCACGGGTCCATGTAGCACATCATGTCGTCGTACTGTTCCTTCTCCAGACAGGGCGGCCGCAAGTTCGCGCACGCGTTGCAGATGGCCTTCTCGGGCTCGTTGTAGGTGCACCTGAGCTGGCAGGCCGGGCAGATGTGCATGCAGGCCCCGCACAGCCTGCAGACGTCGGACTGTATGTCGAAGGGCGTGCCGACGCTGCGCTCCGTGCCCCTGCCCCGAAAGCCGATGGCCTTCGCCATCATCTGCTCGGAGCACATCCGCACGCACAGCCCGCAGAGGATGCAGTCTTCATACTCCTGCTTGAAGCGCTGGGTCCGGACCCCGTATGCCGAAGCCAGGTCCTGAATGGTCTTGGACTGCGGGCACGACGCCAGCAACAGCTCGATGATCATCCTCCTCGCCTGCACGACCCGCTTGGAGGCGGTCCGGATCTTGAGCCCCTCCTCCACGGGATAGGTGCAGGACGAAACGAGCCTGGATCTCGGGGCCTCGCCGATCTCGACCACGCAGAGCCTGCAGGCCCCGTAGGGCGAGAGTCCCTCGTGATAGCACAGGGTGGGGATGGGAAACCCGATGAACCGCGCTGCCTCGAGGATGGTCATGCCCTCTTCCACGCTGACATCCAGGCCGTTGATCGTTACCGTCACCATATGGATTCACCTCGCTGTTTATCGGTTTGGCGCATCAGCGCACCTCGATCGCATCGAAGGCGCACACGCCCTTGCACGAACCGCATCTGCTGCACAGACCGGCGTCGATGACGTGTTGCTGCTTCCTCTCGCCTTTGATGGCCTTTTCCGGGCACACCTTCACGCACGCGCCGCACCCGGTGCAGTTCTCGTTGATGGAAAAATGGATGAGCGCCTTGCACACGCCTGCAGGGCAGCGCTTGTTTTCGATGTGCTCCAGGTATTCGTCGCGGAAGTACTTGAGCGTGGAGAGGACCGGGTTCGAGGCGGTCTGGCCGAGCCCGCACATGGCAACGTCCTTCAGGACCAGCGCGAGCTCTTCGAGCAGGTCGAGGTGCCCGGGCGTTCCCCTGCCCGCCGCGATGTCGTCCAGCAGCTCGTACATCCTCTGGGTGCCCTTGCGGCAGGGAAAGCACTTGCCGCACGACTCGCCCTTGAGAAAGTTCATGAAATACCTGGCCACATCGACCATGCAGGTGTTCTCGTCCATCACGATCATGCCGCCCGAGCCCATGATGGACCCGACCTTGGCAAGGCTGCCGTAACCGATGGGGAGGTCGAAGAGCTCGGCCGGGATGCAGCCGCCCGAGGGGCCTCCGGTCTGCACGGCCTTGACACCCCCTTTGCCCGACTGCCCTCCGCCGATGTTGAAGACGATGTCTTTGATCGGGGTGCCCATGGGCACCTCGACGAGCCCGGTGTTCTTGATCTTGCCCACGAGGCTGAAGATCTTCGTCCCCGTCTCCTCGCCTCCGCCAGTCGCGGCATACTCCTCCACGCCCATCCGGAAGATGACCGGGACGTTGGCCCAGGTCTCCACGTTGTTGATCAGGGTGGGCTTGTTTTCGATGCCCTTCTGGACGGGGAACGGGGGCCTCTGGCGAGGCTCTCCCATCTTGCCCTCGATGGAGCGCATGAGCGCGGTCTCCTCCCCGCACACGAAGGCTCCCGCTCCCTTGACCAGGGAGATGTCGAAGTGGAAGCCGGTGCCGAGGATGTTCTTTCCGAGAAGGCCCAGTTCCCGGGCCTGCCTCAAGGCATTGTTCAGGTGCCTGATGGCGAGCGGATACTCGGTGCGGACATAGAGCACGCCCTGGTCCGCCCCGGTGGCAAGCGCGCCCGTGAGCATGCCCTCGAGGATGCTGTGCGGGTTGCCCTCGAGCAGGCTCCGGTCCATGTAGGCCCCGGGGTCTCCCTCGTCGGCGTTGCACACGATGATCTTTCCCTTTCCGTCGGCCTGCCTGGCCAGAAACTCCCACTTCGCACCCGTGAGAAACCCGGCCCCTCCCCTGCCGCGCAGGCCCGAGCGCTTGACGTCCTCGATGATCCGGGCCGGGTCGTTGTCGGCGAGCAGGCCCGCGAATGCGGTGTACCCGCCGATCTTCAGGTAATCGGATATCTCCAGGGGGTCGATCCGCTCGTTCTGGGAGAGGAGCGTCCTTTTCTGGTGCCGGTAGAAGGGGATGTCCTGAAGCCTCTCGATCCTTTCGCCCCCGGCGTCGTCGACGTAGAGGAGATCCTCCACCGTGCGCCCCTCGAGCGCCGCCTGGATGATATCCTTCATCCTCGCCGGATCTACCTTGGGATAAAAGGTGTCGAAGGGCTCGACGTATACCGAGGGCTCCGCCTGGCAGAAGCCGTGGCAGCCCGTGGCCCGTATCCGTATCCGTGCCTGCAGGTTGTTTTTGAGGATATGGTGATGGGCCGCGCGGATCAGTTCCAGGGCCCCGCTTGCCTGGCCGCAGGTACCGGCCGGAACCACGATGGTCGGAATCTCCGGACACGACTCCGAGACGATCCGCTCTTGAAGCGCCTTGAACATTCCGAATGATGTGAGCTGTTCCATGTATGTCACCTTAGGTCTTCAGGCTTGTCGCGCGGATGCGGTCTCAGCACGCAGAACGGGGACATCGAGCGAGATCCTCCGGCTCATGCATCCCGAGCGGGCGCAGACGTAGAGTACCCCCCCTCCCTGAAACTCCAGCGGCACCATGGGCGCGCCACACTCGATACAGTTGAGCTTTTCCGGGAAATTCCTGCCGCACCCGGGGCAGGAGAGGCTTACCAGCACATCGGGCGGCATCTCGTGCTCGGACTCGCGGCAGGTGCTCCCGTAGAGGCTGGAAAGCCGTATCCAGCCCTTCTTCCCGTCAAACGACACATCCAGCGCTATGGACGAATTGTTTTCGATCTGGTGGTGCGCATCCGTCAGGGTCCGGCCGCAGAGCGGGCAGAGCACGTCCACGGGGAAAAGCCGCTCGTCCCTTCCGGATCTCGCTCCGGCGGCCCCTGTTCTGGCCTTATGGATGATCTTCTTCACGTCCGTGCGCTTGACATTGGAAAAGTACGTGCCGTCGGCCACGACGATCGGGCCGAGCGCACAGGTCCCCAGGCAGTTGACCGTCTCCAGGGTGAACTCACTGTCTTCGGTGGTCTCTCCCGGTCTGAGACCGAGCTGCTGGGTGAACTCGTCCACGATGCCGGGTGCGGAGCGCACATGACACGCGGTTCCCATGCACACGGAGATGAGGTGCCTGCCGCGGGGCTTGAGACTGAACGCCTTGTAGAAGGTGGCCACGCCGTATATATCGACAAGGCTCTGTCCGGTTTTCCGCGCGACCATCCTCAGCGCCTCTTCGGGAAGATAGTGGTAGAGGTCCTGGATGTCCTCCAGGATCGAGATGATCGCCCCCTGCCTGCCTTCATGGTCTGCAATGATCTTTTCTATGTGTTCAGGATTCATCGGATTATTATTCTCCCCCCCGTCTTCTCTCCGGCCTTGTTCAATTCTCTCGAATCCCCTTTTCACTCGTATTCTTCACAGTGCCACACCCCTGATTCCGGCCTGGGGAACCTGCATGTTTCGCGATGGATACAATTGCTGCACAGGCCCAGGACCGGGACTTGGGGATCAGCAGTCCGATCCGGGGTCTTCGCCCGTGCCGCCCGCCCGATTTCCCCGCCCTCACGGGGCGTGTCGTCCGTCGTGTATTCCTCGCAGAAATGAACCTCCTGCGAGGAGGTTTTCGTAAGCGTGCATTTCGATGAGTATTTACAGGTTGAACAGAGTCCTTCACGTTTTCCCGGCATGGCATCCCCCCTGTTTCTCATTCGTGCCCGTACTTTTCGTGTTCCCTCCCCTCTATTGGCAAGAGGTATGCCGGGGGGCCTGACCGGACGCGAGGGGGGATCGGCGGCTTTCCAGAGGACTGGATTCAGGTGCCGATGTTATTGATTTTACTGGGTTTAACGGTAACGAGCTGGAACGTGAAGGCCCTGGCGCGGCACCTGCCTCCGGGGAAGGACGGGGTCGAATGAAGTGGGGAGATTCTCCCCACCTGGTGAGATGTTCATCGGTTTTGAGGCGGCTTGTCCGGAAGATTCCGGGTATTCTTGATCTTGTCCCGCAGGGTCTTGCGGTCGATGCCGAGTATCTCCGCGGCGCGGGACTTGTTCCCCCCCACGCTTGCCAGGACCATGCGGATATAGCAGGCCTCCTCCTCTGCCAGGGACCTGAAGGGGACCGTGCCGGACAGGGCGGAGAACCGCATGACGGACGGCAGATCGGGTATGTTGACGGTCTTTCCCTCGGCCATGATGATCAGCCGCTGGACGAGGTTTTCCAGCTCCCTGACATTTCCGGGCCAGGCGTAGTTCATGAAGATCTTCATGGTCCCGGCCGGAAAGACCGGTTCAGGCTTTCCCAGTTCGCGGGCGAACTTGGCCCCGAAATGCGAGACCAGAAGGGGGATGTCCTCCTGCCGGTTTCTCAGGGGCGGGACCGTGATCGATACCACGTTGAGCCGGAAGAACAGGTCCTCGCGAAAGAGGTCCTTGCGTATCAGGGACTGCAGGTCCTTGTTGCTCGACGCGACGATCCGGATATCGATCTTCTGGGTCTTCCGGGCTCCGACCATGCACACCTGCTTGTCCTGAAGCACGCGCAGGAGCTTGACCTGCATGGCCGGGCTCATCTCGTTGATCTCGTCCAGGAATATGGTGCCCCCGTCGGCGGTCTGGAAAAAACCGGCCCGCGACTCGTTCGCCCCGGTGAACGCGCCCTTCACGTACCCGAAGAGCTCGCTTTCGAGCAGCTTCTCCGGGATTGCGCCGCAGTTGACGGGAACGAACGGCGCAGCGGCACGCCTGCTGCTGTAGTGAATGGCCCTGGCAACGAGCTCCTTGCCGGTTCCGCTCTCGCCCAGGACGAGCACGGTCGCCGGAGAAGAGGCCGCCTTCTCGATCTGTGCGAGCATGTCCCTGACGGCGGACGATTCGCCGATGATACCATAGGAATTCGGGGCGATGCGGGGTTTTCTGCCCTTGACGATGGTCCTGAGCTCCCGCTTGTTGAGCGCCCTCTGAACGGCCGCGAAAAGCTCTTCATCGGTAAAGGGTTTGGGGAGATACTCCTCCGCCCCCGTCTTCACGGCCTCCACCGCCCCTTTGACCGATGCATACCCGGTGACCATGATCACCTCGGTTTCGTGGCAGTTCTCCCTGATATGGCGTATGAGATCGAGCCCGCTGATCTTCGGCATCTTGTAGTCGGTAATGACCAGGTCCATGGGCGAGCCTTCGAGGATCTTGACCGCATCGGCAACGTTTGACGCGGTAAACACCAGGTACCCCCTGGAGGAAAGGTTCCGTTCGAGGATATCGAGCGCGGTGGGCGCGTCGTCCACCACCAGTATGCGGTGTTTCCGGGTGTTGGTCATTTCACTCTTCCTCCTGCTCTGCTGCCTGGCTGTGCGGAAAGGTCAGCAGAAACCGTGCCCCTTCCCCGGGTTCGCTTTCGACCGTGATCCGGCCCCCGTGCGACGACACGATCCCGTGCACCACCGCAAGGCCCAGGCCTGTCCCCTGGTCGACGTCCTTGGTGGTGAAAAAGGGCAGAAAGATGTTGTCCTTCACCTCTTCGCTCATGCCGATGCCCGTGTCTTCGACCATCAGGGAAACACCGGAGGGGTCGAACGAGGTGGCAAGGGTGATCGTGCCTCCTTCGGGCATGGCCTGCAGGGCGTTGACCATCAGGTTGGAGATGACCTGAAGCATCTGGGACCTGTTCGCCGTGATCTCCGGAAGGCCGGGGGCGAGAACGCGCCTGAGCTCCACCCCCGACTTGCCGCACAGGGACTCGAAGAGGCCCAGCTCGTCCTCCACCATTCGGTTGAGATCCACCCTGCCCCTGCTGGGTGCGGCCTGCCGGGCGAACACGAGGAGCTCGCGAATGATGTTGCGCGCGTGGAGGGACGCCCCGGTGATCTTGCCGACATCTTCGAGCGCCTGCGCGGGCAGGTTTTCCATCTTCTGGACGAGCTGGGAAAAACCCAGGATGGTATTCAACGGCTCGTTGAGCTCGTGCGCCACCCCGGCGGCGAGCTGGCCGATTGCAGCCAGGCGGTCCGCCCTGGCCAGCTGGTCCTGGAGCTCCGCCCTCATCGCCTCCGCCTCCCTCTGCTCGATCATCTGCGCTATCTGCCCCGCAACGCTGTTGATCAGGCTCTGCTCCTCGTCAAGAAACGGGCACTCCCCCGGGAAGGACTCCTGTCCGGAATAGTGAACCTCCACCACCCCCCGGCTTTTTCCCCTGACCACGACAGGGGCGGCCTGTTTCTGCGCCCCCTGCATGAACGACGGCGTCTGGTATGCGCGCCCGTCCACCACGATCCGGGCGCTGGCGCGCGAGGGATACTGCCAGGCGGGCGGGAGGAGCATGACGACGTTCATCAGCTTCTGCTCGAAGGGCATAGCGGGATCGGAGGCAGTTTTGGCCATACCATACAGGCAGGTGAGCTCCTTGACACGTTCATGCAGCTTTGCCTGCGAGAACTGGTGGAGCAGCGCGAGTTCGAATTTGGCTGCAATGGCTTCGAGATGCTCGATCCTCGCCGGATCGAACGAGCTCTTGTTTCTGCCCTTGAATACGAGGAGCCCCATCTGCTCCTTCCCGGAACGCAGGGGAACCAGGGTTAGCGACAAATAGCCTGGGTCTGAGCGGTCGGCGCCGGATGTCCCCGTGAATACGGGGAACGCGTCCGGCGAAAAAAACCGGAGCGTGTCATGAACCCAGACGCTGCCGTGCACGGTGCAGGTGATGGCTCTGCGCGAAGGATCGCCCTGCTGCGCGGCTGCGCATAATGCACCGATATCCGGACAGCTCCCCCTACCGGCCGGGTCCGTACGCCCGGCATCCGCGCCGCACGGGACGATCGTGAAGTCACCGGAGCCGTCCGCCCGCCTGAAGGCCTCGCACCTGAGCTCATCCCCCCCGTCGTGCAGCCACGCCTCTACGGCGTCGCTTCCGGAATGCTCGAGGACGAGCCTCATCACTTCAGACAAAAACTCGGGCCTCGGCCTGTCCTGGGACGCATACCGCGAGATCTGATGCGAGAAGTCCAGGCGGCTGCCTGAAGGTCCTCGCCCTCTGTCAACAGTGTTCCTTTTTCGGGTCTCTTCTGCCGGCATATGATCGTACCGTTCGCCTCCGGTTCAATCCCGGGAAGGCGCGCGAGGTATGCGCCGCCGTTCACCGGGAATTCCTAGATGTATCATACCACAAATCCCGGATTCAATCCCCCGGTGATTATGGCTGGGCACGCGGACGACATTTCCTTGATTCTTCGAGGCATACGGATTATACTATCTTTTGAAGGATTGCCTGTAATGACGATGACGGGCCGAAGAGATGCCGGCCTTGCGGCGATGTTTTTTCTTCCTGTCCTGCTTGCCCGGACGCCATGGATTTCCTGGCGGTTACCCGGCACGGAGTGAACGAGCGATGCGAAACAGACGGAAGAATACCCGGGTGAAGGTTCCCGGCACCATGGACGCTGTCATCACCTATACCGACACCATGACGGACGCCGGCTCGGGAACCGTGGCGGACGTGAGCAGGAACGGGATTTTCCTCCGGACCGAGTCAGCCCTTTCCCGGGACGCGTATGTTGCCCTGAGGCTCAATACCGGGCAACTCATCGGCAAGCCCCTGTGGGCGCAGGGGTTTGTGGCGAGAACCGACGAGCAGGGCATGGGCATCCGCTTCACCTACATCGAGCAGGACATTCTCACCCATCTCTTTTCCTGACCGTTCCCGGCGGGCCGGCTCCTCATCGGACCTCCCCCGCAGGCGTCATCCGGCCGGAAACCGGGCGGCCCGGCGCGAAAAACCCCGGTACGGTCTACCTGAGCTTGTCGAGCGGCCTCCTCTCGGGCACGTATACGTGCGGGACCCTGCCCTCGTTCCACTCCTTCGAAACATAGAGGTTGCAGTAGCAGCTCCCGTACTCCGCAACGTCGGGGGCGCGATAGATGCAGGGACAGGTGATGTCCCGGTCCCACTCCCTGTCGCCGGAGGCAAGCCTGCAGGGGCAGCACATGTAGCCGTACCGCTCCCTGTTGATCAGCAGCGCCTGCAGCAGGTCGAAGACCACGTCCCGGTCTTTGTTGAAATAATACCCCTTCGCCTCCTGGACCTTCCTGAGCATATCATAGAGCTTCTGTACGTCCGTGTTCACAGTCCGAGCACCTCCCTGATCTCCTCCTCGCGGAAGCCGATGATAACCCGCTCCCCGATGATGATCGTGGGAAAGCTGAGGTGGGAGTTGATCTTTTTCACTTCCTCCAGGATACCCCTCCGGTCCTCCCCGTCGAGCAGATCGACATCGACGTATTCATATTCGACCTCGTGGTCGTTCATGAACTGCTTGGTGGCCTTGCAGTGGCTGCAGGTACTGAGCGTATACATCTTGACTTTCGCGTCCATGGATCTCCTCCTTTTTTCTACAATAATACTGCCCGTGGGTGAATTCAATGGAGCCTGCCCCGCTGAAAGTCCTCCAGGCGGGATTCACGGCGGGATGAACCGATCGGCGCGATAACCCTTGAAAGATGAAAGCGCTTTGCTACTATTCACTGTATCGAAGCATCCCGCCGCAGCCGGCCCGGGGATCTCTCCGGGCGAAAAGGAGCCCTGGACTGCGCCAGAGGGTCTGGAACGCCCCCGCAGCCCCAAAAGGAGGTGCCATGGAACAGCGTTTTGACATCATCGTCCTGGGAGGAGGCCCTGCCGGGAGGCCGGCGGCCATCATCGCCCGCAGGTCGGGGGCGTCCATCCTGGTCGTCGAGGCGGAGATGCTCGGGGGAACCTGTCCGCTCAGGGGGTGCATCCCCAAGAAGGTGCTCCTCGCCTCCGCCGAGATCATGGAAAATATCCGGCAGGCCCCCAGCCACCGCATCACGGTCCAGGACGCGCACCTGGACTGGGAAGGGCTCATCGACCTCAAACGCGCCCTGATCGAGGACATACCGCAAGGCCACGAAGAGAGGCTCGACGGGCTCGGGATCCGGACGATCTACGGCCGTGCCCGGTTCACGGGCCCCCATACCGTGGAGGTAAACGGCAAGTCCTACCAGGGCGGGAAGGTCCTCATCGCAACCGGGTCGAGGCCCAGGGGCCTCCCCATTCCGGGGTTCGAAAACACGCTGACGAGCGACGAGCTCCTGGAGATCGGCTACCGCCCTTCTTCGGCTATCTTTATCGGCGGCGGTCCCATCGGCATGGAGTTTACCCATGTCTTCCTGCGCGCGGGGATATCGGTGACGGTTCTCGACGCGGCAAAAGAAATCCTGCCCGCGTTCGACCAGGACCTGGTCAGGGAGCTTGTGGAGTTCACCCAGTCGCTGGGGGCGGAGGTGATCCCTGGTGTGAGGGTTCAGTCGATCGCCAAGGCATCGTCCGGGTTTGCCGTGACCTTCGGCCTGAAAAACGAGTCGAGCACCATTGAAGCGGACATCGTCATCAACAGTGCCGGCCGGGTAGCCAACCATCAGGATCTCGGTCTGTATGCGGCAGGGGTCGAGACCGATGAAAGGGGCATCCTGCTCGATGGGTATCTGCGGAGCGTCTCCAACCCCGATATCTTCGTTGCCGGAGACGCGGTGCCCTCTTCCCCCCAGCTCTCGCCCGTGGCCACCTACGAAGCCCGGATCGTGGCGCACAACATGGTCTCGCCGGAGGATCTCCTCACGCCGGATTATAGCGTGGTCCCCTTCGTCGTCTACACCATTCCCTCCCTGGCCGGGGTGGGCATCACGGAGGAAGAGGCCTCTGCGCGGGGATTGCGGTTCAAGACCGCGCACCACGACCTCAAGCCGCTGAAGATGGCCGAGATCTATACCGAGCCCGCGGCCGTGTCAAAGATCGTCATCGACAGGGACACCGACCGGATCCTGGGGGCCCACATCCTCGGACACTCCTCGCAGGAGCTCATCAACACCTTCGGCCTTGCCATGAAGCACGGCATCACCTCGCGCGACCTCCACGAATTCGACTTCGCCTTCCCCACCTTCTCCTCGGACATCCCGGACATGGTCATGGCCAGGGACTAGAAAATAATGAGTTGCTGAGGTGTTGTATGGGATCGCTCTTCCCGGCGCCTGCGGATACCCCACAGGGCATGATTCTTCAGGAATACAGGAGGAGATTACCTTCGAGAGTGCATGCCTGCGGACATGAGTCCGAGCGGATCAAAAATCAGGCGTCCTGGTTCTTCTTGAACCCGTCTACGACCCAGAGGACTCCCCATCCCAGGATGACCGGGCACATGCCGATCAGTGCAAACCCGAGGATCCCGCCGGACCAGGGCCGGAAATACACCGCCCACGCAAGCAGCCAGACCGCGGAGACGACCACGCCCAGACGCGCCCTGCCGGAGAGGGCTTTCAATATCTTCCCTGCTTTCTTCTCGCTTCCCGCCCTTCCCAGGCGCCGGGGAAGGAAGATGATGAGCACGAACAGCAGTACGATAACCAGTATTTCCTGCAAGCCTGACACCCGAATCCTCCACACCCCGGTATAGCCCATATGGCCCGCACGGTCAAACACAAGAGGGCAAAAGCATTCACCTGAAAAACAACCCGGGCTTTGTCCGGCGGCAGGTCGTCCCGTTCCGGTGAGCGAACCGCCGCAAGAAAAAAGCCGGAGGGCTACATGCTCTCCGGCTTGTGGTTACAGATGCGAGTACGGGAATCTCCTATGCTGCTTCGGTCTCCTCCTCGCCCTTCTTCTCCCTGTCGGCCAGCCACTTGCCCTTGTGGAACTCGCAGTATTCCCGGGTGGCCCAGCCGTGGAACATGATCTGAACCGTGCCGGGGTTGCCGAAGGTTCCCAGGTAGAAGTGGACGACGAAGAACGAGGCGATGACCATCACGGACGCAACATGGAGCATGTACGCCCACCGGGCCAGGGTGACCGGGACCGCGAGCGGGTTGAACATGATGAGCCCGGAGACGACCACAACGATCCCGAAGACGAACACGGTCCAGAAAAACAGCTTCTGGCCCGCATTGTACATGCCTCCCGGAGGCAGGTCATGGGCCTCCCAGAGGTAACCGCCTGCCTGCTGCGCCCACTTGAGGTCGTCGGGCACGAACTTGCAGTGCCCCCACCACATGATGCTCGCCGCAACGAGCGCAAAGGCGAACACCACGCCGGAGAATATGTGCATCCACTTCATGGCGTAGTGGCCGCCCAGCAGGGCGGGGATGAAGTCCCAGCTGTGGAACATGAGCCCCAGGCCGGTCAGCAGCGCGAACAGGCAGCTTCCGGCCAGGAGCCAGTGAACGATTCTCTCCTGCAGCGTGGTAACGTATACCATTCCTTCTTTTTTGGCAGACATATCACTCACCCCCTTCCTTATTCTCGGGCTCATGCGGCTCGTGCGGACCCCTGACCATGTAGTGGAGCATGGCCGCACCGGCCACCGCGCCCATGCCGATCAGGGTGAAGGGCTTGAAGAGATTTTTCCACCAGAGGATGGTGGTGGGCATCTTGGGGTTCGGGTTGGTATGCTGGAGCTGAGCCACGTTGATCGCCTTGGGCATGATGTAGAGCACATTGGTCCGGTACTTGGGGTTCTGGGGATAGACAACCCCCTGTACCTCTGCGGCCCTGGCATCGGCCTTGGCCAGCATCTCGTCCTTGGGCCCGAAAGACAGACAGCCTGTGGGGCACGCGGTCACGCATGCGGGCTTCCTGCCATCGGTGATCCTGCTGTAGCACAGGTCGCACTTTGCGATCTTCTCCTGTTCGGCGGAGTAGCGCGGGATGTCGAACGGGCAGGCCGCCGTGCAGGCCTTGCAGCCGATGCATAAATCCGGATTGTGCACGACCGCGCCGGTCTCCGTCTTTACAAGGGCGCCCGGCGAAGGGCATGCCTTGACGCATGCCGGCCATTCGCAGTGCATGCAGGCGTCGTGCCGCATGATCCAGTTCATGCCGGAGCCGTTCTGGATCTCGTCGAACCGGATGAGACACCAGGTGTTGTATGAAAGATCGGACGGATTCTGCAGAGACCCGGTGAAGCCCGTCTTCTCGGCGGGGAGGTCGTTCCAGTTCTTGCAAGCCACCTGGCACGCCCTGCATCCGGTACACTTTGTCAGATCGATGAGCTTGATATATTCGGTCATGGCTTACCTCCTCACCTTTTCGATATTCACGAGGAAGGCCTTGTACTCGGGAATCATGGTGTTGGCATCTCCGACGAGCGGAGTGAGGTCGTTGGCGATGGCCCCTGTCACCCGTCCCTTGTACCCGAAGTGCCAGAGCATGCCCACCTGATGGAGCGTCTGGTCGTTGACGGTGAACGGCCTGATCCTGGAGGTCACCATGACGTGCGCAAGAATGCCTTCCTGGTTCCTGATGGAGGTAACCCGTACCACCTCCCCGTTTCTGATCCGCTTCTCTTTCGCCAGTTCCTCGCTCATCTCAACGAACATGTGCGGAACCAGCTCGCCGAGCCATGGCAGCCATCTGGTCATCTGACCCGCCTGCCAGTGTTCGGTGACCCGGTAGGTGGTGCAGTAGATGGGGAACCTATCCTTGTCGGGGCTGCCGAATACACAGGCCGCTGCGCCCTCCACCAGCATGGGGTCGCACACCCGCTCCTGAACCGCCTTGTCGTAACGCATGATGACAGGAGATTCCTGCTGTCTGGACATGAGATTGGGCACCTGCGACTCCAGAGGCTCGTAGTGCTCGGGGAACGGGCCGTCGACCATGCCGGGCGAGAAAAGCTGTCCGTGGCCGTGGTTGACCATGATGAACGGGTGAACGGCCCCCGGTGCGCCGCCGCCGTCGGGAACATCGCCGAGCCAGGTCTTCCTGAGGCTGTCCCACCAGATGACCGGCTTGTCCTTGGCCCAGGGTTTGCCGTTCAAATCAACGCTCGCGCGGTTGTAGATGACCCTCCGGTTCACCGGCCAGCACCAGGCCCAGTTGTGGTAGAAGCCCAGGCCCGTGGGGTCGGAGTTGTCCCTGCGCATCAGCCGGTTCTCGGTGTCGGTAACCGAGTTGCAGTAGAGCCAGTTGCCGCTGCAGGTGGAGCCGTCCGCCTGCAGGAACGCGAAGCTGGGTACCATCTGGCCGGCCTTGTAGACCGTGCCCTTGATCTCGACGTCTTTGAGGAAAAAGCCGTTGATCTCTTTCGCCACTGTCCGTGGAGAGGGATGATGGGCGGAATCGTCCATGCCGCTGTTGGCATATTCCCAGGAGAGTCCGAGAATGGGCTCGGGGAACGCGCCGCCTTCCTTCGCATAGAGATGCTTCATCCGGTGGACGAGCTCGGATATGATGTACAAATCGTCCCGTGCGTCTCCGGGAGGCTCGGTCGCCTTCCAGCGCCACTGCGCCCATCTGCCGGAGTTGGAGATGGAACCTTCCTTTTCCACGGAAGAGGCCGCGGGAAGCAGGAACACCTCGGTCTTGACGGCCGAGGGGTCAACGCCGGCCTCCGGCTGCCAGAAGGAAGCGGTCTCTGTCTCCCAGAGATCCACCGCCACCAGCCAGTCGAGCTTGGCGAGGGCGCGGCGCACGAGGCGTGCGCTCGGGCATGCCACCGCCGGGTTCTGGCCCCAGCAGAACAGACCGTTGATCCCGCCCGAGGCCATCTTTTCGATGATGGGAATGGTGGAGTAGTTCACGCCGTCGTCGATCTTGCCTATGTAATCATAGGACTTCTCGGGATCGGCGTCGCGCCACCATGCCTTCAGGAGGCTGGCCGCATACTTGGGATAGTTTCCCCACCAGTTTACGCTCTTGGGATCGGTGGTCTCGGGCGTGCTGTCCTCGAGGTACTTCTGGTACGTCTGCTGGGAAGCCTTGGGCGCCTGGAGATAGCC
This sequence comes from Deltaproteobacteria bacterium, assembly GCA_018433085.1. Classification (GTDB taxonomy): domain Bacteria; phylum Desulfobacterota; class Desulfomonilia; order UBA1062; family UBA1062; genus Phosphitivorax. The sequence continues at coordinate 37,938 of JAHDRW010000014.1, read as the reverse complement.
GGGCAGGATATGGAACAGGGCCGCATGGTCCGTGGAGCCCTGCACGTTACTCTCGCCGCGAAGGGCGTTGATGCCGCCGCCCGCAACCCCGATGTTACCCAGGAGCAGTTGGAGCACCGCGAAAATACGCACGTTCTGAGAACCGTAGGTGTGCTGGGTGGTGCCCATGGCGTACATGATGGTGGCCGACTTCTCCGGCTTGCAGGTGGAGGTGTAGAGATCATAGATCTCTTCATATTCCTTGCTGTCTCCGCCCGTTATCTTGACGACTGTTTCCATGTCGTAGCGTGCATAGTGCTTCTTGAGCAGCTGGAACACGCAGTTGGGATCGGTAAGCGTGGTGTCCTTTTTGGGAACCCCGTTTTCATCGAGCTGGTAGCTCCAGGTGGCCTTGTCGTACTTGCCGCCGCTGAGACCGGAGTATACCCCCTCCAGGTCGGCGGGGCCCTTGAAATCCGGGTTCACCAGGAACGCCGCGTTGGTGTAGTTGACCACATAGTCTTTCTGGATTCTGTCATTCTGGAGGGCATAGTTGATCATGCCCCCGACAAAGACGATGTCGGTGCCCGACCTGAGCCGCGCATACTTGTCTGCGGTGGCCGAGGTGCGGGTGAACCGGGGATCTACATTGATGAGCTTCGCGCCCCTCTTTTCCCGGGCGAGATTGACGTATTTGAATGAAATCGGATGATTCTCGGCCGCGTTTGAGCCAAGGATCATGATGACGTCCGCATGCTGGATATCGTTCCAGTGGTTCGTCATTGCCCCGCGACCGAATGAGTTCGCCAGACCGGCGACGGTGGAGCTGTGTCAAATACGCGCCTGGTGTTCCAGGTGTACCAGGCCGAGCGCCCTCTTGAACTTCACCAGGGAGTACACCTCCTCGTTGTCGAGGCTTGCGCCTCCCAGAGAGGCGATGTTTTCCACCCGGTTGACCACCTGGCCTTTCGCGTTGGTCCTGACGAAGCCCTTGTCACGGGCGTCCTTGATGTTCCTGGCGATCTTGTCCAAGGCCCAGTCCCAGGACTTCACCTCCCACTGGCCGGAGCCCGGGGCCCGGTACAGGACCTTGCTCAGGCGCTTGTCGTTGTTGGGAATCTGGAACAGCGCACTGCCCTTGGAACACAACGAGCCTCTGTTGATGGGATGATCAGGGTCTCCCTCGGTATTGATGACCTTCCCGTTGCTCACGTGAGAGATAATGCCGCACCCCACACCGCAATAAGGGCAGACGGTGGGAATCTCGCGTGCATACCGGATCTTCGAAGGCTTCGCGTGAGCGGATTTCACCCCAACACTCGCTCCGATGCCCGCAGCAGCCAGGGTTCCGCCCGCAAGCTTCAGGAATCCCCTCCTACTTACATTCATATAACCCCCCTGTTACGAATTTTTTCGTCCCTTGATTGTACCCGATCGTCTCAACGAGCACAATAAAAAACTGAACCATTATTCATTCTAGTATTATGTTTTTAGTGACTTAATATATCACCTCTCCAACCCTCCCCCCTCCCGGTCCGTACAAGAATACCGACAGAAAAACCGGACGCTGAGAAAAACACGATCATCCTCCCGTTCCGATGAAAAACAGCCGGAAAGCCCTCAGGGCAGCCTGAAGCATCCACTGCTCCGGCAGAGAGCCAGCCTTTCATGCAGATGAAAATCATTAGGCACACCTTCCCCGCAGAAACGTCCGGAAAGTGAGAAAACCCAGATATTATAAATACCTGTTGACAAGCGGATCGAGTCCAAGAATAATCCCCTGGGTGAATAAAGGAGGTATGTAATGGACCAGAACGTTGGAACAATTGACCGTTTAAGCAGGCTCGCGGTTTCCGCCGTGCTGATCTTCGTGCTCGTGAAAACCCGGAAGGTGAGCCTGTTCAGCGCCCTGCTGCTGGTCACGGGCGGAGCGCTGATTTCCAGCGCCGTGACCGGTTCGTGCGCCGTGTACACCCACCTGGGCATCAGTACCAGCGAAAAGATCTGAACCGGCAGGGAGTGGGGGTGTTGCTCGAGGAAGGATTTTCTCTCCCGGATTCACCAATGACAACGTCCCTACGGCTCCGTATTCACCCCGCTATCACGTCCTGCCCGGTTTTATCCTCATGCAGACCGCTCCCTGTGCCGAAAGGTTAAAGTAATGTGAACATATTGATTCGACGATTCTTTTATGATGAATCATAAACCGCGATCCCATGCTCTATCATGAACAGGTGCGTTCTTTTCAGTAAGGGAAGAACGAGATTCATTGATAAAACGTTGCTTCGAAGGAGGGTTTTTATGAAAAAATATATGTTCTTTTTATTGGTGCTTCTCATGTCCGGCACGCCGGTATGCGCTCAGGACTCCTACCGCATAGAGGTGCTTCAGGTCTCCAAAATCAACCCGTTCGACTGGGCGTACGAGGGCTTCGTGGAAGAGCTGGCTGAAAACGGCATCATCGAGGGGCAGAACCTCGTCATCAACCGGCGCATCATCGATGCCGACGCCGATGCGGGCCTGTGGAAAAAGGTCGGCATCCTCATGAAGATCAAGGGCGCGGTATCGGACATCGTGGCGTCCAACCCCGACCTCGTGCTCACCATCAGCTCGCCTGCCACCAAGTACAGTAAGGACAAGCTCGTCAGCGCCGGTATCCCGGTGGTCTTCACCGCCGTGGCCGTTCCCCAGGCGATCGGGTGCGCGTCGGTGAGCCAGGCCGGGCCGGGGTTCACCGGGGCATCGCTCTATCTGGACCCGATCAATGCCTTCAAGATCACCAGGCTGGCCCTGCCGAACCTCACCAAGATGGGGATCGTCCACAGCGACGACGACAACGCGGTTGCCTTTGTCCAGGAGGCCACGGCAAAGGCGGCGACTTTAGGCATCACGATCCTGAGCAAGGAGGTGGGCAAGTCCGACAGCCCGGTGGCCGCGGCCCGGGAGCTCATCGACCAGGGCGTACAGGCCTTCGGCGTTCCCATCGACGCGTACTATGCCCTGAGGGACTACCAGCCGACCACCGAACTCATGTCGGTCATCCATCCCAAGAAGATCCCCCTGGTCTGCTATTGCCACGTGGGATTCTCCGGGGCCGTCCTCTATGTCGGCTCCGAGTTCAAGCGAATCGGCGCCCTTTCGGGAACCCAGGCGGTGAAGATCCTCAAGGAAGGCTCCGCTCCGGAGTCACTGCCGATCCTGATGCAGGACGACCTCACCATCCTGGTGGACCTCGAGGTATCAAACAAGATGGGGATCGATCTGCCCATGGAGATTCTGCAGATCGCCAAGGAGGTCACCTCCGAGCGGAAGTGACACCGGCGGAAATTACCGCAGCACTGCCTGCTCACAGCGAATTCCGGAACGAGGGAGCCGGGGGAATTCCGGTTGACGGTCTTCTCCCGGCTTTCTTTTTATGATCTGATGTTCTCCCTGATATATGCCGCGATGTAATCCCAGCCCGACCACAGTGTGAAAAAGAGCGCGATCCACAGGAAGAACTCGCCCGCCTCCTGAAACTGCAGGCCCAGGATGGGATAGTGAACCAGCAGCGGGATGACGGCGGTGCACTGAAACGCGGTTTTGTACTTGCCCAGCCAGCTCGCCGATATCACCACGTGCTTGTCCGAGGCCATGCCCCTCACCCCGGTCACCGCGAGCTCGCGCGCGATGATGACCGCGACGATCCAGGCAGGAACCCTGCCGAGGGGGATAAGCATGATGAGCACGGTGGCGATGAGCAGCTTGTCGGCCAGGGGGTCGAGAAGCTTGCCCAGGTCGGAGACGATATTCATCCGCCGGGCGAAATAGCCGTCGAGGTAGTCCGTGATGGTGGCCGCGGTGAAGAGAAGCGCTGCGGCGAGAGAGGTGGAAAGGTTATCGAAGAAGAGCAGTACGGCAATGACCGGCACCACGGCGATGCGCGAAATGGTCAGTGCGTTTGCGATGTTCATTTCCGGTCACTTCCTCCCTCCGTTGAGAATGGCAAGCACATTCTTAACATACTCACGCGTCTCTTGGTAGGGAGGAATTCCGTTATAACTGTCCACTGCCCCCGGTCCCGCGTTGTAGGCTGCCAGGGCCTTGGCGATGTCTCCTCTGTATCTCTTCATGAGGGAGGAGAAATACCGCGTTCCCGCGGTGATGTTCTCCTGCGGATCCCACGGGTCCCGGATGCCCATGAGGGTCGCGGTCTCCGGCATGAGCTGCATGAGGCCCATCGCCCCCTTTGAAGACCTTGCCCGGGGATTGTACTGTGATTCCACCTGCACGATGCCCCTGATAAGCTGCGGATCGACACCCTCGCTCAGGGCGATCCGCCGGATCAATCCGTCGAAGTCGGACCTGCGGCAGTGGGCACGGGGCTCGTACGTGCGTTCTTTGATATATAAGTCCCAGTCGCTTCCTGTGGGAAAGTTCGAGTAGCACATGGTGCCGTCGGGGAGCCGCTTCACGTAAATATCGGCCAAGGCCGGGGAGACGCACATCGCGAGCAGGGAAATCGCAACGCAAAAGGCCCCCCTCCAGAGGGTTCCGCCCTTATCTCCCAATCCATGCCTCCGGAAAACCATGACACTCTTATCGTCACGGAGTATTTTTTCATCAATTGTGTGAGCCCATCAAGGGCAAACACCCTCTTTTGCCCTATGTCGCAAGCCCACGGAGAATGGACTCCCTCCTTCTCGTCCTGAAATCGCGGACGCGAAGGAGGACTCGGATGGATAAGCCCTTACGCCCGACCGAGGGGATCGTCATCCTCTCCGTCCTGCCGGCGTCAACGCCCGTTGCTCGCATCGGCAGGCGGAATACTCATCCCTTTGGCCGCATGTTTGCGGGAGAGAAACACGCGGATCCTCGTTCCCTTGCCCACGGCGCTGTTCACGGTGATAAACCCGCCGTGCTCCTCGATGATCATATAGACCTTCGAGAGCCCGAGCCCTGCGCCACGGACCTTTGAGGTATAGAACGGGTTGAAGATGTCCTTGATCTCGTCGCTGGGAATACCCTTGCCCGAATCGATGACATCCACGATGAGATACTGGGGGTGCAGGCTCACGGTAATCTCCATAACCCCCTTGCCCTGCATGGATTCGCACGCATTGACAAACAGGTGCCAGAACGCCTCGACCAGATAGCTGTGATCCGCCTCGATCTCTTCGAGATGCTCGGGCATGTTCACCTCATAGGCCACCCCGCTGAACCTGCCCGATCCGAAGGTCTTGATGAGCGCCTCGTCGATGACCTCCTGGATGTCGGTCTTTACGAAGTTTGGGCGGTGGATCTTGGTGTAGTTCACGTACTCCTCGATGTCCATGATCATGGCTTCGAGCCGTTTGACGTCCTCGATGATATAGTCCACGTATACCTTCTGCGTGGAATTCTCCCCCACGGACCGGCTTAACCGCCGGGAGAAACCCCCGAGAGAGGTAAGCGAGTTCCGGATCTCGTGGGCCACCCCCTCCACCACCTTGCCCAGGGAGGCAAGCTTCTCCGCGTTGATGATCTGCCTGCGCATCATTTCTATGTCCGTGAGGTCTCTCACCACCAGCACGGTGCCCCCCGCGTACTTCTCGCTTTTCAGCGGGGAAGCGCTCAAGAGCCCGGAAAAGATGCTGCCGTCGATCTTCCGGAACGCGTACTCCTGCTCGAAGCGGTCCAGCCCGCCGGAAAACGCCTTCGTGATATCCTGGAGGATATGCACGCTCGGGTCTGGGATGAGAACGTCAACGGGCTTGTTCTTCATCTCGCTCAGCCCGCCCCAGAATTTCCGGGCCATGGAGTTCATGAACTGGACCGCGCCCGCGCGGTCGATGGTGATCACCGCCTCTCCCATGGTCTCGGTGATGGTCACCATGTAGTCCTTGTATGCATCGCCCCGGTTCTTGAGCCGGATGTTCTCCAGCAGGATCTCGTGCTCCCTGATGAGCTTCTTCGCCACGTGAACGAGATCGGGCGGCGAAAGGGGTTTAGTGATGTAGTCGCTGGCACCGGCCTTCATGGCCTGGACCGCCACATCCTCCGAGCCCTCGCCGGTGATGAAGACCACGAAGGCGTTGGGATCCTTGTGCTTGATCTTCTTGAGCACGCCCAGACCGTCGATCTCGGGCATGAGGTAGTCGAGGAAGACCAGGTCGGGCTTCTTCTCTTCGAAGGCGGCGTACGCCTGCTTGCCGTCGAAGGCCTGGATCACCTCGAACCCGTACTCGGCCAGGGTCTCCCTGACCACGTCGTTGACCTGACGGTTGTCATCCGCCATCAAAATCTTCCACGTTTTTTTCTGTTTTTCGTCCATCATGGGGTTTTTTCGAGCACCCCTACTATCTCGTCATGGGGCAAGCTGTTCTTTACCTCTATTATACCTCTTCCAGAGGGTAATACAACACCGGGTGCGACCTCGGAAAGCGGGAATATGACAAATGCGCGATGCTCCATTTTCGGATGGGGAATTTCGAGATCGGGCGTCGACAGATGCACCCCCTCCAGGAGCAGGATATCGATGTCGATGGTCCGGGGTGCGTGGTGATAGGGCCGCTGTCTTCCCAGCTCATCTTCTATCCGCCGGCAGATCCGGAGCAGACCATGGGGCGATCCGCTATAATCGACGGCGGCGACCAGGTTGAAGTAGTTCTCCTGGGGGCCGCTCACTTCCACGGCGCGGGTTTCATAGGTCCGGGACACGGCCGAGACCTGAACGCCCGCCTGCCGGAGCTTTTCCAGCGCCGTTTCGAGGCGACACCGCCTGTCTCCGAGATTGGAGCCCAGCGATAGGTACCCTCTCATGCTTATCCTACCGTGTTCTTCAGTACTCCGATGCCGCTGATCTCGATCTCCACGACATCCCCGCGCTCCATGGGGCCGACGCCCGACGGGGTGCCCGTGGCAATGACGTCCCCGGTATTGAGCGTCATGATGTGCGAGACGAACTCCACGAGGTCGAATACCGTGAATATCAGGTTCGCCGTGCTCGATGACTGCCGGATCTCCCCGTTGAGCCTCGCGGTGACGGCCAGATCGTGGGGATCGTCCAGACCGGTGACGATCCACGGCCCCATGGGCGCAAAGGTGTCGAATGATTTCGCGCGGGTCCACTGCCCGTCCTTTGCCTGGAGGTCCCGGGCGGTCACGTCGTTGAGGCAGGTGTATCCCAGGATACAGTCCGGGGCGGACGCGGCATCCACGTCCCTGCAGGTCGTGCCGATTACCACGGCGAGCTCTGCCTCGTAATCCACCCGGGAGGACTGGGCGGGGTAGAGAATCGTCTCGTCCGGGCCGATGACGCCGGTCGAGGGCTTCATGAACAGGATGGGCTCGCTCGGGATCTCAAGCGCCATCTCACGGGCGTGGTCCCGGTAGTTCAGCCCCACGGCGACGATCTTGCCCGGGATCACGGGCGCGGCAAAGCGCTCGATCTCAAGCGCCTCCCCGACTGCGCGGGTGTCAGGATCATATGCGAAAAAGATCTGCCCGTCTTCGCTGGCAAAGGGCACTATCTTCCCCCCGGCCACGATCCCCCTTCCGATCTTCATGGCTCGAGCCCCAGCACATCCATCATGGTATACAGCCCGGGGGCCTTGCCCTGGATCCAGCGGGCGGCGCGGATCGCTCCCTGGGCGAAGTTCTGTCTGGTGTGCGCGCGGTGGGTGATCTCGATACGCTCGTTGTTGCCCGCGAAGTACACGGTGTGGTCCCCCACGATATCGCCTGCCCGGACTGTCTGGATGCCGATCTCGCCCTTGGGCCTGGGGCCGATCATCCCGTGGCGTTCATAGCGGGCCAGGTCCCTGAGCTCCTCGCCCCTGGCCTGTGCGACGGCCCGGGCGAGCCCCATGGCCGTGCCCGAGGGCGCGTCCTTCTTGAGCCGGTGGTGGGTCTCGACGATCTCAACATCGTAGTCTTCCCCCAGAAGGCTCGTGAGCAGGGAGGCCACCTTGAACATGACATTGACACCGATGCTCATGTTCGGCGCCGCGACCATGGGGATGTCCTGCGCACAGGAGCGGATCTGCTCGGTTTCGTCGTCCGTGAAGCCGGTGGTCCCGATCACCATGGCCTTGCCGGCGGAAGCGGCATACCGGGCCGCCTTCACGGTGGCCTCGGGAAAGGAGAAGTCAATGATCACGTCCGTGGTTTCAAAGGCGGCTTCCAGGGCATCGCTGATCCTGATTCCCCTCTGTCCTCCGCCGATGACGACGCCCACATCGGAGCCGATGCAGGGATGGCTGGGGACCTCGAGCGCCCCGGCAATCTCCATGTCCTCCGATTCCACCACGCTACGAATAATGAGAGAGCCCATTCTGCCCGCGGCCCCGGTAACACCTGTTCTGATCATCGAATCATCCTCCAGAATATCTCTTCTTTGATACTTCTTCGATATGCCTCAGCCGATGCACCCGTATTTCGCCAGGGTCCGGGCGAGCCTCTCCCTGTTCGCCTCGCCCATGGTGCACAACGGCAGCTTGAACTCCTCCCTGACCTTGCCCATCAGCGCGAGCGCCGTCTTGACCGGGATGGGGTTGGTCTCTATGAACATCGCCTCGTTCATCTCCAGCAGATCGAAGTGGATCTGCTGCGCGGTCCGAGTGTCGCCTGCGGACCATGCCCTCATGAGGGCGGCGAGCTTCCCGGGCACGACGTTGGCCGTCACCGAGATGGCGCCCGTCCCCCCCGCGCAGAGGATGGGAAGGTTCAGGGCATCCTCGCCCGAGAGCAGGCAGAAGTCGTCACGGGTGTCCCGGACCACGTAGGAACACTTGACGAGATCGCCGCTGGCCTCCTTGATGCCCACAATCACGTCGATCTTCGCCAGTGAGACAATGGTTTCCACCGCCATGTTCACCCCGGTCCTGCCGGGAACGTTGTAGAGGACCTGCGGGATGTCGCAGGCGGCCGCCACGGCGGCGTAGTGCTCGAAAAGCCCTTTCTGGGTCGGCTTGTTGTAGTAAGGCGTGATGAGCAGGGCCGCGTCCGCCCCCGCCTCCTTGGCATGCTTCGTGAGGCGTATGGCCTCTGCCGTGGAATTGGAGCCGGTTCCGGCGATCACCGGGACCCGTCCTCCCACCTCTGCCACGCAGATGTCGATCACCCGTTCGTGCTCTTGGTGGGTGAGCGTTGCAGACTCTCCCGTGGTCCCGCAGGGGACGATCCCCGAGACGCCTGCCTCGATCTGGAAATTGATCAGATCCCGGAAGGCCTCCTCGTCGATCTTCCCGTCTCTGAATGGTGTGACGATGGCAACGATCGCTCCTGAAAACATCTGTTCCCCCTGTTTACGCAAGTATCTCCTCGGGGACCGTCTCCCCGGATACCAGGTCTTCGTAGGTCTGCCTGTTTAATACCACATGATACCGCGCACCATCCACCAGAACCTCGGGCGGCTTGGGCCGCGAGTTGTAGTTCGACGCCATGGTGAACCCGTAGGCCCCCGCGCTCATGACCGCGAGCATGTCATCCCGGATAAGTATGGGGAGGTCCCGGTTCTTGGCCAGGAAATCCCCTGATTCGCATATAGGCCCCACCACGTCCACCTGCTCCCGCTCCCCGGTCTTTTCCTCGACCGGCCTGATGTCGTGGTAGGCCCCGTACAGAGACGGCCGGATGAGGTCGCTCATCCCCGCGTCCACCACGATAAAGGTCTTGCTTTTGGTTTGCTTGCGGTAGAGCACGCGGGTGACGAGGATGCCCGCATTGCCCACGATCACCCTGCCGGGTTCGAATATCACCTTCAGGCCCAGAGGCCCCACCGCGTCGAGCACGGCCCGGGCATAATCGCGGGGATGGGGAGGCTCCTCGTCCGAATAGGTGATGCCGAGCCCTCCGCCGAGATCAAGGTACTCGAGCGCGATCCCGTGGTCTTTGAGCCGCGCGATGAGCATCTTGAGCCGCCCGACCGCGTCGATGAAGGGGCTTACGTCCGTGAGCTGGCTGCCGATGTGGCAGTCGATGCCCACGATCTCGATGTGCTCCATGTCCCTTGCCTTGAGGTACTGGGCCATGGATCCCTCCACGTCGATCCCGAACTTGTTTTCCTTCATACCCGTGGAGATGTAGGGATGGGTCATGGGGTCCACATCGGGGTTGACCCGGATGGAGACCGGCGCCTTCCTGCCGAGCATCCCGGCGCGCTCGTTGATCACCTCGAGCTCCTGCGCGCTCTCGATATTGAACATCATGATCCCGGCCTGAATGGCCATGTCGATCTCTCCCGCGGTCTTGCCCACCCCCGAGTACACGATCTTCCCGCCCGGGATGCCCGCCTTGAGCGCCCGGTAGAGATCGCCGCCCGAGACCACGTCGGCACCCAGGCCCCGGTGCGCCATGTAGCTCAATATGGCGAGGTTCGCGTTGGCCTTCATGGCAAAGCAGGTCTGGTGATCCACGCCGGAAAGGGGCTCCTCGAAGGCTTCGATGTGCCGGCGGAGGGTGGGGAGGCTGTAGCAGTAGAAGGGGGTGCCCACCTTCTCCGCGATCTCCTCCAGCGGCACCTCGCCGCAGTGGAGCCTTCCCTGCCTGTACTCGAAATCGTGCATTCCTTCTCTCCTCGTTTTTTTCAGCCATGGGGCTTTCAGCACCCCGGCTCCCTTATTCCCTTATCGCCTCACGACCTGCGCATCGGTCATCCAGACGAGGGTGCCCTTCCGGAAGGCCAGCCGGTAGACCATGTAGGCCGAGTCCGGGACGGTATCCCGCAGGCGGACGGTCCCCGCCTCTTCTACGAATGTCTCGTCCTTGCGCACCAGATCGTCGGTGCAGGAAGGGCAGAGGCCCTTGGGCTTTCCCAGGAGGGTGACCGTGCTCCCCGGCACGTTGCACCGGGCCTTCACCACCACGGCATTTTCTTCAAGGTCCGCCGAAACCAGCTCCACGGGGTCGGGCGCTCCCGGAGGAAGCGGCGGAAGCTTTCTGCCGCATCCCGCGCACAGCGTCAGGGCAAGGACGAGCACGCAGGCAGCCCCGATCGCGCATCTAGACTTCAAGGCTCTCCACCCGTGCGCGCGCGTCTTCGAGCATGGCCTTCACGTTCGCCCGGGCCGTGCCGCCGAAGCTCCTGCGGCGATCGACCGAGCTCTCCGGCCTGATCACGGAGACGATGTCGGGTCCGAAGGCATGGCTGAACTTCCTGAAATCCTCTGCACCCAGATCGTCGAAGGCCTTTCCCCGCGAGGAAAGGTGCAATACGATCTCTCCGGTGATGCGGTGGGCCTCCCGGAAGGGCACGCCCTTCTCCACCAGATAGTCCGCCACGTCGGTGGCGGTGATGAACCCTGCCTTCAGGGACCCATCGAGCGCCTCCCGGTTCATCTCCAGGCCCTGCACGAGCCCGTCCATGGCCTCCAGGCAGAGGAGCACCGTGTCCAGGCTCTCCATCACGGGCGGCTTGTCCTCCTGCATGTCGCGGTTGTACGCCAGGGGCAACGCCTTCATCATGGTGAGCAGGGCCACCAGGCTGCCGTAGACGCCGCCGGTCTTCCCCCGCACCAGCTCGGCCACGTCGGGGTTCTTTTTCTGGGGCATGATGGAGCTCCCGGTGCAGAAGGCGTCGGGCAGCACGACCCAGGAAAAGGGCTGCGAGTTCCAGATGACGATCTCCTCGGCCAGCCGGCTCAGGTGCATCATGATCACGGACGCGCAGAACACGGCCTCGAGCGCGAAGTCCCGGTCGCTCACGCCGTCGATGGAGTTGCGCCCGGGCTCGTCGAACTGCAAGGCAGCCGCGGTCATGAACCGGTCGATGGGGTGCGGGGTGCCCGCAAGGGCCGCGCTCCCTAAAGGAGAGACATTGAGCCTTTTCACGGCATCACCCGCGCGGTCGAAATCCCGCATGAACATCTCGAAGTAGGCGAGCAGGTGGTGGGCCAGGGACACGGGCTGGGCATGCTGCAGGTGGGTCATGCCCGGGATGATGGTGTCCACGTGGCCGGAGGCCTTCTCGACGAGGGTCGCCATGAACCTTCCGAGCAGGGTGCGGACCTCGCCCAGCCTGCCCCTGGTGTAGAGCCTCAAATCGGTCGCCACCTGGTCGTTGCGGCTCCGTGCAGCGTGCAGCTTCTTGCCTGCCTCGCCGATCCTTTTGGTGAGCTCCACCTCGATGTTCATGTGCACGTCTTCCAGGGCCGGGTCGAAGACGAACGACCCGCTCTCGATGTCGCGGGCGATCCCGCTCAGTCCCTTCGCGATGGCCCTGGCCTCGTCCTCGCTCAGAAGACCGGCGGCGCGGAGCATCTCCGCGTGGGCGATGCTCCCCTCGATGTCCTGGGCGTAGAGACACCCGTCAATGCTCACCGACTCGGTGAACCGCTCCACCAGGCCGCTGGTATCCTGGCTGAACCTGCCTGACCATGGTTTCTTCTTCATTTCATCAACTGGTTCCTTATCTTAAGCCTCAGCGAGTTGAGCCGGATGAACCCGCCGGCGTCCTTCTGGTCATAGACCTCGTCCTCATCGAATGTGGCGACCTCGGGGTTGTAGAGCGATTTCTCGGCCCTCCTGCCCGTGACCATGCAGTTGCCCTTGTAGAGCTTCACGCGCACGTCTCCGGTCACCCCCTTCTGGGAATAATCGATGAGCGCCTGCAGGGCCTCACGCTCCGGGGCGAACCAGTAGCCGTTGTAGACCAGGGTCGCGTAGCGCGGCATGAGCTCGTCGCGCAGGTGCATGACCTCGCGGTCCATGGTGATCTGCTCGATGGCCCTGTGCGCGATCTTCATGATGGTGCCGCCCGGGGTCTCGTAGACGCCTCGCGACTTCATGCCCACGTAGCGGTTTTCCACGATGTCGATCCGGCCGATGCCGTTTCTGCCCCCCAGCTCGTTGAGCCTGGCCAGCAGGCTCGCCGGGCTCAGCTCCTCGCCGTCCACAGCCACGGGGTCGCCGTCCTGGAAGGAGATGACCGCGCTGGTAGGAGTGTCAGGGGCGTTCTCGGGCGAGCACGAAAGCACGAACATGTCCTCGGACGGCTCGTTCCACAGGTTTTCCAGAACGCCCCCCTCGAAGCTGATGTGCAGAAGGTTGCGGTCCATGCTGTAGGGCTTTTTCTTGGAGACCGGCACGGGGATGTTGTTGGCCTTGGCATAGTCGATCATCTTGTCGCGGGACCTTAGCCTCCATTCGTCCATCTTCCAGGGCGCGATGACCTTGATGGAGGGGTTGAGCGCCCAGAAGGTGAGCTCGAAGCGCACCTGGTCGTTTCCCTTGCCTGTGGCTCCGTGGGCCACGGCTTCGGCGCCCTCACGGGCTGCGACCTCGATCATCTTCTTGGCGATCAGCGGCCTGCCCAGGGTGGTGCCCAGGAGGTACACGCCCTCGTACGCCACGTCGGCCCGGTACGCAGGGAACACGTATTCGCGCACGAACTCCTCCCGGAGATCGTCGATATAGATCTTGGACGCCCCGGTGTTGATAGCCTTTTCTTCCAGGCCCGTGAGCTCCTCGGCCTGACCCAGGTCCGCCGCGTAGCAGATCACCTCATACCCGAACTCGTCCTGGAGCCACTTGAGAATGACCGAGGTATCGAGCCCGCCCGAATATGCCAGTACGACTTTCTTTGCGTTCATATATGCATCTCCTCTCGTTGCTGCAGCAGGAAGGCCATGACGGCCTCCTGGACATAGAGCCTGTTTTTCGCCTGTTCCCAGATAATGGACCGCCCGCTCTCCAGCACCTCTTCCGTGACCTCTTCGCCCCGGTGGGCCGGCAGACAGTGCATAAACACGGCCTCACCGGCCGCCCGGTCCATGAGCGATTTCGTGACCGCGTAGTCCCTGAAGGCCTCCATCCTCAGCCTGGCCTCCTCTTCCTGGCCCATGCTCGCCCACACGTCGGTGTTGACCGCCAGGGCTCCCTGCACCGCCTCCGCCGGGTCCCTGACCAGGATGATCTTCGCCCCGCCCGCCCGGGCCGCGTCCATGACGCCCGCATCGGGCTCATACCCGGCCGGGCACGCCAGGGCCAGCTCGAAATCCAGGAGAGACGCGGCGTTGATCCAGGAGTTGGCCATGTTGTTCCCGTCCCCGATCCAGGCGACCCTCTTCCCCTTCAGGGACCCGAACCGGCCCTGGAGCGTGAAGCAGTCGGCAAGGACCTGGCAGGGGTGCAGCAGGTCGGTCAGGGCGTTGATCACCGGGACATCCGCCCAGTGGGCCATCTCCTGAACGCGCTCGTGCCCGAAGGTGCGCATGACGATGCAGTCGCAGTATCCCGACAGGACGCGCGCGGTGTCCTGAAGCGGCTCTCCCCTGGCTATCTGCGAGCCCGCTGGAGTGAGCACGACGGGATGCCCCCCCATCCGGGCAACGCCCACCTCGAACGAAACGCGGGTCCGGGTGGATGCCTTCTCGAAGAGCAGCACCACCGACCTTCCCGGGAGAACCGCCTGCGGCCCGCTCTCCTGGTGAAGACGGGCCCGGGAGAATATCGTCTGTATCTCTTCGCGGCTCAAATCGGTTATGGCGAGAAAATCCCTGTGTTCCATTACACTCCCTTTTCTTTCAGCAGCTTATCGATCTTTTCCACCGCCTCGTCGCACTCCTGGCGCGTGATGATCAGCGGCGGGACGAGTCTGAGCACGCTGCCCTGGATCACGTTGAGCATAATCCCCTCCTTGAGTGCCTCCCTGGGGAGCGAGGAGATATCCGCATCGCACTGAATGCCGATCATAAGCCCCCGGGCGCGGATTTCTTTTATGCCCCCGTGGAGTTTCCGGAGTTCCTGGAGCCTGTCCGTCAGATATGCCCCCGTCTGTCGGCACTGGCCCGGGACATCCTGTTCGAGCATCACGCCGAGCGTGGCCGATGCCGCGGCCATGGCAAGGGGATTGCCCCCGAAGGTGGATGCGTGGCTCCCGGGATCGAAGGCCTCGGCGATATCCGTCCGGGCCACCACCGCGCCCACGGGAAACCCGTTTGCCAGGGCCTTGGCCAGGGTCATGATATCGGGGCAGATCTCATCGTGCAGGTAGCCGAAGAGCTCGCCGGTCCTGCCCATCCCGGTCTGGACCTCGTCGAGGACGAGCAGCAGGCCGAGCTCGTCGCAGAACTCGCGTATTTCCGTCAGATATCCTTCGGGCGGAATTCGGACACCCCCCTCGCCCTGGATGGGCTCGATCATGACCGCGCCGATGGAGTCGTCTACTGCCTCTCGCAGGGCATTCATGTCTCCGAACTCCACGGTCTTGAAACCCTCGGGAAGCGGGTCAAAGCCCTTCCTGAACTTTTCCTGTCCGGTCGCGGTGAGCGTGGCCAGGGTCCTTCCGTGGAACGATCCTGAGAAGGTGACAATGCCCGGCCCACGGCTCGAGCAGGTGTTGCAGTAGCGCCTCACCAGCTTGATGGCCCCCTCGTTCGCCTCGGCGCCGGAGTTGGAAAAAAACACCCGGGACTCGAAGCTGTTTTCCGAGATCATCCGCGCCACGGCGTCCTGCAGGGGAATACGGTAGAGGTTCGAGCAGTGGAACAGCTCGTCCGCCTGTTTCTTCAGTGCCTGGGCCACCTGGGGATGGGCATGGCCGAGGTTGCACACCGCAATCCCCGCCACCATGTCCAGATAGGAGTCCCCCCGGTCGTCCCACACCCGGCAGCCCCTGCCCCTTACCAGGGTTACGGGCAGCCGGGAATAGGTGTTCATGACATGCTTCATGGTATTTTACTCCTTGACGATCTGGGTGCCGATGCCCGAGTCGGTGAACAGCTCCAGAAGAATGGAATACGGGACCCGGCCGTCGATGATATGGGCCTTGGTCACCCCTCCCTCGAGCGCCCGCATGCAGCACTCCAGCTTGGGGATCATCCCGCCTGTCACCACGCCCGTGGATATGAGCTTGTGGATCTGGGAGTACTTCACGCTGGAGACGAGCTTCCCTCCGGCGTCCAGAACCCCCTGCTCGTCGGTGAGGATGATGAGCTTCTCCACCTTGAGCTGCCGGGCTATCTCCGCGGCAACGGTATCTGCGTTGATGTTGTATGTGAGCCCGTCGTCGCCCACTCCCGAGGGTGCGATGACCGCGATGAAGCCCGCCTTTTCCACCGCGTCGATGATGTCGGTGTTGACCGCGGTCACCTCGCCCACGTGGCCCATGTCCACGTCGGTGAGATTGCCCGAGACGTCCTTGCGGGAAAAGAGGAGCTTCCGGGCCCGGATAAGACCGCCGTCCTTGCCGGAGAGCCCGACGGCCCTGCCGCCGGCGGCGTTGATGAGCTGAACGATCTCCTTGTTGATGCCGCCCGCGAGCACCATCTCCACAACGTCCATGGTGCGGGCGTCGGTGATGCGCTTGCCGTCGATAAAGCTCGACTCGATGCCCATGCTGTCAAGCGTCCGGTTGATCTGGGGGCCGCCCCCGTGGACCACCACCACCTGGATGCCCACGAGATGAAAGAGTACGATCTGCTTTGCAAAGAGGTTTTTCAGCTCGGGGTTCACCATGGCATGGCCCCCGTACTTGACCACGATCTTCTTTCCCCGGAAATCCCTGATATAGGGCAGTGCCTCCATGAGCACCTTTGCCCTGCTTATCGCTTGCTCCATGGCTGTACCTTCTTCTTGTGTGAACTGTTCCCCTTCTTAGCACCGGCCCTGGAAATATTCCAGCATTATTGCGCCTGGTAAGAAAGAGGAAGTGTTACCGAAATCTACGGAAAAAGGGAAGGGGAAAATAGGGCCTGTAAACCGCTGAACAGGGCTTTAGATTCCTGTATACGATTATATCTATGACATTATAGTACGTTTCTGTAATAGGAGGTGAGCTCATGCGCCATGTCAGAATCAATCGATACACTCTATACCTTGCACTGCTCATGATCATATTCGTGGCAGTCCTGCCCGGCTGCGGCGGCGGCAGCGGGGGCGACAGTCCGGAGGCGGCAGGCGGATCGTCGGGAGGTGGCGGGAGCGGTACCGGGGAGTCCGCGCTGTCCGTCACCTCGACGATTCCGGAAAACGGCGCCGTGGACGTGCCCACGGATACCGCCATCGAGATTGCGTTCAACGAGGATATCGAGCCGGGAACCGTGTCCCTTTCGACCATTTTCCTTCACTCGGGAAACGCGGCCATTCCCGGGAAGGCAACCTGTTCGGAGGACCGGGTGGTCTTCACCCCTGAGCATCCCCTGTCTCAGAGCGCCGTGTATACCGCCAGGGTGACCACCGGTGTGAAGGACACTGCGGGCATTCCGCTTGCCTCGGACTACACCTGGAAATTCACCACCATGGGGCAGACGGCCTCGTCCGCTCAATCGAAATGGGCCGCTGCGGCCGCGGGCGAATCCCATGTCCTGGCCGTCAAGACGGACGGGACGCTCTGGGCCTGGGGATGCAACGCATCCGGCCAGCTCGGCAACGGGGAGGGCGGAGACGGCACCCACGCATTCGACCGCAGCGCCCCCGTCCGGGTGGGACAAGGCGCCGACTGGGCCGCCGTGACCGCCGGACAGCTTTCCTCCCTGGCCATCCGGGACAACGGCACGCTCTGGGCCTGGGGCAGAGGAACTCCGGGAGACGGGACAACCGGCCTGAACGTCTTCCCCATACAGGTCGGGAGCGATCATGACTGGAGCTATCCGGACACCGGGCTGGTGCACAGCTTCACCGTGGCCGTCAAGACCGGCGGGACGCTCTGGGCATGGGGGCGCAATGCATCCGGCCAGCTCGGCGACGGAACAGGGGGAGACCACACGACCGATCATGACAGTCTGGTCCCCGTGCAGGTGGGGACCGATGACGATTGGGACATCGTGGCTGCAGGCAAGGACCACGTCACGGCCATCAGGACGGACGGCTCTCTGTGGGCCTGGGGATGCAACAACCATGGACAGGTCGGCGACGGAACAGGGGGAGACCCTGAAGATGATTTTCCCCTGAGTGCCCCGGTGCCGCTGGAGCCGGACGCCGATTGGATCGCCATATCCAACGGTATCCATTACAGCCTCGCGATCAGGTCGGACGGCAGCTTATGGGGCTGGGGCTACAACTGGCACGGCCAGCTCGGCGACGGCACCCGAATCTCGAGGAACGTTCCGGTGAGGGCAGGCAGCGACACCGGCTGGGAGTCGGTCGCCGCGGGCTGGGACCACTCAGCCGCCATCAAGGAAGACGGCACGCTGTGGACCTGGGGATCGAACAATGCCGGGCAGCTCGGCGACGGCACCCGGGACGAGAGGCACTCCCCCCGACAGGTGGGCGCCTCGAGGAACTGGGTTGCCGTGACCGCCGGCAAGTATTATACCCTCGCGCTTCAGGACGACGGTTCGCTGTGGGCATGGGGGACCAACGCCTGCGGCCAGCTCGGCGACGGCACCCGGGACGAGAGGCTCACTCCCGTAACGGTGCGGTAGTCCCGGCGGTCGACGCAGGAGATTCTCGATATCCTCATCGGAGTGATCGCCCTTGACTATTACAGAAATCCTTACCGCAGCCGCGAGAGGAGAACGGCCTGTTCGCGCCCCCCCCTTATGCACGTCGGCTATCAAGGCGCATCTCTGCTTGCCATTTCTCCCTTCCCGTCTTAGAATGACATTATCGGGCGTGGTCTTCCGCATGGCGCAGCGGCACGGGAGTTTTTTTGGGAAACCTCTTCGAGACAAGGCGGTCCATGGCACGAAAGAAACCGGTCTACCAGCAGGGAAAGTCCCCGATCAGGAAGGCACGGGATGCCCTGAGAAAGAGCGAACGGCACTTCCGTGATCTGGTGGAGCATTCGCTGACAGGCATCTCGATCATCCAGGACGGGAGGGTGGTCTACCGCAATCCCGAGCAGCAGCGACTGTTCGGACCGCTCTCCGAAAACGGCTCCGCATCGTTGTACGACCATATCCATCCCGACGACATCCCGGCGGTCGAGGTCCTCCATGCAGAACTCCTTGCAGGCAGGGTCGAGCATCCGGGCAGGGTGGTGAGGTTCTTCCCCCGAGGGTCCATGCGGGAGAACTCCGACATCCGGTGGCTCCACTGCAGGGCGAGCCTGATCGAGCACGAGGGCCGGGATGCCATACTGCTCAACATGATGGACGTCACCATGGCCAGGGAGCTCGAGCACGTGCTCATCATGCAGGACCGCATGACCTCCCTGGGCCGCGTGGCCACGGGCATCGCCCACGAAATCAGAAACCCCCTGTCCGGCATCACCATCTACCTCCATTCGATGAAGAAGATCCTCGCCGAAGGCAGGGAAACGGCAGAGGCCTTTGCCGTCATCGGCAAGATGCTCGATGCCTCGCGCAGGATCGATGCCGTCATCAAGCGGGTCATGGACTTCTCCCGCCCCGGAGAGCCGAGGTTCTCATCCATCGACATCCGCAGGCCCGTGGAAGAGGCCCTCTCCCTGTCGTCCGTGACGCTGCGCAAGTCAGGCATCGAGGTGGAATCCGACATCCCCGGCGATCTCCCCCGGTGCCTTGCCGACCCTCAACTCATCGAGCAGGTGATGCTCAATCTCATCACCAATGCGGTCGAGGCCGTGAAAGACACACCTCGGGAAAAAAAGATCGAGATCCGCGCGTCGTCCGGCAGGGGCAGCATCGTTATCAGGGTGGGCGACTCGGGACCCGGTATCCCGCCTGCCCGCAGAGACCGAATCTTCGACCCCTTCTTCACCACCAAGGCGGGAAACACCGGCATCGGCCTGTGCCTGAGCCACCGGATCATCACGGATCACGGAGGCAGGCTGGAGGTGAGCGCGAGCCGTCTGGGCGGGGCCGAGTTCATCGTCCGCATCCCCGTGAGGCATGGAGGCGGCCGGCCGTGATCTCCTCCACGATTTTTGTCATCGACGACGAGCAGAGCATCCTAGACGGGATCTCCCTGAGCCTCGCGCCTGTCTACCGGGTGCTGCCCTTCGCCACGGCGGAGGAGGCCCTTTCCTGCCTGCACGAAGATCCGCCGGACCTGATCCTGCTGGATATCGGGCTGCCGGGCATGGACGGGATCGGCGCGCTTCAGGAGATACGCCGGACCCATCCCGATGTCCTGGTGATCATGATCACGGCCTACGAGGATGCACAGACCGTGATCCAGGCAATGAAGCTCGGTGCCTACGACTACGTGATCAAGCCCATCCTCATGGACTCGCTGGAGATGTCCATTGCCCACGCCCTGGAGTCCGTCAGGCTCCGGAAAGAGGTCCGGCAGCTCCAGCAGCGGTATCTCCGGGAAAACCTCCCCTGCTTCATTGCCGAGAGCAACGCCATTCAGGACATCATGGAGTTCATCTTCCGCGTGGCCAAAAGCCCGGACACCCCGGTGCTCATCCTCAGCGAGACCGGCACGGGCAAGGAGCTCATCGCGGGCGCCATCCACTACCAGAGCCCCAATTTCCTGGGGCCGCTGGTCACGGTGAACTGCGCCGCCATCCCCAGGGACCTCGTCGAGAGCGAGCTCTTCGGCTATGAGCGGGGCGCATTCAGCGGCGCCAGCCCCGCAGGCAAGCGGGGTCTCATCGAAGACGCCCGGGATGGCACCCTGTTCCTCGACGAGGTGGGCGACCTGAGCATGGAAGCCCAGGCCAAGCTCATGCGGTTTCTGGAAGGGGGCGGGTTCTACCGCCTGGGCTCCACAAAAAGGCAGCAGGTGAAGACCCGGATCGTTTCCGCAACCAACAAGGATCTCTCCGACCTGATGGAGCAGGGTCTTTTCCGCCGCGACCTCTATTTCCGCCTGGGCGTGGTCACGGTCACGGTTCCCTCCCTCAACGAGCGCAAGGAGGATATCCTCCCCCTGGTCCGGCACTTTTTCGTGGAGTTCAACCATAAGTTCGGCAGGGATTTCACCGGGATCTCCCCGGAGGCTGAGAAGGCCCTGCTTGCCCATCGCTGGACCGGGAACGTCCGGGAGCTGAAAAACCTCGTGGAGCGCGCGGTCCTCACCGGCCGGGGGCCGGAGCTTCTGCCCGGTGATCTGGGCTTGCCGGCATGTACAGGAACCTCCTCCCCTGAACTCCGCCTCCCCCCCGTTCCCGCCGGCGGCGTGGATTTCCCTGCACTGAAGCGCGCGTTCGAGCGTCATTATCTCGAGCAGGCCCTCAAGCTCTCCGGTGGTAACGAGAGCGAGGCCGCCAGGCTCCTGAACATGAACCACCACACCTTCCGTTACCGGAGGCGGAGACACGCAGAGGAGTAAGCCGCGTCCTCCCTTAGGGCCCTCCGCCGCACCCCATTGAGGTGAGTCCGGCGCTGACTATTAATAATGGTATCGCAGTCGAGTGATAAGACAGGAAGCAGCCGCGCAGTCGGAAGACGGGCCTTTAAGAACGTGCTCTCTCGGACCCGGGGCGCATCGGGGCGCCGGCACGCCCTCCACACAGGCAGAGGCAGGTGCGATGAAAAAAAAGAATCTCGAGCGGAACCTGGAGAAGAGGCTTCGCGCCATGGACACGGAGATCGACCGGTCGAAGACAAAGGCAGATGTGGCAGGCGCCGGTCCCCGGGAAGGATACCAGCGGGATATCGGCGGCCTGAAGCACAGAAGACAGGCGATGCGAGAGAGGCTCCGGGAACTGAGGAGCTCCGGGACAGAGGCCTGGCAGAACATCCGGCTCGGCACCGATCAGGCGTTCAACGACCCGAGCAGGGCTGTCAAATCCGCATGTGCACGATTCCGGTGAGACGGTCACCCCCTTCACATGCCGCCTTCCACCGCGGGGCAGCATCTTTCCGCCGGTCGCGCTTCCCGATAAACGAATGTCAGAAAAGGAGACCACAATGAATCCTATGAGACTGGTAACCCTGATAATCGGCGTCCTCTCCGCAATCTTCCTTGTCATCCTGCCCGTTGCCCTCATGAGGCGCACGGCGGCCGACCGGTCTGCCCGGCGCGTCAGGAAGCAGTTCGGAAAAACCGCAGAGGCGCTCAAGGACTATTCATCCGAGCAGCGGGACAAGGCGCTGGCCAAGGCGAAGAAATCCCTGGACGAGCTGGATTCCCGTATCGCAGACATGGAAGAACGGCTCTTCGACACCTGGGACCAGATGGACCAGGAGACCCGTGCCGACTACCGGAGCAACTTGAGCGAGATCAGAAACCAGCGGAACCGGATGGGAGAGTGGTACGGCGCCATGAGCCACAGCTCCGAAAACGCGTGGGAGAATATCAAGGAAGGGTTCATCAACAGCTATCGTGACCTGCAGAGCTCCTTTGAAAAGGTGCACGGCGAGGGTTAGAGCGGATGACGGGCATTCCTTCCCCGGAGACTGTGGGAGCCCGGTAAGGGCTTCTTCCTCCGGCCGGAACCCCTTACGCTTCAGGAGAACGGTATGAATACCTGTACGCTATCGGCTGTCATATTCTCAATCATTCTCACCGTGCTGTGGATTGCCGCCCCGGTTTCCTGTGCCAACAGCGGCAACCCCGAAAAACCCTCCAAGGACGTGGAGCGGGAGGTGGACGAAGCGGCGGAGGCCATTCGGGATTACTCCATAGAGCAGCGTGACGAGGCCCTCCGTCAGGGACGGGAGGCGCTGGACGACATCGATTCCCGGATCCGCACCTATCGGGGGCGGATCAGCGAGCAGTGGAACGAAATGGAGCCCGAGGTGAGATCCCAGGCGAGAGAAACACTGAAGGCCCTCCAGAGGCAGCGGAGCGAGACGGCCCGGTGGCTCGACGAGCTCCGGACCAGCTCGGCGGGGGCGTGGGACGAGGTGAAGCGCGGGTTTGTCCGGAGCTACGAGGAAATGCGCCGATCATTCGAGAGAGCCGGAGAAAAGTACTGAGGCCTATCGCCTGTACTGAAACACCGATATATCAGGCCGTTTTCAACAATTATGCATGTGGAAAACCGGATGCGGGGCGCGACGAGGGACACCCGGCGACCCGAGAGCCCCCCTTGAGAAGGCGTCCTTTCATCAGTTACGAAGGTCTCTTTTATGCCTGCTTCGCGGTAGCCCTGCGGATGACGGTGTCCAGATCTTTCGTGGTGGCGGGCTTCATGAGCAGGTCCCGAACGCCCATGGCCCTGGCCTCCTGCTCGCTGATGGTTTCGCTGAAGCCCGTGGAGAGGATGACCGGGATGTCCGGCCGGATGTGCAGGAGCTCTTCGGCAAGCTCCGCCCCCGTCATCTTGGGCATGGTCTGGTCGGTGATGACCACGTCGAAGGAATCCGGGTCTTCACAGAAGATCTCGAGGGCGCCGGGCCCGTCCTTCACCGCGTCCACCTCGTACCCCAGCCGCTCCAGCGCCCGCTGAACGCTCACGAGAACGAGGCTCTCATCATCCACCAGGAGGACCCGCTGTCTCCTGTCCCGTGATTCTCCCTGCATTTCCCGCTCGGACGTCCGCGTCTGCTCGCTCTTGTCGACAACCGGAAAATAGACGGTAAACCGTGAACCTTTGTCCTTTTTGCTTTCCACTGTAATACTGCCTCCGTGACTTTTGACTATTCCGTGCACGACCGCAAGCCCCATGCCGCTGCTCTTGCTCGTGTCCTTGGTCGAAAAAAATGGCTCGAACGCCCGCTCGACCACCTCGTCTGTCATCCCGCTGCCGGTGTCTCTGACGGTGATCTGCAGATACTGCCCCGGTCGCATATCCGGCAGCATCCGGTTTTCCTCCAGGCGGGTGTTCGCCAGCGTCACTTCGATGATGCCCGGCTTTGAGCCGAGGGCCTCGGCTGCATTGGTGCTCAGGTTCATGATGACCTGGTGGATCTGGGTGGAGTCGCCCATGATGGTGTCGCAGGCTGCATGGAGATGCTCCTGGATATCGATGGTGCTGGGCAGCGATACCCTGAGAAAGTGGAGGGCTTCCCGCACCAGGGGCGTGACCTGGATGGGCCGGCGCTGCTGCTCGCTCCGCCGGCTGAAGGCCAGCACCTGCTTCACCAGGTCCTTCTGCCGGTAGGCCGCGTGGAGCACCTGGTTCAGCGGCTCGTACGCGGGAGATTCCGGCCCGGCATCGTCAATGAGCATCTCCGTGTTGATGATGATGGGGTAAAGGATGTTGTTCAGGTCGTGGGCGATCCCGCCTGCGAGCCTGCCCAGGGCCTCGATATTCTGCATCTGCCGGACCTGCTGCTCCAGCAGTGTCTCATGGGTCACGTCGTGCTCTATGACCACGTAGTTGAGGACACTGCCCGATTCGTCATACACGGACGAGACCGTGGACTCGAGCTCGATCCTTTCTCCGTCCTTCCTCTGCCCGGTGCGCCTGCCCTTCCAGACCCCGCCGTCTGCGAGTGCGCGGTGGATATCCCGCGCGCCATCGCCGTCCTTCCGGATGAAGTCCAGGGGCTTGCCCACCAGATCGCGCGGCTCGAATCCGGTGATCCGCTCCACCGCGGAATTCACGTACTGGACCGTTCCCCCGCTGTCGGTGATGATGACCACGTCCCCGGCGTACTCCACCGCCTTGACCAGCCGCTGGCGCTCTTTCTCCAGAGCCTTGTGGGCGGTCCTGTCAACCAGGGTGAGGATGAGCCCCTCGCTCTCCCCTGCCGGTCCCTTGACCGGCAGCAGGTTCCAGTCCCAGTACATGTCCTGCTGCTTGTCCAGAGAACAGGAAAACGGCCTCTCGCCCGCACTGTAAGGCTCCCCGGTCTTCACCGCCCTGCGGAAGATGCGCCGTGTGTCGGGGTTCGGGTACAGATCGAAGTAGTTCTTTCCCTCGAAAAATTCCTCCGTCCTGCCGCAGACCATACAGAAGGCCCGGTTCACCCGGATGAAGTTGAACTCCTTGTCGAGATAGACGATGAGGATATGGGTGTTGGCAAACATTCTTTCCAGGAGCTCGTTTGTCTTCTTCAAGTTTTCCTGGGCCTTCTTCTCGGAGCTCATGTCCGTGACCACGCCCAGAAAGGCGGGAACATCCTCGATCAGGAAAGGGGAGAAGGACACGAGGGTATGGATCTCTTCACCGTCCGTGCGACGGAGCGCGATTTCGGCCCTCCCGGTTCGGCCCAGGTCCCTGGAGATGAGACCCTTGAGCTCGGCTCTGCTGGCCGGGCTCACGTAATCACACAGCGACGTGCCGATCAGCCTTTCCAGAGGCACACCCAGCATGCTGGCGAGCTGCCTGTTGCAGTAGAGGATAATGCATTCCTCGCTCACCGTCACCGTTCCTTCACTCATCTCTTCAATGATAATGCGGTAAGGACGGTCGGCCTCTTTGAGGGTGAAGACCTTCTCGCCCTGCGCGCCCGACACCACGATTGCATCGATCTCGCCCTGCCGGATGGCATCCAGGTTTTCCCGGGCCTCGTGGAGGCGCATTTTCAGATCGTCGATCTCCCGGAGCAGATCGTCTCTGGTTTTCTCACTCATGATCTCCGCTCTGCGCTGCGTGATGCTCCTGTCCATGAACTCTGTGCATACCTCTAGCTCTTAAGCGTGATATCCATGCCTTTGAGGACCTGCTCCATGTCGGAGAGATCCCCGATAAACTTTCTCAGGGGCAGCGGGAGCCTTTTCACCAGGGTGGGCGTCACCACGATGTCCGCGTTCTGCGCCAGCTCGGGCTGCTGGTAGATGTCGATCACCTCCATCTCGTACTTCCCCTGAAGGTGCTCCTCGCAGAGCTTCCGCAGGTTCCTGATCGCCCGGACAGACTTGGGCGTCGACCCGGTGACGTACAGGCGCAGAACATACCGCTTTGCCTGATCGCCCGCGAGGGCCTTCTCAAATGCCTGGGTCTTGCTGTCGCTGTCATTCTTCTTTGCCATGATCCCTCTTTTCTTCCCTGCCGGGGATGCGGTCACACCTGGCGGACATCCAGACCCACCAGCACCCGTTCGGTATTGGAGAGGTCCCCGATGATCTTCTTGATGGGTTGGGGAAGCTTGCGGACCAGGGTGGGCACGGCCAGAATCTGATCTCCCTGCGCGAGCTGCGGATTTTCCATCAGGTCGACCACCTCGATGCGGTATTTCCCGGCAAGATACTCCTCGCAGATCTTCTTGAGGTTCGCAAATGCCTGAATGGACTTGGGCGTCTGTCCTGCAACATAGAGCCTCAACTCCCACACCTCGCCATGATTTTCATCTTTCATGCGGTCTCCTGAATCCTTCCTTTTTTCCGTCTGTCAATGAAATCCATGCCTCCTCCCGTTCATCCCAAGCCGAGGAGAGGGGCGAAAAGACGGGACGGGGTTCTGTCTCATCGCAAGGCTCTTCCTGGGGGACCCGTGCTATGTCTCCGCCTTCCGGCTGATTCCTATTTCCTTCCTCTTCTGAATCATAGTTTCCATTTTGAGCTTTTCCAGATGTATCCTGCCCTCAAGCTCCCTTTCATCGCCTTCGAACTCGGAGCGAAGCCGCGCGATCCGCTCCTCCAGGAGCGCCCTCTTCTTCTTTCTCTCCGCATCCAGGCGGTCGAT
Organism: Deltaproteobacteria bacterium; assembly: GCA_018433085.1. Taxonomy (GTDB): domain Bacteria; phylum Desulfobacterota; class Desulfomonilia; order UBA1062; family UBA1062; genus Phosphitivorax. The sequence goes on along the minus strand of JAHDRW010000014.1, from coordinate 11,669 downwards.
CTCCAGCCTCAAGGCCGCCTCCCGGGCCTTCTCGTCGGCCTCCCGGGACACACGCGCAGACCCGGTGAGCACGCCCTCGGGGCCCACATAGACGTCCACCAGGTCGATGCCCTCGCTGGTGAGCAGGAACTCCCTGACCTGGTTGGAATGCGCCATGCCGCGCGACTTCAGGATGGTAATGGCCCGGTTGCGCTCGCCCCCGGTCTCCAGATTCTGTAGCTTGAGCCAGGTATCCGCCAGGGACGAGATCCCCACCTCGGTCATCTCCTCATCGGCGCCGCCCTGGGTCAGCGAGGTGAAGAAGACGGTGATCTTCCGGCCCTTGAGATGATCAACCAGGCGCGCCAGCATGGCCCGCACGTCACTGATGATCCCCACCTGGGTCAGGTTGGTGATCGGGTCCACCACGACCATGGCCGGATCGAAGTCGTCGATCATAAACTGCATGGTCATGAGATGGTGCTCGAGCCCATGAACGGTCGGGCGCTGACCGACGATCATTAAGCGGCCCTTTTCCACCCACCGTCTCAGGTCCAGGCCGATGGATCTCATGTTGCGGATCAACTGCTGATCCGATTCCTCGAACGCGAAGTACATGCATCGCTCGCCCCGCCGGCACGCGGCATCCGCAAAGGACGCCGCCACGCTCGTCTTGCCCGTGCCCGCGGTGCCGGACACAAGAAGGAGGGAGCCCCGGTAGAAGCCCTTGCCATCCAGCATGGCATCAAGCCGGGGTATCCCGGAGGAGACGTGCTCTTCGTCGGCTTGATAGTCCAGCTTCATGGAGGTGATGGGCAGCACCATGAACCCGCGGCCACTGATAAGAAACGGGTACTCGTTCGTGCCGTGCTCGGTTCCCCGGTATTTCACCACGCGGATCCTCCGCGTGGAGACCTGCTCGGCCACCCGGTGGTCCAGCAGGATCACGCAATCGGAAACATACTCCTCGAGACCCTCGCGGGTGAGCGAGTTCGCGCCGCGCTCGCCCGTGACGATCGTGGTCATGCCCTTGTCCTTGAGCCAGCGGAAGAGCCTTCTCAACTCCGCGCGCAGGATGGACGCGTTCGAGAGCCCGGAGAAGAGTGTTTCGATGGTGTCCAGGACCAGGCGCTTCGCCCCCACGGAGTTGATCGCGTGGGACAGCCTGATGAACAGCCCTTCGAGGTCGTATTCCCCCGTCTCTTCGATCTCGGAGCGCTCCACCCTCACATAGTCCATGTGCAGGCGGTTCGATTCGCAGAGCTCGGGCAGGGAAAAACCCAGCGATGCGGAATTGGCGATCAACTCGTCCGGGGTTTCCTCGAACGAGACGAACACCCCGGTCTCGCCGAACTCGGTGGCCCCCTTCACCAGAAACTCCATGGCGAACATGGTCTTCCCCGTGCCCGGGCCACCGGTCACCAGCGCGGTGCGCCCTCTGGGCAGACCACCCTGGGTGATTTCATCGAACCCCCTGATTCCGGTGGGGGATTTTTCCAGCCGGAGCTCCTCGTATGATCTCTGCTTGCCCTGCTGCATGAATGCCACCTTTTCTGAATTTGATGAACAACAACCGCATAAGGATACAATTCAAAAAACGAATTTATAGCATATTCTTATGGGAAAGCAAGCGGTATCTCTCTTGTTTCAACAGGATCATCCCGCTCATCGCGGGCGGATGCGCCATCGGTTCGGCAGCCGGTTTTGGAGCATGCTTGGAGGGATCTTCTCCCGGTGACGGGCATCCGGTCGCCGATCTGCCTCAGGCCTGCGGACCGCTCGCGTATCGAATCGCCACTCTTCGTCAAAACCACCTTTTTTCAGGCCCGGTTCCGCGGAAGGGGCACCATGGGATCCGCGCCCGCATATTCGAAAAATTGCCAGCCATGTTCGAATATCCTCTCATTCGAGGAACAGGGTAGCCGGACCCCCTTGATTTTTCCCCGGGAATTTGGGCTACCTGCCGTGAATGCGCCTGAACGGGACCATGGCACGTTCCGTGCTTGGCACCAGGACAGGAAGGGGGCGCGCCCCCTTAAAGGCGTCGCGGCAACAGGCAGCCCACGGTTTTCTGACGAGTAAAGCATATGGGGTGCACACATGACATTCTCGATCCTCACGGAAATGATCCGGAAAAACGAATACTTCCTGACCAGGGACGTGGTGAAGGAAATCAGGCGGACGCCGGGTATCCGTCACTACAGGGACACCATGGACTGTTCCCTGCACGACCGTGTCAACCGGGTCCTGTACCATATCTACAAACGCCTTCCCCACTGGCTGCACCAGGGCGTATCGAAGAACACGATCTTTTCCCTCTACTCGGAGATCGGCAGGCAGCGGCATCGAGAGGGGATTCCCCTGGAGGAGATGCTTCAGGTGCTTTTCCTTATCAGGAGAGGGATCTTCCGGTGCATATCCGAACAGGGCACCCGCGGCAGGGGCGGCCCACCGGATCTGACCAGAGAGTTCTCCACCGACGTCAACCTCTTCTTCGATCACATGGCACGTGCCGTCATTTCAGGCTATCTGGAGTGCACATCCGCCCGGAAGAGGGTCGTGAAGAAACAGCGTGCATAGATATGCGCGGCAGCCCCCCACAGAGACCCTCCCGTTAAAACGGGCCATCTCCCTTCTTGAGGGTCGGGGCCTCATCCCTCGTCCTTGGGTTGGGGTCCGGGAACGATGCCTGCAATATCGGGATCTTCCCATCCGACAGTGGACTCCCTGCCGACCTTGTTCTCCTTGCGTTCGGTTCTCTTTGCTTCCTTGGCCAGTCTTTTCCTGCGCTTGGCCTCTTCGCGCTCCTTTTTCTTAAATGTAACAGCCGACTTGGTTGCCATACGCACCTCCCGGTACATAGTTGTGAAACATGTGCGGAGCACCCCGCATGAAAATCGAAAAAAGGGCGCTTTGTTCTCAAACCCCTGCGCCGCATCCGGAACAGCTCGATCGGCCTGCGGGAGCCGGCCGGAAGAACCTCGTCCGAAAGAGAGGCTTCCCCGGTGCTCTTTGTAGGGAATCGAATTATCAATCGCCGGGGGAGCGGGATGCATCCCGTCCCCCCGGCGGTCCGTTACTGCTTTGTCACGTTTGAAGCCTGCGGCCCCTTCTGTCCCTGTACCACGTCAAAGCTTACTCTGTCACCCTCTTCGAGGGCGCGGAAGCCCTCCTGGTTGATCGCCGTGTGGTGGACGAAGACCTCTTCACCGGTTTCGGAAGTGATAAAGCCATACCCCTTTTCCCTGTTAAACCACTTGACTGTTCCTGTAGCCATTGATCGGTACTCCTTTTGTTTCAAGCTCCGCCGTACGCAGGAGCTCTGGTGTTGTATTTCTGAAAGACAAGTCATCTTCATGAATTTTCTACCTGGTGAGAAGCGGCGTCGCTTCGAATGTGTTCAGCAGGATTCAAGCAAGACGTATTCTTGTTTCAGATTCTTCGGCCACTAAACCTATTTCGAGGCCGTGTCAAGATATATGTGCCGGACGCAATCTTCGCCCCAGGCGCCATGGCGGCACATATATCGACCATGCGCATGATTTTTTTTGATTATCGGATATATCCTCAACCGGATGAGAATTCATTCCCGTTTCTTCGCTCAATGGGCGTATTCCACTCTGCAGGATCATCCGCTCAAAGCCGGCATCAGGCTTAAGAGGACCGGGCCGTTATCACGCCCGTGCCGCGAGCTCTACCAGGGAATACCAGGCGTCCGCATCGGTGAACCATCTCACGGGGACAAGCCCGGCCTCATCGAAGCAGGCCGTTGCCCGAGCCCTGCTGAACTTTCTGCTGATCTCGGTGAGGATGGTCTCTTCCGGTTCCAGGCAAACGCTCAAACCCACCTCGGCGATGTATGCCCTGACGCGCGAGCGCGCCTTCAGATGCATCTCCACCTGCTCCCTGTCCGGATTGAAAAAGGCAAGATGTTCGAAGTCGTCCGGCCGAAAGTCCGCGCTGAGCCGGCGGTTGACATGCTTGAGGATGTTCCGGTTGAACTCCGCGGTCACCCCGCTCCGGTCATTGTAGGCGGCTTCGATGATGCCTGCCGGCTTGAGCATGTCGATGCCCAGCAGCATCCGGTCGTGGCCGCCCATGATCCGGGCAAATCCCTGCAGCAGGGCGACGCCCTGCTCGTGGGTGAAATTCCCGAAGGTGCCCCCGAAGAACGCGATGAGCTTACGGCCCTCGGGCAAGCGGTCGATATGGCGGGTGAAATCCGCGACCAGGGCCTGGATGGAGAGCCAGGGAAAATCGTCCAGGAGCCGGTGGGCGGACCTGAGAAGGCTGGTCTCGCTGATGTCCACCGGAACATAGAGCACCTGCCCCGCGCCTTGGCCGCTCAGGCCCCTGAGGAGACTTCTGATCTTCAGGTCCGAGCCGCTCCCGATCTCGACAAGGCTCCCATCCCTCCCGGAGAAGAAATCCATGATGCGGCTCGCGTTTCCCTCCAGGATCGCTATCTCGGTGCGGGTGGGGTAGTACTCGGTGAGCGTGCAGATCCTGTCGAAAAGACGAGACCCGTAGGCATCGTAAAGATACTTGCACGGGATGGATTTCACGCTCCCGGTCAGGCCGCTCAGCACATCCCCGGCCATTTCCTGCCGGAAATCCGTGTCGATGCAGCGGGAAACGGTCGGAGGCCTTCCGGGGCAGCGCCGGTCAGGCCGCGTACGTCCGGCCTCTTTGCATATGGTATCGGAAACCCGTTGCGGGTTTATTCTTCTCATGGGACCCATCCTTTCCCTGCCGGCGGAGAACCTAGCGGCAGGATACAAAACGCACCATGTTCAGCGAGTCGTGAATGACCCGTTCCATCTCGCCGAGCACCCTCTCGACGTGGTCCCGATTGTTCTCCATTCCCAGGGAAAAGCGGAGGGAGCAATGTGCCTGCTCCTCGGTGAGCCCCATGGCCGTCAGGGCATGAGAGGGCGCAGGATCGCCCGAGCGGCAAGCAGAACCCGACGAGAGGGAGATGCCCCTGGCGTCGAGAGCGATGACCAGGGACTCGCCCCGGATTCCCGGCAGTGTTACGTTCAGGGTATTGGGCAGGCAATGATCGGGATGGCCGTTGATACTGGCGCCTGGAACCAGGCTCATGATCCCCTCCATCAGGGCATCCCTGAGCGGTCGAACACGATACTCCATTTCGGGCAGCCTCTGCCTGGCCAGCTCCGCCGCCTTACCCAGGCCGGCGATGCCGATCGTGTTTTCCGTACCCGCCCGCAGGCCGTTCTCCTGGCCTCCGCCATGGACGAGGGGCTCCAGTGTCCTGCCGGAGCGGACATACAGCGCTCCTGCTCCCTTGGGACCGTGGAATTTGTGCGCGGACAGGCTCAGGAGATCCACCCCGAGACTCTCGACCTTCAGCTCGATCCTCCCTGCGGCCTGGACCGCATCCGTGTGGAAGGGCACCCCCTTTTCCCGCGCCGCAGCAACGAGCTCCCTGATAGGCTGCACCGTGCCGGTCTCGTTGTTTGCGGCCATGATGCTCACGAGAAAGGTATCGGGGTTTACGGCCCGTCTCAGCTCGTCCGGGCATACCCTGCCCGAGCTGTCCACGGGCAGATACGTTACCCGGTATCCCCGCCTTTCAAGCCAGCGACAGGCCTGGAGCACCGAGGCATGCTCCACGGATGAGGTGATGAGGTGCCTTTTCCCGTTCCGGGATGCAAACGCCGTCCCCTTGATCGCCAGGTTGTTGGCCTCGCTCCCGCTGCCGGTGAAGACAATCCGGCGGGCAGTACAACCCAGGAATCCGGCCACCTTCCGCCGGGCGATCTCGATGGCCTCCCGTGCGGCACGTCCGTGGCTGTGGATGGCCGCGGCATTCCCGTAGAGGCTCCTGAGCGCGAGGCCCATCTCCCTGCATACCTCCGCATCGGGGGCGGTGGTGGCATTGTTGTCCAGATAGATCCTCTCCGCGGGCTGGGTCGCTGCCCGGGGACCTGCGGCGGGGGCCTGCGGCTCGCCGGTATCGATATCGAGCCTCCTGCCGGCCTCTCCAGCCTTCTCGACCTCACACAGAAGCGACTTGAAGATCGGAAAGCCCGAGATGGGATCGTACCTGAGATCCGTCAGATCGTTGATGTTGCAGCGCTGCCATGCAGCCGGCCCCAGCGGGCCGCCACCGCCCATGTTTGCGTCCACGGCACCCTGCACGATGTCCGGGGTGACGATGGCCCGCATGCGGACGCTTCCGCGCGGACTTTTGAGCACCACGGCATCCCCGTGCCGAATTCCCCGGCAAGAGGCATCGCGCGTGTTGATCATCACCGTGGGTTCCGGCCTCTTTTTCGCCAGGCCGGGGATATGATGGTGCTGGCTGCGGAAATCCGTGCTCACCCGGGCGCCCGAGTTGAACACCAGGGGATAGCGCCGTGCAACTTCCGGGCTTGCCAGGGGTCCTTCCGCGGGCTCGGTGTAGATCGGAAGCGGGTCGTATCCGTGCTCGGCGAGGATGGTGGACGCGATTTCGAATTTGCCCGTAGGTGTCTCGAAACCAGGGTTCCCATCCTTTCTCAAGAGCCCCTTTTCCCACTTCCGGTACTCCATCAGAGAGGTCTCTGTCTGCACTTCTCCGCCCGCGGCGCGCACGTCCTCCAGGGTGAAGGGGGAAGCCGCAAGCGCGTGCCGCAGCAGCTCGTCCTCGTTCTGCGGGTAGAGATGCCCGTAACCCAGCTCTTTCGCCAGGCGGGCGAGGATGAAGAAGGCGTTGCGGGACTGCCCCACGGGCTCGATCACCCGTTCCCTGATCCGAAAGAGCGAGCCATAGCGCATGTAGGACTCGATCTCGTACCAGGTTGCCGCCGGCAACACGATATCCGCGTAGGCGCAGTCGGCGGTCATGTTGACATCGATGCAGACCAGGAAGTCCAGGGCGCCAAGGGTCCTGCGCCACAGATCGGGCTGCGGCCAGGAGGTGATGATGGAGGCCCCCAGAATGATCAGCGAGCGGATGCGGTAGGGGTTGCCGTTCAACACGGACTCGGGCAGGGCATTGGCGTGCGACTCGCCCCGGTACGCGCTGTAGACCGGGAAGGTATCAAGCCCCAGTGCCCTTGTAACGTCCGGGTTCTCCACGAGCCCCTCCCGGTTGACCGGAAACTGGTTTGCCGGCATGGAAAAACACCTGCCTCCCGGCACGTCCAGCTGGCCCGCCAGGGCCCAGAGCACCATGACGGCGCGGATGGCCTGGACCCCGCTGTCGCTGTACTCCAGACCCGTGTACATGACCGGGCACGCGCCCCGGGCACCGGCGATCCTCTCCGCGAGGAAGTGCTGGGTTTCCCGCCCTACCCCGGTAATGTCCTCGACCACCTCCGGCCTGAAGTGCCCGGCATACCTCGCAAACTCGTCGAAGCCCAGAGTCCAGTCACGGACAAAGGCCTCATCCACGAGCTCTCCTTCGATGAGGATACGGCAGAGGCCCAAGGCCAGGGCTCCGTCGGTGCCCGGGCGGATGGGGACCCAGCGCGCCCCCGGGAGCTTTGCCGTCATGGTCCTGCGGGGGTCGATCACCACCACCTCCGCCCCCCGGATGGCGGCCTTCCGGATCCGCTCGAAGTCCAGGGGCGGGCAGTCCGTGGCGGGGTTCGCGCCCCAGACCACGATGACCTTTGCGTTTTCGATGTCGGAAAACATGTCGATGTGCATGCCTCCCATGGTCACATGGGGGGCGATCATGGCGTACGAAACATAACACAGGGCACCCACGCCCATGGTGTTGGGGGAGCCGAAGGGAAACAGCACGCTCGATGCGGAAGACACGGCCACGCCCGCGGGCTGGAAGACATCGCACATGGCCAGCTCGAAGCTGCCGCGCCCCGTGTATACGGCCGCCGCCTCCGGGCCGGACTCGGCCTTGGCGGCCTGCAGACGCCGCGTAATTTCCTTATAGGCGTCATCCCATGAGACGGCCTCGAACTCGTAGGTGCCCTTGGGCCCTGTACGCCTCAAGGGCGTGGTAAGCCGCTCCTTTGCATAGACAATCTCCGCCGAGTGCTCACCCAGAGGACAGATCATGCCCAGCGGGGAAGAATCATCGGCCCTGACCTCGGCAATCCGCCCCTTTTCGTCATACGATACGATCACCCAGCACCCGGCAGGGCAGATGCCGCAGATGGCCCTGCGCTCATTCTGCTTCATGGGAGGCGATACCTCTTGAACCTGACTTCAGGGGCGCTTCAACGGCACGAAAACCCCTATGGTTAATATACGTGCCTTGGGGAGGGAAAACCAGCCCGACAGAGGGCGGCGCTGTCTTCAGCGATCATGGGCGGCGTCCTTCCCGGGGGAAGAGAGTGCCCATGCAGACGGAAATCCATGGAAGGGGGATTGAGAAATATCGGCCGGGTAATACTTTTACTCCTAGCACTTATGAATGTGGGACCTGTTTCTCCATATCCATTTTTTAAAAGGGCATGGTACATCCTGCAAGCGTCCTGGCTGAATCGCGGATACCCTCGGAAAGACGTGTGATTCTCTCGCTGGCGGCGTCCGCTCCGGACCGGCATCACCACATATCCCCTGCCAATGAATGAGAGAAGGAACGCCGGATGCGCCCTGTGCTGAAAAAAAGGAGGATGCCGTATGCTGCGCTCTTTCGTAAAACGTGTTTCATTTCCTTTTTTTGCAAACCGGGAGGGGCTCGGAGGGCTCATGCAGGAACTTCGGTCCCTGGAAGACAGCCAGTTCTGGCCGGCGGAACGCATCATGCAGATGCAGCAGATCCGCCTGAAGAAGATCATGATTCACGCCTACGAGCATACGAAATTCTACCGCAAGAGATTCCAGGAGGCCGGATTCAATCCCTATACGTTCAAGCACCCCGATGCAATAAAAACACTGCCGGTGCTCACCCGGGAAGAGGTACGCGACAATCTCCCGGATATGGTCGCGGAAAATCACGCCCCGGGAGACCTCCATCTCTCTCAGACAGGAGGGACCACCGGGGTGCAGATGAGATTTTACCGCAGCAATGCCTGCCTTGCCGGAAAGGAGGCCGCCATGTACCGGTTTGAAAAATGGACCGGGTGGGACTTCGGCGAACCCGTCGGAGTGGTCTGGCCCGCCCGACAGGACCACGTGGGGTACCATACAATGAGGTCTTTGATAAAAAACGAGTTTTTTCGCAGGCAGATCGTTTTCCCGGCAGCCGTGATCGACGATGACGCCTGCAAGGACTTCCTGCAGAAGATCGCGAAAAAACGCCCGACCATAATCCGCGCCTTCAGTAGCCCACTCCATGATCTCGCCCGATTCACGCAGGGCTCCGGGTGGGAGTATATCCCGCTGAAGGCCGTCGTGACCACGGGCGAACCCCTGTATGCACACCAGCGTCGCAGCATCTCGCGGGCATTCGGCTGCCCGGTGTTCGACTCTTATCGCTCGCGGGAGGCGGGGCCTATCGCCCAGGAGTGTGAAGTTCACCGGGGCATGCATGTCAATGCCGAATGCCTCCATATCGAGGTGAGCGGGGTCAAAGGATACGACGAGCACGATGGGCGGACAGGAGAGTTGATTGTTACGGACCTGCTTAATTACGGGATGCCTCTCATCAGGTATGACACCGGCGACGAGGGCACACTCGGCAGCAGGACCTGCCCATGCGGAAGGGGGCTTCCCCTGATCGAGCGAATCGCGGGACGGTCTGGCGATGTGCTTGTGAGCCCTGAGGGGAGGCGCATCACCCCGGTAGCCCTCAACCTGTACCTCATCGGCGAGGCGCCTGATCTGGTGGGCCAGATGCAGGTGATTCAGGACCGCATCGACCACCTGACCATCAGGGTGACCAAAAACCCAACCCCCACCCCTGAAAATATGCAGCACCAGAAGACCATGATCGAGCAGCTTTTCGGTCCCGGCATGCGCGTGCATTTCGAGATCGTAGGCGAAATACCCAGGGAGAAATCCGGGAAATATCTGTTCACCAGACGGTCGATCCCCCTGCCCGTGCGGCTGGGAGAAGAGGATGTCAGAATGTCTGGCTCCCGGTAGGAAATAACCTTTTCGATCAGGGCCACAGGAACCGGATGATCGATGCCCCCGCTCTCGGATACCTTTGTCAGGAGAGTATCCCCTGACAAAGGAGCGGGCGGAGAAAGGATGTGACCCGGCAGGGGCGTCTTTTCTATCCGGGTTGTTCCACCACGAACCCGACCTTCAGCGTCACCTGGTAATACGACACCTTGCCGTCCTCGATATAACCCCGTATCTCGGCAACCTCGAACCAGCGCATGTGCCTGACGGCCTCCCCTGTCCGCTCGAGGGCGTTGCCGATCGCTTCTTCCACGCTGTTCCTGGATGAGCCCACCATCTCTAGCTTCTTATAGACCTGATCCATTCACTCGCCTCCTGCGTCATGTATTTGTCGAATAATGCCCTTCTCCCCGGTCCGGGGGGGCGGGCCGGGCTCCGGGGCGGATTCTGCCGCGCGGATACCCGTCTCTTTTTCCCCAGCTCCCGGAAGGCATCCCGGGGGGCAAGACAGTACGGGCATTCCTTGGGCGGGTCATCGCCCTGCTGCACATCGCCGCACAGAGGGCACTTCCACGCACGTGATGATTCTCCGTATCCCTTATATCCTTCGTTCTCGTACAACCATTTCAGAACCGTCACGGTATCTCCTTTTCCGGCCGCAAGCGTCCTTTTCACACAAGACATGGCCTGTATGTGCAAGAGAAAAACTTCTTTTTCATCAGAGCAGAAACTTCATCCGCCCTCTTTACCGGTGCGGCATTCTCGGGTCCCATTGACGGAAGAGTACGATTCCTCATGTGATGTGATCCTCTGGGTTGCCGGAGGCGATCTCTAAAGATAATGATATTCCCCCTGCATGGTTAATCAAGGCATTATAAGAGATATGCGGGATGAGAAAGGCGCCCGGGGACATGTTCCCGCGTCCCCTTCCTTCAAGGGTGCTCTACCCGGTGTACTTTGTGGAAGTCCTGTCCGCGGACCCGGTCATGCCGGCTGCCGGATAACCCAGGGCGAGTACCGTCCCCCGCCGACAATCCCGCCTGACGGCATGCCATGGATATTGATCAATGGCCCGTCCAAGGCTATTTCCGGAAGGGTCGTCTCGTTGAGGAGAGCATCCCCGGGAGCAATCTTCTCCGTCAGCTTCGGGAAATGGTCGTGGGATGCGTCATTCTCCGCGATGCAGCCCCGGACGGAGATCATGGATGCCCGTTCGCAGGCAGAGTCCTGAGCGTGGTCTCCGCCCGTGATGACGGGTCGCCTCCCTCCAACTTCCGTGACCTTTCATGATACAGGACTTATCCATATAATCATTTCCTCATGCGCTGTCAGTAGTGCTCGAAATCGTCGTCCTTCATGTCTCCCGCCTCACCGCATCCAAGGGCGAGGTCGATCCCTGCCGGATTGACCCTGTGTGATGGGGCGCGGAGCGATGTGCTCCGATTGCCTCGGCTCACGCCCGTATGGCCGTTCCCCTCTGCCTGTTTCTCGATCCCGACGGCTTGCCGTTTTTGAGTTTTTCGCAGTTTGTCGGCTTGGTCGATCTTAAAAAAAGACACCGTATTCTGGAGTTGGAGTGCCTGAGAGGAGAGTTCTTCTGCGGTAGAGGACATTTCTTCGGATGCCGAGGCGTTTTGCTGGACGACCTGGTTGAGCTGCTGGATGGCGGAGTTGATCTGGTCTGCGCCGGCGTTCTGCTCGTTGCT
>JAHDRW010000021.1 GCA_018433085.1 Deltaproteobacteria bacterium | reverse complement strand
CGCAGACCAGATCAACTCCGCCATCCAGCAGCTCAACCAGGTCGTCCAGCAAAACGCCTCGGCATCCGAAGAAATGTCCTCTACCGCAGAAGAACTCTCCTCTCAGGCACTCCAACTCCAGGACACCATCGCGTTCTTCAAAATCGGAAAGGACGATGCCAGGCAGGCGGCCCTCGCCTCCAGACAGGCACCGGTAAAGCCGGGACACGGCGCACTGGACCACCATCCCGCACAGAAGGCCCCCGGGCACGCGCAGCTCCCGGTGCAGAAAAAAAACCCGGCGGGCGGCTCGCAGGGCGGTGTTCACCTGGACATGAAGGGCGACGCCAAGGACAGCGAGTTTGAACGATACTGAAGCAGCGTGGGGCTGCTGAGGCAGGGAGGGCCGGGGGAAACAATTCTCTTCTCCTTGGGGCCCGGCCTTCCCCACCCCTGACCGTTACAGAAACAGGAGCTGCTCGACGATACGAAGCAGCCATGCGTACCATGGGAGGATAGCATGAGCGTGGAAACAGAGACCCGGACGAGACAGTACCTCTCGTTCAAGCTCGAAGAGGAAGAGTTCGCCCTGGAGATATCCCGGGTCAGAGAAGTGCTCGATTTTACGAGGGTGACAAAGGTGCCCCAGGCCCCGGACTTCATGAAAGGTGTGATCAACCTGCGCGGCGTGGTCGTGCCGGTGGTGGACCTGAACCGGAAATTCGGGATCAAGGACACGGAAAAGACCGTCAACACCCGGATTATCATCGGCGAGGTCGATGTCGATGGCGACCAGACCGTGCTGGGCGTGTTGGCCGACTCGGTGCACGAGGTCATGGAACTGGAGCCTGAGCACATCGAGCCCGCGCCGAAGATCGGTGCCCGCATGAACACCGATTTTCTCAAGGGCATGGGAAAACGCGACGAAGAGTTCGTGATGATCCTGGACATCGACAGGATCTTCTCCTCCGATGAGATGGCCCTGGTGAGCATGGCGGGAGAACCGCATAAAAACGGAAACAGCGCGGATACAGCCGGATAGCGGCGCGCGCGGTACAAAAAGGCATAACAGATCAATGCATCCGTGAGGGGCTATGTTTTAGGGCATCATCGTCGGTACAAGATGGGGTGAGCCGCCACACGGGCGGGTTCCTGCTCATCGGGCAGTCCGGAGCCCCTTCGCGGATGTATTGACCGAGCCTCTTCTTTCGGCAGCGGAAAGCACGCGTCATGACCGGTGCGGAGGGCCAGAAACCATTCAGCTCCGCCGGAGCGGGAACGATCTCGTACAGTGTCCGGGCTTCGTGTCACGAGAGATCCCGGGGCTTGAATCAGTACCCGGAAATTCTGTATATTCACCGGTGGACCGGCACGATCAACCGGCAAGCCCGCGTACCGCAAGAAACGCGCCTTAAATACCTTGGTAACAATGGATGATACCTGTGTTCATGTACGCACGCCGCAGATGACCGCGTTCTTGTCTTTTAAAGGCGACCCGGGGTCTTCGGCCGTACTCTGAAACACCCGGGCAGCGGTACGGCCGGAGGGAAAAACACACATACAATATAAGGAGAGCCACGTGAAGACAAACCATCTTGCAGAAAGGATCCTGATCGTCGATGACTCAAGTTCGGCACTCCAGTATCTTGAAGACGTTCTCAGCGGACGGGGCTATGCCGTTTCTGCCTTCACCCGGGGTAAGCAGGCCCTGATCTGGGCTCGGGAGAACACGCCGGACCTCGTCCTGCTCGACATCGAGATGCCGGACATGGACGGGTTCGAGATCTGCAGGCATCTGAAGAAAGACGCGCGGCTGCACGATATCCCGGTGATCTTCATCAGCGTGAAGCACGAGGCAGGAACCAAGATCAAGGCCTTCGCCCTGGGATGTGTGGACTATATCACCAAGCCCTTCGAGGCAGGCGAGGTCATCACCCGGGTGCAGACCCATCTGAAGCTCCGGCAGATGCAGGTTGTGCTGGAGAACCACAATCACGATCTGGAACGGCTCGTCAGAGAGAAGACGCAGGAGATCACCGACTCCTGGACCGCGACCATCCTGGCCCTGGCCAAGCTTGCCGAATCGCGGGATGACGACACCGGAAACCATCTCGACCGCATTCAGGTGCTGTGCTGGCTTCTGGCCGAAAACCTGGCCGAGCTGCCGGGATACCGCACCGTGATCGACCGGGAATTCATACATACACTCTACCACGCAAGCCCCCTGCACGACATCGGAAAGGTGGGCATCCCGGACCGAATCCTCCTGAAGCCGGGCAGGCTTGACCCGGACGAATTCGAGATAATGAAGAGGCACACCCTCATCGGGGCCGATACCCTGGAGACGGTCCGGAAAAGGTACCGGAACAATATGCTGATCGATGCGGGTGTCGCAATTGCACGCTCCCACCACGAGCGGTGGGACGGCATGGGCTACCCGGACGGCATCTCGGGAAACGACATCCCTTTGTACGCGCGCATCACAGCGGTTGCAGACGTGTACGACGCCCTGCGCTCCACCAGGTGCTACAAGAAGGCGATGCCGCACGAACAGGCGATCTCGATCATCCGAGAAGGCAAAGGAACCCAGTTCGATCCGGACATCGTCGAGGTCTTCCTGGCGATCGAGAGGCATCTGATAAACACGAATATGTATACGGAAGGGGAGCAGGCTGCTCCCCTTCCGTAATTGGTGGGCCATCCAGGACTCGAACCTGGGACCTACTGATTAAGAGTCAGTTGCTCTACCAGTTGAGCTAATGGCCCAAATCGTACGTTGGTACGCCCGGGGCGACTCGAACGCCCGACCTGCGGATTCGAAGTCCGACGCTCTATCCGACTGAGCTACGGGCGCTTATAACACAAATTGTGGGGTGAGTGAAGGGGATCGAACCCTCGGCCACAGGAGCCACAATCCTGCGCTCTACCAACTGAGCTACACTCACCATAAGCTCTAAGCGCGCCTGAGAGGATTCGAACCTCTGGCCTACGGATTAGAAGTCCGTTGCTCTATCCAACTGAGCTACAGGCGCCCATCCAACCTGCTTTGGTCGGGGCGAGAGGATTTGAACCTCCGACCCCCTGCTCCCAAGGCAGG
>JAHDRW010000012.1 GCA_018433085.1 Deltaproteobacteria bacterium | reverse complement strand
TGTAATCAACATCAGAGGCAACAGTTTCCGCTTACGGGGAAAAATCTCGAAGGACGGGGTCGATTCTCAGGACACTGTCGGGTAAGGGTGGTATACTTTTCATTCCCAGAATTGGTATACTTTTATCTTCCCGTTGACAGCTCTTGAATACCTGATTATTGATCCCGTCAGACTGCTCCCAGACGATGAGGGCATTGCCGAGAGCATCCATGGCCGCCTGCGGATAATACGCATCCTGTCCATCGGGGCTGATGTTGTCATCCAGACCTGTCGGGTGGGTCCAGACGCCGTTCCGGTACTCGCTCCTGTATATCTGCAATTTGCCCCCGTCGGCACTCCCGTCAGACTGCCTCCAGACGATGAGGGTGTTGCCATTGTTGTCCATAGCCACCTGGGGATCATCCACGCTCTCCCCATCCGGGCTGATGTTGTCATCCAGACCTGTCGGGTCGGTCCAGGCGCCGCCCCGGTACTCGCTCTTGAATATCTGCCGATCGCTATCGTCAACCTGACACCAGACGATGAGGGCATTACCGTCACCATCCATGGCCACCCGGGGAGAATCCGCACCCTGGCTATCCGGGCTGATGTTGTCTTCCAGGCCGTCCGGGTGGGTCCAGGCGCCGTCACGGCACTCGCTCCTGAATATCTGATTATTGATCCCGTCATACTGCCTCCAGACGATGAGGGCATTGCCGCCACCGTCCATGGCCACCTGGGGTTCATATGCATCCTGTCCATTCTGGCTGATATGGTCATCCAGGTCTGCCGGGTGAGTCCAGGTGCCGTCCCGGTACTCGCTCTTGAATATCTGCCAATTGATACCGTCATGCTGATACCAGACGATGATGGCATTGCCGCTGTCATCCATGGCCACCTGGGGAAACCTCGCATCCTGTTTATCCGGTTCATCCGGGCTGATGTTGTCATCCGGGCCTGTCGGGTGTATCCAGGCGCCGTCCCGGTACTCGCTCTTGAATATCTGCCATTTGCTCCCGTCAGACTGCTCCCAGACGATGAGGGCATTGCCGCTGTTATCCATTGCTATCTGGGCACTAGTAGATGCTGCACCATGATCATCCGGGCTGATGTTGTCGCTCAGGCCCGATGGATGCTTCCAGTATGCTACACATACCCGGTAATCCCTTGTCGAGCCGTCCTCTGCCGTGACGCGGTAGGCGAGAGGACCGGCAAAGCTGTTGGCCGTCACCCCGCTCTCCTGAGCGACTCCCCCCACGCCCACCTCTTTCCCCGTGGTCGTGAAGCTCGCCTTCAGGCCGGCTACATCATCAATCTCCAGAGGACCTGCCAGCAGGATCGTGCCGTTTGCCTCGTTTATCGTCCCGGTGAGGTCCGCTCCCAGCTGCGGGTTCGCCGCGGCGATGAAGCTGAAGGCGGTGATCGCCTTGTCGGAAGAGAGGGCTGCGCCGCCGCCACCGCTGCTGCCGCCACATCCGGTAATCAAGGCAAGAGTGGAAAGAAGAAGGAATAATCTGAAGAAACCCTCGAATTTCATGCTACCCATCGTAGTCCTCCTCTGCTCATGAAAGAGCATGCATTCTTCGTGGGCGCAGACTTATAACAATGCAAGTAAACTATTATAATAATCAATTACACCGTATTCAATACTTATTACGATTCAGCGGAATTTTCTCCGGTCGATGAGAGAGATCTTATGAATACCTTTGTATACCTTGGATAGTTTTCAAGGATATCATTCGGATGTTATGGACATAACAACGCAGATTAAATGCTGTTATCGTAATACGGGCTCTTGGCCGAGTGTCTGCACAGCGAGCTCTCGCTTCTATAAAGAGTACCGCTTTCAAAACACATATTTTCTGATTGCACTCGAGTTGCGATGAATCATATCCACGACCCGGTCGAGGATCTTTCCCCCGCCATGGAGACGAGTGAAATCCTCAGCAAGTGCCTCGGCCTCGTTGGGCACGGATGTGGAATATCCTTTCAACAACATGGTCACCACTTTTCCTTTGACGTCGATTTCCTGAGCGAACCTTTCCCGATGCCGCAGGTGAACGTATTCATGGCGAATCTCTCCTCCTATTTTCATGGCCTTCTTTTCTGAAAGCTCAGGCTATGCCCGTGTGCATATCAGATCGTAGAAAGGCGCCGACCAAAGGGAGCCTCAGTGACAAGGGGTAGGCCCTGGGAAATCCCATGTTAGTTACAGAAACCTGCATGAAAAGTAATCAGTTATTGAAGGAAATAATCTTTCATGGTATTTTTGTAAATGATAATGCCACCTTGATTATGCCTCCTTCAAGAGGGAAGAACATCAGCAACCACAAAACGAATGTATCTGTGACGGGAAAATATCTTCTATAAGGAGACAACGCAATGTCGAGCACGCTATCAACTGGCACTTCCAGGCTTCCTCTTTTCCTTTCCATCCTTGCACTTCTCGCAAGCTGTGGCGGCAGCAGCGGCGGCGATACACCCCTCTCTTCCGACAAGGCGATCACTGCCTTCAGCTTCACCGCCGCGGACAACCCGCAGCTGGGAGCGGACCTCGCGGGGACGATAAACGAGGCAAACGGCACGATCCTGCTGGCAGGGCCTCTGGACGCGGATGACGTAGCCGGCCTGAAGGCGAGCTTCACGACCACGGGGACGCTGGTGAGCGTGGGGGGAGTCGCTCAGGAGAGCGGGGTGACGGCCAACAGCTTTGCCGGTCCTCTCGCCTACCGCGTCACGGCAGGAGACGGCTCGACTCGGGATTACACGGTCTGTGCCGCGTACTGGAAGCATCCATCGGGTCTCACTGACAACATCAGCCCGGATGAACAGAATACGGGCTCGGATGTCCAGGTGGCCATGGGCAACAACGGCAATGCCCTCATCGTCTGGGACCAGTCCGACGGGAGCCATCATCGGATATTCAAGAGCGAGTACCGGAACGGCGCCTGGACCCACCCGCAAGACGTGACCGAACACATCAGCCCGGATGGGCCGGATGCAGCAGATAATCCCCAGGTGGCCATGGACGACAATGGCAATGCCGTCATCGTCTGGGAACAGTCCGACGGGATCAATTATCTGGTATTCAAGAGCGAGTACCGGGACGGCGCCTGGACCGACCCGGCAGGCGTCAGCGATGGTGGAGGCGTGATCACTCCCCAGGTGACCATGGATAACAATGGCAATGCCGTCATCGTCTGGGTGCAGGGTGTCGACCATATTAATCAGATATTCATGAGCGAGTACCGGGGCGGGGCCTGGACCGGCCCGGCAAACATCAGCCAGAGTGAACATGCTACGCTGTGCCCCCAGGTGGCCATGGACAACAACGGCGATGCCCTTATCGTCTGGTATCAGTCCGACGGAACCAATTTACAGATATACAAGAGCGAATACCGGGACGGAGAGTGGACCCACCCATCCGGCCTCGCCGACAACATCAGCCCGGACGGACAGGATGCGTACGTACCCCAGGTGGCCATGGATGACAGCGGCAACGCCGTCATAACCTGGGACCAGACTGTCGACGGGGGCACCTTGCAGATATACAAGAGCGAGTACCGGGACGGGGCCTGGGCCCACCCGGCAGGCCCGGAAGACAGCATCAGCCCGGATGGGGATGCGTATAACAATCAGGTGGCCATGAATGCCGGCGGCAATGCCGTCATCGTCTGGGAAGAGTATGACGGGAGCCATAACTGGATATTCAAGAGCGAGTACCGGGGCGGCGCATGGACCCACCCGGAAGGCCTGCAAGACGGCATCAGCCCGGATGGACAGAGCGCCAACTTTCCTCGGGTGGCCATGGACGACAGCGGCAATGCCCTCATTGCATGGATTCAGTCAGACGGGAACCATGATCAGATATTCAAGAGTGAGTACCGGTTCTGGGACGAATAACGGTTGACGCGGGGCGGGGGGCGGCCCCTCCCGGCCCGCCACATGTCACTTTTCTTTCTGCTTGTGCACTCGACCGTTTCTCCCGCCTTTCACGTACTGCTCGATCGCCTGCCGGTGGTCGGCTGCATACGCGCAGCCGGGCTCTCCGCCGCACGCGTGCGTGCGATCGTTATCTTTTCAGGATCATGCATCTGCCGGACATTTGTTTCCGTTGTTCATTGCCCGCGGCATTCAGGATAATGCCGGCCACTTCTTCCCCTGTATCCACGTCGATCGCTCTCGTCTCTTTAGCCATCAGCCCGCGCACGATCCCGGCGATATCTTCGGGGCCATGGTCGCGCATGGTCACCAGCTTGCCGGCCCCATACCGCTCCAGGCGGCGGCCCATCACATATTCCTGCTCGAAGTGATAATCGAGGGGAATGGCGATAAACGGCTTTCCGAGGGCGGACAGCTCCGCGACCTTGCCGTATCCGGACTGGGTAATGACAAAATCCGCGGCTGCGAAGTATTCATACAGGCGATCGAGAAAGCGGTGGTAACGTATCCACTCTCTGGTTCCGGCCCCGGGGCAGACCACCACGAAGCAGGCATCCGGAAAATCCTTTTTCAATATCTCGAAAACATGCTCGACGGTCGACAAGCGCTGCCCGTAATCGCCCTCCGGCCCTATGGTCGCCAGAAACAGCGTGCTTTGTTCAGGCAATTCCAACTTCGCCCGTAACGACCGCTTGTCCGGCATTGCGCCCGAGTCAAAGCCCACGATCGGTTTGACGAAGCGGCAGTGTCTTTCCGCCCACTTCCGACCGCCGGGCAACAGGAAGCCCAGGCGCTCATCGGGTATTTCCTGTGCGTCACCGACATAGAGATACAGGTCCGGCCCCAGGTAGCTGAAGGAGAAAAGAAGATTGTTGAACCACGCGGTGAAAAGATCGTGGAGGCGCAAGCGCATTGCCCTGGTGCCGATGAAATCGGTCAGGAAGATGAAAGGGCAGGGCTTTTTCTCCCACCGCGAAGAAAAGCCGGTGAGAAGCCAGAAGGCTTCGTCCCCGACGATCGCGTCATAGCCGGCTTGTTTCCACGCCTCTGCGCTTATCCTGAAGTCGTGCCTGTGCAGCCTGGTTTCGGCCCTGACATACCCCATGAGATTGAACTCCGCGGAGCATCCGGAGAAAACCCGCTCATAGATTTTCCCACTCCCAGCCAACCGCGACGAGCACGCAAGGACGTTATGCCCGCGGCTGTTGAGAAAATCGGCAGCGGGATCCGGCGCCAGCCAGTCGACTTCGACCTCCGCCAGGGTCTCGAGCCGGTTCACGATGGCGAGATCGCGCATGACGTGCCCCTTGCCGACCGAGCTTACGGCCCATAAGATTTTGATTTTATTCTTCACCACCTATCTCATAATGGGCGATCGAGTGGATAAGTATAAAGCATAAGCCCCCATTCCCCAAGCAACTTTTCTCTTCGCTCTTTTGCCTCTGTTGATGTGCCGTGCGGCGGACCCGGCCCATCATCGATCCTCGGCCACCATGCCGGTGTGTCATCACCGCATATCGGATATTGCAACCCGCCACCCGGCGCGCTAGGCGGTCGTGGCCTTCTCGAGGATCTCGAACACCGCCGGCATCACCTGCTTTTTGCGCGAGAGGATGTCCTTGAGCACGTACACCCCCTGCGAGGCCTTGGGATAGCCGATGTGCGCGATGAACTCCCTGTCGGCATCGATGAACAGCAGGCTCGAGAGCCTCGTCACGTCGGTCGCGATCAGGGCCGCGAGGTAGAGGCCGCTTCGCGCCCGGAGCGACTGGAGCGCGGAGATGATCTCCTGCGCGCGCTCGAGGATCTCGTCGTTGTTCGTGACCTCGATCTGGCCGACCGTGATCTTCTCGCCCGATGCCTCGTACTCCTTCATGTCGAGCCTGATCATGTCCTCTACCGGCAGGCGCGCGGCGGCCGAGGCCGAGGCCATGATGTCCCTGCCCAGGACCTCGATGTCGAGGTCGGTGATATCGCTCAGGTACCCGGCGGTCTCGTGGTCCACGTCCGTGGTGGTGACCGACCTGAGCACCAGGGTGTCGGAGAGGATGCCGCACAGGAGGATCGATGCGATGGGCTTCGGCAGGGGTACGCGGCTCTCGCGGTACAGGTTCGCCACGATCGTGCTCGTGGAGCCCACCACCCGGTTCAGGAAGGTGATGGGGTGCTTCGTGGTCAGATCGCCGATGCGGTGATGGTCGATGACCTCCAGGATGCTGTAGTTGTCGATGCCCTCTACCGCCAGGGACATCTCGTTGTGGTCCACGAGGATGAGCTCGATGTTGGGCTCGTTGATGAGGTCGCCCTCGGCGAACACGCTGACCACTCTCCCCTCGTCGTCCACCACCGCGACCGCCCTGCTCGGCGAGGCGGCTATGGCGGCCCGGGCCGAGCTCAAGGAATCGCGCAGGCGCACCGTGGGAACCGTGTCGTCCCCCATGGTCCACACCGGGGTCGAGTAGATGATCAGCAGCGAGGTGCTCGAGGTGTCGTAGGGCGACACCAGGACCGAGACACGCCTTTCCTGTGCGAGCCCGCGCAGCTCCTTCGATACCGTGTTGCCGTTGGTCACCACCAGCGCCCTCACCCCCGACTCGATGGCGGTGCGCTGCACGTCCTCGCGGTCTCCGACGATGACCACCGTGTTTTCGAGCGGCTCGCCGTGGAGGTGCTCGGTGAACGACCCCGTCTCCAGAGCCGCGACCACGATGCGCGCCTTGAACAGCTCGTCCTCGCCGCAGACCACGATGGGCTGGGCCTGGAGCGTGGACAGGAGGTGCGAGATGCTCGTGGGGATCACGGCCTTCTTGTGCGGGTTGATCTTGGCGAGGATGTTCCGGGCAAAGGCCCCGTAATGGAGCATGGACCGGTATCTCCCCTGGTCGTCCACGATGGGCAGGACCTTGCGCTCCACCTGTTCCATGAGGGCGAGTGCCTCCCACAGGGGGATGTCGCGGCGGACCGTGGGCGTCTGGCCGGAGAGGTAGTACTCGACCTTGGGCACGAGGTCGGGCACGAACTCGGGCAGCTCGACCGAGAAGCGGCTGAAGATGTACTGGGTCTGTGGGTTGGCCGCGCCCGCGCGCGCCGCACGCGCCTCCGTCATGCCGAGAGCCCGCTTGAGCTCTGCATAGGCGGTGGCTGCGACGACCGAATCGGCGTCGGGGTTTTTGTGTCCGATAACATAGATGATGCGCCCCATGATCTGCTCCATTCACATAAGATGTTTTCGAAGCACCGCGGGAGGGTATAAGGCGAAGCGCTTAACAGGCCGTTCGTTTCCCTTCGGCGGGTCTCCGGTATGCACAACGTGCGTCCGTTCCTGCCGGAATCACGGCCCGGCATCCGGCGGGGAGGGCCCCGGGGGATGCGCGCCGCTTCGCTTCCCGTGCCACGGATGGCGTTTTCGCTGCGGCCGGGTCGCGCAGGCCGGCGGAACTTTTTCCTGCCAGCCGTCTATCACACCCGGAGGAAAAAGAGAACACCCGCGGTGCCTGTGCCGCAGCGCACCGGTGAAGATCCTGCCGGAAATGCCGAAGTGGGTATTCCCGGATCACGGGGCCGGGTGGTCCGCAAGACCTGCAGCGAAAGCTCTTCCCGGCCATTGAACCGATAATCCGCTTGTGTTCGGATGTCCCTGGGCAAAACAACCGGCGCACTCCGGTAGGGTTTTTCACGCCCGCTCTTTTATTGGGCCGATTTGGATAAGAATCAGAAATAAGGCTGTCCCTTTTTTGGCTTTATACAAAAATAAATATGCCCCCTTTTCCTGAGGGATGTATTATTTTTTTCAGGGTTATTGAAAACCATGGTTTATCATGATATATCAAGGAATTGGCGATTTTGTTTTGATAATGTATCATTCAAGAGGGAAAAGCCTTTGCATCCACAAGGCGAATGTATCTGCGAAGGAAAAAACATCTATTATTGAGAGGTGATGCAATGTCCAGCAAGCAATCTACCGGCATCTTCAGGCTGTTCCTTATCCTTTCCCTTTTTGCGCTTGTCGCCGGCTGCGGCGGCGGAAGCAGCAGCGGCGGCGGCGACGGCGAAGATCCGCCCCTCTCTTCCGGCAAGGCGATCACCGCCTTCAGCTTCACCGCCGAGGCGAATCCGCAGCTGGGAGCGGATATCACGGGGACGATAGACGAGGCAAACGGCACGATCCTGCTGGCAGGGCCTCTGGAGGCTGATGCCGTAACCGCCCTCAAGGCGAGCTTCACGACCACGGGAAAAGAGGTGAGCGTTGGGGAAGTCGTTCAGGAGAGCGGGGTGACGGCGAACGACTTTGCCGGCCCTCTCACCTACCGCGTCACGGCAGAGGACGGCACGACCAGGGATTACCTGGTCCATGCCGCATACTGGAAGCATCCATCCGACACTTCCGAGGACATCAGCCCGGATGGAGCGGATACGTACGATCACCAGGTGGCCATGGATGGCAGCGGCAATGCCGTCATCGTCTGGGAGCAGGATGGGAGAATATTCAAGAGCGAGTACCGGGACGGGGCCTGGACCCACCCGGAAGACCCGACTAACTACATCAGCCCGCCGGAATGGCATGCGTACGAGCCCCAGGTGGCCATGGATGGCAGCGGCAACACCGTCATCGTCTGGAGGCAGTGTTGCGCGAGCTTTGATCAAATATTCATGAGCGAGTATCGGGACGGGGCCTGGAGCGACCCGGCAAGCATCAGCCCGGAGGGAGGTGTGGCAGAGCATGCGTCCGAACCCCAGGTGGCCATGGATGACAGCGGCAGTGCCGTTATCGTCTGGTATCAGCAAGACGGGAGCTTTGCTCGGATATTCATGAGCGAGTACCGTGACGGGGCCTGGACCCACCCGGAGATAGGTGCATTCATCAGCCCGGCGGGCGATGGAAATGCGTTCTATCCCGAGGTGGCCATGGATGGCAGCGGCAATGCAGTCATCGTCTGGTATCAGTATGTCGGGGGCGTTTCTCGGATATTCAAGAGCGAGTACCGTGACGGGGAATGGACCGACCCGGAGATAGGTGCAAGCATCAGCCCGGCGGGAGGTGTGGCAGAGCATGCGGAATATCCCCAGGTGGCCATGGATGGCAGCGGCAATGCCGTCATCGTCTGGTATCAGTATGTCGAGAGCGTTCCTCGGGTATTCATGAGCGCGTACCGGGACGGGACCTGGACCGAACCGGGTATAGGTGACTACATCAGCCCGGCGGATGGGCATGAGTACAACAATCCCCAGGTGGCCATGGATGGCAGCGGCAATGCCGTCGTCGTCTGGACACAGTATGACAATGTCGAGAGCCTTTATCGGGTATTCAAGAGCGAGTACCGGGGCGGGATCTTGTCCGACCCGGCAACCATCAGCCTGGAGGGCGATGAGGCAGGGAATGCGGAATATCCCCAGGTGGCCATGGATGGCAGCGGCAATGCCGTCGTCGTCTGGGAGCAGTATGACAATGTCGAGAGCCTTTATCGGGTATTCAAGAGCGAGTACCGGGGCGGGGCCTGGACCGACCCGGCAAGCATCAGCCCGGCGGGCGATGGGGCAGGGGATGCGGATTATCCCCAGGTGGCCATGGATGGCAGCGGCAATGTCATCATCGTCTGGGAGCAGGAAGACCAGGGAGTCGGGGAAAGTGCTAAGGTGTTCAAGAGCGAGTACCGGTTCTGGGACTGGGAAGAATAATATTTGACGCCGGCCGGGGGCAGCGTCCCCCGGCCGCGCCTCGGCTCACCCTTTTTTGTTCCTGCCCCTGATCGTTCGTCCCGCAGGCGGCGGCGCCTGCCGGGTGTGCATCGAGTATGGCACGAAATGATTCGTAGAAACCCATTGCACGCCTCCTATTATTTGATGTCCAACTATATGCTTAAAAAGATTTTAGAGGTTATCGTGTATCCTGATGAGGAGCTCCATGAGGACCCAAGGGAATGTGAACCTCCCTCTCCATTGTACAAGCACCCGCCGCGATAAACTGATCCGCTGTTCCCAGTATCTCATCACGGAAGAGAGCCGGATACGATTCCAGATCACCGTAACCTGATGGAGTTGTCCACCTTTACTCATATTATTGTATTAGAAGAAGATACTGAATGCCCGGATATGTCTTCAACAGGTGTGATGTACCCGCAACGCCTGATGCATTCTGCATGTCCGTTTTCAGCAGATCAGTTCCATCGAAGGGCGCGATGATCCAGGGATAAATGAAATGAAGGAGGTGTTATATGGCAGACGACAACCGCAAGCCCACAACCAACGATGCGGGGATCCCCGTATCCAGCGACGAGTTTTCCCTCACCGTAGGGCCTGATGGCCCGATTCTCCTGCAGGACCACTACCTGATGGAACAGATGGCAAACTTCAACCGGGAGATGATCCCGGACCGCCAGCCCCACGCGAAGGGCTCGGGGGCTTTTGGAAACTTTCAAGTGACCCGGGATGTCAGTGCATACACCAGGGCGGCCGTGTTCCAGCCGGATACCCAGACCGAGGTGCTGGCCAGGTTCTCCACGGTGGCCGGCGAAAGCGGCAGTCCCGACACCTGGCGTGACGTGCGCGGCTTTGCGCTCAAGTTCTACACCACCGAGGGCAACTATGACATGGTTGGGAACAACACGCCGGTGTTTTTCGTGCGCGATCCCATGAAGTTCCAGAACTTCATTCATTCGCAGAAGCGCCGTGCGGACAACGGCCTGCGCGACAACGACATGCAGTGGGACTTCTGGACGCTCTCTCCCGAGACTGCCCATCAGGTGACCATTTTGATGAGCGAACGCGGAGTCCCCAGGAGCTATCGGCACATGAACGGCTTCTCCAGCCACACCTACATGTGGTACAACGCGGGAGGCGAGCGCTTCTGGGTCAAGTACCACTTCGAGACCGACCAGGGCGTCGAGAATCTCACCCAGGAGGAGGCCGACAGGATTGCCGGTGTGGATACCGACTATCACCGCCGCGACCTGTTCGAGGCCATCAAACGGGGGGATTACCCCAGCTGGACGCTCAAGGTGCAGATCATGCCCTTTCAAGAGGCCGAGACCTACCGGTTCAACCCGTTTGACCTGACCAAGGTCTGGCCCCATGGCGACTACCCCCTCCATGAAGTGGGCCGGCTCACCCTGAACCGCAATCCAAGCGATTTCCACGCAGAGATCGAGCAGGCGGCATTCGAGCCGAACAGCCTCGTTCGCGGCATCGGCCCCAGCCCGGACAGAATGCTGCTCGCGCGCCTGGTATCCTATGCCGACGCCCACAGGGCTCGCCTCGGCGTCAACTACAAGCAGATCCCGGTCAACCGGCCAAAGAGCCCGGTCCACAGCTATAGCAAGGGCGGAACCATGCGGATCGACAAGGTCTCGGATCCGGTGTACGCACCGAACTCAAAGGGCGGCTTCAAGGCCGACCCCGATCGATATCCCGAGGTGGCCATCTGGAGTGCCGGCGGTGAGTTCATCCGCACCGCCTATACCAAGCGCAGGGACGATGATGATTTCGGCCAGCCCGGAACCCTGGTGCGCAAAGTGATGGATGACGTCCAGCGCGACCGCCTGGTCTCCAATGTTGTGGGGCATCTGAAGAACGGCGTGTCCGAACCGGTGTTGAAGCGTGCATTTGAATACTGGCGCAACATCGACAAGGAGATCGGCGATCGCATAGCCAAAGGCGTACAAGGGGGCTGATGTCAGATCCCTTGCAAGAGCTTGGGAAATTAAGACCAGCGTCTCATAGGTTTCGGCGGACGGACCTGGTACTTCCCGCCACAGACTTAGACTAAAGGGGACAGATTTATATTTCCCTTTAAATTTGCCCTCATAACGCGATGATGGGCCTCGACTGTAAGGAGCAGGCTCCATCAATCAGTTGGACAAATTGGGCTTTCAAGGGTTCCGTCGTCCTGAGAACCAATCCTTAAACAATGATGGGATAGGTGATTTTCCCGTTGTTATCCCTGTGAAAACCCTATGTATGGACAGGTTTCTTAGTCTACGCCGTACCCGATGTAGAGGTAATCGCTCATAAACTGTCCTTCGTTCAGGTCTTGTGCATCGGGATGAATGTCGTCATACGGGGACTTGAGATCGTCAGGTACGAGTTCCTGCACCCACACGATATCATACAGGCCCTCTGCCTCGGGCGGGCCGTACTCTACCGCATTCCAATCTCCTTGCCTCTGGTATGCGACGATGGATCGGACGACAGGCCAGTCGGATTTAAGGTAGTAGAGCCATAACGGTTTGTTGCCTTCATCCGTAAAATCGTCTTCGTTGAGATTGACCGGCAGCTTCGTACCTCCGAGGGTATCTGTCTCGCCGTCATACTCATCCACGGTGTAGATCCTGCTTATCGGGTCTCCTTCAGACCCGTCGGCCTTTCCGACCTTATAATAGAGCCAGATATAATTCCCGCCGGTGTTACGGCCGTTCAGGTCGATATCCAGGAGCGTGTATCCTTCCGGCGCAGCAGGCGCCGTGCTGTTATGCCCACTGTCTACAAGCTGAATATCCAAGATGGCATCACCTTCGATATTTACAGGCTTAACCGGGACGCCGGAATCGCTTCCACCGCCGCCACCGCACCCTCCTGCTGCAAGCATCACGACCACAAGAACAGGGATGAGAAAAAACACGGTGTTTTTATGTGACATGATATGCTTCCCCCTTGGGTATATTTTGTATGCCTCTTATGGAGAAGCATCTTTCTCTATGGCAATGCAGCGTGCATCAACTTCAAAGGAGAGAAAAAAAGCATTCAACAGCCCGCCCCTGACATTCAATTACAATGACGCTCCAGTGCTGCGGCAACCGCAACCCTTTTCTTAAAGCCTGTTTCCCAACGAACAAAACAATACAATATATTTTTATCAGGGTCGAGTCCATAAGATAATGTATTTCTTCTTAAAACCGAGCAGCGAGAACTCTTCTATCAGCAGGTCTTGCGTATGTCTTTCGAAGATCTTTGCGGGCAGTGATCGGGGCAGGCCCGTGCTTTAAGGGAGTAAGGGGGACAGATTTATTTTCCCTTACCGGTTTATCGTGATTCTCAATTTGAGAGCCGGACGGACCGCACGTCCGCCTGCGTGAGCTTGCTAGGCGTGTTCTCTGAATCTCAATTCGCCGTTTTCCGTAAAATCGAACATCGGCCCCCAGGCTACTTCCCAGTAATATCCATCAGGGTCGGTGAAGTATCCGCTGAATCCGCCCCAGGATGTTTCTTGCGGCTCTTTCACGACACGGGCGCCGGCCGACTCGGCACGTCTTATCACGTTGACCACATCGTCTTTGTTGCGGACATTGTGGGCAAGCGTCACCCCGTTAAACCCGCCGCGAATGGCCGGGACCCCGGCAGAGATGTCCTCTGCGAGTTTCTCGAGAGGATAAAGGGAAATCCAGGTGCCGGGAAGCTCGATGAATACGACACCCTCATAGGACGTGTTCGGATGTGTACCGAGCACGGCTTCGTAGAACGTTGTCGCCCTGTCCAGATCGGACACGCCAAGCGTCAATAAAGAAATTCTTGGAATCTTCATGATTCCTCCATTGTTTTGTGAGGCGCACAATGCCTTGCATCACCGGCAACAGACAGCAGTGTGGCGACGAGCGGGGATCGCCTCTTTTTGCTGTCCGGGTGCATGTGATTGTCAGGCCGCGGCGTGGCTCAACAAAGGGGAGCAGATCGCGGAATGCGCATTCGCGCCTGAGCGTGCGCACCGGGCTACCGTACACCCAGCTTTTCCCTCACGTACTCTCCGATCAGTATCGAGGTGGGGTAGGAAACCTCTTCCTCGGTCTGCGCGTGGAGCATGAGGGCCTCGGCGAACTCCGCGTATTCCCTCTTGCCCGCCTTCTTCGCCGCGCCGGAGAGCCTCTCGAGCGCGGCAACGATCGACTTGTGCTCCGCGAGCATCTGGCCGAGGTCTGCCTTGAGTCTGTCGGTCAGCCCGAGCACTTCTTTCATATCAGGGGTCACCCTGCCGCCGGCCAGATCGCGCAGCAGCCCGAGCGGGGGCAGTGCGTACTCCTCCTCCTTGAGGAAGTGCGGGTGCATCAGCTCGGCAACAGCACGTGCCGCCTCGCCGAGTTCATCGGTCTCCTTCGTGGCTTTGCGCAGCCTCTCGTGAAGCTCTTCATGCTCGATCTTGAGTGGGCGGGGGATTTCAAATTTCATGCGATATTCCTCCTTGTGACAGCTTCTTTATGATGATGGGCCAGATTATAGTAATAGTGATAAAAACCAGGATTCCAACTGTTCCCTCACCCACAAACCCGGTTCCTCATGCCAGGGCCAGGGCGCAACCCGTACGGCCGCCGGCTCCGGTCCTCAGCCGGGCAGGGCCGACTACAGCTCGCGGCACATCCAGACGCTCGGGATCTGCCTTGCAAAGCCTGCCTTTCGATAAGCCCGGCGAGCCGGGGCATGGCTCTCGTCGCCGCCGGTTGCGACAGTTGCCACACGCATGCCGCCGGCCTTCATCCGTGACAGCGCAAACTCGTACATGGCAGTACCTATCCCTTGGCCGGCATAGTCCGGGTGGACCGCATTGAGCCCGATCTCGCCGACCCGTGTTTCCTGATTCAGCCGAAACGCGACAAACCCTGCAACCTCACCGGCTACCTCGGCAATGAAAAGCTCCCAGGGAGACCCAGGCGCCAGGAGAGAAGCCAACAGTTCCGACTGGGCCTCATCCTCGCGCGCCTGCACCAGCTCGTAGAGCGAATCGCCAAGCATGTTGCGGAACGAGGCAAAAACCGGCGCAAAGGCCGCAACCCGGATTCTCTGGAGGGCCGGCAGATCATGATCTCCTGCCTGGCGCATGTTGGGGATATTCATTCTGATTGCCTTTGCCTATTTGCTTAATGTGCAGATCGCCAGCGGCTGAAAGCCGTCTGGTGTATCCTTTGGTTCGGCATTTTTCAGGTCAGTTTCTTCTTTCCCGTCAAGTTGACCAAATGCACAATGTAGCAGAGTCGCAATCCCTTCGTAAATCAGGTCAGTTTCTTTGTTTAAAATCGAGATTGAAACGGGCAATGCGGCATTCGAGGTCGCAATCCCTTCGTAAATCAGGTCAGTTTCTTTCTGGGACGAGATCCGCGCATGGGCGAAAGATCATGTGTCGCAATCCCTTCGTAAATCAGGTCAGTTTCTTTAAAACCCTCAAGAAATTTCATACAATGGAGGGTAAGGTTAAGTCGCAATCCCTTCGTAAATCAGGTCAGTTTCTTTGGGCGATACATGGGATGCCAAGGCGCGAAGTCGTACAAGAGGTCGCAATCCCTTCGTAAATCAGGTCAGTTTCTTTTTGGTTTATTACTGCATTGATACAGTATTAGCTAATTTGAGTCGCAATCCCTTCGTAAATCAGGTCAGTTTCTTTGCATTCGCCAGGATGTTCTTCGACCATCTCTATATCGAGTCGCAATCCCTTCGTAAATCAGGTCAGTTTCTTTTTTTACCGGCAAGGTGTTAAACAACTACCAGGTTGACTGTCGCAATCCCTTCGTAAATCAGGTCAGTTTCTTTGTAATGGTGCAGTAGCGAAAGGAGGATGCAATGGATAAGTCGCAATCCCTTCGTAAATCAGGTCAGTTTCTTTAACTATGATGGATAGAGATATCATCTATGCCATGCTTGGTCGCAATCCCTTCGTAAATCAGGTCAGTTTCTTTCCTCATCGGCCTGCAGGTCGTGATCAAAGAGGTCCGTCGCAATCCCTTCGTAAATCAGGTCAGTTTCTTTCTAAATACACCTACAGGGATGATGCCGGTGTACTCCTGTCGCAATCCCTTCGTAAATCAGGTCAGTTTCTTTCCAGAGACTCATAGACATAATCAGGGGGTAATCATGGACGTCGCAATCCCTTCGTAAATCAGGTCAGTTTCTTTTGGATTTCTACGCTGATTCAACATGGGAAAATCTTTTTGGTCGCAATCCCTTCGTAAATCAGGTCAGTTTCTTTGAAAATCAACTCCGAAGAATCTAGTGTCGGTTATGAATAGTCGCAATCCCTTCGTAAATCAGGTCAGTTTCTTTCAAGCAAGGCGCACGAACCGGATATAGAGCCGGGTCGCAATCCCTTCGTAAATCAGGTCAGTTTCTTTTACTATCCTGAGCAGGTGCTATGGGTGGGGTGACGCAAGTCGCAATCCCTTCGTAAATCAGGTCAGTTTCTTTTCCCCTCTGCGCACGAGGTGATCATGGACACGCAGATCATGGTCGCAATCCCTTCGTAAATCAGGTCAGTTTCTTTAGAGCACAACGACAGGCGATGTCTGTACCAACCCGGAGTGGTCGCAATCCCTTCGTAAATCAGGTCAGTTTCTTTAATCGACGGACCAGCTAGCACCACAAAGAGTTATCGGTCGCAATCCCTTCGTAAATCAGGTCAGTTTCTTTGTGGAGAAAAAAAGGAAAACGGGAGTTGTCCAACGTCGCAATCCCTTCGTAAATCAGGTCAGTTTCTTTAAGGGCTATTTCCTTTGTTAAGTCAGTTTTTTCTTTAGTCGCAATCCCTTCGTAAATCAGGTCAGTTTCTTTATCCTTGAAGGCTATACTTACCAGGAGATCGATTAGTCGCAATCCCTTCGTAAATCAGGTCAGTTTCTTTTCTTGAAGACGCTTGCATATCGCAAGGCCTGTGATGCAGGTCGCAATCCCTTCGTAAATCAGGTCAGTTTCTTTGCCATCCTGGAGTGGCTCAACCGCAAGATCATAGAGGGTCGCAATCCCTTCGTAAATCAGGTCAGTTTCTTTTCTACCCCTGCCCCAACATCGTTGGGGCAATCCTCGTCGCAATCCCTTCGTAAATCAGGTCAGTTTCTTTTCTATAACCCATACCAGAAGCCGGAGTGCACCAGTCCGGGTCGCAATCCCTTCGTAAATCAGGTCAGTTTCTTTTTCCGAAGCAAAAACCGTCATCCAGGAGGCATTGGAGATCGTCGCAATCCCTTCGTAAATCAGGTCAGTTTCTTTAAAGATCTCTTTAAGGCAAAGAAGGTCATCAAGGAGCGTCGCAATCCCTTCGTAAATCAGGTCAGTTTCTTTGTGCGTAGACAACAAGACAAATCAGACGGGTCTTGCCAATGGTCGCAATCCCTTCGTAAATCAGGTCAGTTTCTTTTATGGGATCGGTCAAACATATACCGAGCCCGGTTTCTGTCCGTCGCAATCCCTTCGTAAATCAGGTCAGTTTCTTTGTGGGAATTATGAAGTACACAGGCAAAGCACAGAACAAGGGTCGCAATCCCTTCGTAAATCAGGTCAGTTTCTTTAAGGCAAAGAGGTATGCGGGATGGGGAAAGGCTCATGACGTGTCGCAATCCCTTCGTAAATCAGGTCAGTTTCTTTTTTAAAATCGAGATTGAAACGGGCAACGCGGCATTTGGTCGCAATCCCTTCGTAAATCAGGTCAGTTTCTTTAAAATCCATGATGGAGAAATGGCTTAGTAACTTATGTCGCAATCCCTTCGTAAATCAGGTCAGTTTCTTTGGTGAGATAAGGGTTAGACAATAAAAGGAGGACAAGAGTCGCAATCCCTTCGTAAATCAGGTCAGTTTCTTTGTCTTGATTCCGAGACATATGCACGGGTAAAAAGGTCGCAATCCCTTCGTAAATCAGGTCAGTTTCTTTACAATGGCCTGATCGAGTCATCGGACGCAGAAATTATGTCGCAATCCCTTCGTAAATCAGGTCAGTTTCTTTGAAAAGGCACAGAGGGCAGAGCAGAGAGCAATCATTCGCGTCGCAATCCCTTCGTAAATCAGGTCAGTTTCTTTAATATCTCGGCACTCACTACTCCCGAATCTCTCGGGAAGTCGCAATCCCTTCGTAAATCAGGTCAGTTTCTTTGCGATCATACTGGAGAGAAGATTGAAAGCGCTTATGGCGAGTCGCAATCCCTTCGTAAATCAGGTCAGTTTCTTTAAGAAATGAAGTATAAATACAAGAGTATAACCCTCAAGTCGCAATCCCTTCGTAAATCAGGTCAGTTTCTTTTCGGTATTCCCAAAGGACATCCACTGTACGGCGTTGAAGTCGCAATCCCTTCGTAAATCAGGTCAGTTTCTTTTCAAAGGCCTTAACGATGTATCCGGCGAATACTCTATTTAGTCGCAATCCCTTCGTAAATCAGGTCAGTTTCTTTCCGGTTTTCGTCAACGGCGATCCGCGCGGCTATGCCCTGTCGCAATCCCTTCGTAAATCAGGTCAGTTTCTTTTCTGTTCTTTGAAAACTGAATAACGCGAAACGGGTTTCACTGGTCGCAATCCCTTCGTAAATCAGGTCAGTTTCTTTGTCCAATTATCACGACACAAAACAGACGGAAGGCGCTGAGTCGCAATCCCTTCGTAAATCAGGTCAGTTTCTTTTTTCCCCTGTCCGATCAATCGGGCAGGGCATAAGAGTCGCAATCCCTTCGTAAATCAGGTCAGTTTCTTTAGCACCTCCCAAAAGGCAAAGAATAATCAATGAATGCCTTCCCCTTTCCGCATACCTTCTGAGCTTTTTGGTAAATCACCGTACAAACCAAGAGCCTCCTTCTCGGAATTGTTATGCAACCTCATGATTTTCAAGAGCCATCTGATATTCCGCACACCTCTTTTTTGCTGCGGATAACTTTATACATATTATCATGGAGATAGAAGAAAATGGCAATTCCCTATCAGGTCTGCGGAGCACTTTTTGAAATCCGAAAATCAGTTGTCTCCCTAATCAGTAGACATGGTACTCCTCGTCAGGATCAATGAAAATACCCTTGCCGATGATATCTGGGATATAAGCCGCACATTTCTCGCAGAGCAGGAAATATTTCACACCGTCGACCTCCGGATCAATGACTGCTTCGATCCTGTTCTTCATCTCGCGCAGTGTCCCGGCTCTGACGTCAAGTTCGAAGATTGATTTTTGCACCCGGTTGCCGTAATCTTCCGAGATCTTCGCCACCTGCCGAAGGCGATCAGGGCCGGATATGTCGTAAGCAACAATTATTTTCATGCCTACACAACCGTGTAATCAAGCTGGGTGAGCTTCATGCCTTTGCCGGAGATCAGAACCTTCCGAAGGCACCTGCTGCAGATTCTGTATATTCTTACCGAGTCGGTCTTCATGTCGATTTGCGCTACACAGTAAGCTCGGATGCGCTTTATGGCAGGTTCGTCGAGGTCGCATTCAAAGACGGATTTCTGGGTGTTAAGCCCGAACTCCTTGAGGAATCTGTGCAGCGCCGCCCTTGTGGCATCGTTGGAAATGTCATAGGTGATGAGGGTGATCACGGTCCCGCCTCCGATTTACTTCAGCAGCATGGGCTGGTACATGTCAGCCTCGCCCTCGATGACTTTCCTGAAATGACCTGCCTGGTAGATAAGGGCATCGGCATAGGTGAGTTTTCTGTCAGCGGGGGGGTAGAAGAATTCCGTGGTGAGCTTTTTCTCAAAGGCATCAATCACCCGGGAAAAGGCGCCGGGTGTGAGCCTGACAGGATATTTTGCGGTCAAAACTTCCTGCACAGGCGTTTCCGTCATCCTCTGCTCCGGGAGATCAATGACATCGGGAGCATTGCCGGTATCAGACATGAGGCCTATAGGGTCTTTGAGGATGTATTCGATATTATCCTCCTTCGGCGCTTCCTGCACATCATCCTCGGGCTTATCAACAGTGAAGTCGTCTTTTTTCAGTATCTTCAGATTGAAGAGCGAGAGCGTGAGGGTGTCTGCGATAATCGGCCGGAACTCCTCCATGAGGTCGAGCACCAGGGAGTATCTGCCATAGTCGATGGAGTGAAGGGAACCCGGATAGGGATCAAGTCCTGCAACCCGAACCGCTGCATAGACACGGTTCATGAGAAATGTATAGAGCAGGGAGAGCACCGAATTGACCGGGTCCGTGGGAGGCCTCCTGACACGGCGGGTGAATCCCCAGTCGTCAACGAATCCTTTCGGGAAGGCATCGAAATAAAGCGCTGAGCCTCTTCCTTCATAGCCTCGCACACTGTTGACGGACTCGGCACTGTCGAGTATCTTCAGGATATCCATGATCTCCCTAGCCCTGCTTCCAGCAGTCTGTACGCCCTTTGTCCTCTTGATGCGCATGAGAACGGTGGCCATGTTCGACAGCTTCCCGGAGACAAAGGACTTTGCCGACTTCAGGCAGAAGTCTTCGTCATCGAGGAGCCGCCACTGGCGCCTGCGTAGGTAGACATTGCGCGGCTCCTGCGATGCCAGCCTCCCCAGATACCGGCCGTTAAAGGTGAGAAACACCATGTCAATGCCGTGCCGCAGAATCTGTGCCAGCGCCTTGTGGGTGATCTCCACATTTCCATAGACAAGTATCTGGCTGAGCTTGTAGGTGAAGAGCGTGTGATAGGTATCGCCGCCCTTTTTCACAAGGAGGTGTCTCCCCTCCTTGATGACCCGTGCTCCCTGGCTTCTGATGTAAACGATCATTCGTAGCTCCTTTTCCGCAAATCCACATCCTCTCTCGCAGGCAGGGAAAAATCCCCACCCGTTTCGCTGAAGGAAAAGGGAGAAGGGGATTGCGGCATGATCATTGAGTTCATATTGAAACAATTCATGGTGTGACCATACCGCCGTACTCGCAAGGCTTGCAAACACCGCAACATTGCCGTCAGGCAATCAGAACATGGGCTGGAGAATGCTCGACCCCCATCAAATATTCTTGTCGCGTACATTCATTATTCAATTGTCGAAGAACAATCTACCAGGGCAGTTCAGGGAATTCTATGAACGTCTTTATCTGCAGGAATTCACATATCGTCTCAAACATAGAATCCATCTCATATTCACTCACCGGTTTGATGCCGTGAGCGAGTATGGACTGATTCCGGTTGGACTGGATGTCTTTCATCTTCTTCAAAGTGGCCTGCTCAAAGAATCTC
Source organism: Deltaproteobacteria bacterium (assembly GCA_018433085.1). Lineage (GTDB taxonomy): Bacteria > Desulfobacterota > Desulfomonilia > UBA1062 > UBA1062 > Phosphitivorax. The sequence continues at coordinate 170,544 of JAHDRW010000012.1, read as the reverse complement.
AATCCTGCATCATGCCCTTTTTCCTTCAGAAATACGAATGTTGCATGAAGGGGCAGCTTCAGCCTGTGGTTGCTAGGGTTCTCATATCTTCTGATAAATTCATGCCTTATTGATTCCGGCACAATATCAGGTTTTACCTCGCTATTGCTGCAATGTGCCATCTCGGTGAAGCACACCTGCCCGTACATCTCAAGTGCCCGATATATACGGGCTGCAGCATCGTCAAAGCGTTTGTCCAACATCCTTCTTCGTGCATTGCTCACAAGGTCTTGCACCAAGCTCATGTCATATTTCTTCTGGGTGCCCGCTGTTTTTTCAACGAGTTCTGCAAGAAATGACCTCAAGTTCTGAGTATTCTGTGCAAACACACCTAGAGGAGGATCGGTATATCTTCTTGTATACGATTCAAACTTACGAATGCTTGTCTCGATTTTCCTGAGAGCTGCTCTGTGGATGAACTGTTCCCAGAGAAGGAACGCTTCTGAAAACGATCGCACGAAACTGAAATAGTCGGAAATCCTTGCAGGACACTGCTGGTTCGCGGAACACGCGTCAATGATGCTTATCACCGCCGCATACCTGCGGCGGTTGAAAAGGGCAATGACCTGTCTGCGCTCTTCTTCGGCGTAGATCGACCAGGGACTCATCTCGCTGAACATCTTTTCTTTCCCGTCCACCACAGTGCCAAGGCCGTTCTTATCCCGATCTCGGAAATCGCCGCCCACATAGTTGAACAGAAAAGGATGCCCTGTTGTGGCAAGAATGAGCGCCGCGGACATTACCTTCGTTCCGCCGGTATAATCCACCATAACTTCATGCGATTGAGCTCCAAGCGAACTTATCCTGGCGACACATGCGCGGGCGGTCTTGTAACATTCAAAAAGAAGGTTCGGATTCTCGGTGATTTCATAGAAGGCTTTCGGCCTGGAGTCGAGTGCGGACAGGACTTCACCTGCGAGTTGCGCGGAATCATGAGAAGTGAAGAAAATTACCTGCTCGGGTTTGTATTCTGCAATGCTTGCCTTCAATGGCTCCGGAGAACCACCAATGGACATGATCATAACTCTCGGCATTTATCTAGTCCTTGTCGTCGGAGCCCGCATTGGCAAGCAGTCCATCAAGATAATCCCTGCGCTTGAACTTCTTGTACCCCTTGGGTCCGAGCTTATCCCGTATGGTCCTGGCGATTGCCGCCTTATCTTGAGCATCGGGCAAGGTCTCAATATTCTGGATGATCGTTCCCAGGCGGCCCTTGTCATCGGGATTAATAAAGGCAAGCTCGTCCAGGAGTTTTTCTGCTGCGGTCTTCTCTGGAACCGGCGGCTTAGGAGCAGCAGCAGTTGGGGTAGAAACTTCGAGAGGCTCTTCTTCCTCGGGGGCATAAGCAGTTTCCGGCGCCGGCCCCGGGGCCACGGTGAGCCAGCCAAAGGGAAGCATGTTCCGATCGGTGGGCTTTCGATCATCAGCCGAAAGCCAAAATGTGGTTGCATGGTCTCGATTTATAGCGGGTTTATCTTTGCCCTGCATAATCCTGATGCTGCGATGACCGTCAACGGTCACGCTTTCAGCGCCGCAGTGACGGCCGATACGCAGCAGAAAACCGCTAGAAGGGATTTCCGGATGAACGCCATTAATGCCGATATGTCCCAGTTCGCGGTTTTCACGCTGGATCTCCTGGCCGTAGAAACGCATTGCAGCGGCAATAAGAGACCTGATCTCCAGCGGATTTTCAATCAGGTCTTCGCGCAGTGGTTTGTTAACAGCAATCATCCCTTCGAACAAACTGCCGGGTTCGATGACTTCGAGTATCTGATATAACCCTCTTGCCCCGAACTTCGAGAGTTTTTTCTTTTCATTAACGGCATAAATAATCCTTGTCTTCACATTACCGGCTGGCATGAAGTCTGATATCTTGAGCATGCGCAGGGGGTCGGTGGCAAAATTGCCCCCGTCGAGAAGCTTCTTTTCCAGATCCTTTGCTTGATCTTTGGGTTTCAGCCGATCATCCTTCCGTGCCGGTCTCTCGCGCTGGACCTTATTCAGCCAGGCCGTCCGTAAAGCCCCTTTGATAGATGAGCCGGGAATATAGGGTTGCCCGGTATTGGGATTAAAGGCCGTGCGCGCAATGGTAAACCTGTTGAGCTCCTGCTGAATCTTGCGCCTGTCAGTTACGGGAAGCTGCATGGTTTCTGCATAATGCGTCAAGAAGCCATCACACAGCCGTACCTTCTTTCCCGGATGTTTTCTGACACGCATGAACTTGTAGAGCTCCAGCAGAGATTCAATGGTGCCCTTGGCACAGATGGCGCTGAATCGGGTTTTATCTGCAGTAGGGAGCGTGCGGATAAAATCGAGGGGATCAAATGCGCAGAGGAACTTATTTTGCTCGTCGACAACAAAGCCCATGGGCTCATACGAATCGTCGCAGCCGATATGGATCGGCGCAACGGTACGGATATGGAACCGGATATTTTCATCAGGCATAATTCATCTCCAGTCTAAAGGGGATTTGGATAGCATAGCCCTGGTGGACGGTTGCGGGCATAGCCTTGGAGATGCCGCTGACTGCGCGACCCAGGTAGGGCTTATCCAGCACCTTTGGATCAGTGGGGACAAATACTGCGCCCTCGTCGGCCATGATTACCGGGTCCTTGAATGGGCTGGCGCTGGTGGCCAACTGATCGCCATGACGTCCGTAGCGTATGAAGGGGCGGTAATATTGGTCATTAAAAACACCTGATTGGGGGATAACAGGGGAAAGCACATACGCTGCATTGGCCTGTGCGCAGGCAGGCAAGCAAAGTTCTTTATATTCGACAATGTCGAAACGGCCGCATCCGATGGATGCATCGGCGCCGAATCCGGTCTTGCCGATGCGTTTAATACCAGTTACGATATGTTCGATATCAGCTGCTTCCTTATCGACTAGAACAAATATCGCTAATTCCGTTTCCGGGTAGTAATGCCGGGATGCTGTGCTGAAAGGCGCAAAACCAACACCCGTGGTCATGCTATGGCGGTTGACGCTGTTGTGGGGCTGGTCGAAATTTATGCAATATGGACCGGAGGTAAAGCCCATGAGATTTCCGGTCACGTGACTGGACTGTGTGGCCGCAAGGTTCGATAGGTCCTGATCATTGAGATAGACAGCCTGGTCAAGATTGAATTCGAGGCCTTCTGCCACGCGCATCCAGGTGCGCTTCAGATTGTCCTTTCTGTTTAGCATGCGGTCACGCAATGAACCGCCCTTATCAGAAAAAAACACCGAAGGTGGCAGATCCGGGCGTTTCAGCGCATATACCCGTTTGCCGTTATCCAAGAAACATGGCCACGCTGAAGAGAAGATGACAGCAGGCCGCTCGTCATAGCAGGCAATCCATGGTTCAAGCCCCCCGTTCAGGATTGCTCTTTCCCTGGCCGCCTGCCAGCAGAAGCTTCCAAAGAGCGTATCGCCCTTGAGTGGTGTTACGAAACCGGATAAAGGTTTAATGATAATCTCGTAGAATCTCACGACAGCGCCCCCCCGCTTAGAAAACCGTGACCGTTTCAAAGTTCCTCTGTATGTCTGGGTCGATCAATGCCAGGCTTATCCTGCCGTATCCGCGGCTGCCCGAACCCCCGAGCGCATCCAGAGTAAGCAGTTTGAGGCCTGTGAGAAGATAGTCGAGCAGTTCATTGTCTTCATCACTCAATTGCTTGAGGGTTACTCTGAAATCAAAAACCATGCCTGCTGGTACGCGTTCGGAGAAACGTGGATTATCTGCCGTGCCCATTATTCGGTTTATTGAGTTCTCGCTCTTGACCTCGGTCAGAGCCAGGCGTTTTTCACTCACCAGTTTTCGTGATTCATTATTCAGATGACAGTCGGCAAAGGAGGCTCTGGTCGGGCCCAGCTTTACGATTGCTTCCCCCGCATCTCTGCCTGAGCCGAAAATCTTTATGATTTTTTCCGCCTCGGCTTTCTGAGCACCTTGCAAGTTCTTAAGCAATGAGGCCTGCACGGGTTTTCCTCCTGTCTGGGCCATAAGACCGCTCTTCATCTCCAGCAGCGAACGCACCTTGCCCTTGATGGAAGATCCTGGGATGTACGGCTCCTGTGAATGTGGATGCTTGATGATGGGGTTGTCCGTACCGCCTATGTGCATCTCCGTATCACCTGCACCGATGTGTAATCCACTTATAAGTTTTATCTGACCTTCTATTTCATGAATTTTTGTCAACTTCATGCCTGCCCCCTCTTAGTTTTCACCGTACTGCCTGTAATAGCCCATGAATGCTTCGAAGAAACTTGCGAATACATCTAGGTCCTGCGGGCTTTGAACTTGCCTTATGCATGTTCTGATGAAATCATCAAGAAAAGCTTTAGACACTTTCTCTTTTCTGCCATATGCATATGCTGCCTTCGCGATAAGCATATTTACAAAGGGTTGAATATTCTCCCACGATTCCGAATTTGTCTTGGCACGTGAATTCCACAAGACAACCTCATCATAGAACTTGCGAATCTGGCTTCGTTTATTTGAATCTCTTCCGCCAGAAGAGTGTATCTTTTCAGCCCAATATTCGGCAACATCAGAGAAAAGTCTTGGATTTATCCTTTCCCCTTCCAAATAAAATTTAATCTCCATATCTACCCTCCATATCGCTTGTTATAGATAACGTCCCAGAGCGCCATTTTAAGGCAGGAGCCATGCTCTTCAAGCCAACGTGCGGCCTGGGTGAATTCCTTGATCCTAGCCCGGCGGTCTTCAGCCGGGAGCCCTTTTCCGATGTTGCGCTCAGTGCTGTAGCTAAACAGCGCGCGCCATTTCAAACTTTCCATATCGTGTAGATCAGCCTCACCCTTTGCGAGGACCTGCCTTGCCTGCTGGGCTCGGTCGATAAAATCATTCAACCGGTACGCCATGGCCTTGTTGACCAGACCGCCATCCCACCATGATAGCAGTTGTTCCTTGATGCTGCTGATCTTGGCAAACTCGTCCCAGGTGGCAGTCTGGCCGAAGAGGGTAATACGGTTGCGATCCGCGACCTTGGCATGTGCGAGCGCTTCTTCGGCGGCTTCGGCCAGGCGTCTGAGTGGCGTTCCAGGCTTATGCAGCGTAATACCCGCAGAGAAGTGGATCTCGGGATTGGCACAGACATACCACGCGAAGGTTTTACGCAGGTGTAGGCTCAGGTCGATTATACGATTCCAAGGACCTATCAGGAAGAGATCATCCCCACCGGCGAAGACCGTGTATATATCCTGGAAACGAGAGTCTGTTTTGAGCAGGTGCGGTAGATACACGCAAAAGAAAAAGTTGAGCTGCCGGCTGAGTGCGGCCAGACGTGAGATACTGAACATGCCGGGTGGAATGCCGGCGGCCATGAGCATGCCGAGCTGATCTACATCGGCTTTGAGCACACCCAGGGCTTGTATGCCCTGGAAGAGGCCTTCATCAGTCTGATTGCAAGCCTTGGCAGCAATATGTCCAAAGGTCTTGAGATTTCCGCGTTCAAGCCCCTCAATATCTTCCAGAGTCCGTCCTTCGCTTTTCTCGTCCGAGAGGATGCGATCATCGTGCAGGTCGGCCTCAGAGACAAGCGGCACATATCCTTTCATGAAGCGTGCTGTAATGTTCTTCTGCACTGACCCGTCTTTCTGGATGGATATGTCCCAATGTTTCAAAAGTGCCCCCTGCCGGGCCAGTTCATTCAGCCCTCCGTCCAGAAAGGCCACCTGATATCGGCCGAAGATGGGCTCAGACAGGGAATTCCCTTTGTCGTGGATCTGGGCGTCAGCCTGCAATATTGCCAGTTGATCTTTCTTGACGATCTTTTCACCCAGAAAGATATGGTCATGGCAGAGGGTGCAGGCTGACTGAGCATCACCGAGTATAGGCTTTCCTTCCACTTCTGGACTGGATGGTCGTTTGCCGCAGAAGGGGCATAGGGGCCTTTTCAATTCATCGTGAAACTCATCCAGATAGCCAGGCACGACACCTCCATAACGGTCCATATCGATCTTTGTGAACTTGCGGCGTTCCATGCTCTGCCCTGTCTTTTCCCACAAGGCGGTGAATCGGTCGCCCGTAAAATCCGCCGGGCAAGCCTCGACCCAGCCGATTCCGAAGGAACTATCACCGTAGGTGGTTTTCATGAACCAGGCGTTTATTTCCTTTTCGACCTTCGCAATCACTTCTTTGATCCTAGGGGTATTGGGTGCGATGATGGTAAATTTGCCTGCTGCGTTCAAGACTACGGACAGTGAAGAGAGTCCGATCTCACGGCAGAGCATGTCGGCTGCCAGCTCCGAGAAGAGCGATACGGCAAAAGACCTGCCCCGCAGGATTTTGCTCCGGGCCTTGCCCGTTTCACCTCCATCGCTGAAGATGAAATCCTGGATGCCGTAGGAGTCACCACCGATCAGGAGAAACTTGGAGGGCTTGTCATCCTGAACAGAAGTAATGTTAAGTGTTCCGGTTTCCTTGTGGTGGATATACAAGGCAGAAGCAAGCGCTGCGGTAATTCGCGAATGGTCGTACAGAGCAACATCAGGAACAATATTTCCGGCCCGTGCTGCCGGAATTGTCGATGTGAAGATCAGCATCAGGCTGTCCAGATGCTCCAGCCACAGGGTTACACTTTCTTTCCGGTGCTTCAGCTTTTCAAGCGCGAAAATGAACTCGTCAAAGAGCCTTTTGTACTCGTTTCTGGCTATCGCATTTTCATCGGGTTCATGAGTCTCTCTCCTTTCCGGGAAGATATTTGCTGCGGATATCTCCTTTAATGGGTAGCACCAGCAATATTTATCGCGCATAGTTGGATAAACATCTTTTCCAAGGTGTTCAAAAAGAGGCAGTAGCCGTGTTTTGCGGTAATTCTGCCATGCGATGGATTTGTTATATTCATCGAATTCAATACGGTCCATGCCGCTGGAAAGACGGTCTGCCATGGCAATAATCCATTGCAGGGGTGTCTCAGGTTTGTGGTGACCAGCCGCCAGGTTCATAAAGGGATCATCGAGGCCCCAGTTGGCCTTGTTGAATACCGCAGGCAGGAGTTTTTCTATGTGATCGATAAATGCTGCAGTGTAGAGGGCATGCCGATGGGTGTACTCGTTATTGAATTGTGGGAGATACAAACCGGCATTCCCATCTTCAAATCCAGGGAGGAGTTCCATTCCGCCTTCGGCGAACTTGCCTATATCGTGTAGAAAAGCTGCCAGGGTTATTTTTAATACCGTATCATCCATAGGTTGCACCTCCAAAGTCCATCCTCTGTACTTGCATGAAAACGCCCTCTGTTCATTCTTCGCAACGTTGCCACCTCACAGGATAACCCGGATACGCTCCCGCGGGATGCGGATGCCGAAGCGGGTATCTGGTTTTTTCCCCTTTGATTCGATGACTAGCTCATGGGAGGCGCTCAGCCCGAAGGTGGCAATAATGTCGTGCTTCAGCTTGCTCTTGTATGAGTTGAAGTTCTGCGCGTTCAGGTTCATGATGCCTGTGTCGCTCATCGCGGCAAGTTCCCTGGTGCCGGCGATCGTGCGATAGATATCCATGATCTGGCCGGTGCGGTCGAGTATGCCGGTGATCGGCAGATAGCACTTCGAGCAGGACCGGCAGCCTGTGTCCAGGGTGCAGGAGCGTTTCTCCCTCGCAAAGAAGGCGTACACCGCAAGGTGGGATGGGTGAACATCCATCTCGCGGTCCTTATATCGCAGGCAGCCTGCGTGTAGATCCACCTCCAGCAGGGCCGGCTTTTCCCTGATGAGCGAGAGCATGAGCGTTGCCGGGTCTTTGGGCTCGCGCAGCATGTCTTCAGACAGTCTGTCCCGGAGGGACACGAACGGTATGAGCACCAGTTGCACCTCGGCATACTTTGTCTCCCGGACGTACGGCCTGCCATCACTGTCGAGCAGCTCGATAGGCGTGGAAACGGGAGGCGGGTAGAAGAAATTTCGGTTGATCTCGAACTCCGGCGTGACGAGCACATGGTAGATGCGATCCTGCTCGCGGCCATAGAACTGTGCTGCGGCCATGAGACAAGCGCTCATGGTCTTGCGGCCGCCTGCTATGGAAAAGAAAACCGCATGATTGGAGTCGTTCGTGAAGCGATAGGTGAACTCTGCGCAGGTTTTCATGAGCAGAGCGTTGTCGTCTTCGTCGCGGATGTCGTCCAGTTCGATGCCCTTGGCATCTCGCACCACATGCACATGGTCGAAGGCAAAGGCGATGGTGCCCGGCTCTATTCGATAATCGCTGAGATATTTTTGAAACATGCCGTCATGCGGCGAGAGCAGGGTGGCGTAGATCTGCTCCTTGCCGGCGCGGGTGGTGATGACATGAATCTCGTCGATATGTCTTCCTTCCTTATGCAGGGCATACAGGGTCTCGGTTAGCACCTGGGGGTTCAGTCCAACGACGGCGAGGAGGATGATTTTCATGGACAGGGTTCCTTCCGGACTATGAGGTGCCTTGTCATAATAGCTCCACTTCTATTTTGCCGAGCCCGAAGGTGGTCTGCTTCCCGAGGTGCACTTCCTGGCAAAAGCTCAAAATGGGAAGGTATTCGCCCGGTACATCCGCATACGTGACCTCTCCGACCATTCCCCCCATGAACATGGCCTGCTCCTGTCGGTTCGAATAGCGCCTCCAGTCAAACCAGCGTATGGATGATTCCATGACCTGAACATCCATGGCGCGATGCACCAGTCCCTTGTAATCGAGCTGCGGTTCACCCGAACCGTGATAGGTGAGGAGGGAAGACAACCTCCTCAATCCCGCCCGGATAAGGACATGGAAGGGCAAATCCGGTTCGAGCCTGCTCCTGTATTTCAGTCTCAGGGGAGTACTGAGGGTGATCTTCACGGTACACTTCCCTGCATGGCCTTGGTATTCTCCAATAAGATCATCGGGGAGATTTGTCTGCAATTCCTGGAAACTGCTCATCTGCCTTGTTGTGCATGAATACAGCTCACGCCCACTAGAGCAGACAGCACTGAGAGCGAAACCTGCAGCCTTGCCGTTGGTCCTCCTGCCGATTCCTGTTCTGCCGATCTGCTCCATGGCATAGATGAAGTAGGGCAGATACTCGTTTGCCTTGCCGAAGAGCAGCAGCGTAAACTCAAATGATTCTCCTGCCTCATACATGGTTTTCGTTTCAAGGGGCGGTTCGATGACATATGCATTGGGCGGGGCAGCTATCCGTTTTTTCTCCGGATATGGCCCACTGCCATGGACGCCTTCGAATACGAATGCATACACACATGTTTGCCTCAGGAGACACTCTTCACATGACTGGCGCTTCAGTGCGCACACCACCTTTTTCAGGGCGTGGCCCAATACACCTCGGAAGGTGGAACCCTTGTATTCCGGGAGGGCTGCGTTATCTTCAAATACACAGGAAAAATTATATCTGCCGAAAATCACTTTCATATTCCCCCTGTAAACATGGCACAAACAACAATACAACTTCAGCAATGTTGCGGTCTTGTGTTGCTTGTGATCGGCCTACGGCTCGATCAATTGCATGGAACATGATTACTAATAAATGCGTAGTTGGGATGTTCCTGGATCGGTTTATAAAGATGTTTTCAATCCATCATCATCATCCCTGACCTTCAGACACATATTTGAGATTCTAACGATCCCGCTGTATGGGTCCTTATCAACCATTGGCATAAATCAAGTATAACTCATTGAGAAGATTTGGGCAAATGGTAAATACTGAAGTTTACCGAAGAGCAGAACCTTTGCCTCCCCCTCGTGTCTATCTGCCGGCTGAGGATTTGACCTGGATATCTGATCAGAATTATTAGCGCAAGCTTCCATAAATATTCCAGTATAGATATAGTGAGGCTGTATGCCTCGGGATAATATGGATGTTATTACTTGGATACATCCGCCGACTCAGCGTGTTTCTCAGCTCATCCTTTCTCCCCAACCCGGTTTCGTGGTATAGGCTGGCTTGAGATGGAAGAGGGGTGTTTGTTGAAATGCAGGGGTTGATGCTCTATTCCGGAAACAGGCTCGAGCAGCTTGCACACAAGATCGCCGAAGTCCTTGGGGAGCCTCTTTCTTCGCCCTTTTCGCAGGAGATCGTCGTGGTGCAGAGCAGGGGCATGGAGCACTGGCTCTCCATGCAGCTCGCGCGGGAGCACGGCGTCTGCGCCAACTGCGCCTTTCCCTTTCCCAACCGGATCATGGCCGATCTCTTCGCGCGCGTGCTGCCCGGCGAGGACACGCGCGGGTCCGCGCTGTTCGAGACCGATGCCCTGGCGTGGAGGATCATGGACGTGCTGCCCGGGTTTGCCGGCAAGCCCGGCTTCGAGACCCTGACGTCGTATCTCGAGAACGACCGCCGGGGGGTGAGGGGCTTCCAGTTCAGCTCCCGGCTGGCCGAGGTGTTCGACGGCTACATGGTCTACCGGCCCGACATGCTGCTCGCCTGGCAGGAAGGCCGGCTGGTTCTGCCCGAGGCGAATGCCGGCGTCGAGTACTGGCAGTCGGTTCTCTGGAGGGCCGTGTGCGAGGGCGGCGGGCATGCCCACCCGGCATGGCTCAGAGAGCGCTTCATGGAGGCGCTGGATTCTTCGTGCATCCCGCGCCTGCCCGAGAGGGTCTGCCTTTTCGGGATATCGTACCTGCCCCCGTTTCATCTGGGGGTGTTCCATGCACTGTCCCGGCTCATCCCGGTGCATGTGTTCGCGCTCAACCCCTGCAGGCAATACTGGGGCGATATCCGCTCAAAAAGCGATATCGCCGCGATATCCGAGAGGTCAGGGCACCTCGAGGGCGAGCTGCACCTCGAAGAGGGCAACAGCATTCTCGCGGCCCTGGGCCGGATGAGCAGGGAGCTCTTCGACATGCTGCAGGAGCTCGACGCGCAGGAGACCGAGCTCTTCGAGGACATCCCGGGCCAGAGCCTGCTCCAGGGCATCCAGGCGGACATCCTCGACCTTCAGAATCCGCGGCCCGACGCGCCGCGAAGGGTCGGGCCGGACGATTGCTCCCTGCAGATTCACTCGTGTCACAGCCCCATGCGCGAGGTCGAGGTGCTCAGGGACCGGCTCCTGGCGCTCATGGACCAGGACCCTGAGCTCAAACCCGAAGAGATCGTGGTCATGGCCCCCGACATCCGGGCCTATGCCCCCTATGTCCAGGCCGTGTTCGACGTGCCGCGGAGCAGCCCCCTGTACATCCCCTTCACGGTCTCCGACCGGTCGTTGAGAGACCGGAGCACCCTGGCGGACGTGATCGAGGGCATCCTGGGGCTTGGCGTCAGCCGGTTCGAGGCCACCAAGGTGATCGTGCTGCTCGAGTCCGAGCCAGTGCGCAGGAGGTTCGGCCTTCGGGAAGAAGACCTGGAGCTGATCCTCACGTGGATCCAGGAGTGCGGCATCAGGTGGGGGTGCGACGAGAAGTGGAAGCGCGAGCAGGGCCTGCCCGAGGTGTATGAAAACACCTGGAGCTTCGGGCTCGACAGGCTGCTCCTGGGATATGCCATGCCCTCCGACGGGCTGCGCGGGTTTGGCTCGATCCTGCCCTACGACGACATGGAGGGCGACAGCTCCCGGGTGCTGGGCGCGTTTCTCGACTTTATCACCGCCCTGTTCGCCCGCGTGCGGTCCTTCCAGGAGAAGAAGACGCCCAGGAGGTGGTCCGAGACGCTCATGGCGCTGCTCGACGAGTTCTTCGAGCCGGACGAGGCCTTGTTGCCCGCGATGCAGTCCGTGCGGGCCGTGTTCCGGCGGCTGGGCGATATTCAGGACACCACGGGCTTCGGCGGCGAGGTCGACTGCGAGGTGGTCAGGGCCTTTGTCAGGGGCGCCCTGGAGCGCGCGGAAAGGGGCAGGGCCTATCTCCTGAGCGGGGTCACCTTCTGCGCCATGCAGGCCATGAGGAGCATCCCCTTCAAGGTGGTGTGCCTGCTCGGCATGAACAACGCCGACTTCCCCGGGCGGCAGCGCGCAAAGGGGTTCAACCTCATCTGCCGCAGGCCGCGCAGGGGAGACTGCAACGTGCGGGACAAGGACCTCTCCCTGTTTCTCGAGGCGCTCCTCTCGGCGAGGCAGGCCGTTCACATCAGCTTCACGGGCCAGAACGCGGACGACAACTCGCCCATCCCGCCCGCCGTGCCCGTGAGCGTGCTCCTCGACTATATCGAGAGCGGCCGGGTCATGGAAGACGGCACGCCCGCGGCCTCGAGCGTGGTGAAGAGGCACTGCCTCCAGGCGTTCAACCCCCGGTACTTCACCGGGGAGGAGGGCCTGTTCAGCTTCTCGCGGGAGAATGCCGAGGCGGCCCGGAGCCTGGCGGGCCGCGACGCGCAGAGCAGGGTGTTCATCCCCGGGCCCATCTCCGAGCCCGCGGACGAGTGGAAGAACGTCGACATTGGCACGCTCTGCAAATTCTACCGCAACCCCTGCCGGTTTCTGCTCTCCAAAAGGCTCGCCATGGGCATATCCGAATACTCGTTCTCCCTGGAAGACTGCGAGCCTGTCGAGCCGGACGACAGGGAGCTCTACTATCTCAGAAAGGCCTACATCGGCCACGTCCTGGGCGGGGCTGACGACGAGACCTCCTACCGGGCCATGAAGATGGACGGGCGCCTTCCCCACGGGGCTCTGGGCGAGATCCTGTTTTCCCGGATACGAAACGAGTCCGCGGCCTTTATCAGGCAGGTGAAAAAGAGGATCGCGGACGCGGGCTCGCAGGCAAGGGCCGTGGACATGCGGATCGGCCCGTTTACCTTGAGCGGCTCGCTGACCACCTATCCGCCCGACAGGGTCGTCCTCTACCGGCCCGCCAGAACCAGGGCCTTCGATCTCTTCACCGCGTGGATCCACCACCTCGTCCTGTGCTCGCTCTGCAGGGGCGCGGACGCGCAGAGCTGCTACATCTCCCGCGACGGCACGGCGGAGTTCTCCCCGGTGGAAAACAGCTCAGATATGCTGAAGACCCTGCTGGAGCACTACTGGGAGGGCATGAGCCGGCCCCTGCCGTTTTTTCCCGAGACATCGCTCAAATACGCCACTCCGGGCAGACAGCCGGGCGAATCGCGCGATGAGAGGCTGAAAAAGGCCCGGGGCGTCTGGGAGGGCACGAAGCAGCGCCCGGGCGAGGGGCACGACCTCGCCTGCCGGATCTGCTTCCAGGGGCGCGACCCCCTTGACAGCGAGTTCGAGGAGACCGCCTCGCTCCTGCTCGAGCCGCTCATCCTCCACCGGGGAAAGGGCAGGCTATGAAGGCGCTCGACCTGTTCGAGATCCCGCTGGAGGGCACCCACCTGATCGAGGCGAGCGCGGGCACGGGCAAGACCTATACCATCGCCTCGCTCTACGTGAGGCTCCTGCTCGAGACGGGGCTGCGCGTGCGCGAGATCCTGGTGGTCACCTACACCGAGGCCGCCACCGACGAGCTCAGGGGCAGGATCAGGGACAAGGTGCGCGCGGCCCTGAAATGCTTTGCAACAGGCACCGGCGACGACCCCTTTCTCCTGGGCCTGGTTCAGAGATGCCATGACCGCGGCCGGGCCGTCCGGCGCCTGGAATACGCGCTCAGGCGGTTCGACGAGTCGTCCATCTTCACCATCCACGGGTTCTGCCAGCGGGTGCTCAGCGAGCTCGCCTTCGAGAGCAGGACCCTCTTCGACCACCAGCTCATCACCGACCAGACCGAGCTTCTCAGAGAGACCGTGGGCGACTTCTACCGGATGCACTTCACCGATTCCATGCCCCGGGAGATTGCCCACTATGCCATGAACCGGGGCCACACCTTCGGGTTTTTCCTCAGGCTCGTCCGGCAGGCGAGCCTGGATATCCGGGTGATCCCGGACATCCCGATGCCCGAGCTCGGGCCCTTGCTGGACGCATTCCGCGAGAGCTTCGAGCGGGTGAAGCGCCTCTGGGATGAGGCGGGCCCGGAGGTGGCGCGCCTCCTGCTGAACGACCCCGGGCTCAACCGCAGCAGATACCGCGCCGCAGGGGTCTCCCGGCTGCTCGACGACATGGGCGGGTACGCCTCGTCCGACGGCACGGTCCTGCCCCTGTTCGACGGCTTCGAGAAGCTCACGGCCCCGGTGGTGGAGAGCGCGGCGAAAAAGGGGTTTGCGCCCCTGCGGCACGAGTTCTTCACCCTGTGCGACGGGCACGCAAAGCTCTGCAGCGAGCTCTCGGCGGGCATGGAGCGCTACCTGGTCTGGCTCAAGGCGCGGCTCTTCCACCACGTGAGGAGCAGCCTGCCCGCAAAGAAGGACGCCTTGAGCGTGGTGCACTTCGACGACCTGCTGCTCAAGGTGCGCGACGGCCTGGTCTCGGAAAACGGCCCCATCCTCAAAGAGAATCTCGCCGAGCGCTACCGGGCCGCCCTGATCGACGAGTTTCAGGACACCGACCCGGTGCAGTACGAGATCTTCCACACGGTCTTCTCCGGCGCGCCGCTGTTTCTGATCGGCGATCCCAAGCAGGCCATCTACAGCTTCCGGGGCGCCGACATCTTCACCTACCTCGCCGCGTCAAAAGAGGTGGAAAAGGATGACGTGCACACCCTGGAGAAAAACTGGCGCAGCGAGCCCGAGCTGGTTCAGGCCGTGAACCGCCTCTTCGACAGGCAGGGCTCGTTCGTCTTCCAAGAGATTCGCTTCCTTCCGGTGACTCCCGGAGAAAACCCTTCGCGCACGGTTCTGCGCGACCCGGGCCCGGGGCCGCTCACCATCTGGTACGCGGACGACGGTTCCCCGGCCGGGCTCACCAGGCACGACGCCGAAGAGAGTATCTCCCGGGCCGTGGCGGCGGAGATCTCACGCCTTCTCCGGTCGGGCGTGCGGGGCGAGGCCGTGCTCGGGACGCGCGGGGTCGCGCCGCGCGACGTGGCGGTCATCGTGCGCGAGAACAGCCAGGGGAGGCTCGTTCGTGACGTCCTGGGGGCCTGCGGCATCCCCTGCGTGCTCTCCAGCGAGGAGAACGTCTTCGACACGCCCGAGGCCCTGGAGATGGAGTTTCTGCTCAGGGCGGTCGCGCAGCCCTATGCCGAATCTTTTGTCCGCATGGCCCTGGCCGGGTCGATCTTCGGCCTGGACGCTTCTAAGATCGACATGCTGGAAAGGGACGATCGCCTGCTCGAGGCCTGGATCGAGCGGTTCAGGCACTATCACGATCTCTGGGCCCGGGTAAGCTTTATGCGGATGTTCAGAAAGCTCATGGACGATGAAAAGGCGAGCGCGCGCATCCTCGGGCTCCCCCGGGGCGAGCGCATGCTCACGAACTTTCTGCACCTCGCCGAGGTGCTCAACCAGGCGGCGACGGAGTCCAGGCCCGGCATGAGGGGGCTGATCAAGTGGCTCAACCAGCAGCGGGACCCTTCCATGCCCAGGGCCCAGGAGCACCAGCTCCGGCTGGAGAGCGACGAGGACGCGGTAAAGGTGATCACCGTGCACAAGAGCAAGGGCCTGGAGTTTCCCATCGTGTTCTGCCCGTTTCTCTGGGGGTCCTCCGGGCTGCGCGACAGCGCGAACGTGGCGTTCCACGACGCGGCCCAGGGCTACCGGGCCTTCCTCGACCTGGGCTCGGACCAGCTGGGCGAGCACCGGACCCAGGCCGAAAGAGAGCTCCTGGCCGAGAACATGAGGCTCGTGTACGTGGCGCTCACCCGGGCAAAAAACCGCTGCTACCTGGTGTGCGGGAGGTTCAACAGGGGAGAGTCCTCCGCGCTCTCGCACCTCCTGGGCGGGCAGGGGGGAGCGGGCGGCAGGCCGGGCGGTGTCCCGGTTGGAGAACCGGACTGTGGAACGGGCGGCGGTTCGGGCGGAGGCCCGGTTGGAGGAACAGACGGTGAACAGATCGACGGGCCGGTTTCGAGCTCGAGCGCGAAGCCTGGCCGCGAACAGGGCGGAAAGCCGGACAGCGAACCGGCCGGGAGACCGGTCCATGAACCTTCCGGCAAAACAGGCTGTGCACCGGGCGGTTCACCCCTGTCCGACGACACCATGCGGGACGAGCTGATGAGGATCTGCCGGGGCAAGGAAAACTGCATCATGGTAAGGGACCTGCCGCGGGATGTCCCGGAACGGTTCGTACGGCCCGCCGTCGATCCGGCGCGGCTTTCTTGCCGCGAGTTCACGGGCATGATCGACCGGTCGTGGCGGGTGTCGAGCTTCTCCTCCATGGTCTCCGACGCGCCGCACGGCGCCGAGGTGCCCCATGACGCGGACGTGGCCGACCGGGACGCCCTGTATCTGGTATCGGGCCGCGACGCCGGCGGGGAAGGGGCGGATGCCGCAGACGTATTCCGGCTGCCCGGCGGCGTCGGGACCGGGATCATGCTCCACTCCGTCCTCGAACGGCTGCATTTCCAGGCCGACGACGCCGCGATCCGGACACTGGTCGCCGGCACCCTCGAGCTCCACGGGTTCGAGAGCGCCTGGGAGGACACTGTTGTCGCCATGGTGAAGAATGCGCTCGCAATCGAGATCGACGGCGTTCCCCTCGCCGGGGTCCCGAACGGGATGACCCTGCGGGAGCTGGAGTTTTATCTGCCCGTAAGAAAACTCTCGAAGCGGATTCTCGCGGATATTTTCCAGGGCCGCGGCAGTGATGCGGTGCCGGAGCGTTTCCCCGAGATGCTGGAAGACCTGCGCCTCGACGAGACCAGGGGTTTTTTGAGGGGGTTTATCGACCTGGTGTTCGCCTCGGGCGGGAAGTACTATCTCCTGGACTGGAAATCCAACCGCCTGGGCCCGGCTATCGAGCACTACGGGCAGGGGGCCCTGGAGGACGCCATGGTGAGGAACTATTACGTGCTCCAGTACCACCTCTATGCCGCGGCGCTCCACGCTTACCTGGAGAAGCGGCTTGAGGGATATTCGTACCGGAGTCACTTCGGCGGGGTCGTCTATGTCTTTCTCAGGGGGGTCGACCCGGCCAGGGGCCCGGAATACGGTGTCTACCGCACGATGCCCGACTGGGAGGTCGTTCGCGACCTGAGCGGGAGGCTGGCGCTGTGAGGTGCATTCCGGCGGAAAAGGGGCAGGACGCATGAGCGCGACAGATCTCGGACCATATCTGAATCCCGATGATATCCGGGGTTCTTACAACGAGCCGGCGTATTTCGCCCATATCGACCTGCACTTCGCCCGGCTCATGGAGCACCTCTCGCAGGCGCGAGACCCGGGCGTGTCCGTTGCCGCGGCACTGGTGAGCAGGTATACCCGGCAGGGACACATCTGCATCGACCTCGCCTCCCACGCGGGCAGGGCCGTGGAGGACGAGGCGACCGGCAGGCGCATCGAGTGCCCGCCGCTGAACGAGTGGCGCGAGGCCCTCGCATCCTCGCCCGTGGTGGGAAGCCCCGGCGAGTACCGGCCCCTGATCCTCGATTCCGCGTCGCGGCTCTACCTCTGGCGCTACTGGAACCATGAAAGCCTCCTTGCGGAGAAGCTGCTCGCGCTCGGCAGGCAGAGCGTGCCCCTCGATATCGGGGCGATCCGGTCCCGGCTCGGACTGCACTTTTCCGGGAACGACACGGGTGAGATCGACTGGCAGAAGGTGGCCGTGCTCATGGGGCTCAAAGGGGCGCTGTGCATCATCACCGGAGGCCCCGGGACCGGGAAGACGACCGTTGTCTCGCACATCCTGGCCATGCTGGCCCACCTGGACCCCAGGATCCGGGTGGCGCTCACCGCGCCCACGGGCAAGGCGGCCCAGAGGCTCGACGAATCGCTCGGAAGGACAATCCGGTCTTTGCAGGAGGCCGGGGTGCCCCTTACGATGCCGGCCCTGCGCGCATCGACCATCCACCGGCTCCTGGGCGTGATTCCGGGCAGGGCGCGCGTGAGGCATTCAGCGGACAACCCCCTGCCGCACGACGTGGTGGTGGTCGACGAGGCGTCCATGACCTCGCTCAGCCTCATGTCCCGGCTTGTCCAGGCCCTGAAGCCCGGGGCCCGGCTCATCCTGGTGGGAGACCGCAACCAGCTCTCCTCGGTGGAGCCCGGGCACGTGCTGGGCGATATCTGCGATATCGGCTCCGGCCCCTGCTATTCACGCGAGACCTGCGGGCTCATCCGTGAAGCGGCCGGGTACGAGCTTGCAGGCGGGAGCCCCGAGGGCGTGCAGGACTGTCTGGTGGAGTTGAAGCACACCCACCGGTTCGGGCCGGAGAGCGGGATCAGGCAGATCAGCGAGGCCGTGCGCGCGGGCGACACGGACCTGTGTGTGCGGATGATTCTCCAGGGGGAGTTTCCGGATGTATGCATGCAGGAGATTCCCTCGCCACAGCTGCTTCCCGGGTGTCTGGAGCAGGCCGCGCTTCAGGGGTACGGACCCTGCCTGCGCGCGGCCGGGGTGGGGGAGCGGTTCGACCTGTTCGCCGGGTTCCGGGTGCTGTGCGCCCTGCGGGAAGGCCCGTTCGGGGTCGGGGCGATAAACCGCCTCATCGAAAAGATCCTCGCCGAAAAGGGGCTCATTCGCTCTGAGAGCCTGCACTATCACGGCAGGCCGGTGCTCGTGACCTCCAACGACTACACGGTCCGACTGTTCAACGGCGACATCGGCTTCATCCTCCAAGACGAGCTGGACGGCGAGCTCCGGGCGTTTTTCCCGGGGCCGGACGGGACCGTGCGCAGGATATCCCTGGTGCGGCTTCCCGAGCACGAGACCGCCTTTGCCATGACCGTGCACAAGAGCCAGGGGTCGGAGTTTTCCCGGGTGGTGCTGCTCCTGCCTCCCAAGGACAGCCCCGTGCTCACCCGGGAGCTGGTGTACACCGGGATAACCAGGGCGAGCAGGCGACTGGACATCTGGGCCGGCCCCGAGATCTTCGCGACCGCTGTCCACAGGCGCACGGAGCGGATGTCGGGGCTGAAAGACCTGCTGAAGGGGCGCGCGGGTTGACCGGGAATCCCGGTGATTCCGCTTTTCATCAACGCTAGGCTCCGGATACGGCCGGCCGTATCTTTTCGTCCCGGGATATGCTATGTTTCGGGATCAATAAAACAAGTGAGAGGCAGGTCTTATGAGAGTATTTCTCACAGGTTTCGCACTCGCCCTGTCCGTGGTCGCAGGGATCGTGGTCCTCGTGCACCTGAGCTGCATGGGCTATCTCAATCGCCCCTGAGAATTCGGGGACGGGTTCACATTAGGACGCCAGGCTCCTCGCCCGCACATCCGGCTGCATACTTGGGGTTTTCCGCCCGCCGGGGCGGGTTTTTATGAACCCGTCCCCGAAAGGGGAAGCGGTCAGACCACCACGACCGAGTTGTCGGCGTCTCCGTAAGGGGTTCGGACGTACCTGTCCGCGCTGTCGTCGTTCTCCCAGGTGTTGTCGTCGAGGCGGTACCTGAACTGGTACTCGCGGTCTTTTTCGAGATTCATGGAGAGCTCAAAGGATCCGTCTTTGCGGTGTTTCATGGGGCTTGATTGGGCGTCCCAGTTGTTGAAGTCGCCCACAAGGTAGGCGTTACGAGCAGATTTGCACATGTCTTTGGGTATGGTGAACGTTACCTTGCAGACCGGTTTTCCCTTGAGATACTGTTTTTTGATACTCATCCTTCCCTCCTTACACTGCCTTGACCATGCACCAGTGGCAACAAGTTCCAACAAAATACCTACCCACTATTAATACCACGAGGGGCCGGCGAGTCAATATCCCAGTTGCGTGAAACAAGACGGCCTCCGACGGGCGGGCATCCCGGTCAAGGGGCCGGTCGGGAGCGGATCGGCAGGTGCGCCCCGGGCTTTAAGGAGCCCGGCTTATCGGAATTATTTCGAAACGAGCACGACCGCGCTCCGGGCGTCGGCACGGTACAGTCTCGACCCGATATGCGGGGACTCCGCCAGGGGGACATAGTCCTCGCCGCCGGCAAGAGAGGTATCGATGAGCCGGTGCCAGGTCTGGCCGGCCCAAGAGGGCGGGATCTCGAACGGGAGCGGCTCCCAGAACGCGTTGAGGATGACGAACACGTGCTCTCCCCTGGCCGGGGCCTTGAGCTCGAAGGCGATGCTGTGGGAGTGCTCGCCGAAGTCGGGCCTGTTGAGACGGACCCCGTGCCAGGTAATGGTCGTGTCGACGCGCGAAAGGGGCCGGGTGAGCACGTACTTGTGATGGAACACCGCGTACGACCGGGTGAAATGGATCAGGCCCCTGACGAACCGGAGCAGGTCCGCGTTCCTTTCCGTAAGCGACCAGTCGAACCAGGTCAGCTCGCTGTCCTGGCAATAGGCGTTGTTGTTCCCCTTCTGGGTCCGCCTCACCTCGTCACCCATGAGCATCATGGGCGTGCCCTGGGAGGTGAGCAGGATGGTGAGGAAGTTTTTGATCTGCCGGAGCCGCAGGTTTTCCACGACCGGGTCGTCCGAGAGGCCTTCAACGCCGCAGTTCCAGCTGTGGTTCAGGCTGTAGCCGTCCAGGTTGGCCTCCAGGTTGGCCTCGTTGTGCTTTTCGTTGTAGGAGACCAGGTCATTGAGGGTGAACCCGTCGTGGCAGGTGACGAAATTGATGCTCCGGTTCGTCTCTCGGTCGGGTTCGGGATAGATGTCGGGGCTGCCCACGATCCTGTTCGCGAGCTTGAAGGTCATGCACCGGTCCCCCTTGACGAAGCACCGCACGTCGTCCCGGAAATGGCTGTTCCACTCGGCGAACCGCTCGCCGATGAACGACCCCACCTGATAGAGCCCGGCCGCGTCCCATGCCTCGGCGATGATCTTGGTCCCGGAGAGCACCGGGTCGGACTCGATGGACCAGAGGATGGGCGGCTTTTCCAGAGGCTCGCCGGACTCGCCCCGGCACATGACCGAGGCCAGGTCGAACCGGAAGCCGTCCACGTGCATCTGCTCGACCCAGTAGCGCAGGCACTCCAGGATCATCCTGCGAACGATGGAGAAGTTCGTGTTCACGGTGTTTCCGCATCCGGTGAAGTTCTCGTAGCGTTGCCCGGCGAGGTTGTAGATGTAGTACGAGGTGTTCTCTATCCCCCGGAACGACTGTGTGGGCCCGTCGTGCCCGGCCTCGGCCGTGTGGTTGAACACCACGTCAAGGATCACCTCGATGCCGTGGCGGTGGAGCGCCTTTACCATGTCCCTGAACTCGTTCACCGGGCCCAGCGGGTCCCGGGACGAGCTGAACCCGCAGTGCGGCGCGAAAAAGGCCATGGGGCTGTAGCCCCAGTAGTTCTTCAGCGGGTAGGGCGCGTCCTGTTCATCGAACTGCTGGACAGGCATCAGCTCGACCGAGGTGATGCCCAGATCCTTGAGGTAGCCGATCTTCTCGACGAGCCCGGCATAGGTGCCCCGGAGATTCTCGGGCAGGCCGGAGCTCTGGTGGCGGGTGAAGCCGCCCACGTGGAGCTCGTAGATGATGTTCGTGGGGTAGGGCGCCCGCAGGGGCTCGTCACCCTCCCAGTCATAGTCAAGCGGATCGACGACCACGGATTTTGCGGCCCACGCGCAGTTGTCTCCCGGCCTGCAGGCGGGGACCCGGTCGTAATTCTTTCCCATGGACACCGCCTTGGCATAGGGGTCGAGCAGGAGCTTCTGCCCGTCGAAGAAGAGACCCCGCGAGGGATCGTGCGGACCGAAGATCCGGTATCCGTAGAGCTGGCCGGGCCTGATTCCGCGGACAAAGGCGTGCCAGTAGTAGAACGACTTGTTCGATGAAGGATCGAAGCGGACCACCCGCGCGGGAACACCGTCGTCGGGGTCGTCGAACAGGAGCAGCTCCACGGCATTGCAGCTCTTGGAGAAGATGCAGAAATTGACCCCCTCCGGATACACCGTGGCGCCGAGGGGATAGCTTTTGCCCGGCAGTATGTTGCCTCTCATGAGGTATGGTCCCTGGTCATCGAGCGCTTTAAGAAAACGATGAATTCCTTTCTGTGTAAAAAAGCCTTGCTGCTTAAAAAAAACCGGGACCGGGTGGATCTTTCACGATCCCGGAAATAAATCTATCACATGTGTTATGGTATTGCCAGCTTCATGAATCACCCCGAAGACCATTTTTTCTTGGCCTGCTGTAGAACAGGGCTCAGGACCTGTTCCGAGGTTCGGCCGGCGGACGCTCCCCCTGAAGGCGTCCGCCGGGGTATCGATGGGCGATCTGTTTCCTGCTTCCCGGGAAATGTCCTGTCCCGCAAGACAGAACAGAGGGACAACCGGTTGGCCCCTCAGCCATAAGTGACCGAAAAGACGTGATAACGGCAGCCCTGCATGCGCTGGTACGCTTCTTGATAGTCATCTGATTTGCTCTTGGGGGAAGGGTTGGGTCATGAGAGAGCCGCGCGTCTTTCTCCTTGCTGTAGTGGGTTTTCTGGCACTCACCGTCCTTCACTTCGCCGTCATGAAGGGTACCCGTTCATATGACCGGGGGGAGCCGCCTTCCGATCCGTACGAGCTCTGGATACCCGGAGCAGGCAGCGAGACTCTCGTTCCCGGGGAACAGCGCTCCGGGTGCGAAAAAAGAGATCCGGATGCAGAAGGCGTCTGTCGGAGGTCTGAGGAGGTTCATAATGACACCGGTGATGGCGATCCCGAACGAGAGGACGGGATGGATGCCCGGGAAAGGTCTTGTAGCCGGTGTCACGTCCAGGGAGAAGACGATACCGGCTTTCCCTGAAGAACAGGGAAAAGGAGGGTGTGCAATGGGCGGACATCGGGCTCCCATTATCGCGTTCATGGGGTTCCTGGCCCTTTTCATCATTCACTGGGCCGCTTCACCCGGGGCCGCGGAACGGCCGCCACTGCCCGAGTCACGGGCGGGCCGGGCGGAAAATACCGTGAGCGGATCGTGCACGGTTCTGCAGTACGGGCATACTTGCCCGGGCATGGATCAGGATGCAGGCCGATCCACGGCCATGCCTTTCTCCACCGGCGCCCCGGCCGTGGGGAACAACCCCGGCGGGAATGACGATGCCCTGCCCGGCGGGGCAACCCTGCAGAACCGAGCTCAGGATGCCCTGTCCGAAGGTACTGTCCTGACCGGAAAGAAGGATGACCGCGGCCGTCAGACACGGGCTCTTTCACCAGGATCAATGACTGCGGCCCAGGTTCGGGAGGCGGAACCCGCGAACGGGAGGTTGCTCGCGTCAGGGCGGTTACCGGCGACAGGAAAAGCTTGTCCGGCCGGTGCCATGCCGCCTGTGGAGATCGGATTCGCCTCCATGGATCCCGGGCTCGACTAGAAGACCGAGATTGGAGGACTGCGACACGAACAGAGGGTGGATTGCGAACACGGGGTGTATCACGAACAGAGGACGCGCATCGGGTAAAGGCTGCTTTACCCGGAGTGCCGGTGCGCAGGCCTTTCATTCGCGCACGGGGTTTGAAACATGCCGGCCCATACCGCATATCACGGGAACATGCGTGGAATCCTGCTCGTCGTGCTCTACATAGCAGTGGCGGTCACGCCGCTCATCATCGCATCGGTGTACGGGTATCCATACGACGATATCGTCTATGAGCTGGGAAGGAGCCTTGCCCTCCTCGGGTTCACGATCCTCGCCCTCCAGGTCTTTCTCGCCGCCCGGGTAAAGTGGATCGAACAGCCCTACGGGTTCGATATCCTGATCCGGTTCCATCGGAACATGGGGATTTTCGCCCTGCTCCTGATCCTGGCTCATCCCCTTCTGCTGGCCGCCGGGAGCGGAGACTGGGGGCTTCTGCTCGGGCCGGCCGTGTCCCTCGGTGTCTGGCTTGGCAGGGCAACGCTGGCCGTTCTGATCGCCAGTGTTCTGCTCAGTGTATACCAGCGATCTCTCGGCCTGACCTTCGAGCGATGGAGGCTGGTCCACGACATTCTCTCCCCCCTGATCATCGTTGGTGCGTTCGTCCACAGCTTCATGATCGGGGCTGACCTGAATCTTGCCGCGATGCAGGGCATCTGGATCCTTGCGACAGGGGCGGCGGTGGCTGTCTTCGTGTATCATCGCATTATCAGGCCCCGGATTCTCAGGGATCATGCATACCGGGTCACCGAGGTGGTTCCTGAGGCCCCGGGCGTATGGACCGTGAAGATGAAGCCCGCAGGCGGCGAGCCCCTGTTCGACTACCTGCCCGGACAGTTCCAGTTCATCACCTTTTTCCGGGACAGAGGGCTCCCGGAGGAGGAGCATCATTGGACCATCTCGTCATCTCCCGCGGATAAGGGCTACGTGAGCTCCACCATCAAGGCCCTGGGTGATTTCACCTCGACCGTGGGCGAGACCCGGGCGGGCGACAGGGCCGCGGTCAACGGGGGGTTCGGGCGCTTTTCCTATGTCCTTCATCCGGAAGAACGCGACCTGGTCTTCATTGCCGGAGGAATCGGGATAACCCCGCTCATGAGCATGATCCGGCATATGAGGGATACGCGGGATAACCGGCAGGTCCTCCTGGTATACGCCAACAAAGACGAGAGCGGGATCGTCTTTTCCCGGGAGCTCGCCGGGATCGAGGCCGGGGGTTATCCCTCGCTCCGGGTGGTTCATGTCCTGGGCAGCCCTCCACCCGGCTGGAGCGGGGAATCCGGGTTTGTGGACCGGGAAAAGATTCTGCGGCTGTGCGACGGCGATCTCGAAGGCAAGGTTTTTTACGTCTGTGGCCCGCCCGGCCTGATCACCGCCGTTCTCGACGCCCTGAAGACGCTCGGGGTGGAGGATTACCGGATCAGACTCGAGATATTCTCGTTCCTTGATTGAAAAAGGGGAAGGCCCATGCGCAGAACAGAGCTCAGAAAGGTGACAATCATGGTCATAGCCGTTCTCGTGAGCGTGGCCGTGTTCATGACGATTTACCGGGATGCCGCCGGGATTTCACGGGAGACGTCCGCCGGGCAGGGGCCGCTCGTCTGCAGCGAGAACACCCGGCAGACCGGCCCGGTCATCGGGAAGAACGGTCCGCGTGCAGGCGGCCTGTTATTCCACCACCACGAGGAGCGTGCCGTCCATGAATGACTCGCACCTGGTCTCTCCCAGGGTGACCAGCCTGTTGTCCGGTTCAAGGGGCACCCCGTCCCTGTCGACCGGCCTGCCGTCAATGACCGGGACATCGACCTCTTCGTGGGCGCCGCTGTCTGTGAGCCCGAATCCTCTCGCATAGCCGCGCTTTTCGGTTCCTTCTATGATTTTGTACATTCCTGTCATCCCCTCTGTAGTTCTTTAGTAGGGAGTCTGGTTACGCAATCAAACCCTGTCCGGGCTGCTTCAGGAAACCTGTCGGTGCGCGGCCCGGCAGATTTTCTGGGCGGTGCAGATCCGGCCGTGACCGGGAGGAATGAGGCCGTGGTGATAGCTGGCGGTAATCTTTTTCAGGGGATCCCGGGGCCTGCATGGACCCGGTAGTAGGGAACCCCGTTGCGTACGTCGATGGTCGACGCTGCCGGCCAGAAGCTCACCGAGCCGGGAGATGCGGAATACGCGGAAAAAGAGCTCGCGAGGTAGGGGCTTACGGAAAGACCGGCAATGGTGAAATCGCTCACCCCCACGTAGCCCCCTGCGGCCGTCACGGTCCAGGGATTGTACGGTCCGGGCGCAAGGCCGTCGGAATCGCCCCACGCCAGGGTGTCGATGTGTATGTTCATGGTCACGTCCACGAAAAAGCTCACCCCCGACTGGCCGGAGACGGTCGAGAGATCAATCTCGCTCATGGGTTTCATGGCGGTGGCGGACAGCGGAACCACAACCAGGGCAAGGAAAAAAAGCGATATTCTCATTTCCCATCCTCCCTTTTTAAGGTGAGCCGGAAACAGCGTCGAAACCTCTCTTTTCAAGTGAAATTTCTCATAATAAACATAAAATAATCTATCATGGGCCAGGTCTCAATGCAAGTATTCGATGTTTTCGCATTCACCAGAAAGGGCGGGAAGAGGCAGCATGACGCATGCGGCAAGGCTTTCACACAGGATTTTCTCATCCATTCCCACAAGTTTTCATAAAACCGAAAGCAATGAACTTTTGCCGGTAATTTTCCGATAACTGCAAAGGGGGTACCGGACAATCCAGCCTTTCCAATGGATGGGACCTTGCCTCATGCAGGCGGAGAGCCGTCGGTCCCGGCCACTGGTTTTTTCCGGATGGGGAGTGTGTGATGAAGAATCAGAAGGAGAACAAGGGCATCAAGACAACGAGAAAAGATATCGAGCGGGATCTTCTTGCAGCCAGGGCATCGGCCCAGGAGAGCGAAGAGCGCTACCGCGCCCTGTTCGACCGGTCTTTCTACGGCGTTTTCATCCTGGACCTTCAGGGAAATATACTCGACGCCAACGGCGTTGGCATGGATATGCTGGGGTACGGCAGGGATCATCTTCAGGAACTGAATTTCTGGGACCTCTTGTCCGAAGACAATGTGGCCGAGGCCATGGCTGCCCGCGAAGATCTGCTCAGAATAGGGGTTCAGGAAAGTCCTCTGGAGCTGCGGGTCAAGCACAGGGACGGAAGTCTCGTCTCGGTGGAAACCACCTCCGCGGTGCTCTACCGGGGAGGACAGCCCTATGCGATCCAGGGCATCGTCCGGGATATCAGTGAACGCAGGCGGGCGGAGGAAAGCCTCAAGCAGAGCGAAAAGTTCTACCGGACCATCTTCGAGAACACCGGCAACGCGTCCATTCTTATCGCCGAGGACACCACCATCCTGCTGGCAAACACCAATTTTGTCCGGCTCACGGGATACGAACGGGAAGAGGTCGAGGGAAAGATGAGCTGGACCTCCTTCATCGAGCCGGAAGATCTCGAGCGGATGAAGAGCTATCATTTCCTGCGGAGACAGAGCCCTTCTTCCGCCCCCGGGTCCTACGAGTTTCGCTTTATCACCCGCGCGGGCGAGCAGCGGGACGTCTTTCTCACCGTGGCACTCATCCCCGGGACAAGGGAGAGCATCGCCTCCTGCCTGGACATCACCGATCGCAAGCGCGCGGAGCGGGAGCTCAAGATGCGGGAGGGGAGGTTCAAATCCCTG
Source organism: Deltaproteobacteria bacterium (assembly GCA_018433085.1). GTDB lineage: Bacteria > Desulfobacterota > Desulfomonilia > UBA1062 > UBA1062 > Phosphitivorax. The sequence goes on along the minus strand of JAHDRW010000012.1, from coordinate 143,639 downwards.
ATCCAGAACCTTTCCGACCTGATCATGATTCTGGATAGCGACGGACTTTTCATATATGAAACCCCTTCGGTCGAGCGGATCCTCCAATATCCCGCAGGATACCTGATCGGGAGATCGCCCATGGATTTCATTCATCCCGACGATATCCCCTTTGTCCAGAAAGAGCTGGGCGAGGTATACCGCATGGAGGGCGACGGGCAGCCCCTCGAGTTCAGGGTGAAGAGGTTCGACGGTACCTGGGTGTACCTGGAGGCCATCGGGACGAATCTCATCCATTATCCGGGGATAGGCGGGGTCGTGATCACGGCCCGCGACGTCACGGAGCGGAAGAAGGCCGAGGAGGCCTTGCACAGAAGCGAGGAGCGCTACCGGAACATCCTCGACAACATGCAGGAGGCCTACTACGAGGTGGACCTGGAAGGCAACTTCACCTATTTCAATGCCTGCGCGGTCAAGAGGCTCGGATATACGGATGAAGAGATGCAGGGCATGAACTTCCGCAGGTTCGTGGATGAGGAAAACGCCAGAAGCATGTTCGAGACCTACCACAGAGTCTTCCAGACAGGGGAGCCTGTGAGCGGATTCGACTGGGAGGCCATCAGCAAGGCCGGGGAAAGGATCTGGGTGGCTGCGTCCGTTTCGCTGACGCGCGACGAGAAGGGGGCGCCTTCCGGGTTCAGGGGTATCGTCCGCGACGTCACGGAGCGGAAGAAGGCCGAGGAGGCCTTGCACAGAAGCGAGGAGCGCTACCGGAACATCCTCGACAACATGCAGGAGGCCTACTACGAGGTGGACCTGGAAGGGACCTTTACCTACTTCAATCTCCCCGCCCTGACCAGGCTCGGATACACCGGGGAAGAGATGAAGAACATGAACTACCGGAGGTTCACGGATGAAGAAAATATCCGGAAGCTTTACGAGGCGTTTCACGGTGTGTACCTGACGGGCAGGCCCGTCACCGGCTTCGAGTGGGACGTGATCAACAAGGATGGCGAGAAGATCCCGGTAGAGGCATCCGTGTCTCTGAAATGCGACGAGGCGGGAGACCCCGTGGGATTCAGAGGGATCGTCCGTGACGTGACCGAGCGGAGAAAGGCCCAGGACGCCCTGCGCCGGAGCGAGGAAAAGTACCGGACCATCCTCCAGAGCATCCAGGAAGGCTACCTCGAGCTCGACCTTTCGGGCAACATCACCTTTTTCAATGACTCCTTATGCAAGATGCTGGGATATCCGCCTGACGAGATACAGGGGATGAGCTACCGGGCATTCACATCGGCCGATACGGCCAAGCGGATGTACCAGGTCTTCCACGCCATATATCTGACCGGAGAGCCGGACGTGATGCTGGACTACGAGGTGATACGCAAGGACGGCGTGAAGAGGACCCACGAGCTGTCTGCATCGCTCGTGCGGGACGGGGCGGGCTCTCCGGTCGGTTTCCGGGGCGTGGTCCGTGACGTTACCGGGCGCAAGCGTGCCCAGGAGGCCTTGAGGCAGAGCGAGGAGCGCTGGCAGTTTGCCCTGGAAGGCGCCGGAGACGGGGTGTGGGACCTCAACCTGAAAACCGGCAAGGTGTTTCGTTCTCCGCGCTGGAAGGAGATGCTGGGCTATGCCGAAGACGAGATCACCGACAGCAGCGACGAGTGGACAATCCACGTGCACCCCGACGACCGTGAGCCGAGCGACAGGGAGTTGGACCGGCACCTGAAGGGTGAGTCACCCGTTTACGTGAGCGAGCACCGCATCCGGTGCAAGGATGGATCGTACAAGTGGATTCTCGACCGGGGCAAGGTCATCCAGTGGGATCAGGACGGAACGCCGTTGCGCGTCATCGGGACCCAGACGGACATCACCGAGAGGAAACGGGCCGAGGAAGCCCTGCGGCAGAGCGAGGGCCGGTACCGGACCATCTTCGAGCACACGGCCACGGCGAACATCATCGTCGATGAAAATCATGTCATCCGCCTTGCCAATTCCAAGTTCGAGAAGCTCGTTGGATACACGAAAAAGGAGCTGGAAGGGAATATGATCTGGACCTCCTTTGTGGCGGAGGAAGACCTGAGGCGGATGAAAAACTACCATAACCAGCGCTGCAAAAAGGATGGCGTTGTCCCGGATTCATATGAATTCCAGTGCACTGCCCGGTCGGGAGAGACGCGGGACCTCTTCATGAGTGTGACCATGATCCCGGGAACGAACGAGAGCGTTGCCTCGATCATCGACATAACGGACCGGAAAAAGGCGGAAGAAGCCTTGCGGCAGAGCGAGGAGCGGTTCCGGGACATGGCGAGGCTCATGCCCGAGACCGTGTTCGAAACCGACGAGCGCGGCAACATCACCTTTGCCAATGAGACCGCCTTTGAAAAATTCCAGTATACCGCCGAAGATCTGGACAAGGGGTTGACTATAACGGTCATGGTGGCAACCGAAGACCGGGCACGGGCGACCGAAGATATCGGCAGGGTCCTGGCAGGCGAGCGGATCGGGCTGAACGAGTATCTGGCCCGTCGCAAGGACGGCACCACCTTTCCCGCCCTGGTGCACGCCACCGCGATCATGAAGAACGGGAGGCCATTGGGTGCTCGGGGCTTCCTGATCGACATCAGCGAGAAGAAAATCCTGGAAGAGCAATTCATGCGGGCCCAGAAAATGGAGGCCATCGGGACCATGGCAGGAGGGATCGCCCACGATTTCAACAACCTGCTCATGGGCATTCTCGGCAATATCTCCCTCATGCTCCTGAGTACGGACAAGTCCCACCCGTTTTTCGACCGCCTGAAAAACGTGGAGGAATACGTCCGCCAGGGCTCCGAGCTTACCAAGCAGTTTCTCGGGTTTGCCCGCGGGGGCAAGTACGAGGTCAGGCCCACCCAACTGGGAGAATTTATCCAGAAGAGCGCCGAGATGTTCGGAAGGACCAAGAAGGAGATCCGGATACACCAGAGCGTGCAGGAAGGACTATGGATCGTGGAGGTGGATCGGAACCAGATGGAGCAGGTCATGCTCAACCTCTTCGTGAACGCATGGCAGGCCATGCCCGGAGGAGGAGATCTCTATCTCTCCACCCGGAACGTGAATCTCGACGGGTCCGAGGTCGCGCCCTTCGGCGTGGGACCGGGCAGGTATGTCCAAGTCTCGGTGACCGACACCGGCATCGGGATGGACGAGGCGGTCAAATCACGGATCTTCGAGCCCTTTTTCACCACCAAGGGCAAGGGCAGAGGGACCGGGCTCGGGCTTGCCTCGGTGTACGGTATCATGAAGAACCACAAGGGGTTCGTCACCGTGGAGAGCGAGATGGATGCAGGCTCTACGTTCACCCTTTATCTTCCCGCATCGGAGAAGACCGTTCGGGAAGAACGGCAGATATGCGGGGAGATCAGGAAGGGCCAGGGAACCATCCTCCTCATCGACGATGAGGAAATCATTCTGGGCGTGGGCTCCGAGATGCTGAAGAAGCTCGGGTATGCCGTCATCACCGCAGCGGGAGGCAGGGAGGGGATTGAGGTGTACCGCGACAACCGCGATTCCATAGACCTGGTGGTGCTCGATATGATCATGCCCGACCTCAACGGCAGGGATACCTTTGACGGTCTGAAGGAAATCAGACCGGACGTGAACGTGCTGCTGTCGAGCGGGTACAGTCTCAACGGTCAGGCCAGGGAGATCATGGACAAGGGGTGCAGGGGCTTTATCCAGAAACCGTTCAGCCTGGGAGAGCTCGCGGAGAAGGTCAAGGAGATCCTCGACGGGCAACAGGTGCGGGAGCCTCTGCCGGGATCCGATACCGCTTCCTCCTGAGCCCGGCGGCGTCCCGAGGCGGGATTTCCCTCGGATGCATGTCGTCCGACGCATCTTCAGACCCGGTGTCCGTCCCTTTCCGGGAGGGGCTGACCGGATACGGACGATTGCAGAAAACACCCTGCGGTGAAAGAAAAGGTGGTCCCGGTCTGCCTGCCTGAAGGGGTGTCTACCCCGTGCACCCGCACCGATAACCCTCTCCGGTGCAAGGGCACGGCCTTGTTCTTCCTTGAACACGATCCCGTTTAAGCCTGGCTTGAACCGGTTTACCGGGTTCTTGCTGTAGGCGCCCGTGCTCTTCTTGAAAGGAAAACAAGACCAGCGCCCTGCTCGTGCTATCTATTCAAAAGCCTTTAGTCGCCCCGCCGGTCCTCCTGTAACCAGTAACCGAAGAATGGGTCCCCGTGGGGCCGGATGGTCTTCTCAGGCTCGTAGTCGGTGGGACCTGTCGTCTTCAGCCAGAAACGAGCCTCCTCGAAGTTGGTGATGTCTTTCATGCCTTCGACATTCTTCAACTCATCCGTGCTCGTGAAAGGTCCGCTAGCTTCTCGATATTCGATAATATTCTCAGCCACCTGGTCAGGATTGTCGATATTGCTCCTTCCCAGGAACCAGGCCAACTCTTCCTGTGTTGCGGTGTTCACGTTTGCCGATCCCTCGCCCCACGGATAATACTCCCCTTGAGCCATGCCGCCGAAGGTGAACAGGAACGCCAGCATCGCTATTCCGAGAGTGATAAGCCTTTTCATGGCCTCTGACCTCCTTGTTGGTTTTGCTGCTCTTATGTGAGCATGTGAATACTATAGTGACACGGTGTAGGGAATAAAGGGGTCTCGGCCCAATTTGTGCGTCTTCTCAGTCTCCTTCCCGGTACATGGACTCGATAAGGTCTTTGTATTGTCTGTTGATAGAGGTGCGCTTCACCTTCATGGTTGGGGTCACCTCGCCGTCTTCGGTGTAGAGCTTCTTGTCCAGGAGCCTGAACTTGCGGATGTTCTCCACCCGGGCGAGCTGTTTGTTGACCTTGGCCACCTCTTCCGAGATGAGCCGGTTCACCTCCTCTGTCCTGGTGAGGCTCGCGAAGGTGGTGTACTGGACCTTCTGATCCTGGGCCCACTTCACCACGTTTTCCTCGTCGATGACGATAATGGCGGAGATGAACTTTCTCCGGTCGCCGATGACCACGGCGTCGTTGATGTAGGGCGAGAACTTGAGCAGGTTCTCGATGTACTGCGGTGCCACGTTCTTGCCGCCCGCGGTCACGATGAGGTCCTTCTTGCGGTCCGTGATCTTGAGGTATCCCTCGTCGTCGACCTCGCCCACGTCCCCGGTATGGAACCAGCCGTCCGCGCCGATGGCCTCCCTCGTGTGCTCGTCGTCCTTGAAGTAGCCCTGGAAGATACCCCCGTGCCGGATGAGGATCTCGCCGTCCTCGGCGATCCTTACCTCCGAGCCGGGCAGGCACCTGCCCACGGTGCCGAGCTTGAAATTGGTCGCGTCCGAGATGTGGGTGATGCCCGTGGTCTCGGTGAGCCCGTAGCCCTCGCGGATGGGGATACCGATGCTCTGGAAGAACTTGAGCACCTCGTGGGATATGGGCGCGGCACCCGAGAACCCTATCCGTACCCGGTCGAAGCCGAGCCGCTCCTTGAGCTTCCAGAACACGGAGAAATAGGCGAGCCAGTAGCCGAGAAGAAGGGGCAGAGGAACCGGCTTCTTCGCCAGCTTGCAATCGTTGTATCTGGTGCCGACCTTAAAGGCGATCCCGTACAGGGTGCGCTTGAGCCAGGTGGCGTCCATCATCTTCAGCACGATCCCGGAATGGTACTTCTCCCAGATCCGGGGCACGGCGTGGAAGAGGGTGGGGGAGACGTCCTTGAGGTCGTTCATGACCGTGTCCGTGTTTTCGGTGAAGTTCACGATATGGCCCACGCGCAGGTGCATCATGAGGTCGAAGATCTGCTCGTAGACGTGGTTCAGGGGCAGAAACGAGATGGTCTCGTCATCGATGGACGTGAGGGTGATCTTCTCGGTCTGCCGGGCGATCCAGCGGTAGTTCCCGTGGGAGATCATGGCGCCCTTGGGCGGCCCGGTGGTGCCCGAGGTGTAGATGATGGATGCGGTCTCGTCCTCCTTTCCCTCGTCCACGATCTTTTCGAAGATCCCCGGATTTTCCCGGTCGGTCTGCACGCCCAGCTTCAGGAGGTCGTCAAAGCTCATGATCATGTCGTCGTCGAAGTGCCTCAGCCCCTCCATGTCCCACACCACGATCTTTCTCAGGCCGGGCGTCCGCTCGCGGAAGAGCAGGGCCTTGTCGCACTGCTCCTCGTCCTCGCAGATGTACACCACCGAATCCGAGTGTCCCACCACATACTCGCACTCGGCCGCCGGGTTGGTGGTGTAGACGCCCACGAAGGTGGCTCCCAGCGACATGACGCCCAAGGCGGAGAAGAGCCACTCGGGCTTGTTCTCGCCGATGATGGCGACGTGGTCTCCCCGTTCGACGCCCAGGGCATGGAGCCCCATGGCTACCTTCCGCACGCTCCGGGCATACTGATTCCAGGTGATGTCGTGCCATATGCCGTAGTCCTTCATCCGCATCGCGACCCGATCGGGCTGTACGGAGGCAAGCACCCTCAAGGCCTGTGGCAGGGTCTGAACCTTGTCTGTCGGTCTCTCGAACTGTTCCATTCTCCGGCCTCCCCCTTCTCTATCTGAACCTGACCTTGCGCCGGTAGCGCTTGTATCCCTTGACGGACTGCTCGGTCGCGATGCCGAGGTAGAATTCCTTGACGTCGTCGTCCTCTCTGAGCACCTCGGGCTTGTCCGCCCGCACGATCCTCCCGTTTTCCATGAGATAGGCAAAGTCCGAATATTTGAGCGCCATGTTCACGTTCTGCTCGACCAGGAGGATGGTGACGCCTTCCGAGTTGATCCGCCTGATGATCGCGAAGATCTCCTTGGTGAGCAGCGGGGAGAGACCCAGGGAGGGCTCGTCGAGCATGAGAAGCTTGGGCCTGCTCATGAGCGCGCGCGCGATGGCAAGCATCTGCTGCTCGCCGCCGCTCAAATGTCCGGCCTGCTGGTTTTTCCTCTGCCCGAGGATGGGAAACTGCTTGAGCAGCGACTCGATGTCCTGCCTGATGCCCTTCTTGTCCCGCCTGGTGTAGGCGCCCATGAGGATGTTTTCCATCACGCTCAGCTCCGGGAACACCTCCCGGCCCTCGGGCACGTAGCTGATGCCCAGGCGCACGATCTCCTCGGTGTCGAGCCGGTCGATGCGCCTTCCCATGAACTCGATCGTCCCCTTCTCGGGCTGGTCGTCGTCGAGCAGGCGCATGATGGTCTTCAAGGTCGTGGTCTTGCCCGCGCCGTTGGAGCCGAGCAGGGCCACGATGTCGCCCTCGTTGATCTCGAAGGAGACCCCGTGGAGCGCGCGGATCAGATCATACCATGTCTCGATGTTCTTGATCGTGAGCATCAATGTCCTCCTCGCCGAGATAGGCCGCAATCACGTCCGGGTGCTGCTGCACCTCTGCAGGCGTCCCCTCGATGATCTTCACCCCCTGGTTGATGGCCAGGATCCTGTCGGAAATGCCCATCACCATGTTCATGTCGTGCTCGATGAGCAGGATGGTCACCCGGTAGTCCTCCTGGATGTCCTTGATCCAGATCCGCAAGTCGTCCTTTTCCTCGGTGTTCATGCCCGCGGAGGGCTCGTCGAGCAGCAGGACCTTGGGCTCAAGGGCCAGGGCGCGGCCCAGCTCCACGAGCTTGCGCTTGCCGTAGGGCAGCCCCGAGACGAACTGGTCGCGCACGGACTGCAGATCGAGGAAGTCCACGATGTGCTCCACGACCTCGCGGTGCCTCACCTCTTCCCGCGCGCAGGGCGTCCACTTGCCCAGCATGAAGAATCCGCTCAGCACGCCGGTTTTCATGTGGATGTGCCGGCCGAGCATGAGGTTGTCCATGACCGTGGCATTGCCGAAGAGCTGGATGTTCTGGAAGGTCCGGGCAACGCCCTTCCGGGCGATCCGGTCCGGAGAGAGGCCGGTGAGGTTCTCCCCGTCGAGCACGACCCTGCCCGAGTCCGGCTTGTAAATGCCGCTGATCATGTTGAAGATGGTGGTCTTCCCCGAGCCGTTGGGTCCGATGATGGAGAAGATGGAGTTCTGCCCCACGTCGAAGCTCACGTCCTGCACGGCCCGGATGCCGCCGAAACTGATACCGATGTTTTCCACCGTGAAGTGGGCCATATGCCTTGTCCCCCGTCATTTCGGGCGTCTTGATGCGCCGGTCGCCCCGGAGGTCCGGGGCGACCGGGTTCAAACCCGAAGCCTTGTGATGCCTATTTCTTTGTCTTCCATGTAGCCAGATCGTTTGCGGTCCAGTCCTGAAGAAGGATGTAGCTGCCGCCCGGCCCGCACTTCTGGATCTGCACCGAGTCTGTTCCCTGATGGTTGTCCGCAGACCAGGTGATGGGGGCGCCGAGTCCTTTCCAGTCTTTGAAGCTGTTCAGCTCCCTGATGCATGCCTCGGTGCTCAGGTCGGGGCCCACACGTCTGAGCGCCTCGACCAGGGGCTCGGCAAAGAGGATGCCGGCGAGATAGAAGGTGCCCCACCGCTCCTCGGGAGCGAGCCTTTTGGCTGCCTCGCGATATTTTGACACGAGCGGGTCGCCGGAGTCGGGAGGAGGAACAAAGGCGGCGGTGATGACACCCTCGAACAGCCCGCCGGTGATCTGGTGCATCATCGGGTAGTCCGAAAGGCCGTCAAACGCGATCCACTGAGGCTTGTAGCCGATGCTCTCACAGGTTTTCAGCGTGATGACCGACAGCGTGGGGCTTACCCACATGAGGGCACATTCCGCGCCTGAATTCTTGAGCCTCAGCATCTGCGAGGCCAGGTCTTTTTCCGTGGGCTCGACCGGGACCTCCTCGACCAGAGTCATGTCGTATGAAGCGAGGCGCTGTTTGCAGCCGGTCAGCCCGCCCTTGCCGAACACATCGTTTTGGTACAGAAACCCGATCTTCTTGAACCCGAGCTTTTCCACCGCGTATTTCGTCACGACGCTGGCTTCGTCTTCGAAGAGCGGATAGGAGCAGAAGCGGTACGGGCTCGGGGGGGTCTGGTTGTCGGCCACGGTGTTGAGCGCGGCCGTGCCGGGCACCACCCAGAGGACCTCGTTGCCGGCGAGATAGCCTTTCACCGCATGCCCGCCTGCACCCGAAACCCCTCCGGTAAAGGCAAAGATCCCGTGCCGTTCCACGAGCTCCCTGACCCCTGCCTGGGCCACGGACGGGCTGTACTGATCGTCGCGCAGATAGTATTTGATCTTTCTCCCGTGTATGCCGCCCTCTTCGTTCACCAGATCGAAGAGCAGGCCCGCACCCCTTGCGACCGCCCCCCATGGGGCCGCCGGCCCTGTCTGCGGCCCGAACTGGCCGATGCGGATCTCCTCGTCGTCGAATCCGGACCTTGCCGCACTGCCGGAGCAGGGGAACACGATCAGAAAACACACAACCAGAACCAGAAAACAGGATAACCTTTTCATGAGTAACCCAATCCTCTCATCACCCCGGGACGTCATTCTTAAGGGGTGAAACGTTATGATATCCTCTCACATGCAATGCCTGATGTTATTTCCAAGTCGCCAGATCGTTCTGCACCCAGTCCTGGAGCAGGATATAGCTGCCTTTGGGGCCGCACTGCTGGATCTGGATGGAATCCGTGCCCTGATGAACCTCCGGGGTCCAGGTGATCTTCGGACCGATGCCCTGGTAATCCTTGGTCGTGTTGAGGGCATCGAGGAAGGCCTCTGTGCTCAGGTCCGGTCCCACGCGCTGCAATGCATCGATGAGCGGCTCGGCGAACAGGACCCCCGCCAGGTAGAAGGTGCCGCAGCGCTCCTCTGGAGCGTACTTTTTCGCTGCCTCGCGGTATTTGACGATGAGGGGATGATCGGAGTCGGGCGGGACCCCGAAGCCTCCGGTAATCACGCCTTCCCACAGGCCTCCGGTGATGGTGTTCATGAGCGGGAAGTCGGACAGGGTGTTGGACGACACCCACTGCGGCTTGAACCCGATGGTCGCGCAGGTCTTGAGCGCGATCGTGGCGCTGGTCGGGTTCACCCACAGGAACACCACCTCGGCGCCCGAGTTCTTGAGCCTGAGCATCTGTGATGACAGGTCCTTCTCTCCGGGCTCGACCGAGATCTCTTCCACGAGGCTCATGTTGTAGGTGGCGAGTCTCTTCTTGCAGCCTTCGAGCCCGCTCTTTCCGTAGGAGTCGTTCTGATAGAAGAACCCGATCTTCTGTGCCTTGAGATTCTCCACCACATACTTGGCGAGGACGCTCGCCTCGTCATCGTACAGCGGGTATATGCCGAAAAGATACGGGCTTACCGGGAACACGTATTCGTTGATGGCCGTGGACGGTCCCACCCAGACCACCTTGTTCTCGGCCAGGTAGTCTTTGACGGCCATGCCGCAGGCTGCTCCCACTCCACCGACAAAGGCGAAAATGCCCCTGCGCTCGACCAGTTCCTTAACCACCGCCTTGGTCTGTGCGGGGTTGTACTGGTCGTCCCTGATAAAGTATTTGATCTTCCTGCCGTGGATCCCGCCCTCCTCGTTGACCATCTTGAAGATGAGGTCGCTCCCGCGCGCCACCGAACCCCATGGTGCCGCCGGGCCGGTCTGGGGCCCCCACTGGGCGATCCGGATCTCCTTCTTGTCGAACCCGGGTGCGCCCGCGTGTCCCTGAACGGGCAGCAAGAGCGCCACACACAAGGCCATCAACCAGAAAACCGTACTCCTCGTTCCCTTCATACTCCCTCCTTACCGCTGCTTCTTATGAGCAGCGCATTCATTTGTTGACTCCTGGTACCATCATACCGAAAAAATACAGGATCTTACTTTCAGCCCTTGAACCATTGTCCCCCCTCTCTGAGGAAGGTGAAGCAGAAGTTGCACTCCGCTGTTGCATGCGTGTCCGTGTATTCCAGGGTCACGTCCACCTCCACCTGGGCAAAGCGCTCGACCCCGGGATACGATTGCGGATCGTGGTTCGGCCTCAAACCGTAGATGTCGACCACTGTGTACCGGACTATCTTTGAAGGGTTGGATTTCATGTCGGCGAGGAAGTCCTCATAGGTGTGATCTTGCCGGTAAATGGACGAGGGAGCGAGGCATCGGTAGACCGCCGCGAGATCGCCCTTCATCTCGGCTGCGAAATACGTGTGGAGGGCCTGCTCGATCCGGGGGCGCTCGTAGAGCATCTCCAGAAAGTATCGCGGCCTCTCGGAGACGATGAACGCGGCGATGAGCGCGCACAGAACCGCCGTCGCGGCCCCTGCAAGGGCCAGGGTTCGGGCCTTTGTACGCTTCCGGGCCATCGTCTATACCTTCTTCACGTAGTGCCTGGCGAAGAGCCCGCTCGGCCTGATGGTGAGGATGATGATGATCACCACGAAGGCCACGATGGGCTTCCATACGGGCCACAGATAGCCGAAGAAGTTTTCTATGAGCCCCAGAAGGAGCCCCCCCACCACCACACCCGGGATGCTGGTGAGACCCCCGAGCACGGCCGCGGCGAACGCCCGCATAAAGGGCTCCATCATGAAGTTCGGGTCCAGGACCGACCGGGCGGCGAAGAACATCGCGGCCACGGCGCCGATGAGCGAGCTCAATCCCCAGGTGAACGAGAAGACCCGCTCCACCTTGATGCCCATGATCCTGGCCGCGTTCTGGTTCTGCTGGGTGGCGCGCATGGCGATGCCGAGATTGGAGTACCGGAAAAACAGGAAGAGCAGCACCATGATGAGCGCGGTCAACGCGAACACCCCTATGGACCACTCGTTGAGTATTAGACCCGGGATGGGTTCGTGCACCTTCTGGACGGACAGCGGGAAGGTGAAGTCCTTCTGCTCGGCGCCCCATTTCCAGCCCGCAAGGCCCATGAGGAGCATCTCGGCGCCAAGCGTGATGATAATGAGTCCGAGCACGGTGGGGTCCTTGGCCGGTCGCATGAAGAAGAACTCGATGAACATGCCGAGCAGGACCGCGAACAGCATGGTCAGGACAAAGGCCAGCCAGAAAGGCAGGCCGTACTGGGCGAGGATGTGGTAGGTGACAAAGGTGGAGATCATGCCCATCTCGCCCTGGCCGAAGTTGATCACGTCCGAAGTTTTGTAGATGATGGCCACGGCCACCCCGAAGAGTCCGTAACACGCCCCGATTGCCAAGCCTTCAGTGATAAGTTGTTCGATCATGGTTTATTTACGCTCCCCTCATCGGCGGTCAAAACGGCCAGGTCTTCCAGTACTTCTTGATCCGTATCCAGATACCGAACATGCCCAGCGGCTCGAAGATCACGATGCCGAGCATGATGAGGCCCAGCATGATGCTGTTGAAATTCTCCAGCCCGATCACGGTGAAGAGCTTCCGGGAAACCCAGACCAGGACATCGCCCAGGTATGGCATCTCGTCGACGTTCTTGAGCAGGTCGTACTGGAGATAGGTGATGAGCGCGGCCCCCATGACGGCGCCGAGCACCGACCCGAGGCCCCCCACCACGACCATGACCAGAAAGATGATGGAGAGGATGAGGTTGAAGGTGAAGGGATCGAAAAATCCCAGCACGAAACCGAAGAGCCCGCCCGCGACGCCCGCGTAGAAGGCGCTGACGGCAAAGGAAAGTGTCTTGAAGGCGAGCAGGTTCACCCCCATGACCTCGGCCGCGATATCGTCGTCGCGGATGGCCACGAAGGCCCTGCCTATCCTCGTCTTCATCATGTTCCTGGCCCCTATCACCATGATGATGGCAATGACGACGATCAGGTAGTACATCTTGACGTCCGAGTCGAGCAGAACGCTCAACCCCCACTGCGGGATGCCGATGTCGAGCGGCGGGGCCTGAATACCCATCCGTCCGCCGAAGATATCCCACCTCCCGATGATGTGCATGATGGTCAGCCCGAACCCCAGGGTGGCGATGGCGAGGTAAGGGCCCTCCAGCCTCAGCGCGGGCAGGCCGATGATAAAGCCGAAAAAGGCCGCTATGAGCCCGGCTGCGATGATCGCGGCAAAGAAGGGGACGCCCAGGTGCGTCATGAGCAGGACGGTCCCATAGGCGCCGATGGCGAAGAAACCGGCGTGTCCCAGCGATATCTGGCCCGTGTAACCCACGAGGATGTTGAGGCCCACCGCAAGGATCACGTGCACGAGGATGATGTTGAAGAGGTAGATGTTGTAACTGGGCAGGTAGAGGGGCAGGGTGAAGAGGAAGGCAAACAGCGCGAAGGACCAGAAGAGAACCGTGCCGCTGCTGAAGACCTCGATGTCTTCGTAGTAATCACGCTTCATATCCATGGCAGCACTCCGTGATGTGAAAGTTGTCGTGCGCCACCCGGCGGGTATTGACAGGTGACGAACAATAGAATATCAAGAAACCGAAAACACCAGCATTCCAAAATAACCAACACATTCTTATGATAGCACATTTATCCTGGAGAGTCTTGTAAAATAATAAGACGGTATTATTTCCATCCTGTAAATTTTCATACAAATCTCAACACATTGAAGCCAAATGATAATATAGAACAAATTACTCAATGAGAGAAAAATATTATCGAGGCAGCCCCGCTTTTTTCCCGGATCTGATGCATCGAGGGCTTCATCGCCTCTTGCGCGGGAGTATGGCCGGTGAGAACCATCCGAATCAGGGTCCGATCACTCGATTTGATGCCCGCCCGCAACGAGCTACTATGTACCTTTACAGGGCGTAGCAGGACGTACCACTACAAGCGGATACTGATGAAATTCTGATAGGGACGCGCAGGTGACACATTCGAGCGGGAAGGGTGACGCCCGGTGGAGGCGCCGATATCTCCGGATCTGGTGCGGATATCTCCTGGTGATGTGCGCGCTGTCAGGCTCGTGCAGCGGCGAGCCTGGACAAGAAGACGGTCTCGAGGTACACGCGAAGTCGAAGAGCTCGTGGACCTACATGGTCTACCTCGCCGCGGATAACGATATCTCCGAGGCGGGGCTGACCGATATAAACGAGATGGAAGAGGTGGGGTCCTCTCCCGAGGTCAACATCGTGGTTCAGGGGGAATTCCGGCCCGACGGACCCGCCGGTTTACCCTCATCGACCATTCGCGGGAGGGTTGAGCGCGATGCAGATCCCGGGCAGGTGGGTACGTGGTACAAGGAGATCGGCAACAGAAACATGACCGACCCGGCGACACTGACGGAATTTATCGCCTGGGCTGCACGGAGCTATCCCGCGGACCGTTACGCGCTGGTTCTGTGGAGCCACGGCTCGGGATGGAAGGATTATCCGGCCTTTCCGGCCACGGCCAAGGGGATGTTCATCGACTATACCTCTGCAGGCAGCCACACCATGACCCCACTGACGGATCTGGCCCGGGCCGTACGGGAAGGCGGTGTTGCCTTCGATGTCATCAATTTCGATACCTGTCTCATGGGGATGTTCGAGGTGGCCTACGAGTTCAGGGGAACGGCAGACTACCTGGTCTTCTCCGAGGGGCTCTATCCTGTTTATGGAGATTCCTACCACACCATTCTCCGGGGGCTCGTCGACGCCCCGGACATGGACGGTTTCGGGCTTGCCCGGATAACTGCCCACAGGTGCGGGGAGTTTTACGAACAGCTGTCAGTCGGCGGGCTGATCATGACGAAATCGGCCCTGGATCTCTCCCGGATCGAACACTTCCAGCAGGACCTGTGCAGGCTGGCCGGGCTCCTGTGCGACCACATGGAGACCGAGCGGGCACGGATCGAGGAGGCCAGGGACGCATCGGTGAATTTCGAGTATCCCGAGCATCGGGATCTGGGCAGTTTCCTCCAGCAGCTCGGCCTGGTTGCAGGAGAACCCGAGATAAGGACTATGAGCCGGAACCTGTCAGAGGCCCTGTCAGGCATGATCATCGACAACGAAGTTCACGGCATGGCCCGAGGCGCGGAGGTCACGGGGATGGCCATTTATTTTCCCGATCAGCACCAGGCCCTTGGCGATGACCTCCTCCGATATTCGACCCTGGCGTGCAACCGGTCTTCGGGAATCACCTGGGGGAGCCTGGTCAATATGGTCCTTCAGGGGAGCCCGGTTCCGGATACCGCGAAGGAGAACGATTGATAAGAAAACAGGGAGGCCGTGCTTGAGATCGGACAGGAGGGAGCGTCCATGAACCTTAAGGGCAAGCCCTGGACCCTATTGAAGCCGCAAGCGGCGGGGAATGTGATCCCTCCTTCTCGTCCTCCGAAGCGGACGCGAAGGAGGATTCATCGGCTGTGCACGGGAGTACGCATCGGGCGCGCAGACATCACGGGTGCATCCTGTACCGGGGCGTTCCTCTGCATCGCCGTCATTGCTCTGGCGGCCGCTGTTATGTTGGGCTGCGGCGATGCCGGCAGTGCGATGAGGATGGGTCGTGATCCGGGGTATGTACCGGGTGCGGCGGCAGACGTCCTCGAGTCCCGGAGGACAGCCTGCACCGGATCGGTCAGCGGGCTGGGCCACCCGGAAGGGGCGAGCCGTTCAGCGGAGGGCGGCAATCTTTTCGGCCTTGACCTGTACTCCCGCCTCAAGGCGCGCAGGGGTAATCTCCTCTTTTCTCCCTGCAGCATTTCAGCCGCACTTTCCATGCTCTATGCCGGGGCAGGGGGGCGGACCAGGGAGGAGATGGCGTCGACTCTCCACCTCGATCAGGGCGGCATCGATCCTCATGTTTCAATCTCCGTGCTCAGGCAGGGGCTCATCCATAAGGATGCCGCCGGTTCGCTGGACATCGCCCATGCCCTGTGGATGCAAGAGGGGAACGAATACCGCAGGGAGTATCTGGAGCTTCTGCGGCAGCGCTGTGGCGCAGGGGCGTTCATGGTCGATTTTTCCGCCGGTCCGGGAGCGGCGAGGGAAAGAATCAATGCTTGGGTCGCCGAGCGGACGCGGGGAAAGATCACGGTCCTTCTGGAAGAAGGCATGGTTCACGCGGGCACGGAGTTGGTGGCTGCCGATGCGATACATTTTTCCGGCCGATGGCTTGCACCGTTCGACCGGGAGGACACCCGCAACCGGGCCTTTCGCATTGGCGGGGACGAGACGGTCCAGACGCCTTTCATGCACCGGGAGGCGATGGTCAGAACACTGGCTTGCGATGAGGGGGACATGATCGAAATACCCTTTGAAACCGGCGCGTTTTCCCTGATAATCCTGCTACCCCGCGAGGGCGCCGACTTGGCCGCCCTCGAGAAAGGCATGCTGCACGAGGGGTTCGGACGGCAACTGGACCGGCTCGCGGGATCACCTGAAATCAGGGCGAAGCTCTCACTCCCAAGGTTTGCCGTCGCAGACGGGCACGAGCTCGCCGACACGCTGGATGCCATGGGGATGGGAAGCGCCTTTACCCCGGAAGCGGATTTTTCCGGGATCGCGGTACGGAAAAACCTCGTTCTCACCACGGTAGTTCACAAGGCATGCCTTGAAATGCGGGAAGAGGGCGTCGAGGCGGCGGCCGCATCCGGGGCCGTCATGACCAAGGGATCCGGGACCATGGCTGTCTTTGTTGCGGACCGTCCCTTCGTGTTCATCATCCGGGAGAACGAAACCGGCCTGTTCCTTTTCCTGGGCAGGCTCGTGGACCCCCGCGGCTGAAAAGGCGTTTAACGATCCCCTCAAGCCCGGTCAGGCGATTACCGTTTCACGACGAGCACGGGTTTGCGGGCGGACCGGATGACGCTCTCGGAAACCGATCCGAGGAACATCTCCTTGAGGTTGCTCTTGCCGTGGGAACCCAGCACGATCAACGAGACGTCTTCCTGCTCTTCAAGCTTGAGGATTTTGTTCGAGGGGATCCCGATCTCGACCCGAACGCTCACGGAAAACCCGCTCTTCTCCAGGTGCTTTTTCATGAACTCGATCTTGCTTTCCGCATCCTCCCGCAGGTCTTTCTCGATGGTCATGTAGCTCGCAGGGGCATACACGAGCAGGTCCATGGTCCGGGAGTCGATGACATGGACGATGACCACCTTCTTCGTCCCGGCGGACTTGAGCTGATCGATATAGACGAGAGCCTTCTGGGCCACATCCGAAAAATCCGTGGGGTAGAGTATTGTCTCAAACATGGATCCTCCTCTCAATACACACTGATAGTGATCAATCTAAAATCAAAGCCTTTCATTATCAAGCATATTCCTCAATTCGGGGACGGGTTCACATTTCATCTTTTCCCTTTCGGATCCGTCCGACGGCGGGACGATGGGGCGACATTGCCGGTCACAATATTTCCTGCCTGAAGGTCAGCGCTTGCCCGCGGGTTGCCTTTGTGAATATAAAGGAAAGAGAGGGGTTATGGATGTGGCCGCGTATCTTGTGTCAGGGATTGTCTTCGGTCTTTCCGCCGGGCTCGCGCCCGGGCCTCTGATCACGCTCGTACTGACCGAGACCCTGCAGCACGGCAGCAGGGCGGGAATACGGGTCGCGTTCGCTCCGCTGATTACCGACCTTCCCATCGTGATCCTGTCACTGTTCGTGATTGCACGTCTGGCCGGGTCCCCCCTGGTCATGGGGATGATTTCGTTTCTCGGTGCCGGGTTTGTCGCCTACCTGGGCTACGAGACCTTTTTCTCCTGCGAGGCTTCACAGGCCGGCCCGGGCGAAGACATACAATCGCTGAGAAAGGGAGTGATCGCCAATCTGCTCAATCCCCACCCGTACCTTTTCTGGATGACGGTGGGATCGCCCATGGTGATCAGGGCGTTCCAAGAAGGCATGCTCGGAGCCGGATCGTTCGTGGCCGGGTTCTACGTGTTTCTCGTCGGCTCAAAGGCGGTTTTATCTCTCCTGGCGGGGCGAACACGCCACCTGCTGCAGGGGAGGGCATACCGCCTGTGCATGATGACCCTGGGGGTCCTCCTGTGGCTGTTCGCAGTCGTGCTTGTGCGTGACGCGGTTCGTTTCATGGCCTCGTGACACAGGCGAAGCCTTATTTCTCCGTGTAAGTGCTGCAGATCTGGATGATATGGTCAAAGATCCTGTCGAGCTCTTTCTCCAGGCCCGCATCCGAGGTATGGTTCGCCTTCGCGGAGATCGACTCCAGGAGTCCGTTGAGCTCATCCAGACTGTATTTCACCACGATCTTATCCCGGTCCAGGAGGTTGAGCCTCAGCCGGTCCGTGAGATCGGGCTCTGCAAAGACGTGCTCGCAGATGAGATCCCGCTCGCGAAAACTGAACCTGACCGGAATCTTCTGGCCCTGCTTTATGAGCCTTTTCCCCTTCATCACTCATTTTCCTCTTTTCTCTCGTATCCGGTGGCAGACACCGGAGGACAAAGGCTATC
Source organism: Deltaproteobacteria bacterium (assembly GCA_018433085.1). GTDB lineage: Bacteria > Desulfobacterota > Desulfomonilia > UBA1062 > UBA1062 > Phosphitivorax. Next base: position 125,474 of record JAHDRW010000012.1, on the reverse strand, counting down.
TGTCAAAACGGCCGATGATATCCAGAATGGTTTCCGCACATGCATCGGGCTGATCGATAAAGGGCCAGTGTCCCGCGTCCTGCACGGAGACCAGGGGGATCTCCCGGGCACGCAGCAGCCCGAGCGAGTATTCTCCTGTTCCACCCGTATCACCCCAGACATAGGAAACCGGGGTCTTCAAGGATCCGAGCCTTCCGGCAAGCTCCTCGCTCTCGGAAAGATTCACGAGCTCGAGGCTGTTCGCGTAAATCGACCGGGGGTCGCACATGAGGAGGCCGGCATGATACAACCTCAGCGCCCGCTCACGGATGCCCCTTTCATAGATTTCGTCGCGGAATCGACCGAAGTCGCTCCGGGCGAATTCATCGAAGCCGTGGGCCGCGATGATGCAGCTGAAGGTGCAGTCTTCAAGGGAAATGTTTCCCTCCACATCGATGAACAGACGCACGCGTTCGGGATGGCGTTCGCAGAGCAGAGTGCCGATGACGCCGCCCATGGAATGCCCGACGAGGACGATCTGCCCGGCATTCAGCAAGGAGAGGTGTTCCTCCAGCAGATCCGCGTACCGGGAAAGGCTCAGGGGTTCCTCGGGCCATGGGCTCTTGCCGTAACCGGGGAGGTCGGCGGAAAGGTGGGTGAATCCCTTGAGGAGCTGGTGGCCCATTATGCCTTCGAGGCACAGGCCCGATTCGCCCAGTCCGTGGATGTAAAAGATCGTGTCCCTCTGGGCGGGGGCTTGGGCTATCCTCATATGCATCCCATTGAAATACCGTTGCGATGTCATCAGGCTTCCTTTCTTCAGGATAACGGTCGATCAGCGGGTTATGCCCGACCGCGTGGTCCTGGGCTGGGAAAGCAGTGCCTCCTCAAACACATAATCCCCCTTGAGTGAGTGATCTCAATAGCATGGACAATCCGGAAATTTACCGGGAAGGGTCTTCCTGTGGAAAATGTTCTTGCGGGGTCTCGACAAAGGGCTTCACCGGTATCGGCGGCTTTGGAAAAAACCGGTGGCAGGGCAAAAAAAAACCAAGAAGCTAAAAGCGTCTTGGCAGTTATGAAGAGAGTATTTTTTTGTTACCTCTCTTATCGTCCGAGGGGAAAATTATCATGAGTGAAAAATAAAAAAAAAGATCGAAAAGGGCGGACCGCAGCCCGTGAACGCGCTCACTGGACGGAGTGATCTCCCTGCTCCCGGTGCTGGCGCAGCATGGGACAACCGCAGCAGCGGAGGTTCTCGATGTGCCCCGGACATGGCCTTGTGTATCAACCTCAAAGAAAAAATCGGACCGGTATTCTTCCGAGGGTTGATCCGCCGAGACGGCAGCCGCCCCGGCGGGCGCGTTCATCGTCCGGCAATGTGGAGCAGCCGGGTTCTTTTGCGCAGGTATCGTATCAGCAGGAACGCGAAGAAGGCGCAGGCAAAGAGGACCGTTGTCTCGGTCTCGAGCTCCACGCGGCCCAGAGCCAGCAGATCCTCTGCATAGTCCAGCAGGGTGAACGCCACGACCACCCCGAACGCGGTCAGATACTCCCGCTTCAGGGCGGTCCGCCAGCAGAACCCGCGGGTGGGGGGCACCCAGAGGGATGCCCGGGGGAGGAACGCCGGGGTCCTGTCCGCCCACGCCCGGTATCGTGAGCCAAAGCTCTCCATGAGAAAAGACTCTTCAGCGCAGGCAATCCGCTCGTAATGCAGGCAACAGGCCAGCAGACACACTACCATCAGCCATATGCTCCCGGTGGCGAGCAGAAACCCGAACATGATGATCACGTTGGCGAGATAGAGCGGGTGGCGAACGATCGAGTACATCCCCGTCATATTCAGCTCGTCCGCTACCTGGCCCTTTTTCGTGTTGCGGCCGGATGTCCGCCGGGAAACGCAACCCACGGTTGCCGCCCTCAGTGCTACACCCGCCACACTGATCCCGAAACAGCACCAGTCGTATACATCGTCGACGAAGTCCCCGAACCGGTTTTCTATCCACTCGGAATCCTGCAGAACGAAAAACATCGCAGGGACCAGGAATAAGGGCATGTAACCCCGGTATCGAAAGAGAACCTCCCCCTGTTTCTGGATAAGTTCACGTAACATCATAACAGCCTCCAGCTAAGAAATTACCGGGCGGCCCCTTAAGCCGACGAACATCAGGAACATCGGCAGGCGTTCCCTGATGCCACCCGGTTTCAGTGCATGAGAAACGAAGCAGGCGACTGGATTTCCAATCGGACCCCCTGCGAAATCAAATACGGGTTGATCATGCCGTGCACGGCTTGTGGGCAGGACACCGGCAGCATTTATCGATGATCTGCCATGATTACAGCGATGAGCCCGTGAAACCGTTTGTTATTTTATCAATCCCGGGCACGAGAACTCAAGTGTTCATTTTTTCCCGGCCCTTTGCCTACACCAGGTCGATCCCGGGATAGAGGTCCCGGAAACCGCCCTCGCGATCCATCTGGAGGGCCCGGGGAAGATGCTCGAGGATGTCCTGCGCGGTCATGCCGTCCTGTCCCGTGTCCGCTGCCGCCAGGTCGCCTGCCGCTCCGTGGATGAATACCCCCTTGGCCGCGGCGGAATCGATATCGAGCCCAAGGCCCATCATGGCGGCTATGGTGCCGGTGAGCGCATCCCCCGAACCTGCGGTTGCCATCCCGCAGTTGCCGCTCACGTTGACGAGCACGCGGCCGTCAGGGTACCCGATGAGGGAATTGGCGCCCTTGAGCACGATGATGGAGCCCAGATCCCTGCACGTCTCCGTCAATATTCCCGCCTTGTCCGCATCGATCCGGGCCGTGTCCAGGCCCGTGATCCTCGCCATCTCGCCCAGGTGGGGCGTGAGCACGGTGGGGGATCTGCGCTTCAGGATGTCGATATCCCTGCTCAGGGCGGTGATGCCGTCAGCATCGACGAGCACGGGCTTGTCGATCGCGACGGTCAGCTCCCGCGCGAGCTGGGCGGTCTCCTGGTTCAGGGAAAGACCGGGTCCGATGATCACGACATCCATGTCCTGTGACAGCGCAATCAGGGTTTCCTTGTTTTCGTACGAAATACTCCCGTCCGAGGTCTGCTTCTGGGGAAAGAACACGATCTCGCTGCCCTTGGAGGCGATGAAGGGGACGACGCTCTCGGGGCATGCCAGACAGGAGTAGCCCCCGCCGGCCTTGAGAAAGGACATTGCGGAGAGGTAGGGCGCCCCGTAATAGCCTGCCGCGCCCGCAATGAAGAGGGCCTTTCCGAAGCTGCCCTTGTATCCCGCGGGATTCCTCGGGGGAAGGGCGGGAGGGTCGTTGACCGCTATGTGAATGGATTCGGTGTCGTAGAGCTCGGGCGGAAACGAGATATGACTGACAGAGAGCCGGCCGCACAGGGCATAGCCCGGCATGAGCAGGTTGCCGATCTTGGGCAGTCCGAAGGTCACGGTAAAATCCGCCGCTACCGCGCAGCCCATGATTCTGCCGGTATCGCCGTTGACCCCGGACGGAATGTCGAGGCTGAGCACGGGCCTGCCGCTCTTGTTGATTGCCTCGATGACAGTCGCGTAGATACCCGTCACCTCCCGGTCGATGCCCGTGCCGAGCATGGCGTCGACAACCCCGTCGCACCGGGAAAGCGCATCGAGGGCGCTCTGAAGTGAATCGAGCCCGGCAACCGAGACGGGCAGCCTCGACAGGGTATCCAGGTTGGCCTTTGCCGGGCCACGGTACTTGCCCGGATCACTCAGGATGAACACCAGGGGCGTACCTCCCATCGAGTGAATCTTTCTCGCCGCCACGAACCCGTCTCCACCGTTGTTGCCTCCGCCGCAGAAGACGAGAAAGGTCTTTCCCAGGATTCCCAGCTCTCTTTCCAGCACCGCACACGCCGCCAGTCCGGCATTCTCCATCAGGAGGGGCTCGGCGATTCCATAGGCCGTGACGGCCGAGCCGTCCATTGCCCGTATCTGACTGACACTGCTTATTTTCATAACCACCTCCTCTGCCTTTTACGGCAATGCGCATGGATATCCGTAAAGAAACATGCGCCAAGCGATATGATACCGGATCGAACGGAGATTTTCAATCAGGCTCCCTGCTGCCCGGCGTCCCCTGCCGGCCCCGATCAGGTCAGGAACACCGCGATGACCACCGAACCCATGAGAAAGAGAAATCCGGGCAGGATCGTGCGCCTGAGGTCGGGCGAGCCGATAGCGAAGACGAACATGCCCTTGAGAAGGGTGTTGGCCAGGGTCGCGAACACGACCGCCCTGGCGGCCGTGGCGGGTGCGATCCCGGATGTCGAATGGCTCAGCTCTGCCAGGGAGAGCGTTATGGCATCGACATCCGCAAGGCCGGTGACAAAGCTGGTGATATAGATGCCGCTGTCGCCGAAGTAGATCTGTGCCGACTTCGCCGCGAAGAGGATCAGGGTGAACACGGCCCCGAAGGTGATGGCAGGCCAGAGCTCGAACGGGTTTTTGATCTTCATTTCCGGCGTGCGCTCGCTTCTGTGCAGGACAAAAAGAAAAGACGCGTAGGCAGCGCCAACCAGAATCGGGACGATCAGCGGACGCCAGAGCAGGGCGGCAAGGTCCCGGTTCAGCACCGCCACGATGACGATCAGCCGGGCGAACATGACGGTCCAGGCGATGAGCAGGGCCATGGCAAACGGGCGGGCAAGGCCGTGTTCCCGTCTGCTCTGCTGTGATATGCCCAGCGTGACGGCCGTGCTGGACGCGATGCCTCCCAGAAACCCGGTCAGCCCCATCCCCTTCTGGGCACCCAGTATCTGGATGAGGATATACCCCACGAAATTGATGCCCGAGATAAAGACCACCAGGAGCCAGACGACAAAGGGGTTGAAGACGTCGAACGGCGGCGGTCCGAAGTTCTCGTTCGGCAGGATGGGCAGCACGATGGCGGTGATGACCGCGAACTTGAGCGCCGCATAGAGGTCGTCCCGGGTGATACGATGGACGAACCGGTGCATCTCGGGCTTGATGGAGAGCAGAACCGTGGTGGTCACACCCAGGGCGATCCCGAGCTTGATCTTTCCCCAGTAGACCAATGCCCCGATCAGGACGGTTATCAGGGCCGAGATCTCTGTGGTGAGACCTGCCTGCCCCTTCCACGCGTCTACAAAGTACGTGACGGAGAAGAATGCGCCAAGCACGAAGAGAACGGCCACGAAGGGCCACGGAGAACTGAGAAAATCCGACGCGAGCGCCGATGCGCAGCCGATGAGCCCCATGAGCGCGAAGGTGCGGACGCCCGCGGCGTGCTCCTTTTCCGGTTCACCAAAGGAGTACTCCCGCTGCATGCCCACGAGGATGCCGATGAGCAGAGCGATGCCGAACCTCAGAAACAGGGATTGTTCATTCAGGTACCATACACCCTGCATGTTTTTTTCCTCCTGCTAGCACGTATCCTCTCGACCGCTGGAAGCAGTGACTGTCTTTCATTGCCTCTCTCCCCCCGGAGTGTTTTCCCGGCATCCGGTTTCCTCAAGCTTTGTGATCACCCTATCGGTGAAGGCATCCTCTCGCTGAAATCCTGGTTAAACATGAGCGATCCAGGCCGTTGCCGGCGGGAGTGGCCATCCTTGCCGGAAGAGCCTGTACCACGGGCAGGGAAGGGCCGGACGCCATGAATACCGGAGAGGCGCCGGCGACCAAGGCGCGCATGAAGCACGTTTCCCGTCCTCACTGACCGGAAAGCCCCTGGATCAGGGCAAGGACATTGTGGCCCAGGACCCGGTGATTGTAACCCCCTTCGAGGATGGCGAAGCATCCGCCCGAGCCTTTTGCGCAGGCCTTCCTGACGGCCCGCCCCATTTCCTGATAATCCCCGGTGGCCAGCGTGCCGCCCCAGTCCTGGAGGTGGTTGTCGAACCCGGCCGAGATTCCGATGACATCCGCGGTGCATCGATCCAGCTCTTCCAGGACCCGGTTCATGTAGGAAAAGCGGTCGGGTTCTTCGGGATTGTAGATGGTCACATAGTCTTTCCCGCCCAGGATGTTCACCGTGCCGTCGCCGAAGTGGAGGTCGAAATCCAGGATAAACGCCGTGTCGATCATGCCCTTGTTTTTCAAGTGCATAAGTGCCACGGCCATGTTGTTGTAATAGCAGAATCCCCACGAGGAGCCTGCCGAGGCATGGTGTCCCGGGGGCCGGATGAGGCCGAAGCAGGGCTCGTTCAGGCCGATCGTCGCCGCCTGGATCGCCCCGCCCGCGGCGAGGCTTGCGATCTCGTGGAGCCCGTGACTCCTGACGTGATCGATGTGGTCCCGGGTGTGGACCGCCGCGATATCCTCCAATGGGGCGGGGCTGGCGGTGACGAACTCCACCTGGGGGCCGACTACCTCCACCACCGCCTCCATCCGGCCTTTGTCCGCCGCGGGGTCGGCGGTGTATGTCCGGTAGAAATCCTCGTGGAAGATCACCTTCATATCCAAAGCCTCCTGGTATCAGAGGGTTCAATATTTAGCATCGACTTGCCGAGATGATCAAACAGAATATAATTATGTAAGATATGCATTGCACATGAAAACTACAAACAGAAGGAGAAGGGGGAGTTCATGACGACAAGGATTGCTGTTCTGACGGGCGGAGGTGACTGTCCCGGCCTGAACGGGGCGATCAAGTGGGTGGTGAAGACGGCACTGGATCCTCTCCTGGCGGAACATCGCTCGACGAAATTCGAGGTGATCGGCGTTCGCGAAGGATGGAAGGGACTGGCGAGCGTGAATCCGGACGATGAGGACAGCAAAAAATATTTTCTCGAACCCCTGGACGAGGAGAAGGTCCGCACGTGGGACCGCTATGGCGGGACAAACCTGGGAACCTCGCGCACCAATCCGTTCAATCCCAAGAATGACCGGTCGGACGTGGTGATCGAAAATATCCGGAAGCTGGGCATCGACGTGGTGGTGGCAATCGGCGGCGAAGACACCCTCGGCGTGGCCTACAAGCTCTACAGGCGCGGCATCAAGACCATCGGCATCCCCAAGACCATTGACGGCGATCTGGTGGGGACCGACTATTCCCTGGGCTACGACTCGGCGCTGAACGTGATTACCGAGGAGATCGACCGGCTCCGGACCACCGCCGGGTCGCACAACCGGATCTTCGTGGTGGAGACCATGGGCAGACACGCGGGGTGGCTCGCCCTGCAGGGCGGGGAGAGCAGCGGGGCCTACATCATCCTCATCCCCGAAGAGCCCTTCGAGCTGGCGCGGGTGTTCGATCTCCTGCAGGTGAGAAAGGGCCGGGAGGTCCAGTACAGCATCGTGGTGGTCTCCGAGGGCGCCTGCCTGAAGGGAGAGGGGGAATTCTGCAAGGATGAGCGGCTGGATGATTTCGGGCACCGGAACCTGGGGGGAATCGCGGCGTTTCTCTCCGACCAGATCCAGCGAAACACCGGCTTCGAGTCCAGGTTCGTCATCCTGAGCCATCTCCAGCGCGGAGGGGTCCCTTCCGCCCGCGACAGGCTCATGGCCCGGTGGTTCGGCATCGCCGCGGTGGACATGATCGTGAGCGAGGATTTCGGGAGGATGGTGAGCTATTCACACGGCGAGATCACCTCGGTGCCCATGAAGGAGATCATCAATCGGATCAAGACCGTGGACGTGGACAAGTATTACGATAAGGAACGCTATAACGGGAAGCGGACCATCCTGTAGACGATCCTTCCCCTGATACGGTTTCAATCCTCGTTCTCTTTCGATTCGGACGACTTCGGAGGGAGGATCTGGTTTTCGTTCGAGCTTGCTGCTTCGAAAGGGTCCAGGGCTTGCCGCTGATGATCCACACCATCGATTCAGAGTTCCAAAGCCCCTGTCTGAGCAATACGCGCCGGGAATCGGCTCCTGGTTTACCGGCGATAGCGGAAATCCATGAGGTTCAGACCCAGGTCGATGTCCTTTTTCAGGAGCATGAGCGTCCGGAACACAAGGGCATCGTCCTTGTGCTCAGCGATGATCCGGCCCAGTCTGCCCCCGATCCGAGGGGCGTTCGAGAGGATATTCTCCAGGGTGGTGTATTCCTGCAGGAGCCTGGCAGCGGTTTTTTTGCCAACGGACGGAACGCCCGGGATACTGTTCGTGGGGTCTCCCGCCAGGGCGAGCAGGTCGGCAAGCTGGGTGCTGTGAACCTGGAACTTCTCGATCACGTAGGCATGGTCGAGGTCCTTCTTTCCGAAGTGATCCCTCACCCGGATCCGGTCCGAGAGAAGCTGCAGGAAGATCTTGTCCGTTGAGAGAATGGTCGCCCGGAGCTTTCCCGCCTCGATCTTCGCGGCGAGCGTTGCGATGATGTCATCCGCCTCCACGCCATCTACCTCGATGGACGGCACGCCTATGCCGAGGAACGCCTCCCTGATCGCCGGGAGACTCTCTTCGAGGTCAACGGGCATGGGTGTCCGGCCCGCCTTGTATCCCGGATATATCTCGGCCCTGAAACTGACTCCCTTTCCCTCGAACACGCACACCGCGTGACTGGGGGCGCATTCGTTCAGTGCGCGCGCGAGCGACTGCACGCAGACATCGATGGACGACCCGGTGCCGCTTCCCGCCGCATGGTCCCTCCGTGCCGCATCCACCCTGCGGATGAGGTTCAGGGCATCGACAATCAGGACATGGGCACTCATGGCCTGCATGCCCCCTGATCGTGTGCCGCGAGACGGGCCGCCTCCCGCATGCCCTGTTCCTCGTCCACGAAGAACAGGAGAATGCCGCCCGAGAGGAAGAGGACTGACAGGGACACGATGCTCAGCCTGGAGGCCAGGGTCCCGCCTGCGCCCATGGACCTGGCCAGCAGGCCGGTCAGTCCCACGAGAACCGGTCCGATGATGGCGGCGAATTTGCCCAGCATGTTGTAGAACCCGAAATACTCGGCCGACCTGCCCTTCGGGATGATGCGGGAGAAGAAAGAGCGGGACAGGGCCTGGACGCCGCCCTGGACAAAGCCTATGACAATCGCCAGGGCATAGAATTCCGCCTTGCTCCGGATAAAGGACCCCCAGACCGAGACGAAGAGGTAGACACCGATGGCCGCCAGGATGGCCCGTTTTGCCCCGATTCTCTGTCCGAGCAGGCCGAAGGCGATGGCGCAGGGGAAGCCCACGAACTGGGTGATGAGCAGCGCCAGGATGAGATCGCCTGCCTGGAACCCTAAAGAGAGCCCGTAATCCACCGCCATCCGGATGATCGTGTCCACGCCGTCGATGTAGAGCCAGTATGCAGCGAGAAAAAGGAAAATCACCTTATGATGCCTGATCGCCCGGAAGGTCTGCCCGAGCTGCGCGATCCCCTCCCTGACCATACCCGCGCCGCGCGCGGTCCTGCCGGGCGGGCCGGGCTCCCTCACGAACATCATGAGCGGCACGGCGAAGAGAGCCCACCATATGCCCACGCTCAGGAAGGAAAAGCGGACGGCCTGGGACGAATCGGCGAATCCAAAAAAGGACGGACGCAACGTCATCCACACGTTGAGGGCAAAGAGCACGCCCCCGCCCAGGTATCCCAGGGCAAAGCCCAGTGCGGACACGAAATGCTCCCGGTTTCGCGGGGCGACTCCGGGAAGCAGGGAGTCGTAGAAGACGTTGCCGCCGGAGAAACCCATGGACGCGAAGAGGTAGAGCCACGCCGCAGTCACCCAGGCTCCCGCCGAAACAAGGGCCAGGGCCGATGTGGCGGTCATGCCCATCAGTGCGAAGAAGATCAGGAAGCGCTTGCGCGAGGTGCCCCGGTCTGCGATTGCACCCAGAACCGGCGCGCCCAGGGCAATGACCACACCGGCAAGCGAGTTGGCCAGACCGAGCCGAGCCGTGCTCACCGCCGCATCCACGCCTGCGCTCCAGTACTGCTTGAAAAAGAGGGGGAAGAATCCCGCGATGACCGTGGTGGCAAACGCCGAGTTCGCCCAGTCATACAGCGCCCAGGAAACCACGGACTTCTTCTCGGAAACGTTCACTCACCACCTCTCATATCGGGGGCATATCACGACGGTTCTCCGTAAAGGCTCTCCCGGGAGTCCGTATACGGAGTCTCCCTGTGGAGCGGTACGATCACCCGCACCCGCTAGACCCGGTGCAACGCACGGCCTTTTTGTGGGGGGCTTCATGAAACGCCCCCCTGCCCGGCGGGGAAAAGACGCTCTGTTCAGGGAGCCGCAACCACCGAGGCCTTGTTGATCACGATGGGGTCAACGGGCACGTCGGTATACATCCCCTGTGCCGTGGTGGGGGAAGCCTCGATTGCATCCACCACATCCATGCCTTCCACGACACGGCCGAAGACGCAGTATCCCCATCCGCTGAGTGTCTTCGAGCTGTGGTTGAGAAACGCATTGTCCACCGTATTGATAAAGAACTGGGAGGTGGCTGAGTGGGGATCCTGGGTGCGTGCCATGGCAACACTGCCCCGGTCATTCTTTAAAGAGTTGTCCGCCTCATTCGGGATGGGTGACCCGGTCGGTTTCTGGTGCATGTCCGCGGAGAGCCCTCCGCCCTGGACCATGAAGCCCTTGATGACCCGGTGGAAGACCGTGCCCTCATAGAAACCCGACTCGACCAGCGCGAGAAAGTTGTCAACGGTTTTGGGCGCCTTTTCCCTGTCGAGCTCCAGCACGATGTCCCCCTTGGTGGTTTCGAGCCGGACCACGGGCTTGCCGGAAACGGCGGCCGCCGGCGGGACGAGCCCGAAGAACAGTATGGACGAGAATATGGTCATCTTTTTCACAACAGCCTCCTTGTCTTACGTGACTATGAACGTATGAACAGCTTTTCGCATATTTCCACCATGCCCCTCAAGGGCAAACACGAACCGGGGGCGTGCAGAAACAGGGTGCAGAAGGGTTCTCTTGCGGGCAGGACGGGACCGGACCCTTTCACGGCGCGGGGAGCCCCTTTTTCGCCAGCCAGTCGCGCACCGCAGGCCCGGTGCCTATGGGCCAGGGAACCAGCTTCTCAGGAGCCACCCGGCGGAACTCCTCCAGTTCGTCTCCCAGTGAAATCTCTCCCCGGGCTGAAACGTGGAACACGAGGAGCAGCTGGTTCATCTCGAAGAAGGGGTAGACCCCGATGAAATCCTCGATTTCCCCCATGAGGCCAAGCTCTTCCCTGATCTCTCTCAGGACCGCGTCGCCGGGCGATTCACCCCTTTCCAGAAAGCCCGAGACCAGGCCGAACATCTTTTCCGGCCACCCTTTGTTGCGTACCAGGACGACCCTTTCATCGTGCTCCAAAACCGCGGCGACAACCGGGACCGGATTGTCCCAGAACACATAATCGCACCCGCCGGAAGGGCACGCCTTTTTGAGCCTTCCCTCGATGCTCTTTTCCGTCAGCCTGGTTCCGCATTTCGGACAGAAATACATATGTCTTGCCTCCTCAAAAATCATTTAAGATGATGCCCTTTCAAGAGCCTCGCTCGTGGTGAACCCTCTCTCGGTTGCCCTGGCGGGAGAGTGGATACGACCGGATACCCCGTGAGCCGGGCTCAAGGCACACCTCATTTCCGCAACCATAAGGCTCATTGTATAATCAAGGGGCTCATGTTTCCACCTTTTTTTCCGGGCGTACCGCGCCGGGCATTCGGCGATGTCACGGATCAGGCAGGAGATTTTTCTGTTCCCAAGTCACCCAAGCCGGTGATATGTGATCAGGGCCAATCGATGAGATGAAAGGGTCAAAACGAGAGAACTCACCATGAACCGGAAAACATCCCTACTGCCCGTGATCGGCCTCTTCCTGGCCATGATACTCTGGGCCAGTTCCTTCATCGCCCTGAAACTCGCCTTCGAGGCGTACGATCCCCTGGTCGTGATCTTTGGCAGAATGGCGGTGGGAAGCCTGGCCTCCCTGTTCCTCTTCAGGGCGATGAAGGGCAATGTGTGGCGGAAAGGGGACCTGAAGTATATCGGGTTCATGATCCTGTGCGAGCCCTGCCTGTACTTTCTCTTCGAGGCCAAGGCCCTGGAGAATACCTCGGCGTCACAGGCGGGGATGGTCACCGCGATATTGCCGCTCATGGTGGCCGTGGCGGCCTCGGTGTTCCTCCGCGAGCGGGTGACGCGAAAGACCCTGGCGGGATTTTTTGTCGCTATTTCAGGGGTGTGCCTGCTCAGTGCCGGCGGAGCGCCCACAGAGCAAGCCCCTCACCCGGTCTGGGGGAATTTTCTGGAGGTTCTGGCCATGGCCTGCGCCACGGCGTACACCGTCACCCTCAAGAAGCTCACCGAGCGATATCGCCCCTTTTTCCTCACCGCCCTCCAGGCATGCGCGGGTAGTGTTTTTTATCTGCCCGTCCTGCTGTTGTCGGGAACCACCTTGCCCACGGAATTCGTCCCTGTTCCGTTTTTCAGCATCATATATCTCGGGGTCTTCGTCACCCTGGGTGCGTACGGGCTGTACAATTTCGGTGTGAGCCGTGTCCCTGCGAGCCAGGCATCGGCATTCGTGAACCTCATTCCCGTGTTCACCGTGTTTCTGGGGTGGCTGATTCTCGGGGAGCGGTTTACCCTCGTGCAGTATTCGGCGTCGTTCCTGGTCTTTGCCGGGGTCTTCCTGAGCCAGGGCCGGCTGTCCGAAACGGCTGTTCCTCCCGGACCCGGGCAGGACCGGCCGGTCGGGACACCGATAGGCGCCCCCTGAAAGGACCCGGGGAAAGACCGGGAAACAGAGAATTCCCCAAACCATCGGATCTAAAACCGCATCACCTCGTTGGTTCGGGGGATGCGGATCACCGAGCCGGGCGAATATTTGTGAACACGCTGAACGAAGCCTTCCAGGTCGATGGAGGGAAGCATGCGGACTTCTCCGGACCGGGGCAGGCGGCGGGTGAAGTTGTCGAAGTGAAAAGGAATGATCACCTCGGGCCTGAGGATATTCACCATGCGGGTGGTATAGTCGGGCATGCCCTTCCAGCCGGGCACGCACATGAACAGCACATCGCACCGGTGGCCGTCGAGCTCGGATTCGATGAAGCCGGCGCTGCCGGCATGAATCAGGGTGATGTCTCCCACCTCGATCTTGGGCATGAACATGGTGCCGAGCCGGTACTGGCTCGCCTTCAGCGGGGCGGTCCACGACGGGTCGATCTCGCCCGGACAGGGCGTCCTCCCCATGAAGACGCGCCCGTGCCGTGAGGGGATCATCTGCACCCTGATGTCATCGTCGAATCCGAGCCGTTCGTTGCCGGAGCAGACAAGTGTTTCTGTCGATACCCCGGAGATGTCCAGAAGGGTCTTCAGACTGCTGCTTCCTACTGTCCTGCAGCCCAGGAAGCGGGTGATCTCCGGGATATCGAGGGCGTGGTCGAAGTGGGTGTGCCCGCAGATGACGGCGGAGACCCTTCCGGCAAGCCTTGACGTGAAGGAATGGACGAGATCGTGGGCGGGAGCGAGCCGGCTGAAAAGGATCTTGAATATGCCCGGCCTGGAAAGATAAGGGTCGATCAGGACGACCTTTGAGTTTATTGCCAGTTCGAGTCCTGCACAGCCGAGCCATCGAACCTCGAGCATGGAGATCCCTCCTTCAATGGCCGGCCGGAGCCGTTACATGCGAAACAGCGGCAGACGCAAATTTCCTGTGTTTCCTCGATCGATCCATCACTCTCTCCCGGCCGCGATCGGCAATGTGCACAGTGCTAGATAATTGAATACGACTCTGTCCCGGAGATGGCAAGGACTTCTCCGAAGTACATCCGGTGGTAGTCCTTGAGCGGATACTGCTTCTCGATGGAGGGGTCCAGGAAATGGTCGGGCTTGAAGTCGTCCCAGTAGATCTTCTTGAGCTCCACGATGAGCTGGGCCTCGGCAAAACCCGGAGCCGCGACCCTGGAGGAGGGTATGGGGGTCAGCCCTGCCTCGGATATCTTGTCCCCGTCCCTGCCCGAGCGGCTGCCCAGAATCTTCAGTGCGTCGCGGTACTTTTTTCCCAGGGCGCACAGGGTAAAGGTGTCGTACTGCTCCATGAACTGATAGGTATACCTGGTGGGGCGGACCACCACCTGAGCCATGGGGGTGTTCCACATGGTTCCGAAGCTTCCCCATCCCACGGTCATGGAATTGAACATGCCTGATTCGAAATCGCCGCAGGTGAGTACGAGCCACTGGCGCGACCAGATGGCGTGCGCCTGGACAAGAACCTCCGAAAAGTGGATGGGTTTTCTCTTCATCGTGTATCCTCCCGTTTCTGGTTTTCCCTTTTGTTGCCGATCTCTGTGTTGCACGGGTTTGTCTGTCTGGGGTCCGCGGTGAGGCACAGGGGTGTCACCCGGCCTTGTGAAATCCCAGGCCCGCATCTCTTAAGGAAGGGGCCTCCCCTGTTATCAGGGCCGTCCGGCGGATCCGGCGGGGATCATTCATAGCATGATTCATTTTCCGGGTACAGGTGATATCATTGGCGCGCAAGCCCTTCCACAGACAGGGGGAACGATGCCGGCCGACGGGGTCATGGACGGCGGCTGCCCGTTTCCCGGTAACAGGCGAGTCTGCCCCCCTGCTCGATCTCTCCCAGGCATCGATTGCACGAGACGCAGCTCGCCCGCTCGGCGGTTCCCTCCCGCCATTTCTTTGGCAGATCGGGTTCCCTGATCAGCGGACGGGCCAGCGAGACGAGGTCGGCGGTGCCTGAGCGGAGAATCTGCTCGGCTCCGCGGACGCTTCTCACTCCTCCTACGAGGATGAGCGGAATGGGGAGATCGGGTTTGAGCCTTGCGGCATAATTCTGGAAATAGTTCTCGCGGAAGGGCAGAAAGAGCCTCATGAAGGCCAGGCACGACGAGAAGTATACCCGCGCGGGCAGTCTCCTGCCCCGGTTGAGGATCTCGGTGGGGGCGTCCCCCCGGCTCATCGCCAGGGGGGTTTCCATGAGTCCGCCGCTGATTTCCAGGGCGTCCAGACCCAATCGTGCGAGTCTGCGCGCTGCCGGAAAGCTGCCCTCCGGGGTCAGCCCGAAGGGGGCGAAATCGTGGATGTTCATCTTTGCCAGGACCGGGAAATCGTCTCCCACCGTGGAACGGACCGCGCGGAAGACCTCGGTGAGAAACCGGGATCTCCGCTCCGGGTCACCCCCCCACTCGTCTCTGCGGTGGTTGGTGAGCGGCGAGAGAAAGCCCGAGATGAGATACCCGTGGGCCGCATGGATCTGAACCGCATCGAACCCCGCCTCGCGGGCCCTGCCGGCCGCGGCGCCGAAGTCATGGATGGTACGGGTGATCTCGCCGGGGGTCATCTTCCGGGGCAGCGTGAAATAGACCAGGTTGGGAACCCGGGAGGGGGCCAGCAGGGTCTGTCCGTCCGGGCCGGGCCTGCACTGCCTTCCCCCGTGAACGATCTGAAGGGCGATCCTGCTGCCGTGCTCGTGGACCGTATCCACGACGGGGCGCCAGCATTCGATCATCGCATCGCTGTCCGCGCGGTGCTGGAGCGGATAGGAACGACCCGAGGGATGGACATAGGCATAGCCGGTGATGATGAGGCCGGACTCCCCCCGGGCCAGCCGTTCGTAAAAGCGCGCCGTTTGGCGGGTGGGCAGGCCGTCGGGGGTTGCCATATTCTCCAGGGTGGCGGACTTCACCAGACGGTTCTCCAGGGTAAGGCCGCCAATGGTCTGTTTCTCAAAGAGCTCCATGATCGTTTCCCCCTTGTACCGGATTCATGGCAGGAGAAGAGTCTATTACTGTCGGCTCGTACACGCAAGAGGCAAACGGGCGGGGAAACGGCTAGGAAAGGCCGCTGATCACCTCGTTCATCGCGGATGCGCACCGGTCCAGCCCCCGGTGTTCGTCGGGTTCGAGATCGATCTCGAGGATGCGGTGGATACCCCGGCGGCCGATGACGGCAGGCAGCGCGAGGGGAATCCTGTGATAACCGTATTCTCCGGTGCAAACGACACTGAAAGGAAAAATCTCCCGGCGATCGAACACTATCGCCTCGACGATCCGGGAAACCACCTGGGAGGCTGCGTAGAATCCGCTGTGGTGCCTGAGCATGTCCACGATGAGCGTGCCCGCTGCCCGGGTGCCTTGACTGACGGAATCAAGGGCCTCACCGCTCACCATGTCCTTGAGCGGGATGCCGCTGATCGTGGCGCGGCCTGCCAGCGGGACCATGTTGTCGTTATGGGCCCCTATCACCATTCCCTGAACGCAGTCCACGGAAACCCCTGCAGCCTCCGCAATGAAATGCCTGAAGCGGATTGTATCCAGAGAGCAGCCCAGTCCGAAGACGTTCATGTCGGGGTGCAGGCGCTTGAGATACCAGGTGAGGATGTCGACGGGATTGGTCACCACCAGCACCCTGGCGTGGGGGCAGAACTTCATGACAAGGCCTGATACGCCGGCCATCACCTGAAGATTCTGTCTGAGGAGATCGAGGCGGGCCATGCCGGCGTGCCGGGCAACGCCCGCAGTGACGACCACCAGATCTGCACCGGAGAGCACCTCGGGTGAATGGCTTCCTGTCACCAGGCAGTCCGTATGGAGGACAGGGGACGCATGATTGATGTCCATGGCCCGGCCGGCCGCGAGATTCTCAAGGATGTCGTAGAGGAAGATGTCTCCCAGTTTTCCACGGGCCATGGCTGCGGCAGAGGATGTTCCCACATTGCCTGCACCGATCACTACGATCTTTTCCATCAGAAATGTTTCTCCTTCATCCTTTACGAAAGTGCTCCGAGGAAATCATCTGCCTGGGCGCGCATGGTTTTCACCTGTTCTGTGAGCTCATCAACCTGTGTCTGCGAAAGGCCCATCGCGGTCATTACTTCCGTGCTGATTTCCGGATTGATGTTCCCGCTATAGCCTATACCGGCCCTGAGGGCGAGGTAGTCCGCGAGGTGCAGGATCATGGTCTGATGAAGGTATTCGAAAGGGCACTGGATCAGGTCATGATGATAGCGGACGGGAATGCAGACGGAATCGGGGAAATTCCACCGCGTGAGCAGCTGGTATGCCGACTCGCCATGGTCGATGCCCAGGAGATCTCTTTCCACCGAGTGGAGAGACATGGTATCTGCCTGATGGAACTGGAGGACCTCCTGATACTCACGGGGAAGGCATATATGGAAAACGAGCTTTCCGATATCATGGAGCAGACCCGTGAGCATGGAAAACCCATCGACCGGTGCACGGGCATACTTCGCTGCGAGATTCATTGCCAGGCTGACCCCGATGGCGTGTATCCAGATCCGGTCCTGCTCGACATCGGATCCTTTGCCCGCGCTGGCGAGCATGGCAAAGATCCCTGAGCCAAGGGCAATGGCGACGACCTCGTGGAACCCGATGTGGATAATGGCGCTGCTCATGGAATCGATGTCCCCGGAGCGGCCGTAGCAGGGGGACTTGGCTATTTTCAGGACCCTGGCCGACAGAGACCGGTGACCGGATAGAAACCGGGCGAGCTCATCGGCGTTCGTGTCGTGGCTTCTGGCCATCAGAACGATCCGGCTGATATCCACGGGCAGGCTCCGCATTGCCGAGTCCATGCTCCGGATGCAGTCGGCCACCTTCTCTCTCGTGCTCATCTGTCCACCCATCCTTTCATTCAATAAACATGAATTCAAAAGCCGTCTTTCCGGGCTTCACTCTACCGTGCTGCTGTTTCTCTCTAAAAAAAAGGTCCTGTCCGGCCGCGGGCGCGGTCTGTTTCCCGGTATGGGCCGGGTGCCCTGTATCCGGACCGCACCCCTGGGGGAAGCGCCCTGAGACAGAGAAAACACTGTCGGTGAGGTTCCCCGGTGCATGACGGATGCTCAAAAGAGGCATATAGTGATTATCGGTCGACAGAAGAGAAAATTGAGTGCCGCCTCTCCCTTGAATCCTCCTTCGCGTTCGCTTCTTAAGGACTTTGAAGGTGGGTTCGCATTCCCGCCGGCCGACAGCGCTTATCCTTAAGGAGAGCCGGTTCTAGGTTACCCTGGCACTTCGGATGATGCGGCCAAACAATCCCGGAGCGAATCTCTTGATGTACACCCCCATCAACTCCCTGCCCCCGATGTAGACCTCTGGTTTCCCCTTCTCCACGGCAGCGATGATCTTTCGCGCGCATACATCGGGCGGCATGCCGTGTGCCTGTGCCTCGTCCATGGTTCCCTGGGGGCTGCCGTCTCCGGTGAGGGCGTTGACGGAGATGTTGGTCCTGATGAAACCCGGGCACACCAGGGTAACCCCGATTCCCAGCCCCCACACCTCGGCCCTCAGGCTCTCGAAAAACCCGTGCAGGGCGTGCTTCGACGCGGAATACGTCGATCTCAGCGGGGTGCCGAACTTACCGACCAGGCTGCTGATGACCGCAATACGGCCCGAGCCCCGCTCCGTCATGGAGGGGAGGACCGCCTTGGTCAGCGACACGGTGCCGAAGAAATTCGTTTCCATGATCATCCGGTCCACATCAAGGGGGGTCTCCATGGCGAGGCTGCGCTGGGAAACGCCTCCGTTGTTGATCAGGATGTCCACGTGTCCCACGTGTTCGAGGACCTCTGCGCATCTCGTCTTAACGGAGGGCGCATCCCGGAGGTCGAGGGGAACCACGAGATGGCTGTCGGGCTCCGCGCACCGGCTCCGGACCTCGCCGAGCCTTTTCTCATTGCGGGAAGAAAGAACAAGGCGTGCCCCTTTTTCGCTATATGCGTAAGCCAGGGCCTCCCCGATGCCCGATGAGGCACCGGTGATCCAGACCACACGATTGGCATTTCCCATGAACGTACCCCCTTTATATGGTGTTTTACCCAGGCGCGCGGCAATCGCCACCGGGATGACCCGTACGCCCTTCCCACGCCTGACGCCTCATGGGAACCGAACGGTTCATACAATCCTCAGGAGAAATAGCCCACTGAGGAAAAACATCCTTCCCTGTTTGCCGGGGTCGGCCTTCACTCCTCCCCGTAGACGCCCCGGGAAAGATCTTCCTGTATCCTCCGGACATCCTCGGCATTGAGGTCCCTGATCTGCTGTTTCAGCTTCTCGCCCTTATCGACGAGTCCGGCGCCGCTGAGCTCGTTGACGGTTTCTTCCACCTCTCTCTTCGCCTCGCCGCCCTCGCATCCGGTGAAGATCAGGGCGCATGCGAGGAAAAAGACGGAGAGAAAGGCCGGCATCGACAGTCTCATTTCTTCCTTCATTCCATATTCCCTTTCCGGGATGGTCCTCGGGCATATTCTTCGGGCGGCCTGCGGGAATTCTTCAGACGGCTCAGTGCCCAGCCTGCAGTCAGATCCATCACCATATGTCTGTTCCGATCCAGGTGGCCGAGGTGGCCGTTTCCCTCGATGATGTGCAGCTCCTTGGGGCAGGTCAGGGTATCGAAGAGCACGCGCGCGGTTTGAGGACTGTCCACCCTGTCCTGTGCGCCGTGAAGCACGAGTGTCGGGACCGTGATCCGGTGAACCCGGGTGAGGGTGTCCACGTCTACCGACGCCTCGGAGCCGGGGAAGGGAAACGACGACCACATCTCGACGACCCGGGGGTTGCTTCGCCACCATTCGTTGACCTCGGGATCGTGTGCAGCCTCCACCTTGCCTACCTCACGGACAAGGGAGATCCTCATATCCCTGCCCGTAAGGAAATGCTTGATCCTTCCCATCGTGGAGAGGAACCCCATGCCGATCCGCTCGGGCAAGCTCAGGAGCGGTCTGACTGTGGCGTCCAGGGTGATCAGTGCCCGTATCCTCGGGTCCACCAGGGCGGTTTCGAGGACGGCCGTACCGCCCGAAGAAAGGCCGAAGGCGCCCATGCTCTCCGAATCGATGGACGGATGCGCCTGGAGCGTATCCAGGGCGGCGCGGATATCGGCGATCCATTCGCCCAGGTGGATGTGGTAACGCCCGCCGCCGCTTTCGCCATGGCCGTGCATGTCCATGACCAGTGATGCAACGCCCCGTTGCGCAAGATGCCCGCAGAGTTCGAAGTAGTTCTCCTTGAAGTCCATGTAGCCGTGCGAGACCACCAGTGCGGGAAACCGGCCCTGATTCCCGGGCAGGAAGAGCACTCCGGCGATCGGCTGACCCAGCGATTGAAACTCGATTCTTTCCTGTGAGATCCTCACGTCCAAGGGGAACGCCTCACTCTTTCCCGGGTTCGAGTTGCGCTGGTGTGCCCGCGGCAGTCGTACCCGGTAAAATGCCTCGCATGATCAAGAGGCTAGAACACAGTACTGGACGAAACATTCATCCTGGTAGTGGAGTCGAGGTAGGCCCTGATGTTCTCCGCGATGGCCTGCCATGTCCACGTGCGCTTTTCGTCATCCGTTTCCAGCAGGGTCAGACGAAAGCCCTGCTTCTCGCAGCAGAAGCCCGTCAGGGGAACCACGCAGATACCGGTTGCGCCCAGGAGATAGTACACGAAACGCTTGTCCGGCTTCACGCCCTTGACCTTGTCTTCGATGAACCTGCGGATTTTGGTGTCCGGGATGGGGAGGATCTGCCGGTCGTTCAGCACGTGATCCTCGAAGAGCACGGTCATGTAGAAGGCGCCCTGCGGTTTGTTGACCACCACGCCCGGCACGTTGGAGAAGAATTTCCACGCCTCCTCGGCGCGCTCTGCGTATATTGCCCGCCTCCGATCGAGGTGGCCCGGGTATCTGGGGTCTCCCAGGATGCGGGGTATGGCGTACTGGGGGAGGCTCGTGGAGCAGACCTCGAGCATCTTGGCGTTTATCAGGCTCTTGACATATCGCTTGAAGTTGAGCTTGTCCTGGTTGAACACCTCGATCCACCCGCATCGGGATCCGGGCCACGGCACCTCCTTGGAGATGCCCCGCAGAGCCATGCCCGGGATCTCCTCGATCACCTCGCTTAAGCGGGCGGTCTTGTGGGTGTCGTAGACCAGATTGCCGTATATTTCGTCGCAGATCATGAACACCCGGTACCGCCGGGCGATATCAACCATCTGCTCGAGTATCTCCCGGGGGTACGCCGCGCCGGTGGGATTGTCGGGATTGATGATGAGGATCCCTGCGATGGAGTCGTTGTATCTGATTTTCTTTTCGAGATCTTCCAGGTCGGGAAGCCAGCTGTTTTTCGGGTCCAGTTCGTAGGTGAGGTGCTCGTAGCCCGAGTGGGCGGCCTCGGCGGAAGAATGGGTCGAGTAGGCCGGGGAGGGCCCGATGACCCGCGCCTCGCGTTTCATGAAATTGAACACCTTTGCAACGGCATCGCCCAGGCCGTTGAAGAACACGATGTCGTCTTTGGTGATCTGATACCCGCCGCGCCTGTTTACCTCCTGCGCGAGGAACTCCCGTGTCTCCGGCACGCCCTGGGTGGCTACGTATCCATAGGTCCTGTCGTTCGATACGAGGTCGATGACGATGTCCTTGATCCACTGGGGAATCTTCTCGCCCTTCTGAATGGGATCGCCGATGTTCTCCCAGGTGATCTGGACCCCGTATTTTCTCAACACATCCGCTACAGCGACGATCTCCCGGATCTCATATGTCAGCTGCTCGGATCCTTCGTGAACAATATCTCTCCTCATGCCTCCAACCCCTGATATAATATTGTTTCTGCAATGGGATAGATTAATAGTGAAAATGCAAGCCAAATGCAAATTCTTTCTTGGCGGTCAACGGCAGTGTCAGGCGTGATGATCGTGTTGCCCTGGTACGGGCCTCACTTGCGGGAACGTGCGGTCCGTGTCTTGGGCAGCACGACGAGATTTTCTCCAGAGGGCTTCTCCTCCACGGGATCGGGCTGGATCGGATCTTCATTGCCGTGATCCCCCAGCCAGAGTTCCATTTTGAGGAAGACATCCACGCAGTCGGGGCAGAGCTGGCTTCCGCTGACGCTCTCGATGATCTGAAGGGCCTTGTCCCTGTCCATGCCCTTGCGGTAGGGACGATCGCTCGTCAGCGCGTGATAGGTGTCGCCCACGGCGGTGATCCTGGCCCACAGGGGGATATCTTCCCCCTTGAGCCCCTGCGGATATCCCTTGCCGTCGAAGCGCTCGTGGTGATGGAGCACGATGGGAAGGATCTTGGCGAGGCTCGGCACCGGCCTGAGTATATCGGCTCCGATCACCGGATGGCGCTTGATGATGGCGAATTCGTCGTCGCTGAGCTTGCCGGGTTTGAGCAGAACACTGTCCACCACACCGATCTTTCCCAGGTCGTGAAGCTTGCCGCCAAGCTTCACGAGGTCGACCTCTTCCTGGCTCATGCCCATCTCCATGGCGATCCTGGTGGCGATGTACGATACGGCCTCGGAGTGCCCCCTGGTATAGGAGTCCCGAGCCTCCAGCGCGCAGCACAGCGAGGTGATGCTGGCCAGGATGAGCTTCTGCTCCGTCTCCAGGCGCTCCTTTTCTTTATGGAGGATGAGCAGCTTGTCGGAGAGCAGCTTTTCCACGGTTATCACCAGCTGGTCGATGTTGAAGGGTTTCACCAGATACGCATCCGCGCCGAGCTGGAGCATGCGGCGCATGATGGGGCGGTCATTGTTCGCGCTCATAACCACGAAGGGGATGGCGCCGAGCTGAGGATCGGCATGTACGGCCTGGCAGAACTCCTCGCCGCTCATCACGGGCATGTCGATATCGCTGAGGATGAGGTCAGGATGCACGTGCCTGAGAATATCGAGGGCAAGCCTGCCGTTTTCCGCCTTCACCACCTCGAAGCCCACTTCCTTGAGCCCTTTTTCCACCAGGGTCCTCACCGTGGAGGAGTCGTCCACCACGAGGATGGTCCTTCCCCGCTGGAAGGTCGTCTTCTGGAGCACGGTCTCGATGGTCTCGATCAGGGATTCCTTGGCCTGAGCCTTGGTGATGTAGGTGGAGGCGCCGGCCTTGTAGCCTTTTCTGATATCTTCTTCGCTGTCCAGAGAGCTCAGGATGACGATGGGCGTCTGCTGGGTCCGGGGATTGGTCTTGAGGCGTCTGCAGAGCTCGATCCCGCCCATGCAGGGCATCTCCACATCGGTGATGACCAGGTCGAATTCCTTGCACAGCGCGATATCGAGCGCCTGCTGCCCGTTCTCGGCCTGGGTCACCTCGACCCCGGATCGCAGAAGTTCCTTGGCGAGCACACTTCTGACAACTGCAGAATCGTCCACTATAAGGATTCGCAACTCTTTGAGAAAGGTCGGTGTATTTGTCATCCCCTAAGCTCAATCCTCATGTTCCCGGCACCATCGCTCATATCCATACATCGTCTCATGGGGGAAAAAAGATAAATATCCCCCGCTTCAACGTGCCTTATCGGGTCGATGACGGTTTTTATGAACACTGGTTTTTCCAAGACAAGGGGATGCGGCCGAACCCTGCTCGTGCGGGAAGTCCGGCTCATATACGAGGGTCAGCCGGGGATGGTCTCGGCGGTTTTCTGCTCCACACTCACGGGAGTGGGCCGGGTGAGACTGCTGGTCCAGGCCTTGTATACCGCATGAACAAGCGTGGCCAGGGGTACCGCAAAGATGAGCCCCCACACGCCCCAGAGTCCGCCGAAGAAGAGCAGGGCGACGATTATGGCCACCGGATGCAGGTTGACCACCTCGGAAAACAGGAGGGGGGCAAGGATGTTGCCGTCAAAGATCTGGATGACGCCGTACGCGATGACCATGTAGACAAACTGCCAGTCGAGTCCCCACTGGAAGAAGGCGATGAGTGCGACCGGGAATGCCATGACCGTGGACCCGACATAGGGGACCAGGTCCGAGAGACCCACGAGGAACGACAGGAACATGGCGAACCTCAGGCCCATGAAGGAGAACACCATATAACAGACCGCCCAGATGATGACGATCTCCCAGATCTTTCCCCTGACATAATTTGCAAACTGCTGGTTTACCTCCACCCATACCATGCTGGAGAGAGCGCGCTGCTCCGGCAGGAGGTCCTTGGACCACTGGAATATGAGGTGTTTGTCCTTGAGAAAGAAGAACACCAGGAAGGGCACGAGGACCAGATACACGAGCAGCGTGATGATGCTCCGGACCGATGACAGGGAGAATGAGAGCACGTGCTGGCCCAACTCTCCGATATCCGAGCCGACATAGGTGAATATCTGGCTGATGCGCTCGTGGGAAAAGAAATCCGGGTATTTTTCCGGGAGCTTGAGCAGCTCCCTCTGCCCCTTTGCCAGCATGGCCGGGAGCTCCTGAACGAGCTGGGCGATCTGCCGGGATATGTGCGGGAGCAGCCCGACGAGCAGCACCGCGACCAGTGCAACGAAGCACGTGAACACGATGATCACCGCGGCGTTTCTGGGCAGGCCGAAACGCTGGAGCCAAGACACCACGCCGTCGAGGAGATAGGCGATGATGATGGCCACGAAGACAGGCAGCAGCATGTTGCCGAGCAGAAATATGAATACGAACCCCGCCAGGAGGAGAAGGACCAGAATGATTACCTGAGGATCGGAAAAATACCGTTTCAGCAGCTCTCGGATAAATGTTTTCATGGCATCTCATCCTACCATGATTTCTTCTTCTGGCAACGCCAAAGAATGTGCGGGGAGATTATGCATGGGGCTCTTCAGGGTTCCGGTCATGAGATTGAATTTCGGAAAGGGAGGGGCAAATCTTGAAGAAGCGGGCGAGCCTGGATGAAAAGAGGCTTTCAGGGCGGTGAGCCCTGCAAGCCTCCGATTCAAGCTGCAAGCCGCGCTACATGCCGAGCATGCCCTCCTTGAGGCTCTTCTGGGCCGGCTTGTCACAGAGCCAGATCCCGAAGAGTGCCTTTTTGAACTCCAGGTCCCCGACAACGGCGGCGGACTGGCCGTTCTTGAAGACCTCCACCCCTTTCGCGGGGGCATATACGAGATCAAAGGCATCGCCCTCCTGGATGGGCTCGTTGAAAACGGCGATAAAGGTCTCGACTTCGTTTGCGATGGGCTCCAGATTGCCGCCCGTGGAATTCTCGAAGCCCTCTCTGGTGGCGGTGACCATCTTTTCGCTGGTGATCAGGCCGGAGATGATGTTGAGCCTGATGGCCATGGGTTCATCGGCAACGATGATGGCCTGAGCATCCGTGTTCTTCTGGGGGAGGAAAAGGCTGCCTACATAGAGCTTGAGACCCCACTTGCTCCGTATGCCGGCCCCGTTCAGCACCAGGTCGCTGTCGCCTGCGCTGATGGAATCGGGCACGTTTACCTTTGCCACCTCCAGTGCATACCCCGTGGAAACGAACAGAACCGTTGCCAAAAAAATTCCGAGCACTTTCTTCAACATGATACCCTCCTCACAATTGGATTTTATCTCTGCTTAGTACCTAAGCACGTGTTTTCTACCACATATGCATCTCAAAAAGAATACTCATAAACTAGCACGGTTTTCCCGGAAAGTGAAGGCGGGAATTCACGGGAGAATGAGCCCGGGCTGCATGATCTTTTCCAGCCTCAGACGATGCTCTTCGAACTCTTCCGGCGAAGACGGGGAGGGAACCGGGAAAAGGCCGTCAAACCTCAGCGTGACCCGGGCAAAGGGTTTGGGTATCATGAAGCGGTCCCAGCTGTTGAAGTACCACGCCCTGTCGGCCCGGATGGAAAAGGGCGCGATCACCGCCCCGCCGAGCTGGGCAAGGCGGATGATCCCCGCCTTCACATTTCCTGCAGGCCCACGGGGGCCGTCCACGATATGGGCGGCGACCCTCCTCTGGTTCAACCTTTCCGCCATCTGGGCCAGAGCGTCGCGTCCACCCCTCGATGATGAGCCGCGCACCACGTCCCAGCCGGTTTTCTCGGCCACCCCCGCAATGATCTCGCCGTCTGCGCTTCTGGAGATCATGAGCGCAGGCCGGTAATGGCGGTAATCCCTGAAATGCCTGATGGCGGAGAAGAACTGCTGATGCCAGCAGCATAGCACCGCTGCACCGCCGGAATCGACATGGTCCATCCACGCACGCTCGTTTTCCACCTGCAGGCGGAAGGTCCGTGAATACTCCCGGATGAATCGGTAGAGGAGGGAGATGGTGATGCGCGAGGTCAGGATCTTCTTGAAACCTTTCGACATGGGTGCTGTTCTCCTTTTTCGGCTATCTCGCTGCGCCGGGGCCCCAAGCATTCACCTCGGAGCGTGCTCTCGATAAATCGAGGGATAAGACCCGGATAGCGCGCTTTTTTCCTCAGCACTGCGCAGTCGCGCCGGATCACCCTGCTGGGTAAGCGGGATCTCGTGCCTCACTTTCCGCAGCACTTTTTGTACTTCAGTCCGCTTCCACAGGGGCAGGGATCGTTCCGCCCGATTTTTCCGCCTTCGCGGACCACCTGTTTCTGGGGAACCATGGTGCCGTGATGGAAGAACCACTTGCCTTCCTCCCTGACAAACTCAGCCAGCTCGTGATGGGTCGTCTTTTTGCCCTTGTAGCGGTAATGCGCGATGAACTCCACCTTGCCTTCGGGGTCTTCCTCGCCTCCTCCTTCGGTGGATACGATCTGCAAACCGTCCCACTCGGATTTCTCGGCCCAGCGCCTGGTGCTCTTGAGGTCGTAATCGTCCCTCTGGGTGGGATGGGTGGATTCCAGGAGGTAATCGAGCTCCGCCTTTACATACGCGGTGTACCGCGAGCGCATCAGACGCTCTGCCGTACCGGCCTGCTGAGAGCCCTTGATCACCGGCTCGCAGCACTGTTCGTATTCGAGTTTGGATCCACAGGGACACATGCTCATGTATGATGCTCCTTTCTTGAGGTGAAACGAAATATCAATTTTGCTTCTGCTGTCTGGCGATTCATCATAAGCTCAGCCTGCCTCCGGGCGATCTCCTTAATGTGCGCGGCCTCAGGCGAGCTGCGACGAGTCGGCGACCCCGAGGGCCTCGTAGATCTTCAGGGTGGCGTTGGCGTTGTTCAGCGTGTAGAAGTGGATGCCCCGTGCATGGTTGTCGATGAGGTCGCGCACCTGCTCGGTGGCCCAGTGAATCCCGACCCTCTCCACGGACTCGTCGCTGCCGGCCCGCTGTACCGATCTCAGAAGGGCGGCGGGTATCCGTGCCCGTGCCGCGAGCTCGGCCATGCGGGCCATGCCGCTGCGGGATATGACGGGCATGATGCCCGCGATGATCGGGACCGTGATCCCGGCCAGCTCGCACCGCTCGCAGAAGTCGTAATAGTCGCGGTTGTCGAAGAAGAGCTGGGTGATGATGTAGTCCGCCCCCGCATCGACCTTGGCCTTGAGATGCTCGATCTCCTGCAGGCGGTTTTTCGTTTCCGGATGCCCTTCGGGAAAACCGGCCACTCCCACGCATACGTGCGGGAAGTGTTTTTTGATGAACGAGACAAGATCGATTGCGTAGCAGAACCCGTCAGGACCTGCCTTCCAGCTGCTCTGTCCCTGGGGTGGATCCCCCCGCAGGGCGAGGATGTTATGGATCCCCTCACTGTCGTAGCGTCTGAGGACGGTCATGATGTCGTCCCTGCAGGCCTCGACGCAGGTGAGATGCGTGACCACCGTGAGATCCGTCTCCTTCGTTATCCTCACCACCAGGTTATGGGTGTTCTCCCGGGTGGACCCGCCTGCGCCGTACGTCACGCTCACCCACGAGGGCTTGAGCGGGATGAGGTCGGAGATCGTCAGGAAAAGCTTGTCCCACCCTCCGGGCGTCTTGGGAGGGAAGAACTCGAAGCTGAAGGTTGTCCTGTTCTCTTTGAGAATATTTCGTACCAACATGGTCCTCTTTAAAGATTATACTCTATCTCATCAACACACACACGAAGGTTTTTAGGTAATAGAATTTTCTCCCGAATGCAAGCGAATCATACGCGTTTTCATCGTTCCAATTGTAGCGCTCAAGCCGGGAGACCCTGTGCGCTAGACGATCTTGTCGATCAATTTTGCATACTTGCGAGGTATCTTCAAGGGCCGGTCCTTGAGGATGTCCTCTGCCAGGGTTTTCATCCACTCCCTCGATACGGCGATGTCACGGAAGACCACCGAGGCCTGGTCCCCTTCGAAGACGATATCGAAACGGTTGATGGAGATCCGGACGGGACACGATTCACCCTTGAGCAGCACCTCGATCTCGATCTTCCGGTGAAGGGAATCGAGGGTGATATCACACAGCGTGCCGTACCGGCTTACAGCCTGCCGGCCCAGGATCTCCAGAGTCCTGGAGAGTGCCTTGTCCTTGCCCTGTCTGGCCAGGTCCTTGATGTGGCCCATCCCTTTTCAGGTCTCCTTTTTCGTCAGCGGCCGTACGCCGGTCTGTTTCGTCGCCATGAGGAGCACCAGATACAGCGGTGCGAAAAGATCCACGCAGTCCGTCTGCCCCTCGGTGAGCACGTACTTGTCCGTCACGTTGTGCACGCTGCCCATCCACTCCAGAAGTTTACGGTTGTTCGATGCCTCGTGGGTCAGCTCTTTGAACAGGAGGATTCCCGATTCCACGATCGTCCGCCGGTCTTCTTCGCCGTAACGCCCGAACACCCGCCGGCCTGCCCGGTGCATGAGAGATTCTGCGTCCACGTTCTGCTTTTCTTCGCGGAGATGCGATATCAGGGGAACCGAGCAGGCGGCCATAAAGCAGGCGCTTACCGAGCATTTCTCCACGGTGCTGTGTTCCGGGTCCGGGACGTGGTCGGTCCCTGCCATCACGTTCTCGCAGATGGCGGCGAGGATGATCGTCAATGCCTCGGCCACGCTTCGCGCGGGCTGTGAATCGCAGGGGCCGAGTACCCTGCTGGAGAGGTTCATGACACGCTCACGATAGGTCTTCTGTGTGCTCACTGCTTCTCCTTGACGAAAAGAAACACCCTGCAGGCAGGATGTACCGCCGGGATTGCAGGGCCTTCTTTCCCGTTCTCAGGCATAGCCGTCCGGGTTGAGCGACTGCCACTTCCATGAGTCGGCGCACATCTCGTCGATGCCGCGCATGGCCTTCCACCCGAGCTCTTCCTGTGCCTTTGCAGGGTCCGCATAGCATGAGGCGATGTCGCCCGGGCGCCTGTCCGTGATCCGGTAGGGGATTTTTCGGCCCGATGCCTTCTCGAAGGCGCGGACCATTTCCAGGACACTGTAGCCCCGGCCCGTGCCGAGGTTGTAGGTCACGACTCCGGGACTCTGCTCGAGTTTCTTCAGCGCATGGATGTGACCCACGGCAAGGTCCACGACATGGATATAGTCGCGCACCCCGGTGCCGTCAATCGTGGGGTAGTCGTTTCCGAACACGCTGAGCTGCTCCCGTTTGCCGATCGCCACCTGGGAGATGAAGGGCATGAGGTTGTTGGGGATGTCGTTGGGGTCCTCGCCGATGAGCCCGCTCGCGTGAGCGCCTACGGGGTTGAAGTACCTGAGCAGGGCAATGTTCCAGTCCGGATCGGACAAACAGAGATCGCGGAGAATCTCCTCGATCATGAGCTTGGAACGCCCGTAGGGGTTGGTTGCGCGCAAGGGGAAGTCCTCCCTGATCGGGACGGTATCCGGCTCGCCGTACACGGTGGCGGAAGAGCTGAACACCAGGTTTTTTACCCCGTGCTCCTTCATGACCCCGCACAGTATCAAGGTGCCGGTGACGTTGTTGTGGTAGTAGCGCATGGGCATGCTCACCGATTCTCCCACCGCCTTGAGGCCGGCGAAATGGATGACGGCATGGACCCTTCCGGCCGCGAAAACGTCTGAGAGGCCTGCTCCGTCAAGGAGATCCACCCGGTGAAAGGCCAGGGTCCGGCCCGTTATCTTCTCCACCCTCCGCAGGGATTCTTCCTTGGAATTGGAGAGATTGTCCACGACCGTCACGTCATACCCCGCGCTCAGAAGCTCCACGCAGGTATGGCTTCCGATGTATCCAGCTCCTCCGGTGACCAGTACGTTCATAGGCTCGTTCCCCAGTCTCGTATAAGGTTGATCGCCCTGCGCCGTCTGTCTCTCCGGGGCAGGAAGCGGTTCCCTTTTCCCATATTTTCCGGCTCAAGTCAAAGAGGTGTGAATCGCCGGCGCTTCAGGGCGTGAGGGCGGATATATCCCCGGCGACAGCGGCACGGAAGTGAATACGGGGACGAAGGCCGGTAAAGACCGGGGGGAAGATCCCCCGGATGGGTTTTTCAGTAGGATTTGCTGAACGGCTCGGCGAGCTGCAGCACCTCCAGGGAACGCTCGGGTCGAGGTGCCATATGGGGGAGGGCGGCTGTTTTAGAGATGATAGATGATACGGGCAACAGGGTGGACCACGGAGACCTGAGAAGGAGGGTCTCAGGGCGAGAGCCTGTCTCGCTCCCGGCAAAGGCGGTGCGCGGCGCCTATGGCGCGGCCTTGATCTGGTTCACGGCCATTCCCTCGGGAGGAGAGTCCGCCGGGACCAGCATGCGCATGAGGTCCGCCAGGATGCGGGCGCTCTCCATCAGTACCGGATCGTCCGGGCCTTTGCCTTTCCGGGGTTCTCCCTGGAGTTCTTTTTTCTCCTCGTCCTTGATGACGGCGTCAAGATCTTTCAGCAGGGGCTTGCCCTTGGCGCTCCGGAGATTGTTCTCCAGTTCGAGGCGTTTCTGCCGTACCTGCTGCCGGTCCTGGACACGCACGACCCGATTGAGCGATACATCGGTCTTGGACCGGACCTTCGCCAGGTGCTCGGTCATGCCCTGGAGATAGAGATAGTCCGGGTCGGCCTCCATGCGTTTGATATGCATGTCGTTGAGCAGAGGGATCAGCGGTGCGAAGTTCTTGTACTGCCGGTGAGAGGTTCCCGCGATCGTGTCCCACGGCAGGGCGCTGTCGAGACAGTCTTCGCCGATCTTTTTCTTGTCGTAGAGGCTGGGATAGACGATATCGGGGGTTATCCCGCGATGCTGGGTGCTGGCCCCGGAAATCCGGTAGAACTTCGCCGAGGTGAGCTTGAGCTGGCCGTGATCAAGGGATATGAGGCTCTGAACCGTACCCTTGCCGAAGGTATCCTCGCCGATGATCAGTCCCCTTCCATAATCCTGGACCGCCCCTGCGAAGATCTCCGAGGCAGAGGCGCTCAGGCGGTTTACCAACACAACCAGGGGGCCGTCCCAGAATATGCGGGGATCGCTGTCGTAGAGCTTTTCCACCTTGTCGTTTGCGTATCGGATCTGGACGATGGGTCCCTGTTCGATGAACAGGCCGGTCAATGTGCTTGCCTCCTGGAGAGAGCCTCCACCGTTGTCGCGCAGATCGATGACGATCCCCTGCACCTGGGATTCCTTGAGCTCCGCCAGCAGCCTTTTGACATCGCGGGTCGTGCTCCGGAAATCGTCCTTGCCGGCGTTCATGGCATCGAAATCGAGGTAAAAGGTGGGGATGGTGATGATGCCGATCCGATACTCCCTCTCGCCGTCTTCCACCGTGACGATCTCCTTGTGGGCGGCCTGCTCCTCGAGCTTGACCGTATTGCGGACGATGGATACGATCCTGGTCCGGGTGTCGTCGGCGGCATCGGCGGGGATGACCTTCAGCCGCACGGTCGTCTCTTTCGGCCCGCGTATCAGAGCCACCACATCGTCGAGCCGCCAGCCCACCACGTCCACGATCTCGCCGTCTGAGCCCTGTCCGACGCCGACGACACGGTCGTCAGGCTTGAGCTCTCCCGCCTTGTCTGCAGGGCCTGCGGGAATCAGGCGCACCACCTTGACGAAATCGTTCTCCACCCCGAGCATGGCCCCGATGCCTTCCAGGGAGAGGCTCATATCGATGGAGAAGTTTTCCGACTGCCGGGGAGAGAAATACTGGCTGTGCGGGTCAAAGGTCTGCGCGAAGGCATTCATGAACATCTGGAACACGTCCTCGCTCTTGGTCTGAGCGGCGCGGTTGAGCTGGCTCCGGTAGCGCTTGGAAAGCGTCTCCCGGACTTCCTCGATGGGCTTGTCGTCCAGCAGGAGGGTCAGGATGTCACTCTTGACGCCCTTGCGCCACAGGCCCTGAAGCTCCGCCCTGTCCTTCGGCCACGGATCGTCTTTCCGGTCCGTATCAAAGAGCTCGTCTTTGTCGAACGAGACGTCTTCGATACCTGTCTCCACCGTATCTGCCATAAAGATCAGTCGCTCCACCAGTCGCTGCTGATAGCGGTTGTAGATCGTAAACACCGGTTTCAGATTCCCCGACTTCAGCAGGTCGTCCAGCCTGAACCGGTATGGCTCGAATTCCCGGATGTCGGAGATGAGAAAAAAACTCCGCTGCGGATCGAGCTCGGACAGGAAACTGTCCAGGATCTTCGTGGAGAGCTCGTCGTCTATGGACGGTTTGAGGTAGTGTGCATTCCTGACGTATTTCAGTATCTCCTTATCCGCCTTCTGATGAATCTTCATCGGGGAGAGCGGCTGAATATATTTTCCAGCTACCAGCGTCTCGGGCGCGGAGGAGAGGGGAAGGGATGCAAAGAGAAGCGAAAAACAAACGAAAATGATGGGCACCGCAATGATTTTCTTCATGAAAGCTCACAATCTCATTATTTTTCAGTCTTATATACCAAGGCTGAGGGAAAAACACAATGGGGGTTGCCCGCCCGGCGTGATGAATGCTGCATGGGACCGTGTTGCTTGAACCTTTCCACTGCTTTCCCGATATCGTCGTCCCCGAATAAGGTCCCCTTACCGGGCCTGGGAGATGTCCCTGCCGGTGAGGGTGTGCAGCAACGTACTCCCCACGGAGAACGAGGGGTTTGCGCAGGCGGCTACCTGTGTGAAAATATCCGGAGAGTCTTCATATATGGCCTGGATGATGCGCTCTCTTTTCTCCGGGGAGAATGCCGGGGACCATGCCGTCTCTTCTTCGGAGGCGATTCCGAGCATGATGTCGCCGAGGGTGAATGTCCTGCTGTCTCGATCCACCGGGAAGGTGATCCGTATATACGCGTGGGCCAGCTGGGGGGCAACCTGCTCGAAATAGGACTTCTCGATGGTGAGCCAGTTGTGTGCGTCTGCAGAGATGGTATTCAGGAGCACCTGGATGGGAAGCTCCGCGGTAAAGACCACGATGGGCCGGTTTGCTTCATACTGTACGCGGTCCCAGGAGGTGTCGACGAAGTGGGAGCATCTTTCGAACGCCGTACCGATCATTGTTTTGTTGTTCCCGTAGACGCCCTTTTTCACGAGATTGATGTCGCCTCGTTTACAGCCTGCCACAAGCAGTGTCAACGCGATACAGAGAAGGGTTGTGCATGCCCAGTATGAATAACGGTTGCCGCGACTCATCCTGCCGACCTCCTTCACGCTCACTTCCCCGGCATGCTCCCCGAAGGTGCTCGATTGAAAGGCGGTCGAGAAGCAGGCCGTAGACTGCCTGAGACCGGTGAGCCGCTCCAAGACCGGCGCCGCCCGTTCCTGAACAGCGGAGAAATCCCCGTGCGACGTGTCTGCGCGGTGCACCCGGCAATCAGGCGAAACCCATACAATCACAAGTAAGACGTTGATAGCACACAATCATTTTCGGATCAAGGGCCATCCCCGCAAACCGGAAACAGTGGTTCCGGGAATGATCCCGCCGACCATAAGACCCGCGGGAAACACGAAACCCATCGATCAGGAGAACCGGTTCGAGCATTACCCGCTCACCTTATCGATCCACCCCAGATATGCAGCCGAGCCTTTGTCTATAGGTATCCGTACGATCTCCGGGACCTCATAGCTGTGGTTGTCGCTGATGATCCCCTCGATCTTCTCATAGGCATCCGCCCGGCCCTTGATGATGAGAAGCTGCTCGGCATCGGTGTTCATCTCACCTTTCCACTCATAATAACTGGTGATTCCGGTTACCTGGACGCACGCTGCGCCATGACCGCGTATGAGCAGAGAGGCCAGGCTGTGAGCCTCTTCACGGGTCGGGCAGGTGGTCAGAACCATACAATATCCATCTGTTTCAGCCATGATCGCCTCCTTCCGGAGCTTTTTTTCATGTTCTTCTCCCCCTCCATTCACCGAAGGGATATCCGCTCTATCGAGCGGGAAATGGACGCAAATCGGGGAGAGAACCAGCACGCTTCTCTCCGTCCCGCTGTTTCGTCTCACGGATAATCCATATTCGGCCGGGCACCGGTCTGCTCACCGGCTGATCCGATACCCTCTCGGCAGGAACAGGCGGGTAATCATATCGCCAAGGCCAGGCGCAAGGGAATAGGCGGCGCTCAGGAATTTGGGCAGGAAGGCCGTATCCGCCTCGGTCTTTCCCCTCCTGATGGCCCGGACGATCGCCCGGGCGCACTGCCGCGGGCTCTGCGCGGGCGAGTTCTCCAGCACCGGCTCCAGGTCCTTCATGTCCGTGCTCACCACCGTGGGAAAAACCGTGAGCACCCGGACGCCCGTGCCGTACAGCTCCTGGCGCAGGGTCGCGCTGAAGGCCGCCACCGCCCATTTGGAACACGCATAGACCCCGAGATAGGGAAAGGGGGTGCGTACGATGATGCTCGCGATATTTACCAGAAGACCCCGGCTCTGCTTGAGATGGGGGAGGGCGGCACAGGTGCAGCGCACGGTTCCCAGCAGGTGCGTCTCCATCACCCTCCGGTAGTCGTCAGGGGTCGCCTCTTCAAGGGGCTTTTCCAGGGTGACCCCTGCGATGTTCATGAATATGTCGATGCCCCCCAGTGCCTTTGCGGCCCGGTCCACCATGTTCCGGACCTGCCCGTCATGAGCCACATCGCAGGGGAGCAGCACGCACGATGACCCGTGTTCGCTGACCGTCCGGGCCGTCTCCGCGAGCTTTTCACCGTCACGGGCCGCAATCCCGATCCGCGCCCCCTCTCTTGCAAGTTCCTGCGCCACGGCCCTGCCTATTCCCCGGCTCCCGCCGGTCAGAACCACTGCCTTGCCCCGAAGATCGCATTTCATGCCTGTCCTCCTGATAGTTCTTTTTGAGGTGACGGTTATTCCCCCGATATCTTGGCCGGAACACCCGTGATTTCCACATCTGCCCCCCACCTCTTTCATAATGGCAGGGCGAACCTGTGGGTCAAGTGCCTCCTCGATCATATCCGGCCGTCGGTTCATCTCCGGCCGGCACCATCCGCTTCTATGTGGATCATCGGCCCCTGGCGAGTCTTCCGACCCCATAATGTGCGAGCATGCCGGCAGCGAAACCAAAGGCCATATTACTCAGCAGGGAGACCACCACCGTGGCTGCAAGTGGGATCAACTCCCTGCCGAAGCTGATCTTTCTTCCAAAACCCACCAGCTGGATCCCCACCAGGAGCATCATGGCGCCGATGATGGGACCGGGAAACAGGGCGAAGAGATTTGCAATAGAGGTGGCGAGCAGAATCCCCAGTGCCAGCTCGATGGTTCCCTCGATGATGTTTGCCCCGCCGGTGCGCGCACCGAAGTAATACTGACCGGCAAGTCCTCCCGCGCCGTGGCACATGGGCATGCCCCCGAGGAAAGGCGACACCAGATTCATGATGCCCGTGCTCAGCGAGAGCTGTCTCACCCCCACGTTCCGCTGAGGCCAGTACGTCTGAATCATGGTGGCGGTGACAATGATCGCATTGGCAGCGGTCAGGGGAATCTGGGCAAAGCCTGCTCCCAGCATGCTCTCCCAGATCTGTATGGGCTGGAACGCGGTCAGGCCGGGAAGTGCCGGGCCGTCGACCCCGATGCCGCCGAGCTGCCCGCGGAAAAACATGATGACGATACCCAGGGCGATGAGTACGACTGCTGCAGGTGCATACGGGTTATCTTTCAGGAGGAGGATGATGCCGATACACACCGCGCCCAGTACCCAGGAACCGCCGATCATTTCCACTGCCTGAACAGCCAGAAGCACGCCCAGCGCCACCTGTATCCCGCGGACCACCGACTCGGGGGTGAACCCGGCAACCCGGTCCATGATACGGGTGGCGGATAGGGCCAGCCATATCACTCCCATGGAAAATCCCGCTGCGTAGATCATCGGAGGCTCCCAGCGCTGCGAGATGGCCACCACGGCAATAACCTTCATGGGCTCGATAGGAATGGGGAGACGGTACGCAAGGCCGGTAACGATGTTCGCGAGCCCGATCATGACCAGCAGCCCTGCCGGGTTCAGGCCGCAGATCGAGATATAGCCCACCGCCAGGGGCACCAGGGTGCCGAAATCCCCCATGGAGCCGGAGAGCTCCCGCATGGAAAACCGGAAAGATCCGATCTGCATGTCGACTCCCCCTTATCCGCAGCACTCGTGCGGAAGCGCCTGCCTTCGCGCCGGGTTCGTATAGGAGCAGGGCACCGTGCTCAGGCATTTGCCGCACACGTCGGCCAAGCCCTTTTCCTTGTGCACACGGGCGTTTTCAAGGAGAATCGAATAGCAGAGTCGGCGGTCGAACGAATCTACACGAAGCGCCCCGGAAGGGCATTTTTGCACACAGGCCAGACAGGTGCGGCCATGCTTGTGCAGGCAGAACTCGTAGCCGGGCCGGGCGGTGGGCTCGCATTCCCCTGATATCACCAGGCTCCCCAGCCTCCCGCAGCATCCCTTTTCGGTAATGAGCATGCGATGGACCCCGAAGGTGCCGAGCCCCGCGATCCATGCCACGTGCCGGTGAGACCAGTTGCTCACGAGGCGATCCTGATCGAAGTTGTGAGTAGGTGGTATTTCGGCTGTTGAGATGCCGCGGACCTGAAGAATCTTCGTGAGATGCGCGTTCAGGGAGGTGATGAGCGCATTGGTCTCCACATAGGCCACAGCCCACTGATCCGATGCGTGCCCGCTGCAGCGGTTCGACCGGGCGATGTCTCTTTCAAAGGGCAGGAAATAGGCTGCCACGCTATCGGCGCCGGGCATGAGGTCCTGCGGCATGGCATGGTCCGGGCTCACACATTGTCTGAGGCGTCCGAAGTGGGGGTCGCGGGCATCGGCAAAGGCCACCAACGGTTCCCGCCAG
Organism: Deltaproteobacteria bacterium; assembly: GCA_018433085.1. Lineage (GTDB taxonomy): Bacteria > Desulfobacterota > Desulfomonilia > UBA1062 > UBA1062 > Phosphitivorax. The sequence continues at coordinate 88,771 of JAHDRW010000012.1, read as the reverse complement.
CGTGTACGAAAGGCGCCGGACTCCCGGGCGTTCTGCACGAAAGAAACGACTTCACGGATGATGAGATCGTTCACGGGTGATATCATGTCCGGCCGCTCATCTCCTCAGTACCCTGCCGTGACGGGCCGTGCCGGTGAACGCCCCTTCGCGGACCACATGTCCGCCGTTGATGAAGACGTGGACGATGCCCCTGGGCCTGCCTGCGGGCCGGCCGTCCTCGGGCGGAACATCCGAAACGGTTTCAGGGTCGAATATCACGAGGTCAGCCGCCTTGCCTTTTGCGATCCTGCCCCGGTCCGTAATGCCGAAGCGCTGTGCGCCGGCAAGGGTGGCCCGGTTCACCGCCTGCTCCAGGCCGAAGAGTTTCCGGTCGCGGACAAGGGGTCCAAGGATGCGCGGGAAGGTTCCCTTGGCCGCCGGGTTCGGATAGCCGGTGCTTTTGACCACTGCATCGGTCTCGAACAGACAGAGCTCGTGGGAGAGCACGCGCTCGATCACCTCCTGCCTCCCGGGCTCGCCGCTGTAGGTATGAAAGAGCATGAGTGCCGAGCCACTGCTCTCCTCGCTCAGGCGCAGGTATGCATCGAAAGGCGGCATGTCCCACCGCCCGGCGACCTCGTCCATGGTGAGGCCTGCCAGGCCTTCCATTCCGGGAACGGCAGGGTCCATGATCTGGAAATCCCGGTAGGTGAATCCCAGCAGGGCGAATCCCGCCTCCATCTCGGCCTTCAGATGCATGCGGGAGACCCTGCTCCGGTACGCCTGAGGAGCCCTGGCAAGAAACCAGAACGGGAGTACCGCATTGATCGTCGTGTTGCCGCAGGTGTACGGGAATGCGTCGAACATGACGTCGACGCCTCGGCTGCGGGCGTTTTCCACCAGCTTCAGGGCCTTTCGCGAAGAACCCCAACTTCTCCTGCCTACGAAGACGAGGTGGGACAGCTGCAGGATGATACCGGTTCTGTCCGCGATGTCGATCATCTCCTGCAAAGCGAGCAGGTTGTGGGCCTTGAGCGTCATAAGCGGGTAGGTGGGGGAAAGAATGCTCAGCGCCTTGAGGTGCACGGTCACCGGGCGGCCATATTCGGACGCGACCCGGCAGAATGCCTCGATTTCCTCTAATGGCGAGTACATGCCCGGATCATACCCCAGTCCCAGGCTCAGGCCGCAGGCCCCTTCGTCAAAGGATTTTCTCACGGTATCCAGGCAGGCGGCAAGCTCTTTCCGGACCAGGGCGCCCCGCCGGGTGCGGGCACAGGCAAGGCGGACGGTGCTGTGGCCCACGAGTTCGGCGACATTGACCGCGGGCCTTGTCTGATCGAGGGTGTCCAGAAACTGACCCATGGTGCACCAGGCAACGTCAAGAGGTCTTTCCAGCAGAAGGCCCATGGCGGAGAAGGCAGGGGCTGCCGCAGGGTTGTAGGGTGCGGGCGAAAAGCCGCAGTTTCCCGAAACGACCGTGGTGATACCCTGCTCGGGGAAGCACGCGAGCAGGTCGTGATGATCGTGTAAGGGGAGCAGCCAGTCAGCGTGGGAATGCACGTCGATAAATCCCGGGCAGACCGCTTGACCGGACGCGTCGATCACCTCGTCGGTCAGGGGGGGTGCAGCGCCCGAGGGAAGGACGTCGTCAATCGTGTCATCGCGGATGAGCACGTGGCCGTCAAAGGAATTTCTGCCTGTGCCGTCGATGATCCTGCCGGATTTTATGAGAGTGGTGGACATAGTGCATTTCCTTCAGCAGAGATGACATCTATACAAAAAAGTATAGTGCGAAAAAGCGAACATGTCCAAGACTTTGATCACGCTGAGCCGATCTGTCCGCCCCGTCTGCCTGCAGGGGCTATCACTTCCAGGTATTCTGCCCGGGACATCCCTGGATCTCTATGACATATTTCAGGATCGTGCGTGACCCCCCGCGTGCGGGGATTTGGCGCGCGCCTCTGCCCGTGAGGCGGAATCCGTTCTTTGTCAGGACGCGGGAAGAGGCCGGGTTTGTAGGGAATGTCTCGGCAAAGAGACGGCTGATACCCAGGTGTGATGCATGGGTCACGATCCGTCGGATCGCCTCGGTCGCGTAACCCTTCCCCCGAAACGGTTTCCCGATCCAATAGCCGAGATCGCCGTTTCCGGGTGAGTCTCCGAACCCTATGGCGCCCATGACCTCGCCGCTCTGGGCGTGGGTGATGGCGAATACCTGCCCTGCTTCCGGAGAGGCCTTCTGAACGATCCATTCCCGGGCAGCCTCTTCGGTGCACGGATAGGGAATGCTGGCGGTCATGCGCACCCCTGCCCGATCTGGCCCCAGAAGCCGCGCAAAGTGAACCGCGTCGTTGGGAATCAGGGGTCGAAGGATCAGGCGAGGCGACCTCAGTATCTCCATGGAAAGATCATCTCCCGCGCTACTGGTACCATGATACATATGTCTGAGTCGGGACGGCGTTTTCAAGGAGAAGAGGCGATCCTTGATATGCCGGAAGGCCGGTTTACGCATCGAAAGACCGCGTGAAGCGGCCTGAACCGCCGCAGGATCGTTACCCCGCATGCGGATGCGAAGGGCGTACCGGTTATCCGGGCTGGCTCATGGAAGAACCGTCTTTCGTGTACGCAGGTGTTGCCGGTGGATGCCGAAGAACCTCGGGCCTGGATACGTCGCCGTCGGCCCCGCGGGCATGAGACCCCGTGGCCCCGCTCCAAAGGGTCGATCTCCTCAAAGGCTACGGACACGGATTTCTCGTCGCGTTGTACGATGGCGACCACATCCTGAGCAATGGTCCGGGCAAGCCGCTTTCTCTGCTCTTCAGATCTCCCGGGATAGAGTTTGACGATGACATGAGGCATGCACACCCCTCCTTGTCATGACGGGTTCATAAACCGGTTCGCAGTTTTTTTGCAAGGATTCATGCCTGTGCCAAAGGAACCCGGTCTCCGAGCGGTCGTGCAGGAAGGGTAAGTCCCGGGACATGTCCTGAAGGTCGAACGGCATCGGGCCCTGTGTCCACGGTGATACTCCTCACCGGTCGCCCGTGTCTCCCGGTACACCCGGATTTCTGAACGTGGGTTTCACCGGCCGGGGGTCACGGTATCCCCACTGCTCGATATCGATGTCGTAATCCACCATGGACAGAAAGGTCCCCCGGCAGACCCGTTCCGCGGGAGGAGGCGCGTCCGTTTCTTCTCTGAGCCGGTCTGCCAGTTTCTGCATGATCCACGGGGGGATGCGCGCGCGTTCGGATGGATAGATATACCCGAAAAGGAGGAGGTGGTTGTAGAGAACCCGCCAGTGCACGTCGAAGCGGCGGTCGAGGCGTTTCCAGTCCAGTCGCTCGGCGAATGTGAGCAGAAGGTGGGCAACGTCGGCACCGTCGTATCGGTCGCGGGTCATGACGAACGCCTTTGACCAGATCATCTCCTCGGGCGGAATAAGCCTGGCCTCGATATCCAGAAGATCGCCCTCGTATGCATGGGAGAACCATTCCTCATCCACCTTGCCGATACCGTTACCTGAGCCGAAGATTACATCCACGACACACTCACCGTGGAATGCCTTGGCTATCCAGAGCCTGTCCGTGAACTCGGTCTGGTAGCCCGCACGTTCCAGCTCTTTGAGAATACTCTCGGTGTCCTGGGGGTAAACGAATACGTCGAGATCCTTGGTGTCCCTCACCACCTGGGTATAGCACCCGAAGGCAAAGGCGCCGCCGACAAGAAACGGTATCTTCGAATGACCCAGGCGGGTTAACACCTCGCGGTAAAAATTCCGGGTATCCGGACTGAGATATTTCTCATCCAACAAGAATTTCTGCATGGATTCTCCTTCATGGGGCAGCCTCCCATCACTGTCCCGTAGCCGTGTCTGACAAGGCGCAGGGAACCTCAAGCAACCGGAAGGGGGGACGTTCGGGATGAAGAGCGCGAAGCAGCGGCATGGCCACGTTATATACCGGGATGTTTCTGGAGGTGTAGCCTTCGGGCTTGCCCCGGTGTGCATGTCCATGAAACACGGCGACCACGTCGAACCAGGTCAGGGGCACCTCGAGACGGCTCGATCCCAGGAAGGGAAGGATCTCGCGCGGTTCTCCCTCCACGGTGGCCTGGATGGGCGAATAGTGCATCAGCACGACAAGGGGCATATCTTCGATTCGTGCAAGAGCCAATTCCAGCTTCAGGGCCTCATCCATTGCCTCCTGCACGAATTCCTTGATTACCAGCTCCCCCCACGCCTCGAGTTGATATCTGCCGAACCCGCCCGCGAAACCCTTCACCCCTGCAAAACCTATCCCGTGGACCTCCACGGTTTCTCCATCCAGGAGAGACACCCCTGCATCACACAGGATATGCCTGATCTCCAGGTGCTTGCCTGATTCATAATCATGGTTTCCCAGGACCCCTACGACCGGAATCTTGACCGTGGTGGTGATCTCCCGGGCGAGAATGTGCGCCTCTTCAACGAGTCCGGTATCTGTCAGGTCGCCGCACAGCAGGAGCACATCGGCGGCTTCGGTGATATGGGCGAGAAGGGCATGCACTACGTCCCGGTGGCTTTCGTTGCAGTGGATATCACCCACAGCCGCAATTCTCACGATCTTTTCCCTGACGTCCATTCATTACCCTCCGGTATTGCGGGAACGAATCCTCCGATGTTCATGCCTTAAAGGACTTTTGTATAACTATATAAATAACCGGCTGGAACAACGACTCAAAAAGCCTTCCCGTCAAAGGGGTAATTGACCGGGGGGTTCAGGGACCGCTGTCAAGCAAACCGTGTATGGAGCCGATGAAAAAAGAATGAGGTGGATTTCCGGATGAAGGTTCTCGATGCGGACATGCTCATGAAGTCTTCCCGGACGTACCGGGAAGAGAACGAAGAAAGACAGAGCCTGCGGGTGTGGGTAGGACGTGAGTCTGCGGCAGGGACCGGGCCGGCCGATCGGGTAACCATATCAGCCGATGCCCGGTCGATGTTCCAGGAATGCGGGTGCGGGCACGGTGAAGACGATCTCGCGGCAGGAAGCTGCCGGGAGGGATTCCTCAGAAAGCTCATCGCGGAGCTTCTCTCAGGCAGAGAGATCAGATTCCTTCGAATCGAGAAGGTCGAGAACCAGGACCTGGCGACGGACCACGAAGGAGTTCGCCAGGAGGATGAGCAGCGGCATGGCTGGGGGTTGGAGTACGAGTTCGAACATACACATCGTGAAAGGGAAGATGTGGGCTTCCAGGCCCAGGGGATCATCCGGACGGCGGACGGCAAGGAACTGGCTTTTTCGCTCGAGCTCGATATGGGCCGGGAGTACATGGAAAAGAACATGCTTTCCATCAGGGCAGGTGATGCCCCCGTCGACCCTCTGGTGATCAACCTTGACGGCAAGGCAGCGGATCTCACCTCCATGAAATTCGAGTTCGATCTGGATGCCGACGGTATGTCTGAAGAGATCCCCATACCCGTATCCGGCAGGGGGTTTCTGGCCATCGACCTGAACAACGACGGGATGATCAGCAACGGTTCCGAGCTCTTCGGGCCGACCACGGGGAACGGGTTCGACGAGCTTGCATCCCATGACGCGGACGGCAACGCCTGGATCGACGAGAATGACGAAATATTCCACCGGCTCCGGATCATGGCCGTAGACAGCCAGGGAGCTCAGTCCCTGAGCACCCTTGATGACCACGGGATCGGGGCCGTATATCTGGGCAGGGCGTCCACCCTGTTCGATGTGCGCATGGGCTCCACCAACGAGCTCCTCGGTCGGGTTCGCACCACCGGTATCTATCTGAGGGAAGACGGAACGGCCGGCACGGTTCAGCAGCTGGATCTTGTCGCATAGAAGCGGTTCGCCATGAGCCCGGAACCGGCGAAGTCCCCGAGGCATTCAGCCCTTTCCGGTTTCCCTTAAAGGCTACTCATCACATGACCTGCCCGAATCGCCCGCTGAGGTCACCCCGCCCTGCTGAAAAAAATGCCGGTACGCGCATGATCGGTGCGTACCGGCCCTTGAGGAAGTATCAAGATATGAATGAGTGTGCGTTCTCTTCTTTTCCAGCAAATGGCGCACCATCAGGAAAAAATCTGGTGGCCGGTTACGGCCACCAGCGTAAGAGGAGGGTTCTCACTTTATGGGAGTGAGAGTCAGGTTTTCCTGATTGCCCTTTATTTAGCAAGGACCGAACCAATTCGGGGAACAATTTTAAATATGGTGAAATAACAAAACCTTATGAAATAAAAGATCCTCTACCGTCCCGAGCGGGTGGTCTGAGGGATTGTTTCATAACAATACACTACGTTTCATATTGTACCAGGTATCTTGCAGTCTGTGTCCGGTGCTGCCCTGATGACTCCTCGGAACGATACGCGGGCCAGACCACGGAAGAATCGTCGCCGCCTGGTCCTCATTGCTATGGCGTGCAAGGGTGTTCCCGGGAGCAGGGTTGCCCCTGCAACGGTATTTGTCTCTTGCAAATGCTGGTCAAACATGATCTATTAATCAATATCGTCAATTGTTTTATGTTGAGACACTGTAGTGAGTGTCTTCCCTGAATACGCGTGAGAGGGGGGAGGGCTCACGGTAAGCAGAATGGCAAACCAGTTTTGTACCGGCGGACACCTGTGAATTCTTGAATAGGTAAGCACCCAGAGAAGGAGGAAGCTTCTCGAATGATGCAGTCTTGCTTCCGGCACGTTCACGAACAAAGCTGCCTTGTTGCGGAACGCATGCCTGCGGGTGACAGGGAGTTTCTTTCTCGGCACGATCACACGCACGTCATGATTCGCCCCCGGAAAACAGGAGGAGAAGCGCCTGGATGCGGCCTTTTCTCCGCATGTTCCGGGCCGTTCGGCGATCTTTCTGTATTGACGCTCATCCCGTACATCCAAGAGGGTGGAGACCTTTCTGTACTGACTCTCAAGGGTTCTCGCCATGCAGGTGACCATCTGCCGGGAGACCGTGAAATTTCTGTACATCATGTACCGGACGGTGGCGTCAACCGGCGCGAGCACATCCGGACCGGTTTTGACCAGCTCTATTCCCGCGGTCCCCGATCACGGGAAAGGGAGATGGCTTGCCGACATAATAATGCCTATCGAAGGAGCAGCTATGAGCAAAATCAAAGACAAGTATGAAGCGATGCTCAAGGAGTGGGAGAATTTTGTCTCTGGCAACCTGGTGAATAAAAAGGTCATTCACGGGCATGTTCTGGCATCCTGGGAAGAAGCGAGGAAACGGGGCATCGATCCCTACCTCAGCGAAATACCGCAGATCCTGTCTGAGGATGAGTTGCGAAAGGTCCAGGAAAAGCACGATCATCTCATAAAGACCAGCTATCCTTTTCTGGAGAACTTGTATAATTTCGTAATAACGGCCGGGTTCGGCTCGAGGTATATCTGCTCCCTGTCGGATTCGGAGGGCACCCTGATTTTCACCCTCGGCAATCCCGAGGTCATGGAAACGCTCTCTTCCTGGAACTATCGCCCCGGGGCCTGCATGCAGGAAAAATATATCGGCACGAACGGGGTGGGCGCGGTGATCCGATTGGACAAGCCCGTGCAGATATTCGGCAGCGAGCACTACTGCCTGATGTTCCACAAATATACCTGTTCCTCGGCTCCCATTCACGACTATGAGGGGAACATCCTGGGGGTGCTGAACATGGTATGTCCCTGTCCCAATGCACATTCCCACACCCTGGGGATGGTCGTTGCCGCAGCGAATGCAATCGAAAAGAACCTGCAGATCCAGAAGGCCTATCGCGAGACCCAGATCGCCGAGAACCTAAAGAACGCCGTGATCTGCTCCATTCCCGAGGCACTTGTTGCAGTCGACAACCAGGGAGATATCATCTTCACCAATGAAAACGCCCGGAGCATGTTCCAGGTAGAAGAGGATATCGTGGGGCGTAACATCAAGGAGTTCCTGGGGAGCGAAAACGAAAAGCTGTTTCCCTATCTGATGAACGGGACGAACGTCATCGACAAGCAGGTCCCGCTGTTCATAAACAGCAGGTGGGCGAATTATATGTTAACCACCCAGACAATCAAGACGTGCAATAACGAAATCTACGGAAAGGTGATCATCTTCAGTGAGATAAAGAGAGCCAAGAAACTGGTGGCGGATATGATCGGGGCCAAAGCAAAATTCACCTTTTCTCATATTGTATCACGCAATCCTAGATTTTTGAAACTGATAGAAATCGCCAAGATCGCATCGAAGACCGATTCAAACGTGCTGCTCTTTGGAGAGAGCGGTACCGGCAAAGATATTTTTGCCCAGGCGATCCACAACGAGGGCATGCGGTCCGGCAAGCCCTTCGTGGCCATCAACTGCTCTGCGATACCCCGGGAGCTTATCGCGAGCGAGCTTTTCGGGTATGCCGAGGGGGCGTTTACCGGATCGGTCAGGGGCGGGAATCCCGGCAAGTTCGAGCTTGCCGACGGTGGCACGATATTCCTGGACGAAATCGGAGAAATGCCGCTCGAACTGCAGTCGATTCTGCTAAGGGTCATCGAGAACAAGGAGATCATGAGGATCGGCGGGAAAAACATCATTCCTGTCGATGTCAAGATAATCGCAGCGACAAATAAAGACCTGAAAGAAGAGATCCTCAAGAGAAATTTCCGGGAAGATCTTTACTATCGCCTGAACGTCTTTTCCATCGAGCTTTTTCCTCTGCGGGAAAGGACCGAAGACATACCCCTTCTGGTCATCAATATTCTGAAGAAATTGAATAAATGTAACAACAGGGGGATAACAAAGGTCGACAAAAACGTTCTGGAAATGCTCGAGAGATATCCCTGGCCCGGGAACGTACGAGAGCTTCAGAACATACTGGAGAGGTCGTATAACATAGCCGAAGGAGAAACCATCACGAGTGATGATATTCCTCAGGAGATAATCCATTCCGGGTCCGAGCAGCGGGCCGCATGCGCGGCGGTGGAACAGAAGGAACCTGTTTTCGAGAACTACCCGACACTGGAGGACATGGAAAAGAAAATCATCTGCGATCTGATACAATCAAATATATCCAAGTCAAAGATAGCCAGTCATCTGAATATCTCCCGGAACACGTTATACCGGAAGATGGTGAAGTACAATCTGCCGTACTGAATGCCTACGTTCTCGTATGCCCGGGAGCAAAGAGACGTCCGGGGAGTGAGCACGTTCCCGTGCCGAGCCCGCTGTATCCGGTGTCGGTAGCCTTACCGGAGGGGAGATACACGGGAACGGGCGCTCCAGGCTCAGGGACTTTTGTCGTTTCGGTGCGTCCGGGAAAGAGTCTGACAGGCGAGTGATCGATTCTCGTTTCTCATTCACCTATTGAGTTTCGAAACGGCACGGGATGCCCCGTCTCCAGAGAACCCGATGGGTGTTGTCTGTGGTATGTAGCATAATGGAGCATTACCTGTTAGATATTGTTACAGGCGCCGGTGTCCTTCTTGAAGGCCATGGCGGTGAGAAACTTGGCAAATACCCTATAAGTAACCAATTCTATAGTCGATATAACTGAATAAGCGTCCTCCCCGGTATGATGGTACTGTTTTTGCCTGAGAATATCCGCAGGGCTCAGTCGCTTGGGGAAGATTATCGAAAAACCAACAATGTGCTCCCGGCAGAAGAACTTACAGACCATGTGAGCCCTGCCCGACTGATTCCAGCCAGGGACGCATCGAGCGCGTGAGGCTTCAAAGACCATGGCTGAGGCAATTGCAGCAAGAATGAAGAAATCGGATTCATTGCTTGTGGGAAAAAATACCATAACTCCAACGGGCACAGCTGCATTGAGATGTCGAAGGTGAAAGGTTTACAAAAAACATCAAGGGGGTAAGCGTATGAGGTTCAAGGAGCCCAAGAGGATGGCGCCATGCAGGGAAGCGTGTCCTGCGCGTGTGGATATACCGCGGTATTTGAGGTACGTGGCCATTGGCGATGCGGAGGCTGCTGTTGCGGTGATTCGGGAGGTCATACCCTTTCCGGAGACGGTGGGCAGGGTTTGTTTCAGGCCGTGCGAGGACAAGTGCAACTGTCGGCAGCTGGCCGATTCGATATCGATCAATGGGGTGAAGCGGTATGCGAGCGACACGGCCGGGATTGTGCCGAGGAAGTTTGGTGAGCCCACGAAGAAGGAGAAGATCGCCGTCATCGGATCGGGTCCTGCGGGGCTGACCGCAGCGGTTTGCCTGCGTGAGAGGGGATACGGTGTGAGTGTCTTCGAGCGGGAATCCGTTCCGGGCGGCATGATGACGGCGTGCATTCCGGAGTACCGGCTGCCGCTGGATATCGTGAGCAGGGAGATCAGGGACATCGAGCTCTCCGGGGTGCCGATTCATCTGAACACGGAGCTGGGGAAAGACATCACGATTTCGGGTCTGTTCGATGAGGGATACAGCGCGGTTTTTCTTGCCACGGGCGCGCACAAGTCTGCAGAGATCGACGTGCCGGGCATCGAGGGCGAGGGCGTGATGACCGCGCTGGATTTTCTGAAGAAGGTGCGGGCGAACCGGCCGGTGAGCATGGGCGGGAAGGTGGCGGTGATCGGTGGTGGGAACGCGGCGATCGACGCGGCCCGCTCTGCCCTGAGGCTGGGTGCCAAAGAGGTTCATATTCTCTACCGGCGCACCAGGAACGAGATGCCGGCGACCGAAGAGGAGATTGTAAGCGCGGAGCAGGAAGGGATCGAGGTGATGTATCTGGTGGCGCCGACCGCGGTGGTGCGCGAAGGAGAGGTTATCACCTGTGTGGAGTGCTGTGAGATGGAGCTGGGCGAGCCCGACGAGAGCGGGAGGAGACGGCCCGTTGCCAGGCAGGGTTCGAAGCTGAGTTTTTCGGCGGATACGGTCATCGTTGCCACAGGGCAGATGCCCGATCTCCAGGCGGGGTCCTCTGAGTTGAGGTTCAACCGGAACGGGTTTCTCCAGGTTGACGAGGGGACGCTTCAGACCTCGGTCAAGGGGGTGTTTGCCGGAGGCGACGTGCTGTACACGTCTTCGGTGACCGAGGCGATCGCGCAGGGGAGAAGGGCTGCCGAGGGCATTGTCCGGTTTCTGGGAGGCTCCTCTGTACAGGATGAGACACGTCTGAGAGAGGATCTCAGGACGCGACCCTTGCAGGGTCATCACCTGCGGGGAAAGAGGCCGCACAATCTTCTGAGCGTGGAAGAGAGGATCGGCAATTTCCAAGAGGTGGACAAGGGATTTGACTGCGAGACAGCGAGAGGGGAGTCGAACCAGTGCCTGAGGTGTGATGTGCCGATACTCATTGACGCCTCGAAGTGCACGGGGTGCCAGACCTGCGCGTACTACTGCTCGTTGGCCAAGCTGGGTTATTTCAACCCGCTGAAGGCGAACATCAAGGTCAGGGTGAACACGGTTTTCGGCAAGCTCAACGAGATATCGTTTACGCAGGAGTGCGAAGACTGCGGGATTTGTGCCCGGTACTGTCCGTACGGGGCCTTGACGAGGGCGGACGATTTTTTGCGGGTAAAGGAAGATCTTCCACACGGGATTTCTGGGGAAGGAGAGGATCATGAGTAAGCACGGATTTGGCGGGAAGGTCGCATACGTGGATCTGACGAATCGGCGGGTGAGCGAGGAGCCTATACAGGAGAGCATGGTCGAGTCGTTTTTGGGGGGTTACGGGATCAATCACAAGCTTGCGTATGACGCGATGATCCCGGGGACAGACCCCCGGGCGCCTGAGAATCCGATCGTATTCGGGGCAGGAGCCCTTGTGGGGACATCGGTTCCGGGAGCGTCCAAGATATTTGCGACCACGAAGTTTCCGATCGGCAAGATGGTAGGAAGCTCTGCGGGGAGCATGAGCTTTGCGAGCATGATGAAATGGGCTGGGTATGATCATATCGTACTGACAGGCAAATCCGAGAGCCCGGTTATGGTGGTGATCACCGACGATACGATAACGGTTGAGGATGCGCGTCATCTCTGGGGCCGCGACGTGTATGAGGTGACCGCGGAGCTGAAGACCGTCTACGACGGGGCGGGGACGATTTGCGTAGGGCCTGCAGGAGAGCAGCAGGTGACCAATGCGCAAGCCAATGTTGACGGCATATCCTCTCTTGGCAGGGGAGGTCTTGGGGCCGTAATGGGATCCAAGAATTTAAAGGCGGTAGTCGCGTACGGGACAAAAGGCATGACTATAGCCGACCCCAAACGGTTCGAAAAGAGCGTGTCCGGTCTGGTCAAGCGGATGATGGAGTTCAAGGCCCGGAACCAGGTGGTGGATCTGGGTATGATGGCAGGTTGGGAAGGGTTGATAACTGAGTATTTCAGTACCGAGCATCTGACCCCCGAGGAGGTGACAAAGACATTCGGCATTCCCTCGTACAAGAGCATCAAGAAGTCTCGGGTAGCCTGCACGTCGTGTCTGGTTGGGTGCAAGGATCTACTGGAGTTTGACGATGGTGAGTGTTCCAGGTTCACCATGGGGATCACCTCGTTCATCAACATACCGGCTTTTGCGACCAGATTTGCCATCAACGATATCAAGCAGGCGGCATATATTTACAATAAGTTTGACCGGTTGGGGCTATGCGGCCAGACAATGGAAGGGCTGCTGGACTTTCCCTTCGATCTCTACGAGGCGGGGCTGCTGAAGAAGGAAGACATCGGCTTTGAGCTGAAGCGGGACTACGAGAGCGTGAACCGGCTCGTGGACATGATGATGGCGCGCGAGGGCTTCGGGGACGCCATGGCGGAGGGATGGGAAGGAATGATCGAGTTTGTGGGCGAGAAGGCCAAAGGGCACGCCTACACGATTAACGGAATCAACGTGATCTGGGAGCCGCGGTTGTGGGCTTTGGGCACCATGGAATTCGAGCAGCTGGTAAGCCCCAGGGGCCCGTATTCCGCATACGGCGGGTCGCCTACGACCGTACCGAACCTTCCGCCCGATGCCATGAAGCGTCATTGCGGACGGGTAGGAGGATCGCCCGAGCTCATGGAGCGGATCTTCGCTGTTGATGACGGATTCAGACTGGGCAGCTTCACCCGGTGTTTCGAGGACTGGGTCTGTCTCATGAGCTGCATGGGGGTGTGCAACCGGGCAGGGAACGACCGGTATTATTCGGCGGGGCTGCTGGCCGAGCTTTATTCAGCGGCGACCGGGCACGATATCGACGTGCCTTCGGTGATGAAGGCGGTCGAACGCGTATGGACCATATCGAGGATGACGAATGTCAGGGAAGGCGTGTTGAGAGACGATAGCCAGATACCCCAGCAGTGGTTCAAGGCGCTCAAGACAGCCGATGACAAAGAACACGTGATGAAAGATTACTACAAGAAGAAACTTCTTCGGAAAGAAGATGTCCAGGATGCCCTGGACGATTACTACGAGTGCCGGGGATGGGACAAGAAAACCGGCATACCCACAAAGGAAAAACTGGCCGAACTGGGACTGGACGATATCCGTCCGTAGGCTCACGAGAACAGGCCTCTTGAGAAGAGGGGAGGAAGGACGGCTCGTGCCCGGGAATAGCCGACGATACGATCCATGGACGTCACGTCCGAGAGGCTGTTATACGTGAGGCATGCGTGAATTCTCCGGGGAAAGAATCTTGAAGCGTCTCGGGGTCCGTTGCGTGCAAGCGCGCGTGACCGGTCCCGGGATGCACGAAAGTCACTGTTGATAAAGCATGAAAGGAATGATCATGAACTATGATTTCAAACGGGTCCTGTATGTGACCGACTTGTCCGAGAGGGCGGAACATGCATTCGGGTATGCGCTCAGCATTGCCAAACGATTTCAGGCAAAGATTACCGCGCTGCATGTCATCGAGAAAATGTCTCAGAGTACGTCTTCCCTGGTGAGCTCTGTCGTGGGAGAAAAAAAGTGGGAAGAACTGCTGAAGAAAAATCAGCAGGAGGCCCTGGAAGTCATTCAGAGGCGGCTTCAGGACACCTGCACCCGAATGTGCGAAGGTGCCGAATTCGATGAGTTTGTCGAAAATGTGACCGTTGTCCTCGGGAATGCAGAGAAGACCATCCTCACCATGGTCGACGAGCAGGGGTTCGACCTGGTCATTGTGGGCGCGCATTCCGTGACCTCCGTGGGGAAGGCCCTGCTGGACTATACCGCCAGGCATGTTGTCCGCAAGTGCACGAAACCCGTTCTCATCGTGCATCTCGGCGAGTAACTGGATAAGGGGTGCGGCCGTGCGCAGGTAGGTAAGCGCCCGGCTGCACCGTGTCATGTATATCCAAGGCGCGTGACCGGACGTGCCGGTCGCGTTCGAAGCGACGAGATACCCTTGGGAAAAGCCGGAAATATCAATATTAGCCAGGCACACGACCACTGTCTTCGCAGAAAGCCTCCCCTATGGATCAGCACAGTCGGCATTTACGCCGTCAAGCAGCCTTTTACCGCCTACCGTCCTGTCACAAAAGGCCCGGCCTGTGACATGTAGCATAATGGAGCATGGTTTGTTAGATATTGTTACAGGCCCCTGAGGGAGATAAATTCCGGCCATGATGCGCCGATTCGGCAAATTGTTTACAACCTTTTGATTAATCTGATAAATCCAGCCCAAATATCGTCCTGCCCGGGATGGTGGTACTGTTCTTGCCTTACACCTGAAATGTCGACGCAAAAAGATAAGGCCTTTTAATCATCACGACAGGTGGGCAAACATATGCAATCGATTTTGGATAATCTTAAGCTTCGTTACTCTCGGCGGAACAGTGAAATAGTAAAATGGAAAGATGATACAGGGGGAAAGGTCATCGGCTGCCTCCCCATGTATTTTCCGGAAGAATTCGTCCATGCTGCAGGTCTGCTGCCTGTCACGCTCTTCGGCGGCAACGGGCCGATCACCCATGCGAACCGACACCTCATGACCAATGCGTGCGGGGCGGTCCGGAGCACCTTCGAAGACTTGCTGTCCGGGAAGTATGATGCCCTGGACGGGGTTGCCGCGGTGCTGATCTGTGACCAGGTCAGGTTCTTTTTTCAGGTCTGGAGCCTGGATCATGAGTTCGCCTTTTTTCATCAGATGTGGCGTCCCTTCAATATGAGCGAGGCCTCGCGCCCGTTTCTGCTGAACGAACTCAAGAGGCTGAAATCCGGGCTCGAGGAGTTCGCCGGCAAGGCCATAACACCGGATAAGCTCCGTGAGAGCATTCGTCTTTTCAATGAAACACGTTCCCTTATGAGGGCATTGAATGACATCAGGAAAACCAGGCCCGGATTATTGAAGTCCTCTGATCTGGCAAAGGCGATCGCCGCCGGGATGATCATGCCCAAGGAAGAGTATAATTCGCTTCTGAAGAAGCTTCTCGTTCAGGCCCAAGATCTGGAGTGCGAGCCCGGTGAAAAACCGAAGATTATGGTCTGTGGACACCCCTGCGGCATGCCGGAAGAGGAGATCCTGGACCTGATCGAAGAGATGGGTGCAGTGATCGTTGGGGACGATTTTTTCACCGGGTCGCGCTATTTCTCGGTCGATGTGCCCTGTTCCGGAGACCCGGTCGAGGCATATGCCGATTTCTACCTGGGCCTCACTCCCTGTACAACCTACCACTACCCCCAAAACTGGATTGAACAGGACAGATCCCTTTCCACCTACGGCGACTATGTTGCGGACTATGTGCTGGAGAACGGGATCCAGGGAGTCATCCTATTGAGAGAAATGTACTGCGACCCCTTTGATCTGGAGTTCGTCATGCTGAAAAAAAGGCTGGAAGAGCAGAACATCGCCCACATCACGCTCAATACAGGGCATGAAGCCGGATCTTTGGAGACGCAGAGAACGAGGATACAGGGATATCTGGAAATGCTCAGTCTCTAAAACAACGAATGAGGGTGAAGCCATGATAGTAGCTGGTGTTGATATCGGATCGCAGACATCGAAAGCCGTTGTTCTCAAGGAGGATCATGTCTTCCGGTCAGCATTATTCCCGACTGGTACGGATCTGTATGCAGTGGCCCGGAAGGTTGTCGAAAATGCGGCACAGGAGCTCGGCCACACCTTCGATGACATTCAACGCATAGTTGCGACAGGGTATGGGCGGGTCAGTGTGCCTTTCGCAGCGGACACGATGTCGGAAATCACCTGCAACGCCGTGGGTGCCTACCACTTCTATCCCGATGCAAGGCTGGTCGTGGATATCGGCGGCCAGGACAGCAAGGCGATCAAGATAAACGACGAGGGTAAGGTGGTCAACTTCGCCATGAACGATAAGTGTGCAGCCGGAACAGGTAGATTCCTGGAGGTGGCCGCAGAGACCCTCGGAGTGAGCGTTGCCGAGCTGGCAGCATTATCGAGGAGATCCGGAAACAGGATCAGAATAAGCAGTACGTGCACCGTGTTTGCCCAGACCGAGATCGTATCCCTCATCGCTCGCAGGACACCGCAGGAAGACATTGCCGCAGGGCTGCACGAATCGATTGTCAGCCGTGTTTACGGGCTGATCAACTCGATCGGTCCCGGGGACACAGGAAGGGTAGTGATGACTGGCGGGGTCGCGAGAAACGATGCGATCGTTTCGCTTCTTGCCAGTACGATGAAACGTGAAATAACCGTGCCTGAAGATCCACAGATTGTCACTGCCTTTGGTGCTGCCCTTGTCGCAAAATCCAGGCTTGGATCCGAATAAAAAAGGAGTTGTGAATGGGAACAGAGGTGAAAATCGGCAACAGGTTGGAATCCCAGAATCGGCTTGGCAAGTTGATTGTCGATCATTACCGGGAAGCCCGCGAGATCAAGGAGTCGAAACGGAAGCCGATCGTGTGGACCACTACGGCCGCTCCCAACGAGATACTGTGGGCGATGGACTTCTGCGTGCTGTTCCCGGAGGCGTATGCAGCCACATGCGGGGCGCGGCACGCGGCTTACCGGCACTGCAAGATCACTGAAGACAAGGGGTACGAGCATCATCTGTGCACCTATTGCCGCAACGGTCTCGGGTCGACCCTGGCTGATATTGAAGGCCTGGACCCGTTCGACCCGCTGCCCGCGCCCGATCTCCTGCTGGTCGCCAACAACAGCTGCAGCCTCATCACCAAGTGGTGGGAGCATCTCAGTCACTACTGGGACGTCCCCATGATACACATCGATACGCCCTATATCATCCCGGGAATACAGGAAAAGGATGTCATCGGTCATATCAAGGGCCAGATAGGGGATCTCATTCGTTTCCTCGAGGAGTTTACCGGAAAGAAGTTCGATCTCGACAGGCTCAGGGAGGTCGTGAGGAACGGCAGCGAGAGTGCGAAGGGATATACGGACATGATAAAGATAAACAAGCACAAACCCTCGCCGTCAACCTACTTCGACCTGATGCCCCATAATTTCCCGAACCTCGTGCTCAGATACAAACCCGAGGTGGCAGACCATTACCGGCTGATGAAACAGGAGATGAACGAGAGGATCAGGGAAGGGATCGTCCCCTTCGAGAACATGAAGCACAGGGTGTACTGGGACGGCATTCCGTACTGGTTTGCCATGAGATTCCTGTCGAAGAAACTGCAAAGCCTGGGAATCTGCCTCGTTACGAGTGCGTACTCCCAGTTGTTTGCCTTTGACCGGAGCGACCCGGAGCGACCTCTGGACAGCGTTGCCGAGAACACCGCCTACTTCTATCTCAACAGAGATGTCAGGTACAAGGCGGAGTACACGGAGCAGTTATACAGGGATTATGACATGGAGGCCGGGATCTTCGCATATGCAATGACCTGCAAGCCGTTCTCCATCACCATGCACTACATCGCGGACTATGTTCAGAAAAAGCTCGGTGTCCTGTCTACCATCATCGAAGGCGACCTCGTGGACGACACCTTTTTCGACGAAGAGAAAACGGGGATCAGGCTGGAAACCTTTGCCGAAGCCCTCGAATCAAACAAGCCGTCTGTCGGGAAGGTCGTTTTCTAGGAAGGGTATGCAGACTGCATGGGCCTTTCAGAAAGCGAATGATAATCTGGTAGGGGGAAGCGCCGCCAAAGGAGAGATGACGAGAGATAGAGCGGTTACAAAAAGCATGAAGAAAACATGGTCAGTTGGAATAGTACAAAATGAGAAAATAAACGAACCGGAGCAGGTACATCCCAGGCCGGACTATAAGGTCGAGTTGATATATGTGGAATATTGTGAGAAACTGGCGAGCGTCTGCCAGCTGTTGCAGCCGGCAGTCACGTTCATAAAAAACAGCACAGTGAGGCAGCTACGAAATCATACGAAATCCAATAGACCTTGTCGGGAACAGAACCATAAAACCGATCACTGGCCGGCTCTGGCTTCAGGATAGCCGGGCATCACTGGCGTCATAGGCCGCATCTGGTGGGTGAGCGAGGATAAATTCTCCTCTGCGGAAGGAGATCGTTTATCAGGGAACACCCTAATAGGAGGGCGTTTCGGTGGACTTGGAAATGAATCATATAAGAGCGGAAGGGGGAAACGATGAGTAAGGTTGCAACAACGATCTGTACGGTGATTCTTTCGGCATTTTTCCTGGTGGCTTCAGCGGTTCCGGCGATAGCGGGCGATGTGCGCATGCGTGTCCAGAGCTGTTTCGGGATGCAGACTCCGGGCCTTGGCACCACCATCTCGTGGACAGCGGAGAATCTCAAGGCGGTGAGTGACGGCTCGATTCAGATGATGGTCTATGATCCCGGGAAGCTTGTACCGCCGTTCGAGGTCCTGGACGCCGTCTCCAACGGGAAGATCCAGGCCGGATATTCCTGCGCAAACTACTGGCAGGGCAAGATGCCGGCTGCCCCGCTGTTTGGAAGCGTGCCGTTCGGGCCCGAGATAAACGGATACCTCGCGTGGCTCTATCACGGCAACGGCATGAAGCTCTATCAGGAGCTCTACGACCAGAACGGCTATAACGTGAAGGTTCTGGTCTGCGGAATCCTGGGTCCGGACAGCGGCGGCTGGTTTGCAAAACCCGTCGAGAAGCCGGAAGACTTCAATGGGCTCAAGATGAGGATCGCAGGCCACGGTGGTCGCGCCCTGGAGAAGCTCGGGGTCAACGTTACGCTGGTACCTGTCGGCGAGGTGTTCTCGGCGCTCGAGAAAAAGGCCATCGATGCCGTGGAAAACGGATCGCCCGCCATTGACGAGCCGTCCGGGCTGTACAAGGTCGTGAAGTACAATTATTTCCCCGGGTGGCACCAGCCTTCGACCATCATCGAGCTGCTGATCAACAAGGATGTATGGAACAAGATGAGTGAGACCCAGAGAACCATGATCGAGCTGACCTGCCGGGCCGCGACGCTTGAGGGTATTTCCTATGTGGAAAGTATCCAAGGCCCGATCATCAAGAACAACGCCAAGAAGCGTGGTGTTATCAACAAGCGGTGGTCGGAGGACATGCTCGATTCCATTCATGCCGCATGGATGGACGTGGTGAAGGATCTGAGAGAGCAGGATCCCAGCTTCAAGAAGGTATGGGACGACATGCAGGAGTTCTTCCCGGATTACAATTACTGGCTGGCGTACGGGACTCTTCCCAGGCCGGAACCGGAAAAGTAATCGGCTGCGGCAGGCTTCAATACGACTGTAAGAGGCTTAAAGAGAACCATAAATTCACGATCTGGACGGTGCCGGGGTTCTTGCCCGGCATCCTCCGGATCACCATCATCAAACGTGGACGGATAGTATGATGAATGACATTTCCTCGTCTCTCCTCACCATCAGTGATTTCACCGACAGGGGCATCGTCCGCATAGGCAACACGCTTGCGTGGTTGAATGGCGTGCTGCTGGTGCTGATCATTACCCAGGTGATTCTGCGCTATTTTTTCTCGAACGGTCTCGTCGTTCTGGATGAAATGGAATGGTACCTCTATTCGGTGAACGTCATGTTCGGCCTTGCGTATGCGGTGGCGAAGGATACCCATATCCGGCTTGACGTTATGAGCAGCAGGTTCCGGTCCCGCACCAGGGAAAAGATCGAGCTTTTCGGATCCCTTTTCCTAGTTTTTCCCTGGGGGATCATCATCATGGTGCACGGATGGGCCTTTTTCCATAATTCCTGGATGATCAGCGAGTGTTCGGCAGCCCCGATGGGTCTGCCATACCGATGGCTGATCAAGCTGTTCATCCCGCTGGGATTCGGGTTGCTGGGGGTCGCCATTCTAAGCCGCATGGTTCGATCCCTTGCATTGCTTATCAAGAAGGAGCAGTAAGGTGGAAATAAATACCATATTGATAATACTGATGTTCATAAGCTTTATCGCTCTCCTTTTCACCGGTTATCCCATTGCGTTCATTCTGGGCGGCATCTCGGTGGTGTTCACCCTAATCGGGTATCTGGCTGACCAATATATGGGCACTATGACCTTTCTGGACTTCAATTCTTTCGGGATGGTTGTCAACCGCATATACAGTGTTCTCGAGAACTGGGTGATGGTCGCCCTGCCCATGTTCGTGTACATGGGGCTGATGCTCGACCGCTCGGGCATTGCCGAGAATATGCTGCATTCCATGCAGAATCTGTTCGGCAAGGTGCGCGGCGGTCTCGCGGTCTCGGTGGCCATTATCGGCATCCTCTTGGCGGCGTCTACGGGGATCATCGGGGCTTCGGTCGTCCTGCTCGGGTTGTTGTCCCTGCCGGCCATGATCCATCAGGGGTATTCACGGTCCCTCGCCACCGGCACCGTGTGCGCGGCTGGCACCCTGGGTATCCTGATTCCTCCGAGCGTCATGCTCGTCATGATGGGGGAGCAGCTCCAACTCGCGGTCGGCGATCTCTTCATGGCGGCCTTTATCCCCGGTATTCTCCTGGGCGTGATGTATCTGATCTTTATCCTGATTTATGCCTTTATGAGGCCCCGGGAAGCCCCGCTGAGCGAAGACCGGCAGCCCTTCCAGATGAAAGTGGTATGGGATGTGTTCAAGACCATCCTGCCGCCCCTCGGGCTGATGGTCGCGGTGCTCGGTTCCATCTTCACCGGTATGGCCACGATCACGGAGGCGAGCGGCGTCGGCGCGTTCGGGGCCACGCTGATCGCCCTCATCAACCGGAAGCTGAATCTCCAGATATTCAAGGATGTGCTGCACCAGACCTTCGGCACGATCGCCTATATCTTCGCTATCCTCATAGCGGCGAGCTGTTTTGCTCTGGTGATGCGCATGCTCGGCGGCGACGAGGTGATCGAATCGTTTCTTCTGGGCCTGCCCTTCGGACCGTACGGTATCCTGACCGTGATACTGCTCGGGGTGTTCCTGCTCGGGTTTTTCCTCGACTGGATCGAGATCACCTTCATCATTCTCCCCCTCGTGGGGCCGGTCATCGGCAAGCTGGCTCTGGGCATAGAGGGCTTCGGCGTGCTGGACAATCCGGACCTGATCTGGTTCACGATCCTCATCGCCATCTGTCTCCAGACGTCCTTTCTCACACCTCCGGTCGGCTTCGCGATATTCTATCTGAAGGGTGCATGCCCTCCTGAGGTACAGCTGGTGGATATCTACAAGGGGATCATTCCCTTTGTCATCATTCAGGTCCTTGGTCTGCTAGCCGTCATGTTCTGGCCCGAGCTGGCCACGTGGCTGCCTTCGATCGCGTACGGATAAAGGATATCCGGCACAAGAGGACAGGGAAACAAACATACGGCAATCGAACCATGAGAGGGAGAAGAAAGATGGATTACCAGAATATCATCTGTGAGCAGCAGGACGGGATAACCCGAATATCTCTGAACCGTCCGGAAAGCCTCAACGGGATGACCATGGACATGTGCCGTGAGCTCATAGAAGCCACCAGGCACGCGGCAGAAGACAGGGATACACGGGTGGTCATCATCACAGGCATGGGCAAGGCGTTCTGCGTGGGAGGGGATCTCAGCTCCCCCATGTACCATATCAAGGACCCAGGCGAGTTGGAAAAGGTCGTCCAGACATTCGGACAGGTCGCGGTCAACCTCAGGAACATGCCCAAACCGGTGATCGCGATGATCAACGGTGCGGCTGCCGGAGGCGGATTCGGCCTGGCCCTGGCCGCCGATATCCTGATCGCCTCCGAAAAGGCCAAGCTGGGCCACGTGTACCTGAACATCGGGGTTCAGAGCGATACGGGGGCGATTTACTTTCTCCCGCGCCTCATCGGCGTGGCCAGGGCGGCGGAGCTGGTCTTTTCCGGCAGGGTCGTCGATGCCTTCGAGGCGAGGGATATCGGCCTGGTCAACCGGGTGGTCCCGCCGGATCAGCTCGAAGACGAAACCATGAAGCTGGCCCGGCGGTTGGCGAAAGGGCCGGCGTTCGCGATGGGAATGGCCAAGAGGGCGCTGTACCAGTGCCTCACCATGGATCTGGCGACGGCCGTAGAGTATGAGGCCAGAGGACACGTCATGACGATGCTCTCGGACGATATGCAGGAGGGCATTGCCGCGTTCAAGGAGAAACGGGAGCCCAGATTCCCTTCGACGTTTCCCGGAGACAAGAAGTAACCGGTTATCAATGATGATACTGTTGCAAAACAGAAACGGAAGAAAGTTTATCAAGGAGGAAAACACCAATGACGGCCATGGAACAAATCAATCAAATCGCCAGGGATATGAGGGCGTATCTTTCAGAAGCCTCCAGCCGGTCTGAAAAAAAGTTTATTGGCGTCATGCACCCGATTGTTCCGCAAGAAGTCATTCACGCGGCAGGTCTCCATCCATTCAGGCTCTTCCCCTTTCCCGGAGAACAGACCAACATGGCGCACGCGCATTTGCATGTCTATACCTCATCGATCTTCCGGGCCATCTGGGACCAGGTTCTCAAAGGCCAGTATCCTTTTCTCGACGGGGTCGTTCTGCCCGAGTCGTGTGAGACCGTTACATATTTCGCCCGCGGATGGCGGTATCACCGGAAGAATGACTTTGTGGCGACCATGGCGGGCCTGAGATTCAACAAGACGAAGAACGCGCTGACCTTTTTCAGGGACGATCTGGAAAATCTCAAGAAGGAGCTGGAAGAATTCACCGGCCGGAAAATCTTCGAAGAGGCGCTCACCTATGCGATCGATGTGTATAACCGGAACAGAGAGCTGCTGGGGAATATCTGCAGTTTGATGAAACAGGAGAGGCCCCCCCTGAACGGTGTAGACCTGTTCGATGTTTTCATGGTGTCTCATGTGATGGATAAGGAGGAGAACAACCGCCTCCTGGAAAAGCTGTTTTCCGAGATACGGGATCTTCCTGCAGGAGAAAGGCCCAAAGCCCGTCTCCTGGTGTCTGGGCCCTGCCTTACCGACGGGAGGATCTACGAGACCATCCAGGCCGCAGGCGCGACCGTAGTCTGTGACGACACCAACATGGGGCTGAGGTCCCTGGCCGGCCAGAGCGACAGTGGCGAGGATCCGCTGCTGGCCATTGCCAGGAGCTATGCGAATCTCCCCTGTCCATTCTCGATATCCGCCGAGTATCGGATGAGCTATCTGATCGATCTGGTTCAGGAATACGCCGTCGACGGGGTGATCTTTGCCATAGAGAGGGCATGTGAGTCGGAAGTAATGGACTTTCCGTATCTGGAGAGAGAGCTGCGCAAAAAGGGCGTGCCGGTTGGCTTTGTCGAGACGGAGTATATGTGCGATATGGCCCCAGTTCAGACTCGCATCGAAGGATTTATCGAATCCATCATGAAATAACATCTGCAAGGAGAGATACCATGTCTGAGAATAAACCTAAACGCTTGGAATCGGCAAAGGCCGTCAGTGCAGCTCTTCGTCAATATTATGAAGATATCTGGGCCGGTCATCCTCTCGCATGGTCGGTAGTGAGCTCGAATCCGCTGAACGATATCTGCCGGATGCTCGGAATCCGGGTGGCGTATCCCGAAAACTATGCGTGTGTCTGCGCTGCGCAGCATTTTTCGGAAAAATACTGCACGATCGCCGAGGCGAACAACTACAAGCCCGAGCTCTGTTCTTATATCCGGAACAACTTCGGATACCTGTTGGCGCAGGATAACGATCATCCGCTCGGGGGGATACCGAAGCCGGACCTTCTGATGGTGGTCTCGAACGCATGCCTGAACTACCTGAAGTGGTTCGATGCCCTGCGACTCTTCTTCGACAAGCCGTACGTGGTCCTGAACACCCCCCACCGCATGTTCGATCACGAGGTGCCCGACTACTACATCCGGTACGTTGCGCGGGAGATGGAAGAGTGCATCGGACAGCTCGAAAAGATCAGCGGGAACAAGGTGACGGATCAGAAACTGAAGGAAACCGCCCGCCTCTCCCGTGAGCAGGGTAAATACTGGCGCGAGCTGCTCGATCTGAACAAGGCGGTGCCTGCCCCGATGAATCTCTCCGATCTGGCGAATCTGATATTCGTCCCCAGCTCGCTCTCGGGCACCCAGCACGGGGTCGATCTCCTGAAGCTGGCGACTGCGGAAATCAAAGAGCGGATCAAGAATCGGGAAGGTGCGATCCAGGATGAGCGGCACCGGCTCGTGATGTTCAATATCCCGCCGTGGTATCGCCTCGGGTTCGTGAATTATTTCGCACAGAGGGGATGTGTTTTCCCGTTCGGCGACTATAACCGTTACCTCTGGTATACCCAGGACTTCGAAGACAGCGAGCCGATCGAGTACTTCGCGAAGAAAGGGCTCAGCTTCGGCCTTGAAGGCGGGTGCGGCTCCACGATCGCCGAGACGCTCTACGGCTGCATCGGCGACAGACTGGCCCGGGATATCAAGGAGTTCAAGATCGACGGCGCCGTGGTCGCTATCAACAAGAGTTGCAAGATCATGTCCACAGGCGCCCTCGATGTTGCCAACCTCATCCACGAGAGATTCCATCTGCCGGTGGTCCTCATCGATGTCGATCAAGCAGATGAAAGGACCTATGCCGACGGGCAGGTCCAGCAGCGTCTGGACGCCTTCTTCGAGATGCTGGAAAACAAATAGGGGGGAGCAACGGATAGACAGGGAAGCACCAATATCCGGGATCGGTTCGATCCTTAAAGGCAAATAAAATACTTATACAGGAGAAAGGAGCATAGAGATGGAGCACGTTGACCTTCTGCACGGCGAGAGGGCGAAGATGGATCACGTTGACCTGCTGCACGGCGAAATGCCGTTGGCGGAATACGTAAAGATTCACACCAGGGAAAATCCTGATAAGGCAGTCGTGAACTATTACGGGAAGGAGCTGACGTGGAGACAGCTTGAAGACTGGAGCAACAGGCTGGCAAACGCCTTCTCGGCGATGGGCTACAAGAAGGGCGATCGGGTCGCGGTCTTCATCCAGAGCTGCCCCCAATGCTATGTTATCTATCTCGCGGCGTTCAAGCTGGGTCTGGTGAGCGTGCCGATCGATCCGATGCACAAGGAGCTGGAGCTCGAATACGCCCTGAACGACTCTCAGGCGAATTTCATGATCGTTCTCGACCAGCTGTATCCGGTCGTCAAAAACGTGAAGGATAAATGCGGCATCAAGGATATCATCGTAACGAGCTTCCACGATTTCATGCCCGAAGAGCCGGCCTTCCCGCTGCACCCCATGATGCTGGCGGAAAAGCAGACCTTCCCCGGCACCTATGAATACCTCGATCTCCTTGCGAAGTATCCGGATACGCCGCCTGACGTCAAGGTCGATCTGCACGATGATGCCTGGATCCTCTATACGGGAGGCACGAGCGGGTTTCCGAAGGGGTGCCTCCACACGCACTTCACCACCCTTCTCGGAGGAGCGGGTATCGCCCACCTCCTGCTGGACACGACAAAGGACGACGTCCTGCTGACGCCGGTGCCCCACACCCACATGTACGGGCTGTCAACCGGGATCGCCGGGTCCTTCTACTGCGGATACACCATTCTCATCCTGGCGAGGTGGGATACCACGGCCGCTCTGGAAGCCATACATAAATATCGGGTGACCAAGTTCTCGTGGCCCATGCCTTGTGTCGCCAGCATCATAAACCATCCCGACAGGGACAAATACGATCTCACGAGCTTCACCACCTGCAACACGGTTCCCTTCGCCATCCCCTTTACCCGGGAAGTCGCCGACAAGTGGCGCGAGATCACCGGCTGCAGGCTGGACAACTTCGGATACGCCCTCGGAACCGAGAGCTTCAACTACTGCGCGTGCGGAGGCCTGGGAATCGAAGACCCCTTTGAAGACCCCGGTGCCGTAGGCGTGGGCACCCTGGCCCCGGGCACCAAGATCAAGATCGTGGACTTCGAGACGAGGAAAGAGTTGCCTCTCGGGCAGCGGGGAGAGATCGTGGTCAAGTGCCCATCCCAGGTGAAGTGTTATTGGAACAAGCCCGAGATCAACGCAAAGGAAATCGTGGACGGATGGATGTACTCCGGCGACATCGGGGCGCTCAAGGAAGACGGCATGGTGTACTACTACGGCCGTCACCGGGACATCATCAAGGTCACCGGCTATATCATGGCCCCGAGGGAGCTTGAGGTCCTCGGCCTGGCGAATCCGGCCATCGACAAGATCGTGGCTATCGGGATACCGCACCCGAAGAAGATGGAAGAGCCGAAGGTGTTCATCACCCTGAAGCCCGGATACAGCCTGACGGCAGAGGAGCTGAGGCAGTGGTTCAAGAACAATGTCGCCGCGTACAAGGTCCCGGTCGTGGAAATCCGCGATTCGCTCCCCATCAGTAACAAGGGCGAGGTGTTGAGACGGGTTCTCAAGGAAGAAGAGCTCGCGAAGATGGAAAAGGCATAGGAGAGTTGCCGCCCCCGGCTGTGCCGGAGACCGGAACAGCCGGGGGCGCATCGTATCCCGGCGGGGGCGGGCTGGTTCAGCAGCCCCTTCAACGATCGAGCATGAGAACAAGGAGGATATTCCCATGATCTGCAGTCTTACCAGGGGATGTGTCGACCCCAAAAACCTGTCGAAGTACGAAAGCTGGATCAGAGGCCCATGGATCAAGCTGATATCCGAGCAGCCCGGCCATCGCGGCACCTATTATATGTCCAAGTCCAACGGCGAATGGATAGTGCTCAAGTTCTGGGAAACCAGGGAAAACGATGAGGCGTGGGCAGCCAACGGGGAGCATAAGAAACTGGCCGAAGATATTATCCCGCTCTTTATCGGTGATCTTGAGAGAAACATCTTCGAGGTGAACGAGTTCATCGTTCCCGATAACCGCTGAGCGGAGAGGCCGCCGCCCGGTGTGCTGCGGATTCTTGCAGCCTCATCCCGGGCGGCGCAATGAGCCCGCCGGGCCGGGAGTTTCGCCCCGGGCCTTCAGGGCCGGCCGTGGATCGCGGATTCCCGGCCGGCCGTCACCATGAAACCGGTAAGATTCCCTTAAAAAAATATTCACGGCGCACGGTCTGCGTATCGTCGCTTTCTGCCCTTCCCGAGTACCGGAGGGCCGGTCGTCCCAGGGACAGGACGAGAAAAGAATCTCATGTGTTGGCTGGATACCCCACCCCTTGCATACCGCTGATCCATCCGGCTTACGGACCTGTGGGGAAAGGGAAAATAAAGGTGTTTCAATATTGAACAATCGCCTTGTTCAATATTGGAGAACCCCTTTGGGCGAACAGGAGGAATAGGGTGGGCCAAAAGATGCAATACATTGATAATAAAAGAAGAATGAAACGTATTTTTTATTGGTACGCTTGTTGCTTTGTTCGGGTAAACCGTAAAAAAGAAATTTCAGGGCAGGTTTTTCCGACAGGGGACGAAACACGGACCGAACACACGAGAGCCGGACAGTAGCCGGAAGGACTGATCGGGCAAGCCCTTCAGAGGCGGTAACAGATGGTACGCATTCAAGAAGATGGGAATATCCGAGAAAAAGGGGACCGAGAATATGAACAGACCATCGAAGGATATGCTGACTGATTTTTACACCATGATGGTTCGGATCCGCAAGGTCGAGGAGATGCTCATGGAAGTCTTTTCCCGGGGCGAGATCCTGGGCTTCCTGCATGTGAGCATCGGACAGGAGGCGGCGCCGGCCGCGGTATGCGCACACCTGAACGCGAATGATTCCATCAGCACGACTCACCGGGGGCATGGGTGGGCTGTCGCCAAGGGGATCGAGATCAGGCGGGCAATGGCGGAGCTGTTCGGAAAAAAGGAAGGTTTCTGCCTGGGTCGCTCGGGTTCCATGCATCTGGCGGACGCCGGCATCGGCATCATGGGCGCCAACGGGATCGTGGGAGGCGGGATACCCATCGCAGCGGGCGCCGCCTTTGCCGCTCAGTACAAGAAGACGGACCATGTGGCCGTCGCCACCTTCGGAGAGGGCGCCACGGGCGAAGGGGCGTTTCACGAAACCATGAATCTTGCCGCCATCAGGAAGCTGCCCCTGGTGTTCGTGTGCGAGAACAACGGCTGGGCGGAATTTTCCCCCAGGACGGTCCATATGCCCGTGGAGTCCGTAACCTCCCGCGCCCTTGCCTATGATATCCCGGCGGTATCGGTATCCAATCGTGTGGTGGAGATCTACGAGGCCGCGGGTGAGGCGGTCAGGCGGGCCAGGGAAGGAAAGGGTCCGAGCCTTCTGGAAATCAGGTGCAACCGCTGGCACGGACACTATGTGGGCGATGCGCAGAAGTACCGCGGCAAGGAGAAGGTCGAGGAGGCGATGGCAGAGGACTGCATAGCCGACTTCGAGGCTGAGCTCATCAAGGGCAGGGTGCTCAAGCGGAAGGACCTCGATCGGATTCAGGCGGAGGTGAGCGCGGAGGTGGAAGATGCCGTGAACTTCGCCCGCCAGTGCACCTATCCGGACGTATCGGAGATGCTGGAAGGACTCTACGTGTAAAAAGAGGATCGACGGATGAAAGAGACGCGATACATATTTGCGATAAAAGAGGCCATGGAAGAAGAGATGGAGCGCGACGAGAACGTGTTCCTCATCGGGGAGGACGTCGGGTTGGCCGGAGGCTCCTTCGGCGCCAGCAAGGGGCTCTATGAGAAGTTCGGTCCGGAGCGGGTGGTCGACACGCCCATCAGCGAGCTCGGCTTCACGTCGCTGGCCGCGGGAGCGGCGAGCTGCGGGCTGAGGCCCATCGTAGAGATCATGTTCATGGACTTCGTGACCTGCGCCATGGACAGCATCGTGAACCAGATCGCCAAGATGCGCTATATGTTCGGCAATCAGTACACGGTGCCGGTCGTGGTGAGGATGCCCGAGGGCGGAGGCCTCAACGCCGGTCCGCAGCATTCCCAGTGCCTGGAGGCCTGGTTCGCCCATGTGCCGGGGCTCAAGGTGGTCATGGCGGCGACCCCGCACGACGTCAAAGGCCTTCTTAAGGCATCCATCCGGGATGACAACCCGGTGATCTTTATCGAGAACAAGACTCTTCACGCCATGAAGGGCATGGCCGCCGAGGCGGACGAGGACGTGGTGCTGCCGCTGGGGAAGGCGGATGTGAAGCTCCGGGGCGGCGATGTCACGATCGTGACTGCGTCGCGGATGGTGCACGAGTCATTGAAGGCGGCCAAGATCCTCGAACAGGAGGGGATCGGCGCGGAGGTGGTGGACCTCATGACGATTCAACCCTGGGACCGCCAGACCGTGTTCGAATCCGTGGCCAGGACCCACCGGCTGGTGATCGCCCATGAGGCGGTCAAGCAGTTCGGGTTCGGGGCGGAGATAGCGGCGGCGGCGGCCGAGGAGATCCTGGACGAGCTCGACGCCCCGATCGTGCGGGTAGGCGCCCCGTTTGCGCCGGCATCCTACAGCCTGGAAAAATACTATGTCCCCAGTGCGGACGATGTGGTTGCCGCGGTGAAGAGCACCATGGAGAGGACACTGTAGAGAAAGGAGAAGCCTCTGATGAAGGCGGCGGTTTGGTACGGGAAAGAGGATATCCGGATAGAAGACGTGCAGGAGCCCGAGGTCGCACCCGGGCAGATCGGGGTCAGGATCAGGGCATGCGGGATCTGCGGTTCGGACCTGCACGAGTATTACAGCGGGCCCTTTATCATTCCGGCACGGCCGCATCCCTTAACCGGCAAATCGGGAGGCCCCGTCATACTCGGCCATGAGTTCTCCGGTGAGGTGGTAAAGGTGGGAGAAGGAGTGAAGCGCTTTGCTGCCGGCGACCGGGTAACCCTAAACCCGCTCATCTACTGCGGAGAGTGCCATTACTGCAGAAAAGGTGAAAACATCATGTGCACGAAGCTCGGCACTGTGGGGTTTGCCTGGGATGGGGCCTTTGCCGAGTATGGGGTGTTCCCGGAATACGGCGCTCTGAAACTTCCGGATTCGGTAACGGACGACATGGGGGCGACGATCGAACCGCTGGCGGTTGCCATCCATGCGGTGAACCGGAGCGGGATGAAGACCGGTGACAGCGTGGCGATCATCGGGGCAGGCCCTATCGGGCTCTTTGTTCTGCAGGCGTGCAAGGCGGCTGGAGCCGTGCATGTATACGTGGTCGAACCCATGAAGGCCAGGCTTGAGACCGCGTCCCGGACGGGCGCCCATGCGGTGTTCGATCCCACGGCGGTGGATGCGGGAAAGGGGATAGCCGGCCTCACCGGTGGGCTGCGAGCCGACGTCGCATTCGATTGTGTGGGGAACCAGGCGTCGTTCGACACCGCGGTGAAGGTGACGGGCCGCCGGGCCACGATCTGTGTGGTGGGTCTGGCCCTCAAGCCCATAGAGGTGCCCTTTATCCGCCTGTGGGGCCATGAAAAGCAGATCAGATTCTCCAGCGGGTACCAGGATGAGTTCTCCACGGCCATCGCCTATCTGGAGGACGGCCGGGTCCGGGTTGACGATCTGATAACCGGGCACATTCCCCTGGACGATCTGGTCGAGGGCGGAATCAAGGAGCTGAAGGAGCATCCTGACAGGCATGTGAAGATACTGGTGCATCCCTGATGAGGACAATCATCGAGGGCTCGCGCCCGGCGGCCGGCCAGGCTGCCATGATGTGCGACAGGCAGACATGCCGGTGAAGAGGGCATTCTACAATGGAGGAAAAGGCCATGCATCGTTACGAAACCATCATTCTCGAGAAGAAAAACAACATCGGCTACCTGGTGCTCAATCGCCCGGAGGTGCTCAACGCAATCAGCGGGAAGCTGATCGAAGAGGTGACGGACGCCCTGGCGAGGGTGAACACGGACGAGGAGATCAGGGTGCTCATCATCACGGGTGCCGGCAAAGGATTTCAGGCGGGCGCAGACATCAGGGAGCTGAGCACGCTCAAGCCCATGGACATCCTGCGGTGGAATAACGGGCTCGTCAGGATCACCGCGGCAATAGAAAAACTCCGTCAGCCGGTCATCGCCGCCATCAACGGGGTGGCAATGGGCGGTGGCCTGGAGCTTGCCCTCTCCTGCCAGATCCGTGTCGCCGTCGAAGGCGCCAAGCTCGGATTGCCCGAGGTGAAGCTGGGCATCATCCCCGGGGCCGGCGGGACCCAGCGGCTCTCCCTGATTGTCGGCAAGGCACGGGCACACGAGATGCTGCTTACCGGCGATCCCATCGACGCCGAAGAGGCTTACCGGATCGGTCTGGTGAGCCGGGTGGTTCCCAGAGGGCAGGCCGTGGCTGCGGCCGAGGAAATTGCCGGCAGGATCATGGCGAATGCTCCCATCGCCGTGGAGCTCTGCAAGGACGCCGTGGAGATCGGGATGGACCTGCCCATGGAGCACGGCCTCCAGTATGCCCAGAAAAACTGCATAACCTGTTTCAGCACGGAAGACATGAAAGAGGGCACCACTGCCTTTGTCGAGAAACGGAAGGCGAACTTCAAGGGGAAATAACATTCGCAAGATAGAGAGGACAAGAAGATGCCGGTTGACGTGGTAATGCCGAAGCTCGGTCTGACCATGACCGAAGGGCTCATAGTCGAATGGAAGAAAAAAGAAGGCGAAGAGATCAAAAAGGGAGAGGTCCTCTTCGTTCTGGAAACGGAAAAGGTCACGTATGACGTGGAATCCCCGGAAGACGGCGTGCTGGGGAAAATTCTGGTACAGGAACAGGAGAGCGTTCCTGTCGGAGCCGTTGTCGCGTATCTCCTCAAGGCAGGGGAGAGCGCGGCTGACATAGCAGGAGCTGCGGTGCAAGATTCCGCATCCCAGATATCTACGAAAGCTGCTGATACCCCGAAGACACCATCCATATCTCCTCAGAACGACAGTTCTGGACAGCGGGTGAGGGCGACCCCCCTGGCAAAGAAGTATGCCCGGGAAAACAACGTCGACATCTCCGCAGTGAAGGGCACCGGACCCGGTGGCAGAATTGTCAAAGAAGACGTAGAAAAGGCACAGGCATCACTGGCAGACAAGCCCGCCGCAGCTCCTGCTCAGGCTTCTTTGCCTGCGTCTTCGGGGGCTCCCGCGGCTGCCGCTCCGGCAGGACTTCCGGAGGGTGCGCGGCTGGAGAAGTTCACGGGCATGAGAAGGGCGATAGCCGCGAACATGCTCGCCAGCAAGGTCCAGGCGGCGCAGGCCTATATGGACAACACCTGTGACGCGAGTGGAATCCAGGAATATCGGAAAAAGATGCTGCCATACGTCGAGAAAAAGGACGGGGTGAGGGTGACCATCACGGACATCCTCATGAAGATCACGGCCGCGGCCATCCGCGAGCACCCGGTGATCAACACCCGGTGGACGGACGATGGCGTGCTGTTTCTGCCTGAGGTTCACATGGGCATGGCCATGGCGCTGGATAACGGCCTGATCGTTCCGGTCATCAGAAACATCAACTCCAAGAGCATTGCCCAGGTCGCCAAAGAACGCGTGGCCCTGATCAAGAAGGGCAAGGAGGGAACCTTCCTGCCGGATGACATCAGGGGCGGTACCTTCACCTTCTCGGCCCTGGGAATGTTCGGGATCGAACATTTCACGGCAGTGATCAACCAGCCGGAGAACGCCATTCTCGCCGCTGCGGCGATCATCGACAAGCCCATGGTGGTAGGCGGTGAGATCGTGATCAGACCGATGATGAACGTGAGCCTGACCTACGATCACCGGACCATTGACGGCGCAGAGGCCGGGAAATTCATGATGACGCTCAAGTCGTACATCGAAAATCCGCTGTTCGCGCTCTGACGGGTGCCGGGGCCGGCGGGAAGAGAGAGCCACGGGACGGAAAGAAACCAAAGGGGACGAGAAGATGCCAGCTGAAGTCGTAATGCCCAAGCTCGGTCTGACCATGACCGAAGGGCTCATAGTCGAATGGAAAAAGAAGGAAGGAGACGCGGTCACCAGGGGCGAGGTGCTCTTCGTTCTGGAGACCGAGAAGGTCACCTACGATGTGGAGGCCCCCGAGGACGGGACACTGGGCAAGGTCCTGGTGCAGGAGCAGCAGGCGGTCCCGGTGGGGGCGGTGGTCGCGTATATCCTCAGATCCGGTGAGAGCGCCGCGGATATCCCCGGGGCGCGCGGCGGGGAAGCGAAGGCTCAGGCCCCGGCAGCGGTTGCGGCGAAGGCCCCGGCCGCCGGCACGACCAGGAAGCCGGCGGGCAAGGTCAGGCTCACCATCATCGGCGGCGGCACGGGAGGCTATCCTGCCGCCATCAGGGCGGCACGGCTGGGCGCCGAGGTAACGCTCATCGAGAAGGAGCACCTCGGGGGCGTCTGCCTGAACCGCGGCTGCATACCGACCAAGACCCTGCTCCAGTCCGCCCGGGTGGTCGACACCATGAAGACCTCGGCCGCCTTCGGTGTGAAGTGCGATGGCTTCAGCATCGACCTTGCGGCGATCATGGCGAGGAAGGCCGCGGTGAGCGAACAGCTCAGGAACGGGGTGAAGGGCCTTCTGGGAGCGAAGAAGGTAAAGGTGATCCAGGGCACGGCGCAGCTGGTGGATCCCCGGACGGTCCGGGTCGAGGAGACCGGTGAGCGGATCGCGTCGGATGCCGTGCTCATCGCCATAGGATCGAAGCCGGTCGTGCTCCCCATCGAGGGGATCGACGGCCCTGATGTCCTGGACAGCAACGGGGCGCTCTCCCTTGAGGCGATCCCCAAGTCGGTGGTGATCATCGGGGGCGGGGTCATCAGCTGCGAGTTTGCACAGATACTCTCGACCATGGGAACGGATGTCACCATACTGGAGCTGATGCCCACGATCATCCCGGAGATGGACAAGACCATGAGCTCGATTCTCCATAAATCCCTCGAGGCTTCCGGAGTCAAGATCCTCACCAATGCTCAGGTGAAGAGGATCGGGCACAAGAAGAAGGGGAACAACATCGTCACCTACGCGGTGGACGGCGTGGAGCGGAGCGCAAAGGCCGAGAAGGTGCTGGCCACGGTGGGGAGAAAGCCCGCGCTCGACGCGCTGAATCTCGATGTCCTGGGGATTGCCTGCGAGAAGGGGGCCGTAGCGGTGAACGAGCACATGGAGACCAGTGTGCCTGGGGTATATGCGGCAGGCGACATTGTCGGGGGCATCATGCTGGCGCACCTGGCGACGGCCGAGGCCGAATGCGCGGCCAGAAACATCATGGGCGATGCCTGCAGCATGAGCTATCGCGTTGTTCCGGCCTGCATCTACACCAGCCCGGAGATCGCATCGGTAGGGCTCTCCGAAGAGCAGGCAGAGAAGATAGCCGATGTGCAGGTGGGACAGTTTCCCTTCAAGGGTAACGGCAAGGCCATGGTGCTGGGCGAAACCGAGGGCATGGTCAAGATCATCGCCGAGAAGAAATACGGGGAGATCCTGGGCGTGCACATCATCGGGCCTCATGCAACGGACATGATATCCGAGGCCGTGCTGGGGATGATGCTGGAGATGACGACCGAGGAACTGGCTCATGCCGTCCACCCGCATCCCACCCTGTCCGAGGCGATCATGGAGGCGGGCCAGACCCTGGCCGGAGGCTGCATCCATATGCCGTGAGCCCCCTTTCGGGCAGGAGAGCAGCCTTAAAACGGCACGAGGCGAGGATTTCGCCGGGGATCGATGAGATGAATCGCGGGCACGTGACGGGAATACAGCAGGGCGGAAACCCGATGGATGTTGTACGATCAGGAAACAGAGGATACGATCATCCAATAATAAGAATATGTCCCCTTGCTCTGGGGAGACCGATGTCGAGTCGGTCTCCCTTTGCGTCTCCGGACGTTCCCCGGGCCGTGCCGAGCCGGGGCGCACAGGTGCCGGTGCCGACAGCTGGTGTAGCGAAAGGAGTAGTCTTCCTTGAAAGAACAAACCTTTTTCTCTTCCATTGGAAGGTAAATGTCTCATGAAAGCCGTAGATCTGGGGGTAATCGATTATGGAACCGCCCTGGATATTCAGACCCTTGCCCACGACCTCAGGGCCGGGTCATGGGATGAGGATATACTCTTTGTCCTGGAGCATGAGCCGGTTCTCACCATGGGCAGGAGGGGCGGGCATGATGATTTGCTGGTGACCGAGTCCGAACTGGCTGACAGGGGAGTGCCGCTCTATCGACTGAGCAGGGGGGGGAAGATCACCTGTCACTATCCCGGGCAGCTCGTGGCGTATCCGGTGATCGGAATGGAAAAGTTTCAGGGTGATGTGCCGCGATTCGTTACCATCCTTGAAGGGGTGATCATCCAGACCCTCGCTGATTTCGAAGTTCAGGGCGGGAGAATCCCCGAGCACCGCGGCGTCTTTGTGGGCACGGACAAGATCGCCTCCATAGGAATCGAAATAAGGGACCGTGTGACCCTGCACGGGATATCACTGAATGTCCGCGAGGACTTGAGACTGTATCGCATGTTCGTCCCCTGCGGCATCCGAGACAAGGGGGTAACCTTTCTGGAAAAGGTATGTCCGTCAGGGTTCCCCATATCCATGGAATCCGTCAAAGCATCGTTTCTTACCCATTTTGCCCGGGCCTTCAACGAGGAGATTCCGGATCTTATGGACAAGAACTCCTACGAGGAACAATACCTTATAGCCGGAGTCCAGGTGGCAGCTTCAGCCAATCCGCAGTCTGCCGGGAAGGTGTCGGACAAGACATGGATATGATAGAGAAGCCACAGTGGTTGAAGAAGCGCCTCCCTCTCGGGAGCGCTCACGCACAGATGGAATCGAGCCTGCTTGCGAGAAAGCTCCATACGATCTGTCAGGAAGGGTGCTGCCCGAATCAAGGCGAATGCTTTGCGAAAAGAGAGGCCTCCTTTCTGATCATGGGCCGGGTGTGTACGCGTAATTGCAGGTTTTGCGCTGTGGAATCCGGAGAGCCCGGGCCTCTTGATCCCGAAGAACCCGAGAGGCTCGCTGCCGAAGTGCTGGAGCTGGGGCTGGATCATGTGGTAGTCACCTCTGTCACCCGCGATGATCTCTCTGACGGGGGTGCAGATCATTATGCCCGGGTGATCGAGAGCCTGAGGCGTGATTGCCCGGGTGTCGGCGTCGAGGTGCTGATTCCCGACTTCCAGGGGTCAGGTTCATCACTGGCCACGGTCCTCTCCGCCCGGCCCGACGTGCTGAACCATAATGTCGAGACAATACCCCGGCTCTACCGGCACGTGAGGCCCCAGGCAGGCTACCGCCGCTCTCTCGATCTTCTCGCGCGGGTCAAAACCATCAGGAACGATATGATCACGAAATCAGGCCTTATGGTAGGTCTGGGTGAAACAAAAGAAGAGGTTTTCTCGGTTATGGACGATCTGATCGGTGCCGGATGCGATATCTTGACCATCGGGCAATATCTCAGACCCGGCTTGAACCATTATCCCGTAAAGGAATACGTCCACCCCGATGCCTTTTCCGCCTATGAAGACGAGGCACAAAGGAGGGGGTTCAAGGCGGTGGTCGCGTCACCGTTTGCACGCAGTTCTTATCGGGCGGGCGAGCTCTATCGGGCAGCCTGTGCCCGGTCTTTCCGATCCTGACCCCCCTGCTGCCCGTGTCCCCGGGTTGGGTGATAAGGTCAGCCCGGTGACAAAACCGGAGTGGCGAGCTTGCGGCGGCAATGAACCTGTTACCGGCTCAACACCGGTATGAGTGCCCCGGCATCATTCCAGTTCGATCCCGGCTGGTGCAATGTCTCCGGCCCATCTTTCCTTCATGGGAATTCCTCTTTGCACTGATGCGTATTTCGTACCTCGTGAACGCGGTTATTCGAAGGGCGGGAGCATAAAAAGGGGGGCGGGTAGTGCTCCCGGCCCCCAGAGGTATAGTGTATATATGGATTTCTTCTAGAAGTTAATCTGCCATTTGGCGCCGAAGTAGGTGGTATCCTTGTCTTCGTCTTCGCCGGTTTCATCGTCTGCATAGTCGAACACGCCGATCTCGGGCACGACTATGAAGGAGCCGTAGACCGGGATCGTGGCGTTGAGGTAGTACGACATGGCGGTATCCGCGTCGGCACCGCTCTCGTCATACTCGGAGGAGACATAACCGAAGCCTGCCTCTACCGTGTACTTGCTGGCGAGTTTCGTTCCCACCACGATATGCGCGCCGAAGTTGTCCTCGTCGACGATGCCGCCCTGTGCGTCGAACTTGGCGCCGTCGCTGTCGGTATGCCAAAGGCCGGCGTCCGTGATGTTCTGGGCCATGTAGACCTGTGCCCTGATGAAGGCAGGGTCAAGATTGATCCCGCCGCCGGCACCCACCGACCAGGAGTTCACGGTCTCGTCGCCGTAGTTGGTACCGCCATCAGTCATGACCACATCTTCTACCTTGAAGGTGCTGTATCCGCCGAACAGGTCCGCAAAGAATGCACCGGACTTGAGGTTATACCGCACCTCGAGCTTGGGCAGGAGAACGTCGACATCACCGCTGAAGGCATTGAGCATCGAGGATGATTTGTTCTCCACCAGAGCGACTTCCAGGCCGCTCTTCAACTTCACCTTGATCTGCGGGACCCTGTGTCCGTACATCGCACCCCAGCCGAGCAGGGCGGTGTCGTCGCCCACTACCTGGCAGCTGTAGAACATGCTTCCCAGCGGGGTATAGTCCTGACCGACAACCAGGGTGCCGGCGCCGAAGTCATAGGCCCCGTAGATCAGACGGGTATAGGTGCCGGCATCGTCGTCCAGGCCGACCTCGTAAACGCCGGTGATCTTGTCCTTGACCATCTTGCCGCCCAGCCTGGCATTGGCCGCCGAATCCCATTTAAGATCCTTGTCGTCGGTGTCGGCATCGAGATTGGTGCTGTTATAGAAGGTCTGGTAGCGCGCGCTGCCATAGATCGTCCAGTTCCCGATGGTGTCCTCCAGCGCCTTTACCCGGTCCTCGATTGATTTATCAGCAGCCGGTGCCGGAGCGGAAAGGACAAAGACCAAACCAATTGTTAAAAGACAAGCCCAGAGTTTCTGCATACGTAAATTCCCCCTTTAATTTGTTTGTACCTCCCGACGGGTTCATATTTCCCGCCAAGATATCTGAAGTTGATGGGAGATTCGCCGGATACCGGGCACCTCCTCTCTCCCATAGCGTAACGTCCGGATATCGCCCCCGTACAACCGTCCGGCTCTCGCCGCACGGCGTGGGACAAGTACCCGAATACCTCCCCCGGTACCCCATAAACCATGGTCACCTCATGCCTCTCTCCTCCCTCTGGTGCCGATGATCACCAATTCTTCGCACCGGGAAAACACGCTCTCATCCCGGACCAGAAACCTTGTGAAACAAGGGATCTTCTTTTTATCATCCGAACGAAAAACAAATCTGAATGAAGGCTTCCCCTTCAATGTGCTCTTCAAAAAAAGTGTGGGTCCATTGTATCTGTCGGAGTTAAGCAAGCACTATACCAGGAAGCCGGCGGTAAAATAGCTTGATAAAATAGACACATGGATAGCCGGGATGATTCTGTTCCAAGTTCTTGTAACAATATGAAACAACCCTGTTTGATAACGATACAGGGTGTTTCATGCCCGGATAGGTTTGCGAGGTGGTGACCGCCACCTCTGGTGTGCTCATCGTGCGTAATCTGTCATCAGTCATCAAATCGATCTGAATCATCTTGACAGATATTTTCTCAGAATATATTTTGTTAAAAAGTAAATGAATGATGCCTGAGTTGCCGTGTTGAAAAGGGGACAGGTGGCTGGCGGTTACCAAGAGTCCCCTGATGATGAAATTCAGAAGAGCGAGGTGTTCCACGGCGTTTTCGTCTTTATTCCATGGAAAGGCGGTCTGGAACGCGACTGCAGGCGGGTGAGTTCGTTAGCGATAAGCGATAAGATGCGCCGGCATACAAGTGCGGCCAAGGGAGGAAGAGCAAGATGATAGAAGAGAAATATCGTGACGCTGTCCCTTTGCTCGAAAAGGCCGTGCCTCCCATAGAGAAAACCGGGGTGAGAATTGTCGATCTTAAGGGCCGTTTCGTTCGGGTCGTCATGCCCTTCGAGCCCAACGTCCCCAACGTCAACCGCATCGGGATCGTGTACGGGGAGGTCGCTCTTTATCCCGGCCGAGTCCTCGGGGGGCGTCATGTATTATGTCTCGTTCGATTCCGCGAAGTTCTATCCCATTGTCAAAGAGGTTTCCATCAGGTACCCCAGGCCGGCCTCCACCGATCTGACCCCGGAGGTTTCTCTCGAGCCCGGCGAGGTGGAGGCAATCCAGCGGGCGACGCAGAAAGAAGGCAAGAAAGACTGGACCATAGACCTCGAGCTTAAGGACGCCCATGGAGAGGTATGCAGCATGGTGCACGGAACCTGGCAAATGAGGAGATTTCAGGAGAATAAACAATAAACTTTATAAAGGAGCGGGAGTATGGCGAATCTGATTTTAGATGAAAGGGATCAGCAGTTTATCCTCTATGAGATGCTCGATGTGGAGAAGCTCTGCGGATATGAGAAATATGCGGACTTTTCCCGGGACATGTTCGACATGATCCTCACCGAGGCCCAGAAGATTGCGGTGGAGGAGATCCTGCCCACTCTGGCCGAGGGCGACAAGGAGGGCTGCACGCTCAACGGCGGCGAGGTGAGGGTTCCTGCGTGCTATCAGCGGGCGTTCAAGCTCTTCCGCGAGGGCGGATGGATAGGCATGTCTTTCCCGCCGGAAGAGGGGGGGCAGGGCCTGCCCGAGAGCGTGAAGACGGCCGCAATCGAATGGTTCTACCACAACTTCGCCTTCGTGGCCTATCCCTTTGCCACCGAGGGCGCCGCTCACCTGATCATGACCTATGGCACCGAGGAACAGAAGAGGAAATACATGGACAATATGGTTCAGGGCATCTGGGGCGGCACCATGGCGCTCACCGAGCCCAATGCCGGGTCCGATCTGGGCAACATGAGCACCAGGGCCATCCGCCAGCCCGACGGCACCTTCAAGATCCAGGGCACCAAGATATTCATCACCGGCGGCGACCACGACCTGGTGGAAAACATCGTGCATCCCGTGCTTGCGCGGATCGAGGGCGACCCCGCCGGGACCAAGGGCATCTCCATCTTCCTCGTGCCCAAGTATCTGGTCAACGAGGACGGCTCCCTGGGCAGGCGCAACGACTACGAGATCGCCAACATCGAGCACAAGATGGGCATCAAGGGCAGCGCAACCTGCCTCATCAACTTCGGAGACAACAACGAATGCTATGCCGAACTGCTGGGAGAAGAACGTCAGGGCATGAAGATCATGTTCCAGATGATGAACGAGGCGCGCCTCGCCGTGGGCATGCAGGGGCTGGCAAGCGGATCGATCGCCTATCTGCATGCACTGCAATACACCAAAGACCGGCTCCAGGGGTCGTCCCTCATGGAGTTCAAAAACCCGGAGGCACCGCGTGTCTCCATAATCCAGCACCCGGATGTCCGGAGGATGCTCTTGTGGATGAAGTCCGCCGTGGACGGCATGAGGGCGCTCGCCTATTTCACCGCCTACTGCTTCGACATGGAGCATGTTGCCGCCGACGAGGTGGAAAAGGATAAGTGGCTGGGGCTGGCCGAGGTTCTGACCCCCATTGTCAAGGCATATTTATCGGATATCGGATTCCGGGTCACGGAGACTGCCATGCAGTGCTACGGAGGGTACGGGTTCTGCTGCGAGTACCCGGTGGAACAGTTCCTGCGCGACGAGAAGATCGCGTCCATCTACGAAGGTGCGAACGGTATCCAGGCCCTCGACCTCATCGGCAGAAAGCTGGGTATGAAGAAGGGCGCCTATTTCATGACCCTGCTGGGCGAGATGAACAATGCCATCGCCAGATACAAGGACTTGAACAGCGTCAAGGACTTTGCCCCCGATGTGCAGAAGGCCGTGAACACGCTCGCCGAGATGGGCCTTTACCTCGCCACCTGCGGCAAGCAGGGCAAGTTCCTGGTTCCCATCAATAATTCCTACCCGTTCCTCATGATGATGGGCAAGGTGGTGTCGGGCTGGTTACTCTTCTGGGAGGCGGGCGTGGCCCAGCAGAAGCTGAATGAGCTGGCAAAGGCCCACGGCGTGGACCAGGGTGATGCCTCGGCCTGGGCCCGGTTCGTCAAGGGCAACAAGAATGCCGCCTTCTATACCGGCAAGGTTTATTCGGCCAGGTTTTTCGCCAAGAACGTGCTGCCCGAGGTGGATGCCGCGGCAGTCGGAATCAAGAACGAAGACATGTCAATCCTGGAGATCCCGGAAGAGAGTTTTGTCTTCTCCTGATC
Source organism: Deltaproteobacteria bacterium (assembly GCA_018433085.1). Lineage (GTDB taxonomy): Bacteria > Desulfobacterota > Desulfomonilia > UBA1062 > UBA1062 > Phosphitivorax. The sequence goes on along the minus strand of JAHDRW010000012.1, from coordinate 47,379 downwards.
CGTGTCACCGGACGGGAGAGCCGTGTCCCTTCCGTCCGGCGGCTTTCCTGTTGCTCAATGAGGAACAGGAAACGGATCGCCGTCTTCATTCGCTCTTCCGGCAGGAAGGGAGAAGAGCCGAGCTTGCTTTTCAGCCGGAAAGGTTTATTCATACACGCGTTGTTCCTGTTTTAAGGAGGTGTCTTTCATGTACAAGCTGTTTTATCCCGATTCCATCGCGATCATCGGCCTTTCCTCCAAGCCGTCCAACATTCCCCGGATCACCCTGGAGAACCTGCTCCGCTGGGGTTACCGGGGGAGGATCTTCGGCGTCAATCCGCGCAGCGACGATCTCCACGTGGATGGGATCAAGATGTTCAGGGAGATCGAGGATCTCCCCGAGGTTCCCGACCTGGCGTATTGCCTGATCCCGGCCAGGTTCGTTCCCGATATGGTCAGGCGCTGCGGGGAGTTCGGCATCAAGCGTATGGCCATTCCATCGGGCGGCTTTGCCGAGTTCAGTGAAGAGGGCGAGAGGCTCGCGCGCCTGACCCTAGAGAACGCCCGCGAGCAGGGGGTCCGCTTCGTGGGGCCGAACGGCGTGACCGTGGCCAACACGGACAACGGCCTGTGCCTGCCCTTCGTTCCGCTGTTCAAGGCGCCCAAGGGAGAGATGTCCATCATTTCCCAGAGCGGCGGGGTGTCGCTGATGATGCTGAACTTTCTCCTGGACGAGCAGGTGGGGCTGGCCAAGTTCGCCAGTATCGGAAACAAGCTCGATCTGGACGAGGTGGACTTTCTCCGCTACTTCGGTGAGGACCCGCAGACCAGGATCATCTGCCTCTACCTGGAGAGCATGCCCCGGGGCAGGGACTTCATCGAGGCGGCGCGGGCCGTGGACAAGCCCGTGGTCGTGTACAAGGCGAACACCACCTCTGCCGGTAAAAAGGCTGCCATGAGCCATACGGCTGCAGTAAGCAACGACGAGGACATCATCGATGCGGCGTTCGAAGAGGCCGGGATTATTCGCATACAAAACTTTCTGGATTTTATCGAGGTGGCCAAGGCCTTCCATCTGCCGCCCATGAAGGGAAGGCGGGTTATGGTGATGAGCCCGGCCGGAGGTTTCTCGGTCATCACCGCGGACCTCTGCGAAAAGGAGGGGTTTGCGTTTGCCGACATGGGCCGCGATTTCTACGACAGCCTGCAGCAGTTCAACAATGCGGGCGTTATCAAGTTTTCCAATCCCCTGGACATGGGCGACATCTATGACCCGAAGTTCACGGCCCACGTGATCTACTCGGTCATGCACTCGAACGAGGTGGACGGTGCGATGTTCGTGAGCCAGCGGCCCCAGATGCCCCAGGGAGAAGACGTGTTCCACAAGATGTTTCTTTCAGATCTGTCCAAGGAGACCTGGGGGACGATCCTCTCCTCGGGCAAGCCGCTGGGTGTGTGTCTCTTCGGCCCTGCCCGGATGATACAGCAGACCAAGAAATCGGTCGAGTTCCCCATTTTCAACAGCCCCGAAGAAATGGTGAATGCCATGGCGGTGCAGATGAACTACTATGCGCACAGGATGGAGCCCCGGAAGGAAGAAGCCCCGCCTCCCGGTATCGACGTGGATGCCGCACGGGCTTGGATGAGCGGGAAGGCGGGAGATATGGGCGAGGAGCTCCTTGACCTGCTCTCCCTGTTTCAGATTCCTGTCGCCTGGTCGAGGGTGGCGTCCGATATCAGCGAGGCCAGGTCGTATGCAGAGGAGGCGGGCTATCCGGTGGTCATGAAGGTGGTCTCGCCCGATGCCCTGCACAAGACGGATGCGGGAGGCGTGTTCGTGGGGGTGAGCACGGCGGACGAGGCGGCCGAGACCTTCGAAACCATCCGCGGTAACCTTAAAAAATACCGGCCTGATGCCCGTTTCGACGGGGTGAGGATTCAGAGGATGGCGCCTGAGGGTTACGACATGTTCGTGGGCGGAAAAAACGATCCGTCATTCGGGCCCGTGTTGCTGTTCGGCATGGGAGGCATCTATGTGGAGGTGTTCCGGGACGTGGCCAATGCGCTGTGCCCGGCGGCCGCATCCACCATATCCGCAAGACTTGCACGCCTGAAGTCCTTCCCCGTGCTCCGGGGTATGCGGGGGAAGGCCCCCGGGGATGTGGCGGCCTTCGTCGACCTGGCGGTCCGGGTTTCTCATCTCCTGGCCGCATTCCCGCAGATTCAGGAGCTCGATATCAATCCGGTGAGGGTGCTCCCGGAAGGCAGGGGCGTCGTGGCCCTGGATGCTCGGGCCCGGATTTCAGGTGTCTAGGAGGACAGTGGGGTGAACAGGCGGGCATTCGTCCCATCCAGGGCTAAGGGCCTGAGCGGCCGGGCCCGAGCGGGTCACGGGACTGCCCGGCCTGTGCGGACCCACACCGTATGCGCCGGCAGCGCTTACCCGGTGAGCCTCAGCGAATACTGTTCCACGATCTTGTATTTCTGGACCTTGCCGCTTGCCGTCATGGGCACCTCGTCGGTGAACTGCCAGTATCTGGGTATCTTGTGCCGGGCGATCCGGTTGGTGCAGTATTCAACGAGCTCTTCTTCGGTGATCTTCTCGCCCGGCTCGGGGATGACCACGGCCAGGACCTGCTCTCCATACTTCTTGTCAGGCACGCCCACCACATAGACGTCCCGTATCTTGGAGTGCTTGTGAAGGTACTCTTCGATTTCCCGCGGATAGATATTCTCGCCGCCCCGGATAATCATTTCCTTGATTCTGCCGGTGATCTTGAAGTTTCCCTGTTCGTCAACGATTCCCAGATCGCCGGTGTGGAGCCAGCCGTCCGCATCGATGGCCTTTTCCGTGTCATCGGGCATCTTGTAGTAGCCTTTCATGACACAGGGACTCTTGGTCACGATTTCGCCCTGAACGTTCGGCGGCAGCTCTTCGCCGGTGGCGGGGTCCACGATCTTTCCCAGGATACCCGGGAGCAGCCTTCCCACCGTGGTTACCCGGACATCCACAGGGTCGTCCCTGCGCGTCATGTTCATGACCGGAGAGCTCTCGGTCTGGCCGAAGGCGATGACCACCTCCGGGCAGTGCATCCTTTCCATCACCTGTCTCATGGTTTCCTCGGGGCAGGGGGCGCCGGCCATGATGCCTGTCCTGAGAGACGACATATCGTACTCTGAAAAGTCCTCGTGGCTCAGGATCGAGATGAACATCGTAGGCACGCCGTTGATAGCCGTGCATTTTTCGTCCTGGATATATTTCAGGGCCTTGATCGCGTCGAAATATTCCATCATGACCATGGTCGACCCGTGCACGACGCAGTTGAGCGAGCTCATCACGCAGCCGAAGCAGTGGAACAGGGGAACCTGGATAAGAAGACGGTCTTTCTCCGTCATTCCCATCACGTCTCCGACCATCCGTGCATTGTTGATCACGTTATAGTGGGTGAGCATGACCCCCTTGGGGAAACCGGTGGTGCCTGAGGTATACTGCATGTTCACCACATCATGGAAGTCGATGGATTCCTCCCTCTCAGCAAGCTCGGCATCGGAGATTTTCCTGCCCAGGCCCATGACCTGATCGAAGGAGAACATGCCTGGCGTCTCGCTCCTGCCGCCGATATAGACGATGTTTTTCAAGAGCGGGAGACTGTCTGACCGTATCTTGCCGGCCTCCATGGAGTTCAGCCCGGGGACCACCACGCTGAGCATGTCACGGTAGTTCGTGTCACGGTACTCCTCGATGAGGACCAGAGTCGTGGAGTCCGACTGATTGAGAATATAATTCAACTCGCTCGACTTGTAGTTCGTGTTCACTGTCACCAGTACGGCGCCGATCATGCCCAGGCCGAACTGCAGATATACCCACTGGGGGATATTGGTGGCCCATACCGAGACATGATCCCCCTTCTTGACCCCCAAGGCCATGAAACCCTTGGCTGTTTCCCTGCATTTCTGCTCGAACTCCGAATAGGTAAGCCTCAACGATGCCGCCGGGAATATCAGTGCCTCACGGTCGGGATACCGGGAGGCTGTCTCTCTGATGAGCTCTCCCATCGTTATCTCGCGAAACTCTTCCATCGAGAACTCTCCTTTTGTCCTTTTCGTGCCGTCAATGGTATGAATCCCAGGGCAAGCCCTGGACCCTCTTACGCCGCAAGCGGCGGGGAATGTGACCCCGCCTTCAAAGTCCTCCGAAGCGGACTTAGAAGAAGGTTTCAATAGAATACCAATACTCTCCGTGTTGCACCACAAGAATTCTACATCTTATAATTTGACAGTCATGTCAATCAACCCTAACAGATACATAATTTTGATCAGGCTGTCAATATTAATGTGTAAGAACCAGTAATGACAGTTGCCGGAAAATTTACCAGAATTTACGGCTTATAATTACCGGTAATTGCTATAATAATTATCATAGCAAATTTCCAGAGGCCGAGCCGTTACAAGCACCGGGACCGGTGTGAATCAGGGGATGGAAACGCATATCCAGGCGGCAAGAAGCTGCCCAGACCCGATCGTGATGTCGGGGGAACAGGCTGAGCGTACTGCCCCGGGATCCAGGATCCATGGCACAGACGTGGGGGCGTGGATAGGAAGGCAGGAAGTGTCCCGAAGATGCCCTGTTCGGTGAGCGTTCCGGATTCTTGACACGATGAAAGATCTGCCATCATGGACCAAATCGATCACCCGGCGAACCGGATTTCGGGAACAGGGAAAGAACAGGTCTCCTTTCGGGCTCTTCTTGGAAACAGGGAACCGTGACCCTATGAAATGAGCATTGAACCAGGGAATGGAAACACGAGATCTCTTTGGAGAGGAAAGGGGTGATGAGATGAATCAGGAAGACGTGATTGTCCAGTGTCCGAGATGTGGGGCAAGGAACCGGATTCCTGCCGAGAAGAAGGGCAGGAACGCCCGCTGTGGCAAGTGCCACATGCCGCTTGGCATTGGGTCTTCCGCCCGGGCGCCTGAACATCCCGTAAAGGTGACCGATGCAAGTTTTCAGCAGGAGGTGCTGGAAAGTCCGGGAACCGTGCTGGTGGATTTCTGGGCATCCTGGTGCGGGGCATGCAGGATGGTCACGCCGGTTCTCGATCAACTGGCTCAGGAATTCTCCGGCAGGATAAAGGTTGCCAAGCTCAATGTGGACGAGAATCCCATTACCTCGTCGCGCTACGGCATACGCTCCATCCCGAGCCTACTGTTCTTCAAGAACGGGTCCCTGGTGAATACCGTCACAGGCGCCCTCCCGAAAGATGAGCTCAAGAGACAGGTGCAGTCCGTTCTCTAGGAGAAAGTCCGCCAGGTACGGCAGGCGGAGATGTTTTCAGGAGGCAGTTTTCCGAGGTACTGAATACTCTTCAGTATTGTCTGCATCTGGAACATCGGCAGGTGGAGGCAACGGCAACGGTGATTTTTCCTGCTTGCGTACGGCCGGCATACGTGCCTAGTATGCATGGGTGATCGTTCTCGCTCTATCAGGTGAGGAGAGACGGGAGAGCCCTTTGCGCGGGTCCTGTTCCTCCGTTCCCGCATCGGAAATGAAGGTGAATATCCACCGGATTCCTTGGGCATTTCTTTTGAAGAAGCAATAGGGACAAACCATGCATGCAGTTGTGCCGTTTCATGATATTACCGCAGGTTCCAGACTCCGTCTGCTCAGCTACAATATCCAGGTAGGCATAGCGGCTGCCGGTTTCCGCGATTACGTGTTTCACGGGTGGAAGCATCTTCTGCCCTGTAGCCAGAGACTCAGAAATCTCCACCGCATCGCCCGGATGATCAGGGGCTTTGATATGGTGGGCCTCCAAGAGCTCGACAGTGGGTCGCTCAGGAGCGGTTTCATCAATTACGCCGAGTACCTGGCAAGGGAGGCGTTGTTTCCCCACTGGTGCGACAAGACAAACCGAAAGCTCTGGAAGGTGGCCCGGCACAGCATGGGTCTGCTCAGCAGATATGCCCCCACCGGCATCAGCCGCCACGACCTTCCCGCCCGGCTGCCTGGCAGGGGCGCGCTGGTGGTCAGTTTCGGGAACCGGGAAAATCCCCTGGTGCTTGTCCTCGCGCACCTGTCTCTGAGCAGAAAGGCCCGGGGTTTCCAGATGGAATATCTGAGCGGGCTGATCAGGGGCTACAAGCACGTGATACTCATGGGCGACCTGAACTGCAGTCCCGACAGCAGGGAGCTGTCCCGGTTTCTCCACGAGACGAACCTCCGTATGCCGTATTCCGACCTGTTCACCTACCCGAGCTGGAACCCGAAAAAACATCTCGATCACATCCTGGTATCGCCCACCATCACCACGGGTCCGGCCGAGGTGCTCAACTACGCCCTTTCCGACCATCTCCCGATCACCATGGAGGTTATCCTGCCGACAGAGGTCCTGCTGCCGGGAGTATCAGCGGGCCGCAAGATCCAGGCGGCCTGAAAGACGGCCTGGCTTTTTTATAAGGATGAAGAAGCCCTACCGGGAAATCGGAAATACCAGGGAATCGGAAGCGTGCAGTAGGGTCGGGAACGAACGCTGGTGAGTCCTTCTTTTCAAGTTCACTTCTTGGAGGATCTGAGAAGGTGGGAGCACGTTCCCCTTCAATATTGCGGTTTGAAGCTGGATCCAGGACTTGCCGTTCAAAGGTCAGCACCATTGATTCGGAATACAGGAGAATCGAGAGCGTCCCTTGGAAAAGGGGGACGCCCGCGGTCAGACGATATAAAAGTCCGAGAATATCCTTCTGCATTCCTCGATCTCTCCGCCTGCCATCCATTCTCCGGAGAGGTCGGTCCGCCGGGTCTGCCCGAGCATGGGGAGCTTGGACAACCACAGGGGATTGTACGGGAGTAGTGCGACTCTCATGACATTCAGGTCTTTCAGGAAACGGGCGATTGAGCCAAGGTTCTCCCGGGTGGCGGTAACCCCGGGAACCAGCGGTATTCTGGGGAGGATCTCCCTGTTGTCCCGGGCGCACGCCGCGCTCAGCTCCGTAAAGTTCTTCAGGATCGTCTCGCTGGAGACCCCGCAGAAGCGTTTGTGCTCACCGGGGTCGAAGAGCTTGAGGTCGTAATAGATCGCATCGAGATGGGGATAGAGAAGCTCCATGAATCTAGCGTAGTCGAAGAACCCGCAGGTCTCCAGCAGGGTGTGAATCCTCTTTTTCTTTAGCCTGGCCAGGAGCCGCGAGGCAAAGCCCATGAACAGGGTCGGCTCTCCCCCGGAGAGTGTGACCCCGCCGGCTGATGCCTGGAAAAAGGGCAGATCCTTCTCGATCTCTCTCACGACCTCGTCGACGCCCAGATATCTGCCCACCGGGGAAAGGGCCGTGCCCGGGCACACCCGTGTACACTCCATGCACAGCGTGCAACGGGTTCTGTCCACAAACAGGGGGTTGGCCCTGTCCAAAGCGCCCTCGGGGCAGACGTCAATGCACGAGTCGCATCCCACACACTTCTCCGGGTCGAAGGAGATCTCGGGGAGCGCCTTTTTGCTCTCCGGGTTGTGGCACCACAGGCAGTTCAACGGGCAGCCCTTGAAGAAAACCACGGTCCGGATTCCCGGGCCATCGTCAAGCGAGTTGCCCTTGACCTCGAGAATGAGGGCCTTGTCGTTTTCCGCTGTTTGGCTCGTGTTGTACATCGGTTCTTCCTGCCTGCTCAGAGGCCGTATTCCGCGCGCTCGATGAGCTCCGTCTGCATGTCCCTGTTCAAGGTCACAAAGTAGGCGTTGTACCCCGATATGCGCACCATGAGATCGCGGTAGTTCTCGGGGTGGGCCATGGCATCCCTGAGGGTGGCGGACGAGACCACGTTGAACTGCATCTGCATGCCGCCCAGGTCACAGTAGGCCCTGGCATATGAATAGACATGGTCCACCGCCTCCTGATGACTCTCCTTGGCCGACGGCACCACCTTGACGTTGAAGGCGATGTTGTTGTTCATGTTCCCGGGCTCGAGCCGGGAGACATCGCGGATATTGTCCAGCAGGCTCTTCGACGCATGCGCCTCGGGCGTGAGGCCGGGGGTGAAGGGCTTGCCGGCAAGCCTGCCAGAGGGCAGGGCCCCGGTGAGGGTTCCGAAGGCAACGTGGTTGGACATGGACCAGAACCCGGCGGTATACCTGCCGCCCCGGAAGTTCGTGTGTGCGCCGAAGCGGTCGTGGATGAACCGAATCACCCGGTTGGCCATGTCCACGGCTTCCGGGCTTCCGGAGCCGAAGAGTGGAACCTTGTTGAGCACCAGGGCATGGAGGCGGCTGTTTTGGGCGAAATTGGACTCCATGGCCTCGCGCATCTCCTGAAGCGTCGCTTTCTGCTCGTCGTACACGAGTTTCTTGATGGCCATGAGTGAATCCGTGATATCCGCAAGCCCGATGCAGGCCGTGCCCGAGGAGTTGTAGAGGGCCCCTCCCTTGGTGGCGTCTCTGCCCTTGACGACACACCCTTCGATGAGGCCCGAGATAAAGGGTGTGGGACGCAGCACGCTGTGGGCCTCTCCCAGCAGTCGGTTGTATTCGCAGGAGTTGTCCATGAGGAAGTCGAGCTGGGTGCAGAAGGCCTGGAAGAAGTCATCGAAGGTTGGAAACGAGCCGTTGTCCGCGCGGCCGGTCCGGGGGCCCACGTCCCATCGCATCAGGGGGTGGCGGCCGTTGTACATGGCCATCTCCAGGGCGGCCACCATGTTGAACATCATGCAGTTGGTGTGGCCGATGTGCCTTCCGGACAGGGTCGGCTCCACGCAGCCTGTCGCGGCCCAGTCTCTCAGGTGCTCGGGCGGATAGTCGAACTCCCGGAGCGAGGCCATGACCATCCCGTCGTTGTGGATGGAGGGGGTGGAGGTGGTGTTGACATTGACCTCACACAGCCGGCGCAGATAGGACTCGCTGTTGATTCCCCCGTGGTAGCGGGCATTGACGTTGGGATCCCGGATCCCGAGCATCTCGGTGATCTTCAGAAAGATATAGGTCATGTCGTTGACCGCGTCCTTGCCTTCAGGGGTGACGCCTCCCAGGGTGATGGCCTGATCGGAGGAGCTCCCGCCGAACAGGTAGTTGCCGATGTCCGGAATCAGCGGGAGGTGGTCGGTGCAACGCATATAGAAACATCCCACGAGCTCGACGGCGCGTTTGATGTATTCCTGGCGCTTTTTCCTGCCGCGGATCTTTTTCAGGTCTGCAGTAAAGAATGGCTGGAGCCACTGGTCCATCCTGCCCAGGGAGAACCCGGCATTGGTGTTTTCCATGTGCACGCCCACCCAGTGGATCCAGATGGCGTTCAGGGCCTCCTCCAGGGTGGTGCTGGGGTGCTCGGGCACCCGGGCGCAGATCTCGGCGAGGCGCTCGAGCTCCGCCTGCCGCCGCTCATCCGATTCGACACGGGCCTCGCGCGCGGCCTGTGCCGAGAGATTGCGGGCATAGGCGATGATGCCCTCATAGCAGAAGATCATGGCCTGAAGCGTATCCTTCTTGGTCTGATCTGCACCGGTGTCTTCCCTGAGCTCCCGCCGGATTTCCTCGATGATCCCCCGTGCGCCGAGCTTGAGCAGCCTGGGGTAGTCGATCACGGTGTGGGACAGGGCCGCGGTCTTCCAGAGGAAGTACACCGCGAACCGGTCGTCGAGGCTCTGGCTTAAGGGATTGCCGTACTTTTCCCTCACCCACTCCTTGAAGTTCCGGTGAACCCAGAAGGGAAAGACCGAGTGGTGCAGGATCTCCCTGGTATCGTCGCCTATGTCGTAGGGGAAGAGTTGCCTGAAGGGAGTCGTGAAGAGCTCGCCCCAGATCATGGTTCCGTGGGAGTCCGGATAGAGCACGACCCCGATTTCCTGCGCGGTGGTCGTCCCCGCGATGAGGTCGTCTTTCCTGATGATGGGCTTGCGGTGCTCCATGAGATGCTTGAACGCGTGGCCCTGCCTGAGCTCGGGAACCCAGGGGCTCCCGTCCGGACGCCTTTCGAAGCCGTTTTTTCTGAACCATTGGGTGAGAAGCAGGGGCCGCTCGTGGCAGATGACGGGCTTTTGAGTGAAGTGGATATCGAGGAACTTCTTCAGCCTGGGGAAATCGGCAAGAGAATAGCCGGAGAGGTAGGGATCGTCGAGATAAACCACACCCGGATCGCGCGAGGGCGCCGTGAGCTGCGGTCTGATCCTGGGCGCACGGGCGGTAACGGGCTGCGCGTTGTGGGAGCAGGAATCTCCCGGACATTGCCGGGCCTGTTTCTTCATCATGTTGATGATCTTTCCCTTGACGAACAGGGTGATGAAGAAGCTGAAGAGCTGGGCGAACACGAGGTTGCCCCGGACGATCAGCCTGTTCTTGAGAACGAGGTTGAGCACCTCGTTCGGAGGCAGAGAGGCCATGTCCTTCAGGATGCCGTTATCGGAGAACACCATCTCGGTATCCACATCCCCGGGGATATCCGAGCTCACCCGCACCCTGCCGTCGCGGAAGGATATGCACTGCCGCACGTTCCCCTGCTCGGTTCGCATGCCGAGCGAGAAGTTGATCCAGCCATCGTCCGAGCGAAGGTATTTTCTGAAATTCGGGAGATAATTGAAATGAAACGCCATGGTCTGTAACGCCACGTGGGTGATGGCATCCGCCAAATTCCGCTGAAACATATCGTCCCCCTATGATTCTCAGGCGAAAGAAGCCTGATTATTCACCGGTTCATCGCCGGGTGCCGCCCTGCCTGGCCGGGATGCGAACATCGGGAGGGGATGCGCCCATCCGGGAAAGGACCTGGTTCACCAGGTCCTGCGCCACCTGTTCGATAACCGCTGCCGCGTTCTCATCCACCTCCTGGAGAACCCTGCTGTTGTACAGGGCGATGATTCCGTGGAGGGTGCTCCAGAGCCGGATGACGAAATACCGGATTTCTTCCGGCGTGAAACGCCTCACGCCCCGGTTCAGGTCTTGAAGGGCCTGAGAGGTGATGTCCGCGAGTTTCAATGCGGTCTGCTTCTCGAAGAAGGCAACGGGCTCGATCTCGGTGCCGATGTAATCACGATACTTGGGGGCGTCCGAGGTAAACATGATGTTATAGTAATTCGCCTTGCGGATGCCGAAATCGATATAGGCGCCCACCATGTCCCGGATTTTGCCGGCCGGGTCGCCCTTTGTCTCGTAGATCTCTGCAAGGCGCTGATAGAGCATGTCGAATCCCTTGGTGAGGATCATGAGGTAGAGCTCGTCCTTGCTCGCGTAGTAATGATAGATCGTGGTGGCGGTCATCCCCAGGCGGGATGCGAGCTTTCTCATGCTGAAGGCGGCAAAGCCGTGTTCGGAGATGAGGCCCAGCGCCTCGTCGAGGATTTTCTCCCGGATGATGTCTCTGTCTTCTTGACTCCGCCGTACCTTTGGCATATAAATACCTTTATAAACAATAACACTGTTAACTTAACAGTGTTATATTAAATATGTCAAACCCTGAAGTCAAGGGGTGAGTGAAATTCGGGAAAAGCCGCAGGGGGTTGTTGAGGGCAGGCCGCCCGGTTGTATTCGATTCCGGATGCCTGAGCCGGGCCTGGAGCGGAGAGTGCGGCAGCTGTTTTTCTCGTCTATTGCGGCAATTTTTAGGATAGTCTCTGTAAGCCCGGTGCCGGAGCCGCAAAATACTTCGAGAAGCAGTTTGCCGTGACTGAAGAGAGACAACCTCAGGGAGAGCTCTTACTCTCTATTTTTTCATGAAGAAGAGAAGGAGGGGGTATGAACAGAGGTTACATGGGCAAGGTATTGATAGTCGACCTTTCAAAAGGAGAATTCCGGGAAGAGACAATTCCTGACGAGGTCTATGAGAAATATCTCTCGGGAATCGGCCTTGCGGCGTACCTCCTGTATGACAGGATACCACGGGAGGCCGACCCGCTGGGGCCCGAGAATATCCTCGGTTTTGTCTCCGGGCTGCTCACCGGCACGGGAAGCCTGTTTTCCGGGAGGTGGATGGTCGCCGGCAAGTCGCCGCTCACCGGCACCTGGGGCGATGCCAACTGCGGCGGCTCGTTCTCCCCGGCCATCAAACGCTGCGGTTACGACGGCATCTTCTTTACCGGAATGAGCGAAACGCCGGTTTATCTGTATATCGGGGATCGGAAGCCTCAACTCAGGGACGCCTCGCACCTCTGGGGCAAGGACGCCATCGAGACCGAGGAAATGCTCCAGGATCAGCACGGTCCGGGTGCCAGGATCGCGGTCATCGGCCCCGCGGGCGAGCGGCTTTCCCTCATCTCGGGCATCTGTAACGACAAGGGGCGCATCGCCGCGCGGTCCGGTCTCGGTGCGGTCATGGGATCGAAAAGGCTCAAGGCCCTCGTTCTCGACGGGAAAAAGCGAATCGTCCCCTATGACCGGAAAACCGTCCATAAGCTCAGCAGGACGTGCAACAAGTGGGTGCAGTTCCAGCCTCCGCTCGGCCCGAGCATCGGCACGGCCCTGATAGGGGCGCTCCTGAGGATTCTCCCCACGGCCATGGCCATGGACGGCATGGTCTACAAGATGATTCTCCGGCAGTGGGGGACCGGGGGCATGAACCAGATGTCGCCCGAATGGGGGGATTCTCCGGTCAAGAACTGGAAGGGCAGCAGCGTCGACTGGCCGCTGAAGAAATCGAAGTCGGCAGACCCGGATCTCGTCAAGAAATCGGAGTACGTCAAGTATCACTGCTACTCGTGCCCGCTCGGGTGCGGCGGCAAGTGCTCGATGACCGGAAAATATTCCGAGACCCACAAGCCCGAGTACGAGTCCGTGCTGGCACTGGGCGGCCTGTGCATGAACGAGGACACGGACAGCCTGTTCTACCTCAACGAGCTTCTCAACCGGGCAGGCATGGACACCATCTCCGCGGGGGCCACCGTGGCCTGGGCCATGGAGTGCTTCGAACAGGGGATTCTCACCCTTGACGATACCGACGGGCTTGACCTGGGCTGGGGTAACGCGAGCGCCATGGTCGCATTGATCCACAAGATGATCGACCGGGAAGGCATCGGCGATATTCTGGCGGACGGTTCACGGGCCGCCGCAGAGAAGATCGGCCGCGGGTCCGAGAAGTACACCGTGCACGCAGGGGGCCAGGAGCCGGCCATGCACGACGGCAGGCAGGACCCGGGGTTCGCCGTACACTATAGTGTAGAACCCACGCCGGGCAGGCATACGATCGGGGCCCAGCTCTATTACGAGATGTTCCAGCTCTGGAAAAGGGTCAGGGGCCTCCCGAAGAAACTGCCGTTTCAGATCTATCACAAGAATTCCAAGTACCGGGCCACGGAAAATCACGCCCTGGAGACCGCGGCCTGCAGCAAATACATGAACGTGGTCAACGGGGCGGGACTGTGCATGTTCGGCACCTTCCTCGGCATCAAGAGGACCCCCACCTTTGACTGGCTCAATGCAGCCACGGGCTGGAACAAGACCCCTGAAGAGTACATGGAGATCGGGATGAGGATCCAGACCCTCAAACAGGCGTTCAATATCAGGCACGGCATCGATCCTCGGGCGAACAGGCTGAGCGACCGTGCATTGGGCATACCTCCCCAGCCGCAAGGCGCCAACAAGGGCCGGACGGTCCCCATCGAGAAGATGATGGCGGACTACTGGAGTCAGTTCGGGTGGGATCCGTCTACCGGCGCGCCCACCGGCGAGACACTGGCCAGGCTGGGGCTATCTGGGGAATAGGAGGGAAAGCGATGTCGTATACCATAATCGAGACCTGCACAGGCTGCGGGGCGTGCGTAAGGATATGCCCTGCCCGGGCCATCACCGGAAAGAAGAAGGACGTCCACAAGATCGACGGGGATCTCTGCATCGAGTGCGGCGCGTGCGGCAGGGTATGCCCGAGTGCTGCAGTAAAGGACCAGTTCGGCCATGTTTGCGTCATGGTCAAACGCTCCCAGTGGAAAAGGCCGGCCTTTGCCGGCGATTTGTGCATGTCGTGCTCCATGTGCATCGATGCCTGCCCCGTGCACTGCCTCGATCTGTCCGAGGCGAAAGGCCCCAAGGACCTTCACGGGTATCCCTATCTGAAAGAGGAAAAGGCATGCATCGGCTGCGGCTTCTGCGAGGCAGAGTGCCCGGTCGGGGCTGTCACCATGGTCGTCCCGGTTCAGCAAGAAACACCGAAGAAGACAAAGCCGGCAGCAAAGACAGCCTCCCGGGCCGCTTCCTGAGAGGTCGGGTGGCGGAAGACCAGTCCCCCGACTTCGGAGGAAGGAGAAACGGCATATCCCGGCAACAGACTGGGGAGGGTTCCTGCAGACGGCTGCAGGCTGTCCTGAAGATCCGGGTCAGTACATGACAGCGGTCAGGAAATAGTCGGCGACCAGAATGCTCACCGACGAGATGACCACCGAACTGGTGGTGGCTTTCCCGACCCCCTCCGCCCCTCCGGTGGTGGTGAAGCCCTTGTAGCAGCCCACCACCGAGAGGATCACCCCGAAAAAGGTCGCCTTGATGAGGCCGGTAAAGAGGTCCTCGTAGTCCACATACTCCACGATCCTGGCCATAAAGACCCCGGAGTCGATATCGAGAAATTTCACCCCCACCAGGTACGAGCCCACGATGCCGATCCCGTCGAAGACCAGGGTGAGCATGGGCATCATGATGATCGCCGCGATGATCCGGGGATTGACGAGATACTGGAACGGATTGACCCCCATCACGGTCAGCGCGTCGATCTGTTCGGTCACCCGCATGGTGCCGATCTCCGCCGTCATGGCCGAACCCGCCCTTGCCGTGACCATGAGGGATGCGAGCACGGGACCCAGCTCGCGCAGGAGCCCCAGGGCGGTGGTGGAGCCAACCAGGGATTCCGCCCCGAAGAGGCTGAACCCGTAATGGGTCTGGAGCGCACCCACCATGCCCGTGAACACCCCGGTGAGCAGGACCACGGTCACGGATCGCACGCCGATGAATTCCATCTGCTTGAAGAGCTGGCTGAAAAAGAACGGGGGCCTGATCAGCCAGAAGAGGAAGTCATAGCAGAAGATCGCGAGGCTGCCGATCTCCTCGACCAGACGGATGGCGGTGCGCCCGATGTATTCGAAGAATGTCATGCACCCTTATCCAATCACTTTACCTTCACCCGGCTGACCGCGTCAAGCCACCCGGTATAGAGTCGTTGCCTCTCCTGGCCGGGAATGCCCGGGACAAAGCGCCTGTCCGATATCCTCAAACTCCTGATCTCCTCTCCCGGCTTCCAGAAGCCGGTGGCGATGCCCGCGAGAAAGGCGGCGCCCATGCCGGTGGACTCCACATACTTCGAGCGGTCGATGGGGCACCCGGCGATATCCGCCTGGAACTGCATGAGGAAATCGTTCAGGCTCGCGCCGCCGTCGACCTTGAGCTCGGTAAAGGGGGTGCCCGTGGATTCTTCAAAGGCGCTGATCAGATCCTTTACCTGGTAGGCGATGCCCTCCAGGGCGGCGCGGACCACGTGGGCCCGGGTGGTGCCCCTGGTGATGCCCAGGATCGCGCCCCGTGCATACATGTCCCAGTGCGGTGCGCCGAGGCCGGCAAAGGCGGGTACCATGTACACGCCGTTTGTGTCTGCCACGCTCGAGGCGAGCTCGCCGCTCTGGACCGCGTTTTGAATCAGGCACAGCCCGTCTCTGAGCCACTGAACCACCGCGCCTGCGATAAAGATGGAGCCTTCCAGGGCATAGCAGGGCCTGCCGTTTTCGCTACAGGCAAGCGTAAGGATGAGGCCGTTTCCGGGCTCGATTTCCTTGTCTCCGACATTGAGCAGGAGAAAGCATCCGGTTCCATAGGTGTTCTTCGCCTCGCCCTGCCGGAAGCAGCCCTGGCCGAAGAGCGCCGCCTGCTGATCTCCCGCGATGCCGGCGATGGGAATCTCGGTGCCGAGAATCGACGGATCGGTCGTGCCCGCGATTTCCGCCGAATTCACGACCTCGGGCAGGAGGGCGGCCGGGATGTCCAGGAGATCGAGAAGCTCCTGGTCCCAGCACTTGTCGTGGATGTTGAAGATCAGGGTCCTGGAGGCGTTCGTATAGTCCGTGGCATGGATCCTTCCCCTGGTGAGCTTGGCGATGAGCCAGGTGTCGATCGTGCCGAACGCAATCTCGCCTTTGAGCGCGCGCGACCTCAAACCCGGGACATTGTCGAGGAGCCACCTGATCTTGGTCCCGGAGAAATAGGCGTCGATGATCAGCCCGGTCTTCTTCTGGAAGAGGGCGCTGTATCCCTTGCTTTTCAGTTCGTCACAGATGGGGGCGCTGCGCCTGCACTGCCACACGATGGCGTTGTGCGCGGGCTTTAGAGTTCTGCGGTCCCACAGCACCGTGGTTTCCCGCTGGTTGGTGATGCCGATGCCCGCGATATCCGAGGCAGTGGCGGATATCTTTTCCAGTGCCTGGTTCATCATACTCACGGTCGTGTTCCAGATCACCTCCGGATCGTGCTCGACCCAGCCTGACCGGGGATAGATCTGGGGGAATTCGGAATACGCCATGGAGGCGATCTTTCCCGTGCGGTCCACCAGCATGATCCGGGTTCCGGTGGTGCCCTGGTCGATTGCCATGATATATCTGCTCACGTGCTACCCTCCTTCAACGGTATGCAATGCAATGCCAAAACCTTTGAGATCGTGATAGAGGTCGGACAACGGGAGTCCGATCACGTTCGTATACGATCCCTCGATCGTGCTGATGAAGAGAGACCCGATCCCCTGGAGGCCGTATGACCCGGCCTTGTCCATGGGTTCTTTCGTGGAAACGTACCAGTCGATCTCGTCCGGGCTCATGTCCCGGAAATGGACCAGGGTCCGGATGACCCTGCTCACGCGCTCTTTTCCCCGGATGATCGCATATCCGGTATAGACCTCGTGCCCGGTGCCCTTCAGAAGCCTGAGATGTTCGCGGGCATGGGCCTCGTCAACCGGTTTTCCGAGGATCCGCCCGCCCGAGACGACGATGGTGTCTGCGGATATCACCAGAGCGGCCGGCATTCGCGACGAAACGGACAGTGCCTTTTCCCTGCTGACCCGGGCACAGAACTCGACCGGGGTTTCACCCGGGAGTATGGTCTCGTCCACCTCGGGAACGATCACCTCGAACTTGAGGCCAAGCCACGAGAAAAGCTCCCGCCTTCTGGGCGAGGCCGAAGCGAGTACTATCTGCATGGTAGGATACACTATGCAAATCGGAATGATCTGTCAATGCAAGGAGTTTGGCGGGGTCAGGTTCTTTCGTTCATGAACCGGGGGCCGGACGCCCTCGTCTGACGGTAGCCCTGAAGAGATGTCCTGTTTTTCCTCAGGTCGCCCAAGGTATTCGAGACATCGTCGGTGCCCCTCTTGAGCTCTGCGAGCAGCTCCGCATGGCGGCTCCCGATTTCCCTGAGTAGGTCCAGGGTGTCCTCGTCGAGCTTTGCCGGTTTCAGCCGCGAGAAGATATCATCCAGCCTGGCCTGGACCACGGAGGTATCCCGGGTCAGCCTTTCGAACTTTTCCAGGTCTCCTTCGGAAAGTGACTCCCCCTGTTCCAGGATCAGGGAGCGCCACTTCTTCAGGAGGCTCAGGACGATCTTCTGATGATCTGTTCCCATGACCCTTTGAGCTCCTGGAGGTAGGAAATCACCTCGTTCATTGCATCGAGACTGTTATGGTACTCGGCATCCACAATGCGGCGTATCATGTAGTTGTACAGCGACTCCAGATTGTTCGCGATTTCTCCTGCATCGTAATTCAGGCTGTTGGTGAGTTCCCAGAGGATGTTCTGTGCCTTGGCCAGGGCTTTGATTCTGGCCTGTTCGTCGTGTTCCCGCTGGGCCATTGCGGCCTTCTTCAAGAAGTTTATGGCACCCTCGTAGCACATCAGAATAAGGCTTCCCTGATCCGCGGTCTGGATCTGGGTCTTCCTGTATGCCTCATAGCCCATGGAATTGATGCTCATTGCCGCTCCTCCCCGGAATAGATGCTAAGAGTTTTATCGGATTCCCGATATTTTTCTTGAGGCAAGATTTCAGTCAAGGCGATATCGTCGATCCGACAGCGGGGACCCCCGGGCGCTCGAGATGACATCCCCTGTTCCCGGTTCGAAGGGTCTTTCTTTCGCCAAGATGCTGTCCTCCCGGACGGGAAGGCAGCATCTTTGTCACGATCTTCGGTGCGCTTTGTTACTCTGGGCGACACCCTCTTTTACCAGGCTCCTGCAGAGCACCGGTTTCTACAGGACAGCCAGCGCCTCCCTGATCCGGTCGACGCCCTCGATGATGTTCTTCTCCGAGGTAGCGAACGAAAGCCGGATATGATCCGGTGCGCCAAATCCTTCGCCCGGTACGACCGCCACGAGCGCGCTGGTGATAAGATACTCCGCAAGGCCCTCCGAGCCGCCGAATCGATCCACATAACCCCTGACAGAGGGGAAGGAGTAGAACGATCCCTGGGGCGGGGCGATCTCGAACCCGGGGATCTCTTTGAGTTTGGACACGATGAGGTCTCTGCGTTTCTCGAATACCTTTCTCCTTTCCTCCACCGCGGACTGGTCCCCGGTGAGCGAGGTGACGGCCCCCACCTGGGCGAAGCTGGTCGGGTTCGAGGTGCTCTGGCTCTGGAGCCTGCTCATCGCCTTGATCACGTCCTTGTCGCCGACGCAGTATCCGATCCTCCAGCCCGTCATGGCATAGGTCTTGGACATCCCGTCGACGATGAAGGTGCGGCTGGCCACCTCGGGGGAGATGGTTGCCACGGAGAAGAACTCGACGTCGTCGAAGATGATCTTTCGATAGATGTCGTCCGAGATGATGGCCATGTCGTTCTCCACGCACAGAGCGGCAATCTTTTCCAGCTCATGGGGGTCGAAGACCATTCCTGTGGGGTTGGATGGCGAATTGAGCACGATGCCCCGCGAACGGGGAGTGATCGCCTCTTTGACCATGTCAGCGGTGAGCTGCATGTCGTTTCCGCGGGTGTCGATGGTCACCGCCTTTGCCCCGGTGAGCTCGATCATGGGGGGGTACGAGACCCAGTACGGGGCGGGGACGAGCACCTCGTCGCCTCCCTCGAACAGGGTCAGAAAAAGGTTGTAGAGGCTGTGCTTCGCACCGCACGAGACGATGACGTTTTCGGGCAATGCCTTCAGACCGTAATCGACATATACGTTCGCACATATGGCATCTTTGAGCTCGGACAGCCCATCCACGGGGGTGTACTTCGTCGTGCCCCTCCTCAGGGCCTCAATGGCGGATGCCTTTATGGGATCGGGCGTATCGAAGTCAGGCTCCCCGGCACCGAACCCGATGACGTTCTTCCCCTGGGCTTTGAGCTGCTTCACCTTCGCGGTGAGCGCCAGGGTAGGGGATCCGGGAATCTTGGACACGACCTGAGAGATCTTCATGCTATTCCTCCTCGCTGCAAAAAACGGTTATTTGGTCATTTTCGGGAATTTCTCCCGCAGCTTGTCGAGAGCAGGGTCCGGAACGAGCCCTTCCACCGATCCCCCGGCGGCAGCCGTGGCCTTGACAATGGTGGAGCTCACGAAAAGGTGGTTGTAGTCGGTCATCAGAAAAAAGGTCTCGACCTTGCTGCACAGGCGCCGGTTCATGAGGGCGAGCTGCAACTCCATCTCGAAATCGGACACCACCCGCAGGCCCCGCAGGATGGCGCATGCCCCGATCTTCTGGAGATAATCCACGAGCAGCCCTTCGAAGACGTCCACGTCGATCCGGGGGTCCTCCCCCACGGACTCCCGGATCATCTCGAGCTTTTCCTCCGTGGTGAAGAGGTCTGTTTTCAAGGGATTGTGGCCCACGGCGATGATCACCTTGTCGAACACGCACAGACCCCGGTACACGATATCCAAGTGGCCGTTGGTGATGGGGTCGAACGACCCGGGACAGACGGCAATTTTTTTCCTCATTATGCCCCCTTTATACAATACGTGATCATGGTATCTCCGTAGGTCCGGGTTTTCCACGGCTGAACGGGTATCGCCTCATCGGGTGAGTGCTCGACTACCAGGACACCCCCGGTTTTAACGAGCCTATATACATGAGGCGCCATTTCTGACGCAAGTCCTTTGTTATAGGGGGGATCCATGAAAACGACATCGAACTCCTCAATGCAGCCCCTCACGAACGAACCAGCCTCGGACCGTATGATTCTCGCGTGCTCCCCGGCATTGAGTGAACCGATATTCTTCTCGATGGCCCGGATGCTCCGGGGAGATGCGTCCACAAAGGTTACTGTTTGAGCGCCTCTGCTCAGGGCCTCGATGCCGAGGTTCCCGCACCCCGCGAAGAGATCCAGAACTGAAATTCCGTCTGGATACACGGGCAGGGTGGAAAATATCGCCTGCTTCACCCGGTCGGTGGTGGGCCTCACCCCTTTTGCCGGGCACTCGAGCCTGCGTGAACGGTATAATCCTGCACATACACGGATAGACACGACCAACGAGAATAGGAGATAAAAACCGTATGGTCAACAGATATCGCCCGGGACCGGTATGCACGGTCTGCTGGGTTTTATGCGGTGAGCAGGCGTAGCTCTGAACACGGATCAGCTGCCGACCGACTCGATCTCCCGGACGATCATCTCGATTGCCCGGACAGGGTCCTTTGCCTGGCTGATGGGCCTGCCGACGACCATGAGATCCGCCCCGTCCCTTATGGCGCTTTCCGGGGTTGCGATCCGTTTCTGGTCGCCCTTTTCCGACCATCCGGGTCTGATGCCCGGGGTAATGATCACCGACGGTTCCGGCACCTTGGGCCGGACAAAGGGGAGGTCGGCGGGAGAACACACGATCCCGTCGATACCTTCACCGCAGGCGAGCTCCACGAGGCCGCTCACCTGCTCCTGTACGGACCTGGCGATCCCCAGGCCGGGAAGATCGTCCCGGCCCAGGGAGGTGAGCACGCTCACCCCGATGATCCGGGGCCTCGGTATGTTCAGCGATTCCGACTCCTCGCGTGCCGCCGCGAGCGCCGCCCTGACCATCGCCCGTCCTCCGGAGATGTGTATGGTCACCATGTGCGCGTTGAGCCTCACTGCGGACCTCACCGCCCCGGCGACCGTGTTGGGGATGTCGTGGAACTTCAGGTCGAGAAAACACTTCAGGCCCGAAGAGGTGATCAGATCGACCACCGCGGGGCCTGCCGCGCTGAAGAGCTCGAGACCCACCTTGAACCACCCGACGTGGGAGCCGATCTTCTCCACCCATTTCCGGGCAGAATCCAGATCGCCCACATCCAGGGCAAAGATTATTCTATCTCTCGCAGCCATGGAATCCTCTCTATGATTTCCGTGCGCGAGCACCGCGAAGCGCTGACAATGCTCTGAACGTCCTGAACCGTCCTGGCAACGTCATCATTCACCACGAGGTAATCGTATATGTCCCACGATTTGAGCTCGCTCTTGGCGTTCTTGAGCCGGATGCGGAAGGACTCGTCATCCTCGGTACCCCGTCTGGCGAGGCGCCTGGCGAGTTCCTCGATGCTCGGAGGGAGGATGAAGATATAGACGCCCGGCGAGTCTTTCTGCTGGGCCTGTCTGACCCCCTGCACGTCGATGTCCAGAAGGATGTGTCTGCCCTGCCTCTCCCGCTTCTCCATCCACGAGAGCGAGGTCCCATAGAGATTGCCGTGCACCCGGGCCCATTCGAGGAACTCGTTTCTGCCCTTCATCTCTTCGAAGACCTCGTGCGTGGTGAAGAAATAATCCTTTCCGTCCACCTCGCGGGGCCGGGGAGGCCTGGTGGTATACGATATCGAAAGCACAAAATCCGGATTGTGCTTCAGGACCTCGGTGATGATGGTGGACTTGCCGACCCCCGAGGGGCCGGAAATAAAGATCCTCAACTCCTTCCTCCTGCCTTTTAGCTCTACTCTTTCTCCTTGAAGTTTTCCTTGTGGCCATTCCCGTCGGAAAGCCTGTTGGAGATGGTCTCGGCCTGGATGGCGCTGAGAATGATATGCGAGCTGTCGGTGATGATGATGGACCTTGTTTTTCTTCCCTGGGTGGCGTCGATGAGCTGGCCCCTTTCCTTGGCCTCTTCTCTCAGACGTTTCATGGGGGAAGATGACGGGTTGACGATAGCAATGATCCGAGAAGCCACAACCCCGTTGTTGAACCCGATGTTCAGTAATTTCGTATCATGCTTGCCCATAAAACACTCCTTTCATTGTGTTCTCTATAGTAATTATTCGATGTTCTGAACCTGTTCGCGGATCTTCTCCACCTCGGCCTTTGCCTCGATCACGATATGGCTCAGGGTGATGATCTGGCTCTTGGACCCGATGGTGTTGAGCTCGCGGTTGATCTCCTGGAGCATGAAGTCGAGCCGTCTGCCTATGGAAGGGTCGGGGGCGTCGATGACGCCTTGGAAGGATGTGATGTGACTGTGAAGCCTCACGAGCTCCTCGGTGATGTCGGACCGGTCGGCCATAAGCGCGATTTCCTGCTCCAGGCGCGTCTCGTCCACCTTGTCCGCCTTGTCTCCCAGCAGTTCCTGCAGCCGCGACCGAAGCCTTTCACGGAATATTTCCACCATGCCCTGGGCCGCCTGGTTCATGTCCCCGTGCATCCGGACAAGCGATTCGAGTCGCTCCGAGATATCCGTCTTGAGTCTTTTGCCTTCTTCGGTCTTTGCGGCGGAGAAGGAGGTGAGCGCTTCTGTGATGCCCTCCCGTAAAAGGGGCCACTGCTCTTCGATGTTGCGGGCGCTTTCTCCGAGGATCCCGGGCAACATCAGGATGTCCCGGAAGGTCACCTCTCCACCGAATTCCCGGGCCATGCGGCCGAGATCCTCGGAATAGAGCCGGGCGAGATCCCAGTTTACGGTGAGCCTCTCCTGAACGTCAGGTGATACGCTCCGGGTGATGTTTACCTCGACCTTGCCCCTGGTGACACATTCCTGAACGAGGTCGCGCACGGGTATTTCGAAAGACGACAGATCCTTTGGAACCCGTACCCGGATGTCGCGGTACCGGTGGTTGACTCCCTTGATCTCGATATGATAGCCGTTTTCGTCGGCCTGGCCGAATCCTGTCATACTTCGCGGCATCGTGATTTCTCCTTGTACTGGTCTCTGAGCGAATTGAAGATCTCTATCATTCCGGGCGAGGCATAGTCCGGATAGGTCCATGGCAAGGCCTGGTACGAGTCTTTCCGGTACATGAGGGTCACCTCGCCCCAGATGCCGCTTCCCAGGTAGATGCGGTGGCTGTAGGGCTTGGTGGTGGCGAGACAGATATTCTCCAGGCTCAGGATACCGGGATCGAGGTTGACGGATCTCTTCCCCCGTACCGTGAAGGTCTCCTCGATGGCGTTCGATCTCAGCTTTGAGTCTGGTAGGCAGTCTCTGGGCACCGGATCAAGGAAGGCGATGAGGATGCGGTATAACGGGGAGCCCAGTTCTCCTTCATAATATGAGGTGTAGCCGAAAGGCATGGAGCCGGACTCGTAGATCGTGTCGCCATAGACATCCTTGAGCGCGTCGATCGCCTGCCCGGCGGGAACGGCATCGTGGAAGAGGACACTGCAGAAGAGCAAGACATCACAGGGAGTGGCTGGTGTGCCCACTGACTTCCTCCCTGCATACCCGGTAGAGTTTTTCCCTGGGCACACTCGCCGCGCCCACTTCCGCAACCACCAGTCCAGCGGCGGTGTTGGCTATGATCGCCGCCTCCCGGGGGCTGGCGCCCGCGACGAGGGCGAGGGCAAAGCATGCAATGACCGTGTCCCCGGCCCCGGTCACGTCGTATACGGCCCGGGCGGTCGTGGGGATATCCACCGCCTCGTGGTCTTTTTCGAAGAGGCTCATGCCGTGCTCTCCCCGGGTGACGAGCACGGTGTCACACGTAAGGGCCGATTTGACCCTCCTGGCCGCCTCGACGATATCCTGACCCGTCTCGATCTTGATCCCGGCGCCGAAGCTCAGCTCTTTGGTGTTGGGGGTGATGACGTCGATGTTCTTGTAGAAGGGAAAATTTCGCT
The DNA here is from genome assembly GCA_018433085.1 of Deltaproteobacteria bacterium. Classification (GTDB taxonomy): domain Bacteria; phylum Desulfobacterota; class Desulfomonilia; order UBA1062; family UBA1062; genus Phosphitivorax. The sequence continues at coordinate 23,466 of JAHDRW010000012.1, read as the reverse complement.
CCTTGGGGTCCACGCAGACGATCACGCCGTTTCCCCTGGTGATATCCACCACCTCGCTGATGAGCTCCCTGCTCACCACGCCCTTTGCGTAATCTGAGATGATGACTGCATCCACGCCGTGTATGCAGCCCCGGATCTCGCGGATCATATCCTCGCGGATGTGATCGGGGATGGCCGACCGGTCCTCCCGGTCGAGCCGGACGATCTGCTGGGTATGGGCGATGATCCGGGTCTTGACGATGGTGCCCTTGCCGGGGTCGGACAGGATTTTTGAGGTGGGGATGCCCGACCGGTTCAGGATGTCGATCAGGATGTCGCCATGGACATCCAGGCCTCTCACCCCGCTCATGATTACCGACGCCCCGAGGCTCAGGAGGTTGTTGGCAACGTTTCCGGCCCCGCCGAGCTTGTATTTCTCCTCGTGCACCTCAACCACGGGCACCGGGGCCTCGGGAGAAATCCGTTCTACCTTGCCCCAGATATAGTGGTCAAGCATGAGGTCCCCGATGACCATGATGGTCTTGGAACCCATGGCATCGAATATGGAAGCCAGCCTGCCCTGGTCAATCTTCAGCATTGGGACACTATGAGGAAAAATCAATTAATTGTCAAGAAAAAGAGCATTTACGAAGTTTTGTGCACTGAACGGCTGAAGATCGTCCATATCCTCCCCGACACCGATATATCGGATGGGGATCTCAAATTCATTGGCGATTCCGACAATCACGCCGCCTTTGGACGACCCGTCGAGCTTGGTCATGGCGATACCGGTCACATCCAGGGCGCGATCGAACTGTCTGGTCTGTTCGATGGCATTCTGCCCGATTGTGGCGTCCAAGACAAGCAGAATTTCATGAGGGGCGCCGGTAAACTTTTTGTCGAGAACCCGCTTGGTCTTCTTGAGTTCTTCCATGAGATTTTCCTTGGTGTGCAGTCGCCCGGCCGTGTCGATGATCAGGACATCGTGCCCTCGCGACATGGCTGCCGAAAGCCCGTCAAAGGCAACGGCGGAGGGATCTGCGCCTTCGTGGGACTTGATGAAGTCGGCGCCTACCCGCTGGGCCCAGTGCTCGAGTTGCTCGATGGCCGCGGCCCGGAAGGTGTCGCCCGATGCGATAATGACTGACTTGCCCTCGGTTTTGAGCCGGTGCGCGATCTTCGCGATGGTGGTGGTCTTGCCCGACCCGTTGACGCCGGTGACCATGATCACGAAGGGTTTCACGTCCTCGGGAATGACCAGGGGGGCCTCCCGCTTCTCCAGGATGGAATCGACCTCGGTTCTGATCGACTCCATGGCCTGCTCCGCGGTAGTGGTCTTACCTACGTTCTTCTGGACATGCTCGAAGACGGCGTAGGCGGTCCTCACCCCGATGTCCGTGCCCACGAGGGTCTCTTCGAGCTCGGTGAGGAGCGCCTCGTCGATGGTCCTGGAGCGTCTGAACACGGATGATATCCTCTCAACGAACCCCTTGTGTGTCTTGGAGAGTCCCCTCTCCAGCTTCTCCCGGGGAGAGGGGGCGGGCGGTGCCGCCGGCTTGGGGACAGCTTTTTTCCCGGGCTCTACCGCGATCTCTTCCACGCGGGACACCTCTTCCTGTTCGGGAACGTTCCTCGGGTGGATCCCGGGTATCGGGAGGACCCACAGGTTCAGGAGGACCGCGATGATAAGGTAGACCCAGGAAGGGAGATCTACGGGCTCGGTGAAAGGCAGCGCGTTTCCGGCATCGGCCACGAAGAGGGCAAAAAACACATAACTGATGAGATAGACAAGATAATCATACGCATGGAAACGGTACTTCACGATATATCTCCTTACATCGGGAATAGCTGGTATCTCCTATCACAGGCACGGGAAAAGAACAAGGTTGAGCATGAGGGAATTCCCTTTTTGATCATGTGCATGCCGTCTCGATACGAGATAGCTGTTGACAAGGGACCGGGACGGGTATACCTAAAGCATAAAGTATTACTTTAAACTAATAAGCCGATCAGAAATTTTCAAGGAGGAAATCATGATACAGACCGCTATCACCGAGATGTTCGGGATCCGGTATCCTGTTATCTGCGGGGCCATGATGTGGCTGTGCAAACCGGAGCTTTGCGCCGCCATATCCGAGGCAGGGGGCATGGGGAACCTGACGGCCGGCAATTACGAGACAGAGGACGATTTCCGGGCGGCCATCCGCGAGGTAAGGGCCCTCACCAACAAACCCTTCATGGTCGGGCTTACCCTGCTTCCCTCCATCCGGATCACCGGAGAGCACCACATGATGTACGCCCGGGTGTGTGCGGAGGAGCGGGTGGCCGGCATCGAGGTCTCGGGCAGCCCGCTGGACAAGGTGATAGGCAAAGACGGGATAGCAGGGCTCAAAAACGCCGGGGTGAGGCTTTTTCACAAGGTAGGCTCGGTCCGCCACGCCCTGCACGCGGAAAAGGCCGGATACGACGGCGTGTATGCAGCCGGTTTCGAGGAGGGCGGTCATCCCCTGGACGATGACGTAACCACCATGGTCCTCACCCCCAGGATTGTGGATTCAGTCAAGATACCGGTGGTCACGGCGGGCGGCGTATCCGATGGGAGATCCCTGGCAGCGGCGCTTACCCTGGGGGCCCAGGGCGTGATGATGGCGAGCAGATTCATCGCGACCGAGGAATGCACGGTCCACGAGAATATCAAGAAGGAGCTCACCGCAAGGCAGGAATTCGAAACCACCATGTTCTGCAAGAGCATCGGGCTGCAGGGAAGGGCGTTGAAGAACAAGGTCGTCAATGATGTCCTTGAGGTCGAGAAGAACGGCGGCGGGCTCGAGCAGCTGATCCCGCTCATCTCCGGCCAGCGGATAAAGGATGCATGGGACCAGGGACAGGTGGAAAACGCGCCTTTGATGGTGGGGCAGTCCATCGGCCACATCCGGGGGATCGTGAGCTGCCGGAAGCTGCTGGAAACCATGCACGATGATGCGGTGATGCACCTGAACATGGCCAGGAGCCTGGTGAAATAGCGTTTGGAAGCATACCTCCCTGCAGGGGGCAGGATATCCGGGTTTTTCGAGGCATATCCTTCCCCCTGTACGAGCTTTCCGATAGCGGCCTCCGGAGCGCCAATCCGCCTCCGGCTCTCTTTTTTGCTGTGCTGGATTATGCCCGGGGCGGAAGGTCTTGAGCGGGTCGGGCCTGGTGCCTCGTCATCCCGATGTTGAGAGGAGAAGGCCCGTGATGGGAAGAAAGGCGGTTCTGCACTCTCGCAGAACCGCCGTGGGAACATGTAGGAAAGAATTATTCGCCGGCCTTGGCAGGTGCCGGTGCTTTTTTTGTCGAGCGCGGCTTTCTGGAGGCCGGCTTGGAGGTCTTCCTGATGGGTGCCTTTGCTGCCTTGGGGGCATCGGGCTTCCCGTTTTTTGCCTTTTTTGCCAGATCCTTCGCTATCACCTCGGCCTCACGTACTACCCTTTCGATGGCCTCGGCAACAGTGGGGTTGTCCCTGATCAGCCCGGTTATCTGACCCGCGGGAAGCACGCCCTCGGCCATGTTGCCGTCTTCCGTGGCCACGCGGATGGCCTTGAAGGCATTGGCCATGTACGCAAGCTGCATGGAGTTCTTCCATCCCGATGCCAGAACGCCGATAAAGAGCTTGAAATAGGGGAGGTGCAGCTGGCGGGCAATATCCACGGAGTTGGGGAGCGCCTCGAGCATTTTTTTGAGGTTCAGGCCGTTTCTGATGGCCTTGCGCGCGGCCTTGGTGTCCATCACCCGACAGCCCAGGCCGTCGAACCGGGTGGAATAGACGGTGTCGTCTATGTTCTTCTCAATGGACAGGTTCTTGAAATTCTGGTGAAGCGGACTTTCCTGGGTGTTCATCAGGCGGGTACCCATGGCCGCGCCGTCCGCGCCCAGGGCCAGGGCAGCGGCCAGGCCTCTTCCGTCGGCAACACCGCCTGCGGCGATGATCGGGATGCTCACGGCACTGGCGATACTCGGAATCAGGCAGAAGGTGGTTGCATCACCGCCGTGGGCGGCGGCCTCGTAGCCGGTCACCAGCAGGGCGTCGCAGCCGTAGTCCTGTGCCCTTCTTGCATGTCTTTCATTCACCACCGTGGCGATCACCTTTCCCCCATACTCGTGGGCGGCCTTGACGATCCAGTCGCCTTTGCCCAGAGAGAAATTGATGACCGGCACCTTTTCCTCGAGCGCTACCTGCGCGTTTTCGGAAGCGCCGGGAAAGAGGAGGGTGGCATTGGTCCCGAAGGGCTTGTCGGTGAGTCGCTTGATCTCCCTGATGGCCTTTCGGGTCTGGTCCGCATCAAGGGGTCCTGTTGCCAGGATGCCGAGCCCGCCGGCATTCGACACGGCCGCAACCATCTGGGGCACGCTGATCCAGCTCATTCCTGAAAGCACGATGGGGTGCTCGATGCCTAACATCTCTGTAATCCTTGTTTTCATACCTGACTCCTTTTCGGATTCGTGTTTACCTTCACGGCTCCATCACGGCAGCCCGACGATCATTCTAAAGATTAAAGTTAAACTACAAGGTTGTGGAAATCTTGTCAAGGGATGTTTTCTCCATGGATGGATGTTTCTGCTCCCGATTGCTCACGGATGCTTCCATTATATCCGAACGGTATCGTAACCGGCGACATCTTCTGGGGCTGTTTCCATGCCGTTATGCGTTTGGACGGCCGCCGTGCGTGCAGATCATAGGGCTCTTGCGTACACGGAAAGGCCGGAGAGGTCGATTTTTTCCTGCGTGCCTGATCGTGTCGGCTGCAGTATTCGGACCGATGACTGACCTTTATCCGAATTGAGCCGTGTACGGAGAGTACGGGTCTTTTTCCTATTCTACTTTTACCAGAACGCTGCAGGTCCAGTCGTCCTGGTTCCAGGAATCCACCATGGTGAACGAGACCATGTACCTGCCGGTCGAGCGGAACCGGAAGAAGGCTTCCAGCGGATTGGTGGAACGGGAAAAGATCGCGGTTTCGGGATAGGACCAGAAATAGTGGAAAGGCGGGTTGCCTTGGACGATTTCCACCTTCAGGCGGATTTCCTGGTGCAGGGGTACGGTGATCACGTTCCCGGCGTTGACGAACCGCACATCGGCCGGTTCGTCCCTGCCGGGGACGGGGCCGTACTCCTCGCAGCCGAGAACGGTGACGAGCCCGTAGTCGCTGGCCGTGGCGTTTTCCGCATCCGTGGCGGTGAAGATCACCGGGAAGTTGCCCGTGGTGTAGAATGAAATGAGACCGGGGTCTTCCGCAAGCGAGAAGTTCGCCTCTTCGCCCACGTTCCATGCATGCGAGTAGGGAGGGGTGCCCCCGGCTACCAGTCCCTCGAGTTGGAGTGACTGTTCCTGGACGAGAAGCACGTTCCACCTCGGCTTTTCGATGATCGCTACAAGCGGCTGGTTCACGTCTTCGGCCAGGATGCCCTCTTTCTCTATGAGGGTGTCTTCGAAATGGATCATGGCGGACTCGGTAGAGACAAGAAACCGCTCTTCCTCGAAGAGGCACTGCAGGTTGAGCTCTTCGAACAGCCTCTGTACGTCCGGGTTCTGCTCAAACTCGGGATCGGTGAAATTCACGGAAAAGCCCTGCAGGGAATCTCGGGTCTCTGAAGAGATGGTGATGCCGTTGCCCGGATTGTTGTCCTGATCCAGCGACTGGAGAAAGCGGCAGATGTTCACCACGCATGGATCCCTGAGGTCAGTTGCCCAGGGAACCAGGTCAAGGGGCGTGACGAATCTCTTTGCCTGGGCAGAGCCGAGGACGACGTTGCCGATGGAGAAGGTCACGGTTTCTCCCGGCTGGTAGTTGAATGTGCCGTCAGGCTCGGTCAGTCCGTTCCATCGGGGGGTGTCGTATTGGATTCCACAGACGGGGCTGTCGATAAAACTCCCGGTCTGGACACCTTCAGGCGTGGCGACTGTTCCGCCGCCGCCGCCGCATCCCGCCAGGGAGATAACCAGGATGCCGCACATCGCCATGATTATGAAAATCCTGATCGATCTCATTCCCCCTCCTGTCGCATGAACGCCATTTTAGAAAAGGAAAAAATCCTTCTCCATATGCCCTACCTGGAGAAGGACAAATAATAAACATTAACAAAAACAGCTAACTGCAATACAGTTTATTGCCAACCCCCCGCCTACCTGAACATATCCCGCACCATCCAGACCATCCATGGCAGGATAAACAAATAAATAATTATTTCATGGTAATTAGCAAAAATCATGCAATAATCCAACCTTCGATATATCAATCACTTATCGTTTTTCTGCCGGCCATTGATGGCAAAAGTGGTAAATACTTTCCAACCCGAGGGAAGGGGAGTTCCAACCCATAGCCCCTGGGCAAAGCAGGTTCTTACGTGCATGGGGGAAAGGAATTCTCGGGAGATGCTCCACGGGCAGAACTCCCATGGAAATTATCTGCGGACCCATGTGCCGGAGCGAGGTTAATGAACCCGTTTGCAGCCGCAATTGCTCACTGCACCTGCACGGTCACCGATGCGGAACCTGTCTCGCCGTCGTTGTCCCTGGCCGTAAGGACCACCTCGTGCGTTCCCGGTGTATTGAAAGTGACCGAAGGGCAGGGGGGCTCGGCGGCGTTTTCCAGATGGTAGTTTCTGGCAACTCCATCGGGAAAGGTGAGATCGAAGGTGAACGGCGCGTTCCCTCCCAGCATTTCGATCTTGAATTCCAGGGAATCTCCGGGACTGATCGCCGTGTTGTTCTCAGGAGAGATAAACCGCGCCGCAGGCGGGGTGTTGACATAAGCCGCCACCGTGACGTTGATCGCGGCGCCTGCGGCGTTGTCTCGGGAATCTAAGGCGCTGAAGGTGACCTCATAGCTCCCCAGCTTGTTAAAAGTGACGGTCTGCTCGGGGGCGGTGTCACCCTCTACGGTGATGGGCCGGGCCGCACCCGCAAAGTTCCAGTTGACGGTGAAGGGCCCGGTGCCGCCCGCCACTGCTGCCTTGAAGTCGCAGCTTTTCCCGACCTCCACGGAGATGTCATTAGCGGGGGACAGGATGCTCGCGGTGAAGTTCTGATTGTCCTGCTGCCCGGACGTGACGGTAATGCTCATGGTGTCACGGGCCATATGGTCTGCGTTGTCGTTTACCGTGAATGTCACGGTGTACACGCCGACCTCGGGAAAGATCACCTCTCCGGGATTTTTGTCGGTAGATGGCTCGGCGGCGTCGCCGAAGTCCCAGCGGTAGGTATAAGGCTCAACCCCTCCTGAGACCGAGCCCATGAAATTGACGGCATTCCCTGTCTGGACGGTTTTATAAGCAGGAGAGGTTATGCTCGCCTTGAGCTCGGAAATCGTCTCTTCCGGCCCACCTTCCGAGCCGCCTGACCCCCCGCCGCTGGAGCAGCTGAAGACAAGGCCGACAACGCCCATGACAACAAGGATTTCCAGGTACGACCGGAACGATCTCTTTCTTTTCACTATATCCTCCTCACGCTTCAGAACAATGGTCTGCCCACGACACCGTAGGCCGGTGATCCCCCGCTCCTTCACCGGGCCGCGATTTCCGCGCGGCTCGTTGCCGATCCGGGAAACATCTGCTCGGTCACATCGGCTGCACCGATTCTGAGAAAATCTTCGTATCGACAGGCCGCGTTCCCACTGTTACAGCATAGCAAAAATCGTGCTGGAAGGGAACAATCATAAATCCAGCATGTTACCCCGCAAGCCCGCAGACAAAACCCAAGAGGACGGAAAAATATTTCCACAATCATGAGAGGGAATAGAATACCGCACCGATCCAGCCGGGATTCTTCCTCTTTTCCGAAGCATCCCGACCCGCCCGGACAGAGTATTTTACTTCTGCAGGCTTTTCTGAATGGTGCTCTGAATCCTCCTTTGGAAGAGTCGTTTGAGGATATAGCTTCTCAGGAACTCCGCAACCCGTGATATATCGGTGGTGATACGGATGTTCTCCTTGGCGGACGTACCGTGCACGGCATCCTTCCGCAGGCTGATCTCCTGGTCGATGATCTCGTTGCCGAGCCGGACATAGAAATCCAGCTTTCTGATATCCAGTCCGAAATCCATGATCTTTTTCAGGATATCGCGTGCAAAGCGGATATCCTCCTGGTCATAGAGAACCTTGCCCTTTTCCTGCATATACGGCATCAGCAGGCCGGTCTTCTGCGCCATCTGGAGCTGTTCCTCGGTAAGCCCGGTCTGCCGGAGGAAATCGCCCTTTTCGACCATGATATTTCCGGCCTCAGACGACACACCGAACACGGCGTCTTCGATGGCCTCGGCCTCCTCGAGGCTCAATCCCTTGTCCATCCTCCTCAAGATGTTCCGGATTACCGAGAGGGGGAAATATTTTGTCTCCTGCAGATGGCGGATTGCCTGAATTCTTTCGACGCACCCCTCGTCATAGTACGCCATGCTCTTGTTGACCTTGGTGGGTTCGGGCAGCAGGCCTTGCCTGACGTAGTAGCGAATGGTAGACGGCGGGACACCGCTTCTCTTTGCGATCTCACCGATTTTTATTTCCATCAAAAGCTCCTTTTAAGCGTAAAGTGAAACTATAAGCTCTCCCTATAACCCATCGCTCCGCTCGTGTCAAAGGAGAGATGAAACAGGTTCGATCTGCACTCGTTCCGCGTTCATCGATACTATAGCGATTCTTTACGAGGCCGGGCAACCGTTTCCGTTTCGGCCATGCAACCGTTTCCGCCCGGATCGCTACTTCCGGTAATATTGCATGGCCCTGGGGATCATCTCTTTGATGGCCTCGATCCGGGCCTGATCGGCGGGGTGGGTGGAGAGGAACGCCGGTGGTGACGGCTTGTCGGAGGCGCTCATCATCCGCTGGAAAAAACCCACCGCCTCTCTCGGATCGTACCCTGCCTTGGCCATGAGGACCAGCCCGATCTGATCGGCCTCATACTCCTGCCTCCGGCTGAAGGGCAGCACGACCCCCACCGTACCGGCAATCCCATAGCCCAGGTTCAGCGCCTGGATCGCTGTCGGGCTTCTGTTGGCAATTGCCGCGTTGAGGCCCTGCTGGCCGAGCTGCAGGAGCAGCTGCTGGCTCATCCTCTCTCCGCCGTGGCGGGCGATGGCGTGGCCGACTTCATGTGCCATGACGAATGCCAGCCCTGCTTCGGTCTTTGTATAGGGCAGAAGGCCGGTGTATATCGCGACCTTGCCTCCGGGAAGGGCAAAGGCGTTTGCTGTCTGGTCCTCTTCGATCACGGTGAACTCCCAGTTGTAATCGGGCTGGTCCGCCACAGCCGCAATCCGGGAGCCAACCCTCTTCACCATGGCGTTGATCTCGGGATCCTGAGATATCTGTTCCTCTGCCAGGATCTGCTGGTATGCCTCGAGCCCCAGGGCCATTTCCTGCTGTTCGGGCACAAGCAACAGCTGAGATCTGCCGGTCACCGGCGCGGTTGCGCATCCGGCCAGAAGAAGCATGAAGGTCAGGAATATAACGATATATCGGACTGCAGTAGACCCGTGTTTCATTTCTTTGTATCCTCCGGGCGTGAGATACGAGATCCGTCTCGTCCTGCGGATCCTTTACCCCGTTTTTCTCTGCATTTCAATCATACCGATGGCAGCACAACAGATGTACAGTATAAAATATACGGCCCTTATCCGCCCTTGTCAAAGATCAGGGGGGAGCGAAAAATGCCGCGGAGGCCCCAAGACGAATGCAAAATCGGTTTTCATTATATCGCTTTTCCTAAAGAATGGGTTTGCCCGGTGCAGGGGTGATGATCCTGTATAACCTTTTTTTCATTTTTTAATGAAATAATTTTCTCACACAACACCTGGATAACGTGAAGAGGTAGGGGTATGTTTTGTAACACATGAATATGTCATGTAAAACATGGCATACTTGCATGGTATAAAACATGCAGAGCCCCTTTGCTACGTTATACAATTCCGGTTAAGCTGTAATATATGATCAAGCTGTGGGGGATGGTTTCAGTCATGAGTTGGAGGAGTACCAGTACGCATTTTTTGCCTGATTTTCTCCATGATTCTCTTCCTGGTTTTCCGTCAGCAGTTTCTGACGCAATGGTTTAGGGGGTTTCCTATGGACGTAACCCGGAAAAGATTTTTTCCATTCACTTTTGCATTTGTGCTTTTCATCGCCTTTCTGATGACCAGCGCGCATGCCGCGGTGGTAGCCGTCAATGCAGGCGGTGCCGCATACACAGCATCCGACGGCACCTCGTACCTGGCCGATGTCCATTTCACCGGAGGCAGCACCTATGCCGTGACTCAGGACATCGTGAACACGGGCGACGACCCACTCTACCAGACCCAGCGCTACGGCTTCGGGAGCGAGTTTTCCTATAGCATCCCCATAGACGACGGGATCTACGACATCACCCTCCATTTTGCCGAACTGTACTACGACAACGCGGGCGATCAGATGTTCGACGTATATATCGAGGACAAGGGCGTGCCCGGCATCGAAGGACTCGATATCCTGGACGCGGCGGACGGCAAGTTCAGGGCCCATACCGTGACCATATCTTCGGTGAGTGTGGAGGACGGCGATCTGAACATCGCCTTCGACGGGACGCACGACGCATCAGTCTGTGCAATAGAGGTCAACCTGGCGGCACCCACGGCAGTGATCTCCGCAAATCCCGGCACCATCGATGCGGGCCAGGAAGTGACCCTTTCATGGGAAACCGAGAATGTAACGAGCGTGAGCATCGATCAGGGAATCGGGATCGTGGAGGAATCCGGATCGAGGATGGAAAGACCCGCAGTCACCACCACCTATCGGATCACGGCGAACGGACCCGGCGGCACGATCACCGACAGCGTGACCGTGACCGTGAACACTCCGGCGCCCACGGTTACGCTCAGCGCGTCTTCCGACTCTGTGGTGGAAGGAGACCCTGTCCCTGTCCCTGTCACATTGTCGTGGACCTCGGAGAACGCCACGAGCGCGAGCATCGACAACGGCGTGGGGCCCGTTGACCCGACCGGCGAGGAGGGCGTTTCACCTGTTATTACCACCACCTATACCATTACGGTCAGCGGCCCCGGAGGCACGGCATCCGACAGCGTAACCGTGAATGTGCTCCCCCTTCCCACGGTGGACATCACGGCAAACCCCACGAACGTGAGTCAAGAGGGATCGACCACACTTTCCTGGACATCATCCAACGCCGACACATTGATTCTCAGCCCAGGGGATCTATCAGTGCCCGTGAACGGTACATATGATGACGACCCTGTTGTGACGACGACATACACCATAACAGCCACCAATGCCTATGGGTCCAGGAAGGACTCGGTCATGGTCATGGTGGAGGAACCGCCCATCATCAAGAGCTTTACCGCCGATCATGTGTCCATCGTCAGAGGCTCGTCCGCTACCCTGACTTGGGACACCGAGGGCGCGGACTCGGTCAGCATCGATGACCTCGGCACGGTTTCTCCCGACGGCACAATGACCGTGACACCGCTTGTCGATACTACCTACACCCTCTCTGCAAGCAACCAGTCCTCGAATGAACCGCCGGTCACGGCCAGTGTCACCGTGGAAGTAAACGAGCCTTCGACGGCGGGCATCACGGCAAGCCCCAGTACAATCATTGCAGGACAGAATCAGACGGTCACCTTGTCCTGGAGCTCCACCAATGCAGACACGGCCACAATCCATAACTCGGTAAGCGACAGCAGCGATATCGTGGCTACGAGCGGGACCATGCCTGTCTCTCTCGCCCAGACCACCACCTACACCCTGACCGTGAACGGCCCGGGCGGTGAAGCCACGCACAGCACCACGGTCACGGTCTACCATCAGCCAACAGTTTCTATGACCGCTGACGACGAGCACATTGCAGCCGGGGGATCCACGACCCTGGAGTGGACCTCCACGGACGCGGACAGCGCCTCGATCGATCAGAGTATCGGTATCGTTGGCGTGAACGGGTCTGTTGCCGTGTCGCCCCTGGTGACCACCGCCTACACCATAACCGTAATCGGACCCGGAGGGACTGCAACCGATACCGCGACGGTCAACGTACACCCCCTGCCCACGGTGAACATCACTTCAGACCTCACCATGATCGACCAGGGCGGGTCTGCCGTGTTGAGCTGGACGTCGACGAACGCCGCCACGGCAACCATCAGCTCCGGGATCGGCCATGTGGATCTTATCGGCACCATGACCGTTTTCCCCCTTGTCACAACCACCTACACCATCAGGGTCGAAGGCCTGGGAGGGTCGGCATCGGACAGCGTGACCGTGAGCCTGAGCTCACAGATGTCCGTTGCAATCAACTGCGGCGGCGGTTCATATACGGCACTGGACGGCACGAGATATGTGGCCGACACCTACTACACAGGAGGCAATGTCTACTCCACGAGTCACGCGATCGCCGGCACCTCGGACGATGCGCTCTACCAGAGCCAGCGCTACGGATACGGCAGCGACTTCTCCTATGCCGTTCCCCTCGCGAACTGGAACTACGACATCACCTTCCGGTTCTCGGAGATGTACTATAATTATGCGGGCGAACAGGTATTCAGCATCATCGCCGAGGGCGAGCAGATTGTTGCGGATCTGGACATCCTCTCCCAGGCGGCCAAGTACACGGCCTATGACGTCACAGTCTCTTCCGTGGCAGTGGCCGACGGGGTATTGGACCTCACCTTCAGCGGTCTGAACGACGCCGCGGTCTGCGCGATCGAGGTCACTCCCACCCCGCCTGCGGCAACCCTGACCGCATCGATCAATCCCATCACCGAGGGCTTTTCGACAGACTTGAGTTGGATCTCCACTGACGCCACGGTTGCCAGCCTTGATCAGGGTATCGGCACGGTTCCCCTCAGCGGGACAATAAGTGTGTCCCCGGTGGTCACCACCACCTACACCCTGACCGTGGACGGTCCGGGCGGCTTTTCGACCGTGAGCACCACCGTAACCGTGAATAATCTGCCCGTGATCAGCTCATTCATGGCAATCCAGAGCACGATCACCGAAGGTTCTTCCACCACGCTTTCCTGGACAACTGAAAACGCTGATTCTGCGAGCATCGACCTGATTGCTGAACCTATCGGAGTGAGTGGTACAGCATCGGTTTCTCCCGCCGTAACCACCACCTACACCCTCACGGCCACCAACCCCTATGGTTCACGTTCTGATTCCGTGACCGTGACTGTGAATAATCTGCCCGTGATCAGCTCATTCACGGCAAGCCCGAACCCGATCACCGAGGGCTCTTCCACCACACTTTCCTGGACGACAACCAATGCCGTGTCGGTCAATATCGAAAATGCCGGTGGTAGCCAGGGCACTTCAGGCTCATGTGTTGTCAGTCCCACGGAGCAGACAACCTATACCTTAACCGCCATCAACGGCTATGGTGAACGTTCCGAAAGCGTGACCGTGAGCGTAGATAGTTTGCCGTCCGTAGACATATCCGCATCGCAGTCAACGATTCTTGAAGGGACGGCGACCACCCTTTCATGGACCTCGTTCGATACGGATACCCTGACCATCGAACCCGATATCGGGGTGTCATTGACCCCGAACACCAGCGAATCGGTGAGCATTTCGCCTACCCGGACGACCGAATATCGGATTACTGCCGAAAACAGACATGGATCGCGCTCAGACAGCGTGATCGTGACCGTGAACAACCTGCCGGCCATAAGCTCTTTCATTGCCTCATCCTCATCGATCATTGAGGGGCAATCAGCAAACCTGAGCTGGTCGGTCGCAGGATCGGATTCCGTGAGCATCAACCAAGGGGTCGGACTCGTGGACTTAACCGGCACCAGAGAGGTGTTTCCCGTTATCACAACCACTTACACACTGACTGCTGTCAACATATACGGCACCAGCACGGCAAACGTCAGCATTGTTGTGAACCAGCTCCCCACTGTCAGCATCTCGTCCGTACCCAATGCTATCTCCGAAGGGGAGTACTGCACGCTCTACTGGAGCACGTCCAATGCAACAACTGCTGAAATTGACGAGGGTATCGGCGTCGTTACCCCGAACGTCATGGGGAACAGGGACAATCTCAGTCCGGTTGTCACAACCACCTATACCCTTACCGCAGGCAATGCCAGCGGCACTAGGACAGCCAGTACAACCGTAACGGTGTACAGTGATCCGGTCATTGGTTCCTTTACTGCGGATTCGAATGCCATTGTGGAAGGAAGCCCGGCGATGCTGACCTGGTCCACCACGCACGCGGATTCCGCGAGTATCGACAACGGCGTGGGTGCCGTAGCTGTAAACGGCTCCGTCACGGTCACCCCTGCCGTGACCACCACCTATACGCTCACCATAAGCAACCGTTACGGCTCGGCAAGCGAGAGCCAGACCATCACAGTCAATCACCTGCCACTGGTGAGTTTGTCGGTGCAGCCCGGCGCCATAGCCCGCGGGGAGAGCGCAACACTCTCATGGACAACGTCTAATGCAGAGACCGTAAGCATCGACAACGGCGTGGGCGCGCAGACACCCAATACCGCAGGCACGTATACCGTGTCCCCGGAGCTGACCACCACCTATACCATCACGGCCGGAAATGAGTTCGGTGAGAGAACAGCCGAGGTGACCGTAAACGTGAATACGCCGCCAACGTTGAGCATTTCAGCGGATTCTTCTGTTATCTGCCAAGGAGATAGCGCAATCCTTACATGGAATTCCACAGATGCCGACACCGTGAGCATCGACCAGGGTATCGGTACAGTGGGCCAAAGCGGCTCCATGCCGGTATCCCCCACAACTGACACCTCTTACACCATTACCGCAACGAATGAATCCGGGACTTCCACCGATGGTGTATCCATCACAGTCAATTCCGCTCCGACAGCACAGATCACTGCGGATGCAGTTTCCATCAACTCTGGTGAAAGCGTAACCCTGACCTGGTCCACCAACGGTGCTACAAACGCGAGCATCAGCCCTGATATCGGCGAGGTGAACCTGAACGATTCGCGGGAGATCAGCCTTACAGAAGACACCACCTTTACCATTTCTGCTTACGGGTGCGGTGAATCGAGCGACAGTATATTCATCAGAGTATATAACCAGCCGACAGTGACGATTTCCGCAAGCCCTGACACCATTACCCAAGGCCAGTCCAGCACGTTGAGCTGGACGACCAAAGATGCGACGAGTGTGAGCATCGATCAGGGCATCGGGGAAGTCGAAGAGAACGGGGATATCTCGGTGTCACCTCAGGAGACCACAACCTATACCATAACCGTGGAAGGCCCCGCAGGTCAAGGAACCGACAGTGTCACCCTCAATGTAAACACACCGCCCGTTATTGATACATTCACAGCGAGCCCCACGAGAATAGCTCAAGGAGGAATCTCGACTCTCACCTGGACGACAACGAATGCAACGAGCGCGAGCATCGATCCGATCACCGAGGAGATCGGGTTGAGCGGCTCCATCGATGTGAATCCTTCCGTGACAACCGCCTATACCCTCGATGCCCACAACAGTTACGGCTTGACGACCGCGGTCTTTACCGTGGTCGTGGGTGATGATGCCCCTGTCATCAATGCATTCACGACTGACACCGAGTATGTAGTGTCCGGAAATTCCTGCACACTGTCCTGGTCCGTATCAGGCGCCGAGACCGATGGGGTGAGCATCGATCCAGGCATCGGATCTGTCGGCGAGATTGGCTCAATGGCGGTTACTCCGTCAGCAGGCATCAATGTCTATACACTGAGCGCCAGCAATGGGGCCAGCATAACCGAGGCTACGGTAACGATCCACGCAGGCATCCCGCCGGAGGTGAGCATTTCTGCTTCCCCCAACCCGGTGGGCCAGGGGGGCGATACAACCTTGTCATGGGGGTCTGCGGGTGCGAGCACCCTGACCATCACACCAAACATCGGCCCGGTCGATGCCGAGGGTTCCATGGTTGTCTCTCCCGAGTCAGACATCACCTATACCATTACAGGAACAAACCCCTATGGAACAGGCACTGCGAACGTCACGATCGATGTGATTCCTCTTCCGGTCATCAACTCATTCACCGCCTCTCCGGATTACGTCCCGTCAGGCGGATCTACGGAACTGAGTTGGGCAACTACTGGAGCGGATTCCGTAAGCATCGATCAAGTCGGCGCAGTTGCCTTGACCGGTACCCAACCGGTCACTCCTGGCGTAACCACTACCTACACGCTTACTGCAACGAATTCATCCGGTTCGGTGACAAGGGAAATCACCGTGGTTGTGAACGACCTGCCCACGGTATCCATAACCGCAAATCTCACCACACTAACCGAAGGAGAAACCAGCATACTGAGCTGGAATTGCTCCAATGCCGATATCGTCACGATCGACCGCGGGATAGGCATGGTGGCGTCATCCGGCTCACAGGCAGTGACTCCAAGTGTCACTACGACTTACACCATTACCGCGACCAATGCCTACGGGTCCCTCACAGATTCCGTCACCGTATCTGTGAACAACCTTCCCCAGGTGAGCATATGGGCACTTCCCGATATGATCACCGGCGGTCAGCCGGCCACCTTGAGCTGGAGTTCTTCAGGCGCCGATATCGTTGAGATAGATAACGGCGTGGGCATACAGACTCCCAATTCATCCGGTTCCCAGATAGTGGAACCCACGACAACCACCACCTATACGATCACGGCAACCAACGCCTTCGGGACCCGGACAGCGGGAGTGACCGTGACCGTGGGCACACCTCCCACCGTGAGTCTGTCTGCATCCCTGTCCACGATAACCCAGGGACAGAGCTCTACGCTCTTCTGGAGCTCCACCGGCAGCGCCAACGTGAGCATCGACCAGGGTATCGGGAATGTCACTGCGTCAGGCAGCCTTGATGTCTCCCCGTTGGTCACCACCGAATACACCATTCTTGCTGCAAGCGCCTTTGGCACTGCGCAGCAAAGCCTGATCGTCACTGTGAACAATCTGCCCATGGTGAGCATTGCGGCAATGCCCGGAGCCATCAACTCAGGAGATTCATGCCAGCTTACATGGACATCCATCAATGCAGACATGGTGAGCATCGATCCGGGAATCGGGCCGGTTGCGCCCAATTCCCAGGGCTCGCAGAGCGTGTCGCCGAGCGTGACCACCAAGTATACCATCACAGCAAGCAACGTGTTTGGTTCACAATTCCAAGAAGTTACTGTGGTCGTCAACGTGCTCCCCACCGTGAGCATTGAGGCCTCTCTGGTCGAGATAAACGAAGGGGAGCAAACCATTCTTTCCTGGTCATCCACAAACGCTGACACCGTGAGCATCGACCAGGGCATCGGCCTGGTGGATACCAGCGGCACCATGAACGTGGCACCTGCCGTGACAACGACCTACACCATCAATGCAGCCAATGCCTATGGTTCCGACACGGCCGGTATAACCGTGACCGTGGGTAACTATCCTACCATCACATTCTCGGTCTCTCCCGCCACGATCACTGAAGGGGAGTCTGCAGATCTGGCATGGTCTTGCCCGGGAGCATCGGAAGTGTCCATCGAACCAGGCATTGGGCCTGTTGATCCTGTCGGTGCCCAGAGCGTGAAGCCAAGTGAGACCACCACATACATGATCACGGCAACAAACAGCGTGGGCACTAGGACAGCCGATGTCATCCTTGCCGTGAACAGGGTGCCCATTGCGAGCATCTCTGCAGACCCTACAAACATCATTCAGGGAAAACCCTCGACCCTTTCCTGGTCGACCACGTACGCGGAAACCACGAGTATCAACCAGGGGATCGGAGCGGTCGATCACAATGGGTCTCGCATTGTTGAGCCGAACGTAACCACGACCTATACCATCTTTGCCGCCAATGCCTATGGAACCAGAAGCGAATCCGTCACTATCACCGTCAACGAGCAGCCCGTACCCACGGCGACTATCTCGGCAGATTCAAGCACGATCCCCAATCCTGGTGACGTGCTGTTGAGCTGGGACACCACGAATGCCGACAGCGTCACAATCGAGCCGGACCTCGGGATCGGGACCATAGCACCCAATGAAGCAGGGTCCTTGACTGTTCCGGTCTCGACAACCACCACCTACACGGTAACCGCACAGAGCACACTTTACGGCACCGCCACCGACTCGGTCACCGTCGTGGTCGGTGACCCCCCGGTTGTGAACATATCAGCCACCCAGTCCCCCATCAACCCGGGTCAAACCACTACCCTTATATGGGATTCCGAGAATGCCGATTCATGCAGCATAGATCAGAACATCGGAACAGTGGCCTTGAGCGGGAACACGGACGTATCGCCTTTGGTGACGACCACCTACACGATCGAGGCGACCAATGACAGCGGGCCTGCCACCGCGAGCGTCACGGTCGAGGTGAACGAGCTCCCGGTTATCGACACCTTCACCGCCGATACCCTGTCGATCAACCAGGGGGAGCCGGCAATCCTTTCGTGGACAACCACAAATGTTACCACAGCGAGCATCGACCGCGGGGTGGGGATCGTTTCACCAAACGGGTCTGTCACGGTCTCACCCACACTGACCACCACCTACACCCTGACCGCCACGAACGCCTACGGGTCGGATACTGACTTGCTCACCATCACCGTGACCCAGCTTCCCACCGTGAGCATCGCCGCCAATCCCGAGCTGCTCGCCACCGGCGGTTCCACCGTGCTCTCGTGGACCTCTTCCAATGCTACGAGCGTGACCATCGCTCCCGCCATCGGCGCGGAGCCTGTTCCCCTGAGCGGGTCTGCAACCGTCTGGCCCGAGGCAACCACGACCTATGAAATCACGGCAACGAACGCCAACGGATCGGTCGCCGACTCGGTCACGGTTTCCATGGGAGATGTGCCCATGGTCGATATCACGGCCACCCCGGCATCCATCAGCCAGGGCGGTTCCTCCACGCTGAGCTGGACCGCTGCCAATGCGGACACCGTGAACATCGACCAGGGAATCGGCACGGTTGCGGCCACCGGCACGCGGGATGTTACCCCGGCAGCCACCACCACCTATACCGTCACCGCGAGCAACGCCTTTGGCACGGTGCACGCGAGCGCAACCGTCTCGGTCAGCCGGGTGCCCACGGTGAGCATGTCCGCCTCGTCCGACACCATTACCCAGGGCCAGACCACGACCCTGAGCTGGACAACCACGGGTGCGGACACCGTGAGCATCGACCAGGGCATCGGGGCAGTGGGGGTGAGCGGATATCAGCCCGTATCACCTTCAGTGACCACCACCTATACGATCACGGCCACCAATACCGGCGGCTTTGACACCGACAGCGTGACTATCAACGTGAATGAGCTTCCGGCCGTGAACTTCAGCGCGTCGGCGAGCTCGATCATCGAGGGGGCAACGAGCACCCTGAGCTGGGCCGCGACCAATGCCGAAAGCGTGAGCATCAATCAGGGAATCGGCCCGGTGGCTTTGAGCGGAACAAGGGATGTTTCACCTTCGGCCACCACCACCTATGCCATCACGGCAAGCAATGCCTACGGCTCGGTCAGCGAGGAGCTGACCGTCACCGTGACCAGGGTCCCCACCGTGGTTCTCAAGGCGGACTGCGAGAATATCCTCACCGGCGAGCCCGTGACCCTGAGCTGGACATCCACACACGCCGAAAGCGCGAGCATCGACCAGGGCATAGGCGCGGTTGATACAAACGGTTCCTTTTACATAGGATCCATCGGCACCGACACCATCTATACCATCACGGTATCGGGCCCTGGCGGGACTGCCACGGACAGTGTGACCATCCACACCAACGACTCCATCGCCGTGAACCTCACCGCATCGCCCGAGCAGATCATCGCAGGCGAAAAGACCGTGCTGTTCTGGCGGTCCTGGGGTGCCGACAGCGTGAGCATCGATAACTCAATCGGCAGTGTCTATCCGGTGAACGAGGGATACAAGACCGTGTCCCCGTCCGTTACGACCACCTACACCATCACGGTAGTCAACGGCGCAACCACCATCTCCGAGACCGCCACGGTGACCGTGGTCTCTGCGCCGACCGTGAGCATTGCCGCTTCTCCGGCCCAGATCGACCAGGGCCAGACCGCGACCCTGACCTGGTCGTCCGCGCACGCCGCAACGGCCGTGATCGGCCAGGGTGTGGGCGAGGTGCCCGCAAACGGCTCCACCACGGTATCACCTTTTGTGACCACCACCTATACCATCACGGTCGACGGTGCCGGCGGCACCGCCACGGCAAGTGCCACGGTGACGGTCAGAACCCCGCCTGTGGTGAGCATATCGGCAACACCTGATTCCATTGCCCAGGGCGGCTCCGCAAACCTTGCCTGGACATCGCAGGGCGCGACATCCGTGAGCATCGATCAGACGATCGGAACGGTGAGTGCTTCGGGCAATCTGGCGGTCACCCCCACGGCGACAACGACCTACACCATCACGGCAACCAATGAGTTCGGCAGCACCACCGCGAGCGTCACGGTCACCGTGCACCCCCTGCCTACGGTAAGCATCTCCGCCACCCCGGCATCCATCATTGAGGGAGAGGGCACTACACTCTCCTGGACATCGACCGATGCCACAGGCGCATCGATTAACTGCGGCATAGGCACGGTGGATGCGAACGGATCAATGAGCGTATCACCGGGCGCGACCACCACCTATACCATCACGGTGACCGGCCCCGGCGGAACGGCTACAGGTACGGTCACGGTCACGGTTAGCCAGCTTCCGAGCGTGAGCCTGTCCGCAAGCCCCACCAACGTGGCATCCGGCGCGGGCACGACCCTGACCTGGAGCACGGCAAACGCCGATTCCGCGAGTATCGATCCGGTTGTGGGCACGGTCGCACTTAGCGGCTCGACGAGTGTTTCGCCCACGGTGACCACCACCTATACCATCACGGCCACCAATGCCCACGGCTCGACAACCGACACGATGACGATCATGGTGGAGGAGGCCCCCACGGTCGACCTCTCCGCGCTCAGCACCTCCATCCCGGTGGGCGGCGGCACGACACTCTCGTGGTCGTCTTCCGGCGCGGATACCGTGAGCCTCAACCAGGGCATCGGGTCCGTTGCCTTCGACGGCTCCTTGAACGTTACCCCCGGCATGACCACCACCTACACCGTCACGGCCGTGAATATGTACGGCACGGCCACCGACTCGGTGACCATCACGGTCAGCCCGCTGCCCACGGTGAACCTCTCCGCCAGTCCGACCGCGCTCGATGTTGGCCAGGCCTCCACGCTGTCGTGGACCTCGACCAATGCCACCTCGGCAAGCATCGACCAGGGCATCGGACCGGTGGCGATAAACGGCTCCATGACCGTGGCCCCGCTGGTAACCACCACCTACGCCATCACGGTGAGCGGTCCCGGAGGCACGGCCCAGGATACGGTAACGGTCGCCGTGAACCAGGCCCCGACCGTGAACCTGAGCGCAGCTCCCGCGGCAATCAACCCCGGCGGCTCCTCAACCCTGTCCTGGATCTCGACCAGCGCGACCTCGGCAAGCATCGACCAGACCATCGGCACGGTGTCGGTCAACGGCTCCAGCACGGTCATGCCCACGGTGACCACCACCTACACCATCACGGTGAGCGGTCCCGGAGGCACGGCGACCGACAGCGTCACCATAACCGTGAGCGATCTGCCCGCAGTGAGCATCGGTGCTGCTCCGAACCCCATCGACCTGAGCGAATCGACCGTTCTGACCTGGTCCTCGGCCAATGCCACATCCCTGCGGATCGACCAGGGCGTCGGGCCGGTGGCGACGAGCGGGTCAATAATCGTATATCCAACCTCTACCCGGACCTACACCGTCACGGCAGAGGGCCCGGGAGGTACGGTGAGCTCGAGCGTGCTCGTAACCGTGAACCAGCCCCCGGAGGTGAGCCTGACAGCCGAGCCCGACCGGGTCATCAAGGGCGATCCGGTTACGCTCACCTGGACCTCACTGAACGTAGACTCCCTGAGCATCGAGCCGGAACCCGGCGTTGTCGCCCCGAACGGCTCTCAGGTGGTATATCCTCGAACACCCACGCTCTACACCATCACTGCCACGGCGGCATGGGATATCCTGCCCACCACGGCTACCGTCTTCGTGGGGGTGGTACCCCGTGAGGCCGCGTATATCCCCATAGCGGTCAATCCAGGGCTTGAATACAGCCTGGCTGTCATGGACCTGGAGATCCCGGCCGTCACCTACACCATCGACTCGGTAGGCAAAGAGCCGGTCGGCGTTGTCCCGCATCCCTCGCTTGATTATCTCTATGTGTCCTGCCTTGGCGACCAGACCGTCGAGAAAATCGATGTGTTCACGGGCGAGAGGCTTGCCGTCATCGACGTCGTGGATCTGCCCCGAGACCTTGCCATCACACCAGACGGTTCAACGGTCTACGTGTCCCTGCACAACAATTACTGGACCGGAGATGTGGCGGTCATCGACACGGCGACCGATACCGTCATCGCCACCATCGTTGTGCCCAACGATGCCAAGGCCGTTGCCATGAGCCCAGACGGATCGCGGCTCTATATCTCCAGCACGGAACCCACAACCATATCACCTGACGGCTCGGTCACGATCGTCGACACATCGACCAACTCAATCATAGATGTCGTGGGGACCGGTATTTACCAGGCCTATGACCTGGCGGTCAGTCCTGACGGTTCCCGTGTCTATGTCTCGACACCGAATGAAGGGATCAGCTACATCGACACCACCAGTAACAGTAACACCTTTGTGGGGCCCGAAGTTTATGAGGCCGACAAGAGGTACGTGCGCATGACGATGAGTCCCGGCGGTGAGTATCTCTACGCTGCGACATACGACACAAGGACCTCCCAGGCAAGTATCTCGGTGATCGATACGTTAACCATGGCCCCGGCAACCAGCATCGCGATAACACAACCGGGTGATTTCCTGGAGTTCAAGGGCATGGATGTCCATCCAACCGTATCCGAGCTGTACGCAATCTATGATGATGCGGAGCAGACAGGCCTGCCGGACTTCTACGTGATCGACACCACGAGTGACACCATTGTGGATTTCTTCATAACCGGAGCTCACGATGATATCTATGGTGATCTGCTGATTATCCGTCCGTAAAACGAGACGGGCTGGTCAGGGTGCATGGTTGCCCCTGATCAGCCCGCCCTTGTATTCATTCTCTTTTCCAAGGTCCGATACCCGGTTCACGTTTCCTGGGTCATGCTTCCTGCTTCTCCGGGCTACCCGGTGATTAAGATCATTGCAACGGGAAGGCGGAAGTTGGAAGGCACCCAGTAACTGGCCCCTGTGAGAATTATCTGGAAAGTCTTCCCCTGATCCATCCTAATTAATCTGTTGACATCTTATATCCTTGACAAGAAGAATAACGTGTTTATTATCTAACTCAAGTTTCGCACCCCTATTGGGGGGTTTTGGGGGTAAAAAGTCAATAAGAATGGCAAAGAAGATGGTGAAGGGGACTCGCATTTGTGGTATATAAGTTGTTGATAAGACAAACAAAACACCACAAAGGAGTCC
>JAHDRW010000003.1 GCA_018433085.1 Deltaproteobacteria bacterium | reverse complement strand
TTGATCTTTGCATCGCTCAGGGCCTTGGTGACGCTGGAAAGCCCTCCCGGCTTGTTCTCCAGAAAAATCGATATCTGCTCTACCTTCATCAAAGACCTCCTAGATATTCCGCTTGTCGAGCACCCGCTGAGCCTTGCCCTCGATCCTCTGGAGGGTGTTCGGCTCCACCAGCTTCACCTTGGCGGTCACGCCAAGATAGTCCTTGATATCCTTTGTAATGCGTTTCTCCATATTCTGCAACGCGCGAATTTCATCCGAGAAGATCTTATCACTCACCTCCACCTGGACCTCCAGGGTGTCCAGGGAGCCGTCCCGGTCGACGATGAGCAGGTAGTGCGGCTCCAGGCCGTCGATGCCCAGGAGCACGCTTTCGATCTGGGTGGGGAACACGTTGACGCCCCTGATGATGAGCATGTCGTCGCTCCTGCCCGAGATCCGCTCCATGCGCACGAAGGTCCTCCCGCACTTGCAGACCTGGGGCATGAGCCGAGATATGTCCTTGGTGCGGTAGCGGACGAGCGGGAAGGCCTCCTTGGTCAGCGTGGTGAACACCAGCTCGCCGGGCGTGCCCCAGGGGAGCACCTCGCCGGTCTTGGGATCGATGGTCTCCACGATGAAGTGGTCCTCCTGGATGTGCAGGCCGTTACGGCCCTCGATGCACTCCATGGCCACGCCCGGGCCCATGATTTCGGAGAGGCCGTAGATATCCAGCGCGGTGATGTCCAGCTCCCGCTCGATCTGCTCGCGCATGCGCCCGCTCCAGGGCTCGGCCCCGAGGATGCCGACCCTGAGCCGCAGCGACTTCATGTCCACGCCCATCTCCCTTCCGGCCTCGGCCAGGAAGAGCAGATACGAGGGCGTGCAGCAGATGGCGGTTGGCCCGAAGTCCTGCAGGAGCATGATCTGTTTTTTGGTGCTGCCTCCCGACATGGGGATCACGCTTGCGCCCAGCTTTTCTGCGCCGTAGTGCGCTCCTAAGCCCCCGGTGAACAGGCCGTAGCCGTAGGCGTTGTGGATGATGTCGTTCTTGTTGAGGCCGGCCGACACAAACGACCGGGCCATGAGTGTGGCCCAGGTCTCGACGTCGCGCTGGGTATAGCCTACCACGGTGGGCTTGCCCGTGGTGCCGGACGAGGCGTGCAGGCGCACGATGCTGCTCATGGGCACCGAAAACAGGCCGAAGGGGTAGTTGTCGCGCAGGTCCTGCTTGCAGGTAAAGGGAAGCCGCCTGAGATCATCGAGGCTCCGGATGTCGTCCGGGGTCACCCCGGCGCTGTCGAAGGCCTTCCGGTAGAAGCCCACCGTGTGATAGACCCTGCCCACCACCTGCTGCAGTCTTTTGAGCTGCAGGGCCTCGATCGCCTCGCGGGGGAGTGTTTCGAACTCTTCGTTATAAATCATCTGATACCTCCTTGATGATCAGCATCATTGGATCTGAATCTGCCTGCCCCTTTTGAACCCTTCGATGTTCGCGGCCCGGATCTTCTCCTTGAGCATCGAATTGATGGCATCATACCACGCCGACTCGGGCGGGTCCAGCAATGCGGAGAGCGCGCCGAGCAGAATGATGTTCACGCCCCTGGCATTGCCCATCTCCTCGGCAATGGCCGAGCCCGGGACCAGGTGGATGTTCGGGGTCTTCTCCCTGATGATCGGGACCACGTCCGGGTACGTCCGGCTGCCGGACACGACCGCGGGCGGCGCGAGGCGATACCGGTTGATGATCACCGTGGCATCCTTCTTGAGATACCTGAGGTACCTGGCCGCCTCAAGCTCCTCGAACGAGAGCAGGATGTCGCAGCCGCCAAAGGGAATGAGGGGGGAATCCACGCGCTCCGCAAACCGCACGTGGGACATGACGCTCCCGCCCCGCTGGGCCATGCCGTGGATCTCCGACTTCTTCACATCGCAGCCCGAGCGCATCATCACCTCGGAAAGCATGTCGGAAGCCAGGATGATCCCCTGCCCTCCGACTCCGGTCATCAGCACGTTCATTTCTCACCTCCGATGGCCCCGGGTGCGCACAGATCGGCGCACACGCCGCACCCCACGCACATCTCGTTGATATGGGCCTTTTCGTCCCTGAACTCGATGGCGGGACATCCCAGTCCGATACACACCTTGCAGCCCGTGCATACATCCGTGTCCACCGTGAGCGGCCTGCCCGGAACCTTCCGCGACTTCAGCAGAACGCAGGGCGCCTTCGAGATGATCACGGACGGACCTTCGAACTCCAGGGCCTCCTTCACGTCCTTCCTGGTCTGCTTGACGTCGTAGGGGTCAACAGTCTTGACCCACCCGATGCCCAGCGCCCTGACGAGGGTTTCCAGGTCCAGGTTCACGTTCCGCTCTCCCCGCACCGTGACCCCGGTTCCGGGATGGTCCTGCGCGCCCGTCATGGCCGTGGTGGAATTGTCGAGTATCACGATGAGCGCCGCGCCCTTGTTGTATGCGAGGTTGAGCAGTCCGGTGATGCCCGAGTGATAGAAGGTCGAGTCTCCGATGACCGCGGCGATCTTTTCTTTTCCCGGCCCGAAGACCGTGGCCATGCCGTGGGCGTGGTTGATGCCCGCCCCCATGCACAGGCAGGTATCGATGGCCGAAAGCGGCGGGAGAAACCCCAGGGTGTAGCATCCGATGTCGCCCGCGATGAAGCACTTGTTGCGCTTCAAGGCCCAGAGCATGCTCCGGTGCGGGCATCCGGGGCACATGCTGGGCGGACGCGGCGGAAGATCGGGCAGTGCCGCGTCTTCCGGTTCTCTCCCCGTTATCGCGTTTCTGATGATGTCCGGGTTCAGCTCGCCGCACAGGGACAGCCGGTCCTTGCCATGGCAGTCGATGCCCATGGCCTTCACCTGTTCCTCCATGAACGGGTCGAGCTCCTCGACGACCCAGAGATCGTCTACCTGCGCGGCGAACTTTCTGATGAGCTCCTCGGGCAGGGGATAGGACAGCCCCAGTTTCAGGAACGAGGCATCCGGAAATGCCTCTTTTGCATACTGGTAGGCCACCCCGGACGAGATGATGCCGAGCTTCGGACTGCCCATCTCCATGAAATTCAGGGGCGAGGCATCGGAACAGGCCCTGAGCGACCAGATGCGCTCCTCGATCACGGGATGGCGCGCCCGCGCATTGGCGGGCAACATCACCCACTCCGCCGGATGGCGCTCAAGGGAAGGTGTACGGCAGCCGTTCTCCCTGCCCAGCTCCACCACACCCATGGAGTGGGAGATCCGCGTGGTGGTGCGCAGCATCACCGGGGTTTCGAACTCCTCGCTGATGCGCACGGCCTCGATCATGAAGTCCTTGGCCTCCTGGGAGGTGGAGGGCTCCAGCATCGGGATCTTGGCGAACCGGGCATAGTGCCGGTTGTCCTGCTCGTTCTGCGAAGAGAACAGCTCGGGGTCATCGGCGCTCACCAGGACGAGCCCGCCACGGATCAGGGTGTAGGGCAGGGTCATGAGAGGGTCGGCGGCCACGTTCACCCCTACGTGCTTCATGACCGCCATGCAGCGGGCCCCTGCATAGGATGCCCCGGCGGCGACCTCCAGCGCGACCTTCTCGTTGGGGGTCCACTCTGCATGAATCGCGGGGTACTCGTTCGCCACGGTCTGCAGTATCTCGGTGGATGGTGTGCCGGGATATGCCGAGACAAAGCTCACCCCCGCCTCGAACGCCCCCCGGGCGATCGCCTCGTTTCCGCTCAATATCTTTTTCATCACGTATTCCCCTTGACTCGACTCGAATATAAAAAAGGCCATGGCGTTTACCCATGGCCTTTTCTCTTTCCCGCCGGAAGCCCTGGCCTATGGGCGCACTTTCATCCCGCGAAAGATGAAAAAGTAAAAGCCCAAGAGTTCCAGTGTGTTCGGCAACATGATGGTATTCAATATTCTATAGAAGTATTTTGACTGTCAAGCCTTTTTGCTCAGGGGCAAAGGACGGGGCATCCGTTCCCCCCGTCCTCCCTGACACCCATGTCCTGACATGACCTGCGCTGTGACCCGGGACGGACCGGAGAACAGGCCCTATCACCCCTGCTCTGCCCGGAATCATTGCAGTCGTTCCGCTGTGTTTGATTTTTCCCGAGGATATACATATTATTGTGATATTTCACGAATCCACTAAAAATTCCGGAGGGGGTGGATGAAGATAACCATCGTATACGACAACACGTCATTCAGGAAAGATCTGCGGCCCGACTGGGGATTCGCGTGCGTTATCGAAGACGATGACCACCACGTGATCCTTTTCGATACAGGTGCAAACGGGGCGATACTGCTCGCGAACATGGAACGGATGCACATCGACCCGGGGAATATCGAGGAGGTGTTCATCTCGCACGGGCATTTCGATCACACCGGAGGGCTTTCGGCGTTTCTCGACGTCAACCCGGACGTGAAGATATATTGCCCCGAGTCGTTCCGGGGGGTCCGCAACGCGCGGGAGGTCGTTACCGTGGAAGACGCCCCGGCACAGATCCACGACAACGTCTTCTCGACCGGGGAGCTCGAAGGGATCGAGCAGTCCATGGTGGTATTGACGAAGAAGGGCGTCGTGCTCGTGGTGGGATGCTCGCATCCCCGGATGTCCCATATCCTGAAGGCGGCGGCCCGGTTCGGAGAGGTGTACGCGATCGTGGGCGGCATGCACGGATTCCATGATTACGAACTGTTCCGGGGCATAGAGCATATCTGCCCCACGCACTGCACGCAGCACATCGACGAAATAAGGGCCCGGTTCCCGGATGCATACACCCCCGGGGGCGCCGGGAGGATCCTGGAATTCTGACTCTCCCCCGGCGATACCGGATCATAATCCCCGGCGCGTCCGCTGAAGAAGGCGCCGGCCGGAGGGGTTTCGAATAACCGGGGAGGCCCCGCGCGCACGCTGTGCGGCGGGGCCTCCCCGATACTACCCGCATCTGTTCGAAGCGCTTACGCGGCCTGGATCTGGACCGCGCAGATCTTGAGCTCGGGTGTCTTCGCCAGCGAGTCGAGAACGTCGTTCGTGAGGTCGTTCACCGCCACGTCGGCGGAATGCAGCGTGGAGAAGACCGTGCCCTGGGGAACCTCGTCGGTGACCTGCACCCTGATGCGAATCTCACCGCGGCGTGATGCCACCTTTACCTCGCCTCCGTCCCCTACGCCCAACCCCTGGGCGTCAAGCGGGTGAATCAGCAGGACATCCCCGGGGGACAGTTCGGACAACACTGCGGAGCGCCTGGTATACGAACCCGTGTGCATGTGGTAGAGGTCCTTGCCAGTCGTGAGGATGAAGGGATACGCCTTGTCCGGGACCTCGGCCGGGGGCGTGTGCTCGGCGGGGAAGAAAACCCCCTTGCCCGATGGGGTATTGAACTTTTCCTTCCACAGGTAGAGGGTGCCCGGATGGTCCTGGTTCGGGCACGGGGTCCTGAGCCCGCCGTGCTCCAGCCGCTCGTACGAGACGCCCCCGTAGGGGGGAACCAGCGAGGCTATCTCGCGCATGATCTCGCCGGGATGGGCGTAGTCCATCCCTCCATACCCCATCCGCTTCCCGAGCTCGCAGATGATCTCCCAGTCCGGCCTGCTCTCCCCCACCGGGTCGATAACCCTGCGGACCCGCTGGACTAGGCGGGCGGTATTGGTGAAGGTCCCGTCCTTTTCCGCGAACGAGCAGGCAGGCAGCACGACGTCCGCCACCTGGGCCGTCTCGGTCAGGAACATATCCTGTACGACCACGAAATCCATGCCGGCCAGAACCTCCATGAGATGATTGAGGTTCGGGCCGCTGCGCGCCGGGTTTCCTCCGACGATGTAGATCCCCTTGATGACGCCCTTTTTGATGAGCATATCCGACTCCGTCATGCCCGGGGTCGTGGGGAGCTTTTCCCCCCAGGCCTTCTCGAACTTGGCGTTCACCTCGGGCTTTGCGACGGGCTGTCCGCCGGGGAATATCGGGGGCAGGCACCCCATGTCGCCTGCGCCCTGACCATTGTTCTGCTTGGCGATGGTGTTGACCCCGGCGCCCTCCCTGCCGACATTCCCGGTGAGCAGTGCCAGGTTGGCCAGGGCGGAGACGTTGTCCGTCCCGCAGACATGCTGGGTGACGCCCATGCCGTAGAGGATGGCAGCCCGGCCGGCCGTGGCGTAGAGGCGCGCCGCCTCGACGATGTTCTCGCGGGAAATCCCGGTGATCTCTTCGACCACCTCAGGGGTATACCGGGAGACCACCTCCTTGAGCTCGTCGAACTTGTCGGTCCGCTCCTTCACGAAGTCCTTGTCGTACAGTCCTTCCGCGATGATCACGTTCATCATGCCGTTGGCCCATGCGAGGTCGGTCCCCACCTTCGGCCTGAGCCACACCTTGGCGAAGTCCGAAAGCTCGACCCTCCTCGGCTCCGCAACGATGAGCTTCAGGTTGTCGTAGGTGACCAGCTTCTTGGTAAGGGCCCCGATGACCGGGCACATCTCGGTGAGGTTGAGCCCCGCAATGAGGACGACGTCCGCCTTCTCGACGAGGCGCATGGAATTCGTCATCGCGCCGCCGCCGAATGCGCGCGACAGGGCGACCGCGCTGGGGGTATGGCAGAACCTCGTGCAGAAATCGACATTGTTGGTCCCCAGGCACAGGCGCATGAATTTCTGGAAAAGATAGCACTCCTCGTTGGTCGACTTCGACGACGCGACCCCGCCGAGGGCGTTGCTCCCATGCTCGTCCCTGATCTTCTTGAAACGGTCCGCAACGAGATCCAGGGCCTCGTCCCAACTCGACTCCTCAAGCTTCCCGTTCTTCCTGATCAGGGGCTTGGTCAGCCGCTCGGGGCTGTGCACGAAATCGAGCCCGAAACGGCTCTTCACGCAGACCTGCCCCTTGTTTTCCGTGTTGTCCTTCTCGACACCGTAGACCCTCTGGATCCTGTTGTCCTTGACCCACAGCTCGAGCTGACAGCCGACGCCGCAGTGGGGGCACGTGGTCTGCGTCTTCTCGACCTCCCAGGTGCGCCCGCCGAACCGTCCCGGCTTGAAGCTGAGGGCCCCTACGGGGCAGACCTGCACGCACGCCCCGCACGACTCGCAGCCCGCTTCGATCAGATCCATCCCGAAGGCGGTCCCCACCGTCGCCCGCGGTCCCCTGCCGGAGTAATCGAGAACGCCGTTGACCCGGACCTCCTGGCAGACGCGGACGCACAGGCCGCACAGGACGCACCGGTTGGGGTCCCGGATGATCGTGGAGTTCACGTCGAGAACGGGTTTCCGCTCGGCGGGCTCCTCGAAGGGAAGATGATCGACGTCGATTCCCATTTCGTATGCCAGTTCCTGCAATGCGCAATCTTTCGTCTTCTCGCATGTCAGGCAGTTGTGGTGCCCCATGGTGAGCAGGAGCTGAACCGTAAGCCTTCTCGCCCGCAGGACCCGTTCCGTCCGGGTACGAACGACCATGCCGTTTTCCGCAGGGGTACAGCATGACGGCACCAGGGCGCGCGCCTTCTCCACCTCGACCAGGCACACACGGCAGGCGCCGACCGGCTTGATCCCCTCGTGGTGACAAAGGACGGGTATAAAGATGTTGTTTTCTTTTGCCACCTCGTAGATTGTTTGCCCCTGTTCGAACTCGAATACCCTTTCGTCGATGGTTATCTGCATCATATCCCCTTTCTTTTGCACTGTTCAGAGACTGCACGATCCGCTCCATCCCAGAACAGACTTTTTATCGCTGCGATACGGCTGTTCCGGCGGTCTTCTGTACGAACTGCACGGCAGTTCCGAGCCGGCCTCGAAACCGTTACCGTCCGCCATCGCTCCCGCACCAGTCGGTTGCATGAAATCCCGGCGACACCATCTTCGCGAACCGATCCCCGGATCTTCTGTCTGCATCGAAAACAGGGCGGAAAATCTGATTCTCCTCAGGAGCACATGGAGACGTTCCGGATCTGTCTCATGTACCGTTCTTACGCGATGGCTTTGAATATGGCGTGGGAGCCATGACAGGATTGTGACGACAGCCAGACCTTCAAGTCTCTCCATGATGCCATTTCCATCAGCTGGGATCCCCTGTTTTCTGTTCACAGACTAAATAACACAGATTGGATAAAACTTCAAATAATCCTCGGCTTCCTGCAAGGTAGGCAAACGGCGGCATCGGCAACTCTGCAACCCGGGCAGTCGTTATCCGGTATGCGGTAACAGGAAGGTGTGGCGTTTGCCGTGAGATGGGCACATCCCGGGAAGTCCCGGATAAGATGCGGAACTCTGCGATCCGGTGCACTGATCATCCATTACCATGATTCCCGGCACGAACAGGATCCCCGGGAACCGGGCCCGTCCGGAATTCCGGTGCCTGTTATCCAGGCACCGCCTTTTTATCGTGTGCCGGATGCCCCCACGGCGACCGGGATCTCTTCCCCTGCACCGGCCGTGTCTTCCTGCCCGTTATCTGTCTGGCGCCGGTGGACGTGGACATCCATCTGAGGAAACGGGATCGAGACGCCCTGGGCATCGAACTTCCTTTTCGCCTCTTCCAGCGTGTCGAAGTACACCCCCCAGTAGTCGGCGGTCTTCACCCAGGCCCTTACCTCGAAGTTCACGCTGCTGTCCGCAAGCTCCTTGACGATGATCATGGTCTCGGGGTTCTTCAGGATCCGCTGGTCATTGTCCACGATGTTCCGGAGGATATTCCTCACCTTGTCGATATCGTCCTGATAACTCACCCCGAAGAGCAGATCGACGCGCCTGGTTTCATGGGCGGAATAGTTGACGATGTTGTCGCCCATGATCTTGGCGTTGGGGATGATGACGAGCTTGTTGTCCACGGTCTTCAGCGTGGTGGTGAAGACCTGGATCTTGTCGACCGTCCCTGCCACGCCCGCGCCTTCGATGTAATCACCCGCCTTGAACGGCTTGAATATGATCAAGAGGAACCCGGCGGCGAAATTCGCCAGCGACCCCTGCAGCGCCAGGCCGATCGCCAGGCCGGCGGCGCCGATGACCGCGATGAACGAGGTGGTCTGAATCCCCAGCTGGGCGAGCGCGGCCAGGACCACAAAGACCATGAGCGCGATATAGGCGACGTGTTCGACAAAGGATACGATGGTCGGGTCCACCTTCCCGTTGTTGAGAAGGCGCTCGGTCAGTTTCGAGACGCCCTTGGCCACCCATCGCCCGAGGACGAGGATAATCACGGCTGCAACGATCTTTATTCCATAAAAGGCCACCAGCTCCTGCAATTTCATCAACAGCCCTTCCATATGTATCCTCCTCATTTTTCATTCACTTTTTCCGCCCGTCCGGATATCCCGGTACGATTCCCGGCAAACAGAATACCACATCATGGTTCCGGACTCGCCGCCTGTCAATATAAATACCGGGAATTCAGTACCTCTCTCCTGATTTCTTCAAAACCGCATCCCGGTCGATCTTCCAGCCGAAAGCACGGGAGTCCCCTGCCCCGGCTGGTTTAGAAACAGGCGGCTAGACGATCGATCGCGATCGAACGTAAAAAGGAGGTCGGGCAATCCTCGGTTGAGGTGCCAGTCGAAAGAAAACAGGGGGAGAAGAAAATATTTCGCAGGGCGCCGGGAATTCAAAGGCGGACCGGGCTCGGATTCACTATGATGAAATGATGTTATCGGTATAAACCGTCTTGACAGATGCCTCGATCTTCCGATAGCCTCCCAAACTCTAGAGTAAGGTGGGCGGCAGAATGGATCGGAAAGAGGCTTGGATTGCCCTCGATCTTATCCCCGGTATCGGGCCCAGAAGCGTGATCAGGCTCCTCGAGATTTTTCACACCCCGGAAGCAATCATCTCTACGCCGGTGGCGCGGATCAAGGAGTTGAACATCCTGAACCAGGCGCAGGTACGCGGGATAAGCCGGGGTATTGACAGAGATGCACTCAAGCGGGTGAAGACTGCGCTGAAGGAGCACCGGTTTTCCGTCGTCACCTGGGACGACCCGGAATATCCCCAGGTCCTGCGGCACATCGGGGACCCGCCCGTGGTGCTGTATGTGCGCGGCAGCCTTGAGGACTTCGAGCCCGCGGTGGCCGTGGTCGGAACCCGGGCACCTTCCCGATACGGCAGCGACGTGGCCTACCGCCTCTCCCGGGACCTGAGCATGCGGGGAGTATCCGTCGTCTCCGGGCTCGCGAGGGGCATTGACACCCGCGCCCACACCGGTGCACTGGAGGGTGAGGGCAGGACCATCGCCGTGCTCGGGACCGGCATCGACGTGATATATCCCCCGGAGAATGCCGGCCTGGCCGACAGGATAGCAGAGAAGGGCGCGATCATCTCCGAACTGCCTCCGGGTGTGCAGCCCGATCCCGGAAACTTCCCCCGGAGAAACCGGATCATCTCCGGCCTCTCTTCGGGGGTGATCGTGGTGGAGGCAGCCAGGCGTTCCGGCGCGCTCATCACGGCCCGGCTGGCAGGCGAACAGGGGAGGATGGTCATGGCGGTGCCCGGTCCGGTGACCAACGTGCGGGCCCAGGGCCCCCACCGGCTCATCCGGCAGGGCGCCGTTCTGGTCAGGGATGCGGACGATGTCGTGGAGGAGATCGCTCCCCAGATCAAGGGAATGATCGAAACGTCCGAAACAACCGGGCAGGAGCACGATGAAATCCTGAAGCTCGTGGGCGGTGACCCGCTGAGTATCGACGACATCGCCGACGAGCTGGGGCTCGAGGTGGTTGAAGTCGCCAGGAGGATGAGCATACTTGAGTTGAAAGGGGCGGTCGTGAGAACCGAGGGCAACAGATTCATGACAAGGAGCATACATGGCTAAATCACTCGTGATCGTGGAGTCACCCACGAAGGCGAAAACCATAAAGAGATACCTGGGCAAGGACTTCGAGGTCCAGGCCACCATGGGGCACATCAAGGATCTGCCCAAGAGCGTGCTGGGGGTGGACATCGATGACGGCTTTGTCCCCCATTATCATGTCAAGCCGGAAAAACGGGAAACCGTGAAGAAGCTGCGCAAGCTCGCTGAGTCGGCCGACACTGTTTACCTGGCGTCCGACCCCGACCGCGAGGGCGAGGCAATCGCCTGGCACGTGGCCGAGGAGCTGAAGAAGTCCGATGCCTCCCTTGGCCGGATCATCTTCCACGAGATCACCAAGAAGGCGATCGACCAGGCCATCAAGAAGCCGCAGCCGCTCAACCGATCGCTCTATGATGCCCAGAAGGCCAGGCGGGTCATGGACCGGATCGTGGGCTACACCATGAGCCCGCTGCTCTGGAAGCGGGTGAAGCGGGGGCTGTCCGGCGGCCGCGTGCAGTCGGTTGCGGTGCGGCTGATCTGCATGCGCCAGGAAGAGATCGAGAAATTCGTGGCCCAGGAATACTGGACCATCGACGTGTCCCTCCAGACGCCCGGCGGTGAGGCTCTCGCCGCCAAGGTCGTGAACC
This sequence comes from Deltaproteobacteria bacterium, assembly GCA_018433085.1. Classification (GTDB taxonomy): domain Bacteria; phylum Desulfobacterota; class Desulfomonilia; order UBA1062; family UBA1062; genus Phosphitivorax. Next base: position 78,225 of record JAHDRW010000003.1, on the reverse strand, counting down.
CCAAGGAGATTCCCGACGAGCAGGCCTCGCACCGCATCGCCGGGGAGATCAGGGGCGCAGAGCACATCACGGTGGAGAAGATCAAGAAGCAGGTGAGGCAGAAGCACCCCCTGCCGCCCTATATCACCTCCACCCTCCAGCAGGCGGCCTCGTCCCGGATGCGTTTCAGCGCCAAGAAAACCATGATGATTGCCCAGCAGCTCTATGAGGGCATCTCTCTCGGAAGCGGCGAGGTCACGGGCCTGATCACCTACATGCGTACCGACTCCCCCGTGGTATCCGGCGAGGCGATCCAGCAGGCCCGGTCGTTCATCCCCGAGGCGTACGGCAAGCCCTACCTCCCGGACAAACCCCGGCAGTACCGGGCCAAAAAATCGGCCCAGGAGGCGCATGAGGCCATCCGGCCCACGGATGTCCGCCACACCCCGGAGGCGGTCAGGCCCTATCTGAACAAGGACCAGCAGACCCTCTACGAGATGATCTGGAGACGGTTTATCTCCTCCCAGATGACGAGCGCGGTCTTCGACCAGACCACGGTGGACATCGTCGCGGGGAGCGTTGGCATGCGGTCGGCCGGCTCCATCATGCGCTTCGACGGGTACCTGAAGGTCTACGGCCTCCAGGACGAAAAGGACACCCTGCTGCCCGAAGGGATAGCAGAGGGCGACGTGCTGACACTGCTGGACCTGTGCGAGAAGCAGCACTTCACCCAGCCGCCTCCCCGCTATACCGAGGCGAGTCTCATTAAGGAGCTCGAGGAAAAGGGCATCGGCAGGCCGAGCACCTATGCACCCATCATCTCCACGATCCAGGATCGGGGCTATGTGACCATGGAGCAGCGCGCATTCGTGCCCACCGAGCTGGGCAGGGACGTGAACCAGCTGCTGGTGAAACACTATCCCCACATCCTCGACATCGGATTCACGGCCCGGATGGAGGACTCGCTGGACGAGCTCGAAGACGGCAAGTCCGACTATGCCCGCACCATGCACTCCTTTTACGACACCTATAAAAAGGAGCACGAGCAGGCCGCCTCGGAGATGAAGAACCTCCGGGCGGAACAGAGGCCTTCGGGCATCAAGTGCGAGGTGTGCGGCAAGGACATGCTCATCAAGCTGGGCAAGAACGGCTATTTCCTCGGCTGCGCGGGCTACCCTGAGTGCACGAATACCCGGGAGTTCACCCGGGACGAAAGCGGGAAGATCCACCCTGTGGAAACGCCCGGCCCGGAGCCCACGGACGAGGTGTGCGAGAAGTGCGGCTCGCCCATGGTGCTCAAAAGAGGCCGATTCGGCCCCTTCCTGGCGTGCAGCAACTACCCCGCGTGCAAGAACACGCGGCCTGCGGTCAAGACCGAGATGACCGACAAGGTGTGCGAAAAGTGCGGCTCGCCCATGGTGGTCAAAAGCGGAAGATACGGCCCCTTCCTGGCGTGCAGCAACTACCCCGCGTGTAAGAACATCCAGCCCTTCCCCTTGGGGATCAAGTGCGCGATCCCTGGATGTTCGGGCGAGATCAGGCAGCAGCGATCCCGGAGGGGAAAGACCTATTACTCCTGCTCGCAGAAGGGCTGCCCCTTCATCAGCTGGACCAAGCCGGTTCAGAAGCCCTGCCCGGTGTGCAAGGCCGAGTTCATGATCAGGAAGGGCAAGACCCTCGTGTGTCCCAACCCGCAGTGCGGCCATCATGAAGAAGAAGAATCGTAAGGTCCGTGTTATCGGCGGGGGCCTGGCAGGCGTGGAGGCGGCCAGATTCCTTTCGGACAGGGGCCTGGTGGTCGAGCTCTTCGAGATGCGGCCCTGCAGGAGCACCCCTGCCCACAAAACCGGACTCCTGGGCGAGCTCGTGTGCAGCAACTCGCTCAAGGGTACGGACCCGCAGACCGCCCACGGGCTGCTCAAAAAGGAGATATCCCGTCTGAACTCGCTCGTGCTCCGGGCGGCCCGGGAAACGAGCGTGCCCGCGGGCAAGGCCCTGGCCGTAGACCGGGGTTCCTTTGCCGCGTCGCTCACCCGCGAGATCGAGTCGGACGAGCGCATACAGGTCGTGCGCCAGGAGGTGTGCGAAATCGATCCGGAGATCCCCACCATCGTGGCCACCGGACCGCTGACCTCCGATGCCCTCGCGGCGCGCCTGGCGGACCTGCTGGGGAGCGAGAGGCTGTTTTTCTATGACGCCGTCTCCCCCATCGTGGACGCGCAGAGCATCGATATGGGCCGCGCGTTCTTCGGCTCTCGCTGGGAGGAAGGCAGCACGGACTATCTGAACTGCCCCATGGAAAGAGACGAGTATGACCGCTTTGTCCGTGCGCTGCTGGAGGCGGACCGGGTGCAGGCGCATGCCTTCGAGGACGCCTGCTTCTTCGACGCGTGCCTGCCCGTGGAGGTGATCGCCGGGCGCGGGAGCGAGTCGCTGCGCTACGGTCCCATGCGGCCGGTGGGCGTGTTTGACCCTTCGAGCGGCAGACGGCCGTATGCAGTGCTCCAGCTGCGCAGGGAAAACCTGAAAGGCGACGCCTACAATATGGTGGGGTTCCAGACACGGCTTACCTACCCCGAGCAGAAGCGGATCTTCTCCCTCATCCCGGGGCTTTCCCGCGCCGTGTTCCACCGCTATGGGAGCATCCACCGGAACACATACTTCGACTCACCCCGGGTGCTGAACAGGGACTTGAGCCTCAAGGGGTATCCCCGCATCTTTCTCGCGGGGCAGCTCACCGGCGTGGAAGGTTACGTGGAGTCCGCGTCCACCGGCATCTATGCCGCCATCGGCCTGCTGTCGAGTCTCCGGGGGAAGGAAATTCCCGTCCCGCCGGCCGACACCGCGCTGGGCGCCCTCATTCAGTACATCACAGAGCCACGCGAAGACAGACTTCAGCCTTCGAACATCAATTTTGGAATCATGGAAGCCCCGGCGAATATCCCCAAGAAAATAAGAAAAGAGGTACGGCTTGAGCGTGAGGCCATGTCATTTGAGGACTGGTGCCATTCTCTGTCTGGTTTGATCTGACTGACGCACTGAAATTATCGACTTACCGGGGCAGGCCGCAACCTGCCCCTTATAAGAATATTCAGGCTACGCTTTCATTACATTTGCTGCCTGCGGGCCTTTGGGGCCCTTTACCACCTCGAAAACCACTTTGTCTCCCTCTGCAAGTGTTTTGAATCCATCCTGCTTGATGGCCGAGTAATGCACGAACACATCGTTGCCGCCATCTTCCGTGATGAACCCGAAGCCCTTTTTCTCATTAAACCACTTAACTGTTCCTGTAGCCATGCACTTACCTCCGTTTGCAGCCCCTTCTCTGGCAAGGAGAAGAAACCGTAATGCTGTTGTCTGGAAAAACGGACTTCCCAGAAACCTGAGGAAAACTTACAGAGGGTTTTACCGCGGGTTACTGTGGTAATTTCGTATTCCAGCTAAATTCCATATAAAGGCAAATTTGCATGCTGTCAAGGAAGAACAATTGAAATCTTTAAGGAAAATGACAGCCTTGCGTGCCGGGCAGAACGCATATTGCTTAGGAGTTGTTTTTCCCCTGCTTTTTCTCTTCCAGATACCCCTTGAAGCTCACCGGTGAAGTTGTTATGCATCATTCTTGCGAGGGAAAATCCCCCCGGGCCGCCCAACCCCGAGGGATGCAAAGGAGTGAACGCGATGATGAAGGCTGTCGAGGGGCTCAAACCGGAGGGACTGTGGCGGTATTTTCACGAGATATCGCTCATACCCAGGGAATCGAGGCACGAGGGGCGCATCAGTGAATACATCGCCGGTGAGGCCGGGCGGCTCGGACTGCGCCACGCCGTGGACAGGGCGGGCAATGTGGTGGTCTACAAACCTGGAGAGCGTTCCGGGCGGGCGGTCATCCTGCAGTCTCACCTGGACATGGTCTGCGAAAAGGACGAAGGCACGCTCCACGATTTCCAGAAAGACCCCATCCGGCTCGTTCGCAGCGGCAACTGGATCGGCGCACAGGGAACCACGCTGGGCGCGGACAACGGCATCGGCGTGGCGGCCATGCTCGCCCTCATGGAAGACCCTTCCACCACTCATCCGGATCTGGAGCTCCTCTTCACCATCGACGAGGAGACCGGGCTCACGGGAGCCAACCTGCTCGACACGGACCTCCTCTCGGGCAGGACCCTGATCAACCTCGACTCGGAAGAAGACGGCGTCTTCATCATCGGCTGCGCGGGGGGAAGGAGCACCCACATCAGCCTGGACGTCCCGTTCCAGGATGTCCATGAGGATCTCGCTCCGGTCCTGGTGAAGGCAACGGACCTCACCGGCGGCCACTCGGGCACGGACATCCACCGGGGACGCGGCAACGCGGTCAAGCTCCTGGCCCGCTTTCTCAAGGACGTGCCCCCTGCGATCCCCTTCCGCCTGGTCTCGTTCTCGGGCGGGAGCAAGCACAACGTCATCCCCCGGGAGGCCCAGGCGGGCATCCTTGTCCGCAGGGAAGACATCGAACCCCTCCGGGAGCTGGCCACCCGGGCCACGACCGTGTACCTCGGTGAGCTGCGCGGCATCGACGACGAGGTAAAGATCCTGCTCCGGGAAGACGGACCGGCACCGGCACGGCAGGCTGCGGCGCCCGCAGACGCGGCCCGGCTCCTGGACCTCGTCCATGCCCTTCCCCACGGTGTGACGAGCATGAACCCGTCCATGGAAGGCCTCGTGATCACGTCCACGAACCTCGCGGTGTGCCGGTTCGCGGGCCAGCGGTTCGACATCCTCACCAGCCAGCGCAGCATCTACACCTCGTCGCTCCGGGACGTATCGGAGATGGTCGCCTCCATCGCCAGGCTGGCGGGCGCCCGGGCCGAGAAGCTCCACGACTATCCAGCATGGAGGCCGGATATGGACTCGGAGGTGCTGGATGTCTCCCGCCGGGTGTACGCTGGGCTCTTCGGTGAAGAGCCCAGGGTCGAGGTCATCCATGCGGGCCTGGAGTGCGCGGTGTTCGCGGAGAGAATGGCCGGGCTCGACATGATCTCGCTCGGTCCCACCATCGAGCAGGCCCACTCCCCTTCGGAGCGGGTGCTCGTGCCCACGGTGGAGAAGATGTGGGTCCTGCTCACCGCGCTGCTGAACAGACTGGCCGGTCGACCGGCAGCCTGATCGGACGGCTTCCTGATCAACCGGATACCCGAGCAGGCCGCATCCAGAAAGGACCGGCTGCCCCCGTCGGGTGCCTTTTCTGCCCGTGCCACAAGCGCTCTGCTCACCGGCCCCCTGCCCTCAGCAGGTTGTTGCTGAAGGCTCATGGTCCTCCCCTTTCTTCGCCGCTTCGCGGGAAGCTGGGGATTTATCTTTGCACCGGGCCTTACAACCGGTTGTATTCTCCCGGGCAAGAGTATAAACTATCATGAAAATTCAATGAGGTGATGTGTATGAAGGATGGCTATAAATTGATGGGGTTTCAATACGAGTTCACGGGCAGCCTCTACAGCCTGGGGCAAATCCCCAAATGCAAGGTCGCCATGCTGGATCACCTGAAGCCTGGCGACAAGCTGCTGATCGCGGGCGTGGGCCACGGCACCGAGGCGGTGGAGGCCGCCAGGCGGGGGGTCGATGTCACAGCGGTGGATATCTCGAAGACCATGCTCAGGTACATGCAGAAAAAGATAGACCGGGTACGGCTCGAAAAGCCCATCCGGATGATCAACAACGACATCCTGGAGGAGAAGCACCCGGGAGAGTTCGATATGGTGATGGCCAACTATTTTCTCAATGTCTTTCCCCGGGAGAAGATGCTCACGATCCTGACCCACCTCACCACCTTCGTCAAGCCGGGCGGCGCCATGGTGATCGGCGATTTCACCCTGCCCCGCGAGGGGGGGAGCTTCTACAGGGCCTTCCAGACCGCATACTGGTACACCGCGGCCACGATCTACTGGGCCACCGCGGACAACGCTATCCACCCCATCTACGACTATCCGGCACTGCTCAGGACGCTGGGCTTCGAGATCGAGGAGATCAAAAGACTCAAGATGCTGGGCATGAACTGCCACTGGTCGATTCTGGGAAGAAAGAGGGTCGAGGCAGAAAGCGCGTCCGGGGTGAGTGAACAGGAGTCGTCCGGGGCCGGCACCGGGTCATAGAAACTTCATGCGCAGCAGGCAAAAGCATAAGCCCGGGCAAAAATCGTCCTCCACCTCCTATCGAGGCCTCGGGCGAGAAATGTGAACCCGTCCCCAAATTGCGCGTCAAGCGGGATGCCCCAGATCCAGCTCCAGATATTTCGCCGCGGGGTCGGGATTGAACCGGTAGGGCGCGATCTCCCTGAAACCGAGGCTTTCGTAGAGCAGCATCGCCGCCTTCATGCGGTTCAGGGTATCGAGCCTCATCTTCTCGTATCCCAGCGCCTCCGCCTCGCTGATGAGCGCTCTGCACAGGATGCGCCCGACTCCCTGATTCTTGAACCGCTCATACACAAACAGACGCTTCATCTCACAGATCCCTGCCTCGAGTGGCCTGAATCCCACTCCGCCCGCAGGTACGCCTTCACGTAGCGCAAGGAGGAACAGCCCGTCCGGAGGACCGTACATCACCGGGAAGTTCAATAATTCCCTGTCGATATCCTGAAAAGACAGATCCATGCTCAACCACTGTATGTAGTCTTTCGTGATCCGGATCGCGCAGGAGAAGTCCGAGTCCGTAGAGCAGTGCCTTATTTCAATCATGTCGTTCTTTCCGTAATCTGCCAAGGATTATTGTTGATGATACAACCAGTGCTTTCTAAAATCCACAGCCGGTTGTAACAGCACCCTTGAAAATGAAACCATTGCATGCGGAGAGGGAAAAGGACGGCGTTATCATTTCCTCCGAGAGATAGTCATGCCGATGCAGTATCCCGTCCTGCTCTTTAAAACGGTCCGGGTATTACCACACCTACCCGCGGTCCCTATAAGTGCACCGCCCTAAGTCGGCATAACATAAAGATAGTTTTCCCAACTCTTACAGGAATCCTCGTTTGATCGTTTATGCCGAACGAGCCTGTCGAGAAACCGGGGCATAGATGCCAGCCACCAATCTGCAGGCATACTGAAATTGTGCCGTGACCTTGCCGGGGAAGAAAGTACAGTTGTCTGGAAAACAACCGATAACGGGTTCACATCTTTCTATGATACGAGAAAGGTAAACCCGTTATCGAACTCACACGTCCTCACACCTTCCCAGACTCCATGAAGAGTCTAATGGGCCCAAATATCAACGAAACCTCCTTGCATGATTTCAAGATTGAAATTGTTGATGAAGATGTCTCCGAGTACCCCTGCGTCCATACTGTCAAGTCTGCGCGTGCTGTCTAAACGCACCTCGCCTGTGATCGGACCGGAGGTACTGAGGGTAAGATTGGTTGGAAACGATATGTGAGCAACGGTTTCGGGTTTACCGGAGAGAGAGCTGTATACACCGCCGCTGCTGGTAGTTATGTCAACTGCGAAACTCCCGATGACGCTGATCGGTCCACCTACTTCAATATCATACAATCCTATCCAACCTGTAGAATTATCCGGCTCTATCCACACAACCCCGCCGCTTCCGATGTTGCCTGAGGGCAGCCCGTCACTGTCGCCCCACGAAACGCACTCCATGGATATATAGTCAACCATGGAATTCAGTGTAAAGGTGACTCCGGACTGACTTGATCCTCTCCCATTATAAATGTCGATATAACTGCTCGGGTTGAGGTAAAGATCGAGCCCACCCAAATACAAATCACCAAGCTTCTGGTTCAGGCTGTTCCCTGAAGGTCCCAATGCCACTTCAAGCTCCAGATGATCCCACGATATCTCAAGGGCTCCGAGACCCAGCCTCACAAACGTAGTTCCGTTATAAACGGAAGCGCTTGTGGCCACATCGATGGTGATGGGCTTCCACATCGTTGAATGGTCGTATCCACCGTAATTGTCGGATACACGCGATCTCGCATGGAGCTGCGATATCAAAATATTGTTTGCTCCCATTCTTCCGCCGGTCGTGGTTGACGGCCACGGGTTTGCATACCCTGAAATACCGTCAGAATCACCCCATGATGAAGTGCCGATGGTAATGTCAAGAATGATGTCAGGATTGATGCTTACACCGGAACCGCCGCGGATCTCAGAGAGATCTGCGTCGGCAAGAGGGTTCACGGCCAGGCTGCGAGACGAAAAAAACATCAGTAAAGCACACATGCACACACATACTGCCACAGAGCGCGTTACATCGCATGCCGATGCCGAGCCCGATGCGCAATTTTTCAGTCCTGTTGCAGCACCTTTTCCCCTATGCAGTTGTTTCGGTAATACCATAAAAAACCTCCTTCATTTCGAACACCTTCATTCAGCAACTTCATCAGTAATCAACGTATTGAGACACTCGAAAGATTCTTCCAGCGCGTGCTTCTCCGCTTCGTTCAAGGAATCATTGGATTCTACTATTCCTATCAGAAACAATATCCGAAGACTTTTTTGATCTTGCTAAAATTTGCTTGAAAAGGCGACTCAACTCTCGGCAGAAGTAAATATACGAAGATTTGGGGGCCTATCTGAATAACTGCGAGTTTTTCGATCCGGGGCATGAATCCTCCTTCTAAGTCCGATTCTTCAGTACCTTGAAGATGGGGGTCACATTCCCCTTAAGCTTGCTGCTTCAATAGGGTCCAGGGCTTGCCGTTGAAGGTTCATGCCATTGACTATAATGGAACTTAAGGACTTATACCGATATGGTAACCAGGGGTTGAGGAGATAAAAACACGTAGCAGTGATTAGGCAGGGACATGAGCACTCAGATAGATTACCGAGAAAGAATACGGAGGGTAACGCTCTACATAGAAGACAACCTGAGTGAACCGATCAGGCTCAGGGATATGGCGAAAATCGCCTGTTTCTCAGAGTTCCACTTTCACCGCGTTTTTCTCGCCTGCATGGGAGTGACCTTGTATGAATATATCAACTACCGCCGGTTATGTAAGGCGGCTGATCTCATCCTGAACTCATCCCTGAGGATCACCGACATCGCCATGGAGGTAGGCTTTGAGAGCTCATCCGCCTTTGCCACTGCGTTCAAAAAACACTTCCGGGTAACGCCCTCGGAATTCGGGCGGACCAGGGGGAAAGGGTTCCGCATCGAACCTCTGAAGTTCTTGAATTCAATCGGTGTATACGGGAGTGAGCAGAGAAAACTGAAAGCCGAAAGAATTCCTTATGAAACAAGGACCCTTCCCGAGCTGAAACTTCTTTCACTATCAAAAAGGGGTTATTTTTCCGGTTGTTTTTTCAAAGCAGCACAGGACGGCTACACAGAGTTGTATGACTATCTGGATGCTCATGGGCTCCGGCAAGGGACTGTACACCGTATCAGCATCTATCCCGAGTTGCCCTATTCCATGAACGATCCCGACGCAGTGATCAAATGTGGGTTTTCTGTGAACAAGGTAGTACAGCCTGAACAGCCTTTCGAGATTCTTACTATTCCTGCAGGGAAATACGCTGTGTTCCCTTATGCGGGCCCGTATGAATATATTTACCAGACATGGATTATCGCATATCTCAGATGCTTTCTCATTGGGAATGAACAGGTTCGCGATGTGGCTCCGTTCGAGTTGTATCTCAATTCACCCCGAGATACATCACCCGAGGATCTCATGACTGAGGTTCACATCCCCATCGTATAGTCTCACACCGGGGAGAACAGGGAGATCGCCCCCCGAGACCCCTTTGAACCGGGAGAAAACAGGAGTAGGGTCATGGTTCTCAAGGGAGGCCCATCACGCGGCTCTATCCCCCCGCCCCTGCCCGACTGAAGACGGAGTCGATGATCTCCCGGGCCTCGGTCTGAATCTGCCTCAGGTGCCGCTCTCCCTTGAAGCTCTCGGTGTAGATCTTGTAGATGTCCTCGGTGCCCGAGGGCCGGGCCGCGAACCAGCCGTTCTCGGTCATGATCTTGATGCCGCCCAGGGGGGCATGGTTGCCCGGGGCCTCGGTGATCCTGGCCGTGATCTTTTCCCCTGCGAGCTCCCGGGCGCTGATCTTTCCGGGGGTAAGCCTCTTGAGCACAGCCTTCTGATCCTGGCCGGCCGGGACGTCGAGCCGCTCGTACACGGGCGACCCGAAGCGGGCCTCGAGATCGCGGTAGTGTTCCGAGGGGTCTTTCCCGGTCACGGCCAGGATCTCGGCCGCGAGCAGGTCCATGATGAAGCCGTCCTTGTCCGTGGTCCAGACCGTGCCGTCCTTTCTCACGAATGACGCGCCCGCGCTCTCTTCGCCGCCGAAGGCGCACCGCGAGTTCAGGAGACAGTCTACAAACCACTTGAACCCTACCGGCACCTCCATGACCCTTCTCCCCAGACTGTATGCCACCCGGTCGATCATGGAGCTGCTCACCAGGGTCTTGCCGACGGCGGTGTCCTCGGGCCAGCCCTTCCGGGACGAGAAGAGATAGTTGATGGCTACGCTCAGCACGTGGTTCGGGTTCATGAGGCCCGCGCTGCGCGTGACGATGCCGTGCCGGTCGAAGTCCGGATCGTTGCCGAAGGCCAGGTCGTAGGCGTCCTTGAGGTCGATGAGACGTGCCATGGCATAGGGCGACGAGCAATCCATCCGGATCTTTCCATCGCGGTCCAGGGTCATGAAGCTGAAGGTGGGGTCGGCCTTCGCGTGCATCACCTCGATGTTCAGGCCGTATTTCTCCGCGATCCTGTCCCAGTAGGCGATCCCTGAGCTGCCCAGGGCGTCGGCCCCCAGGGAGATGCCTGCCGCCCGGATGGCCTCCATCTCCAGGATGTTCTCCAGGTCGTCCACATAGGGCTGTACATAGTCGTGCCTCCAGGTGGTGGCGGCGCGCAGGGCCTGCTCGTAGGGCATGCGTTTGACCCCGGCATTGCCGCCGGTGAGGAGTTCGTTGGCCTTGTTCGCGATCCAGTCGGTCACGTGGGTGTCCGCAGGCCCGCCCTCGGGCGGGTTGTACTTGAACCCGCCGTCTTCCGGGGGGTTGTGCGAGGGTGTCACCACGATCCCGTCGGCAAAGCCAGCCTTGCGCTCGCGGTTATAGCTCAGGATGGCGTGGGATATCACGGGCGTGGGGGTGTAACCGTCGCCCTCTTGGAGCAGCACGTTCACCCCGTTTGCCGCCAGGACCTCGAGCGCGGTATTTTCCGCGGGCCCGGAGAGGGCGTGGGTGTCCTTGCCCATAAACAGCGGGCCGCTGATGTTCCGCTGCGCGCGGTACAGGCAGATGGCCTGAGTGATGGCCAGGATGTGGGCCTCGTTGAACTCGCCTTGCAGGGATGTCCCCCGGTGCCCCGAGGTCCCGAAGGAGACCCTTTGCGAGGGCTGGGACACGACATCCACCGGGTGTGAGTAGTATGCATCGATGAGTGCGGCCACATCGACGAGCATATCCGCTGTGGGCTCCTTGCCTGCAAGCGGGTGCGGGTATACGCTCATGGTCTGTTCCTCCTTTCATGCCCCTGTAGTAGCAATAATACGCACGCATATCGGACAATCACGCGACTCCCGTGCGGCAGACTCCTGCCACGGGCTTAAGAAAATCCGGCTGTCCAGGGGCATCCATCGATTTCCCTCTCCGGACAGGCCGCGGGTCCTGCCGAGCGTTTCCCATTGTAACCGAATCGCGGGCAGTGAACAATATCTCCTTGAAATCGAAGGAGGAAAGATTATCGGACAGAATCGAAACGCCTTGTTGCCGAAGGGAAGGCCTGCCCCAAGTGACCGGAGAACAACCTGGGCGCGCCGTTTGCGTCCGGGCAGGCACGCGCCTGCCCGGGGCTGCTCCCGCCGGGTTATCCCGGAGAAGATGGCCGAGAACCGGCGGGCCGGGGTAAACCCGGGGTCAGTAGGTCGCGCCTCCCTCGTCGTAGATCTTTCTCAAGAATGCCCGGTCAACGGTCTCGCCATCGACGAAGTGGTTGGGCTCAGCGCCGCAGTAGGGACAGTTCTGTTCCGGGTTGACAATAACTTCTCCGCAGATTCCGCATACGATCTCTTTCATTCCGGTGTGTCCTCCTGATTATTTTTCAAACCTGTTCTCGTCTCTACGGCTTCATGATGCGCCATATGTCCTGGAGCGCGCCCCTTGCCGCGTTGTACCCGCACATGCCGTGCACCCCTGCGCCGGGCGGCGACGAGGCCGAGCATATGCGGAAGCGGCTCCAGCCGAACGCATAGGGCTTCCACGAGATGTCCGGCCTGAAAAAAAGCTGCCACAGGCTATTGGCCCCTGCGGCGATGTCGCCTCCCACCAGGCTCTGATTGTGCCGCTGGAGGCTCCTGGCCGTGAGCACCCTTCGAGAGAGGATCAGCTTCGAAAATCCCGGGGCGAACCGCTCCACCTGCTGTTCGATCCGCTGCGCCATGTTCTGGTACGATCCGTTCGGCACATGGCAGTACGCCCAGGCGGTGTGCTTGCCCTCGGGCGCCCTGGAGGGATCGAACAGGCTGGGCTGGTTGCAGATCACAAAGGGTTTCTCAGGGTGAATGCCCTGCCAGACCTGGCGCTCGGCATGGGCGATCTCGCTCGCCGCGCCCCCCAGGTGCAGGGTGCCCGCCTCCTGGCAACCCGGCGCAGTCCAGGGGATGGGACCATCCAGGGCCCAGTCGATCTTGCAGACGCCCGGGCCGTGCCGGTATCGCCCGAGCTGGAGACGGTGCCTCCTGGGAAGCCGGCCCCGGGTTATCTCCAGAATCTGCCTGGGAGCGAGATCGAAAAAGAGCACCCGGGAGTACGGCAGGCTCCGGAAGTCGTGAACCTCGCACATGAGCCTGATCTCGGCGTGCAGCGACTGCAGATATGTCGCGAGCGCGTCCGTGATCCTGCCCGCGCCGCCCCGGGGCACGGGCCACCCGGTGGCGTGCGTGGAGGCCCCCATGAGCAAGGCGAAGGCAGCCGTGCCCGGGGTGTCCGGGGGTCGGATCGCGTGCGCGCCGAGCCCGGCGAACAGGGCACGTGCCTTCTCGGTCCTGAAAAGGCTGCGGGCGGCCTGCTCCACGCTCCGAATCCCCTTGAGGCCGAAGGAGAGAAAGAGCCCCGGGTAACGCGGCACGTGGATGAGGGGTTTCAGGATATCCTGCGTGAGCGCGCTCCAGCGGCGGGCAAAGGGCTCGACATAATCGTGGTAGGCCCGGGCGTCCTCACCCAGGCCCGCTGCCGAGGTTTCGAGGGAACGGGAGAGGGTCAGGCAGGTGCCGTCGTCAAAGGGATGGGCCAGTGCCGCAGGCGGCGTGATCCACTCCACGGGAAAGGAGTGGGCGGGCAGGCCGCTGAAAAACGGCGTGCCGATGGCCAGGGGAAAAACCGAGGCATAGGTGTCGTGGAGAAAACCGGGCAGGGTCCCCTCGTCCGAGCGAACGCACCCTCCCGGGGTGTCCGAGGCCTCCACCACGAGCACCGACCTCCCCGCCCGCGCCATGGTGAGGGCCGCTGCAAGACCGTTGGGCCCTGCGCCCACGATGATAGCATCATAGCTTGCCGATCGCAGCATGGCGATATCGCCCCCCTGTCTTTCTCAATAGCCCGCAAGGCTCATAAGGAAATACCCCAGGGACCTGATCTGCGCGTTATACCGGAGATTGCCCGCTCGCTCCCACTGGTAGTCGTCTCCCACGCAGCTCTTCTCCGTGCTCACGTACCCGCGGATGCCGAAATGCCTGCCCAGCGACAAGAGCACGTGCCTCCAGATGCGCTCCTGCACGCGCGAGCCGGCGAGCTCGAAGGCGAGCTCGTAGAGCGGGTCGCTCGCCCGTGCAAAACCCTGCACCCGGGCAATCGTCACCCCGTCTTCCTCACAGGCGTCAAAGCTCACCCACCCGGCCTCCGGGTGTCCTTGCGGGGTGATGAAGGTGAACGACTCGTCGTCTGCATAAAGAACCCGCACACCGGTGTAAAGCGGCCCGGCAGGAGTCATTGCATTGATAAGCACCACCGCGCCCGGAACAATGCCTTCGGGCGGGAGATAAAACCGGTTCTGCGCCGGCTGAAACCCGGGGAAGCCGTCTTTCAGCGCCTTGATCACCTCCCGGGGGCCGGCATCGACGCCGGCGAGGCGCATCCGGTAGGTCTTGTGCCAGAGGCGCCCGAACCCCTGCACCGGACCGGCCGCCCCAAACCCGTCGACGTTGCGGCTGATTGCCCCGGGCGGCACGGCCTCCACCCGCAATGTCCCGACAGGAGCCGCCCACGGCCGGCCAGCGGGCCCTATGTCCTCGCCGCCCGCTGGCTCAGCAGGTTCGGGGATGATCGCCCCGTCGATACAGGCCGCCCTGAATACGTCCCTGAATGCAGGGCTCAGGTGCAAGGCCCTGAGCACCCCACCCTCTGCCTTTGCCTGCTCGTGGAGCGTTATCAGGGCATTGAGACCGGAGACATCCAGCCCGTCCGCCCCGGAGAAGTCGAGCACCACCTCCCGTGTCTTGCCCATGCGCAGCCAGGCATCCATGAGCCCGCCCGTGATCCGCTCGGTGATCCTTCCCGAAAGAACGATCGCCCCATCCTGGACGGTTGCCCGGGGTGGTGAGCTTTCTTCGGATGCCATGGTCGTCCTCCCCCTGAAACGATCACCCGCGCATCGGGCGGTCTGCAGCGGCATATGCCGCTGGTTCATACGAATCGGCGCCGTGAAGGCCGGCAGTTATGGCGTAACAGCGGCAGATACCGCCCGGGCCGCCGGCCGGGACAACCGCCCGGAACATCCCGGATACCGGACCGCGGGCAGTGCCCATGCAACTTTGCCTGTCCGTGGCCCCGAACCTGTGAAAACCGGAATCCATGCACCCTCCTGTGCGTATTCTTGCCTCTTGCGAGAGAAAAAGACGTGCGAGGCCTCGTGAATATAATAGACCCCGGAGGAGGAGAGTCAATGTACGCAACCGCAGCCGCGAACGGGCCAGCAGGGGGAGGAAGGCGGGGTCAGGGGCGCCGGAGGATATCCGCGAGAGAGCTCTGCTGCATGAGTTCGCCATACCACAGGGAGTATGCCTCGCTTCCCGGGTGAAGGCGGTCCGGGGCGAAAAAGCGCCCCGGGTCCTTGCGCATGGGGTCGTCGTCCCGCTCCCGGAACAGATCCACATATTCCACCCCGGTCTGGCGGGCCAGGAGGATGAACAGCTCCCGGGCCGCCCTGGCCCTCTCGGTATATATCCAGCTTAGGGGCGGGAAGAACGCGGGCGCGAGCCCGAGGTCGCCCGTGCCCACCACGATCACCCTGCCCGCCCTCGCCAGGGCCAGGTGGAACAGCCGGGACAGGGGCTCCCTGATCTCGTCGGGTCTTCTCATGCGCAGGATGTCGATGCCCCCCGCATGGATGAGGATGGCGTCGAACGCACCCTCTTCCACGGAGCGCAGCTGCTCCAGCACCTCGGAAACACCAGCGCCGTCGCGGCTCCTGTTGACAATCTCCACGCCAGGGAAGTCCCGGGCAATCAGGCCGGCAATGGAAAGGCCGGGATCATCGGCCCCGGTGCCCACGCCGGTGTTGTCTCCCACCACGAGGATACGCCTGTGGTCCTCATCGGAGCGCGCCTCGAAGGCCTGCGACTCTCCTGCGAGCCTCACGGCCTGATAGACCCTGGTCCCGAGAAACACGACATTGGCGAGAAAGGCTCCTCCGATGAGGAGAACGAGTATGAGGGGCACACGCTTCACCTGATCGACACCTCCGCAATCATTTCACCTGCAATGCATACTGCAAAACCGCAAAGACCACAACAGGCTTGCCCGTCCGGATATCAGGAGGTCAGCCGTGATCATCGGATTCCCGGCTACCGGCGCTGTGAGTGGCCCTTCCGGGACGGTCCCTGTCCGGGATCGAATCATGAATGCCGGGGCCGCCTTGCGCGAAGCCGCGAAACTCTGCGGCACGGGCTCCATGTGCGGCATCCCGGGACTCCCCCAGATGCGTGAGGGTGATGAGCGCCGGCAGGATGGTGAGGATGGAGACGGTCACCAGGAGAATGGCCAGCGAGTTTACCGTGGAGAAGTTCCTCACCGCGGTGGTCTGGGAGAAGAGCAGCACCACGAACCCGGAAAATGTGGTGGCGTTGGCCGTGAGAACGGCCCTGCCCACGTGACCCATGGTCCGCTGAATCGCTTCTCTGCCGTGGATTCCCTCTTTGCCGAGCCGGTGGAAGTAGTGGAGAAAGTGAATGGAGCCGTCGACGCCGAGACCGATGACCAGCGCGCCGCACAGCACGGTACCCAGATCCAGAGGGATGCCCTTCCACCCCATGAATCCCAGGATGAACTCCAGGGGGATCAGGATGGACAAGAGCGAGAGGGTCCCCCGCTTGACGGATTTCTGGGTCAGCGAGACCAGGACGAGCACGATCAGCGATGCGAGCACCAGGCTCTGGAACTGGCTCGATATGAGCAGACGGTGCACGACCCGGATAGTCTCGGGCATGCCTGCCTGGTCTATGGAGACCTCTACGGACGTGGTGATCGCGGATTCGATTCCAGGCACCTGCTCCACCTGGCTGAGAAAGAAAACCGGCCTTTCCGCCAGGAGATCCCACAACACGCCGTCGGAACGCTTCCGGAAATCCTCGCCCGCCGTGAGCCCGGGCGGATACAGGTCGGAGCATGCAGCCTGGAGCGAGGCGATCTCCTGGAGCCTCAGCGCGAACCCCACGCGCCTGAGCAGCCCGCCGGCGGTGAGGCGGGCGTCCTCCCGGTCCATGGAGCCGCTCTGCACGATCATTTCCTCAAGCGCCCGGCCGGCCGCTTCCTGGTCCCAGGCCGGGTTCTCCCGGACAGCTCCCAGGAGGGCGATGATAAGTGAATCGGGCAGCACTTCGACGGTCTCTTCCTCCAGATATGCCCGGGCCTCGTGCAGAACAGGGGTTAAATCGATATCCGTCCCGATGCCGGTCAATCCCGGGGAGAGCCGCTCTTCCAGCCGCATGGGGTCCAGCCCCTCGACGCCGCCGTAGAACCGGGCGAGCCAGGCCAGCTGCCGGGCGGCCTCGGCGAGCCGCACCCGTTCCAGGGCGGCCTTTCCCTCGCTGCTCAGTTCGCCTGGGTCCACCTGCACGATCCTGCCCGAGACCTCCCGGTCCATGAACTCTTCCAGGCGCCCGGCAAGAACGCGCATCTCCCTGGTGCTCGACTCTTTTACAATGGAGTTCACCAGCCCCTGCTGCCGGTCGGGCCTGACAAAGGTCTTCAGGATCTCCTGGCCCTCGAGCATGAACCACAGGTTGGCGATCCCCTCGCGGGTCTCGGGGATCGCGTATATGCCGTTCATGAGCCAGTTTTCCTCGGCGATGAGCGCATTGACCGAGGTGATCCCGCCCACGATGCCTTCGGACCGCAGATAGTTTTCCAGATAGTTCATCCGGTTCATGACAGCGGGGTCTTCCAGGTCTCCCTGGAAATAAATGCTGAAGGGGTACATGCCGCTGAAGTGGTCCATGAGGATGTTGCAGCCCTGTCGCGGGGGGCTGTCTTCGGGAAGCTGCCCGATGAAATCCACGTTGGTCTTCATGTTCAGGATGCCGAACCCCATGATCACCAGGCCCGCGCCGGAGACCGCGAGCACGGTCAGGGCGTGGTCGTGCACCCAGCCGCCGAGCCCCGCCATGGCGCGGGAAAAGATGTGTGCGCCCTGCCGGTGCTCTTCCGGGGTGGTCGCCCTGATCCTGAACACGTGCAGGCCCAGCGCGAGCAGCACCACCGACAGGAAGCAGGCCGACCCGAGGCCGAAGGCCATCTCGATGCCGAAGTTCTTGAGCACGTCGATCCTGGTGGTGGCGAAGGTGAGGAGCCCGGCAATGGTGGTCAGGGCGCTCATGACTATGGGGACGGTGATCTCCGAGGAGGACGACGAGAGATCCCCCCTCTTCAGGTAATGGTTGTAGAAATGCACGGCATAGTCCGAGCCCAGGGCCAGCAGAAGCACGGCCACCGGCGGGCTCAGGATGTTGATGGGATAATCGAAGAACGACATGAGGCCGAAGGTCCAGACAATGGACAGGCCGACCAAAACCAGCGGAAAGACCACGCCCGTGAAGCGCCTGAGGCCGAACCAGAGCACGAACACGATGACCGCCAGCATGACGGGAACGAGCACCGTCATGTCGCGGTTCATGTATTCGTTCATGTAAAAGTGCACGGCGGGATCGCCGCCGAAGAAGTGGGCGCGGTCACCGGCGATCTCATTGACCGCCTTCTCGATCTTCCCGAAGACGCTCACCTCGTCGTAGGAGCTGTGGATATTGGTCATGAGGGCGCTGAAGGTGCCGTCCGCGGAAACGATCGTGTTCACGTACATCTCCTCGGCCAGGACATACTCCCTGAAGTCCTCCATCTCCTCTGGAGTAGCCGGGATGTCGGTCATGAGATCGCCCACCTCGATTCCGTCTTCGGTCTTGCGGATGTCGATGATGTTGGCGATGCTCGTGACGTTGAACAGCTCTTCCATGCCGTCGAGCTCGTTGGTGATTTCCCGGATGAGCTCCAGGGACGCGCGATTGAACACACCCTGGTCCGAGAAGTCGATGACCGTGAAGACCATTACGTTGGAGGAAAACTCCTCGTCGACCTTAAGCAGGAGCTGGGCGGTCTTGTCGTGCCTGGGAAGCCAGGTGGAGTGGTCGTTGTTGACCTTGAGCCTCAGGGCGCTTAAAGCCAGGACCACCGTGAACACGCCGATGAGCGAGAGCAGGAGCCACCGGTACCGGAGGATCGGACTGGTCGCTGTCCCGGACGGCCTATCCATGGAGGGGCCCACTCCTGACGGCCTGCTCCGGGGCGGGGCGGATACCGGCTGAAGACCTGGATCGAACACTGTCTGCACCGATGGACCGGCCCTGCCGGCAAAGGCCCCGGCTACCGGACGGCTTCGGGGCGAAGCGGCGGACATACCTTTCCCGGAAAGATGCACGATTTCCCGTCATCGAAAGAACCCTCCCCATCACCGGGAGACCGGGCTCTCGGTTGGATAGCCCCGCAGAGCGCGCTCCCGTGAAAAAATCAGAACCATCACCCCTGTCAGCCCGGGCGCCTTCCCTGCCCGGAACCACCTCGCGGCGGATGCGGGGAATGATGTTTCATTATCTTCTCGTCAATAATATGGGTCCCAGGGTAATCCCTGGACCCGGTTAAAGCCTGAAAGCAGCGGAGAACGTGACACCACCTCCAAAGTCCTTAAAAAGCGAAAGCGAAGGGGGATTCAATCAAACAAACGGCGGCTCATTCGCTGCAGATGGTGACGTCCTTCGGCGCGGGTGCCCTGTTAATCATGCCCCTGCCGTTTTCCTGAGCGCCAAGGCTTGTCTATAACACAGGATATTGGCGTGATGGAAGAAATTTACGCGCCCGCCCGCGAAAAAAAGCCGAGGGGCCGGGCAGTTACCCTGTGGAAGGGCGCATGGTCACTAAAAAAACAGGGGTCATGCCTCTCCGGCCTCTCCCCTCCCGTGAGGGAAACGGCCGGAGAGGTCGCAGGGGGGTCTCCTGTGCCTCAGGGAGAGGCGACCTGCCGATCGGGCTCGCCTATCTCCACCGCCCTCACCGTCAGCAGGCGCTGGAGGTAGGTTCCCGAGTTCGTTCCTTCGCCGAGGTACAGGTTCGACACCACCACCCGGTTCACCAGCCGGAAGCGCTCTTCCTTGCCCTTCGGCTCAGAGTATCCCCGCATGTCGTGGATCGCGTACGGCACTCCGCCCACGCTGCCGAGGAAGAGCATGATGTGGCCGTTCATGTGCAGGATGCTCGTCCCGCCGAGGATTGGATCCGAAAGAAGGTCCAGCCGCTTCTCGAGCTCGGTCTGCCGGGTGAAGCCGGCGATGAGCCTCCCCACCTTCGCCTGCTGCAGGGAGTTCCGGGGGAACTGGATGCCCACGGTGGAGAAGATCACCTGGATGAACCGCGAGCAGTCCTGTTCGCCGTGCATGTCTCCCCACCCGTAGGGTGAGTGGAGCAGCTTGAAGGCCTGGAGAATGACCGTTCGGGGCGTGTAGGGGAGGTATCCCCGGCTCACCTGGGAGGCCATGACGAACCCTCCCTTGAACACGCACCCGCCGTCTTCGTTCCGGAAGGGCAGCAGCACCTCGATCACCCCCGGAACGTCGGAATCCCGGGACGGGAAGCGGCATCCCATCCGGGTAAAGGAAAGGTGTCCCCGTAAGTCCTGGTCCAGGAACAGGTCCACCTTGGCCTCGGTAGTGACCGCAAAGGGCTCGGCATTCAGGTAATGCACCATCTGCTCCCGCGTGCAGTAGCCCACATCCGCCGCCTTTATCCACCCCTCGCTCAAGGGGGTAATGGTGTAGAGCCAGCTGCCGTCTCCGGTGGCATGCAGGACCACCAGGGGGGTCCCGATGTCGTAGGCGCTGTTCTGGAGCCGGTCGATATCGGTGCTCTTCATGCTCGAATACAGCTCCCGGTCCGTTGGCAGGATGCGCTGGTCGGTATAGCCGGTCACCATTCCGAGCCGGACGGGGACCTCCTCAGGCACGGCATCGAGATTCATCAGCGTTTCCATCTCGCCGAAGAACGTGTTGTCTGTCCGCGTGCCGTCCTCGTGGAAATATCTCCGCGAGGAGATGAATCTCAGGCTCCCCCGGGCGGCGTCCACGACCCTCGTGCCCTTCATGGTCCCGGGGAACGTGGTCACGTCCTGAATCACCCCGGTCCGGCTGCGGATGGTCTCGTTGAAGCCCTCCATGTTCTCCGCCGGGATCACGACCCTGTCCGGATCAGGGTGAGCCCCGATCCAGAAACCCGGGGTGTTCATCACCGATGTGGTTCCCGGCAGGAGCGCCGGGGCGGAATAATGAAAGACCCTTTCTTCGCCCGGCCTCGATCCTGCGCACGCGCTCAAGAGAAACATGACGACAAGAGCAAACCCGATGCCCCCCGATAAAAATCTCTTCATGAAAAACCATCTCCCCTGCAGTAACCAGTCTGCCGATTGAATTGTCCTGCGATCCGTTCGTAAGAAAATGAATCGAAAATACCCCTGAAACCCCTTCGGTTATCAAGCTGCTCTTCATCGGAACCTTCTCCGGGCTGCTTTCGATGGGCCGTCCTGCCGCCTTCCAGCGGCCCTCGTGACAAGAAAGGCTCTCCCCGCGCCCGTACGATTCCATCCGGCCGTGCTCACCCTGTTTTCGTTCCCGGGTGCACGCGGGGAATTCTATCACAGGCACACTACCAGTCAAGTGCCCTGGCAAGATTCGCGTTCCGTTTCCGCAAAGGCGCTCACCGGACCGGGAAACGCGCCATCAATTCAGAAACGGATGATTATGGCGTTATTCGGACACTTCTCGGCCGCCTCGATGCACTTTGCCTGGAGATGCGGAGGCACCTCGGGCATCATGGCATAGGCCTTCTTGCTCCCGGGATGGAACCGGAAGACCTCCGGACAGATCTGCACGCAGACCCCGATGGTCCCGCATTTCATTTCGTCTACTTCCACCTTCATACCATCCTCCTCTCTACCGGGCCTGACGGCCTGTTTTTTCCCATGCGAGCCGGCGAGTCCGCCGGGAAGGGACCGATCCTGGAGGGCAGAACCCTGAAGCGGACCGCTGCATGGTTCTTCCCGGGGGCCCTGTCTTTTATTATATATAGGTTCCCGTCTCACTCCGGGAAGAGCCTTCCCCGGGAATGAACATCGAAACCTGCCTGTTCCCGGGCAGCCTGTCCGGTAAAAGGACACCTCCCGGCTGGTCAGATTTCTTTGTGGGCGCACGATGCATCCCTTCTGTGCAATGGCCTCTTCCCCGGGACCGAATGTGGAAGGCGCAGAAAACAACGGAAAAATATCTGAAAATCAGGGAGGGTACAGCTGCCGTCTCTTAAAACCCCATCGCGGCCCGGAAATCTCTGATATCCTGGTCCGTGAGCCCGGCGTGCTCGATCCCGAGTTCCTTCCTCAGCTCGTCGAAGGAAAACTCCTTCAGAGGAACCCCGTCCGACTCCGCGATGCCCTCGATGCTGATGTCCGGGTCGTCCTCCGAACCGAAGAGCCGGTACCGGTAGAGGCTCACCGGTACGGTGCAGACATCCCTGCACATGGCCGCGGCCTCCACGGGGATGTCCCGGGAGAGGATAACCAGGCACGGCGGCAGGCTCACATCGATCTCTTCGGCCCCGTAGATCCTTCCGAGAAATTCCCGGTTCTCGCGGAACCACCGGTATCCCATGAACGAGCGGAGCAGAGAGCCCGCGAACTCGCCCGTTCCGATGGTGACGAGATAGACTTGGGCGTCGTCCGTGGCCAGCAGATCGACCCTGCCGGTAAACGCGTTGCCCAGGTTGCGCTCTACGATGCGCAGCCCGCAAACCTCCTTGAAATATTGCGCGCAGATCTGGTCGAGATAGTCGACCGCCCTGCCGGAGATCGGTTTGAGTATTCTGGTCACTGACCGCCCCCGTCTCCCGGAACAGGCAGCCGGCGCTGCTCCAGAAATGCCCGGCTCACGGCGGCGAGGCTCTCCCGGGCAGGCGAGGGCTCAAACCCGAGAACCAGGGGCCGGTGCCCGGACAGGGACCTCTCCAGGGCCTCGTCGCGGAGGAGATGCCCGAGATAGGCCACGCTCACCCCCAGCCGCTCCTTCACGAACGCGGAGAAGCGGGAGAATACCCCGCGGGCCTGCTCGTCAGAGGCCGGCTCGACGAGCACCAGGGAGACCCCGGCCTGCGGGTCGCGCTGCACGATCACCCTGGTACAGGCGTAACACTGGAGCAGGGACGCCTCGTCCAGGGTGCTCAGGAGCAGTGCATCGAAATTCACCGGGCTCTTTTCAAGCGAATCCAGGCAGAACGGGGAGTTGACCACGGCCCATCGATGCCCTTGATGGCCTGCAGACTCGCTCAACCGCTCCGAAAGCCCTGCTTCGCCGGCTGATCCGGAGCAATACACAGGGATATCGTGCAGACCGTAGAGCCTTACCCACAGGCAGCCGGAAGCGGGATCGGGGTGAGCCACCTCCCGGAGCACGGCCTCCACACCCTCTCCGTCCCGGCCGGACACGTCGAAGACGGCCGTCCGGTGCCGGTGCCGTGCCAACTCCAGCGAAAAGTTGGCCGTGAAGAACGCCCCCATCAGGGCGGAGGCAGGGCAGATGACCCGTACGACCCGGCACTGCCGCGGCAGAGACGGGTCCCGGCCCGGCTCTTTCCCGCGGACTTCCTCTCGCGGCGAATCCGAGAGATAGAACCGTGACACGTCCTTGAGGCCCCTGCCCAACCTGTTCTTCTCGTCCATGGTCATTCGATCTCGATAAGAGAGTTCTCTCCAAACTCGCCCCTGGCGACTTTCGGGTTGGTGCTGTCAGTGACCCAGGTGCCGTCCACCAGAAACTTGTACTCGTACGCGCCCTTTTTCAGGGGAATGAAGCGCTGCCAGACACCGCTCCCGTCCACGTGCTCGAGCGGTGTTCTGCCGGGTTGCCAGTCGTTGAAGTCGGCCACCACGCATACCTGCTCGGCATGGGGCGCGTAAAAGGAGAACAGCACGCCCTCTTCCCTGTCCTGTGCATCCCTGGCCGCAACCGATCTCTTCACTTTCATCTTGACGACCTCGGCGGCCAGATCCAGGTAGTCCCGGGCCCCGATCGATTCAGGGGCGTAGTCGATCACGGGGCTGCCGTGACTCACCGCCTCCTTGAGCCTGACGTTGAAATTGATGACCGTGGTGAACACCTGCCCGCCAAGATGTTTCTGGATCTCGTGCAGGGATTCGTAGGCGATCCGGGTCCTGCGGTCGAACATGGTCAGCAGGGCGCCCACGGCGATCTTGAGATTCCGCTTGGCGTTGACGATCTCCACGGTCTCCATCAGCTTGGCCAGACCGTGGATGGCGAACAGTCCGGTCTCCATGGGGATGATGGCCTCGGAGCACGCGAACAGGGCGTTGAAGGTCAGGATCCCGATGTTGGGAGGGCAGTCGATGATGCAGAAATCATATCCCTTCTCCATGGATTCAAGGACATCGGCAAGCAGGTACTCCCGGTGGGCCCTGCCCATCAGGGCGGGCTCGGCGGCGCCGAGCATCACATCGGAGGGGATCAGGTCAAGACCGCGCGAGACCTCGACGATCACGTCCCCGGCATTCAGATCCTTCCGGCCGGCATCCAGCAGGAGATCATAGATCGTATACTCGTACCCCCCCAGCCCGAGCCCGAGGCCAAGGGTCGCATGGGCCTGGGGGTCCATGTCCACGACGAGCACCTTTTTATTTTTCCGGGCCAGACACGCCGCAAGGTTTATGACCGTGGTCGTTTTCCCGCACCCGCCTTTCTGGTTTATGACTGCAATAGTCCTCATGACAAACCTCCCTTCAGCATGAAATGATGATGAATCAGTTGAAAAAACCCTTTTCCCCCTGCTGTTATCCGAGGGCGGGTTCACCGTGAAAGGACCTTTAGAAGCGGGTACCTCCATGAAGCTCCACGCAACGCGCACATCCCTGCGGCAACGCACATCCCTTTAAAAAGGGAGAAAGGGAACCCCTCTCGCATAACAGTACACCGTACACACATGCGAATACCATGGCGTACCTGTCACGTCAACAGAATGATTGACCTTTTTTCTTTTTGTTTCTCTCAGAGCACGGGCGGGCGGTTATGCCCCGTCGAGGGAGTGGTGCTCTGTTCTCCTGAGCCAGGAAACAGGGTCCTTGAGGTATTCCTCGGCGTCCTTCAGCGAGAGGTAGTGCTCCCGCTCGATCCGGGAGAGCAGGTCGAAGAAGGCCTTTTCCCTCGGGTCGGATACCGCGTCGCGGAGCCCGGCATAGAACTCCGACCCCTTTGCCTCGAACCGGGCGGCCGTCTCCAGGGCACTGATATCGTCGGCATCGCCCCTGCTCTCGCCTGCGTCACGGACCAGCCTGTCGACATCCAGGAGTCTCCCCACACGGGTCCCCCTGACCTCCAGCGGCAGACTTTCGGGCCACCTCTGCGAGCTCTTCCACCTCCCGTGCAGCTCCTCGAGTCTGCGATAATGTTCGAGCTCGTCGTCCGCGATCTCCTGAAACATGGCCTTCCCCAGGGGGTTTTTCGTTCTCCTGGCATGCTCGAGATAAAACTCCCGTTCGCTCGTCTCGTTCTTCAGGGCCACATCCAGCGCATCCAGTCGCTGTCTCTCGTCCATGTATTCTCCTTTTTCAGGTCTTCCGACCATGGTCTTATACGGGACTTTCTTTTCATAATAGGGGCACTCACATGCAAGTCAATGAAACACATGCATTTCCCTTCATGAAAATATCATTGCTTGACGATAATGATCACATTGAATGCACTGTCCTGAAACGCCCCGGGGCGTATCAGGATATGTTAGGGATGATATTATGGAAAAGACATACTGCAGTTATCACCCCACGAAACCGGCGTTGTGGTACTGCGAGGGCTGCGATGCCGCGTTTTGTCCCGACTGCGTCACCAGGCGCGAGCTCGGGGGTTACCGGAAAAAAACCATGTACCTGTGCCCCAAATGCGGGAGTGTAGTCAGCTGTCTGCCAGTCCAGAATCTCATAGAACCTTTCTGGAACAGGCTCCCCCGATTCTTTGCCTATCCCTTCACCACTACCGTGGTCGTATTCATGCTCGTGCTCTCTCTGTTCATGACCCTCTTCTCCGCCCCCGGCCTGGTGAGCGGGATCATCCAGATGCTTCTCTTCGGGGTGCTGCTCAAATACTGCTTCGCCGTGCTCAGGCAGACCGCCAGGGGCGACATGCTCCCGCCGGACATTGACGAGCACACCATTGCCGACGATTTCATCATCGTGGCCAAATACTGGCTGCTGGGGGTGGTGTTCCTCGCCGCCGGCATGGTCTGCCTCACCGTCTGCACCAGACTCAGCCTGGGCATCGGCATCACGGCGGGCATGGGACTTTTCGCCGCATGCATTGTCGGGCTGCTGCTACTCCTACCCGCGGAGGTGATCGTCCTGGCCACGAGCGGCCGCCTTCTGAGCGCGATCAACCCGGCCGTGTCCCTGCGCATGGCGATACGCATGGGATCGTCATATCTCCTCATGAACTTTTTCCTCATCTTCCTCTACCTGGCCCCCGGGACCCTGGGATATTTTCTGAGGCCCTATTCACAGGGCTTCATCTCGACCTTTCTCCTGGCCCTGGCAAACTGCTACTATTCCGTCGTGGCCCACCATCTCATGGGGTATGTCATCCTGCAGAATCACGACACCATCGGATACGAGGTCGACATCGAGGAGCAGAACGTATGCGCTGCCCGAGGGGATCGTCTCGATGATACCTCCAGCGGGGTCCTGAACGCGGTGAACATCCTGATCAAGGAGGGGAAGCACAGCGAGGCCGCGGAGCTGATCCGGGAGGAAACGCGCGGGAACATCACGAATCCCGAGCTGGCCGAACGCTACCATCAGCTCCTGAAGATCACGCAGAAAGACCGGGACATGCTCGAACACGCACAGCGTTATCTCGAGATGCTGACAAGGGCGGGCAGTATGGACGCGGCGAAAAACGTGTATCTGGAGTGCGTGGCCGCGGACCCTTCGTTCAACCCCAGGGCCCAGGTCCTCTTCAAAATAGCGCGTTCGTTCAGCGAGGGGGGAAATTCCCGCGCAGCCCTTGAGTCGTACAACCGCTTCATCCAGAACTCGCCTGAGGATCCCCTGGCTCCCAAGGCCTACTTCCTGGCGGCGAACGTGTTCTACGAGAAGATGCTCAGCCCGGAGAAGGCCGTCAAGACCCTCAAGAGACTCATGAGAAAATTTCCTGACAGCGAGATCATCCCGTATGCGGAGAAATTTCTGCGCCGCATAGAGCAGCACGTCTGATCTAATCGTCGAGATCGTCCAGAAGGCGCCTGGCAACCAGACACTCCCTGGCGAGGGGGTAGCGCATGCAGATCACCTGGAGATAGTTTCTTGCCTTGCCCGTCAATCCGTCTTTTACGCACGCCCGGGCGATGTGCAGGAGCCCTTTGGGCATCTTCGCGAGATCGGGTTTTTTCTTCAGCAGATAGCCCATGATCCGCTCCGCCTCCTCCAGATGGCCGGTGGCGGCGAAGTACGAGCTGACGGTAAAGAGCAGGCTTGAGGGGAGTCTCGGTCCATGGGCCTTTTGGATGTATTCCCGATACACCGCCAGCGTCTCCCGGTGGGCTTGCCGGTCGTCCACCAGGTGCGTCAGGAGCCTTCGGGCGCTGTCGTGGAATTCACCGCAGCCGGGATCGATCTTGTCCAGATGATACATCTGGGTAAGCGCGGTCCGGTTGCCCGGATCGATCTGAAGCATCTGTTGCAGGAGGACGCGCGCCCCTTTTGTGTCCAGCTTCTCCACCCGTTTCAATGCCTCGTCGAGGAGCGATGCGGCTTTTTCTCCGGGCTCCTTCGCCTGCTCCAGGATCTCCTCGGGATCCTCTCCCCGGAGCCTCCGGCGGACGAGCCCCATGAGGGCGCCGCCTCCCAGGCCGCCGATATGGGCCATGTACGCGACCCGGCTCTCCGGCCCCAGCAGGAGCTGGAAGATCTCGTTGCCCATCCACAGGGCGAGGATGACGAGCCCGGGCACCATCGTATAATTGAAGTAGAACCCGAGCGAATAGAACACCTTGATCCTGCGCCTCCCGTAGAGCACCGCATAGGCGCCCATCAGGGCGGCAATGGCGCCGGACGCGCCGACGAGCGGGACCACGCTTGTCTGATACACGATGCCGAAGAGCGTCACGGCGCAGAGGCCGCCCGCGATGTAAAGCCCCAGGAAGAGCATGCGCCCCCACGCCAGCTCGAGGATGCACCCCACCAGCCAGAGAAAGACCATATTGCCCAGCAGGTGCATGAACCCGCCATGGAGAAACATGTGGCCGAACGCGCCTCTTACGCTCCAGTCCGAGGGCCTGAACCCGTAGCGCATGACCGCGGTGGACCCCAGAATCCCGTCGAAGTGACTGCGTTTCTCCCGCCAGGAGGCATAGCTCTCCATCTCCGGGGTGATGACGCGGCCGTCCCGAAGCCTGGTCATGAACTCGTCGTCGTCCTGCATGGCGGCCATCAGGGGAAAGACCTCCTCCCGGGCGCGTGCAGTGGAACGAATATCCTGCTCCGCGTCGGCGAGGCCGACCACGGCCCCGAACTCCCGGTACTGCTCGTAGGCCGCGACCTCCAGTGCAGCAAGGCCCGAGTCCAGGTAATAGTCCTGGGCCTTCCGGTATATGGCGGTGTCGGAAGACTGAAAAAAGAAAAAAACCACGCAGTTGATCAGGATGATGGCCAGGGTGACCACGGGAGGATTGCGAAGGCCCATCCTTCCGGAGAGGGGGATGATCACCACGGGTGCGCCTCCCTAGTCTCGGCGCACCGGCCGGTTGCCGGTGGTCACCGGCGTGTTCCGCCGCATGAGTAGGCAATTTGCCGGCCCTGCATCCGGAAGATCCGAAACGATCTTCCGATCGCCCGTTTCCTGTTTTTTCCTGACCGCTGTCATGCCCCATCACTCGGCACTTCCTGAGGAAAACTTGATGCGCGGGTCATCCGGCCGGGTCTCTGCACGCAGACCACGCCAGGCGGAAAAGGAGTCAGGAATCACCAGGATTGCGCGCAAGGGATGCCCGGGCCGAAAGGCGAAATCCCTGAAGTGGAGAATTACATGCACCTGCGCGAAGGGATGCTACCGAGAAAAACGGGATGGGAAAGACGGCCTTTCCTTATCCGCCTCCCCTTAGAAAGGGCTTCAGGCACTGGGCATTTCGAGTGAGGAAATGAGACCCACGTCTGCTATGGCCTTGCTCAGCTTTGCCAGATTCTCGATCATGATCCGCGCATCCGGCGACAGATCGTTCCGTTTCCTGGCAATGCGCTGTATGTGCTCGCAGTATATGCGAATCTGCAGACAGACCTCCGAGAGGTTGTCA
This sequence comes from Deltaproteobacteria bacterium, assembly GCA_018433085.1. Classification (GTDB taxonomy): domain Bacteria; phylum Desulfobacterota; class Desulfomonilia; order UBA1062; family UBA1062; genus Phosphitivorax. Next base: position 49,380 of record JAHDRW010000003.1, on the reverse strand, counting down.
AGGCTGATGCTGCTCACGTAATGATCGATTTCGGTGTCCGACATGGTGGCAAGAATCGGAGTATCCATGATACACCTCGTTCTCAGGTACCGTGTCCCTGCGCCGTTCCCTCACCGCCCGGCCCTGTAAGAGGGCCGGAGCCGGCCGGCTGCAGGGAGGTACCCGTGTTCTCCTTGTGAGAAACGGCCGTTCCCATTCATACCTGACGTCTTCATCCTTATCCGTCTATCCTGTCTCGCGCGAGACCTCACGCCGCCAGGCACCGGATACCCGGTCTCCATCCGGGCCGCCTGTTGCGGCGTGGGCCACCGGCACGCCACCCCCGGCCCCCTGTTTCAGAGTTGCCGCGTCGTACTGCCGGGGGCGCCCGGACCCCATAAGAAGGACAATACGCGCTACCGCGGAAAGGCTCAACCCCCCACTGAAGAGCCGGTACGGCAGCAATTCCGTCTTTTCAGCCTTTCCGGGGGGAGAAAGGCATCCGCCCGATTTCATGCAATTTACCCGCCAGAAGTGAGGAGTATCCTATCCCGCAGGTGATCAGGCCGTTGAAGAGGCCTGTGAAGGCCGGTCCCCGGAAAAAAGACGCTTCGACCGATACGGGCGGCATCATCTTGTCTCCCCTCTAGCCACGGGCTGTTTTCAGGCGGGCATAGTATTGTTTCTTGACGCTGTACATCAGGGAGTCGGCCTTCTTCATGACCATGTCCGGGGGCATGTCGTCGGAGCAGGCCAGGCCTACGCTCATGTGAACGGGGATGGCGGCGGGCTGCCCTCCGGGACCGGACACGGAGATCCTGAGCGCCGAGGACTCCTGGAGAATGCGCTTGTAGAGAATCTCGGCCTGGCTCAGGCTCGTAGACGGCATGAGAACAGCGAACTCGTCCCCGCCGAGCCGGGACACGATATCCGTCTTCCGGCACACCGACTTGAGCAGCCTTCCGGTCCGGACTATGGCCTCGTCACCCTTTTCGTGGCCATAGGTATCGTTGATCTTCTTGAGTCCGTTCACGTCAACGACCATGATCGAGAAGTGCATGTTCCTGAACCGCCTGGCGTGCTCGATGACCTTTTTCAGCTCCTGATTCAAGAACGCGCGGTTGTACAGGCCCGTGAGCCCGTCGGTGCTCGCCATGCGTTCAAGTTGGATCATAAGGAGCTTGTTCTGGGTCACGGCGGAAAGCTGTCCGAGGAAAACCCCGAAGATTTCCTTGGTCAGTCGGTCGAGCTCCTGACCCTTGAATATCAGGTACCCCACCATCCTGTTACCCCGGCCCTCCATGGGAAACACGGTCCAGACGTCGCCCGCCGAGGCCGGTATTCCCCTGGAGGACAATGTATGGTTGAGGATATCCCCGAACTCGGGCGTCATGATCTCCGTCCTCAGTTCCAGGATCACCTTCTGCTCGGCCTCGCTGATGCCGAGGAACGACATGGCCTCCAGAATGCCCCGCCTCTTGTTCTCCAGGATGATGCCTCCGCGGAAGTTCGCGAACAGCGTGTGGAGCTGGCTGAGGATAAAGGAAAACAGCTCGTCGAGGTTGTCCAGGTGATGGATCCGGGTGCTGGTTTCCAGCAGGGTGCGGAATATCTTGTTCTGTCTTCCGATGATCTCGCTGTTTTCCCGGAGCTCCTTGCCCTTGCGGACGGATTCGGCCAGGGCGCGGTTCAGCTCCCGGGTCCGCAGATTCACCTTTTCTTCCAGTCCTTCCAGCAGCATCGCGTTCTCGATGAGAGGTCCGAGCACCAGGGATATGTTCTGCAGGATATCGAACTCGGTATGCGAATAGGTCGACCCGTCGGTCTTCCTGCCGGAAAGCATGACGCCCAGGAGCTCTCCCTTGGATATTACCGGGATGATCACCTCGCTGTCTTTGAGGAGGCCCTCGCTGCCGTCGAAGGCATGGATGCTCGGGTTCATCCGCACCAGGCTCTCCTGGGTGCACAGCGTCTGCTCGCGCCTGCATATCTTGATGAGGGGGTGGTCGCCCCTGATGTGCAGGCTCTTGCTTTCCACGCCTCTGGGCACGGTTTCGGCGAAGAGCCCCGCGTCGTTCCGGACGTTCCACGTCTTCCAGCCGAAAAAGACCTGCTTGCCCGAGAGATCCGGAAGCGAGAACAGCGAGGCGAAGCTCGAGCACTCGATGTTTCCGAAAAACCAGGAGTACAGTATCTCATGGATCGTCTCCCGGTGGTGGATCCGGGACAGTTTGTCGGTGAGCTTGTAATAGCTGTCTTTGAGCGTGTCGTCCGACTTGGCCATGAACAGGTCGAGCAGCGCGGTCCAGCCGCGCCTCACCGGCTGGAACAGGAAGACCACCAGGAGAATGCCGGTCAATGCCCTGGCGGCATCCTGCCCTTCGGGCAGAAAAAGGCCCGGAGAGAATCCCACCATGATCATGACGAGCGCAAGACCGCACCAGAAAAGGATGATGCGGATATACTGGAGGGCCATTTTGAGGTTGAACTTGAAAAGCCCGTAGGCCAGGAAAAACAGCGCCACGAAGATAAAGGAGCCCAGGGGGTAAACCTCGTACCCGTAGATTGCCGGATTATTGGTGATACTCAGGACGGCGATGATGCCGAACGCGGTGAGCGCGTGCCGCACCCTCGCACGCTGGCGTGTCCCGGGATCTCTGAAGGCCTTGAAAAGCAGGAAGATGCCGTAGCAGATGCCCGCCCCCCACAGGGCGCTCATGACGTCATAGGCCACCGCCTTTTTGGCGAAAAGTCCGAAGAAGTACGAGTGAACGCCCTCGAAATAGAGGCCGGTCTGGGTCAGGGGTGCCATGATAAGGCCCGCGAGGTACGCGGCATAAACAACCCACCACCTGTCCTTCTTGCCGATGACCAGATAGACCAGGTGGATATTCACTCCCAGAAGAAGCAGCGCCAGGAAGAAATGGTCGATCCGCGAGATAATCAGTGCAAGCGTGTGGTCGGTGACAATGCACTGCAGAAAAATATCCAGGTTCAACGCGGCGTAGCAGAAGCTGATGAGGCTGAAGAGCTGGCTCTCGGGCCGGTTTTTCTCCAGGCCCAGAACGAACAGGGAGAGGAACCCCGCACCAAGGAACGAGAGCATCGGGGGAATCCCGTAGGGGATGATGCTGCCGGTGATATGGGAAACAGGGTAGTCCTTGAGGATATGTATTACGCCGAGCGCGGTCGCCAGATAGAGAAGTGAGAGAAGCAGTCTCAGGCCCTGCGAGAGGGTCTGCCTCCTGGCCTGGGCGCTCATGCGCCTGATATCGCTGTAGAACAGGCCATATCCCATGAGCACCAGGGAGATGAAGGCGAGGTTGTAAAAAGGATAGGTGCTCAGCCCGATGCTCGTGGTCATGCTGCCCATGAGGATGATGACGGCGAAGGCGAGCCCGGAGGCGATAAAGGCCGTTCCCCTTCTCCTGCTCGGGTTTCGCTCGCGCCGGTACGCACTCACCAGCATGAGGAGGCACCAGAGCAGCACGCCCAGAGACATCGCGATGAAGAGGAAATGCCCCAGGCCCTCGTATGCAAAGATTCCGGAGGGAAAGACGCTCGCGCCCAGGTATGACTCGTACAGCAAAAGCGGGATGAGGAGCAGGCCCGGCGTGTAGAACAGGACGACGTTCCCCCGCTCGGCCTTTCGGCACGCGATCAGCACCAGATGCCCGCAGATCCCCATGAGGTTCACCAGGAAGATATCGTTGATCAGGATGATCTGATGGGAGAACTCCTCGGGCAGTCCGGTGATGATGAGGTCCCGGAGGTTGATGACGCACACCAGGAGACAGATCGCCATATAGAGCACGGCATCGACCCGGCCCGGCACCTTGCGCAGGGAGAACAGCGCGCAACCGGCTGCGGCCAGGAGGGAAACCGCGGTGATCGTGGTGTGATGGAACCGCCAGGAGAGAAAATCGCCCACGTGCAAATCGTGAACCGATCCCAGAACAAAGAGCAGATCGCAGATGAGAGGAAAGAGAACAAAGCTGATAATGAATGCATGGAGCAGGTTCTCCCGGGTGAATGCGTTCTCCTCGTCGTCTCCCGGCCGTGTCGTCATGGCCCAGGAGATGAGAACGAGCGGCACAAAGGAAAGCCCCAGGAAACCCCACGCCCCGCCCGCGGGTGCGTCCAGGCCCGGTAACGCCAGGAGCAGGACAGACCCTGTCGCCATGAGCCACCTGTGCTGCGGGCCTTCCCGGCCCGTGGCATGGCCGGAGAGGAGAAAATATCGCAGGAGTACATACGCCGATCCGGCGGCTGCCGACGCGATGAGAAACGGAGCCATCCGGATTTTATCGTTCCCGTCGATCCAGAAGACGCCGACCATCAGAAACGAGAGGATATATGCGATCCACAGAGCGATGGTATTCCCCCGGATGTTCAGGTACCGGTGCACCAGGTGGAGCACAAGGGGGATGACGACCACCGGCAGGGGCCGGGTTATTTCGAAGAGGAGCGAGGCCGTCCATGATCCGGGGAAAAGGGACAACGAGAGGCGTGACAGGTTCCAGAAAAAGATCACCACGCAGCAGGCAGCCAGCAGCCTGAGTTCCTTTTTCACCTCTGCGAACCGGGCGATGAGAAAAATCAGGGAGGAACCGACCAGCAGGCTGGCCAGTGGCGACAGCATGGACGGAAAGAAATGGGAGAGGTTCACGGTCAAATATGCTTCTCCTCGTAAGAGAGGCCGCCATATCCAGGATGCGTGGACGCACGTTTACCCATAGCCCCTCTATCGGAAAGTCCGGCTGATAGATTGAGGTGTGAAGAGGCATTTCTCAGCAGGTGCAGACAAAGACCTGCCTGAGTTCCTCAAGCAGACACGAGGTGAGAGCCCACCCGGCTCCGGGGATGATCCTGGAACGCCGGCACCGGGGTAGACCATCGAGCCATGTTCCGCCCGACTCCGTGGGTGGACTTCCTTTTTCGGCCTCGGAGAGCCGCCGGGCGGCGAAACCCGTGCTCATGTTCGGCAGGTCGTGCCCTGTCCAGGGCCCCGGATCATTTGTGCCGGTTTTCCCCGAGATTTTTCCTGTTGTGATCCCACGGGCAATCGGTCTACATTGAAAGGCCTATGAACGCATATGACTATCGGATACGGGCGCTCTTCGTGGACGTGCGCTCACGCGAGGCCGAACTCCGCGAACTCTCACCCGGCCTCTCGGGAACCTTCCTGGGCGGCAGGGGGATCGGCGCCCTGCTGCTGAGCGACAATCCCATCCTGGACCCCCTCCACGAGCAGGCCCCGCTCGTCTTTTCCACCGGGGCGCTCACAGGCTCCCGCATTCCCTCTTCCAGCCGCATGTCGATCTCGGGCTTCTCGCCCCTTACCGGCACGGTGTGCAGCACCTCGGTGGGCGGCAGGCTCGCCCTTTCCATGAAGCGCTCCGGCATCGACCTGCTGTGTATCACCGGCAGGTCCGTACACCCGGTGGTCGTGGCGATCGACGACGGCGCCGTGAGTTTCGAAACGATTTCCCTTCCCCTGGATGCCCCGCTGAGCGGGGTATTCGGGGAGCTGAACACCGGCCGGGGCTCGTCTGCGGCCGTGGGCAAGGCCGCCTTCGGAGGGTGCCGGTATGCGGGGATCATGGTGGACGGCGCCTTTGCCTCGGGCAGGGGCGGGCTCGGAACGGTCATGGCGTCGAAAAACGTGCGGGCGGTGACGGTCCGGGGTTCGGGAAAAATCTCTGTCCGCGACCGGCAGGCAGAGGAACACGCCCGCAGGGACATCATCCGGCTCTTCGACGCCTCGCCCGCGATCACGGGCAGGCCCGGGCTCAATCATTTCGGCACGGCCGCGCTGGTGGACCTCATGGCCTCGCGGCGCATGATGCCCACGGCCAACTTCCGCCGGACCTACTTCGAGGAATACCGGGCGTTCAGCGCCGGGACTATCCGCCGCCGCTTCAGCCCGGAGCACCATGCCTGCCCGGGCTGCCCCATCGCCTGCAAGCAGAAGGCCCACCACGATATCCCGGAGTTCGAGACCCTGTCCCACTTCGGGGCCCTGAACGAAAACGCCGACCTGGACGCCATCATCGAGGCCAACCGCATCTGCAACGAGGCCGGTATGGACACCATCACGGCCGCGTCCACCATCGCCTGCCTGGCCGAGATCCGCGGTGAGCGCTACACGGGGGCGCGCCTGGTGGACATGGTGAGGCTGATCGCGGACTCGTCCGGGGACGGAGAGCTGCTGGGGCAGGGATCGGCGGTGCTTGCCCGGAAGCTGGGCGCCCCGGAGAGGTCCATGAGCGTCAAGTCCCTGGAGCTGCCGGCGTACGACCCCCGGGGCGCATACGGGATGGCTCTGGCATACTGCACCTCCACCCGGGGCGGATGCCACCTCCGGGCGTATCCCGTTTCGCACGAGATCCTGCGCAAGCCGGTGGCCACGGACCGGTTTTCCTTTTCGGGCAAGGCCCGGATCATCAAGATATCCGAAGACCTCAATGCCGCCATCGATTCCATCGGGGCCTGCAAGTTCGCCTTTTTCGGCGCCTCCCTGGAGGAATACGCCCGGGGGTTCGCGGCGGTGACCGGCCTTGAAATCGACCACCAAGGCCTGCTGGCGGCCGGTGATACAATCTCGGCCCTCGAGCGCCACGTCAACTGCCTCAGGGGCTTTACCCGCAAGCACGATCTGCTGCCCCCCCGGTTCTTCACCGAGCCCGGCACCCCGGGACCGGGCATCGAGGTCCCCCCCATCGACCGGGCCGCGTTCGACGATGCCCTGGACCGGTACTACCGGATCAGGGGATGCACCAAAGACGGCGCGCTGACGCCCAAGCGCAGAGAGGAGCTCGAAGAGTGCAGGCGCAGGTAGACAAGTATCTCGCCAAGCTCATCCGGCACGGTCTCGTCGCGGGCGAGGCGGACGCGGCGCTGTTCGGGCTGGACGACGAGATCTCCACGAACAGGGATTCCGTTCCCGATGAGGCCGCAGATCTCTTTTCCCTCCTGAGCATCAACAGCCTGCTCATCGCCAGGCCCGAGCCCACGCTCTGGTCCATCATCGGCATGCTCGCGGACGAGAACCCGGGGCCCATCCGCCCGCGCGACTGCGAGAGCCTCACCTTCATCCACGACATCCCCGTGGTCCCCTCGCTCGAGCCCGGACCGGTGGCCCGGGCCCTGAGCCGGCGCAAGGGATGCATCGTCAGGGACACGGGCATCGTCACCACGGGCACGGTGTCCCTGGAGCAGGCCTTCATCTCGATGAGCTCGATATGTTTCGCCACGTTCGTCAAACTCTTCACCGATGCCCTCAACGCGCTCGCAGGCCATGGCGGCGGCGCCCCGTTCGATCCCGCGAAGAGAGCGGCCTGCCGGGAAATCCTCAGGAACGCGGCGCCCCGGCCCTTTGTCGAGCCGCCGCCCCGGAGGCTTCCCGCCGCCACCGAGGACGAGGCCGTCCGCGCCATGGACGAGGCCGGAAAATCCGTGGTGGAGGCCGGGCTCGTGGACTCCTTTTTCGGCAATATCTCCTGCCGCGACGCCGGGGTGGTCTACATCTCCCAGACCGGTTCGTCCCTGGACGAGCTCCCGGGCTACATCGACCGCGTCTTCATGGACGGGTCTTCCACCTGCGAGATCACCTCGTCCTCGGAGCTCATGGCCCACATCCGGACCTACGAGCTCACCGGCGATGACGCCATCGTCCACGGACACCCCCGGTTCTCGGTGATCATGTCCATGCTCGGGGAGCCCTTGGAATTCGGCCGTACGCGCTTCATCGGAGACGTTCCCGTGGTCGCCGGGGAGGTGGGCGCGGGCAGCCGCGGGCTTCTCCACACCCTGCCCCCGGCCATGGAAGAGCACCACTGCGCCATTGTCGCGGGGCACGGGACCTTCACGAGCTGCACGGGCTCCTTCGGCCCCGCGCTGAACCGGATCTCGGCGATCGAGCTCATGTGCTACCGGGCCTGCCGGGATATGCTCGAGACCGGGGAGATCGGGTAGCCCCCATCGAAGCCTCGCCAGAGGTTCCGATAAAAGATCCTATCCTCTCCTTGCCGGTGCTTGCGGCAACCATGATCGTGCCCGCTTTTACGATTTTCTATCCGAGCGAGGAGTTCGCCGGCTCCCTGTAAGGCCCCCCGGAGATCCTCCGGAAACGGCCGGCGCCTTCGCGCGCGTACAGCCGCTTCAGCACCGATCCATACGAGGCATTGGGGGGCCGGCCCGATCCCGGGGATACCGGCGGGCGGGACAACGGGTTCAGTAGTACTCCAGCAGCTCCGACCTGATGCGCTCGGCCTGGAGGATCGCCTTCCACCGCTCCTCTGCCGCGGGGGTCCGCCCGATCCCGGGGAAAAGACGGAACAGGGCGTCCAGGTCATCGGGGAATGCCGTGTCCGCACCGGTCAGGGTTCTGAAGGCAGCCGCTTCTTCGGCGCCGAGCTCGATCTCGGGCGTTGCGGGTGCCCTCTCCAGGACCACCGTCTTCCCCGAGCCCAGCCGTATCTCCCGGAAGGCATTCCGGTAGGTCACCCCGGGGTGGATCGAGGGGAAATGGTACGAAACCCGCAGATCCCTCCCGAGCCCCTCCACCCGGTCCATGAGCGCCCGGCTGAAGAACAGGCGGCCCGTTCGCTCCAGAAAGGATGCCTCAGCGCCCTGCCCGGCCGCGCAGACCTCCCGGGCCCGCTGCAGGAGGGCGGGGCCCGACGCTGCCGACATGCTCCGGATCATCCCGGTGCCGGTGATATCCTCATAGTCCTTTTTCAGGTGCCGGGCCCAGCGATAGCGGAAGGCACGTGCCTGGAAGCGGTGGCGGTAGATCAGCGAGCAGTAGTTCACGCCCAGGTCGATACCCTCTTCGGCGGTGTACTTCATCAGTTTCAAGGCCGCGAGCTCGGACTCCGCCACCCCGCAGAAGGGGCCGTGGACAAAGGTGTAGCCCCGGGAGGCGAGCCTGGAATGGTTGAAGGCCGTGCACCTGATCTGATGGAGGTTCAGAAAATCCACACCCCGCTCCCTCATCTCGGGGATCAGGCGGGTGAGCAGATCCAGACGCTCCGGGACGGCCGGGATCTCGATCGTGACATGGGGAATCACGCCCACGGCCCGCTGCACGTGCTCCAGAGAGTAGTCCACGGCCCCTATGTTGAAACGGATCTCGTCGAGCCCGGCGTCTCTGAGCTGCGCGAGCCTGTCGGAGGACGCCAGGATGCCGTTGGTATAGAGCCAGAGATAGACCCGGTCCTGGAAACGCCTCTTGATTTCCGCGGCAAAGGGAAGCGTTTTATCGAAGGTCATGAAGGGCTCGCCCCCGCTGATGCTCGCACCCGTAAACCCGAAGCACTCCAGATAGTCCACGTACTCTTCCGGGCGCCGGAAGGTCAGGGTGTTGGTGCCCGGCTCGTCGACGGTCTGCTGCTCGGACGGGCAGTAGAAGCACCGGGCGTTGCAGATGTTGTTGATGAAGAGGCACGACCAGGACCCTTCTCCACAGAGCCGGCAGCCCGGAGACAGCCTGCGGGTGTATGGCTTGGTGCGGTTGAACGTGAAAAAGGCCTGCAGGGAAAGGGCGTCGAGCAGCTCCCGGCGCTCGCGGTCGAACCGCCGGGCATCGGCGGGGGTGATCCAGCGAAGGCGGTCGTAGAAGGACGCACATTCCTGTCTGGTTTTTTCGACCAGACCCTGATGATCCAGCTCGGTCAGTTGCATCGGGAAGCGCCCCTTTTCCTGTCTGGTCTCCGGCATGTGGTTTTTAAGCCCCCACCGTGCCCGGCTTGCCGGGAAGATACCCGCACAAGCCCTTGGGAAGGTGATCGGGAAGATCCTCGATGGAAAGATCACCACGCTTCAGGTCGTGCACTGTCTACCCGGAAGGCCCTTTTTTATCCGGCGAAAACCTCCCGGAAACGTTAAAAAGGAAGGATCGCCAGTGGCCCTCTCTTCCGGAGGCGATGGATATATGCGGGAAAAATGTGCCGGAAGTCAAATGAAATCACAAAATAGCGCACCGGAGGCGGATATCCGGCATTCTGCCGATGCCCTGCCCTGCGGCAGGCCGGAAGGCTGTCACGTCAGGGTTCGTATCAGGCCGCATTCCGGAAGTCATGCATTGAAAGGGGCAGACTTCGAGAAGGAGGTCCAAACCGGTCCTGCCATCCGGCGACACCGGACCTTCAGCGGCCCTCTACCGTCTACAGGACCAGCAGGATATCCGCATGGGCACCCAGCGCATCGGACAGGCCGCAACGGTCCTCGTCGCTCAGCACGCGGAGATCGAGGTTCATGCAGTGATATCGCTCGTTCCGGCTGCTGCGGGACGGCTCCAGCGTATATTGCCGACCGGCGGCGATCTGTCCGACCGCACGCCGGATGGCGTCCCGATCCCTTCCGAAGAGCTTGTATGTCCAGGTGCAGGGATACTCGATATGGGGCCTTTTCGTACGGAGAACACGTTTCATGCAGCCGAGAATACCATGCCGCACCGTGAATACAACGGTAAAATCCGAAAACCCGGCACGCCCGGTATCCCCCGCCCGATCGGGTGGATGCGCGGGCCAGGCGCTTGTATGCGAGCCGCGCGTCATATGATAAGTACGGGGATCACCGCCTCTCAAAAAGGGGCTACACGATCCTCACATTCGCGCCCTTGATGATCGCGTACACCTCGTCGCCCGGTTCGAGTTGCAGGCGTTCCACCGCATTGTTCGCCACCAGCACGTCGAGGGAGATCCGGCCCGAGGAGAGCTTCAGGATACAGGTGTTGCCCTCGGAGACGATCTCGTCCAGCCTGGCGCCGATAATATTCTGGGCGGAGATCTCCTTGGGCGGGATTTTGGTGACGATGATGTCTTCCGGCCGGACGGCCACCTTCACCTCCGTGCCCGGGTCTGCATGGTCGAGGCTGACCAGGTTGATCCCGTTTATCTGAATCGTGCTCACCCCGCTGTGGCATGCAGTCACCTTGCCGTCGAATATGCTCGCCCCGACGAAATCCGCGATGAACTCCGAACGCGGCCGGGTGAAGACCTGTTCGATGGACCCGAACTGCAGAAGCCTGCCCTCGCGGAAGATCGCCACCTTGTTTGCCAGTGCCCAGACATCCTTCATGTCGTGGGTGATGTGAATGACCGTGGTGTCGCGCTCCCTGATGGCCCGCTTCAGCAGTATGCGCGTCTCCCGCCTCGTCTTCGGATCCAGGGCGGAGAGCGGTTCGTCCATGAGCAGGAGCTTCGGCCTGACCACCAGTGCCCGTGCCAGCGCGGCACGCTGCTGCTCTCCCCCCGACAGGGTGGCGGGCTTTCTGTGGAGCAGGTGGTCGATGCCCAGGGACGAGGAGATGTCGAGCACCTTTTCCCTGATATTGGTTTCCTCCGTCTTCTTCAGACCATAGGCGATGTTCTTGTACACCGTGAAATGGGGCAGAAGGGCATAGTCCTGGTAGACGATGCCGATCCGCCTCCTCTCCGGAAGCTCGTCGGTGATATCCCGGTTTTCCATGCTGATGCGTCCGGAGTCGGGCTTCCAGAATCCGATGATGCTCTCCAGGAGGATGGTCTTGCCCGCCCCGGTGGGGCCGATGATGGTGAGATAATCCGACTGTTCGAGCGCGAAGGAGACCTGCTGCAGGTGAAATTCTCCCAGGTTGATGGACAGGTTGTCGATCTGCAGGAAACTCACAGCCCCACCTCGGTTTTCTCAAAGATGTAAATCGCGATGAACGAGACCACCATGAGCACGATGCCGCTGGTGAGCGCCATGCCCATATTCCCGTACGAGATGTTGAGGTACAGGGTGATAGGCAGGACCTCGGTCTTCATGTAGGTTCCCCCCGCGAGGATCAGCACGGTCCCGAAGGTGCCGATGCACCGGGCAAAGGCGATGACCGTCGACGCCAGGATCCCGTTTCTCGCCAGGGGCAGCGAGATGTTGACGAAGGTCTCGAACCGGGAGTACCCGAGCGATCGCGACACGAACTCCATGCGCGGGTCGATGTAGTCGAACGTGGACTTCATGATCCGGCTGGCATATGGCAGGGCGGTGAAGAACTGGGCAACCACCACGCCCTTGACGGTGAAGACGAAATTGAGCCCCACCGACTGCAATGCCTTGCCCACCCAGGTGTTCCCGAACAGCAGGAGCAGGCACAGACCCAGGACCAGCTCGGGAAAGGCAACGGGCAGATCGATGATGGTCTTGACAAAGCTCTTGCCGGGGAACTGAAAGCGCGAGAGCGTGTAGCCGATGGGGAGTGAAAAGAGCATGACCAGAAGCGTGGAGACGAGCCCGGTGAGCAGCGAGAGCTTCAGCGAATAGCGCATCTCCTCGCTGAGCAGGTTGTGCCAGACGTCCTCCGGATCGGGCACGAGGAAAAGCGCCACGATGGCGAACACGAGCAGCAGCGTGATGAACAGCGATATGAAGATGAACGTCAGCCTGAATATATCGATTTTCCGCATGATCTTTTAAGCCTGTCTATGCGGGGCTATTTCACGTACGGCTCGAAGCCCCATTTCACCCAGATCCGCCTGCCCTCTTCAGAAGAAACGTAGTCGTTGAATTTCAGGGCGAGGTCCTTGTTCGGGGCCTCGGTGCATACCGCCGTGGGGATGGTCATGATGATGTTCTTTTCGTCGGGTATCCTGACCACCTCGAGCTTGCCCTTGCCCTCCGCCCAGGTGACCAGGTCTTCCCAGATGATGGCCGCGTCCACCTGGTTGAGCGCGACATAGATGAGGAGCTGATTCACCGTGGGCGCATAGACCGATATGTTCGGCGTTACGGTCTCCCAGAGCCCGTTCTTGGTCAGCATGTTCTTCGCCACCCGTCCGATGGCCGGGGCCTTGGGATCACCGATGCTGACCCGCACGCCCGGTCTCGCCAGATCTTCCAGGCTGCCGATCTTCGCGGGGTTCCCGTGGGGAACCGCGATCACCGGCACATGGAGGACGAGCTTCCTGATGGTCTCCCCGATCACCCATCCGTTTTTCAGGGCATCGTCGGTGTACTTTTCCGCCCCGGGAATGAGAACGTCACACGGCTGTCCTCCAGCCACCTGGGAGAAGATTTCGCCCGAGCTTCCATAATGCACGTCGGCCTGTATTCCATGAAGCTTCCCGAAATTGCCCTTCAGCTCTTCCATGGGCTTGATCAGTCCTGCCCCGCAGTAGACAATCAGGTCCGCCGCATAAGAATTGGCGGCAACAAACACCACGGAACACAACACAAGAAACCATCTTTTGGTCATGGATTTTCTCTCCTCTTTTTCTTGATATGTCTCGATCGTTATGAATGATGCCCGTTCACTGATACGTTCTCTTTTCTGCTCTTGAGTGGACCCAAGTAGGCTTACGAGTATATATGTGTCGGCTAGCATATCCGGTATTTCCTGTCAAGGAAACCCTCGGCGACACTTGGATGATGCCGCGGTATGCGGGGTCGACGCCCGGTCCTCTCGACGCGTTTTCCCCCTGCGGCTGACCCCTGCGCCCGGCATCGAAGAGCCGGGCTGTTTGCCCCGGCCTGCACCCTGTGCTATGAGAATGTCTTGAAGATGAAAGAATGGAGAAAACACATGACTATCATGCATGCCCAGCGCGCTGAGATCGTGCACTACGGAAAGAAGCTCATTACCGCCCGGCTCACCACCGGAACCGGGGGAAACCTGAGCATCCTCGACCCTCTCTCGGGGCTCGCGGCCATCAGCCCGAGCGGAATCGAGTATGAAGACATGCAGCCCGAGGACGTGGTGGTCGTCGACCTCGACGGCAGAATTGTCCACGGCCGCTGCACGCCGTCGAGCGAGCTGAGCGCTCATCTGGCGCTGTACCGGCAGCGCGAAGACATCCGTGCCGTACTGCACACCCACTCGGTCTACGCGTCCACGCTTGCCTGCCTGCACTGGGAGCTTCCGGCCGTGCACTATCTGGTGGGATTCGCGGGCGTAAAGGTTCCCCTTGCCCCCTATGCCACCTACGGCAGCCCCGAGCTGGCCGCAAATATATGCACCGCAATCGGCGGGTCCAACGCCGTGCTGCTGGCCAACCACGGCCTCATCGCCGTGGGCGGGGATCTGAAAAGCGCCTATGTCATCGCCGAGGAGATAGAGCTGGTGGCGCGCATCTACTACCAGGCCCGGTGCGCCGGAGACCCGGTCATCCTCCCCGACGAGGAGATGGAGCGCGTGATCGAGAAGTTCAAGAACTACGGGCAGAAAAGGTCCGGCCCGCACGGTTGAGCCCGTGCTTAAGAGCGGACGTTCAGGCACCCCGGTGGATGGAAAGGAACATGGGGGTTGAGGATGACGGCACCCTGTAGCTCAAACAAAGAATACGTGGTTGAGGAAGGGCCTTGACCGGGAAAGAATTGCACTCATGAATGAAACACACGATGAATGCAAGGACCTGATAGACCGGATAATAGCCATCGAGCTGGACATGTTTCAGAGAGTCAATTCGCGCGGGAACGCCCCCTGTCAGGAAATGCCCGGCACCTTCCGGACCATGCGGTGGATGGCCCATTCGGTCTTGTCGCGCGACACCCTCGCATCGTACCTGGACGACCTGGAGCAGGCCCGGAAGGCGGGCAGGAACCTGATGACCGAGAAATACGCACGCATGGAAGGCCTGATACCTCCGCTCAAGAACGACCCGGAGGTCATCGCCCTCCTCGACGAAATCACGGAAATAGAAGAAAACTGGATAGTAGAGTTCTCAAAGGCGTATCCCAAGATTATCACCGGCGACGGCTCCGCCTTTGCCGCATACCTGCGGTGCGAGCTCGAGACCTACTCGGACAGAACCCTCGAACTCTATCACCGGGATGTTCTGGAGGCCCGGAGGCAGGGGATCAGCCTTGCACGGAAAAGCTACGAGAACCTCTTCAAGGGCCTTGGATATTCTTCTTTCGAGGATGTGGAGAAAAATACGTGACAAGGCCCTGTACAGCCCATGCTGAAAAATATCGGATGATTCTCCCCACCCCGGAGTTCTCGAGGAGATGTGAGCCCGCGTTGCAGAGGGAGGGGTGAAGGGTCCGGGTCCGGCGAGACATTATTTTCCGGCTCGCGGGGCCTCGTGACACGGCGGGAGCCAAGCGGATTCAGCGACCGGACTGCCGCCGGGGTGAACATACGGCCGCCCGATAGGCCAAGAACGGGATTTATCACTGACATCGTCTCAGTCGCCTTTCTGCTCGACAGATGCTATAAGATTTTTTACCGGTGAAGGCACTGCGCACCCGGGCATGGCCCGCGAAACCGGTCGTATCGCGCTGGTACGGGGAACCGGTGTTGTTATATTCAATAAATGACGAAGAAGGAGGCTTATCATGAAGGTGCTGGCACTGAACGGGAGTCCGAGAAGTGACGGGATGAGCAAGTCCAAGATCATGCTCAATGCCCTGGTGGAGGGAATGCGGGAGGCAGGGGCCGAGGTGGACGTGGTGGATCTGCGGGAGAAAAAGGTCCGGACATGCAGGGGATGCATGTGTTGCTGGACCACCACCCCCGGGGTGTGCGCCATCAAGGACGACATGACCGCAGAACTCTTCCCCAAGTGGCTGGAGGCCGATCTGGCCGTCTATGCCTTCCCACTGTACCACTTCACCATCAACGCGGACATGAAGGCCTTCATCGAACGCACCCTGCCTGTGCTCCAGCCATTTTTCATCTCCGTGGGAAAGGAGACGCTCCATCCGCTGCGCCACAGGCATCCCCGGGTCGCCTTTCTCTCCGTGGCGGGATTTCCCGAGCACTCGGTCTTCGACCAGCTCTCGTCCTGGGTCAGGTTCCTGTACGGCCGGTTCGGGATACTTGCGGCCGAGATCTACCGGCCCATGGCCGAGGCACTGACCGTCCCCTCCCTGAGGCACACGGCGACCGAGGTCCTTGACGCGACCCGCCGGGCGGGCATGGAGATCGTGGAGCAGGGCACTGTCTCTGATGAGACCATGTCGCGGATCACCCGCGACATGCACGAGGATCCCCGGCTCTTCCTCCAGGCGGGCGACATGATGTGGAAGACCTGCATCCGCGAAGGCGTCACGGTGAGCGAGTTCCACGAGAAGGGCCTCGTGCCCAGGCCGGAGAATCCCGGCGAGTTCATGACGCTTATGCGGGCGGCCTTCGTGCCCGGGGCCGCTCAAGGCATGAGCTCGGTCATCCAGTTCGACTTCAGCGGAAGGCACGAGGGCTCGTGCCGTCTCGTCATAGGCAACGGAACGATCCAGGCGGCAGAGGGCGCGGCAGACTCGCCCGGCCTCACCATCCGGAGCGATTTCGACCTGTGGATGGATATCCTGTGCAACAAGTCCGACGGCCAGCAGATGTTTCTGGAGCAGAAATACACGGCCCGGGGGGATCTGGATCTCCTGACGCGCATGAAAGAACTCTTCGGGGGATAGTCGCATCCCCCGAAGAGTTCCTGCTTCGAATCTTTCTCAAATCTTCCGCGGCCATGTCTACCGGGCAATGACCGGAATGCCGCGGCCGTGGCATGCTCGTTGCAACCTTCTCCCTGACGGACGATTCCCGTACAGGGATCGCGTGGGAGCGCCCGGCCCCGGCATGCAGCGTCGCCGCATACCCTGCCGGTTCCGGCCCGGCGTATTCCCGCGCTGATCCTGTCGCATGAGACCGTCCTTTTCAGCAGTACGCCTGGAAAAGGAAGGCCCATGCGCAGAGAAGACAGCCTCACCGGACAGCAAATGCATCCATCGGAGGCAGCATCCGGGCCGTGCAACTCATCTCCGGGATTCCACCGGGATTCCCGGCGGCACACACGGGAGTCACGAAGACTCGATCCTTTCGAACGAGGTGAACGAGAGATGAGTGAGCAAAAGAAAAAACAGACATTCCCCCCGCAGCACCAGGATCGCCATCCGGGCCACCGCACGGAAACCACCCCCAGACCGGAGACGGAAAAAGAGGACTATCGCCCGGCGGACAAACTCTCGGGCAGGGCGGCCCTGATTACCGGCGGAGACAGCGGGATCGGGCGCGCGGTTGCGGTTCTGTTCGCGCGGGAGGGCGCCGATGTGAGCCTCGTCTATCTGAACGAGCACGAGGATGCAAGGAGCACCCTCTCCGAGGTGGAGAAATACGGGCGCCTCTGCCTGCTGACGGCCGGGGATGTCGGCGACGAGGACTTCTGCCGGGAGGCGATCCGGAAGACCGTGGAGCGCTTCGGCAGGATCGACATCCTGGTGAACAACGCCTCGGAGCAGCACATTCACCGGGACCTCCAGGACATCAGCGCTGATGAATGGCTCCGGACCTTCAAATCGAACATATTCGGCATGTTCTACATGGCCAAGCATGCCCTGGCCTATCTGAAGAGCGGCGGTACGATCATCAACACCGCCTCGGTGGTCGCCTACACCGGGCACCCGACCCTGATCGACTATGCATCCACCAAGGGTGCTATCGTGTCCTTCACCCGCTCTCTGGCCATCAACCTGGCCGAAAAGGGGATCCGGGTGAACGCCGTGGCCCCCGGGCCGATCTGGACGCCGCTCGTTCCCTCTTCGTTCAGCGAAGAGCACGTGGCATCCTTCGGGCTCAACACCCCCATGGGCCGTGCGGGTCAGCCAAGCGAGGTAGCGCCCTGCTATGTGTTCCTGGCATCGGAGGATGCGTCCTATATGACTGGACAGGTCCTGCATCCGAATGGCGGGCGGATCGTGAACGGGTAATGCCGCTGTCCGCCCTCAACTCTAAAGAAAGGAGTGTCGTCATGACTACCACAGGAATCGATGGACTCGAAAGAACCATTCACCAGACCAATGAATGGATAAAGGATATAATGGACGAAATGGGCACACAAGACCGCAACGAGGCCTATCTCGCCCTGAACTCCACCCTGCACGCCCTGCGCGACAGGCTCGTGGTGGACGAGGCGGTGGACTTGGGCGCCCAGCTTCCCATGCTCATCAGGGGTCTGTACTACGAGGGATACGACCCCTCGAACAAACCTGCCAAGGCGCGGCATAAAGACGAATTCTTCGCTCTCATGAAGAGAGACCTTGCCCGGACACCGGGAGTGGACCCCGAGCGGGCCGCGCGAGGCGTCTTTTCCGTCTTGGGAAAGAAAATCTCCAAAGGGGAGATCAAGGACGTGAAAAACATGTTGCCCGGGGATGTCAGGGAAATCTGGCACTGAAGCACCTGTCGGCCGGTCGTGAGCGCCATAGGAGTGTCCTTGTCCGTGCACCCTCCCTGCGTGTTTCCACGAGCGGCCAGCCGCGCGGACGGCTGGCGGAGAGTGGAAGGATGGGGCGGGCCGAAAAGATACGCGGCGCCGGAGACCAAAGGACGGGAAGCACGGCAATAACCTCGGCAAGGGGGAAAATCAATGGATGTCTATTCGGTACTCAAGAATGATCATGACAGAATCAGAAGTATGTTCTCCGAGTTCATGGAAAAGAAGGGGCAGGCCGGGATGGAAATGTTCTCTCTGTTGAAGAACAGGCTCGATGCCCATATGAAGGCCGAAGAAAGCTTCTTCTACCCGGTCCTCGAACAGGAACGGAGCACCCATGAGCCCGCCCTGGAATCGATCGAGGAGCATCACGTCACCAGGCTCCTGCTGGAGGAGCTCGAAGGTCTGTCTCTCAGCGATGAGCACTGGATGCCTAAGATGAAGGTACTCAAGGAGGTGACGGAACACCACCTCGAAGAGGAGGAGAGCACGATCTTCGAGCAGGCCCGCAAGGCCGTGAACGAGCAGCAGGCCCAGGATATCGGACAGGCGGTCGGCAAGACCATCCAGTAGGCCCTTCCGCCGGGGAATGCATCCTTCTCCGTCGTTTCCACCATGCCTCCCCTCACTGAGCCCCCGGCGGGAGCCCCTGCCTGAAACGGCTCAAAATGGTATGGGGGGTGATCCCTGGACACCGGCGGCCTGCAACCGGGGCATGGGAAGCGGAGAACCGAGCGGAGGCAGCCTCTCTGGAGAAACCCGCGCCTATATCGCCCGGGTCATGGAGTACTGTGAAGAACCGCCGGTGCAGGCCGAATCCGCCGGGACCGCGCTACGGGAAAGAACCGCCGATGTCCTGCCGATGAAACGGTTCGGCCGCCCTTTTGGGCCTGCCCGCATAACCGCGGCGGGAATCCTGGAACCCCTTCGGCCTCGAGGGGGAAAGCGGGATGAGCTTTAAGACCCGTCACTGAAACATGTTCACGAGCCTGCCCGCAAATGCCGTCCCGCTCAGGAGATCCGAGATCCCGACGGCGAGGATCGCGACCAGGCTCAGCAGCACCGGACTCAAGCCGGACAGGCCGAGGATGCCCAGGGTCACGGCGCCGACCCCGATGAGCACCTGCACGCCGGCGGCCGCAGATATGGCCTGCCTGGCTATTTCCCGGGCAACCTTGCGCGACTCTATCCTTTCTACCAGGAGCATGTTCATCCGGGCGGTGATGCCGCTCCCCAGGATGAGGGCGCCGCCGAGCACAACGGCAGCAGCAGGAAGCAGGACAAGGGGGTAAATATTCAGAAGCGAGAGTATGCCCAGAACAATGCCTGTCACACCTCCGATGAACTCGGCCGTCATGCCGCCGCCCAGCTCCGTGCTTCCGATCCGGCCTGCAGAGGCATCGTGAATCAGCGCGGAAAACCTGCCGGCAATTGCCCCTCCCTGCAGCATGAGGGCGGAGCCTGCCGTGATCGTTGCCACGCAGAGAAGGATCTGCGGGAATACACCGGTGAGCGCGATCACCGCGATGGTGGCCGCCCCCGCCCCCACCACTCCTTCCGCGACCGATCCCACGGCGATCTTCTGCGCGGTGCGCGATTCGCGGGGCTCGGTGCTCTCCGTTTCATCCGGCATATCGGTCCGCCTCTCTTCCTTAAGGCGTTTATCTCTTTATTAGCAGCCTCGAATGATTCTCCCGGCCCTTCTCCCCCCCTTTGGTCTCTAACACTACAGTGGTAATCAGTCATGGGGTCAGGTCTCAACATATGACACAGGGAGTGTCATATGTTGAGACCTGACCCCGATATTGACCTGACCCCGATATTGACCCCGATATCTAAGCTCCGCCGGGGGAAAACCGGACGCTTCAAGGGTCTTTTTCTCAAGCTTCGCTGCCGGTAAAGGCAGCGGTGTTCACATAAACAGAGGTATGGCCTCACGAGGAACCGCATCCGTACGGGCGAGGGGCCGTTTCCGGCCGGTTTGCTCCACCCTTTCGCCAATTTCCAAGAATCCGCATGAGCGTGATGAGGCCACGAGCATGAGATCGAGCCTGCTCTGTGCAGAAAATCGTCCTTTTTCCCTCCTGCCAACGGGGAAATCCTCTCGTGTCCTTGTCTCTTGATATATAGGTAGCTTCACACCGCCCGATCTCAACCTCGCGCCCGGTACCGGGCCGGGTTCATAAGGCATGGATGCCAAACCGGTAGGACATGACAGGCTGTTCGCCCGCAAGGGCGAACCCGGCCCAGTTCAGCCCGCGCCCCACCTCCCTGCCGCAGTACAGGCTAGAGCTCCCGGCGCCCGCTCCTTCCGGACGGAGCGAGAGGCCGAGGCCAAGGCGCGAACTCTCCAGCTCGGTGTCGAAACCTGTCTCTTCCCAGGCCGGAATGCGGGAACCCTGCCGCACCCTGTCTCCGGTACGCAGGAGGTCGAAGGAGCTCCCGTCTGCCTCGTTGAGCGCGAGGAGCCTGCCCGGAGCCTTCATGAAACCCTTTATGCGGAAATGGATATCCGGCCCGCAGAGATGAAAGCTCACCCGGCATGACCCGACACCCTGAACCGGAAGAATCCTGCCTTCGGCTGCCAGGAACGAGAGGATGCGGTCATGGATCTTCAGCAGGCGAGCCTGGTGAGCGGCATGTCTCATGAAGACTTCGACCAGAAGCTCGGATATCCCGGTAAGGCAGGCCGGGGCCTTTTTCCCGGCTATGTACCAGGAAAGCGCCCGGTCCAGGGCGAACACCAGTTCGCCCGACTGTCCGCCCGTGCGGGCGAACGAGACAAGAGAAGGGAAAAAGGTCTGGCGGCCTGTCCTGAAGACCGGCGTCCCGAAACCTGCCGATCCGCCCGCGCACATCCTTCCCCGGACGCACAGGAAGAGTCCCTTTCCCATGCGGGCGGTCTTGCCCTCCCCTGCCCCGGGCTCGTGCACCAGGGAAACCTCGTCCGACATCCTGAACTCAGGCCGGCGCCGGCGCAAAAGAACCCCCCCCTTCAAGCCGGCCTTCTGCGGGCGGAAAACCGCTCCCGGGTCTCCGCAATGCGCCTGTGGAGATATTCCTCGTCGAACTCCGAGGAGTAGGTCATGCGGTTCTCGTTTTCGTATTGCCAGTCCATGTCCGAACGGATGCCGCACACCCTCTTGTAGAGCCGCGTGCCGGGCAGCGGAACCGGTATGGTGAAGGAAATGTCGTCGAGCGGAAGGCTTAAGGCCCACTGGAGGGTGGTTTCGATGGTTTCGTACGTCTCTCCGGGGTATCCAATCATGAAGAACCCCGCAGTCTGGATGCCCATTTCGGAAAAGCGCCGCACGGTGAGCCCGGCGGCCTCAGTGGTGGTATGCTTGTTCATGAGCCTGAGCACCTCGTCGCTGCCCGATTCCAGGCCGAAATAGACCCTGCGGCACCCCGCCTGCTTCATGAGCTCGATGTTTCTGTCCGGCACCGGCTCTGCCCGCGAGAGACAGGTCCAGGCCATCTGCAGGCCCTCTCTTATCAGCATCCGGCAGAAGCGTCTCACATGGTCGATATCCAGGGTAAAGCAGTCGTCGGCGACCCACAGTCCATCGTAGCCCCGTGAGCGGATGGCCATGATCTCTCTCAGGATGCCCTCCATGCCCCGGGGGCGGTAATATCTTCCGAAGATGGGCTTGGAGCAGAAATCACAGTCATAGGGGCAGCCATAGGTGGTCATAACGCACGCCGGCGAAAAACCCGAGTGTTCCCTCCAGAACTTCTGATACCCGGCATGATCGAAATCCCGGAGTTCGGGTACGGGCAGACGGTCGAGCTCTTTCTTGCGGCTGGGCCTGACAGGAACCCGGACGAGTGCGCCGTTTTCAAGGAAACAGATCCCCGGGTACCGGCCGCTCATCGAGAGTATGTCTTCAAGCCGGCCGGACCTGAGATAGTCGGCACAGAACCGGGGAAACGACTGCACGGCCTCTCCCCGGAACACGACATCGAAGTCGGGGACGAACCGCTCCGGGCTCACCGTCGGCATGGGTCCGCCGCACACCAGGACCGCTCCGGGCACGCGCTCGCGGATCATGCCGGCAAGTGCCCGGGCATTATCGATCATGGTGATTGCCACGTACATACCGATGACCCGGGGCCGGGAGGCCTCCAGCTCGTCCATGGCATGGTCCATGCCCCGGAAGGTCAGATCCACCACCTCTACGTCCACGCCCCCCTCACGCAGCAACGCACCGAGTTGCGCGATGCCGAGCGGATAGAAGAGCATGGTGTCGGGGGCGTGCCGGTATACGTAGGGATAGACCAGGGCAACCTCGGACATCTCCTGCCGCGCTTCCTTTCCGTTCACTGCCTTTTTGGTGGATGATCGGATATCCCTCTGATATCAATGGCTGCTCTTCGCATCATTGTTCAGAAGCCGCATCGAGAAAGATAATAGCCACTCCCAGGATAATATCAACCCGGGTGTTACGTGCGGGGGTTTGTACACGCGGCGGCCGGGGACGCGCCGGGGGAACTCGTGAAAGGGCCGCCCGGCCCAAGGCCGGCGGGAGTCTTCAACCTCTTTCGCGTGCTGATCAGGACTGCCGGGATGCGGCCTGAGGGGTGAACACGGGCTGCCCCACGGGTACGGGCCTTTCTCGGGCGGGCACGGGACTTTCCAGCTCCAGGGCGCGGGCGTTCTTCTCGCAGAAGGTGGGCGGCTCGTAGGTCCATCCGCTCTCCAGGCGCCTCTGCTCCCGGCCGATGGCGAACCGGGCGAATATCCCCATGAGCGGGGCCGCGATCCGGGCCTTCCATCCGCACAGGGCGTAGAGGTCTTTCAGCAGGTCCTTGAGCCTTGCGTGCATCCGCCTGTCGGCCCGGTACCAGCTCGCCATGGCCCACAGGGCCGCGGCATAGGTTGCCCCGAGCTCACGCGTCTCGCGCCGGTACCTCTTCCGGATGCATGCGTCCGGGTGATTCCGGTAGCGCTCCAAACCGCTGATCATGACCCGGATCATCCTGGCCAGGCTGGGCCCGTTCACCTGAAAGTCGCGGGTGAAGGCGTCCTTGAGGAACCCGGTTTCCTGTCCGTCCCTGATGTGCTCATGGATGTAGTTGAACCGGTACTGCCCATGGTTGTCGGCTGCGGGCCGCTCGCCCTCACCCAGCAGGGTGCCGTTCTTCCGGTGCTCCTCATACAGGGGCGTGCCCGGGATGGGCGTGTAGAGCATGAACTGGTGAAAGACCGTATCGTGATTTACGGCATAGTCGATCACGGCGCCCATGTTGTGCGGGGTATGGGTTTCCAGCCCGATGATGGTGGAGCCCAGGACGCGAATGCCGTGGGACTGCAGCTCGCGCACCAGCTCCCGGGTGTCGACCCCGTTGAGCTTGCGGTAGGAGCTCTCCTCTCCCTCGAGCCCCATCCACACCCAGGAGATGCCCAGGCGCACCAGCTGCTCGATGGAATACGACTGCAGGACCCTGGCCGAAGAGAAGACGAACAGGGACCACGACTTGCCCTGCTCCTCCATGAGCTCGAGCAGCCTCAGTGCCCGGCTCCTGTGCAGCAGGAAGTTTTCGTCCATGACAAAGAACGACTGCACGCCGTGCCTTTTCTCCAGACCGTTCATGACCGCGAAGAGCTCGTCTCCGGTCTCGTAGAAGTTGATGAACTTGCCCTTGCCCCCGAACAGGGCCGAGGTGGAGCAGAAGTTGCAGCCCACGGGGCACCCCACCGAGGGGATCAGGATCGCGGCGGTACTCTCGGGGTCGTCCTTCACCCCGATGCCCAGGATCCGGGTGCCGAACCCTGAGGGCACATAGGGGTGTCTGATCGGGGAGTTCCCGTCCAGGCCCAGAAATCTGCGGAACCAGCGCACGCCGTCGCCCCGGCAGATATGGTCGGCTCCGAGGCGCTCCCTGATGCCTCCGGCGTTCGCTATGTGCCCCCCGACGACAATCACGGCATGGGGCAGGCGGGCACGGATCAGCTCGCACATCTTCTTCACCTTGCCGATGTTGGGCATGATGGCGCTGATGCCCACGATGTCGTACGCATTGCCCGAGATCTCCTGCTCGAAGCGCTCGAGGTCGGGGAAGTCCAGCAGCGTGCATGGCGCGTCGATGTTCTCCTTCATGAGGATGAGACCGAACGAGCGGTGGAACATGCGCAGCGAGAAAGGCCCCTGCTCCCGGGTGACCTGGTTGTGGTAGAGCTCCATGGGGTTGATGGCGCGGCTGCCGTATTCGTCGTCCTGTGCGAACGGGCCGAATACGCTGGTGAGAAGGATCCTCGCCTGGGAACCGAGCGGATGCACGGGGCTGTCTGAGTTCATGCGTGTTCTCCTTGACGTCTGGACATACTTTGAAGGCATAGAGCACCCGGCAGCCGCCGCACAACCTAAATATTTGAATTCAAAATAGGATTACAATTAGATTACAATTGTTTTACATTCCGATTCGGGGACGGGTTCACATTTCTTTCTTAAAAAGAGGCGGGCCGGGACGATCGCAAGAGACCCTCGAACCATCTGACCCCTGATGATGACCATACCCGAATCAGGCCGTACTGGAGATGTGCCGGAGCTTTGAAATGGCATCCGCAAGTACCCGGACCGTGAAGTCCAGATCCCCCTGGCTGGTGTCCCTGCCCAGGGAGAACCGGATGGTGGACTGGGCGTCCATCGGACTCAGGCCCATGGCGCGCATTACGTGGGAGGGCTGGGCAGAACCGGTCGCGCACGCCGAGCCGGTGGAGGCGCAGATCCCCTTGAGGTCCAGGTGCAGGAGTATGGATTCACCGTCCACGGATGCAAAGCTCATGCTCGATGTATTGGGAACGCGGGGGGCATCCCGGCCGTTGACCCTGACCTGGGCAATGCGCTGCATGACCTGTTCCTCGAAGGCGTCTCTCAGGGCGGCCATGTTTACGGCGTCTTCTGCAAGATTTTTCCCTGCCAGCTCAGCGGCCTTTGCAAACCCCGCTATGGCGGCTATATTCTCCGTTCCTGCCCGCTTTCCCCGCTCGTGAGAGCCGCCGGTCAGGACCGGGGCTATGGCCGAGCCTTTCCTGACATACAGTGCGCCGACCCCTTTCGGGCCGTATATCTTGTGCGCGGAGAGCGTCATGAGATCGATGTCGAGATCATCGACATTGACGGGGACCTTCCCGAACGCCTGTACCGCATCGGTATGAAAAAGGATTCCCCTGCTCCGGGCGATCCCGCTGATCGCCTCTATCGGCTGAAGCACCCCTGTTTCGTTGTTTGCGGCCATGATACTGATTAGCACGGTGTCGGGGGTCAGGCTCTGAAGCACCTGATCGGGGTCCACCACGCCGCGGGAGTCCACGGGAAGGCGGGTCACCGCCGTGCCCTGCTCCTCCAGGTCCTCGCAGGTTTTCAGCACCGCGTGGTGCTCGATGGACGAGGTGACGATATGACACCTCCGGCCGCAGAACGCCCTGCACACTCCCCGTATCGCCAGGTTGTCCGCCTCGGTGCCCGAGCCGGTGAAAACGATCTCCTCCGGTGACGAGCGAATGACCGCTGCGATACAAGCCCGTGCCTCTTCGAGGCCCGCCCTGGCAATGCGTCCGGCCCGGCAGAAGCTCGATGCATTGCCGAAGTTCTCCTGAAAGAACGGCATCATGGTCTGAAGCACCGGTGGGGATATTGGCGTGGTGGCGTTGTGATCAAGATAAATCATCGCAGCTTTCCGCGCACATCCTGCCCAGCAGGTAATCGTCTATGGCCTTCTGCAGGGCCATGATCCCCAGCAGAGAGCAGTGCTTCTTGTCTTCGGGGATACCGCCCAGGGCCCTGACGACATCGTCGTCCGTCAGCTCTGCGGCTTCTTCCAGGGTTTTCCCGAGGACCATGCTCGTGGCCATGCTGCTCGTCGCGATCGCGCCGGGGCATCCGAACGACTTGAACCTGATATCGGTTATCCTGCCGGAGCCCACCCTGATCCAGAGCTTCATCTGATCACCGCACGAGGGGTCTCCCACCAAGGCGTATCCGTCCGCCTCGTCAGACTTCATCTCTCCCACATTGCGCGGATTGGTGAAGTGATCGATGACCGTATCGTTATAAAAGAGCACCGGCCCCTGAAAGGGCTGTGCTTCCCTGTTTTCGGCTGAAGACATGCCGCTGTCATCCCTGTCGCTTCGTTCTTTGACCATGGTTCTCCATCCCTCTCTCGATGCATCGATTATTCCGGTCAATATTCCGTGATGCCGGATTGATAAGATAATGCCGTCCGGATTGGATTTTCAATGGAAAAAATCAGAAACGGGCAGAGCGGCCGGGCCGTGAGATGGGGCGGGAAAAGGAATGCTCCGGGGCCGGCGGGCATCGCGGATACCCGCCGGCCCCGGAGCGGAGATGTCAGGGAAGTGGTTGCGCTATGGGGATGAAAGCAAAAAAACCCGCTTTCGCCCTCAGTAAGTCTTCCAGGTCGCCAGATCGTTCGACGTCCAGTCCTGGAGCAGAATGTACGATCCACCGGGACCGCACTTCTGGATCTGTACCGAATCCGTCCCCTGGTGGCAGGTACTCGTCCAGGTAATGGGAGCCCCGACCCCCTTCCAGTTATTGAACTTGTTCAGCTCGTTTATGACCGCTTTGGTGCTGAGGTTGGGGCCGACCTTTTTCAGTGCATCGACCAGGGGCTCCGCGAAGATGATGCCCGCGAGGAAATACGTCGAGAATGTCTCTTTCATGCCCCAGGCGTCAACGCCTTTCGATGCGAGCCTCGCCGCCGCCTCCCGGTATCTTGTGATAAGGGGATCGTTGGAGTCCGGAGGGGGGGTGAACGCAGCGGTGATGGTCCCTTCGAACAGACCTCCCGATATATGGTGCATCAGCCTGTAGTCCGAAAGCCCGTCGAACGCGATCCATTGCGGCTTATACTGCATGGCCTGACAGGTCTTGAGCG
Organism: Deltaproteobacteria bacterium; assembly: GCA_018433085.1. Taxonomy (GTDB): domain Bacteria; phylum Desulfobacterota; class Desulfomonilia; order UBA1062; family UBA1062; genus Phosphitivorax. The sequence goes on along the minus strand of JAHDRW010000003.1, from coordinate 22,327 downwards.
CTATGACGGCCAGGGTCGGGTTCACCCACATGAGCACGGACTCGGCACCGGAATCCTTCAGGATCTGCATCTTCTGCGAAAGGTCTTTTTCCGTGGGCTCGACCGGGACTGTCGCGACCACCTTCAAACCGTATGTTTCCAGGCGCTTCTGGCATCCCTCCAGTCCTTCTTTCCCGAAGTGGTCATTCTGGTGGAAGACCGCGATCTTCTTGTGGCCGAGCTTCTTGACCGCATACCGGGTCACGATGCTCGCCTCGTCCTGGAACAGGGGGTAAGAGCAGAACCGGTAGGGACACGGAATACCGCCTTCCCGATCACCGACCGTGTTCATGGCCGCAGTTCCGGGAACAACCCAGAGAATCCTGTTGTCCGCGAGGTATGTTTTGACCTTGTTGCTCCGTCCCGTGACCCCGCCCGTGAAGGCAAAAATCCCGTGATTCTCCACCAGATCCTTCACGATCTTCTCTGTCAGTTCAGGGTTGTACTGATCATCGCGCAGAAAATACTTTATTTTTCTGCCGTGGATCCCCCCCTCTTCATTGACCAAATCGAACAGGAAGGCAGATCCCCTCGCAACCGCTCCCCATGGGGCTGCAGGGCCTGTCTGCGGGCCGAACTGGGCTATCCGGATCTCCTTGTCATCAAAGCCCCGTTCCGCAGCAGCACACGGGATGAACGACGCCAGCAAAAAAGACGAAACCACCATCAATGCACAAAAACATTTTTTCATCACGTTTTCTCCTCTCACCTCATCGCTGAGGATTTATATAAAAACACACACCGAACCAACGGCACCTTGCATGCCTTTTTGAGGATAGCATTGCAATACCTTGTATATCCAGCATAATTTTTATTTTTTTGCATAAATAGCCATTCCAAACAAATTGTTGGTTGTTTCTATGCCCCATAAGTAATGGATATCCTTTTCCATCTTTCTCAGCGAGTGAATATTTGCCGGAACCGCGCAGCTCGTCGCATCTGCCGCCGATATGCCCGGCCTCTCGGTTTTTCCACATGCCTGCTTGGAAAGGGTACAAGCGTAGTGAGAAATGATAGGGCACGCTTATTTCCGGATGATCGTTTTACAGGTGATGCCCGGAAACAGGCGGGCAGGATGGCTCCCCGCACGGTAACATTCACCTTTACAGGGGTATTCCTTCGGCACTATGCTTACGCGGATCGCTTGAAATTCATGGTATGAGGGGAGGCAGGAAATGAACGATCCCGAGAACAGGCGCTGGTGGATTGCCGTAGCGGCGGTGGTCATGCAGCTCTGCCTGGGCACGGTATATGCCTGGTCCATCTTCAAGAATCCCATGATGACTTCCCATGGCTGGTCGGAGACCGTGACCCAGGGCGCCTTCATGATCTATGCGGTCATGTTCGCCTTTTCCGTGGCTGCGGGCGGTGCCCTGGTGGACAGGAAGGGGCCCCGGCTCGTGGGGCTCACCGGGGCGGTGCTGTTCGGATCGGGGCTGATCCTGGCGGGAGTTGCCAACGCAGCGCAGAGCGTCCCGCTCCTCTATATCGCCTATGGACTGGTCGCGGGTCTGGGCGGGGGATTCGGTTATGTCACCCCGGTGACCACCCTGATCCACTGGTTCCCGGACAAGCGGGGGCTGGTCACCGGGCTCGCCGTCATGGGCTACGGCCTGGGCTCGTTCGTCATGGGCAATATCGGTCCTGCCCTCATCCTTTCACTGGGCGTGGCCCGGGTCTTCTTTCTCTGGGGAGGGGTGAGCCTTCTGCTGGTGACCGGGGCGGTGCTCTTCCTCCGCAACCCGCCTCCGGGGTGGACGCCCGCCGGAACCGGCCCCGATGTGCCGGTCGATGCTCCGACTGCTCCGTCATTCACCTTTTCCCAGGCCATAAGAACCCGGAGGTTCTGGCTCCTCTGGGTCATGATGTTCATCGCGGTCACCGCCGGGCTTGGCCTGATATCACAGCTCTCGCCCATGGCACAGGACGTGATGATCTCCGGGGTCTCCGGCGAGGCAACGCCCCAAAGGATGAACGCCATCGTCATCGCATCGGGCAGCATCGTGGCGGTGGCGGCCCTGTTCAACGGGGCCGGAAGGCTGTTGTGGGCGTGGCTCTCGGACGCCGTGGGCCGCTGGAGGGTGTTCGCGATCCTCTTCGCCACCCAGGCTGCCGGATACCTCCTCCTGGCGCAGAGCAGCCACATCGCGATCTTTTCCCTGGCCGCCTTCTACATCATGGCGTGCTACGGCGGCGGGCTCGCCTGCATGCCCGCCTTTGCCGCCGACGAGTTCGGCCATGCCCACATCGGCAAGATCTACGGCGTGATATTCAGCGCATGCGGCCTGGGCGGAATCGCAGGCCCATTCATGCTCGCGCTCATCAAGGACACGACCGGGAGCTTTGCCGCAGCCCTGCAGATCGAGGCCGCATTCCTGGCCGCAGGCTTCCTCCTGGCCCTCTCCTTCCGAAGGTCACGGCAGAGAGAAAGCCTGCCCCTGGGGATTGACGCCGGATAAGGGAAGAGAAAGCCGGGAGAAAAACGATATCGACACGACCATTTTTTACAATACCGGGACCGGAAGAAACCCGGCACAGGCTCTTCATGCAGGCCGAAGAGAAGATCGCCGAAATCGCTGCCGCGGTCGGCGAAAGGCGGCATCTCCCGGCCGAGAAAGTGCCTTTGTGGCAGAGAATACTGTTGACGGTCATCTACCGGATGAGCTTCAGCAAGGTGTCGGAAGGGGATCGATTTTCATTCCCTGCATCGCGATGCACCAGGTAGAGGCGGCTGGTACCGCCCATTGATTTATGGTCGGTTTCCCGGTATGTGAATCTGATAAAAAGTGCGCCCCTTCTTCAACAAAGGCAGCGCACAAGCTTTTCATCTCTCGGCCCGGGAAGGCGGCTCCAAGAGACCCCCGGCCGATACAAATACGTCACGGAAAGGATGGTCACATGGTACGAGCAGGATTTATCGGCTGGCGCGGCATGGTCGGTTCGGTCCTCATGGACCGGATGATCGCGGAAAAGGATTTCAGCGGGTTCGAGCCGATCTTCTTCACCACCTCCCAGGTGGGGCAAAAAGGCCCTGCCATCGGTCTCGACATCCCTCCCCTGAAGGATGCCTACGACATCGAGGAGCTGAAAACTACCGATATCATCGTTACGTGCCAGGGCAGCGACCATACCAAAAAAGTCTATCCCGAACTGAGAAAGGCCGGGTGGGACGGCTACTGGATCGATGCATCCTCAGCCATGCGCATGCAGGACGACAGCATCATCGTGCTCGACCCGGTGAACCGAGCGGTGATCGACAACGCCCTGCACAGAGGCATCAAGAACTATATCGGGGGCAACTGCACCGTGAGCCTCATGCTCATGGGGCTGGGCGGCCTGTTCCATAAGGGCCTCGTGGAGTGGATAACCTCCATGACCTACCAGGCGGCATCCGGCGCGGGCGCCAAGAACATGCGCGAGCTCATCGAGCAGATGGCCTTTATCAGCAGGCAGTCAGAAGACCTCCTGGACGATCCGGCCTCCGCGGCACTGGACCTCGACAAGCGAGTACTGGGCGCCATGCACGACCCCTCGTTCCCGAAGGAAAACTTCGGGTTCCCCCTGGCGGGCAGCGTGCTGCCCTGGATCGACTCCGCGCTGGAAAACGGCCAGAGCAGGGAAGAATGGAAGGGCATTGCCGAGACCAACAAGATCCTCGGCACGAAGAGCCCCATCCCCATCGACGGGATCTGTGCGCGGGTCGGTTCCATGCGCTGCCACTCCCAGGCGTTCACCATCAAGCTCACGAAGGATCTGCCCCTGGATGATATCGTCGCCATCATCGACAACGACAACGAATGGGTGAAGGTGGTCCCCAACACCAAGGAAGAGACCTTGAAGCGCCTGACTCCGGCGGCGGTGACCGGCGGGCTCGATGTCCCGGTGGGCAGGATCCGCAAGCTCAACATGGGCGGGGAATACCTCACCTGCTACACCGTGGGAGACCAGCTCCTCTGGGGCGCGGCAGAACCCATCCGGCGGATGTTCGGGATCGCGCTGGAGCATATCTCGTAAAGACGTTCCCGTAAAAGGCCGGTACAGGAAGGGATGGCGGGCGAACAGCCGGCCATCCCTTCCTTTCAACCGGACAGTCCCCTGGGGGCAAGGGACGGAGGAATGAACCACGATTGTCCATCATTTCCCTGAATCCAATCGGTCGGGAATGGGCAAAAGTATGGAAGAACAGGGGCGAGACTGGGATACGGCATCCCCTGGGCAGCAACATGGTGCAGGATCATTATCCTGGCCGTACACCTCGTCGTTGTCCCCCGGCAAAAAAGGGGAAGAGACGTCATCCCTTTGAGCCAGACTGATGGGGGTTACCCGGAAACCCACGGGCATCCCCCGGTTCCTAAAGCCTTGGAGCCGGCTCAGCCCTTTTCTTTCCGCTTCTTGAGATCAAGCGCGGCACGAAGGCCCTTTTCCCTGATCACCTTGATCTTCAGGCCCGTCTCCGTGAGCCTGAAAAAGCGCCTGCCGTATTTCCTGAGCTTGCGTTCGTCGATCTCGAAGCCCAGGCCGGGCCGGGTAAAGGGAGCGAGCCTGGCGTCTTTGTCCGGGATCACGGGCTCGATGATGCCCTCGCGGAATTCCGGTATCCAGGACGGCTCCTCCAAGGGATACTCCAGGGGCAGGGTGTTGCCCCGGTCGGCCAGGACCATGTTCCAGTTGATGTAGAAGCCGATCCCGTTGGTCCAGGTGTGCGGGCTATAGAGCCGGTCTTTGAGCCTGCAGGTGTCGATCACCTTTTTCACCTGGGCGATGCCGCCCGCGAACGTGGCATCTGGCTGGTAGACGTCGAAGCAGTCCTTTTCGAACATGATCTTGAGCTCGTCCCAGCCGTAGTTGAGCTCTGCGCCTGCGATCTTGACCTTCGAGGTCCTCTTGAGCTCGGCATTGCCGTCGTAATCGCGGGAATCCAGCGGCTCCTCGAGCCACTCGATCCCGTTGTCCCAGCAGGCCGCCGCGAAGTCGCTGGCCCGGGCCAGGTCCCAGGCCGGAATCTTGTCCACGATGGTGACCAGCCAGCCCTGGTTCGCGTCCACGCCCAAGGCCATTGCGTCGCCGATGCCCTTGCGGATCACCTCGATGTATCTGACGTCCTGCGCGAGCGTGGCGTTCTTGACCCGGAGCTTGGCGGTCTTGTATCCGCGCTCTCTCATGGCCAGGAGCTCGTCCACGCGTCGTTCAGGGTCGTGCATCTCACCGGTCGAGAGATAGACGTCGATGGGCCGTGCGCTGCCGCCCAGCAACTCGTAGACCGGCTTGCCCTCCTTCTTGCCCATGATGTCCCAGCAGGCCGGCTCGATCCAGAAATTTCGCCACCCGAGAAAACCCGCCTGCTTGAGCAGGCCCTGCACCTGGTCGATGTCGGTAGGGTCGGCGCCGATGAGGTAGCTGCCGATGAGGTCTCCCAGGCCCTGGCGCTCCGTGCCCATGGCCGCGCCCGCCGAGTAGCCCGTGATGCCCTCGTCCGTGACGATCTTGATGAGGGTGAACCGGTTGTGCGTCTGTGGATACCCCGGGATCCAGGTGGGCCAGAAGGTCTGACGCAATGGAACGGATACATGGTAGAGCTCGATGGCCTTGATCTTCATAACTCCCCCTCGTATGATATTTTTTTAAGGCGAATACAGCTGGCGCCTTTTTAAGCCTCCCCTTAGTGCTGAACAGGGCGGTACCCCTTCTGCCGCAGCAGGCTCAAGATACCGTCCTTCCCAACGAGATGGCCCGCGCCCACGATCGCCAGGGTGTCTCCCTCGCTGTCCAGGAGTTCCTCCAAACGGGAGACCCAGCGGATGTTCCTGTCGGTGAAGAGCGCCTTCTTTATCTGCGGGTGCTCGTCGAGACTGATGCTCACGATCGCCTCCAGTGCGTCCGCATCTCCGCTCTTCCAGGCGCTCACCAGGGCGTCAGACTTCTCCCCGATCACCTCGAGCTCCCGCAGGGCCTGCCGCAGGAGCTCTTCCTGCCGCTCTTCGGGCATCCCGGCGAGCAGCTCCACCTGGAAGCGGACAGACTCCAGGAAGATCCTCTCCTTGCCATCCTTCTCCGCCCTGGCGGCATAGTGGGCATCGATGCCGAGCTCGGGCCTGAACCCCAGGCGGCCGAGTTCCACCCCGCTCAGGGTGACGGCGCACAGCCAGGGCTTCATCCGTTGAAACCGGGCGGGGTCGATCCCTGCGGTCCGTGCACTGCCCTCCAGAAGCCGGTAGGTGTCCCCGGATATGCGGTCCCTGAGCGTTGCATCTGTTCCATACATGCCGCACTCCCTGAGCACCCGCTGCATCCCTTCGCCTGCGGCCTCTTTGCCGTCGGCCTCGAACACCACCCTCCTGCTCGCCTCGTATGCCCGGTCGATCCGCCCGTCGAGCGGGTAGGCATCCGGCCTGAGCACGTGGACGGAGCCCAGGAGATAGAGCGTGCCCTTTTCGCCCGCCACGGACCACAGGAAAACCCTTTCGTCACTGTCCGCCGCAGCCGAGGAGAAACAGGGCAATGCCCACATCAGAAAGCAGAACACGCCTGCCATGAGTGTGGCCGTTGCCGCGGATGCTCCCCGGAAAAACATCTCCTTCATGCCCGCCTCACCACGAAAAAGAGGCCCCGCCCCACAGGAGAAGCCTTCCCGGCCTGGCCCGAGGCACTGCTCATACCGTTCCTGGCGAATCGTTTCCGCTGCATGGTCATAGTCCGCCCCTGCCTTGCCCGGATGATCGCCTCCGATTCATCCCGCTGTTTCGCTCCCGTAGCGCAGGACATATTCATTCCCTTCTCTCCTGCGCGGTCATGATCACCGACTGGGCGTGCTTTTCCTGCACCACCCGGGTGTGAGGGGGCACGTCGCCGGTGAGCCAGACATTGCCCCCGATGACCGAGCCCGCGCCGATGCGCACCCGTCCCAGGATAGTGGTGCCGGAGTAGATGATGACGTCGTCCTCCACGATGGGATGACGGGGAATGCCCTTGACCAGCCTTCCGGAATCGTCCCTGGGAAAGCTCACCGCGCCCAGGGTGACGCCCTGGTAGAGCCGGACGTTCCGCCCGATCTCGCAGGTCTCTCCGATCACCGTGCCCGTGCCGTGGTCGATGAAAAACCGCTCGCCGATGGTCGCCCCGGGGTGAATGTCGATGCCGGTCTGGGAGTGAGCCATCTCGGTGATGATCCGGGGGATGATCTCCACGCCCAGGCGGTAGAGCTCGTGGGCGATCCGATAGTTGGTCACGGCCTTGACGCTCGGGTATGAGAAGATCGCCTCGCCGGTGCTCCTGGCCGCCGGGTCGCCCTCGTAGGCGGCCACCACGTCGGAGGACAGAAGACCCCTGATGCGGGGGATGGCCGTGATGAACTCCCGGGACAGCGTGCGCGACCGCTCCTCGCACTCGATGAACGCCTGCCCGTAGGTGATCTCGCAGGAGAACCCGTATCCCCTCTTGATCTGCTCGGAGAGGAGCCTTTCAGCCTTTTCCAGGTGATTGCCCAGGATATAGGGCATGCTCTCAAGCGAGACCTCCGAATCGCTGAAATAACCCGGGAAGATCACCCTGCGCAGTCGCTCCACGAACTCGGTGAGCGCGTCGATCGAAGGCATGACCTTGTCCTGTGCGGGCTTCTGGTAGACCCCCTCGTAGGATTCGGGCCTGCACAGCTCGTCCACGACCTTGTGAATCGTCTTCTCCGTCCTGATCAAATCCGTCTGCCTGTCGTGTTCCACCTTGGGTCTCCGCCAAGTCTCCCGGGCGTCTCAGTGCCCATCGTTCTAGGGAAAAAGCTCCGGGTTGCTCAGGTATCGCTCTGCGGTGTCGCACACGACAAACACGACGAGCTTGCCCGCGTTTCCGGGCCGTTTGCCGATCTCGACAGCGGCGTGGGCATTGGCGCCGGACGATATGCCGCAGAGGATCCCCTCCTCCCTGATGAGCCGCCGCGCCATGGTGAAGGCCTCATCCCCGCCGACCGTGAACACCTCGTCGACGACGCTCCGGTCGAGGACATCCGGAACGAACCCGGCGCCGATCCCCTGGATCTTGTGGCTGCCGGCCCTGCCGCCCGAGAGTACGGGAGAATCCTGGGGCTCGACCGCAACGATGTGCACCCCGGGTTTGCGCTCCTTCAGGAACCTGCCCACCCCCGTGACGGTGCCGCCGGTGCCCACCCCGGCCACGAAGATGTCGACGCGGCCCTCCGTGTCGTCCCAGATCTCGCGGGCCGTGGTGGTCTGGTGGATGCGCGGATTCGCAGGATTGGAAAACTGCTGGGGGATAAACGACTTCCGGTGCTCCTCGGCCAGCTCCCTGGCCCTGGCGATGGCGCCCCGCATCCCCTCGGAGGCGGGGGTGAGCACGAGCTCGGCGCCCATTCCCGAAAGCAGTTTTCTGCGCTCCACGCTCATGCTCTCGGGCATGGTGATGATGAGCCGGTAGCCCCTGATGGCGCACATGAAGGCCAGGCCGATGCCCGTGTTGCCGCTCGTGGGCTCGATGACCACGGTGTCTTTATCGATGCGGCCCTGCTGCTCCGCCTCCAGGATCATGCTCATCCCGATTCGGTCCTTGACCGACGAGCAGGGGTTGTAGAATTCGAGCTTGCCCGCCACCTCGGCGACACAGGATCCCGCCACCCTGTTCAGCCTCACCAGCGGGGTGTTCCCCACCAGCTCGACCATGTCACGGGCGATCTTCATGGTCCCACCTCCTTTTTTAAGGGCCTTTCCCCTGTATTACATAATACTGTACTCGCGCGTGCTTGAAAAGAACCTCCTGTCATCATTCAGTTGCACGATATCCTAAAAGGCCGGCGTCTCCCGGCACGCATCACATGGGGCTGTCCCAGGGAAGTCGTCCGCGGGTGCTCCTGCTCCGGAGCAGACATCCGCGGAGCTCCCGGATACGGATCGGGTGCCTGGCGTCCGGTAAACGGCGGGGCAAAGGACGGATAACCCCGTGAGACCGGGCATCCCTCCTGAGCGGAAGAAGGAAAGGACCTCTTTTCTCCCTGCCTGGATGGGGGGATGCCGTCCGAATGACCGGCAGATCGTCAGGGTCGTCCCCTCCGCGTCGGGCAGAGGATCACCCGGAGGTGGACATTCCGCCGGAACGGCTATTCGAGATCAGAGCCCTGCGGAGGGATCGGCGTGACCGGTTGAGTGGGATTCTTGCGCTTGTCCCTGTCCCGCTTGCGCTCCTGGCACAGGAAGAGAAGGGCTTCGGCATTGGTCTTCACGTAGGCGAAGATACTCTCCAGGCCGTCAAGCTTGTCGTAGTGCGCCAGATTGTACTGCAGCTCATCGATTATCTTTCTCAGCGCTTCTTCATGGAGCTCATGCTTGCGCTTTATCAGCACCTTTTTGGCTTCAAGTTCCATTTCGGAGTCCATGGCTCCCTCCTTTCATAAACTGGCTCTCATAATGTTTTCTAAAAAACTACTCCATATCCCGCGGCCGGTCAATCGATATCATCCCGGCTTCTCCAGGACAACGGGCTCCTTCTTAAAAGGCCCTGCGCCCTGATGAAAGCACCTTGCTTGATTTATTGTACGATCTCGTATAGTTTTATTTAAAACTAATTACCCGGCTGTTTTCAGGGAGGCAAGGGATGAAGCACGCAAGAAAAGGGGCATTTCTCATCGCGCAGATGCATCAGATATCGGGCCGCATCTTCTCCAGGCTGCTCAAGGACCAGGGCATTCACGACATCACCCCCTCGCAGGGGAGAATCCTCTTTGCCTTGTGGCAAAGAGACGATGTGCCGATCCGGGAGCTGGCAGCCATGACCTCACTGAAGAAATCCACCCTCACCGCCATGCTCGATGTCCTGGAGCGTTCCGGTCATGTCGCCCGCGTCCCGTCGGGCGAAGACCGCCGGAGGGTACACGTCCGGATCACGGCCAGGAACCGGGAGCTTCAGGGAGTCTATGCCCGCGTGTCTCAAGAGATGACCTCGCTCGGCTATGCCGGCTTCTCAGAGGCCGAGGCGGATGCGTTCGAAGCCATGCTCGAGAGGATCCTGGCAAACCTCAAATCCGCCGAAGCGCTCATGGAAGGGCAAAGGCCCACGCCCGGAGGCGGCAGGTCATGATACGGGTCAGGGCGTGGGGAGAGGTCACGGATTTTCTCATGGGCAGGAGCATGGGGATGTATGTGCCGTATACGGTTCACGCCTTCCTGGTGGGAGATACGCTCATCGATACCGGGGCCTTCCATGCACGCCGCGAGTTCATGCAAGCGCTTGCAGGCAGACGTGTCGGCATGATCGTCAATACACACTGCCACGAGGACCATATCGGGAACAACGCGCCTATCAGGCAGGTGTTCGGCGCGACTGCATATGCCCGGGAAGAGGCCCTGCCCTTTATCTCCGACCCGGTCAGGCTCGGGCTCAGGCTCTACCAGCGCGTGGTCTGGGGGTGTCCCGATCCTTCACGTGCCGCACCCCTGGGCGTTTCCATCGAGCTCCCGGAACGCGTTTTCCGGGTCATCCACACCCCCGGGCATTCACCCGACCACGTGTGCCTGCTGGAGCCGAGAGAGGGATGGCTCTTCACCGGGGATCTATTCTGCGGCAGGACCGTCCGCTATCTGAGGCGCGACGAGAACTTCCGGCTCATCCTCTCGTCACTGAAGCGACTCACCGCGTTCGATTTCTCGTCGATCTTCTGCGGGCTCAAGGGCAGGATAGAATACGGCAGGGAGGCACTGGGGGCAAAGATCGGGTTCATGGAGGAGCTTCAGGCCAGGGTCATGGATCTCCACCGCAAAGGATATCCTCCCCGGGAGATCCGGCTGAGGATACTGGGGCGCGAGGGGGCAATGCACTACCTGAGCGCGGCCCATTTCTCGAAGCAGCACGTGGTCGACAGCATCCTTTCGCAGGAAGAAATATCGCCCGGGGGCATGCTCACGTGAGGGCGAAGAATACATCCATGAAAAAAACCCGGGATCGCGGCATGGGTCGAAGGGAGGCCTGTCTTCCATGGATAAGAACCATCGCATAGGGTCTGGACCCCGAAGGAGGCATTCACATTCCGCAAGGGCAATATGGGAAAGCTGCCGGTGAAAGATATCCTTTGCCTACTGGTTTACACGACGGGGAACAGGAAGCTCCACAGGCTGAGCCTGCTCAACCGGGCCGGGGAATAGCGCCTGCCGGTGATTATGGCCTCTGCCGCAAGGATCCCGCTCCTGACCGCCGGGCCGATGCCCTCCCCCATGTCGATGGTGGCGAGACCGGCTGCATCGCCGGTGATATAGACGTTGCCCAGCTGCATGGGCCCGGTGTCCTGTCTGATGAAATAGGCATGCCGTTTCGGGGAGAACTCGTGGTCGTTGGCCAGAGAAAGCCGCCTCAGTTTTTTCTCGAACGACTCCCAGTGCTCACGGATGCCCTTGCCGCTGCCGGCGAGCTTGCGGGATTTCCCGCCCAGGCCGACGTTGATGAAGCCGCCGCTCTTGGGGACATACCAGGCGTAGCCGGGGAGACCGTCCTCGAAGAACCACAGCCGGCTCACGGGATCGGCGCCCGGACAGGCGAACTCCTCTTCAAGGGTCACGATAAGGGACTCCCTGGGCCGGGGCCTCGTGTCGCGGAAAAAGGTCGAGTACACGGGGCAGGCCGTACCCCCGGCGCCGACCAGAAACCGGCATCTAAAGGCATCGTCGATCACGAACGTCCGGCCCTCCTCGCGGATTTTGCGTGCCCGGTGGATAAACACGGGCACCCCTGCCCGCTCAAGCAGCCACGAGTCGAACTCGCTGCGCCGGATGGAATACTGCCTGGTGGGCAGGACGAAGCGCCTGCCATAGGCGTGCACGGCAATGCGCCGGATGGCGAGTATGCCGAACGGATAGGCCCCGGGCCGGATGTCGAGGTTTCTGCACGTGGCCGGGGTGATCCAGCCTGCACAGGGCTTTGCCCTGGGAAAGGTCTCCTTGTCGATGACAGCGACCTCCCGGCCGTACTGCCTGAGCTTCCACGCGCAGCTCGCCCCCGCAGGGCCGCCTCCGATCACGATCACATCCGATTCGAGCATATTCCTTCTCCTATACGAGCCTGCACTCGGGTGGCGGAGAGCCGGGCTTGGTCATCACCACCTGCCAGAGCTGTATGGAGCGGGATCGGAACGCACCGGCGGAGCTCAGGAGATAGAACCGCCACATCCGGTGAAACCGCTCGTCATAGCGGTTTTTCAACTCGGGCCAGTGCCGTTCGAAGTTCTCGTACCAGGCCATGAGCGTCCGTTCATAGTCGGGGCCGAAGTTGTGCCAGTCTTCCATGACCATGACCCCCTCCATGGCCTCGCCAAGCTGCGATATCGAGGGCACCTGCCCATTGGGGAATATATACTTCGTGGTCCAGGGGTTGCCGATGGTTATGCTCACATTGCCCCCGATGGTGTGGAAGAACCCGATCCCGTCGTGCTTGAGGGTCTTGTCCACGACCTCCATGTAGGTCCGGTAATTCTTGTAGCCTACGTGCTCCAGGATTCCGATGGAGATGACCCGGTCGTATGTTCCGGTCACCTCCCGGTAGTCCTGGTACCTGATATCGACCGGCAGGCCTTTGCAGAGCTCTTTTCCCAGCGCTAACTGCTCTCTCGATATGGTGACCCCGGTCACCTCCGCACCATAGGTCTCCGCGGCATACCGGGCAAACGAGCCCCATCCGCATCCCAGGTCCAGAACCCTCATCCCGGGTTTCATGCCTGTCTTCCGGCATACCAGGTCCATCTTGGCCACCTGGGCGTCATCGAGATTTTTCGCATTCTTCCAGTACCCGCAGGTATAGACTAGCCTCGAGTCCAGCATGGCGCGGTAAAGATCGTTCCCGATATCGTAGTGTCTCCTGCCCACCTCGTGGGCTCGCGCCTTCTTTTGAAGATTGAACAGCCTTGCCGTGAAGGTATGCCAGACGAGCTGGAGGTTGCCTTGAAGCTTTTTGTGGATTCCGGCGCGCAGCACCCTGTCGAAAAGTTGATCCAGTGCCTCGCAGTCCCACCATCCATCCATGTAGGACTCGCCCAGGGCGAGCACGCCGCCGCGCATGACCCTGTCGTAAAAATCCCGTCGATGTACGGTGATATCCCACGGATTGTTTCCGTTGATCCCGATGCCCGCGGTGAGAAGAAAATCCCGCATGATACGCGGGGCATCATGTTTCGCCATAACTCCCCCCTCATGCAGATGTCCATGCACTATTTCATGATATGAGGGTCTGGGGCTTTGTCAAGATCAACCATTCGATACTATTGATATTTTTGGCTTTTCCAGCAGCCTCGTCATCCGGGATCCGCCCCGTGTCCGAAAATATTTCCCCTGAGGGAAATCCGCCCATTGAAGAACCTCCCCATCCCGCACTGAATCCTCATGATGAGGGTTTGGTTTGCCGAAAAAGGGAATACTCCAGTAGTTCCATTATTTTCGCCAGGCGGACTTCGTGCGCCGCCTGGTCTTTTATTCCACCGGTCTAAAAGGGGTTTTCAGGCGGTCTCACTGGTGGGTTGCGCGGAAGCGTATCGCCAGGCAGTGCCCGGATCCCTGGGGAGTCGTCTGGTAGATGATCTGCTCGAAGACGTCGATCTCCCAGGTTATCTTCACCATGTTCGCGTCGACCGCCTCGACCCGGCAGAAGATGCCCCCCGCACCGTCTTGGGTGCCTGCCTCTTCGGATTCCGAAGAGGAGAGAGCGTCGTCCTGCCTCACCTCGTAATCCATGAGAAAGGTGTGTTCCCTGACGAATTCACCCTCCCAGATCCACCGGGTTGCGTCACCCGAGGCCAGCACCTTGGCAAAGGCACTGGCGGCATCAAAGGTTGCCGAGCTGCCGTCTTCGCTGATCTCGGCCACAATGCCGCTGTTGACATAGGTCAGATTCCTGTCCACGATGGCCGTCAGTCCGGTCTCCCTGCGCAGGACCGTCATATGGGAATAATAGCAGATGTTGTCGTTTCCCAGGTAGCATTCACCGGGTTCAAAGGAGGGTTCCGCGCCCGTGTCCGTCAAACCCGAATCGAGCGTCCAGGCATCCGCGGTGTCCACGGCTACGAGGTAGGTGCTGAAATGCCCCGATTCCACCACGGCCAGGTTGCTGTCCGTATCGGCCCCGTACAGGGGCATCTCTTCCCACCGGCCGTCCAGGCTGTTGTGGTAGAGCACGAAAAGGTCTTCCTCCCGGACCGCGCGGCCGTCAATGATACCGTCGTTGTTGATGTCGTCGTAGGGGAGATAGAGCAAGACCGGCTGGGAGAACCGGAGGCCGTCCGGGTGGAAATCGATGCACCCGCCCCCTGTCCGGTACCAGGCGGGGAGAGTGGCGGGGAGAGCCCTCCGGGACAGGGAGATGCCCTGCTCGCTATCCAGCGCGCCGGCGGGAATATACACCTTGGCGCCGCAGATCCCGCTCGCAGGGTCGGTGATCTCGACCACCCCGCCTTCGGGGCCGATCACGACCGCGGAAACCGTGCCGCCCTCGTCGCTTTCACCCTTGATTTTGCAGGCAGATGCGGCGCACGACAGAACGAGCAGGATCGCCAGCCAGACAGCGATTCCGTGTCCCGTGATGGTTCCCTGTGGATGTGTGCAGTCCATGTCCGGTCCTTCGAGAAACGGGCGCCTTCACGGAAGACGCCTCTTTTCCCCCTTATCGTCACCGGTACCTCAGGGGATGAATATTGTTGAACACGGAGTAAAGTGAATGAAGAGCGGGCCGGCGAAAAAGCCCGTGCTACCGGCGAAGAGAGGCTGCCGGCTGCAAGGAATCGATGGAAAAAAACGACACCGGGCAGAGAGAACCCCGGTTCCCGGCATCAGACAAAAGGAAACCGCCGGCTGTCTCCCTGCCCGGGGAACCGCGGAAGGCGTTCATGCTCCGGATGGCTCGGGGACAAAGCCTGGCCCGGGAGGCCTGATAGCGGTCGACCCGCGAGACCGCCTCACTGAGGGGCAGGGGGGGCCTCCGGAGCGTCTCCCCTTTCCTCCCTCTTGCCGTGAAGATCCCTGGCCATTGTCATGAGCCTCTGGTAGCGTTCGTGCCCGAGTATCTTCCTCACCTCCAGGAGATACCGGAAACGCTCCGTGGAAAGCTTCTCCCGGTAGCGCTCGATCTTTCTGAACTGATCCATAGCCGCCTTCTCGTCCAGGTCCTGCTGATCGAGGGTGTTCTCCAACTCGAAGCGCTCCCGCTCGAGGTCATTCTTGACCTCGATCAGTCCCCGCCGATTCTGCACGTAGAGCGCATCGAGCGAATCTTTGTCAGCCTGGCTCAGCTCCAGGGCATCCGCCACCTCGGGCATCCGCCACCATCTGCCCGGAGGCCCGTCACCCCTCATGGCCTCGGCAACGGCCGGGAACACGAACATGACCGCACAGGCCACGAGCATCACGATATTCTTCCTTCTCATCTCACACCTCCTTTGTTCTCGATTCCTGATCCGTGCTCCAGCCTTCCACGGGTACGATGAAATCGAATATCTCCTCGTCGATTCCGACGGTCTCCTCGGGAGAGATCTCCCGGTACGCATCGGGCAGCGGGTTTTCCTCCAGCACGAGAACCTCTGCCATAAGCATCTCGTCCTCGGCCATCTCCCGTGCCACGTCCTGGTAATTCACGGGGGGCAGACCGCCACGAAACACGGTCCACACGGCGATCAGCACCACCAAGGCAAGGCTGAAGGCCGCCCCCCAGGCGAGCCGCCACTCGAGGGCAGGACTGTGCGGCAGCGCATGCTCCTCGACCGGCAGAGCCGGCCTCCGTACAGGCTCGGGTGTATACTCCGCAGCCGTGCGTTCGAGCCGGCGAAGCCCGTCTTCCAGGCGCCGCAGCTCTTCCCTGCAGACCGGGCACTCCTTCAGGTGGCGTCTCTGCCCATCATCCAGATCGCTCTCGTCCACCACACAACGGATCACCTGCCCGATGTCGCACCGGGCTTTTTTATCATCGCTCATGACATATCCTCCTGCAGGAGCCCCGAAAGGTCTCTTTCCCTGCGGAATTTCTCCACGCCGCGGTAAAGGTGCGTCTTGACCGTGCTCTCGTTCTTTTCCATCACCTCTGCGATCTCCCTGATGCACAGGCCGTCGAGAAACCTGAGCCTGAACACCTCGCGCTCGGACGGTGAAAGCCGGGAGAGAAACACCTTGAGTCGGATCCAGAACTCCTTGCGTTCCAGATAGTCGGGACCGCCGCCGTTCGGGTCCGGGACCTCGCCGTCGTCCCGCTCCCGGGTGAACAGGGTAAAGATGGAGCGCAGGCGCTTTTTTCTCAGGAAGTCGTTGACCGCGTTCAGCGCGATCCGGTAGAGCCAGGACTTGAACAGCCCGGGATCCCGCAGCGACTTCACCCCCTGAAAGGCTCGCACGAAGATCTCCTGCGTGATGTCCTCCGCATCCATGCGCGACGTGATCCGGCAGTACACCATGGCGAATATCCCCTGATGATAGGTGTCCATGAGTTCCCCGAACGCCTCCCGGTCTCCCGCAGCCGCCTGTCTCACGACCGCGGCCTGATCGGGCCGGTCATGGCGATCGGCGGCGCCGTTGCCCTGCATCACTGCCATGCGCATCCCTTCTTTGTCTCCATCCTCATTCCCGCCGCCTCCGGTCCGCCTGCACCGGCAGCTCCCGCGGGTTCCACGGGTTCGAAGAACAGCCTTCTCCGTTTCCCGCAGCCGCAGCTATGCGATATGCGGCTGCCCGTGAAGACGGGGGAACAGATCTTTTTGTCTACAGAAATAATCCCCTCCTGCAAAAAAAACATCCGAAGGGGAAGCGCGGGCTCATCACCGCCGCACCGGGATGTGCAGCACCCTGGCCTCGTGACCGGTGAGCGCCAGAAACCGCCGGATGTCGTCAACGGCCATGATCAGGGTGCTCGTATTCACCAGGGGATGGCACTGAATGGTTTCGCATTGCCAGAGATCCTCGTCCACGATTACCTCCACCCGGCCGTCATGGTCGTTGAGAGCGGCCAGGATCGTAACCGATCCCGGGGTGAGGCTCAAGTATCGCATAAGCCGCTCCTCCGAGGCGAAACTCAGGCCCTTGGCCGAGAGCAGACCCTCCATGGCCTTGATATCCACCGACTTCTCCGCGCCGACCGTGACCAGGAAGTGTCTGCGGCCCTTCCTGTCCCTCAGAAAGAGGTTCTTGGTCTTTGCCGCGTCCGAGGGGATGGAGAGGAAATCTGCCTGCTCACAGGTGAAGACCGCCTCGTGATCGTAGCGCTCATAGGGGATCGTGTGGGTGTGGAGAAACTCGTAGATATCCATTGGTAGCCTCCTGCGAACAGATACTCCTGCCTTTCATGTGCTTGCCGCGCCACACAATACCGCCGCCACACCGGCAGCGAGAAACATGACGACTCTCGTCTCCCCAGGCCCCATATCCTTATCTCATCCACCTCATTTCATACCCGGCCCTGACGAAGGGGGAACCATTGGCAAAGGCATATGCAACGACTTAGGGGGCCCGGGTCAGGGACAAAAGACATCCGCCCCGGTGTACACCGCACCAGAAGATGTGTCACAAACCGAGCTCCCCGCCCTTCACAACGGGAGAATGATCTCTTCCAGCCCCCGCTTGGGAACATGGTGCACCCCTTTTTCATCTCTCCAGTATTCAATGCCGCTGCCGTCACCCGCCTCTTCGATCGCCACCTCTTCCATGGGGCTGCCCAGCGCGATGACCAGGAGTATCTCGAACCGAGCGGGGATTTTCAGGGCCTCCCTGAGCTGGTTGCGCTGGACCGAGGCGATCATGCAGCCGCCCAGGCCCCGCTCCACGGCGCCCAGAAGGATATTCTGGGCCGCGATCCCGTGGTCGCAGCCGAATGTCTTGGAAACGGCCGTATCGCCCAGAACAATGATATATGCCGACGGCCGCTGCCCTTCCCCGGGCCCCGGCCAGTCCTTCAGATACGCCGCCCACGCCAGGTGGGGAAAGATGAGCCGGTTCTTCTTCGGCTCCCACGAGAGGATGTATTTCAAGGGCTGGAGATTTCCCGCGGACGCAGACAGCCGCGCGAGGTCCACCAGATCCCTGAGCACCTCGGGACCCACCGGCACATCCTCCCGGAACCTCCGGTACGACCTGTTCTTCTCAATCAGATTCCGTATCATGATCTCTCCTCGTTCATGTTCATTGTCCCCGGACAGTCACCCGGGGTTGTCCGGGAGCACTCCCGGCCTGTACGGCCCCGGCAAAAACAGCGGCCGGCCCGGCCTTATCCGCACGGCCCTGCCGGGGCTGATTTCCTCCGGCTACGCCACCCGCATGGACTGCTCCGCCCGCGCCTTTTTCAGATTTCTCAGGAAGGGCTTGTGGAGAAAGCTCTGATCGTCAAGGGCACAGAGTCGCTCGAACATGGGTTTGGTGACGGTAAACGCCAGGATGTCCCGTGGGAGGTACTGGCGCATGGCTATGTCGGTGGCCCCGATCATGGCCTGGGGGGCCTCCAGATCGTCGAACAGGGGCAGGAGCTCCATGCACCCGGACCCGAAGGGAGCGATCACGGGCGGGGTATCGCCTGGGGCGGCATCGTAGTTGGCACCGATGATGAGTACGCTCAACTGGTCGGGGTTGACGAAAAAGGTGACGCTCTTGAGATACTCGTATTTCTCCGTCCTTACCGGGCCCATGAGAAGATAGGGATGCCGCTGTATATAGGGCCTTCTCCGGTCGATCCACTCCCCCATGACCTCGGGGGATCTCTTCAGGCCCTCTCCCTCCACCAGAAAGCGGATATATTCCTCCCGCGACCTGGTCTGTACATTGCACAGACAGTTGCCTGCCCCTCCGCACCCGAAGTTGTCGCGGGTGATCACGAGGGTTTCCCCCTTGCGGAAGTTCTCGAAAAAGCAGAAAATGCACATGTGCTCCCCCGGGTCGGGCGCCACCAGCGGCTCGAACCCACCGGTATCGGGCGCGTCGTAAAAGCCGAGCAGGGGAAGGGTCAGGTCCATCTCCATGATCAGTCTCGTTGCATCGGGCACCATGGATGTCTCCTTTATATTGGGTTTCATACCTGTTTACCAAACACGATCCGGATGTTTCGTCTACGGGAAAATGGCGAAGGCAGGGGAATCGTTGCGAACAGGCACCCGGACGCCGGGCGTTATCCGGGCTTGAGCGGGGTGGTGTCTCCTTCGGCATGGCCCGCGCAACATCACGTTTCGGGATTCCGCCCGGAAACGGCCTCGCAGGGCGATCCCGGAACAGTGCCCCGTGCCCGGCCCTGCGCGCACCCCGGTTCAGTCGAGATAGTGCTTCAGCTCATCCATCCGCTGTTTGACCTCATTCTTCGCATCGGCGATCATGCCGCTGTCGAGGCCCAGCCTTCTCGCCGAGGGCACCGCGGAGAGCTCTGCGGGGTCAGGATCATCCAGGCCATACCCCATGGCCCTGACGAGCGCGTTGGCGAAATGAATCACCACCAGCTCCCGGGAGAAAGAGTCGATCTCGTCCTCAAGATGATGTTTCAGTGCGACGTTGACATAGATCTCGGGGAAGCACCATCGCTTCAGAAGAACGGCACCGGCCTTGTCGTGGTACGCGCCCAGGATCTGGAACAGCTCCCGGGATTCCACCGCCTCGGACGTCTTCTTCTCCATCTCTCCCACCACCTGCACCAGCAGGAGCTTCCCGATATCATGGAGCAATCCCAGGGTGAAGGGGTCTTCCTGGAGGCTGGTGTGCAGGCTTTCGGTGATGATCTGAGCGGCGTGGGCACAGGAGAGCGAGTGCTCCCAGAGCTGGTCCATCAGACCGGTATATTTCCGGTCCCTTGCCATGTAGAGCTCGTGGTTGGCGATGGCGTTCACGGTCTGCTGGGTGGTCTCGAGCCCGAGGCGGCCGATGGCCTGATCAATGGTCCGGTTTTCCACGACGCCCTGGTAGTACGAGGAGTTGGAGATGCTGATGAGCTTGGAGGTGATGGCGGCGTCCGATTTCAGGAACTCAGCGATATCCTGGATGTTCGCCCCGGCATCGACCAGCTCCTTGAACTTGGAGTGGATCTGAGGCAGGGTGGGCAGATTGATCTCGCCGCGCTTGAACCGGATGATGAGCTTTTCGAGCAGGTCGCTCCTGCCTCCCTCTTCACCCGGCTGTCCGGGTTCCTGGTCCGGCAGGTCCATCCCGGCGCCGTCATGGACAACGAAGCCGTGGCGCTGCACCTTCCCGATCACGGTATCATACGTGAACGGCTTGGTGATGAAGTCGTCGCAGCCGGCCTGGACACAGGCCAAAATGGTCTCCTTGTCCGACTGGGTGGTCACCATGAAGATCTTTGCCCGCTGGTCCTTCGGGATGTCGCTCTCGTCTTCGAGCCTTCGGATGGTCCGCAGCGCCACGGTGCCGTCCATCTCCGGCATGAGGATGTCCAGGATCACCAGATCGAAAGGCGACGAGTTGTCCCAGGCGTCCCTGCACGCTTCGACGGCGCTTCTGCCGTCCATCACGGCCTCGCACTCTCCCACTTTCTTAAGGATCTTCTGCAGCTTTTCCCTGCTGACGAGCTCGTCGTCCACCACAAGAATCTTCACGGCACCTCCTTATCACAAGACGTTAATTTCATTCTTCATCCTGTTTCGGGAGCACGCCTCGCTGCCCTCAATCCCCGCCGCCGTCGAGCTCATCCCGTACATAGCCCTCCAGGCGGCAGAACTCGTGCTGAAGCTCTCCGAGCATTTCCCGGCCATTGTCCAACGACCCCGACTTCCCGGCCGTCTCCAGTTTCCATGCCGCGAGCGAAAGACTCTCCGCACAGATGTTCGCGGCACCTCCCTTGATCGAGTGGGCCTCCCTGCGCACGGTCTCCGCATCACCCTTCTCCATTGCGGCCCGGAGGAGCTCGACCTGCTCCCTGACGTTGTTCAGGAACCCCCCCACGAGCTCGCGCAGGAACTCCCTGTCCGCGTCGAACTCGCGCACGGCCCTTTCCAGATCGATAGGGGGATCCCCTGCCTTTGCGGGTGCATCAGTCACCGTTTCTTCGCTCCTTTTGCCGGCGGCGCTGCTGCTTCTGTTCATCGGTAAACATCCCCCGAAAAATAATAAAACATCACTCGGAGAATGCACGCATTCCACCCGCGTGTCGAAACCGGAACCCGTCATCGATACGGAGCAGACGGGAAAGACCGGCAATACCCGCACACATGCTCTCCCCCAGAATGCGAGGGGTGTGACCGGATCATTTCACATTCTTCGCAAAGGAGAGGCCGCTCTTCCTCGATTCGACGAAGCGCTTGACAACCGCTTCCCGGCCTGCCTGGGGCAGATCGCCACGTATCCATTCCCGGCAGGAAAACTGCTCGTCGAGACGGGCGAGATCCTCGAAATAGTAGATGCAAAGCTTGGTGTCGTTGCCCGCGCCCGCCCGTATCCCGAATGCCTCCACCATGAAGCACTTGGGAATGCGGTAGCCGCTGTAGCTCAGCCGCTCGTCGAGCATGACCGGCCCGGCGTTCTTCATGCCCTCGGCGATGACGAAGTCCATCTCGTCGGGGGTGAATATGTCCGAGCGCACTGCAATGAAATGCTCGTACCGCTCGGCGCTGATCTGTTCGTAGTCCGTCACCAGCTTGTTCTTGATATCGGAAAAGAGATCGGGCTGCCAGCTGCTTCTGTTTACCTTGTCGACCCTGATGACCACACCTTTTGCCAGGACATTGTCCTCGCCGATCTCGGCGAACAGATAGGAGTTGTTATTCACGAGGAGGTTGCGGGCGCCCTGCACGTTCTGGTGGCGGCGGGCCATGGTGATCTCGCCGATGTACTGGAAACCCGGGTTGACAAGCACCTGGAGCCTGGGATCGGCCATGGAGAAAAAGGTGTTGCCTTCGACCTTCCTTTCGAAGGTTATGGTCGAGCAACTGCACAGCACAAGAAAGCACAGCAGCGGAATAATAGCCCGTTCTTTCATCTTTCTGCCCCCCTCTAATACCTGCAAATTCAAGCCCTGAAACGAGATGGAAGTTATAATATTATATACAATCTTCAAGGATATTGCCACAGAGAATCGTTCTTCGGTGCCCCTTGAGGCCGGCGGCATGGGGCAACCCTCACCGCACCTCCTCAACCCGGACGCCAGCCTTGCGGATCACTCTCACCAGCGGCACCAGCGAGGACAGGGTCCCGCCGGTTGGAGATCTCAACGATAGAAAGTCCAGATAGCGTTATATAGTGAAATATTAGGAGGGCATACTCCCAACGATGGAGGAGAGGAAAAGAAGTATCGCCTTGTGCCAATATCTATACTTCTGGCCCACCTCAAGGAAAGAGTAGATATACTAAAATTA
>JAHDRW010000022.1 GCA_018433085.1 Deltaproteobacteria bacterium | reverse complement strand
CGGCCTGCTTGTCCCCACCGAAGATGTCCACACACTGTGCCTCGCCATGGACAAACTGATGCACGATGAAGAGCTTCGCCAGCGCCTGGGCTCCCAAGCCCTTCAGGTAAGAAAAACCTTTTCGCAGGACACCATCATGGCCCAGTGGAATGACCTGATTGAGAGTCTTTGACTACAAGGAGATACGCAAGATGCACGATGCATGCAGGGAAATAAGAGAGGGTGAGCGCTTTGCCTTCGGCAAAAACTGGTCGCGGTTTCTGAGAGTTCTCACCGAAGATCGAATCAAGGAAGCCCAGAACTCGCTTCAAGACATGCTTGAGCTGGATAACCTGACCGGAAAGTCGTTTCTCGATATCGGGAGCGGCAGCGGGCTCTTCTCTCTGGCGGCTCGCCGTCTGGGGGCGAAGGTCCACTCATTTGACTATGATCACCAGTCCGTTGCCTGTACGCGCGAGTTGAAAACACGGTTTTTCCCTGAAGACCAGACCTGGACGATCGAGCAGGGCTCTGTCCTGGACGCCGGGTACCTCGAGGGACTGGGCGAATGGGACATCGTCTACTCCTGGGGTGTGCTGCATCATACCGGGGATTTATGGAAGGCGATGGGAAACGTCGTGCACGCAGTCAAAAAGGACGGTCTGCTTTTTCTCGCCATCTACAACGACGAGGGCTACAAATCGGCCCGATGGGCGCGCATCAAACGCCTGTACAATCAGAAATACTGGACGAGGCCTTTCCTGCTCACCTATGGTTTTCTGCACTTCTGGGGGAGAACCTTTCTGAACGAGTTCCTGACCATGCGACCCATGGCCTCCTGGCGGGCCTACATAAAGTCGCGAGGCATGTCCCCCTGGCACGACCTGGTGGATTGGATGGGAGGATGGCCGTACGAGGCTGCAACACCCGATGCCGTATTCTATTTCTGCCGAGGTCATGGCTTCACCCTGCAACGTCTTATCACTCGCCAGGGCACGGGTAACAACGAATACGTGTTCCGAAAGCTGTAACGTAAGTGCCCTTCCTCAGACGACATTTCTCATTCCCCCATCAGGCAACCGAGCAGCGGAACATCTCGTTTGCTAAAGTCCAACCTGACATGAGCGGCCAAAAGGCAATACCATGTGCGGCATAGCCGGCTTCATCAGCGCTCCGGGAACACTCGACCTGAGAACGAGCGCAGGGATCATGGCCGATACACTGGCTCATCGCGGCCCGGATGACAGCGGCGTCTGGACAGACGAATCGGCAGGGATAGCCCTCGCCCACCGCCGGCTGGCGATCCTGGATCTCACCATAGCTGGCCACCAGCCGATGGCATCGGATTCCGGCAGGTATGTGATCGTGTTCAACGGCGAAATATACAACCACCTTGAGATACGAGAAAAGCTCGGGCATGTCGCCTGGCGCGGGCACTCGGATACGGAAACGCTCCTTGCCGCTATCGATGCCTGGGACATCAGGCGTACGCTGGAGGAAAGCATCGGCATGTTCGCCCTTGCCGTCTGGGATCGAAAAGAACGCCGGCTTACCCTGTCCCGTGACAGAATGGGGGAGAAGCCTCTGTATTACGGCAGGCTCGGCAGAACGTTCGTATTTGCATCCGAGCTCAAGGCGCTGAGGGCATTCCCCGGCTTCAACGCTTCGATAAACCGGGATGCAGTGGCTCTCTTTCTTCGTCATAACTACATACCGGCTCCCTGGAGCATCTACGAGGGAATATTCAAGGCCCCCCCGGGAACGATGCTCACCCTCACGGCCCCTGACGAAGAGGTCTGCCGGGAATACTACTGGTCAGCACACGATACCGTTCTGGCAGGACGCGCCCATCCCTTTTGCGGTGATGAACATGAGGCTGTCGACGAGCTCGAGAACATTCTCAAAGCAGCGATCAGGTCACAGATGGTGGCCGACGTTCCCCTTGGTGCATTTCTGTCAGGCGGACTGGATTCATCCCTCATCGTGGCGCTCATGCAGGCACAGTCTACCCAGGCGGTCAAGACGTTCACCATCGGCTTCCATGAGAAAATCTATAACGAGGCCGCACACGCGAAAGCCGTAGCCGGGCATCTGGGTACCGAGCATACCGAGCTGTATGTGACCCCGGAAGAATGTCAGGATGTCATACCGAGGCTGCCGGCGATTTACGACGAACCCTTTTCCGATTCGTCCCAGATCCCGACATTTCTCGTTTCAGAGCTTGCACGACGGCATGTCACCGTAAGCCTGTCGGGTGATGGCGGCGATGAACTCTTCGGGGGATACAACCGATATTTCAGGGCGATGAAGCTGTATCGCCGCATCAGCCTGTTCCCGGACGCTTTCCGCAGGAGTATGGCCAGGGCGGTCACCATGCTGCCGGCTTCCCATTGGGATCGGTTATATGCGTTTGTGCAGCCTGCCCTGCCCAAACGATTCCGCCAAGGCAAAAATCCCGGGTCGACATTGCACAACCTGGCCAGGTCTCTCGGCACCTGCACACTCGAATCACTCTACTTAAGCTTGATGTCTCACTGGCATGACCCCGATTCGGTAGTTCTGCACGGCAGAGAGCCGGGCACCGCAATGAGCGATCCCGAGCGATGGCTTGATTGCGACACGCACGAGCATCGTATGATGTATCTCGATCAGACGACTTACCTGCCGGACGATATCCTGGTCAAGGTAGACCGGGCCGCCATGGCCGTTTCTCTCGAGACGCGCATCCCTCTTCTCGATTACCGGATCGTGGAATTCGCCTGGCGCCTGCCCCTGTCCATGAAAATACGATCCAACCAGAGCAAATGGGCCTTGCGCCGGATCCTCTACCGATATGTCCCGAGCAAGGTGTTGGAGAGGCCGAAAATGGGCTTCGGCATACCCATCGACCTGTGGCTGAGAGGTCCGCTTCGCGAATGGGCTGAGGGCCTGCTGGACGAAACCCGCCTCAAGCAGGAGGGCTTCTTCCATCCCGGCCCCATCAGGGCAAAGTGGAACGAGCACCTTTCCGGCCAGAACAACTGGCAGTATCCGCTCTGGGATGTGCTCATGTTCCAGGCCTGGAAAGCCGCACAATGAACGTATGAAGTCAGGCATGACAACCCTCAATACCGAATCGGCATACAATCCTGTCTATATCCCATGTGCCGCATAGCCGGAATCTGGATGGACGATAATCCCGCCGCGCTGTCCCGCAGGTGCACGGCCATGCGGGACACGCTTTCCCGAGGCGGGCCGGACAACGCCGGCCTCTTCGTTGACGGAAAAGCCGGGCTGGCCATGGGGCACCGGCGCCTGAGCATCATCGACCTCAGCGAGGCGGGCAATCAGCCCATGACCACAGGCCGCCATACCATCTGCTATAATGGGGAGACCTATAACTTCCGCGAACTCCGCAGCGAGCTGGAGAATCTCGGGCATACCTTCGAGAGCACATCCGATACCGAAGTGGTGCTCAAGGCCTTCTGCCAGTGGGGGGCGGAGTGCGTCCGCCGGCTGAACGGCATGTTCGCCTTCGCGATCTGGGATGCGTCAGAGAAGGTCCTGCACCTGTATCGCGACCGCATAGGCATCAAGCCTCTTTATTACTACTGTCACAACGGGGTCTTCGCATTCGCCTCCGAACTCAAGGCCCTTCACGCCGGACTCGACGGCAGGCTGGAGATCGATCCGACCGCGCTGGGCGAATTTCTCCATTATGGTTACATCGGCGCACCGCGCTCGATCTTCCTCCATGTCCGCAAGCTCGAACCGGGTCACCGGCTGACTGTTTCCCCAGACCTTGCGATACGCGATCATTGCTATTGGTCCTGTACAGATTTCAGCCCACCGGCCGAGACCTCCCATGATGAAAATCCGCTCATCGACCATCTCGAGGAAATCATGACCGACGCCTTTTCCAGGCGGCTCATTGCCGATGTTCCAGTCGGCGTTTTCCTCTCGGGAGGCATCGACTCATCGCTGGTGACGGCGATCCTGGCCAAGAATACAAATGCCCCCATCAGGACATTCACCATCGGTTTTGCGGAGAAGAATTATGACGAGTCGGCCTGGGCAAGGCGTATCGCCGAGCATCTCTGCACCGAGCATATCGAAGAGATCGTCACCCCTGAGCACGCAAAAGAGATTCTTCCCTTGTGGCCGGATATCTATGACGAGCCGTTCGGAGATATCTCGGGGATACCCACCACCATCGTATCCAGGATCACCCGGCGGCACGTCAAGGTGAGCCTGTCCGCAGACGGCGGGGACGAGCTGTTCTGCGGTTATCACCGCTACTGGGTCATGAACACCCTGGAGAGGTTCACCAGGCACCTCCCCTCGTTTCTCCCCCGTGCCGCTGGCAAGATGCTGGGCCTTTTGGGAAGCGACAGAGCGGCCTCACTGACCCGGGCATACCCGAAGCTGCGGTTGCCTGCCATCAAGGACCGGATGCGGAAATTCGAGGCGGTTCTTTCTTACTGGAACGGCAGTGCCCGGGGCGCCTACCCCTACGCCGTGGGATACTGGTTGCCCCACGAGGTCGCCCGACTGACCGGGGGATACGAGAATCCTCGACCGCCACTCGGCAACTCTCGTATGGACCTCCTCGATGCAATGATGACCTGGGATCTAAAACACTACCTGCCGGAAGACATCCTCACAAAAGTGGACAGGGCAACCATGTACAACAGTCTGGAGGGCAGAGATCCGTTCCTGGATCACCGGATCGTGGAATTTTCCCGGTCCCTTCCCTTAGACATGAAATACCGGAACGGTGAAACCAAGTACATCCTGAAACAGCTCCTGAAGCGGTATCTCCCCGAGAACCTGTTCCTGCGGCCCAAACAGGGCTTTGCCGTGCCAATCTACAGCTGGCTGCACGACGATCTCATGGAAATGGTCAATATGCATCTCGATCACGATGCACTGTGTGCGCAAACGTATCTGGACCCGGCCCCGATCATGGATACGGTTTCTGAGTTCCGGCAAAAGAGGGGTTCTGTCGCAGTGGACCGTATCTGGCTCCTGCTCGTGTTCATGATGTGGAGACAGCGATATCGTGCGTGAGAAGCGCCCGCCTCGGGGAACACCTGTCAGGGTGCTCCATATCATATCCACCCTGGATGTCGGGGGCGCGGAGCAGACCCTCTATCGTCTGGTGACCGGGATGGATAACACGTTGTTCTCCAGCATGGTGGTCTCCCTGACATCCATGGGCCATACCGGGCGCATGATGAGAGAGGCCGGTATAAAGGTCTGCACCCTGAACATGAAGAAATCCCTGCCTGACCCCAGGGGTTTGCTTTCCCTTGCCGGGATCGTCGGGGAATACAAGCCTCATGTCATCCAGGGGTGGATGTATCATGCAAATCTTATGGCCCTGTTTTTTAAAACAAGAGGGCAGGTGGCATGGAATATCCGCTGCTCGGACATGGATCTCGTCCATTACGCACCGCTCTACCGTTTCACGGTGCGAGCCGGCTCTTTTTTTTCCCGTCTCCCCCGCAGGATCATCGCGAACTCGAACGCGGGGAAATCATACCATGAGAGGATGGGATATAAGTCGAAGGTCTGGGAGGTCATCCCGAACGGATTCGATACGACCGTCTTCCGGCCGGATAAAACCGCAGGAGAGAACGTACGTGCATCCTTGAACATATCCCGCGAGGCCCCGGTGATCGGTCTTGTCGCACGCTTCGATCCCATGAAGGATCACGTCACCTTCCTGAAGGCCGTGAGCCTGTTTTCCCGATCGCATCCCTCTTCCCACTTCATTCTCGCGGGTAAGGGGGTTTCTCCTTCAAACGAATATTTCCGGGCCCTTATGGCTGGCATCGGAGAATCGTCCCGGATCCACCTGCTGGATGAATGCAAGGATATACCCCGGGTTCTGAACGCACTGGACATAGCTTCGTCATCTTCCATCAGCGAAGGGCTGTCCAACGCCATCGGGGAGGCAATGGCAACAGGCATCCCCTGCGTGGTTACCGATGTGGGCGATTCTGCCTTGTTGGTGGGAGACACCGGGCTCGTGGTGCCGAAGAAAGATCCACAGGCGCTGTGTTCCGCATGGCGGCGTCTGCTTGATGCAGGGCCGGATTTACGCAGGGCTATGGGTGAGCGCGCCAGGAAACGCATCATGGATCACTATAGCCTGCCGGTCATGATCACTCGATACGAAGGCCTGTACAGGAATCTCACAACAGGCCGATAGAGCTGAAGAACCTCTCGAAAATAAGAAGACTTTCCCTGTCTCCCGCGAGGGACAGGCTTGCGACAACCCCCAGAAACTCCGCCGTCAGAATCGCGGGAAAGCTTCCTACCAGCAAAAGCACCTTTTTCCCCTCCCCGTAGTTCACCCTTTGCTTCACCCAATAGTACACCGCCCCATAGGGGAAAAGCGCCCAGAACCAGGCAATAAAGTTGACCGTCGGGACGTCCCAGATCTTCAATGTAAGCGACGCGTCCCACACCCACCACCCGAGCCGGGTGGCCACCGGGTCGAAGGGGATGTCCAGCGAGAGACCGATCAGGGCGCACGTCAGCCCCCTCGCTACGGCCGGCATGGGAGGGAACAGTTTCTCTATCGCAAAAAACGCGCAGTAGAGCACATTCACCCAACCGAGAGCCGTTGCCAGGGGCGCAGGAAGACCGGGTACATACAGCAGAAATCCGGGCTCTGAGAAAACGCCGAGCATAATTCCCCCGTTCTCCAGGATCACCCCGAACAGAAGCGTCACGCCGAATATCCATATCCAGTCCCATCGATCCAGCCAGGTCCTCCCGTGAACAAGGAGAATTGCAAACTGGACGAGGGCGCTGAGCTCGTACAGCAGCCGCTGGGTTTTCCCATCGAGCGGCAGGGATAGCCCGTGCAGAAACGGGGTGAGATAGAGAGCCGTCATACCTGCGGCCCAGGGGAAAAACATGCGTGCAGTTCCTTTCCAGTCCTGTTCCTTCCTGCAGGCAAACCAGAGAAGAGTGAGCGAGACGGCAAGGGGAAGGAGAGACAACGTCTCGATGTTCTCCAGTGGAGGAACGATGTGGTGAAGGGCATTGTTGAGCACGCTCAGGCCCACAAACCAGATAAAGAAAACAGGGAGATTGCTCCAAATAAACTTCATATGAACCAATAAATATCATCAGATCTTTCCCCAATCAACCGGGCTTGGGCACATACGGAACCCGAGCCCCGTTGAATGTGCTGAAACCTGTCAGTTTCCAGCAGAAAGTCAATCAGTGGTATGAACCTTTGAAGGGCAAGCCCTTCGACCCCGTGGAAGCCTGAAATCTTTAAGGGAAAGGTGACCCCACTTTTGAAGTCCTTCAGGAAGCGGGCTTGGAAGGGGTGTTCGAGTAGCTTGGGAGAAAATATTGTGAACAACTTCCTCCTATGATATTTATCCCACAGTGCTGCTTGATGACCTTGCTTGATATCTGGGGTGCCTTTTATGAGGATTATAGACACAGTGAAATTGGCGGGGCTGTTTCTCGTCATAGCTGTCGCCTGTGCCTGGATGGACGGTGGAATTGGGAATATCATCCATCTGATCAAACGATTGTATGTATATCATGGACTTCCGAAGACCTCGTTTTATGTACTGACCTACCTGGCTGCGGTTGCAGGCCTGGTATCGCTTTACGCATCGAGAAGCACAGCGCTGCGTTATTGCTCCTACCTCATAAGCTTTCTATCCATCAGTCTTTTTCTCAGTTATAAGAACATTAACGGTTATGGGTATACTTTTCACGATGCCAAGACTGCCCTGTCGAACCTGTTTTTTGCCGGCGAGGCATTGCAGACATTTTATCCGCATTGCCTCTGGCCGGTCATCATCGCATTCTCTTTCATTCTTGCGGTCGAGACTGCTCATAATACCTTTCTCCCTAGGATCAGCCCGGTTTTCGCCCTCGCAGCTGTCCTTTCGATATTCCCTGTATATGTCATCAATGAAAGGACCCTGGGTGACATCTCTCAATTCCCTATCATGTATGAGGTGCCTATCCTTACCTATACTGCTTTTTCCGATGCTCCTCCCCGGGTGGAGAGATCCGATCCTTTTTTCGATACTTCCGGACAAGCTCTTGCCAAGCACATCATTTTCGTTATCGATGAGAGCATCCGCGGAGACATGTTGAGCATAAACGGATATGACATCGAGACAACCCCCTTTCTGGAGAGTGTTTCTAAAAATATCAGGAACTTCGGCATCGCGAGTTCGTGTACCAATTGCAGCTCGACTACGAACATCATTCTTGAAACAGGCGTCGGTATCGATCAGTTACCCGACGTGGATTATGAAACGCTGAAACAGCCGAATCTGTTTCAGTATGCAAAAAGGGCAGGGTATCAAACCTTTTTTCTCGACGGCCCCAATTCCTGGGGGAGGCCAAGGGATTACATGGGGGAAAGCGACATTGAGTTCATCGACAGCTATCGTTGTGTCAGAAAAGAATATAGCGGGATAGAGAATTGCTGCATCGACTATAAAATGATCGAAATGGTGGATGAAATAATCAATTCCCATGAATCGAGTTTTATTTACATGATCAAATATGGGTGTCACTTCTGCTACGAGAATGATTATCCCCATGAATGCAAACGCTTCACCCCGACTATCAGTGATGTGAATGATATTGACCTTCAATCCGTGCTCAACAGCTACTACAATGCCGTGCTCTGGTCGGTCGACGGATTTTTCGAACGGCTGCTCCCCGTGTTCCAGGATAAGGATGTTCTTGTACTATATACTTCCGATCACGGCCAGAGCATAGAGGAGTATCGAACCTTGCCGGCAACACACTGCGTGGGGGGAGATGCCCCCAGAAGCCAGGCAGCGGTACCGTTCATGTTTTTCCCCATGAACGAAAGGGTCACCGCCGCCCTGGATGAAAGGATGGCCGGCACCTTTGCTCATAATTACGGCAGGATCAGCCACTTTCATATCTTCCCGACCCTTCTCGCTATCATGGGATATCCAGCAGAAAAGATCTCCAACTATTATGGCGCCAGCATTTTTGACGAGCTTCCAGAAGAAAGGCTGTTCATCACCGGTACACTCTATGGAAGAGGCAGCTTTCAGAAAAATAAGTTTTAGCGTGTACCATAAAACGGTCTTTCCTCCCGGTGCCGTGAAGGTCACAACTACGGTAGACAGACATGATACCTCCTATTCGGAACAACCGATGCGATATAAACCTCTGAGGGAAAGCCCTGAACCTTGCTTCTCACGCAGGCTTAAGGGGAAAGAGCCCCATGCTTCTCATCCTGAAAAAATCATATGCGAAGGGGGATTCAGGGGAGAGATCACGCCATCAGGATTTTGAGTGTATTTCCCGCCTCCTCAACCGGCTCTTTCGCCTCCATGACCCTGGCCATGAGATGGCTGCCCACGATCACCCCGTCGGCAAAGGAGAGCATTTCTTCGACCTGGGCCGCGGTGGATACGCCGAACCCTGTGCATACGGGCAGATCCGTGAGGGATTTGATGCTTTTCACCTGCCGGCGCACCTCTGCGGGCAGGCTCGACCGGGCGCCGGTCACCCCCTTGACCGTGACCGCGTACACAAAGCCGCTGCACTGGGATACGACCTCCCGCCGCCGCTCTTCGGACGTGGTGGGGGCCACGAGCCGGATGAGGTCCATGCCGATATCCCGGCACATCTCGTGGATGCCCGAGGCATCACAGGGCAGGTCCGGGACGATGACGCCCTGGATCCCGCTGTCACTCAGCCGGGCGAGCGTCTCTGCCAAACCGCGGCGCATGAGGGGGTTGATGTACGACATCACGATCAGCGGGGCGCTAACCGAGGCACTCCACTTTGCCAGCCTGGGCAGGAGGCCCTCCAGGGTGAAGCCTGCCTTGAGAGCCCGATGCGAGGCCTTCTGGAGCACCGGACCGTCCGCCATGGGGTCGGAAAAGGGAATCCCGATCTCGATGGCCGCCGCACCGGCGTCGCCGAGCGCCCGGACGATCTCTCCCGTGGTGTCCAGATCGGGCAGCCCTGCCGTCACATAGGGGATGACCGCCTTTTTGTTCGCGCGTACCGCTTCCGCAATCATAACCCCTCCTGTAAAACCGTGTGCAGGTCCTTGTCTCCCCGGCCGGAAAGGTTCACCAGCACGGTCGCACCGGGGCGCTCCTTTGCATACTGCGTGAGAAAGCCGATCGCATGGGCGCTTTCCAGTGCGGGCGCGATCCCCTCCATTCGGTTCAGGAGCCTGAAGGCGTCCAGGGCCTGCCGGTCGTCCACCAGCTCGTACCGGGCCCTGCGGGTTGACGAGAGGAAACTGTGCTCCGGCCCCACCCCGGGATAATCGAGCCCGGCCGCGACCGAGTGGGTGTCCAGGACCTGGCCGTCCCGATTCTGCAGCAGGTGCGAGCGCGCCCCGTGCAGGACACCCGGGATGCCGAAACAGATGCTGGCGCCGTGTCGGCCGTTCCCGTCCCCGTAGGCCTCGACACCGATGAGCTCGACCGGGTCGTTCATGAAGCCTGAGAATATGCCGATTGCATTGCTCCCACCGCCCACACAGGCGATGACGGCACGGGGCAGCGAGCCGGTGTGCCTGAGGATCTGCCCTCTGGCCTCTTCGCCGATGACTCGCTGAAATTCCCTCACCAGCGTCGGGTAAGGATGAGGCCCCACAGCCGAGCCCAGAAGGTAGTAGGTGGTGTCCACGTTGGTCACCCAGTCGCGGATGGCCTCGCTGGTGGCGTCCTTCAGGGTCGCGGTGCCCGTGGACACGGGGACCACCTCCGCGCCCAGAAGCCGCATGCGCTCGACATTCATGTGCTGCCGCTCGATGTCCAGGGTGCCCATGTATACGACGCAGGGGAGTCCGAACAGCGCGCAGGCGGTGGCGGTGGCGACTCCGTGCTGGCCCGCCCCGGTCTCGGCGATGATCCTCTGTTTGCCCATCCGCCGTGCCAGGAGGATCTGGCCGATGGCGTTGTTGATCTTGTGGGAGCCGGTGTGGTTCAGGTCTTCCCGCTTGAGCCAGACCCCGATGCCCAGATGCTTTGAGAGCCTGCGCGCATGGGTTACGGGACTGGGCCTGCCCACATAGTCCCTTAAATAGCCCGCGAACTCGTCCCGGAACTCACGGTCGCCCCACGCGGCTGAAAACTCTTTTTCCAGCTCCTGCAGGGCAGGGAGCAGAGTCTCCGGTACGTACTGCCCGCCGAACTCTCCGAAATAGCCTTTCATTTCCTTGCCTCCTGGATGAATTTCCGGATCTTTTCCCTGTCCTTGATTCCGGGCGCCGCCTCCACCCCGGAGCTCACGTCCACCCCGGAAGGCCCTGCCTGAGAGATTGCCTGCCCGACGTTCTCCGGGGTGAGCCCTCCGGCAAGGATAAAGGGGATGTCGAGGCGTTTCCAGCTACCTGCTCTGCCGGTGCCCATGCTCGGGTCCAGGAGAACACGGCAGGGAAAGCCATCCGGAATCCGGGCGAGCTCGAGGCCCGGCTCCGCCTCCTTCAGGGCCGCGATGATCTGGAAATTATCGAGCAGCACCCGGTGCGCCGGTACGAGCGGCGCGTGGAGCTGAACCACATCGAGCCCCAGCCTCTTCGAGATCTCCGCGATGTACCCGGGATCTTCGTCCCTGAATACCCCGACCTTTTCCACGCCCCGGATCTCGTGAATCCACGAGCCCACCAGATGCGGGTCCGCCCGCCTCATGCTTTGGGTGAGCACGAATCCCACGGCGTCCGCGCCGTATTCACACGCCGCCCTGGCGTCTTCGTAGCGGGTGATGCCGCAGATCTTCACCCACATCTGAATATCCCCCTGCGGGTCTGCTCGTTGACCATGGCCCGCCCGATGAGCGCCGCGTCGTAGCCCATTCGCCCGAGCTCCTCAAGCCTCTTCGCTGATGTGATCCCGCTCTCGGCCACCTTGACCACCCCGGGAGGCAGAAGGCCTGCCATCTCCTCGTGACGCTCTGGCTCGACCTTGAGCGTCGCGAGATTCCGCACATTCACCCCGATGATGTCAGCCCCGATATCGAGGGCCTTGTCCAGCCCTTGTAGGCCGTGCACCTCGACCAGACAGTCCAGCCCGAGGGATCTGCCGAAGGAAAAGAGCCGACCGAGCTCTTCTGCCGAGAGCATCTCGGTGATGAGCAGAACCGCGTCGGCGCCTAAGGACCTGGCCTGGCACAACTGGCGCTCGTCAACAATGAAGTCCTTCATGAGCAGGGGGAGCCGTGAGCTCTTCCTGATCTCGGCGAGGTGCTCCGCGCTCCCGGCAAAAAACATGGGCTCGGTGAGGCAGGATATGGCCGAGGCGCCCAGGACCTCGTACTCGGCGGCAAGCCCGGAGGGGCTCGTGCGTATACCCAGGTGCCCGTCGGCCGGCGTGGCGTACTTCACCTCAGCGATCACGGCCATGCCGGTGAGTGCGTCTTTGAACGATCGAAGATGCGGCCGGGAGGGGAAGCCGGGATCCCCGGCGGGAAGCCCGGCAGCTCTCTGCTTCGCCAGTTGCCTCATGTGCCCGAGAAAGTCCATCATGCCCTCGCCCGTTTCAACGCTTCGTACGCGCCGCCTTCCGCAATCACCTTTACCGCCTTCTCCACGCCCTCCCGAATCTCCATGCCCCCGTCGAGGGCCATGAACGCAGCCCCTGCATTGAGCAGGATCCCGTCCAGGCAGGGGCCTTTGAGTTTCCCCTCGAATACGGCCTGAATCTTCCGGGCCGATTCCCGGGGGTTCGATACCCGCAGGCCTTCCAGGCCCTGCCGCTGGATCCCGGCATCCTCGGGCCTGATCTCGCCCCTTTCGATCCTGCCGTCTATAAGCCGCGCAAAACGGGTCATCCCGGATACAGACACCTCGTCGAGCCCGGAGTTGACCACCATGGCGCCCTTGGACCCCAGTATTCGCAACCCCTCGATCATGGGATCGATGAGATCCGGGTGGTAGACGCCGATGACCTGGTACGAGGCATTCGCCGGGTTGGTCAGGGGACCCAGGATATTGAAGATCGTCTTCATGCCGAGCTGCTTTCTGGCTGGCATGGCGTGCTTCATGCTCGGGTGGTACCGGGGCGCGAACATGAAGGCGAAGCCGCCGTCTTTGCTGAGCGCATCCGCTGCCTGCTCGGGCCCCAGGTCGATGGGGACCCCGAGCACCTCCAGGCAGTCCGCGCTGCCCGACGACGAGCTCACCGATCGGTTGCCGTGCTTGGCCACCCTGACGCCCGCCCCGGCCAGGACAAAGGCGACGGCCGTGGAAATGTTGAACGTGGACGCGCCGTCCCCGCCCGTGCCGCAGGTGTCCACGACATCGAAATCCACCGGGACTCTCAATGCCTTGTTCCGCATGATCCGCGCCGCGGACGCTATCTCGGAGGGCCTTTCGCCCTTTGCCCTCAGGGCGATCAGGAACGCCCCGATCTGGATGTCATTGGCCTGCCCGGACATGATGGCATCAAAAGCCGTTTCCATCTCCCCATCGCTCAAGTCCTGTCGCGCGATGAGCTTTTCGATGAACTCCTTCATACGACCTCCTTTGTCTGTGCAATGAAATTGCCCATGATCCGGTGTCCGTGCTCGGTGGCAATGGATTCCGGATGGAACTGGACCCCGAAGACCGGATAGCGCTCGTGCCTCAGGCCCATGACCTCGCTGTCCTCAGACCGGGCGCACACGAGGAACGCCCCGGGCAGGGTCTGTTCGTCAATGGCAAGGGAATGATACCTCACCGCCTCGAACCCCTGGGGAACACCCTCAAACAGGCAGCAGCCGTCATGGGTGATCCGCGAGGACTTCCCGTGCATGACCCTGCCGGCATGGATGATCTCCGCTCCGAAGGCCTCTCCGATGCACTGGTGTCCGAGGCATACGCCCAGGATGGGGATGCTCGCATGGAATCTCCTGACCACCTCCACGCAAATGCCCGCGGAACCAGGCGTGCCCGGCCCGGGCGAGATGATGACACCCGATGGAGCCAACCTCTGTATTTCGTCGAGACCGATGGCATCGTTGCGGTAAACCGCCACCTCCTGCCCCAGAATCTCGAAGCCCTGGACCAGGTTATAGGTAAAGGAGTCGAAATTATCGATCATGAGGATCATGCCACGCCTCCCAGTGCCGCGCTCAGGGCCTTGAGCTTGCTCCCGATCTCCCTGAGCTCGTTTTCCGGCACCGAGTCCCACACGATTCCGGCGCCTGCCTGCACGTAATACTCACTGTCCCGGATAAAGATGGTCCGGATGGCGATCCCGGTGTCGATATCTCCATTGAACGACAGGTATCCCACCGCGCCCGCGTACGGTCCCCGGCACATCCCTTCCAACTCGTCGATGATCTCCATGGCCCTGACCTTGGGCGCCCCGGAAACCGTTCCCGCGGGGAAGCAGAATTTCAGCACATCCATGTTCGTGAGCCCGTGCCTGATCCTGCCCTCCACACTCGAGACGATGTGCATGACATGCGAATACCTCTTCACCTCCTCGCGGGACGTCACCCTGACCGTGCCCGGCCGGGAGACCCTGCCCACGTCGTTTCGCGCCAGGTCCAGGAGCATGAGGTGCTCGGCCCGCTCCTTCGCGTCGCTCATCAGGTCTTCGGCGAGCCTGCCGTCTTCTTCGTCGCTCTTGCCACGAGGCCTCGTGCCTGCGATGGGAAGCGAGGTGATCGTGTCTCCCCGGAGCCTGACCATGACCTCGGGAGAGGACCCCACAAGGGTCGTATCGCCCAGGTTGATGTGGAACAGATAGGGCGACGGGTTGATGTGCCTGAGGCGCCGGTAGGTGTCGAAAGGGCTGCACGCGGCATCGAGCCGGAGCCTACGGGAGAGAACGGCCTGAATGATCTCGCCTTCCCTGATGTAGCCCTTAACGGTCCTGACAGCATCCACAAAATCGCTCTCGCCCAGTGACGAGGTCTCGATGCGGCACGGGGGAGGGATCTCCGGAGCCTTCATGCGGGGCCGGGAGAAGAGCGAGCCCTCGATCAGGGCAAAGGCATCTCTCGCCCTTCTCGCTGCATCGTCCTCACCGGTCTCCGGCTCCGGGATGGCATGGATCAGGGAGACCTCCTGCTTGAGATGGTCGAAGACCACCAGGGTATCCACGCGACCCAGAGAGGCGTCCGGGAATCCCGACGGCACCCCCGGTCGAGGGAGCCTTTCGATCCCCCTCACCATATCGTACCCCAGATACCCGACATACCCCCCGATAAAGGGGGGCAAGCCGTCGCTTTCGAACGTGAGCGAGCTGCCTTTCAAGGGGATGCGGCTCCAGGGGTCGTCCTGCCCGTGTACGGCAACCATGTGATCATCCGAGAACCTCCCGATAAAGCTGTACGAGCCCGGGATGGACTCGAGCAGAAAGCCCTTTCCCCCGCCCACGAGGGAAAAATAGGTCTGGACCGGGGTGAGCGTGTCGCACGCCAGGCGCTTCCTGACCACCACCCCCTGATCTTTTCTGTCCCTGAATACCCTGAATGTCTCCATTGTGCTTCCCTTTCACGAAAAAAGGCGGCAGGCTCGTCGGGAGCCTGCCGCCTTTTTTGCCTGCACTTTTTTAAAAAGCCGCTCTAGGGCAAACCTCCCGTCACACCATTCTCCAGAACACGCCACCACCGCATGGTTGCAGCACGTTTTCCAAAGGATTCGCTTCTCTTGATATCGATCGCTCGCACCATCATGATGTTTCTATACAAAGAAACATTCCATCCTGTCAACCAATATGTTCTTCGCTGCCATTCCTCGGGTCATCTGCCCGAAAAATCTGGAACAATGAGACATCGCCTTGATTTTTCCGCCGATAAGGTGCTAGTATTCCTTGAGAACACAGAAATCGCCGGATATTACTACCTGTATACAAAGGGGAGGCACTATGAACGACAAAGTCATCTCTCTCGACAGACACATCATCGATGAGCAGCGAAGGTACGGCGGCAGGGGGGATTTCAGCGCGATCCTGAGCCAGATCATCTTCGCCGCCAAAATCGTAGCGGCCCAGGTCGCCCATGCCGGACTCGTGGAAGATATTCTCGGCCGCACCGGCAACACGAATGTCCAGGGGGAGGAAGTCCAGAAGCTCGATGTCTATGCCAACAACATGTTCATAAGCGCGCTGAACTATATCGGCAAGGTCTGCGTCATGGCCTCCGAGGAGGACCCGGATCTGATCCTGTTGCCCAAGGAGCACCCGAAAGGCGAATACGTAGTCATGTTCGACCCGCTGGACGGCTCGTCCAACGTCGACGTCAACGTCTCCATCGGAACCATCTTCGGAATCTACAAGCGCGTCTCCGACGGCGAAGACGGCATTCTGGAAGACTGCCTCCAGCCCGGCAACCAGCTCTTCGGCGCCGGCTACATCATCTACAGCTCGAGCGTCAACCTCGTGTATTCCACCGGGAACGGTGTGAACGGCTTCAGCCTCGATCCGAGCGTTGGCGAATTCGTGCTCTCCAACCCCAACATCAAAATCCCTCCCCGGGGCAAGATCTACAGCGCGAACGAGGGAAATTACGCCTACTGGAAAGCGGGCACCCGGGAGTACATCGACTATCTCAAGTCAGAGGGCAACAAGATCGGGAAACCCTATTCCTCGCGCTATATCGGCTCGCTCGTGGCCGACTTCCACCGCAACCTGCTCAAGGGCGGTATCTTCCTGTACCCTGAAGACATCAAAGACCCGAAGAAGCCCACCGGCAAACTGAGGCTCCTCTACGAGGCCAACCCCCTGGCGTACATCGCCGAGCAGGCAGGCGGCTATGCATCCACCGGGTACGAGCGGATACTCGACATCAAGCCCGACAAGCTGCACCAGCGGGTGCCGCTCATCATCGGCTCAAAAGAGGACGTGCTCGAATACGAGGAGTTTGCGAGAAAGAACAATCCCTGATAACGAAACAGCTCCGAAGCATAAAGAAGGAGGTCATATATGAGTTTTTCCGCAGATTTCGACAAGGCACTCCAGATCGGAAGGCCGCCGAACATTCAAAGTCTGTTCCCCCACTCCCGGGCACTGATCGTCAGCGGCAAGGTGATCGACCGGGCCATGCTGAAAAAGGGCCGCGCCATGACCATGGCCGCGAACGGCCGGAACGCCATGGTGATCCGGGCCGCGCTCAAGGCCGCCCAGAGGGCCAATGCCGCCATCATTATCGAGATTGCGAAGTCCGAGAGCGGCTACTGCCTGGTGAACATGTGGAACCTCGCACAATACGTGAACACCTTCTGCAACGAACTGGGCATTACCATCCCGGTGGCCGTGCATGCCGATCACTTCGGCCTGAAAAAGCCGGCGGAAGTGAACGCCGCAAAGGTCGACCTCCCCTCCATGTTCGATTTCGGCATCACCTCGGTGGCCGTTGACGCATCTCATATGAGCGAGGAGCAAAACCTGCTCGCCAATCTCGCGCTGAGCCCCTTCATCCCCTCCTGGGCCGGGTATGAAACCGAAGTGGGCGAGATCAGGGGCAAGGAAGGCCTGTCCACCCCGGCAGAGGCACTCTTCCTCATCCAGGGACTCAATGCCCACGGGATCTTCCCCGACTGGATCGCTCTGAACAACGGCACCTCCCACGGCATCGAGGAAAGCAGTGCCGGCATTCAGGTGGAGCTCACCAGGGAGATCCACGAGACGCTGGAGCCCTACAAGGTCTCCGGGGCCCAGCACGGCACATCGGGCAACAGCGTCGAGCGCCTGAAAAGGATCGCCGACGAGACCCGGACCACCAAGGCCAACGTGGCAACCGCCCTTCAGATGATTTCCTGGGGCGTGAAGGTGAATGAATACGGCAACGCGCTCCTGGACGAATCCGGCAATTTCATCAAGATTTCCGATCAGGGGGTGACCGACGATCTCTGGCAGGAGATGGTCTCCTACGCCCAGTCAAAGTCCTGGAAAAAGGGCGACTACAAAAAGCTCAACCTTCCCTTCGAGACCAAGCTGCTCTCCCAGCCTCGGGAGATCAGGGAACGCATGGAGAAACCGGTGGAGGATTTCGTCTACGATCTCCTGGTCAACTGTTTCAACGCCGCCGACACGGCGCCGCTCGCCATCGAAGAGATTCTCCGGGCAGGCTCCTTTGATGTGGGCTTCAAGGCAAGCCGCATCGAGGATCCGGGCGACTGGACTCCGGGCAAGATCAACGAACGGGCGAATATACTCCACCGTGAAGAGGAGCTTCCTGCCGGGGATTTCGAGGATTGATCCTTTGTGAATCACCTTGACGATTGCGAATTTATGTGGCATGAGCTTTTGACGTTTTGTCACTTCAGAATCCAGAAAGGGACGCTATGGCACGAGTAACAGTAGAAGATTGCCTTGAAAAGGTACACGATCGTTTCTCTCTCGCAATTGCTGCATCCAAACGCACCAAGCAGCTCATGAAAGGCGCTCCTCCGCTTTCCAAACGCAAGGAGAACAGGCCTGTGGTAACGGCGCTGAGAGAGCTGGCAGAAGGTAAGATATCCCTGAACGAGAGGTCATGACCAAGCGGGACTATTACGAGATACTCGGGGTTCCTCGTTCGGCGTCTGCCGAGGATATCAAAAAGGCCTACCGGCAACTTGCTTTGAAGAACCACCCGGACAGAAATCCCGGTGACCATGAGGCCGAGGCCCGTTTCAAGGAGGCAGCCGAGGCCTACGAGGTACTGCGCGACGCCGACAAGCGCCGCATGTACGACCAGTACGGCCACGAGGGTCTCCAGGGCTCCGGGTTCCGCGGATTCTCCAACTTCGACGACATATTCAGCAGCTTCTCGGACATCTTCGGCGAGGTGTTCGGGTTCTCTTCGGGCATGAGGTCCCAACGCAGGAGGCCGACACGGGGCGCCGACCTGAGGTATGACGCATCCATAACCCTCGAAGAGGCATACAGAGGCACCGAGATCGAGCTCAAGATTCCCAAGGTCGAGACCTGCGACCGCTGTAAGGGGACCGGGGCCGAGCCCGGAACATCACCCGAGCCGTGCGGTATATGCGGTGGCAGGGGCCAGGTCTACCGGACCCAGGGGTTCTTCACCATCTCCTCTACCTGCGCGCACTGCCGGGGGACGGGCCAGGTCATCCCCAAGCCGTGCAAGGTCTGCAGGGGGTCAGGCACCATAACCCGCGAAAAGCAGCTCAAGGTAAAGATTCCTGCGGGTGTGGATACCGGAGCGACCATGCGCATCACCGGCGAGGGCGAGGCCGGAGATCTGGGCGGGCCTCCCGGCGACCTCTACGTGTTTATCGAGGTCAAACCGCACGAAACCTTTGTCAGGCAGGGAGACAACCTCTACCTCGAAACCATGGTTTCGTTCGTTCAGGCAGCGCTGGGCGCGACCATCAAGATACCCACGCTCGATGGGCCCGAGGTGGCCCTGGACATCAAGCCGGGGACCCAGCCGGGCGACATCTACACCATCAAGGACAAGGGCATGAAGCGCCTGCGCGCAGGCAGTCACGGGTCGCTGAACGTGGGCGTCAAGGTGGAGATCCCCAGGAAACTGAGCAAGGAGCAGGAAGAACTGCTCCGTCGATTTGCGGAAACCACGCGGGACACGGTAAAGAAATCTT
The DNA here is from genome assembly GCA_018433085.1 of Deltaproteobacteria bacterium. GTDB lineage: Bacteria > Desulfobacterota > Desulfomonilia > UBA1062 > UBA1062 > Phosphitivorax. Next base: position 142,729 of record JAHDRW010000022.1, on the reverse strand, counting down.
CCCGCACGAAAAAGCTGTTCAATTTCTGAGGCGCTGAAATTGTAATCCCGGAGCATTCCCTTTGGAAGCGGGTCCGTGCGGGAAGTCGTGAACGAACGGATCGCCGCCGGGTCGCCTCTGGAAGCGGGATCACGAAAAAGAGACGGGCTTACTTGTCGCTGTCCTTGATGACCCGGGACGGATCGATCCTTAAATTCTCGATTCTCGACTTGAACTCATCCGTGGGTTTGACCCCTGCCTTCTGCAGCATGTGCTCCGCGTGGAGCCCGATGTTTCTTGAATCCTTATAGAAATCGCCGGACTTTCTGGCCTTTGGATCATAGGAAGAAAGCCGGTCCGACTGAGACTGGTGATAGTTGACCCGGGAGATGATCCGCTTGAGGTCTCTCCCCCCGCATGCCTGGCAGCAGAGATCCTCAGGCTCGCCGAACCCCTGCACGAAAAAACCGCTGACGCCTCCGCACGAGGCACACTTGTATTCGTAGATGGGCATACGCTCCCCTCGTCTTTGCCGGCATGGAAACAACAGGGAGGAAGCCCGTGCGATTTATGCGCAGCGGGTTCCCACCCTTGGGCTATACCGGAAAAGATCTAGCTTTTATCTCCCTTGACCTCTTCGAACTCGGCGTCCACGACGTCTTCGTCCGGCTTCTTCTCCCCGCCGGGGGCGCCCTGGGAGCCGGCCTGAGAAGCCCCGGCACCGGCTTCGCCGGCAGCCGCGGAGTAGATCACCTCGGCGAGCTTGTGTGACGCGGACGTCAGTGCTTCGATCTTCCGGTTGATCAGGTCGACGTCGTCGCCCTTCATGGTGTCCTTCAGGTCGGACAGGGCATTCTCGATGCTTGCCCGCGTCTGGGCATCGACCTTGTCACCGTGCTCCTTGAGGGTTTTCTCCGTGGTGTAGGCCAGGGAGTCGGCCCGGTTCTTTGCCTCGACAATGGACTGTCGCCGCTTGTCTTCGGACTCGTGATCCTCGGCCTCGTGGATCATCCGGTTGATGTCGTCCTCGCTTAAGCCAGACGAGCTCGTGATCCGGATAGACTGTTCCTTGCCGGTGGCCTTGTCCTTGGCCGATACGTGCAGGATTCCGTTCGCGTCGATGTCGAAACTCACCTCGATCTGAGGAATTCCCCGGGGCGACGGGGGTATCCCCACCAGGTCGAACTGGCCCAGGAGCTTGTTGTCGGCCGCCATGGGCCGCTCGCCCTGGAACACCCGGATAGTCACGGCGTTCTGGTTGTCCTCCGCGGTGGAGAACACCTGGGTCTTCTTGGTGGGGATGGTCGTGTTGCGCTCGATGATCTTCGTGAACACGCCGCCTAAGGTCTCGATGCCCAGAGACAGGGGCGTCACGTCCAGCAGCAGCACGTCCTTGACCTCTCCACCCAGCACGCCTCCCTGGATGGCCGCACCGATGGCCACCACCTCGTCGGGGTTCACGCCCTTATGGGGCTCTTTCTGAAAGATCTCCTTGACCTTCTGCTGCACCCGGGGCATCCGGGTCTGTCCGCCTACGAGAATAACTTCGTGAATATCGGCCGCGGTCATGCCGGCATCGGATAATGCCTTTTTGCAGGGTCCCTCGACCCGTGCGATGATATCTTCCACCAGGGCTTCGAGCTTGGCCCTGGTCAGCTTCATGTTCAGGTGCTTGGGCCCCGACTGGTCTGCGGTGATAAAGGGCAGGTTGATCTCGGTCTCCATCATGGACGAGAGCTCCACCTTGGCCCTCTCGGCCGCTTCCTTGAGTCTCTGAAGCGCCATCCTGTCCTTACCCAGATCAACGCCGGTCTCTTTTCTGAACTCCGTGACCAGGTAATCGATGATCCGGTTGTCGATGTCCTCGCCGCCCAGGTGGGTATCTCCGTTCGTGGACTTCACCTCGAAGACCCCGTCGCCGATCTCGAGAATCGAGATATCGAAGGTGCCGCCTCCGAGATCGAACACCGCAACCTTCTCCTCCTTTTTCTTGTCGAGGCCGTACGACAGGGCCGCTGCGGTGGGCTCGTTGATGATGCGCTTCACCTCGAACCCGGCGATCTTGCCGGCATCCTTGGTGGCCTGCCGCTGGGAGTCGTTGAAGTACGCGGGAACCGTGATCACGGCCTCGTCGATCTTCTCCCCGAGGTAGGCCTCGGCGTCCATCTTCAGCTTCTGGAGCACCATCGCCGATATCTCGGGCGCGGCATACCTGCGGTCGTCCACGCTGATAGCGGTGTCGCCGTTGTCAGCCCTGGCGATCTTGAAGGGCATGACCTCCCGGTCCTTCTGAACCTCGGGATCCTCGTATTTTCTTCCGATGAGCCTTTTTATCGCAAAGAGTGTCTTTTCGGAATTCGTGATGGCCTGCCTTCTGGCGACCTGGCCCACCAGCCTTTCTCCGCCGCTGGTGAAGGCTACAACAGAAGGAGTCGTGCGTGCTCCCTCGGCGTTCGGAATGACTTTCGGTTCCCCCCCTTCCATGACTGCCATGCATGAAAAGGTGGTCCCCAGATCAATCCCCAGTATCTTTCCCATCTGCTCTCCTCCTTGTAATTTTCTCCTGCTGTCAGCCTGAAACTGTCACTTTCGCAGGTCTCAGTACGCGGTCGTGGACCATGAAACCCTTTTCGATCTCATCCACAACCATGCCTTTGTCCACGCCTTCTCTGGGCACCTGCATGAGGGCCTCGTGGTAGTTGGGGTCAAAAGGCACGTTCTGAGCTTGTATAGGTTCAACCTGGTATTTTTTCAAGGTTTCAAGGAAGAGTTTTTCCGTCATCCTCAAACCCTCGAGAAATTGCTCGTCTTCCGCGTGGAGCTCTGCCGCCGTGGCGATGGATTTGTGGATCGCATCGTAGACCAGGAGAAAATCCTTAAGCAGCTTTTCCGTCCCGAACTTGACGATCTCCTGCCGCTCCCGCGCAAGGCGCTTCCGCATGTTGTCCATCTCGGCGTAGGCTCGCAGACACCTGTCCTTGAACTCTTCCACCTGTACCTTCAGCTCTGCGACCTCGTCGCCGGTTTCTCCTGCTTCCACTGTTTCTTCCGCTTCCTGCCGGCCTCCTTGAGAAGTCGTATCCTTCTCCGTCATCTCGTCTTCGTGCTCTTGTGGCTCTTTCTTTTCATCTACCATCCTAGACATCCTCCAGTAGATCACTCAGTATTTTGGCCATGTATCCCACAAGCGGTATCACCCGTGAATAGTTCATCCGCATCGGGCCGATCACCCCCAGCGAGCCCACGGGGACATCCCTTCGGTAATACCTGCTGGCCACCAGGCTGAAGTCGTCCATCCCGAAACCCTCCATGTCTTCCCCCAGCAGAACCTTGACGCCGGAGTCCTCCAGAACGCTGTTCAGGATGCGTACGATCCTGCCCTTGTCCTCAAAGGCATTGACGATGTCCCTGAGCTTGTCGAGGTTTGCCAGCTCAGGGCTGTTGAACACGCTTTCCTTGCCCTGGATATAGATGTCAGGCATGCCCTCGACCCGGTCGAGCGCGGTCATACCCAGGCTGACCGCGTGCCTGACCAGCGAGTCGAACCGCGCCTTCTCGCTTGACATCTCCTGGACGAGCATATCCCTCATCTCCTGGATGGACAGGCCGGAGCACCATTCATTGAGATAGTTCGCATAGTTGACCAGCAGCTCCGGATTGATGTCCTCGTCGTGGACGATATGATTGAACACCATCCCGGCCCTGCTCACCAGAATGACCAGGATCCTGCTCTCATCCAGCTTCACGAAATCGATGCGCCTGAACAGGAAGGTCTCCAGCCTGGGGAGAATGATGATCGAGGCATTGCGCGAGATGGAAGACAGCAGGGCTGATGCCTCTTTGAGGGTCTCCTTGACATCGCCGGTTGTCCTGGACATATGGCGGGTTATCAGGGATTTTTCGCCTCGCGGAAGGGTCTTCACCTCCATGATGTCGTTCAGGTAATAGCGGAATCCCTCGGGCGTCGGTATCCTCCCGGCGGAAACGTGCGGCTGGTACAGAAAGTCCATCTCCTCCAGGTCCGCCATGACGTTTCGGACCGTTGCCGGAGAAATGGTGCACATGTACTTCTTCGCAACCACCCTGGACCCTACGGGCTCTCCGGTGGACACATACTCCTGAATGATCGCACCTAATATGCCTTTGTCTCGTTCGCTTAACTGGTACGTCATATCTTAGCACTCACCTGTCTTAACTGCTAACAATACGTTTATAGAAGCTCTCCTGCTTGATGTCAATATGCAAACCTCTCATAATTCAGGGAAGTACGAGATATTATACCTCAATTCCGCTCGAATTTCACTGGACAAAGCTCAAGGATCTGTTATTAACAGGAGGCATCCGGATACGGAGGGAAGACCGCCGTGCCGAGACTGAATGAATAAGGGTACCCATGAAAGAACAGATAGCCGCTCTCCTCAAGAATACTCTGCATGAACTTATAGCGGTAGGCGCCATTCCGGAATACGACCTCGAGACGATCTCGGTGAGTATCCCCTCCCGCAGGGAATTCGGCGATTTTTCCACGAATGTCGCCATGGTCATGGCCTCGCAGGCAAAAAAGAAGCCGCGTGATATCGCGCAGACCATCCAGGAACGGATGGCCCGCTTGGGCGATGTCTTCGAACGCGTCGATATCGCCGGGCCGGGGTTCATCAACTTCACCGTGAGCCCGCTTATGTGGGTGCGGGTCTTGAGCACGATCCTCGAAGAAAAGGACCGTTTCGGCACAAGCGGGTTCGGCAGGGGCAAAAATGTGCAGGTGGAGTTTGTGAGCGCCAATCCTACCGGGCCCCTGCACGTGGGACATGGAAGAGGGGCCGCGGTGGGCGACACCCTGGCCCGGATCCTGAAGGCGGCCGGATTCGAGGTGGAGTCCGAGTATTACATCAACGATGTGGGCAACCAGATGAACATCCTCGGCCTCTCGGTTCTGAGCAGATACCGGGAGATCTTCGGAAAAGGGTCATCTTTTCCGGAAAACGGCTACAAGGGCGACTATATCGGGGACATCGCGCAGAGGCTCTCCGAGATCCACGGGGACGCGCTCCTCGCCATTGAAGAGAGCGAGTCAATCGCCGCCTGCAGGAGTTTCGCCTCCGAATTCATTCTCGACGGGATCAAAGAAGACCTGGCGCTTTTTAATGTCCATTTCGACCAGTGGTTCAGCGAGGCCACCCTGTATCGCGACCACAAGGTTGAGCATACCCTCGACTTTCTCAAAGAGCGTGATCTGAGCTACGAGGCCGAAGGCGCGCTGTGGTTCAGGACCACCGGCTTCGGAGACGAAAAAGACCGGGTCTTGAGAAAACAGGACGGATCCCTGACCTATTTCGCGCCGGACATCGCCTACCACCAGGACAAGTTGGAACGGGGATTCCAGCAGATCATCGATGTCTGGGGGGCCGATCACCACGGCTATGTGCCGAGGATGAAGGCGGCCATTGAGGCCTTGGGCGCGGACCGGGATTCCTTCCATGCCCTGCTGATCCAGCTCGTCTCCCTGGTTCGAGAGGGGCAGCCGGTTTCCATGTCCACAAGATCGGGCGAGTTCGTCACCCTGCGCGAGATCATCGACGAGGTGGGCAAGGATGTCTGCAGATATTTCTTCATGATGCGCAGGAGCGATGCCCAGCTCGTGTTCGATCTCGACCTCGCGAAGAAGAAGAGCGAAGAGAACCCGGTGTACTATATCCAGTATGCCCATGCCAGAATCTGCTCCATCCTTAAGAATGCCGCCGAGCAGGGGTTCGCTCCGGACCTTTCCCAGCTGGAGGAAGACGCACTCACCACAGGCGACGACCTGGATCTCATCAAGCTGATCGCCGGCTATCCGGACGTGGTGGTCTCGAGCGCGGCCGATCTCGAACCCCATCGGATATCTTTTTATCTTCTGGAGCTTGCAACTGCGTTCCATAGGTTTTATAATAGAAATCGGGTTATATCTGATAACGGCCGTGTGACTATGGCCCGGTTGATTTTGGTGGTTGCAGTGAAACAGGTGCTTGCAAATGCGCTGGCCCTCATGGGGATCGAGGCACCCGAAAGCATGTAAGGTTGCTATGGCAAGGAAGCGCAAAAACAAAAAACAGTCTCTGACAAAAAATATCGCCATGCTGTTTCTCTCTTTAGGCATCCTTGCCGGTGCAAGCCTTCTCTTCTCCGCGATCAACGCCCGGCCGGAGTTCTCGTACGATCCCTTCGGAGAGCGGTGGAAAAACCTGATGTCGAGCGACTCCATCAGGAACGAGAAGCCCTTGGGAAAGGCCCAGATTTCAAAAAGCGCTGCAAACGGCTTCGAATACTCGTACTGGGACATCCTCCTTCTCCAGGACAGCAATTCGGCATCTGAGGCCAACAGCTTCAGCATACAGATAGCCGCGTTCAGGTCTCACGATACCGCCCGGAGCTTTGCGGCCGAACTCGAGAAGAAAACCCGAATCCGCTGTACGGTGGCGAACACGGGAAAGTGGACGGTGGTCCGGTGGGGGAGCTTCCAGAGGCGGGAGACCGCCGAGAGGTACTGCTCCAAGCTCAGCGACAGGCTCCAGAGAGAGTGCATCGTCGTCAAGATGTAGCCGCTGAACGGACCTTCCCGGAAAGAGTTCTGCCTTATCGGCGACTTGCCGGGCATCCACCGGGGGCGCATCCGGGAAAATCTTCTGTATCGGCCTCAATGGACCCATGGAGTTTTCTTGTGTTATCTGATATGCAGTTGATTGGAAGAAGGAGTCAGAATCATTGAATGATCAGAAACCTCCCATGCACGCCCCTCCGGTCATCCACATCGTGGGTGCGCGCCCTCAGTTCATCAAGCTCTCCCCGGTGGCGGAGGCCTTCAAACGCTCCGGTATCCCGTATAAGGTGGTACACACGGGCCAGCACTACGATCACGCCATGTCCGACGTGCACTTCGACACCCTGGGAATCGATCCCCCCGACTACCATCTGGGGGTGGGATCGTCCAGCCACGCGAAGCAGACCGCCCGGATGCTGGAAGCCGTCGAGGAGATCCTCGCGGCCGAGAAGCCCTGCCTTGTGCTCGTCTACGGGGACACGAACTCCACCCTGGCAGGGGCGTTGTGCGCCGTGAAGCTCGGCATACGGGTAGGTCACGTCGAGGCGGGCGTGCGCAGCTTCGACCGGAACATGCCCGAGGAGATCAACCGTGTAGTGACCGACCACGTGTCCGCCTACCACTTCTGTCCCACGGAAAATGCCGTCAGCCTCCTGGGCAGGGAGGGAATATCGGGCGTGTTCACCGGCGATGTCATGTACGATGCCCTGAAGCTTTTTTCCCGTTCCGGCATCTCTCACCCCCATTCCCCGCCCTTTATCCTCACCACGGTCCACCGCGCGGAAAACACCGATCACCGGGAGCGGTTCCTCGGGATCTTCAGGGCGCTCGAAGAACTGTCGCAGGAAATCCCGGTCATCTTTCCCGTTCATCCCAGAACCAGGAACCTCTACCCCGACATCATCCGCCGGGCGGAAAGCGGCCTCAAGGTCGTCGAACCGGTGAGTTACCTCGCCATGCTCGCCATGATCCGGGATGCGTCATGCGTTCTCACCGATTCGGGAGGCGTGCAGAAGGAGGCCTTTCTGCTCAAAGCCCCCTGCGTCACGATCAGGGATACCACCGAGTGGCCGGAGACAATCGATGCAGGGGCGAATATCCTGGTGGAGCCCGATCCCGCGAAGATCCGCCAGGCTGTTCACGAGATGTCCGGGAGAACAGGGTTCACCTCGGGCAACCCATTCGGAGACGGCAACGCGAGCGCCCGTATCGCCCGGTTCATCAGGGAACACATCATCTAGCGGCCGGCAGGCGCAGATCCGGGCTTTTTACGTGGCATGCGGGCAGGGCATATACATCCCGCGGGAGGAGACCTTCGGGCAGGGACTGAACCGTTCTTGACCGGTAGCCGGGCCATAACCTCCCAAACGGGACCTGCCGATGATCGGCGGGAATGTTTCTCCCTTCAGGCGTGAAGAGCGTGCGATACGATTTTCAATGACCGGGCGACAGCGCTTCCATTCCTGTTCCCGGAATGCATTTTTTCTTGTGAGGAGGTCGGTATGAAAAAACCGGTTTCACAGGAGAAGGATCCGAAGGTTCTTCTCCGGCAGGCAGAAAAGGTCGCCGCTTCTGGCCAGGTGGAAGAGAGCCTCGGGCTTTTCGAGAGCTGTATCCGGGGCTATCTCCGGGAAAGGAAGCCCTTCAAGGCCCTGGCGGCGGCAAAGGTGGCCAAAACCTCTTTGGGAAAACATCCCCGGGTGCACGCCCTGCTCATCAGACTGTTCAGGACCATGGATCTCAAGGGCGACCTTCAGAAGGAACTCGAGGAAAGCTGCACAACCTTGAGAAAAAACGAGGTGTCGATATTCAGAGGGCTGACCGGCGATGAGTTCATCGAGCTCCTGGAGATCGTGCGCATCTTCGATGTCGGGAAAGGCGGGTTCATCTTCAGGCAGCATGACACCGGCGAAGACATCTACCTGGTGATCGACGGCACTCTGGGTGTATACCGGGACGGCGAGCTGATGTCGGTCCTGCTGCCCGGAGATGTGTTCGGAGAGCTCGGGTTCTTCTTCCAGGCGAACCGGTCGGCCTCGGTGAAGGCGCTCGGCAGGAGCAGGCTCGCCATGATCCCGGCTCAGGGACTGAGGCCCCTTTGCGAACGCTTTGCCGGTCTGAGGCAATCCCTTGAGACGCTGTATCACGACCGGGTCCTGAAAAAGGCCGGTGAAGAGCTCCGCCGCCACCCGCTGGTGGATCTGAGAAACGACATCCTCACCACCGTCCGGTTCTCCCGCGGGCAGGTCATCGACTTTGACGGCGAAGCGGATTTCACCATCGTCAAGCACGGGATTGTGGAAATCGACATGGACGACAAGGGCGTGAAGACCAAACGTTTCTTACGGCCTGGTCACGTCATGGAGGGCTTTCACGGGCCTGCCCGCGCCAATACCGATGTCGAGCTGATCCGGGCACGGGTCGAACTGCTGGGCAGGGAGAAGATGTAGGGGAATCAAAGTCTTATCAGGGCACGGGCAAGAGCGGTACCGATATGAGCACCTTGCAGTCGACGACTCGCCCGGATCCGTTCGGTTCACGGTCAGCCGCTGTGCTTATGGTGCGTAAACTGCAGGAAACGTCTCCTGACTGGAGGTCCGCCGGCCTGTCTCTACAGTGGCGAGCACTCTGGCCTCAGAATCACGGACGCATCGGCCGGTCCGATTGCGATCCTGCGGCCGCACGGGCAGGAAAGACCGGCAGGGCGGCCGGGCGCCCGCCGGATTCTCGATTGTCCATTCACCCCGCCCGGTGAGCTCTCCCATTCTCGGGATACCGCGCAGTTCCAGGAGTGTTCACCCGCTTGTGCGCGGTCACACGGGCGGGGCAGGGACACCGGCGATCAGTGGACGTCTATTTCTCTCCAGGTCTTGATGCCCAGACTCATCCCCACATCGCCCCCCTCAACAGGGTCGTCGTCCGGCAAGACGAAGAGCTCGCCGTCGGGGGTGAACACCATGACGTCGCTGCCATCGGCCTGGAGACAGTTGAAGGTATGGCCATCGTACCCGGTGAGCGATGTGTAGCTCCCGCTGGAGCCCCCGGTTTCTCCGGCCGATGAGCATAGAATATTGACGGTGTAATATCCCGCCCCGGCCAGGTTCTCGAAGTCGAGCACAGCGATCGCGGAGTTTACCGCGCTCTCGGGCGAGTCCTCGGTGACGCTCACGTCCGCGTACATCTCGGCGAGGAAGTAGTTCCCGGTTACGCTCTCCACGCTCCAGGGAGCCGCGGTCGAGGTCCTGACCAGGAGGCTCATGCCCACGTCTTCACCCTCGACCGGATCGTAGTCGGGCAGGACGATCAGGTCGCCGCCCTTGGCGATCATGCCGTAGTCCAGGGACCCATCCACGGTGAAGCGCCCGTTCCCGTCGACCGCGTAGGTGCCGGTCTGTGCCCCGAGGCTATAGGTGCCGTCTCCGTTGAGGGTGATCGAACCGAAGCCGGCCGAGGCTCCGGAGCCCGCTACAGGCGTGTCGCGATAAAGCTCCACGAGCACGTACTCGCCGTTCAGGTCGGCAGCGGTGAGCGTGGCGTCGCGCCTGCAGAGGATGGTGAGCCCCACGTCCAGGCCCTCTGCCGCGATCACGTCCAGGATGACCACCATCTCGCCGTCAGGGGTGACCAAGCCAGCCTCGGTGTCACTGATCGAGAAAATGCCATATTCGTCGAGTGTGTAGGTTCCGCTGCCGGTTTCCCCGACCTCATCGGCAGAAGACGAGGCCGCCGTGGTCGAGGAGAAGGTGCCGTCGGCGCGGATGGTCACGGTACCCGCAGACGCGGTCGCCCCGCTGCCGCCGTAAGGGGTGTCGAGGAAAAGCTCGCAGTAGTTGTAGGGTCCCCAGAGGACCGGAGAGGCGACGTCAGCGGCGGCTGACGCACTGACGGGTGTGGCTCCGGACAGGCCGGTCGTGGTGGTCGAGAGGATGGGGCCCAGGGCCGCGACCTTGGGCTCGACCGTGACGCTCCCCCCTGCGGTGATAGTGATGTCGAGCGCGTCCAGGAAGGCGTCGAACCCGTCGTGGTCGACCATGCAGTCGCCGGTAAAGGGATCGAAGTCCACGTCCACGCCGAACTCGGCAAAGAGGGTTGCGAAGAGCGCTTGGACATCACCGAGCGCGGAGGCGAGCGCTTCGCCGGAGACCTCGGCCGGGTCGGCGAACACGTCGGCCGGATCGCTCACCCCTGCGGCCGCGGCAAGGACCAGGGTGGTCAGGGGGTTGACGTTGCCCGTACCGGAGTCCGCGGCATAGGAGTACCAGCTCTCCTCACCGGAAGTGGCCCTGACTATGAAGGGCGGGGTCAGGCCGGTGACGTCGAAGCTGAAGCTCCCGTCTGGCCCGATATCCTCAGGCCCCAGCTCCTCGCCGTTTAAGTCCCTGAGCGTGACCGTGCCGGAGATGGCCGCCCCGGTGGACGCGATGCCTGAAACCGTTGGGGTAGGCTCGCTGTCCGTGCTGCTGTCCGAGCAGCCTGCGAGCGCCAGCATGATGCAGAGCGCCATTATAAACAAGAAGATTCCTCGTTTCTTCATCTATTCCTCCTCGATGATTTTTCTGCCTTCCCTCGAAAAGACAAAGCTGAGATCCCGGATCAAAACAGGTCCCATGTGAGTCCTGACTGATTTTGCTGCCAGAGTATCCTTCTTGGTGATATCGGTTCTCTCCTGCAGAAAATTGAGATATGCCTGCCGCACGGGAAAGAAAGGATTGAACATGGGTTCATGGGGATTCAAGGCATCCCTGCGGAATTCCCGGCTGCAAGATCGATCGGGAGAGCGCGCCAAGGAGCAGGTGTGGGGCGCTCACCCGTCCAGGACACCCGCGGCGCAGGCAAGAACGATTCCTGCAGCCACGGCCACGTTGAGCGACTCGACCTCCCCCTTCATGGGGATGGACACGGTTTCGTGCGAGACCGCAAGCATCTCGGGGCTCACCCCTGCCCCTTCCTGCCCCAGGCAGATTGCGCAGGGTCCCTGGAACAGATCGGCGGACAGTCTCGCGCTGCCTCTCGGTGCCAGGGTGACGATCCGGTGGGAAAACCCTGCCAGTTCCCCGGGGTGGATCCGGGCGATCGCCACGCCAAGGGCCGAGCCCATGGAAGACCTGACGGCCTTGGGGGAAAACGGGGAGGCGGTACCCTCGGTCACCGCTACCGCGTCGAACCCGAAGGCCTCTGCGGTCCGGATAATGGTCCCCACGTTGCCCGGGTCCTGCAGGCCGTCGAGAACGACGATCCTTTCATGGCGCGCAACCTCTGCCACGGAAGCCCATGGCGCGGGGAAGAAGGCCAGTATTCCCTGCGGGGTTCTGGTATCGGCTATCCGGTCGAACAGTTGCTCCGAGAGAAGAACATGCGGATAATCCACCGGTCCGTGAGCCCGGAGATACCGGTCGGTAAGTGCCGCCAGGCGGGGGGTCATTCCCCGGGAGCGGGCATCCTCCACGAGCCTCCTTCCCTCCAGGAGCATCAAGCCCCTGTCCTTCTTTGCGGCGAGGAGATCCCTGAAGACCTGGTTTCGAGGGCTCGTGATCACGGTCATGGAAAAAGTCCACGCGAACAGGGACAAGCCCGCGGCCTTTCCGCCTGCAGTGACGCACGCGCCGGGAAAGGGGAGCGGGACATCTCCCTTTATGAGCCCTCAGGCCTGCCGGTCTTGATGAAGGGCGCGATAAGCTCCATGGGGAGCGGGATCAGGGTGTTGATGCTTCCCTCGGAGGAAATCTCGCGCAGGGTCTGGAGATACCTCAACTGCAGGGCGATGGGCTCGCCGGCAATGACGTCGGCTGCGTCCCGCAGTTTCTGGGAGGCCTGGAACTCGCCCTCGGCGTGGATGATCTTGGACCTCCTCTCGCGCTCGGCCTCGGCCTGCTTGGCCATTGCCCGCTGCATTTCCTCGGGGAGATCGATGTGCTTGAGCTCGACAGCGGAGACCTTGATGCCCCACGGATCGGTCTGCCGGTCGAGAAGTTCCTGGATGCGCGAGCTGATCTCCTCACGGTTGGCAAGGAGTTCATCGAGCTCGGCCTGCCCGCACACCGACCTCAGGGTGGTCTGGGAAAGCTGGCTCGTGGCGTAGAGATAGTTTTCCACCTCGATGACGGACTTCATCGGCTCGATGACCCTGAAGTAAACCACGGCATTGACCTTGACAGTTACGTTGTCCCGGGTGATTACGTCCTGGGGCGGAACGTCCTGAACGACCGTACGCAGGCTGATCCGGATGAACCGATCCACCAGAGGTATGATGATGATGAGTCCCGGGCCTTTGGGCGTGGGAAGAACCCGGCCCAGCCTGAAGACCACCGCCCTTTCGTACTCGTTGAGGATCTTGACTGCCGAGAAGAGAAACAGCAGGACGATGACAACAATCGTGATAAGCGCATATGCACCCATGAGTTACACCTCCTTACAGGGATACGTCTTCCGTACCCAGCTCTGCGGTTCTGTTCAGCGAGGAATCATCCAGCATTGCCAGCCTCTTGGCGGAGAACTCACCGAACCGGGCCAGTGACTGTCCCTTGAGTGAAGGGCCGTTGACCGGCTTGAGCGACAGGGGATTAATGAATTTCCCGTTGAGCCGAACCCGGAAATCGAGGTGCGGCCCGGTGGAAACGCCGGTTGATCCCACATAGCCGATGACCTCTCCCTGGCTTACCCGTGTTCCTTTGTACATACCTTTCGCATATCCGGAAAGATGGCCGTAGTAGGTCACGTAACCGGCTCGATGCGTGATCTGGATACTCTTCCCGAACCCTCCGTTGACGCCCCGGTAGGTTATGGTCCCATCCCCGAGCGCAACCACCGGGGTGCCCGTGGGTGCCGCATAGTCCACTCCCAGGTGCGGCCTGACTACGTGGTATATGGGATGCTTCCTTCTGTGGGTAAACCCGGACGATATCCTTCGATAATTCAGCGGCGCCTTGAGGAAGAGCTTGCGGATGGGTTTCCCCTCTTCATCATAGTACCCCTTGATCCCGTTTCCGTCGTCGAAATACAGGGCCACGTGCGGCGTGCCCTGGTTCGTGAACCGTGCCGCCACCACCCTGCCGTATCCCCGGAAGGCGCCCTTGACATAGTAGCGTTCGTAAACGACCGTATAGTGGTCTCCCTGCCTGATATCGGTGAAAAAGTTGATGTCCCAGGCGAAGATGTCGGAAAGCGCCATCACGACCTCCGGGGACAGGCCCGCCTGAATCGCCGACTCGTAGAGGCTGCTGGTGATCGTTCCCTCGGCGCGTTCGTGCTTTACATCCACCTCAAAGGTCTGCTTGCTTGCCTTGTACGATCCGTTCTCCGGCACCACCTCCAGCAGGTTGAGATAGTCGATCTCGTAGGTCAGCCGCGCGAGCCGCACCGGTTCTTCCTCGGTGATCCAGATATTCATGGCGTTGCCCGGAATGATGCCCGAGAGATTGTAGACCTTCTTGACCGACTTGATCACCAGATCGATCTGGTAATCGCAGACTCCCTGGCTATGCAGGACATTATACAGGTTGTCGCCCCTTGCCACGATATAATCGATCTGCCTGAGCTTCCCCGTGTATTCGGGGGTCAGGACCCTGGCGATTTCCCGTTTCCGAGCCTGGATGTTCTCCCCGTCAATGGAAACCACGATCTGCGAGATATCGGAGACCGAATATTCGATCCCGGCGAGGCTCTGGTTATCGGGTGAAAAAATGAGAACGAGCTCCCTGCCCGGTACGATTTTCGAGAAATCGAACACGGGCTTGGTCTCGTTCAGGATATCGTATGCCTGACGGTTCGCAACCCCGTTCTGCTGGAGTATCGCATAGAGACTGTCTCCCTTTGCGATGGTAGAAACCTTCCGGATGGGTTCCCCGAGCGCCTCCGGGAAAGAGGCAAGCGAGGCGTAATCCTGCCCCTGCTCCGCTTCGTGAACCGGCAGGACATGGTCCTCCTGTCCGATTGCAACCGGATCACCCTGCCCTGACATGTCCTCCCCAACAACCGCCTCTTCATCGACATGGCCGGCATCGCCCCGGATGAAGTACCACGAGATACAGGATACGAACAGGATCGCGAGGATGATGGTGCTCCACTTCCACGGATTGGCCAACTGACCTGTGCTCATAGGAATATATTTATAAAAGGATTTGCTTGCCAAGGCAAGTTACTTTTGGTTGAATCATTCAATGCTTATATTTGTCGCAGACGTTCACATCAGACCCGGAAACACGAAAGACGCCGAACTTTTCATCCATTGGCTCCAGGACGCTGAACAGCAGGCATCCGATATTTATATCCTGGGCGATCTCTTCGACTACTGGTTCACCGGTGTCCGGGATGGCGTCAATGACGTGCTTGCCGCCCTCGCCTCGGACCGGATTCACCTCATCCCGGGAAACCGGGATTTCCTGTTGGCAAACGCCCGGGTCGACGGATTGCACATTCTCAAGGAGGAGGTGGTCATCACCTCGCCCACTTCCACGCGGCTTCTCCTGGCGCACGGGCACACCCTGGCCAAGGGAGACTACGGGTTCAAGATTCTCCATGCCCTGGGATGGCCGGTGCTCAGACTCCTCGACCGGTGCCTCCGGGGGGATCTCAAGGGATACCTCGCCCGCTTTCTCGTCCGTTCGTCTGCCTCTGTCCGGACACCCCGTGCCGTCATCGACAGCGGCATCTCGCGGCGCCGCGGCGTGGACACCACGGTCTGCGGGCATCTGCACCGAGGCTTGATGAGCAGTGAGCTGATCGTGCTTCCCGCCTTTTTCGATACCGGACAGTGGCTCGTCTGGGATGACAGGGGCCCCCGGATAACAGGCGGGGAACAGCGCCCTTCCAGGGAGCCGTGAGCGCGGAATCCCCGTGCCGGCGTACGGCAGAAACTGCTTATCCTCAAGAAGGGGACGGGGGGTTCGATGAAAGCCAGAAGATGTGATGCCGGTTTCAGGATGGAGTATTCTCTCTTCTGGCTTGAGAGAGAACGTAGCATACCTTGATATCGATCAACATAGGACCGGGCATGATCTTTCTGTAAGACACGCTCGCGCTGTATGCGTAGGACATTCCCGACACTGTCCGCTTACCACATGCGATCCTGCGGCAACTCGGCTGAGGGCACGCAGGAAAACGAACGCTGACGGCACGTATTCGTCAACTTGTTGACGAAAATGCCCGCATCGCTCCCACCCCCTACCCGACTATTGAAACCCATGCATGCAAGCGCTTGTATTATTGTTGTTTTTTATCTAGGCCTTTCGGTGGCACGTTTTATGCTTTTCCTCCTTCAATGACAGCGTTGTTCCCCGGCAAGGGAACAGGTGATTTGCACCGGTGTTCGGGGCATTGTTTTCCCAGTCCCTCTGCCCTATACGATACAGTATGTGAGGAGGACTCAGGTATGAAGAAGATTTTGCTGGTGGAAGATGACACCCATCTTCAGTTCCTCATTACCGAAGAGCTGAAGGACGAAGGGTATGAAGTGGTGTCGGCATCGAACGGCAAAGAGGCGCTCTCCCTGCTTTTCGACGAGCAGCGCGAAGAGCCCGATCTCATTATCATGGATATCCGGATGCCCAAGATGGACGGGCTCGACGCCCTCGGACACATCCTCAAGTCGAAGCTCGATGTCCCGGTCGTCATCCACTCAGCCTATGTGAGCTACCAGGACAATCCCATCGCCATGACGGCCGATGCATACGTGCTCAAATCCCACGATTTTTCCCGTCTCAAGGAGACGGTCGGCACACTCCTCAACAGAAACGCGGGGAGCCGTTCCGGGAGGGAAGCGACCGCGTTCCGGTCTCCCCGGGCCGCCGCCGTATAATCAAGCTCCGGTCCGGCGAGGCCCTCCTCTGGATGCCGGACCTTTCCCGGAGCGAACCGGGCGCTACTGATTCCTTCTGGCGCGATGCTCGATCCTGACGTAGCGGATCTCGGGCTTGCGCCCCTCGCCCTTATCGATGACTTCCGTGATGTAGCCCAATTTCCTCAGGAGCCTTCTCGCCTCGAGAAGCTGCCCCTTCGTCATCCAGGCAAGACACTGCATATCCAGGGTGTCGCTCGTCTCTATGGTATCCGTCAGCCGTCTCTTGGCCGCGGATTTGTAGAGGGTGTACACGTCAAAGGCATTCTCCCCCATATCTCCGTATTCCATAAGCTGACTGTGCACAACGGGATTGATATCCAACTGCTTCATGATGGATGAATGGCCGAACCATCCGGCACCCGCCTTGTCCATAACGCCTCCTTGCACCAGCACCGTCTTCCACACCCCTCACGGTTCAACAAGGGAAAAGATTGCCATCATCAAAAAGCATATCATTGCAAGCAAATAATATACCAGAGTATACTTAACATTTTATCAATGAGTTACGTTCCGATCTCCTTCCTGCCACCTGGCGCTGTGGGAAAAAAGACAGCCTTTGACAGAAAACATCTTCCCACAGGCCCCTGGCATCACCCCACTTTCAAGCCTCCCGTGCAGCGTAGCGATATCTATCCCTGACAGCATGCCGCGACCGCCTTTGTCGGGGCAGAAAGATCCGGGGTTCCGGAGCACGTCCCCCCAGAGCAGGAGAGACCCCAACTCGCAGGGAAGTCCCCTCTTCAGATCCAGACGACGGAGCGGTTCTAGGAGTAAGAATAGGAAACCTGCCAGGGGGCGCAAGGGCACACCGGCCTGTTCGAGCCCGGCTGCATCACCCTCCCAGGACGATCCTCGTGAGAATGGGCATGGCGATGATGGCTCCCATGGAGCTGCCCAGATTGGCCAGGATAACCACCAGCAGAATCCTGGTCACGGGATTCTTCCACCAGCCGGAGAAATGAACAATGTCATCCTGGATGGCCTCAAAATCGGATACCCTGGGTTTCTTGATATATGCCTCGCTCAGTCCCGCGAACCACCCGGCCGCCAGGGTGGGATTCAGGGACGTGAAGGGCGATGCCAGGGTGGCCACCAGAACGGTCACGGGATGGGCCAGGGCAATCACGGCCCCCAGGGCGGCGAACACGGCATTGCACAGAAGCCACCACTTGATCATCTCATAGCCCTGCTCGGGACTGCCGAGAAAAAACCCTGCACCGACGAGCACCAGGATCACCAGCGGGATGATCCACTTGGCTATCCCCTTTTTCCCGGGAGGTACATACTCCAGGGCATCGACGTCCTCAACGGGATTCTTCATCTGCTCGATGAGTCCTTCCATATGGCCCGCGCCCACGACCGCAAGGACCTTCTTCCCTTTCAGATCGACAATCCTGCGCGCCATATAGGCGTCGCGCTCGTCGATGAGCACCCGCTTGACCGTGGGGGCCTGTCTGGCGACCTCCTCGATAGTGCTGGTGAGCACGTCCTTGTCTTTGAGCCTCTCGATCTCGTCTTCCTTGATCTCATCCACGGCCAGGATCGAAAACAAGGACGAGAACAGGAGCTTGATCTTCTCCCATATTCGCAGGGACTTCCAGGCCCGCTGCAGGGTGATCTGAACCGGTCTGTCTACAAGGGCGATCGGCACTCCCGCGCCTTGGGCCTCCTCGATGGCGGCCCGCATCTCGTCACCGGGCTTCACGCCGAAACGTTCTCCGATCCGTCTCTGGAATGAGGCCATCACGAGATTCGCGAACAGAAAGGAGGCCTTCTTCTCCTTGATGACCCTGATGATATCCATGTCCTGCCAGCCTCCAGGATTCTGGAGCACATCGAACCTGCTCCGGCAGAGCTCGATGGCTACCTCATCGGGACGATGCTCGCGTATGGCGGAGCGGACCTCATCCACCGAGGACTGGGAAACATGGGCGGTCCCCACCAGAAGGACCTCTTTATCAGGCAGATCGATTCGTTCTATGGGCATATGGTGCTCTTCTATATATGTGATGCGTCCGCAGGTCAAGCCGCACGAGGGGAGGTACACGACTGATCGCGCTCGAAGAAATCGGGGAAACGGTACGGGGACGTGTTCCTTTTGCCCCTCATCCCCTATAGAACACGAGCTCGGCGATCGGTTTGCGCTCGGGGGCCTCGGGAGCCTTCCCCTCCGGATATCCCAGGGCGACTGCCGCCATGAACTCGCAGGAATCCGGGGCATCAAGGAGCGATCCGACTTCCACGCCGCTCTTGAGAATCTCGCCCAGCCACACCCCGCCAAGGCCGGAACCGTGGATGGCGAGCAACATGTTCTGGATGCAGGCGCCGATCGTCTGGAGGTCTTTGGTCCGGTCGTAACCGGCATTCTGCTCGAAGAACACGGCAATGATTACGTCCGCAGACCTGATGATCGACCCGTACCGGGTCAGGGAGGCCATTCTTTCCTTCACCGCCTTGTCGCGGATAACGGCAAAGCGCCACGGTTGGTTGTTCAGCCCCGAGGGCGCCCACCTGCCCGCATCGAGAATCCTGTCCACTGCCTCATCGGAGACGGCCTCACGGGTGAAACGGCGGATGCTCCTGCGCCCGGGTATCGCATCAATCATGTTTCCTGCCCTCTGTCGCGTTCATGGCGAGAAAGGCGTCCATGAAGTCGGAAATCTCCCCGTCCAGAACCGCCTCCACGTTCCCCACCTCCAGGTTTGTCCGGTGGTCCTTGGCCATCTGATAGGGCTGGAGCACGTAGGAACGTATCTGCGATCCCCAGGCGATCTCCTTTTTCTCCTTGGCGAACTCGTCCAGGCGCTCTTTCTGCCGGGCCTCTTCCAGCTCGTAGAGCTTGGAAGCCAGCAGCTTCATGGCAAAGGCCTTGTTCTTGTGCTGGGAACGTTCGTTCTGGCATTGCACCACGACCCCCGTGGGGATGTGCGTAATCCGCACGGCCGAGTCTGTTTTGTTCACATGCTGGCCGCCATGGCCGGACGACCGGTAGGTGTCGATCCGCAGGTCCTTTTCATCGATCTTCACGTCCACGGACATATCCACCTCCGGGGTGACCATGACCGATGCGAACGAGGTATGCCGCCTGCTGTTGGAATCGAAGGGAGAGATGCGCACGAGCCGGTGGACCCCGGTCTCGCCCTTGAGATAGCCGAACGCCCACTGCCCTTCCACCTCGATGGTGGCACTTTTGATCCCGGCGGCCTCGTCGGCGAGGATGTCGATGATCCTGGACTTGAAACCCTCTTTCTCGGCCCAGCGCAGGTACATGCGCAGCAGCATCTCAGCCCAGTCCTGGGCCTCGAGCCCTCCGGCCCCTGCATGGATCTCCAGAAACGCGCTGTTGGGATCATCGCGCCCGGAGAGGACATGCGTCTTCTCGATTGCGTTGAGATTCTTCTGAAGGGCCGAGATGGTTTCCTCGATGTCGACCGATACGGCCTGTTCGTCTTCCCTGGCCAGTTCCAGCAGCACCTGAAGGTCGTCCCAGAGGGATGAAACCTTCTTCCAGCTGGCAAGAATATCGGTGATGCGGGATCTCTCGGACTGGATATCTCGCGTCTTCGCCGGGTCCTTCCAGATCCCGGGGTCCGCGAGTTTTGACTCCAGCTCTTCTAGGCGCTCTTCCTTGTGAGGGACTTCAAAGATACCCTCTTACATTTTCGAGCTTTTCTTCGATAAGGTCACGTGTCTGCTGATAATCTCCAACCATAGGCATCAGCCTTTAACACCCCTCATACGCCTTGTCAATGCCGCAATGAGAGGAATCCCGGCCCACAGAAACGCCAGCACGGGGCCGAATCCGGTGTAGAACGTCCGGGCCTTGATGGGGGCGATGTCCGCGAGGACAACCCCCTCCTCCAGGAGCCCGATCTCTTTGACGACCTCGCCCGCCGGACTGATGATGGCGGATATCCCGTGGTTCACCGGCCTGAGCAGCCACCGCCTGCTCTCCACGGCCCTGAAGCTCGCCATCCGGAGATGCTGTTCGGGGGTAGCCCAGGTCTTGAACCAGGCATCGTTGGAGGCATTGACCAGATAGGTTGCGCCTGCATTACAGAGGTCCCGTGTCAGGCCCGGAAACACGCTCTCGAAACAGATGAGCACCCCCATGTCCCCGATGGGCTCTACCTCTTCCGCTGCAGAGAAATTGCCCACCCCGACGGTGAGATTGCCGAAGTAGGGCTCGATCAGGTGCGCAAGGGGCAGGTATTCCCCGAAGGGCACCAGGTGCACCTTGTCGTAGGAGCCTCCGATCTTCCCCTTTTCGAGCAGCCACATCCGGTTGTAATGCCTCCCGTCCTCCAGGGCGGGGCTGCCCACCAGGATCCTCGCGTCGTGCGACCTGCTCAGGTCCATAATCCGGGGGGTGTATTCCCACTGCCGAAACAGATAGAACGGGCACGAGGTCTCGGGCCAGACCACGAGCCCGGCCCCCTGTTCCACCGCAATGACGGTGAGGCGTTCATAGGTGTCGATGGTGGGCATGACCATCTCGGGGTTCCACTTCTGGTCCTGGGGAACGTTGGCCTGCACAACGGCCGCCTTCAGCGGCTCTCCCTGGGCGGGCAGGTTCTCCATCCGCCAGGCTCCCCACAGGGTGCACGCCGCGACAAGAATCCCGGCCACGAGCAGGGGCACGTACTCCCTCCTTTGGATGAACTGGTACAACGCCACGTTTCCCATGAGCACGACCCCGCTGATGAGATAGACCCCACCGAATTCCGCGATCTGGATCAGTGGGGTGAAGGTGAACTGGGAATACCCCGCGAGCATCCAGGGAAACCCCGAAAAGGGGACATACGAGCGCAGAAGCTCCAGTAGGACCCATACCCCGGGTATGGTCAGAAGCGCCCATCGCGAACGGATGAGCCCGCCTGCGGCCCAGGCGAACACGCCGAAATAGAGCGAGAGAAACAGCAGGAGCGCAAACAGCAGGAGCGCGGCCGGGAAGAGCCCCATCCCCCCGTAGGTTTCCATAACGTAGGCGATCCAGTAGAGGATGCCCGCCCATGCGACGAAGCCGGACGCCATCCCGTAGAGAAACCTCTCGGCCGGGCGCGTTCCCTCCAGGAGATACAGCAGGGGATAAGCCCATACCCACGCCAGCGGCCAGAGGTTATACGTCGGGAAGGCGACCGCGTAGAGCACGCCCGCGGTCAACGCGAGGATGATCCGTCTCAAAGCTCTGTCTCTGCCGGCGGATGGACCATGAGCTTGGATATCCGTTTCTTGTCGGCCTCTGCGATCTCGAAGAGCACCCCGTTGTACTCCAGGGTTTCTCCCGATTCGGGTATTCTCTCCATCCGGCAGGTGATGAACCCGCCGATGGTATCGTAGTTCCCCTCGGGGATCTCCACCCTGAACTTTTCGGAGAACTCGTCGATGGAGAGTCTGGGGTCCACGGAGTACAGTCCATCGGCTTCCTGGACGATCTCTTCCTCACCTGCGGCCTCGTCTTCTCCCACAATATCCCCGATGATCTCCTCCACCACGTCGCCGATGGTGAGCAGCCCGTCCACATTGCCGTATTCATCGATCACGATGGCCATCTTGGGGCGATTCTGCCTGAACTCCTGCAGCAGGTCGATGAGCTTCTTTCCTTCGGGCACGAAATACGGCGGGTGCAGCAGGTCGCTGATATCCCCGGGGCGCTCCCGCATGTTCCAGTATTTCAGGATGTCTTTTGCGTGAACCACGCCGATGATATTGTCCAGGTTGTCCTCAAAGATCGGAATCCTCGAGCAGCCCTCCCTGGCAAAGACCTCGATGATCTCGTCGAGCGGCGTGGAGACCTCCAGGGCCACCATGTCGCCCTTGGGCACCATGATCTCGCGGACCAGGGTGTCCTTCAGGACGATGATGTTGTGGATCATATCGCCCTGCTCTTCGTCGATAATCCCCCTTTCCTCCACCTCGTCGAGGATCTTCTCGATCTCTTCCTTTGTGTCCCGCGAGGACTTTTCTCCCGTCATCAGGGACCACAGTCGTTTCAGATAACTGATGCTATCCTGGCTATCTTCGTTACTCTCCAAGTAATGAATCTCCTTTTCTCCTTTGATGAATCCCCTATATTTATCTCAAAGGGCTCTCATAAGTCAATCAACCGAAATGCCTGGGGAACCTGGCTCACCGATACCGCCATACATGGGAGAAGGTTGTAGCCGCCATTGAACCATCTTATTTTCTATGATAAGAAAAATAAAAATTTCCCCGCCATAGGAGAGATCATGGGACCATACACCTTTACCGGAACCAGCACCTACGTTCTCGACAATGAGCTCTCGAAGATCGTCAATGCAAGCATCGCCCTGGAGATGCCGCTCTTGATCAAGGGAGAACCGGGCACGGGCAAGACCCTGCTGGCCCACGCCATCGCAGAGAACCTCGGGATGCCCCTGATCATTCTCAATGTCAAATCCAGCATGAAGGCCGTGGAGGCACTCTACCAGTACGACACCCTCACCCGTCTCAACGACAGCCGGTTCGGGGACTCGAGCCGCAATGTGAGCAATATCGAGGACTACATCAAGATGGGCAAAATCGGGCAGTCGTTTGTCTCGGACAAGAAATCCGTGCTCCTCATCGACGAGATCGACAAGGCGGACACAGACTTCCAGGACGACCTGCTGGATGTGCTGGACCAGATGTCCTTCGACATCATCGAGGTCGACAAGACCGTCCGGGCGAAGAACCGTCCCATCATCATCATCACCTCCAATGCCAAGAAAGACCTCTCCGACCCCTTTCTGGGCAGGTGCGTGTTCCACCACATCGCGTTCCCCGACCCCGAGATGATGGGCAAGATCGTGCGCGCCCACTACCCCGAACTGGACAGGCACATCTCGGAGGCCTGCATCGAGGCCTTCTACCGGTTGAGGAACATCCGGGGCATCGAGAAGAAGCCGGCCACCCGTGAGCTCATCAACTGGATCCGGATCCTGCTCATGGACAAGAACTTCGATCCGAAGCACCTGGCCAGAAACAACGTGCCGTACCTGGGCGTGCTCTTCAAGAAAAGCGAGGACTATGCCGTCCTCCAGAAACAGCTCGGGGGTTTGTCCCGGTAGGAGAAAACCGCCATGTTCATCGAGTTCTTCTACCTCCTGAGGCAAAAAGGGCTGCTCATTTCTCCCTCGGGTTTCCTTCGGCTCCAGAAGGCACTGCACCAGGGGCTCATCCGTTCTCTCGAGGATTTCTACTGCCTCTCGCGCGCCATCATGATCAAGTCCGAACGCCATTTCGACCTCTACGATCGCGTGTTCGCCCACTACTTCAACGGTGCGGAGTTGGGCGAGGATGTCAGCGCGGAGATCGAGCTGGCGATCCAGTCCATGCTGGATGACTGGCTCAAAGACCCCAAGATGATGGCGGAATTCCTGGGGATCGACGAGGAGACCCTCGGCAGGCTCACCCCCGAGGAACTGGAGGACTACTTCCGGAAGCGGCTTCACGATCAGGACGAGCAGCACGACGGCGGGAACCGGTGGATCGGCACCGGAGGAACCTCGCCCGTGGGGCATTCGGGCTTTCACCCGGGCGGCATGCGGGTGGGCGGCACCTCGCAGCGCAAGTCCGCGGTCAAGGTCGCCTTGGACCGCAGGTACAAGGACTACACCGAAGACGCGAGGATCGGCCCCTCGCAGATATCCGAGGCCATGCGCAGACTGAAGAGCATGCAGCCGGCAGGCCCCAGGGATTCGCTCAACATCGAGAAAACCATATACGAGACCATGAAGAACGCGGGCGAGATCGAGATCGTGTTCGACCGCTCGATGAGAGACAAGCTCAAGGTCATCCTCATGATCGACAACGGCGGATTTTCCATGGACCCGTACGTCAACGTGGTGCAGGTGCTCTTCAACCATGCGAAGAATCAGTTCAAGGACCTGAAGATCTTTTACTACCACAACACCATCTACTCCCATGTGTGGGAGGACCCCACCCGGCAGTACAAGGTGGTGTTCCTGGAGGACTTCGCGCGGTACGATCCGCAGACCCGGCTCATCATCGTGGGCGACGCCTCCATGGCGCCCTATGAGCTCTTCAGCCGCAACGGAAGCATCTATTATGCGGCCCGGTCCGGGGAGCCCAGCATAAATCGATTAGAATATCTTGCCAAAACGTTCAAACATAGTGTATGGCTCAATCCGAAATATGCGTACACATGGCCCCACACCCAGACCATCGAGGCCATCGGGGAGATATTCCCCATGTTCGAGATAACCCTCGGCGGGCTGGAAAAGGCTGTGGAGCATTTGACAGCCTAGCGGCATCGCATGTGCGCCCGTAGCTCAGTTGGATAGAGCGTAGGCCTCCGGAGCCTAAGGCCACAGGTTCAATTCCTGTCGGGCGCACCATCTTATTTATTGTTAAAGAAGCCATGATCAATCTACTCGATCTCGACAAACAGGACATGAAGAGCCTGTTCACCGACAAACCCTTCCGTGGGGGCCAGATTTTCAACTGGGTCTTCGGCAAGGCCGCAGGCCATGTCCGCGAGATGACCAATATCCCGAAGCAGCTCCGGGAAGATCTCTCGGGCAAAGTCGCCATAGCCTATCCCGAGGTGACGGACTCTCAGGAGTCCGTCGACGGCACCCAGAAGATCGCCTACCGGCTGAGCGACGGCCATGTCATCGAGAGTGTCCTGATCCCGGACAAAGATCACTGGAGCATCTGCGTATCCTCCCAGGTGGGGTGCGCCATGGGGTGCCGGTTCTGTTACACCGCGTCCATGGGCTTTATCCGCAACCTGGAAGTATCCGAGATCGTCTCCCAGGTGCTCCATCCCGTGCGGGCCTACCCGCAGAGAAATTTCCGGAACATCGTGTTCATGGGCATGGGGGAGCCGCTGCTCAACTACGACAACGTCATCAAGGCCGTGCGCATCCTCACCGACGCGGACGGACCCCGGTTCTCCCGCAGGAGGGTCACCATCTCCACCTGCGGGATCGTGCCCCGGCTGAAGACCCTGAGCAATGATACCGAGGCGGCCCTGGCCGTGTCGCTCAACGCGTCGAACAACGCGACCAGACAGCGCCTCATGCCCATCACCCGCACGTATCCGCTCCCCGTACTCATGGACGCCCTGCGATCCTTCCAGCTTCCCAACCGCCGGAGGATCACCGTCGAGTATGTCCTGATCAGGGGGGTGAACGACTCGCTCAAGGATGTCCGGGAGCTCATCCGGATTCTCCACGGGCTGAAGGTCAAGGTGAACCTCATCCCCTTCAACCCCTGGCCCGGTTGCGAGCTCCAGGCGCCGGAGCACTCGGCGGTGCTCGCCTTTGAAGAGCACCTGAAAAAGTCCCCCTATGCCGTGATGGTGCGCAAAGAAAAGGGGAATGATATCCTAGCGGCCTGTGGCCAGCTTGCAGGAGGAGTAACCCATGGCGAAGAAGACCTTGATCGAATTCTTGCAGAATCCGGATGCCTACCCGGAGAAACCGAAAGGCGTAACCCTCGTCCAGACACACATATCCTGGGTGTTCATCGGTGACGAGTATGTCTACAAGCTGAAAAAACCGGTGGACTTCGGCTTCCTCGATTTTTCCACCCGGGAAAAGAGAGCGTTCTACACGCACGAAGAGCTCAGGCTCAACCGCCGCTTCTCTCCCGGCATCTATCTGGACGTGCTCCCCATCTCGCAGAACGGAGACGGTTATCTGATCGGGGACGATTCGAACGTCGTCGAGCATGTCCTGAAGATGAAACGCATCGACGAGGAACAGATGCTCTATAATCTCCTGCCCAAAAACCGGATCTCGCCGCTCGAAATGGAGCGGGTGGGCCGTCACCTGGCGGGGCTCTACCGTCTCATCGCCTGCGACGAGAACTCGCGGCCCTTCGGGTCGCCGGAGGTCATCGCGACCAATGTCATCGAAAACTTCGACCAAACCCGCAAATACGTGGGCGGCCCGGTCGACCGGAGCTGGTTCACCGCCCTGGAGTCGTGGAGCAGGGACTTCCTGAACACGAAGGCATCACTCTTCGATGAGCGGGTTGCGACCGGCTGTATCAAGGACTGTCACGGGGACCTCCACCTGCAGCATATCTGCCTGGACGGTCCGGATGTCTTCGTGTTCGACTGCATCGAGTTCAACGAACGGTTTCGCTTCGGCGATGTGGCGTCCGACGTGGCCTTCCTTTCCATGGACTTCGACTACAACGGGCGGAGCGATCTGGGCGACGCGTTCGTGAAGTCCTTCATCGAGGCCTCGGGCGACGACGCCATGGACAAGGTGCTCCTGTTCTACAAGGTGTACCGGGCGTACGTCCGGGCAAAGGTCACCTCCTTCATGCTCGACGACGCCGGGCTCGACGATTCGCGGAAAAAGGCCGCCTTCGAAACCGCCCGCAGGTATTACGAGCTCGCGCACCGGTATATCGCATCATGAAGATCGACCTCCACATCCATACCAAGAACGGCTCGGACGGCAGGTGGGACATCCGGGACATCTTCGCCGAGGCATCCAGGCGGGGGATCGAGGTCATTTCCATCACTGACCACGACTCCGTTGCCGCCCAGGAACAGGCGCAACAGCTCGCGAGGCAGTACGGCATGCGCTTCATCACCGGGGTGGAGCTCAATATCAGCTTCTCCCACCCGGACTTCCGTTCAGGCAAGGCGGTGTCGCTGGATGCCCTGGGCTATGGCTACGACATTCACAATACCTCCCTGGTGGAGAAGCTCTCCCAGCTCCGTACCCACCGGATCAAGCGGGCCGCGCAGATCCTGGAAAACCTCAACGGAGAGTTCCGCGCCCAGGGGCTGCCCGAATTCACGGGCTCGGACATGGAGGCGATCCAGGCCGGGGCGGACGGCGCCCTTGCCCGGCCCCACATCGCCGCCTACCTCATCGGAAAGGGCATCGTGCGCGACAAGCAGGAGGCGTTCGACCGCTACCTGGTGAAATGCGACGCGCCCAAGATGCCCCTGAGCCTCAGGGAGGCCTCTTCCCTCATCAGGGGTGCCGGGGGCAGGCTCGTCCTGGCCCACCCGGGCGACCCCAACGGGACCTCCCTGGTCTCGCTCACGGACTCCCTGGAAAAACAGCTCGAGATCATCCGGGGGTCCATGCTGGATTTCATCGACGGGATCGAGTGCTGGCACTCGCGCCACGACAAGGCCCACATCCGCGCGTTTCTCGATTTCGCCAGGCAGAACGCACTGATGGCGACCGGCGGGTCCGACTGCCACCAGCAGCCGCCGATAATGGGAACCATAGCGATCCCGGGATGGGTGGCGGACCAGTTCGATTTCTGAGCGAATATGCAAGTTCCGGCTTTGACTGGCATACACTTGTGGTATAAGGGGGTAAAGGAATACGTGTGTCATGGAGGAAAGGATTGATGAGGGAGCAGTTCACGGATTTCGTGGAGAGCGAAATCGAGGATGATGCGGTCTTGATCGCGTGCGGGCTTCCCGCAACGAACAAGACCGAGACCATGGAGGTGATCGCCCGCATCAAGGGATACACCATCCTCCGGACCGACCTGATCCGCCGCGACGTTCTGAAAGGCGAAGACATCTTCGACGAAAAGGTGGCCTCGAACATGGACAAGAGAAGGCTCGTCTACGACCGGATGTTTTCGCTGGCAGACGAGCTGGCCTCCCGGGGAAAGGGGGTCATCCTGGACGCCACCTTCGTCAGCCAGTCGCTGAGAAAGAGGGCCGCGGAGGTTGCCGCGCGGAACGGCAAGACCTTCATCATCCAGCAGACGAGCGCGCCCGAGGTCTACTCCCTGGACAAGATCTCCAAACGCACGAGGGAAAACTACGAATCCAATGCCTTGACCCCTGAGGCCTATCACAACAACCTGAAGAAATTCGAGCCTGTGGATCTGGATGAGCTCAAATCGCTCTTCCCGGACCTCTCAATGGTCCATCTGGTGGTGGACACGGCATCGGACACGGAAGACGGCTGGTACGTCATCGGCAAAACGACCCGGTAAGAGAAAGCAAGGGGCACTCAATGAGAAAAGCATGGTTTCTAGCGTTCATCCTCATCCTGCTCGCGGGGTGTGCGTCCACCTTCCAGCAGAAGCGCGAGCTCTCGAAGCCCATGGTGTCCATCGCCATGGGCAAGATCCAGCAGGACGACATCCAGGGCGCACTGGTCGAACTCAAGCGTGCGGTTCAGGCAAACCCGAAGGATCCCGAGGTGTATTACGCCTATGCCCTGGCCTACTGGAGAAGCGAGCGGCTCGACAATGCCCTGGAGAACGCGTCCAAGGCAGTAGACCTGGCAGGCAGGATCGGGCTGGAACATCCGGGCCTCAAGAGCGAGGCATACAACCTCAAGGGGTCCATCCTGGTGAGCATGGACAAGCCCGAAGAGGCGATAGAGTCCTTCAAAAGCGCCCTGAAGGACGAGCTCTACGCCACGCCGGAATATGCGCACTACAATCTGGCGTCCGTATACTACCAGACCAGGCAATACCCCGAGGCGGAGCAGTCCGCGAAGAGGGCCCTGGAGGAAAACAGCCATTATGCCCCTGCCTGGAATATCCTGGGTCAGGCATTCATGAAGCAGGGACAGGATATGCGCGCCATCGAGGCGTTCGAAAGGGCCATCCTGGAGTTTCCCCAGTATACCGAGGCGCACTGGGAGCTCGCCCAGGCCTTTTTCAAGACAGGCGACAACAGCAGTGCGGCCCTGCATCTCCGGGAGGTGATCCGTCTGGATGAAAACGGACTGCTGGGTGCCCGGGCGCGGCAGAGCCTGCAGGACCTGGGTGAACCGGAGTAGGGACGGGGATCATGGGCGATGCGGCAGTAGTATGGATAACCCGGGAGAACGCCGGTGACTTGGGCTTACGGGGCAACGAGTTTCCCGTAAGGATTCTCGAGATTAAGAGCCTGATCTTCGAGCTGCTCAAGGAAGGATCGCCCAGGGATATCGTGGTGTTGCCCTTTTTCAGAAATTTCGCCGAGGTCATCGGTCACATCCGAGGCCGGGGCATCCTAGGGCCCATCATCATCTACACGTCCAGCGAAATCATGCAGATGAACCTCCTTGACTACGCGTCCCAGGGGATTATCTTCCTCGACTCCTCACGGTTC
This sequence comes from Deltaproteobacteria bacterium, assembly GCA_018433085.1. GTDB lineage: Bacteria > Desulfobacterota > Desulfomonilia > UBA1062 > UBA1062 > Phosphitivorax. The sequence continues at coordinate 113,269 of JAHDRW010000022.1, read as the reverse complement.
AACCGACTCATGGTGCTTGGGTTCATCACCTTCCTCCAGAAGCAGCAGGAGCTGATCACCATTCCCGAAACACCCGGGAGAAAGACCCGGCTCCCGGACAAACCTTCCCAGGACCCCGAGATAATCCGGCCCATCTTCCGGAAAATCCTTCGGCACCGGGCCAAGATTCTGCTCACCTGCCAGTTCCGGGAAGATCTCCCCACCCTGACCGTGACCTGTGACATCATTCAGATGGTAGGGGAAATCGAGACCAAGCTCGTTCTCGACAACTTCAGCCCCGAGGAGTTTGTGGGGCTGTACAACCAGTTCGGCAGGGGGAAAATGCTCTCCGGCTTCTTCACCGAGGACGAGGAGACCATGGGCTTCGACTTCTCCGTGGACAGCTGCCGCCTGGGCAAGATAACGGTCTTCCTTCCCGAGAGGATCTACTTCCAGAAACGCAAGTTCTTCCGCGTGGAGCCGGACCCCAAGGAGCCGGTAGTCATCCATGTCCTGCCCAAGGCGCACCAGACCGTCTCAGCGACCGTTCGCGACGTGAGCGAAGGAGGCGTGGGGCTGATCTCGCCGTATACGGGGCTGGAGAAAAGTCAGGTCTGTCCGGTGGCCCTGGCGCTGCCTTCGAACCGCACCCTGCTGGGCACGGGCGAGGTGATGTTCAAGGGAAACGGCAATGACGGTACCTGCAATTACGGAATATTATTACAGTTCCATCCTTCAGACCACCAGTATCTCCAGCACTACGTTTTCAAGAGACAGGCGGGCATCCTGGCCGCCATCAGGGACTTGTCGCTCTGATCCCTATCCGGATGGCCTGCAGCCCGGCCGGGGTCATGCCTTCGAGCAGCGCCGCCTGCCCGAGCGTCTCCGGCCTGATCTTCTCCAGCCGCGATTTGAGCTCGTTTGAGAGCCCTGGTATGTCCTCGTAGGAAAGGCCGCCGGGGATCTTCACCCGTTCGAGCTCCCGTAGCTGCCGAATGTCGCTGAGCTGCCGGGATATGTACCCTTCGTACTTGATCTCCACCTCCACCTCCATGCCGCCCAGCGGGCTCACGAGAGGTGGGACGAGGCCCCTTGACCTCAAATCTTCCATGCTCACCTCGGGCCGCTTCAGGAGACGTTTGAGGCTGACGCGTTCGCCCTCCACGCCGCGGGAAGGGTTGATGTGGGGCATGTCCCTGGGGATCACGACGCTCGTCCTTTCCAGATGGGCGTCCAGGTTCTGCATCTCGCCCACGATCTCCTGCACGCGCGCCTTCCGCTCACGGGTGACGAGCCCCAGATCGTACGCATCATCGGTGAGCCTGAAGAGGGCATTGGTCTCCCTGAGCATGAGCCGGTATTCCGCCCGCGAGGTGAACATCCGGTACGGCTCGGATGTGCCCCGGGTCACCAGATCGTCGATCATGACCGCGATGTACGCCCGGGAGCGGTCCAGGATGAAAGGATCCTCCCCCCGGAGCTTTCGGCAGGCGTTGACCGCGGCCGCGAGTCCCTGAGCCGCGGCCTCCTCGTAGCCCGAGGTGCCGTTGACCTGGCCCGCGAGATAGAGCCCCTCGACCCACTTGGTCTCCAGGGTTCTCGTGAGCTGGGTGGGCAGGATGTATTCGTACTCGATGGCATAGGCGGGCCGGATGATCTCGGCCTTCTCCAGCCCGGGCACGGACCTGACCACCTCCCACTGGATGTCCACGGGCAGGGAGTTCCCCAGGCCCGATGCATAGACCTCGCGGGTGGAGAGCCCCTCGGGCTCGATGATTACCTGGTGGCCCTGCCGGTCGCCGAAGCGCATCACCTTGTCTTCAAGGGAAGGGCAGTACCGGGCGGGCGTGCCGGTGATAGCCCCTGAATACAGGGCGCTGAAGCGGATATTGTTCCGGATGGTCTCGTGGGTATCCAGAGTGGTCCTCGCCAGATAGCACGGCATCTGGGGCAGACTCGACGCTTTCGAGGCGAACGCGAAGGGCATGCAGCCTTCCAGGGGGTCCTGCCGGACAAGCGCGCTCAGGTCGATGGAGTCACGGTGCAGTCTCGGCGGGGTGCCGGTCTTGTGCCTCCCCACGGCCAGCCCCAGGGCCTTGAGGCTCTCCGCCAGCTCGTAGGAGCCCTCTTCGCCTGCCCTGCCCGCAGGAATCCGCTTGTCGCCTATGTGTATGGTGCCGGAGAGAAAGGTGCCCGCCGCCACGATGACGGCACCGGCCTCGATGAACGCCCCCAGATGGTCCGTGACGCCCCTGACCCGGGAGCCCTCCACCACGATGTGATCGATCCGGGCCTGCCGCAGGTGAACGCCCGATTCTTCCAGCCGGGACTTGACGGCGGCCTCGTAGAGGCGCCGGTCGTTCTGGGTACGCGTTGCGCGCACCGCGGGGCCTTTCCGGGTATTGAGCACCCGGTACTGGATGGCTGTCTCATCGGCCGCTTCGGCCATGATGCCGCCCAGGGCGTCGATCTCCTTGACCAGGTGGCTCTTGGCGAGTCCGCCGATGGAGGGGCTACAGGGCATACAGCCCACGGTGTCCATATTCAGGGTGAACAGGCCGATGTTAAGCCCGAACTTGGAGGCCGCATATGCGGCCTCTGCACCGGCATGGCCGGCGCCTATGATGACGATGTCGAATTTCTCCATTGCCTGATGTGTATGGCAAATTCTCCATGTTTTCAAGACGGATTATGCCGGGGCCCGGCTCCTGGTCGCCGGAGGAAGAAATTCGCCGCCTTGTCCGAAACGTCCCGGCCGGACAGACCCGTGATCCTGTCATATCCGCGGAAAACGACCGGACCCTTCCCCGTCTGCAGATGCTCCAGGGGGGGACCTTCAGATGATGAGCCTTCCCCGGCTATCCGGGCACGATCTCACGGAGGATGCATTCCCAGATGACATCCAGGCCCTCCCGGGATACGGCGGATACGGGGATGGGCTCTGCTGTGCTCAGCCGGGCGATCTCCTTCATGCGCCTTGCCCTGGCGCTGAAAATCAGCTTGTCCGCCTTGGTGGCCACGATGAGCGATCGGGCGCCGGTGGATCGGGCGAGGTCCAGGGCCATGAGTTCCTCCCTTCCCGGGTCCCTCCTGATGTCCATGAGCACCATGAGGAGCCTTAAGTCTTCGTTGTTCCGGAAATACCGGGCCGCGAGCTCGTCCCAGGCACTCTTCATGCCCTGGGGAACCCGCGCGTATCCATAACCCGGCAGATCCACCAGGTACAAAGACGGCAGATCCACCAGGTCCACCTCAAAAAAGTTGATGTTCCGGGTCTTCCCCGGCTGCTTGCTGGTCTTGACCAGTGACTTGCGGTTGAGCAGCGCGTTGATCAGGGAAGACTTGCCCGCGTTGGATCGGCCGGCAAAGGCGACCTGGGGCAGCCGCGGGAGACTCTCATAGATGGTCCCGGCGTACCGGGCGTCGCGCACCTTGACGATCATAGCGACCCCACGTACCCGGCCACCCGGGAGACACCCTCGCGGATGTTTGCCTCCGAGTTGGCATAGGAAAACCGGATGTATCGCTCCGACCCCGGGCCGAAATCGATGCCCGGGGTGACGCCCACCCCGGTGTTGTCCAGGATATCCATGGCCAGCCGGTACGAGTCGCCGGTCACGTGCGCCATGTTCACCAGCACGTAGAAGGCACCGTCCGGCTCCACCTCCACGTTGAGCCCGTGCGCGGCCATCTCCCGAAGCATCACGAGGCGGCGCTGCGCAAAGACCCGCTTCATGCGCTTCACCTCCGGGTCCGCCTCGGTGAGCGCAGCGATCCCAGCCCACTGGGCAAGGGAAGGCGCGCATATCATGAGATTCTGCTGGATCTTCTGGGCCGTCCTGACGAGACCCTTCGGGAAAACCGCCCACCCCAGGCGCCAGCCGGTCATGGCATAGGCCTTGGAAAAGCCGTTGATCACCACGGCATCGTCCGTGTATTCCAGGATGGTGTGCTGCTCGCCGGTATAGACAAGGCCGTGGTAGATCTCGTCGGATATGATGGGCAGCCCCAGGGAGCAGAGCCCGCGCAGATGATCTTCATCGAGGCAGACCCCTGTAGGGTTGGCGGGCGAGTTGATCACAAGGGCCTTTGTCGAGGCGTTCCTGGCACGCGCCACCTTCTGCGGATCGAGCTGGAACCTGTCGCCGCCTCCCGTGGGCACGAATCTGGGAGAGGCGCCCAAGACCCTGATGAAGTTCGGATAGCAGGCATAGTACGGGTCGGTCAGTACGATCTCGTCGCCGGTCCCGGCCAGGCAGGCCATGGCGATCAGGAGCGCGGGCGACGAGCCCGCGGTCACCAGGATCTGCTCCGGGTCGATGCCCCTCACCCCGTAAGTTGTGAGATAGTGTTCGCAAATCGCCTCCCTGAGCTCCGGGACACCCAGGGAATGCGTGTAATGGGTCTTCCCCTCTGCCATGGCCCGTGCGGCGGCAGCCCGGACGCACGCCGGGGTGTCGAAATCCGGCTCGCCCACCTCCAGATGAATGACGGACCTGCCCTGCGCGGCAAGGGCGTTGGCCTTTTCCATGACGTCCATCACGAGAAAGGGCGTGATGGACAGATTCGTGAGCACCGCTTCCATGACATTCCTATAACAGACCGCAAAGGCGGGGGCAATTGCCTTCCTTAAGGAGGGCCCTTCCTATCTGTTTTCTTCCAAAGACTCTTCCTCGACCTCTTTGAGGATCTTGGTGACTGTAGTCTGGGTCGAGCGGAGAACGCTGCGGAGGTACCGTATCTTCTCGGCGGCCTGCTTCACCGTCTCCTCCAGCTCATCGATGGGAACCTCGCCCCTGTTCATCCTCTCCAGGGTGTCTTCGAGCTCTTTGAGCACCTCGGAATACTGTCTGGCCTTTTTCATCACTGTTCCTTACTGCTCCTTGTCTTTTACCGTGCTTACGACCCTTCCCTTTGCCAGCACGGTGGTGATGGACGCGCCTTTCCGGATCGACGCGGCGTCCACGATGGCCCTGCCCTTCGAGTCCATGGTGATGCTGTAGCCCCTGCGCAGGGTTCGGAAGGGATCCATGGAGGAGAACAGGGAACCGAGGTGCTCCATGCGGTCCTGCTGGCGGACGATAATCGTCCGTGCATGATCGCAGACGCCCTGCTGCTGTCGTGCGAGATCGGCCTGAAGGAACGCGAACCGCGCCCTCGCATCGCGAATCGTGGCTCGCGGCAACTCATCGAGGACCTGAAGCTGCCGCCCGATTGCTGCGCGAGAGCTGTTCGCGAGGCGCAAGGCCGTCATCGCGAGCATCTGTTCCCTTCCGGCATGATCCCGGGCCAGGGCGGCGTGGAGGTAGAAGGCATGCTCCTTGAGAATGGACAGCGCCGAGACCATCCACCGGTGCGTGACGTGATCCAGCCCGGACGACGCCATCCTGATCCGCTCGCACGCCCTCTGGAGAACCTCCTGGCTCCGGTGGGAGACATCCCGGCGTGCCTGGTCCATATATGCCCATACCTCGTCCATCCTGGTGACGAGAAACCGAGCCGCATCCGTAGGGGTGACGCAGCAGGTGTGGGCCACCAGGTCGGCCACGCTCACGTCGATCTCGTGGCCGATGCCGGTGATCACGGGCCTGGTGCACCGGGCCACGGCCCTGCACAGAGAGAGATCGTCAAAGGAGAACAGGTCGGTCCTGGCTCCTCCCCCCCGGATGATGACGATGGCATCCAAGCCGGGCCGATTCTGAAGGGCCTCGATCCCGGCCAGGACCTCGGGCACGGTGTTTTCGCCCTGCATGTGGGCATCGAAGAGGGTCACGGAGAATGAATAGCCGCTGTCGGTGACGACGCGCATGAAGTCGTTGAACGCGGCCGAGCCGCTCGAGGTGATCAGCCCCACGTTCCGGGGGATACGCGGCATCGGCAGACCCTTGTTCTTCTCCAGGAGGCCCGCGGCCTTGAGCTCCCGAACGGTCTGTTCCCTTTTCCTGGCGATGGCGCCGAAGGTATAGGCAGGGTCGATCTCGGAGACGATCAGCTGGTAGCGGCCTTCCCTGACGAAAAGGTCGATCCTGGCCTTGAGCCTGACCTCGATGCCGGACGCGAGCTCGAAGTCCTGCATGCCGAAGATCTTCAGGGCCTGGCGCCACTTGACGAACGATCCCCGGAAAAAGGCGCAGCCGATCTTTGCCACGTATCCCTCGCCCACCCCCGGTGCCTTTTCCACCAGGTCGAAGTATACGTGGCCGGATTTCGCATGCATCTTCAGGCCGTGGATCTCCCCCTGCACCCACACCTCGTCGTGGAGACACGAACTCAGGGCATCCCTGGCCAGTTCATTAAGTTGACGTACGCTCAAGCATGACACGGGATACAGGAATATCAGAAAGCGGAGAGGATAAGCAAGCAGTCCCTGGAACGGACAGGGGCCCGCCCTGTCCCGGGGAGTGGAGGAAGGCGTCTGCCGCAGATGCTCATTGGCCTGCGCGAACGCGGAAAGACGCGGAAAAGAGAAACCAGTCCTTAAAAAGGGAGAAAACCGTGCAGACCGCCAGGCAAATCCGCAGGGAATCATGTGATTGACAGCGTGGGCCCTTCAATGTACAAGTTTTAAGAGAATATTTTTTTCAGGAGCAACCCATGGAATATCAGTTTATCAGGGTGGAGATCAGGGGCGATGTCGCCACAGTGGTCATGGACCGCAGGCACGAGCTCAACGCGCTGTCCTACGGAATGCTCTCGGAGATAAACCATGTCTTCTCCTCATTCCTCAAGGACGGAAACAATGTCAGACTCATTGTTTTCACCGGGGGCGACGAGTGTTTTTCCGCCGGGATCGACCTCAAGGAGGCACCCAACTTCACTGCGGAGGAGGCCACGAGATATTTCAACCTCGCGGTCAACACCTATTCCATGCTCCTGGACTACGACAAGATACTCATCACCGCCGTGAGTGGTATCGCCTTCGGTGGCGGCTTCAACCTTGCGCTCATGGGCGACATCATTATCGCCTCCGAGAGCGCCATCTTCGGCCACCCCGAGATCAAGTACGGCTTCAACCCCCTGCTCACCCCCCTGGTGGCCCGGATCGGGATGGCGCGGAGCAAGGAGCTGACCCTGAGAGGAGAGCCCATCGGGGCACAGGAGGCGCACCATATCGGACTGGTGAACCGGGTGGTTCCGCCGGAAAGGTTCCGCGACGAGATATCCGTGTGGTCGAAGCAGCTGGTGAGCAGGCCCCCGGAGGTGGTTCGTGCGCTGAAGCGGAGCTTTGACGTGGTCAGTCGCCTCGACGCCAAGGCCGCGCTCGAATACGAGCTCGAGATGACGGCCATGCTCTTCAATATCCGGGGAGACATACGGGAGAACATGAAGAGTGTCGTCCAGAGAAAAGACATCACCGGCAAAATCGTCTGCTCCTGATTCGTTCAACGCTTTTTCCCTCTACCGAATGCTCCGGGACCGGTACGGTCCGTCCGGATGGTGGCCGGGGGAGACCCCTCTGGAAATCGCCGTAGGGGCGGTGCTCACCCAGAATACCGCCTGGGGCAATGTGGAAAAGGCTATCGCGCTCCTGCAGGAGCATTCCATGCTGGATGTCCAGCGCATCCACTCGGCCCGCCCCGAAACCCTCGCATCCCTTATCCGACCGTCCGGGTATTACAATCTCAAGGCCGTCCGGCTCAAAAACCTCGTGCAGGTGATCATGGAACTCTCCGCAGGGAACGTTGACGCGTTCTTCAACCGGGATCTCGAAGACTTGCGGTCCGTGCTCCTTGGAGTCAACGGCATCGGGAAGGAAACCGCCGACAGCATCTGCTGTTATGCGGCAGGCAAGATAATCTTCGTGGTGGACGCCTACACCAGAAGAATCCTCTCCCGGCACGGCATGATGGAGGAACCCTCGGATTACGAGACAATCCGGCATCTCTTCGAGGCGACCCTGCCCCGTGACCTGGCGGTGTACAAGGACCTGCATGCGTACCTGGTCTTCGTGGGAAAGGACTTCTGCCGCAAGGGCAAGCCCAAGTGCGAATCCTGCCCCCTGAAGGGGTGGGCCTGAACGACTGTCACGGGAAAAAATGATGGTTTCCCCGATGACATTTGTGGTAAGATATTTTTATGAGAAACGACTCTTTTTTCAGCATCGTCATTCTCCTGATCCTATTCTTCGTGCTCCCTTCGGTGCTCAAGCTGCTCGGCCGGTATACGCTCGGCAGCAAGGATGCGGGGAAAAACGGTGAGGACCGGATACCTGAGTTTCCGGGAGAAGAGCCTGCTCCCTACCGGGAAGGTTTCCCTGCACATGGCGGTTACGATATGACCGAAAGGCCGGAGATATCCAGCAAACCCATCCATCCGAAATGGTTCTAGCGGGCAGACCCACCAACCAGGGCATCCGGTTTATCGTCGGGATCTGCATCATCGCGCTGTCGATCTACGGGTTCTATATCGCACTGGCCAGGGAAAACTCCCCCGAGCTTTTCCTCGTCCCCGTTGTGGCCGATCCTCCGGACAGCCCGTGCGCCGAGGTCCTCTTCCCGGAATTTTCCCTGTGCGCTCCGTCCGGAATGGAGTATGAAATCAGGCCTGACGGTATCGTCGGCATACGTGTGCCCGCCATGAAGGTCCGGGGCGAAATCAGGGTCCTGGACAAGCTCCCCCTGGAGGACGAATGGAGAGCGTCGCTACGCAGACCGCTCATCAGAGCCTTTCTGGGCGACGAGCGGTCCATGGACACACGGGAACTCCTGGAGAAAATCCTCGGCCGCCGCTACAACCCCACGATCATGGGGGTAAAGTCGCAACTCATCCCCTCGTGGATGAAAAACACGACAGGGGCCGAGATCCTCATCCCACGCGGCACCGAAGCCATTCTCTTCTACACCCCTGAGCGGCTTCTGGGCTTCGCCTTCGGAGGAGAGAAGATCGGCATGCTCTCCTGCGAGGGGGCCATGGACAAAAGAAGCGCGCTTGGCCTCATTCGCTCGGTCCGGATCACTTTACCGGAAGAACAAGGAACGGAACCGTCGCATTCTTCATGAACTTCTCCACCAGGTCGCTCTTGAATCCGTACAGATTGCCCCTGCCCGTTTCGTGAGACAGAACGATGAGCTCGATCCGCTTGGCGTCGATCGCCCGGTTGATTGCATCCACCGGGTTGCCCTTCGTGACGAGCCGGTGATCCGGATCGATGCCCTCTCCCACCGCCTGATGACAGATGGCGTACATCTTGTCGCGGGCTGCCTGGGCTACCTGATCCTCCAGAAGCTCGGTGTTGACATGGGGGACGTAGAAGCCCGCAGCCTGCTTGATGTCGGCCACCGAATGGAGAACGTAAAGCTCCGCCTGGACGAGGCCGGCAAGCTCGAAGCCGTACTCCACGACAGAACGGCTGTGCTCGCTGAAATCGATGTAGCACAAGATCTTTCGGGGTTTTTGTAGCATGGTCTTCCTCATAGAGATCCTCCTCCTGTTGAATGGTGCCGTACAATAGCGGTTAAAAAAATCAATTGCTCACGACGGAATCGATTACATTCTTCAAGTCTTTGAGATGGAACGGCTTTGCGACGAATGCGTCTGCGCCTTTCTCGAAGGCCAGCTTCCTGGCCTCGCTGACGCTGAACCCGGTAATCAGGACGATGGGGGTGCGGGGATATCTGCTCTTGATCTCGGTCATGAGCGTAAAGCCGTCCATCCGGGGCATGTGGATATCGCTGACCACGATATCCATGGAGGTCTTTTCCAGATATTCCAGGGCGTCCATCCCGTCATGTGCTGTGTGCACGTGATACCCGAACATGCCCAGGAAATCGGCGATCACACGGGCCAGATCGTCCGAGTCATCGACAATGAGTATGTTCTTTGAGTTCATCATGGTTTTTTCGGCGAGGTGAGATCGATGATCTCGTAATCCCTCAAGGTCGTATACTTCCTGGTCTCGGCCGTGGTGAGCTTGGCCAGCTTGTCCATGACCTCTTTGATCTTGAATATCTGTTCCTCCATGATCCTCAGGGTCTGCTGCACCTTGCGACTCTTTTCCAGCTCCGGGGCCAGCTGCAGCATCTCGATGTTCCCCAGGATGATGTTGAGCGGTGTATTGATCCTATCAGAAAGCGTGACCGTTGTCTTGGCTATTGCACTGACCTCCTGAATCCTTTTCTGCTCCTGCCCGTAGGTCTGCATCTCCAACGCCCGCCGCACCCGGATGATCAACTCGTCTTCGTCGCAGGGTTTGAGCAGGTAATCGTAGACGCCCAGCCTCAAGGCCGTAACCGCGGTCTTGATCGACCCGTACCCGGTGATCACAATCACCAGGGTCTTGGGCGACACCACCTTCACGTTCTCAAGGAGCTCGAGCCCCCCCGTGCCCTCCAGAACGAGATCGGTGAGCACCAGGTGGTATTTCTTCTCGCGGAAGACCTCCAGCGCCTCTTCAGCGGACGGGACCTCATCGACCTCGTACCCTTGCGCCCTCAGAATATTCACCAGGGAATACCGGACAATCTCTTCATCATCGACAACGAGTATTTTTTTCTTTTCCACGGGTGACCTACCTGTCGTGTAACTGCTTTCGAACCATATCCCTGAGCTCCTTGACCCGAAACGGCTTGCGCAGGAAAACCACTCCGGTCTTCTCAAGAAACTCCTTGACCTGATAATCGTATGTGTCTCCGGTGATGAACAGAAACCTTCTCTTCAGCCGGGGGTTCTTCCTGACCGCCGCGCGGTAGAGATCCATCCCGTCCATCACGGGCATCCTCACATCCGATACGATGAGCTCCCACGTGTGCTCGCCCAGATGATCGAAGGCATTCCGGCCGTTACTGAAGGTTGCCACCTCGTAGTAGGGACTCAGGGAATCCACCATCAGCTCAAGCAGATCTTCCTCGTCTTCGACCACCATGATCACCGGCCGCTGCCCGGGCCTGTCTTCTTCATCCGGGGCGGATGATTCCCCGTCATCCGCCTCCGCGCACTCCGGATACGCATCAGGGACCATTGCAGGAACCCTGATCCGCGCCAGGGCGCCGTGATCGGTGTTTTCCAGGGATATCTCTCCCTTGTGGTCCGAGATGATGCCGTAGCAGATGCTCAGGCCCAGTCCCGTTCCCTTGTCCTTGGCCTTGGTGGTGAAAAATGGATCGAATATCCGGGTAATGATCTCCTCGGGGATGCCGGGCCCGGAATCCTCTATGGAGACCTGCACGCTCCCGTCCTGCAGGCCCGCCTCCAGCCGTATCGTGCCCGGCTCACTGTCGATGGCGTCGATTGCGTTGTTTATGAAGTTGACCAGAACCTGCTCCATGCAGTTCATATCGGCCCGGACGAAAAGCGGCTCGGTCCCCTCGTCGGCCATAAGTCTGATCCCTCGCTTCTTCACGGTCGGCGCGTAAAGGCTCAGCACCCTCTTGATGACGTCCCGCATATCGAAAACCACCTTTTCCGGGGGCTTGTTCCGGGAGAACTTCAGCAGAGATTCCACGATGCTCTTGGCGGAGTTGGCCGCGTTGATGATGACGGAGAGTCTTTTGCGGTCTTTGCCTCCCAGCCTCTGGGCGTTGATGAGATCGGCAAAACCCAGGATGGGGGTGAGCCTGTTGTTCAACTCGTGGGCGATGCCCGAGGTGAGCAGGCCCAGCGAGGTGAGCTTCTCCGTCTGCATGGCGCGCTGCTCCATGCGCCGCTTGGCGGTGATGTCGCGCATCATGACCAGGATCTGGTCCTGGCGCAGGCTCTTGATGAAAAACCGGCCCACAATCCCTTCGGCGGTGCCGAAGGTTACGGTCCGTTCGAAGTCCAGGAACTGCCCCGGGCTCATTCTGGACTTATAGCCGCGGATGCAGTCCGCGGTCGCGTCTTCGAACATGTCGCGGATCTTGACCGGGATCTTCCCCAGCGCGGTGATGAGCCGCTGGTTACAGAAGGTGACATCGTCATCCCCGTCGAGGATAAAAATGCCGTCCTCGGAGGCATCCACCACGGTTTTGTAGCTCTCGGTGAGGCTCCGCAGGCTCTCTTCCTTGAGCGTCAGCATCTCGCTCAAGTCGAGGTTCTTGCGCTGAAAGACCGAGGATATGTGGATCAGGGTCAGCATCTGTCCCACCAGCAGGCCCAGCAACTCGAACACCCGCTGATAGTGGAGGTTGAAGAAGTTGCTCTGGGAATGGGACAGGTTCAGGACACCGAAGGTCGTGTCGCCGTCCTTGACGGGTATGCACAGCATGGAACCGATTTCCACCCGTGAGCCGGGAAACTCCTTGTAATACCGGCATTCATGCACATCCGCCACCAGAATCGGCTTGCCTTCCCGGGCGCACATCCCGGCCACTCCCTCGCCGAGCTCCATGCTGGCGGCAGGGACCTCTTCGGGAAGCTCGATACCGGCCGCTGCCTTGAGCACCACCCGGTTTTCCTCCACGAGAAAAACCGAGGCATTCTCACAGCGGGATTCACTGATGAGGATCCTGACGACGTAGGAGTAGAACTCTTCTTCCGGGGAGCCTCTTCGGACATACTCGGAAAGCTCGTAGATACCTGAGAGTATTCCGATGATGTCCTCATAGAAATCAGTCGCTTTCTTCAGGAGGTCGAGCAGGATCTTCTCCCGGCCCTGGGAGAAGCCCGCGGATTCCTGGAGCCCCGACAAACCGTCTTTCACAGCCCCCCCATGCCCCTAAAACAGGCTTTCTATCACGACAGTGTTCGTTTTATACCGTTGTACAATAGTGTTGACAAGATCTTTGTAGCCATCTCCCAGAAAGGGCCGGACCATGTCGAGACACGACGGGTCCGCTTCAGGAATCCCCATCTCGCACCGGCAGATCACGTGGTTGATCAGGCATATCAGGGCAGAATCGCGGTTGTCGGGCCGGTGGTGGCGGCTGATGATCCCCACGATCTCCTCGGGGAAGTTCCATTTCCTTGCCACCGCCTCCCCCAGCTCGGTGTGGCTGATGGAAAAGGTCTGCCGCTCCAGCTCTTCGTCGGGGCGGCATCCTTCCGAGTCGATCAGGGCGGTGTAGACCTCGGGCGCGAGGAACAAAAAGATCATCCTGCCGAGATCGTGCAGCAGGGCTCCTGTAAAGAGCCTGTCCTTCTCGGCCTTGTTTCCGCTCAGGGAAATGGCTACCAGGGCGACGGCATACGAGTGGGCCCAGAGGTCACGGGCACACCTGGTCTCGCACTTCAGCGAGTCCATGATCGTCATGGACAGGGAGATACATTTCACCATGTCCAGCCCGATGGTCAGCAGTGACTGGTGCAGGCCGAGGTGCTGCTGGGCGTGGCGGTAGAACGGCGAATTGGCGAGCTTGATGACCCTTGCGGTCACCGCCGGGTCGGTGGAGACGATCCTTTCCACCCGCTCGATATCTGCATCGTCGCTCTGGAGCACCTCGAAGAGACGCATCCTGGTCGCATCCAGAGTCGGGATGGTGTCAAAGCGTTTCTCCACGCAGAACTGGGCCTTCGTGCCTTCCACTGTCATACTGTAACGGACTGTCAAACCGGGAACTTGAACGCTTTTTCCGCCCCTGACGGCCCGGACTTGCCGTGGGGGCGGGCATGCCGCTTCAAAGGTTCATGGATTTGCTTACCGTACTCCTTTTTCCCACCCGGATCAAATATTAGTAATGATTGTCCTCAAATACCGCAGTCTTCCTGGTTTTTTCGACAGCAGTGAAGATTTTTCTCTCATGAATTTTTATTGAATTTCCGTTACTATACCTTAAAAGCAGTGGGACGGCTCTGCGATGCCGATGAGCGGAAAAGATGTGACGAATATGAAAACGCCAGCAGATGCGATCAACAGCAGTACCAGGATCCTGCTCGTGGACGACGAGAAGGAGACCCTGGATCTCATCTCCGAGTATCTCGGGGAGAAGGGGTTCGACCTGTCTAAGTCGGCCAGCGCCGAGCAGGCAATCCATCTGGTGGAGCAGGATGGCTACGAGATAGCCATCGTGGACCTCCACCTCCCCGGAATGACCGGATCAGAGCTTCTGAAGCATATCAAGAAAATCCGCCCCCATATCCAGGTGATCATGATCACCGGGTACGGGACCATCCGCGACGCGGTCGAATGCATGAAGCTGGGCGCCTCGGATTTCATCACCAAACCGATTCTCCTTGACCATCTGCACCTGACCATCAACCGGATCATCCAGGAATCACGGCTCAAGGAAGAGGCCGAGCTGGCCGTGTACTACCGGAACCTCTCGCGGACCGATGAGCTGACCGGGATGTACAACTTCCGTCACCTCATCTCGCTCTTGAAGAGCGAGGCAACCAGGCACCTCCGCTACAACCGGACCATGTCGCTCGCCATGATCGACATCGACGACTTCAAGAACTACAACGACACCAAGGGCCACGAGGAGGGCAATGAGCTCCTCATGCGCCTGGCGCACGTCTTCCGGCACAATACGAGAAACTGCGATATCCTGGCGCGATACGGGGGAGAGGAATTCGTTATCATATTCCCGGAAACGGCCATGGAAGAGACGGTCGTGGTGGCGGAAAGAATCTGCAGGACCGTGGCCGCAACCCTGGAAGTGAGCGTCACCATCGGCCTGGCAAGCCTGCCGCGCCACACCGCCGACTACAACGAGCTCATCAGAATGGCGGACAAGGCCATGTACTGGGGCAAACAGCACGGAAAGAACCGGATCGTGGTCTACAAAGAGTCGATGTCCACGTGCAAGTAGAGATCGCCGGCCTTTTTCGCCGGATTCGCCCTCCCCATACCCGCTAATTTCAAGACGGTTCCCGGCGCCGTGCCCCGGGGAATGCTCACCCTGATCCTGCGCTTCGAGAAGCCGGGCCGGTACTCGATGGTGATCGTTCCGCCGCCGGAAACAATCCCGGAAGGTATCCGGACGTGCTCGTGGATGTCCATCACGTTGTGGAAAACCCTGGCCGCGCTCTGCGAGGCAAGCCTCACCAGGGACCGCTTCAGGACATCCCGCGGCCTTCCACCGGACAGCAGGGCCTCCTGGGCTATCACCCTGCTCACCATAAGAAGCCTCGCGATCCATTCCTTCCCGATGGGCAGGTCGTCGAAGACCTCCCGAAAATCCGAGCGGGAAAAGATATCTTCATACACGCGCTCCCGCTCGAAGCCCCGCTTGCTGTCCCCATCGTACTTTTTTCTTTTCCGGGGATCGATAAGCACTCCATATGCCTCGGTAATGTCCCGGAAATACTCCACCGATCGCGGATCATCCCGATTGAGGTCGGGATGAAACTTCATGGCGAGTCTGCGGTAGGCCTTCTTGACCTCCTCCGCCCCGGCGTCTCTGCATACGCCCAGGATCTGGTAGTAGTCCTTGATCATGTATCCGTTTCTTTCATCAATACCCGGAAGCATCTATCGATGAGACTGGATAAAGATCTCCTCCGGGAGCTGAACCGCGGTGAGCACCCCGCCATAGATGGCCCCGGTGTCGACACCGATCTTGTCCTCCTTGACAAAGGGCCGGGCAAAGGGGGTGTGTCCGAACACCACCTTCTTGCTCAGGCCGGTGGGGGAAAAAATGAAATCATCGCGTATCCATACGAGATCGCGGCGCTCCTGCCTGAACATGGGCACTCCGGGTTTGATCCCCGCATGGACGTAGACGTAGTAATGGTCTTCGTAATACCACTGAAGGTCTGCGTAGAAATCCCGGTGCTCCCGGCTGAGCGCATGCGCCACCTGGGTGTGGGAGACAAAGGGTTCGGACCCCAGATAGGATTCAACGGTCTTCTTGCCGCCGTTGGCGAAATACAGCGACCTGTTCGTCCCGAATTCGAGAAACTCCAGAAACATGTCCTCGTGATTGCCCCTCAGGAAGACGCAGGGGATTTCCGCCGCGAGATCGATCAGATAATCGACCGCCTCCACGATCCGCGGCCCCCGGTCGATGTAGTCACCCAGAAAAACGAGGATGTCCTCCTTCCGGGGTTCGATGCGGGCCACCAGATCTTCCAGTTGATCCAGACAGCCGTGGATATCGCCGATTGCAAATGTTCTCTTCATTGTCTCAAGTGGGAAATGGAACCGTTCTCGCCGTGCCCTGGCCAAGCAAGGCATCAGATGCCTTTTTTGAGCTTTATGGACTCGATCTTGAGCTCCGGAATCTTCTCTCGGGCCTTTGTGGATTTCGGATTGATCTTCAGGGCAAGCTGATAGGCCTCCACTGCGGCGTTGATGTCTTCGAGCTTCCGCTTCCCTGTCCTGGAAGCGGCCCGTGCCTCGTATGCATACGCGAGCGCCAGTGCAACATCGTGGTCCTTCGCATGCTTGAGGTACTGCCCTGCCGCGTCGATGATCTTGTCGTGATCCTTCAGACCCACCGCGGCAGACACGAGTCCCTTGCGGTATTCATTGGACTGCTCCATCTTGAGCAGGGACTGGTAGTAACCATATGACGACCGGTAATCCTTCGACTTCAGGCACAGGGCGGCGGCCCGCAGCAGGGAATCCTTGTCGTTGGGTTTTACCGCCAGCGCCTTCCGAAAGGCGTCCAGGGCGTTTTTTCCCTTGCCGGCCTTCTCAAAGGATGCGCCCAGATTATAGAGCAGGACCGGGTCCTTCGGCGAGAGATCCACCGCCCTGGAATAATAGGTGACCTGCGCATCGGCATCTCCGAGCCTGCCCATGATCATGCCGAGCTGGGCGTATGCGTTCCCGTCTTTGGGATAATGCGTGACATAGCGCTTCAACAGGGAGGCCGCTTCCTTATAGTCCTTCTTCCTGAGGGCGTCCTCGATCACGGGAATCAGGATCTCGCGATCCCGGGCCTTGCCCGCGGCGGATTTGAATATCTCCAGGGCCTCTGCGCCCCTGCCGGCCTGCTCATAGGTCTTGCCCAGGTCGATGATGATGGCGTCGGTGCCGGGCGCGAGCTCGAGTGCCTTTCTGAGGTGCTTCACCCTATTGTCGAAGTCCCCCAACTGCCCCGCGATGTATGCCATGCGCCGGTGGGTGTTGGAATCGGCCTTTCCTTTGTCCACGATCTTCTGGCTCATCTCCATGGCCTCCCTGAACATACCCAACCGGATATAGCAGCGGGAGAGCTGCGCATGGGCATGCATGTCCTCGGGATCGGCCTCCGTCATCGCCTTGTAGATGCCGGCAAGCGATTCGTAGTCGTTTTTCTTCGAGAGCAGGTCATCGAGCTTGACCACGAACTTCCGGTTTTTGGGAAAGCTCGCATGGGCGCTCTTGAGGATGGCGATCTGGTCATCGACGTCCTTGGACTCTTTCACCCGGTCCAGAAAATCCTGCTCGGTGAGCTCCATCTCCAGCGGAACCCTGGCGATGTTGTACTCGATGTAGTAGATGTCGATGGGAACGGAGCGCAGGCCGGCGGCCAGGAGTTGGTCGCGGATCTGGGAGGTCTCGAGCGGCTCGTGCAGGTCATTGGTGTTCCCGAACCCCACCACGTCGGCGGTGAGGTACGAATCGAAGAAGGTGTTCGCCCTTACCTTGGTGATGACAACGGTTTCCGTACCCTTGATCAGCAGGCTCTCTCCCGGATTGACGGTCTGGGGAATGCCGTCCACGCTCACCTCCATGGAGATGAAGCGCGGAGGATTGCGGAAAATGAATGAGACCATGGCCTCGCGGACGAGCCCGATCTTGCCGCCGATGGGAACACTGAGAAAGAGGACGAATCCTATGGCGATAACCAAGATAACGATGAAAACGGTGCTTCCTTTCTTTCCCATCCCTCGCCCTTGCATTTGCTGGTATTTGAGTCGGTTATTACCAAGGAATAACCGATCTGTCCATTCCCATTTTCTCCCCGCCGTACAGCCCGGAACCCTTAATTGAGAGGGTACCCGGGACACGCTCCTGAAATTCCTGCCATTGATTCGAAAAACGCGGTGCAGCGGTTTTTATCATATCGGCGGCCGAAAGGTAATTCAGGAGAGAGATTCCTTGACCTCACATAAAAATTATTTTACTATAATAATCAAAATCCATCCCTGAACTCCTCACCTCAAGATGAAAGTCATAATTTATCCGGATAAAGATATCCGGTTGTTTGGTGTGAAATTGTATGGAAAGAGGTCTGACCCTTGTTGAGCTCATGCTTTCGATCACCCTTGCCTCGATCCTCATCCTCACCCTTTACAGCATCCATTCACTCACCGCATCCACCTACCGGGACACCATGGCGGGCTGGTACTGCATGCAGTCTCTGCGCAGCGCAATCGTCCGGCTGGACGCCGACCTGAAGCAGTGTGCGTGCCTCCTGCCCCAGGACATGAGGATCGCGTGCGGAGAAAAGGCCCTGTTCATCTCCGGGGTACCCGTCACCTCGTCCCACAGCGGCATCCATGTGCATGCCAGCATTCCTCCCCCCTACTTCTCCATCATCCTCTCGCTCTCAGGCAACTCCATAACCCTCGATGACATCGACATTGATTCGAGCGGATCATACGACTACTGGGCGGATCTCGGGATCATCACCGAAAGCGGACCGTGCGTCATCTCCCGCGGGTATGCCCGGGGCGATCCCGTGCTCACCCTAAAGGAACCCCCGCCGGGAAACCTCGGCGAACGAGCCGTGCCGGCGGTTCACTACGAGTTGAGGGCGGACGGACTTTACCGGAACGGCCAGCTGTTGGCGGAGGCCGTCTGCACGTTCGCTCCGCATGTGGACGGCACCGAAGTCGTCGTCGTGATGGAAGCCTGTTATCATGAGTACAGAAAAGGCATCTCATACTCCTATCATCTGCAGTGACCGGGGATGGGTCCTCATGTACGCCCTGGTCTTCTGCGTCGCGGTTCAGGGTATCGCCCTGATCACCTGCTCGCTCGTCGCGCACAACATGAAATCCTCCACCGCCTTCACGAAGATGCTTTCCCGGAGGCACATCCCTGCCGGGATCGAAGAGGAGCCCGTTTTCCGGCACATCAAACTCCATGCCCCTGAAGGGTGGGATCATTCCTGCTTCTGCACCGATCTGACCGAAAAGGCCTGGGGAGACCAGTGCCGGTATTCCTGGCGCATCCGGCTCAGAGGGCAGCCCGATGCACCGAAGCAGACCCCCATGCTCTCCGGCTGGAGACCACACGTCATCCTCCTGGTGGACGACGGGCAGGACATGCTCACCGCCTGCGGTTGCCCCTATCGAGACGACAGCCTGTACCTCGTGAAACCGGACGGAGAGATCGTGCCCGCACAAGACCGGGACGACGTGGCATCGAGCCTCTCCACACCCTCGGGGACCTTCTTCCGCGGTGATTACGGCAACCTCTGGCATCAGGCCGACGACACCTATTTTCTCGGCGGCACCATGCCGTGCTGGACCTTTGTCATCGAGTCTCTCAAAGAATTTATCGACTCCATGGACCTGTGTCCCATGGCCGTCGCAACCGTGTCCGGGGGGATCGTTCAGTCCTTCACCACCGACCGGGCCCTGCTCTTCTCGACCCTGGAGGGCCTGCGGCCCCAGGCGGCTGATTCGGCGCTCTCGGAAAGTCTCCTGGGTCTTCTCACTGCATTCCCCGACGGGTGCAGCACCACGAACCACGTCATCGTGGCCACCGACGGCATTGCCGTGGGCGACGGAGACATCCCCTCCTGGCTCCAGGACTATGACCACGATGGCGACCCCGATGACCGGGCCATTGCCGGAGAAGGATCCCATTGCCTGGACGACGTGGCGGCATATGCCCGGTCACAGGGGGTCAGCATCCACGTGATGGGGCCTGACACCCCTTTCTTGACCGGTACTGCCGATAAGGGCGGAGGAATCCTTATGCCCGAAGCCGGGGCATTCGATCCGCCGGCAAGCCTGGTCACCCTGCCGCACTGCGTCTACGGAGACGCCAGGCGCCCTCTCACGAATATCGACATGCACCTCTCCCCTCCGTGGGTCGACTGGGAGGATACCAGGTACTACAAGTGTATGGTCAACGACCTTCCCCATCTCTCGGACGTCTCCACCCTTGAGATCAAAGGCACTGCACTCTCGGCTTTCGTGGAGAATGGAACTCTCCTGTGCACCACCTCCCGGGAGAATCTCATGTCCATAGACACGGCAACCGGGGCCTGCCCCTGGATGGCGGAAGGGGTGGGCGGCAAGGTGATCGGACGCGGAGGACTCATCATTGCCGGACCCGACATCCGGGGCGACATCGTGGTTCTCGGCGACGGGCCCCAGATCCGGTGGCTGTGCCCGGGCGACCTGTTCACGGCGTCGGAGGGGAGCCTCTATTCGGCGGATGGCGCCGTCATCACGGCCCACACCCTCGTGGATGGATTCTTCGAGGCCGCATACACGGCGGACAGCGCCGTGTGCGCCCTGGAGTACGATCCCTGCCGGGGGGTGGTGCTCGCTGCATCGCAAACAGGTCGGATCACGCTCCTGGGGCAGGACCTTGCCTGGCTGGATCTCCTTTTCCCGAACCTTCAGGGCGAAATCCGGGGTATCCGTTCCTTCCATTCCAGGCACGAGCTGCACGTCATCGCCCTTGCCGAGCGCAGGGCAGCGTGCCTGAGGGCAGGGGATGTCCTCTGGAGCAGATCCCTGGAGGCCGGGACCATCACCAACGCCGTGGTCATGGATTCCAAGCTCTACCTGTCAGCCTGGGAACCGGGTGAGTGCGGCGGGATCGACACCGGCGAGTCATCGCTGGTGGTCCTGGATGCACTGACCGGGGATACCATTTCCCGGGCCGCCCTCTTCGGGTCAAAGGCATACGGCCCGGTCATCGATCCGGATGCCGGGATCATCGAGCATATCAGCTGGGACATGTCCATTCACCGGACGGATATATCCGACCTGCCGGGCCTCAGCCCGTGCGATCTCGGAACCAGAATCATTTTCTGAATCTCCGTGATGCGTTCCAGAAATGGTTTCCTGTTTTTCCGGCAGAAGAAACGTCTTTCGTAAAAAGAAATCCCCACATAAAGTTTTCAGGGAAAAAACCCGAATAAGCGGCTACATACCAATTAAAGAGAGGTACTGGATATGAGAAGGCCGGGTATACGGGGCAAACACGGATTCACCCTGGTGGAGCTTGCACTGGTGCTGGTTATTGTGGGGCTGCTCATTACCGGAGTGCTCAAGGGTGAGGCCCTGATCGAAAACGCCAAGGTCAAGAAGCTCGTGAATCAGAAGGATTCCATCGCCGCGGCATACTACACATTCTTCGACCGGTACGGCATGCTCCCGGGGGATGAAGACCGGGCGGGAACACCAACCGGCGACACCCACGAGGGAGACGGGGACGGGCAGATTGATGCGGCCGAATACGGATACGTGTTTGAAGACCTTGCCCTGGCCGAGATCATCAACGGCAGTTACGGCGGCGATCCTGCCGACGTGCCGAACCATGCATTCGGCGATTTCATGCGCATCCAGTGGGTAGGCAACTTTGCCGGCTCCATCGTGAACGCCAACTGCATGTACTTTGACGGGGTGCCGGCCCAGGTGGCCCTGCAGATCGACACCAAGTACGACGACGGGGTCTTCAACTCGGGGTCGATCCGTTCCAACACGGTCTATACAAACGCTGCGCCGAAACAGATGGTCTGGCGCATGTAGGAAAGCCATTACAGCCTCTCGTGAGCGTACCTGCCGCCCGGGAGTCCTCTCCCGGGCGGCGTCTGAAACGAGGTATCTTTTTTTCAGCCCGGCTGGAAAGAGATGCCGTGGCAACATCAAACGCGCCCCTTCAAACATGGTTTTTCAGGGATTTCGATTCATCCCTTCCCGCTTTCACCTCTTTCACGATCCGCATACAGGAATATCTGCCCCTTGGGAGAAGACGAATCGGTCAGAGAACCCGTGATCTCCAACGGAAAACCGGGAAGGTTCCGCCCGATATCTTGCTGATAAAGTTCTTTCCCTTCTTCGTCGATTGATTGAGTAACCGCAGGGGAGAACGGACAAGGGATGGAAAAGAAACGCATCGGCGATCTGCTCAAGGACGAAGGGATCATCACCGACCAGGAAATCGGCCTTTCCCTCAAGGAGCAGCGGGCGACCCGCGAACGGGTGGGCGACATCCTGCTCCGCCTGGGACTCGTGACCCAGACCGAGCTCGCCCAGGCCATTGCCAAGCAGTCGGGCCTGGAGTTTCTGGAGCTGAGAAACTACACCCCTCCCAAGGAGGCGCTGAAATCGCTGCCCCTGGCCTTTGCCAAGGACAACGCCCTCCTGCCGGTAGCGGTCGAGGACGCCATGCTCACGGTGGCCACCAACGAGCCCGAGAATTCAAAGGTCCTGGACCTGGCCTCCCGGATCGCAAAAAAGAAGCTCGCGTTCGTGATTGCATCGTCGTCCCAGATACAGAGACACATCGAAAAGGACTACTACCTCCTGGAGCATCCCCTGGAGGACGAGATTGCCGAGCAGCTCGAACACGCCAGGCGCAACGTACACGACGTGGACACCGAAAAGCTCTCCCGGCTGATCCTCATGTCCGCCATCAACTCCCGGGCAACGGACATCCATATCACCCCCACGGGCAAGACCACGCAGATCCACTACCGCATCGACGGAATCCTCTACCCCTTCTACACCTTTCCCGTAGAGATCCACCCCCGTATCATCTCCACCATCAAGGTCAAGGCGGAGATGGACATCTCCGAGCAGAGAAAACCCCAGGACGGGCGCATCACCTTCGACTTTCTCAACGAGAGCTACGACATGCGGGTCTCCACCCTCCGGGTCTCACACGGCGAGAACATGGTCCTGAGAATCCTGGCCAGCACCGAGGAGCTCTACAACCTCAAGAACCTGGGGATCGCGGACGAGGATATCACCAAGCTCAGGGACATCCTCCGCAAACCCTTCGGCATGATTCTGGTGTCGGGGCCCACGGGATCGGGAAAGACCACCACACTCTACGCATCCCTGCGCGAGCTCAATTCCATCGAGAAAAATATCGTGACCGTGGAAGACCCGGTGGAATACCAGTTCCCCCTGATCCGGCAGACCCAGGTCAACGAAAAGGCCGGCTACATGTTCGCATCCGCCGTGCGGGCCTTTCTGCGGCAGGACCCGGACGTCATTCTCATCGGCGAGATCCGGGACGCGGACACCGCCACTATGGGGATGCGGGCGGCCCAGACCGGTCATCTCGTCCTCTCCACGGTGCACGCCAACGACGCCGTGGGCGCGATCCCCCGGCTCAAGGACCTGGGCATCAAGGACTACATGATTTCCTCCTCGCTCCTGTGCGTCATCGCCCAGCGGCTCGTGCGCGCCCTGTGCCCCTACTGCAAGGAGCCTTACCCGTCCGGTGAAGAGGAGTGCCGGATCTTCGGCATAGAACCGGGGACCACGATTTACGCCCCGAAGGGGTGCGACCAGTGTCTCAAGACCGGTTACCTGGGCAGGCTGATGATCGCCGAAATCCTCCCGGTCACACAGGGGGTGGAACGGCTCATCTCCATGGGGGCGCATCCCTTCGAGATCAAGGACAAGGCGATCGAAGAAGGCATGTACACCCTGTCGCAGGACGCGGTCCGGAAGGTCGTCGCGGGCAGGACCAGTTTCCAGGAGGCCAGGAGGGTCCTGCGGTAATGCTGTTCACCTACCAGGTGCTGAACCAGGACGGCTCGGTCGTCACGGGCAAGGGACACTTCGAAGACATAGGCTCCCTCATGAGCACCCTCGCTTCCCAAGACCAGATTCTCCTGAAGTACCGGGAAAGACGGTTCATTTTCTCCGATGCCATCGACTCTATGATCCAGCCCAGGGTGGAGCGCCCGGATATCATCGAGTTCTGCGAATCCCTTTCCTCCATGGTGGCAAGCGGACTGCCGCTGCTGGATTCCATGGAAAGCATCAAGGACACGGTCCGGAACAAGAGGCTCAAGAAGGCCCTCGAACGGGTGATCCGGGAAATCACCGGAGGAGAGTCGCTTTCCGGGGCGTTCAAGGCACAGCCCGAGGTGTTCCCTCCCATGCTCGTGTTCTTCTGCAACATCGGAGAGGAGACCGGCACCATCCAGGAGGCGCTCAAGGGCACTGCCGAGTACATCAAGCGCGTGGACGACATCGTTTCCCAGACCAAGCGCGCCCTCATCTACCCGGCATTCGTCATATCGGCCATGGGGGGCGTCATGGTATTCTGGCTCTTTTTCGTGCTTCCAAGGCTGGTGGAGACGTTCCATGACATGAACGTGGTGCTGCCGGATATGACGATTCGGCTGGTGAGGTTCGTGGAGTTTTCCCAGACCTTCTGGTACGCCTTCCCTGTGGTGATCCTCCTCCTGAGCGCATTGGTATGCGCGCTGAAAAAGCACGAGCGCACACGCGTATTCCTGGCCATGGCCTGCTTCAGAATCCCTGTCGCCGGAAAGCTCCTGAAGAATGCATCGCTCACCCTGTTCTTTTCCAATATGTCCCTGATGCTCCGCTCTGGCGTCACCCTGACCAAGTGCTTCGACGTGCTTGAAACCACCTTCTCGAACCCTGCCGTCACGTCGGTGATCGCCAGGATTCGACAGGCCACGAACAGGGGCGAATCCCTCCTGAACGCGTTCGCGCTCACCCGGTTCTTCGACCCTGTCACGCTGCGCATGGTCAGCGTGGGCGAGAGCACGGGAACACTCGATCAGCGTCTTCGGTATCTGGCAGACACGTACCAGGAACAGACCTCCCGGTCCGTGGATGTCATGGGTAAGATGATCGAGCCCATTGTCATGGCGCTTTCGGGCGGGCTGTTCGTATTCATCGTCATCTCGCTGATCGGGCCCGTCTATGATCTCATCTCACAGCTTGGAGGAGGATAACATGGCGACAGACCGGATGCTGCGACTTCCCTTCCACGCCAGGTACGGGCCGGAGCGCCCGAAAGGGTTCACCCTGATCGAGCTGGCCTTCGTGCTCGTGATCATGGGTGTCCTCGTGAGCATGGGCGCCGGCCTCATCCCCCTGCTCGTCAACCAGAGCAAGCTCAACGAAAGCCGCGCAATCGTCAGGGAGACCAAGACCGCGATCATCGGATACGCGCTGGCCACGGGCAGGCTCCCATGGGCGGCCGCCGGCACGGACGGCGCGGAGACCGTGAACCGCCAGAGGGGCTATCTCCCCCGCGAGACCCTGGGCATCCCGGGCACGGATTCCTATACCAGACCGCTCTTCTACTCCGTCGACCCCTATCTCGTCACCTCCTCCTCCACCGAAGAGCTCAAGGACCGTCTGGCCGAGCTCATATCAGGAGCTCACGCCCCCGGCCTCTTTTGCGACGGCACAAGTATCAGGGCCGCCTTCGTGGTGATCTCTTCGGGGAAAAACCTGGATGCGGACGCCCCCAACGACGACGACCACAACGGCATCGTCTCCCAGTCAGGCGACAACAACCGCTTCGCGAAGCCGGGTGCTCCGGAGACATCGGATTATGACGACATCGTTGAGGCCGTGACCCTGACCTATCTCCACGGACGCATCGAATAGAGATCCACGTAAAGAAATTCGCTCTGAAATCCGAGAACACAGGCGTGGGGGAAGGTGTTTCCCATCCGCGGCTGAACCCGCCGGACGAAAAGAAAAGGCCGAACCCCAAGCGAGACGAGAGGTGATGAAAAAGGGCGGAAAGACAGGATATACCATCTCACTGACCGACAGCGGATACCAGGCGGCCCGCTACACGAGGGAGGCCGGAACGATCCGCCTCGAAGAAATGCGGTCCTCGGAAACGGGTGGGCTTCCCTGCCTCGTGCTCCGCGGGAAGCACGTGTGCGCATGTTTCCCGCCAAGAAGCGCATACGCCGATGTGGGTGAGTTCTCCAGCGTATCGGCAGACGCCACCCTGGCCCATATCCGAACCACGATCGACAAAACCGGCCTGTTCAACGAGCACTACTGCGTCTCGTACGCCAAGATCTCCGACATCGACGCCGTGCGGGCCCGGTTCTCCTACCTGGCGATCCCGGCGACCGATGTGGACAGGCTCTCGGTCCTGAACGGAAGCGACGTCCTGCTCGACGCCTACCGCCCCATCGAGGCGTCTGTCGCTGCAGTGGCGGGAAGCACCACAAAAGAGACCTGCATCGTGATGTTCGAAGACGATCAATTCGTCCGGATCATCGGCACGAAAGCAGGCGTCATCTATCATCTGATCACGATCCAGAAGAGCGGCTCCTTTGATCTCCTCGCCGAAACGCTGGCCGGCATCAGCGAAATGACCTCCCTGCTGAGAATCAGTTACAACGAGACTCCCCAGACGGTCTTCACGGCCGGCCGGGGCGAGGTGAGCATCGAGGACTTGCGGAAAAGCGATATCGAAGCGATCGGACTGCTGCCCGAAGACCTGTCCGGCGACGGCCGCTATGCGCCCGAACTCCTGGGAAACGTGTACGGCAGCGAATATGACTTCACCCCCGGCCCTTACCGCCGAGCCAGGACACTCGCCCACTACGCCGACTATTCTCTTCTGCTTTCTCTGGTGATGATCGCATGCGCCTCACTGCTCTTTCTTCTGGGCCTGCATTGTTCATTGGAGAGCCGGGATCTCGAGAAAAGAACCGGTGCGGCGCTGCATGCATACACCCGGGACATGGCCATGATGGAGCAGGACTGTTCCGCACTGCTCAAGGATACGGACCCGGAGCGCATCAACGAGCTCATCGCCCTGTACCAGCGCTTCGAATCGGAGCCCAGGCTCCACACCATGCTGGGCATCATCACCGGGTCCATCCCGGCCCACACATCCATCGAACGGGTGGAGGTCGTGAGGCCGGGTGCACGGACGGAATCGGATGCCTCCCATGAATCCCCGGACCTCCCGGGACCCTCCTCCATGCCTTCTCCGGGGAGCACGGCGTTCCAGGTGAAGATCGAGGGTGTCATCAGGGCTCAGTACCCCCTGTCGAAGAGCCTGTTTTCCGCCTTTCTTTCCGGTCTGCAGGAGCACTACCCGGTTGCCGGGGCCACCTTCCGCCATACCGACCATTGGGCCGGCTACACCGTGGAATGCGAGGCAAAGAGATGAGAACCTATCGTCTGGCCGTCGTCTTCAGCACCTTAAGCATGCTCTGCCTGATCTCTTCGTGCTGGTTTTATCTCTCCGAACGGGCGGACGCCCGGTACAACCAGGCCAAATTCACCTCGATCATGCACGCACGGGCCGAGCGGCAGGTTTACCAGGAGAAGCTCGACGCCCTCGGAATGCACTGGAAGAAACTGGGAGAGCTTTCCGGCGAGCAGACCGCGGACGTGAGCTATGACATCACGCTCTATCCGAAGAACTTCAACGAACTCCGCGAAAAGCTCGCCTCGACCTATGCAGAAGGCTTCTTTTTCCTGGACAGGGCAATGGTCCAGAGTACGCCTGAAGGCGTACGGCTGGCAGTGACCGGCTTCAGGATGGGAGGGGGTCGCCCGTGAAGATAGACGCTGGAGTCCTCGCCCTCTTTGCATCCCCGCTCATCGCCCTTCTCACGTGCATCATCATGCTCCTGTTCCTGTCCGGCCATACCCCTTATGTTCCGGACAGGCCGGAGTTTCTCACCTATATCGATCGGCTTGGCTTCTCGTCTCAAGAGAGCACCCCCCCGGACGCGGCCGGATCTATCAAAAACGTGTTCTCCGCGTACAGTCCGGACGAGGAAGACGTCTCTCAGGGGCCGGACACCCTCCCCCCGGTCTTCGTGAGCATGATCGTGGAAAACGGCACAAAGAGCTTCTGTGTCATTGACGGCAGAAAAATCCAGGTGGGCGATGAAACAGGCGCCTTCACCCTGAAGGCCATTGAAAAGGACGCGGTGACCATTCGATACACGAACGGCGTTGAGGAGACTATCCATGTCAAAGTGTACTAGGCATATGCTCTACCTGTGCATCATGATCCTGCTGTGGGGATGCTCCACGGACAGGCTCATGGAGAAAGAGAATTTCACGGTACAAGGAGAGACCAGTGAGACAACGCCCTCTGCCCCGCGTCCGCTCCTCGAGGTGAAGCCTCCTGTGGCGGAAGAAAAAAGTCCCCTTTCAGGCAAGACCATCACCCTGGCGGCAAAGAACGCGCCTTTCACCGACATCTTCTCCGCCATTGCCGAGGTTGCCGGCCTCGATCTGGTCATCGATTCCCGGCTCGTCAGTACGGATCTGATCCCCGTCACCGCGCAGTCGGACACACCTCCCTCTTCTTCCGTCCCTGTCCCCGCACAGCCCGATCAAACCGGGGAAGACGCTCGGAATTCGCAGAGCCCGGGACCGAACAGCACGCTCATCCGTTTGAGACCGGTCACGGTGGCCTTCAGCGGCACACCGCTGGAGCAGGCCCTGGAGGGCCTTTCCGCCTCGTTGCACGTCTTTTCGGAGATCCGGGGAAACTGCCTGTACATCCGCGGAACGGCATCGAAGGCCTTTCACCTCAACTTCGTCTCGTCCCGGAAGGAGACGCGTCTTGCAGTGGGAGGCGATGTCCTGGGCTCGAGCTCGAGTGAGGGGGACTCCACCACCCCTCTTTCCGGCGAGTTCTCCATACGGCACACCACGACATCGGAAGACATCGACATCTATGCGCAGATAGAGCAGGTCGTCCGCTCCTCACTGACTCCGTACGGAACCTACTCGCTCAACCGAACCGTCGGCTTCCTGGAGGTCAACGACCGCAGAGACGCCATGGAGCGGATAGAATCGTATATCAGGACCCTGAAAACCTATTACAATTCACAGGTTCTCATCACGGCAAAGATCCTGGAGGTCAGCCTCAGCGACTCGTGCCGGTACGGCATCGACTGGACCAGCATCCACGGTACCATCGGTGATTACGTGTTCAACCCCATCCGGCAGAACCTCGCCCTCTCCACGGACAACCTGATCCCGGCCCTGGAGATCCAGGTCGGCTCCCAGGAGCACGGGTTCGACGCAGCGCTCAATGCCCTGGCCCAGTACGGAGAGATCAAGGTGCTCTCCAATCCCAGAATCAGGGTGACCAACGGTCAGCCCGCACTCATCAGCGTGGGCACGAACACCTCGTACATCCAGGAGATCGAGCTGACCGTCACCACGGTGGAGGGCGGGACCACGATCACCTCGCCCGAGGTCACCATAGGGTCCATCTTCGACGGGGTCATGCTCGGCGTGCAGCCGTACATCGATCTGGAGACGAACCAGGTGAACCTGAGCATCACCCCCATCAAGAGCAGGGTCGTAGAGTTGAAGGAAACGTCCATCAGCGGGAATATCTACACCCTTCCGACCGTGGATCTGAAAGAGGCCACCACGCAGCTCAGGGTCAAAAGCGGAAATATCGTCGCGCTGGGGGGGCTCATCAGTAAGGGGCTCACGGATCAGAAAAAGAGTATCCCCATCCTGGGAGACATCCCCATCCTGGGCTATCTGTTCAGCCAGAAGATCAAGACCGTGGAAACCAACGAGCTGGTGATCCTCCTGGAACCGATAATCATCGAGCAATGACGTGCACTGTATCCCGGCGACCCGCCTTTCACACCCCTGGTCCTGTTTCCGCCGCCCGTTCACTGCCAGGCGGACATCCTCTCCCGGATCGCTTCGATCAGGGCCGCATCCGGCTGTCCCGGCGCCTCGCCCAGGCGGATACCGGGTTTGATCCGCTCGCCGTGGAAATCCGATCCGGCGCTTGCGAGGAGCCCCAGCGACGCGGCGCAACCGGCAAGATACCCGATGACCGCAGGCCCGTGATGGGTGCTGTACACCTCGATCCCCTGAATCCCGTGTGCCTTGAGCTCCCGGAGACTCGCCCCGTCCATCTCCCCCGGATGGGCCAGGACGAGAACCCCGCAGGGGCCCGCATCACGAATGGTCTGGACCAGATCGGGAAGGCTGGAGGAAACCGCTTCTCCGAGACCTGCCCGGGAAAAGTCCTGGTAGAAGTTCAGGTAGGGGGAACCGGAGCGGTCTCCCCGGGTATAACGGAGTATCCGCGGGTCATGGGGGTTGCGCTTCACCAGCGCGTCGAGAAAGGTCACCCCGGTCGGGACCGATTTACCCCATTCCGGGATATCGCCCTCTTCAAGCAGAAAGCCCATCTCCCGGAAGCGTCCGATAATGGCGGGAACGCCCTGCCAGATTTCCCTGCAGGAACGGTCGATGATCTCGTGGATGCGGGAGTCGCGCGGATCGAACCCGTAGCAGATCAAATGGCGCTCCCGGCCCTTGAAGGCGGTGGATATTTCGACACCACTGAAGAGCTCGACACCGCCGGCCCGGGCGGCATCCAGCCCTTCGGACACGGCGAGGAAATCCATGTGGTCGCAGAAGGCCAGGGTGCGTACCCCCCGGTCTCCTGCCAGGGAGATGATCTCTGCCGGAGAATATTGCCCGTCGCTGGAATGTATTGTATGGACATGAAGATCGATCATCATCTTGGTGAACCCATAGCACAACGGCCGCACCGGGGAAAGACCGGGCGGCAAGGCAAGGAGCACGCATGAAGAAGAACGACAGATATCTCATCGATCAGATCAGTCCTCAGGAGTCGTGGAGAATATTCCGCATCATGGCGGAATTCGTGGACGGCATCGAGACCCTTTCATCCCTGGAGCCCGCCGTGACCGTCTTCGGGTCCGCCCGGTGCCGGCCGGACGACAAGTACTACCGCATGGCCGCAGAGTTGGCCGGCATGCTCGCCCGGGAGGGCTACTGCGTGATCACCGGCGGAGGCCCCGGCATCATGGAGGCGGCGAACAAGGGTGCTTTCGAGGCGGGAGGCCAGTCGGTGGGGCTCAACATCGTGCTCCCCTTCGAGCAGGCCATGAATCCCTACACGAACATCCATCTCAACTTCCGCTATTTCTTCGTGAGAAAGGTCATGTTCATCAAGTATGCCATGAGCTATGTCATCTTCCCCGGCGGGTTCGGCACCATGGACGAGCTCTTCGAGTCCCTCACGCTCATCCAGACGGACAAAATCAAGCCCTTCCCGGTCATCCTCGTAGGTTCGGACTACTGGGGCGGCCTCATGGACTGGATGCGGGATACCATGCTCAGCGAGATGAAGATCGTCCAGGAGGATCTGGCCATATTCACCGTGGTGGACTCGCCCGGCGATGCGGTGGAGATCATCAAGAACACCAAGGTCTAGGAGGATCTCATTCCGGCATCGTGTCCTTCTTCCAGATGAACGGGGTTCGTCCCGCCTAGGAGACGAGGCGCGACGCCTTCTGATATGCCGCGAACACCGCGTCCATGGCCGCTGACCTGAAGCCCCTGGACTCCAGCACGCCGACCCCTTCGATGGTGGTCCCTCCGGGAGACGACACCATGTCCTTGAGCTCCCCAGGGTGCCTGCCGGTCTTCAGAACCATGGCGGCAGCCCCTTTCAGGGTCGCGCCGGCCAACTCCAGGGCGAGCTCCCTGGGGAGCCCCGCGCGCACCCCGCCGTCTGCGAGGGCCTCCATAAAGAGAAAGCAGAAGGCAGGGCCAGATCCGGACAGGGCGGTCACCGCATTCATCAACTTCTCTTCCACCTGCCGGCATATGCCTATGGCAGAGAATATCCCCTCCGCCGTCCTGACGTCTTCAGGGGGGCACGAGGGCGACGGGCACAGTGCGGAAACCCCCTCGAGCACCAGCGCCGGGGTGTTGGGCATGATTCGGATCACCCGGGACTGCTGCCCGGTGACCGCCTGGATGG
The DNA here is from genome assembly GCA_018433085.1 of Deltaproteobacteria bacterium. Classification (GTDB taxonomy): domain Bacteria; phylum Desulfobacterota; class Desulfomonilia; order UBA1062; family UBA1062; genus Phosphitivorax. Next base: position 81,756 of record JAHDRW010000022.1, on the reverse strand, counting down.
ACTCGATGGGAACCCCTGCGGCGATGCTTATGATCAGCCTTTCTGCAAGAGGCTCCCTCGCCTGTTCCAGAACCGCGCCGATCCTGTCGGGCTTGACCGCCAGGATGACCACTCCGCTCTTTTCCACCAGCTCCGGAGCACCTCCGGCCGTCTCGACCCCGTAGCGCCCGTGCATCTCCTCCATGCGCTCGGAACGAACATCGTGTATGATGACATCCGAGGATGCGTATAAGCCCTTTTCGAGTATGCCCCCTATTATCGCCTCGGCCATGTTCCCGGCACCGATAAAACCGACAGCAGCCATGGTATCCTCCTTCCTTCTCACACCGGATGGTACGCAATCGTTCCCCGGGTGCCCCTTTTTCTCCATTATACCCATTCCCGACAAAATATTCTAAACATAAGATTTTTATCTTCCGATAAAAAAGGCTATGGACAACGCAATCAATAAAATCAAAGGGGTCTTCTTCGAGGAAACCACCATCACCCTGGGAACCGGGCACACGAAAAAGACCCAGCGTGTCAAGAACTACTGCCTCGCGGAACAACTGGACGATGAGCTCATACAGGTGAGTTATCTCGGGAATGAAGGACAGCCCACCGGCATCGTCATCAAGATGCCCTACGACGAATTCATGAACAAATACACCTTCGAGCCCGGCTATAAAGTGAAAACCAAAGAAGAGAGGGATACGGACAAGCACATTGCACTGGCGGAAAAACATCGCTCACGCAATGAGTTCAACTCTGCCGAGTGGGAGTATAACTCCGCGCTGAAGATCGATCCGGACAGCATCCGCGCCAACTTCGGCGTGGGAACCCTGTACATGGAGATGGGCCAGGTCGACAAGGCAAAGAACGTGTTCCAGAAGCTCTCCCGGATCGAGGCCATCTTCGAAGAAGAGAACAAGCACATCTTCAACGAATTCGGCATCGAGCTGAGAAAGGCCAACATGATCGAGGAGGCGCTGGCAAACTACATGAAGGCCATCGAGATCTCCCCCGGCGACGAGAATCTCTACTTCAACGTGGCCCGCCTGTACTACGATGCGAAAGACTGGACCAACGCACTGAAATGGATCGAGAAGTCCATCTCCACCAATCCGTATTCCCGGGAGGCCAAGCAATTCGAATCCCTCATCCGCAAAGAGATGCTGGAGCAGGGCGGAGCCAGAGCCCGGAGAGAGGATGACGACGATCTCTCCCGCAGGCAGCCCTCCGCAAGAAGCTCATCTGAAATGCCCGATTCGCCGCCTGGGCCCCTGCCGAAAGACTGAGCCTCCTCACTCGCCTCTTTGCAGGGTTACTCGGCAACCAACTACGTCTTTTGAAATCCAACGATCCAGCTTTCCAATAATACTCTGCTGCCAACCTTGTCTTCGAGAACCTGCGATCACTTTCCAGGATTGCCCTGCGGCCAACTCGATCTCGGAGAACCTGCGATCCTGCTTTCCCGAAATACCAAGCCTGTTTACAACATGCGCAGATCCCGCTCACAAATGCTGCTTGGCCATCAAACCTGTTGATTCCCCTTCTTCGTATACGCGTGGTACGTGCGTTCGGAATATCTTGAGCAGTCATGGAGAGATTTCTTGACCCCAGGATTACGATTACGTGGACGAAGCAGGAGGATTCGCTGCCGCCCCCGGCGCCCGCTCAGCGCTTCCCCTTGCACTTCTCCTCGGCGGCGCGCTCCTGCAGGTATTGGTAGGCCTGCAGAACCTTCCCGGCTGTCTCCTCACGTGAGGCGCTGTTGTCGATCACGATGGTCGCATACGCCTTCTTTTCCTCGATGGGCATCTGCGCGCGCACCTTCCGGACGGCCTCGTCACGCGAGATGCCGTCCCGGTCCATGAGCCTCCTGATCTGGATCGGCTCGGGAACGTACACCAGGACCACCTCGTCAAAGCCGCGGTGCATACCGGTCTCGATGAGCAGCGGCACATCGCAGATCACGACATCCGCCCGGTTCTCTTCCCCGAGCTCCCGGATGCGCCGGTCCATTTCCCGGAAGACCTCGGGATGAACGATGCGGTTGAGGATATCCTTCTGAACTTTATCGCTGAATATGACGCCGCCCAGGCGCTCCCTGTCGAGCTCGCCGTCCGGCCGGAGCACCCCGGGACCGAAATGCTCCACGATCTTTTGCCACGCGGGTCTCCCGCAGACCACGACATCACGGGCGATCCTGTCCGCATCGATGACCGCGGCTCCAAACGAGGCGAGAAGCGCGGTCACCGTCGACTTGCCCGTAGCTATCCCACCGGTAAGCCCGGCAACAACCACGACTCCCCTCCGATAAGCGACAGGTTTCTGCCTGCCGACTGCCCCTGCCTGCGATAGGAAAAAAACCGATCCGTGTTGCACGCGGTGCAGAGATTGTGCATTTCGATGGCGGTCCCGCTCAACCCGGAATCCAGGAGCTGGGAGCGGGCCGCTTCCCTCAAGTCGACCGTCAGCGACCCGTCTGACCTGACCAGTGGCTCCGCGCCGAGCGCATCGATAACCTCCCGGCCCACCTCGTAGCAGCACGGTCCGATCGAGGGGCCGATTCCGGCACTGATATCCCTGGCTCCCAGGGAGCGCATCATGCGAATGCACACGGCCACGATACCCTGCGCCAACCCCCTCCAGCCGGCATGAACCGCGGCGTTCAGCGGCATGTCCCGGGCCCATGCCAGCACGGGGACACAGTCCGCCGTGCGCACACAGAGCACGGCGCCGGGATCGCGGGAGATAATCCCATCCGCCCGGGGCGTCTCGAAGGGGGCGAGATCCTCGGCAAGCACGACCCTGCCGGAATGAACCTGCTCCAGGCAGAAGATATCGCAGCCCGGGATGAGGTCAGCGAGCATGGCGCGCACCGAAGCCGGTCCGCCGTCGATGCCGATGGTGCTATCCTTTGTGCAGAAGACCCCTTTCATATTCTATTTAAGGTTATATACAGAATTGCCCCTGCGTGACAAGACCCGGCAAAGACGTGCCGTTTCCATTCATCCGCAGGAGGCAGAGGAGAAGCCCGGTCAGGCAAACGGGCGGCCGGCGTTTGGCGGACAGGCCCCGGTAGGCAGCGGATGCCGGGCGAGAGGATGCCGGGAAAAACCTCCCCGATGAGACTGCTCTCCGGTCACCTCGATATCGGGGCTTTTCAAAGAGCTGGATTCTCACGAATCAAAACCGGCACATATGCATCTCATCGGGAAATTCTCCTCACCCTTTTGCTGCTTGACAATCATTGACCTGGTATGTAAATACTATGCCCCTAAATTAGAAGATCGAGGTATTCGATGAAGCGGACATTTCAACCACATAACACACGACGCAATCGGACTCATGGATTTCTCGTCCGTATGAGCACAAAGGCTGGACGGGCTGTAATCAATCGAAGGAGGGCCAAGGGACGCAAGCGTTTGGCTGTGTAATGTCAGACGAACGATTCCCGAAGCTGGAGCGGCTGAGGAAAAGACGGGACTATCTTAATGTAGAAGCAAAGAAGGTACGCAAGCTCATCACCCCACACCTCATCATACTCGCCGCTCGAAACTCAGAAAATCACGCTCGCATTGGTATCACTGTGAGTAAAAGGATCGGAACCGCTGTAAGGAGGAATAGCATCAAAAGACTCTTACGGGAGATTTATCGCAGAAACAAAGAGATCTTCCCTCCAGGGTACGATTTCGTTCTCATAGCGAGGAAACAGGATCGGAACACGTGCTACGAGACATATTTTCAGGAAATAACCAGCGCCGTGGGATCGCGTACATGGTAAAGACACTGCTGATAGGTCTTATCCGCTGCTATCAGAAAGTCATTTCTCCGTGCCTTCCGAAGTCGTGCCGTTTCTGGCCGAGTTGTTCCGAATACGCTATCCAGGCGATCGAAACGTACGGAATAGGGAAAGGTCTCCTGAAGGCCTCCTTGAGGGTACTGAAGTGCCATCCCTTTCATCCCGGCGGATATGACCCTGTTTAGATCACCTTAAGGAGACATGATCTGATGGAAAAAAGGACACTGCTGGCCATAGTCATATCAATCGCCATCTTACTGTTCTGGAATTTCTTCTTTATCGAGCCGAAATCTCCGGAACAGCCTCAGGGCCAGATAACTCAGACAGAACAAACAGAGCCCCAGGAGCAGAACAAGGTGCTCCAGGTGCCTTCACAGGTGCAGGACCAGGCGCGACAGCCCGTTTCCGGGGAGACCATTGTCGTGGAGACGCCCCGATACCAAGCGCAATGGAGCACGGCTGGTGGAACGCTGACCTCTATCCAGCTCAAGGAGTATCGGGAAAACCTTGCCCAGGATTCACCACCCGTTGACACCATCAAAACACCCATGCCCACGGTCAGCGTGAACGATCGGTTCATCGACTCGTCTCTCGTGTACGAGGCATCGAAGAAAGGAGACTCCGACATCCCGGAGGAGCTGGTCTTCTCCGCCCAGGTGAGTCCCGGCGTCACGTTGAAAAAGATCTATACCATCGATCCGCAGACCTATACCATGGGCTACCGGACCGTGGTGGAAAACGGTACTCCGGACCCGGTGACGGCCGATGTCGACCTGCACCTCAACAGGGCCTATCCCGTGGACTGGGAAAAAGACGGGTATGCCTTCCAGGGACCTGCGCTGCTCAATGGAAAGCACTTGGAGGAGTTCAAGCTCTCCAAGATAGATAAGGTCGGAATATACCGGGAGTTTACCGGCAATATCAAATGGTTCGGCTTCGAGGACAAGTATTTCCTCTCCGCCCTCATTCCTGCCGAAACTCCGGAGACCACGCTTACCATCAAGCGCATCAGCGAGGAGATGGTGAGGCTCACCTACGATACGGAGCCGTCCCGGATCGAGCCCGGGTCAAGCGTGGAGAGATCGTATGAGATCTTCTCGGGCCCCAAGGAGCTGCAAACGCTCAAGAGCGCGGGGAACGAGCTCAGGAAGGCCCTCGATTTCGGGTTCTTCGACATCATCGCCAAGCCGCTGCTCATGGGCATGAACTGGATCTATTCATTCACCATGAGCTACGGGTGGTCCATCGTCATCCTCACGATCATCATCAAGATATTTCTCTATCCCCTGACCCTGAAAAGCTTCACCTCCATGAAGGAACTCCAGAAGGTCCAGCCCCTCATGAAGGAGCTCCAGGCAAAGTATAAGGAGGACAAGCAGAAGCTCAACCAGGAGATGATGAAGCTATATAAGGAGCACAAGATCAACCCCATGGGGGGCTGCCTCCCCATGCTCCTGCAGATACCCATCCTGTTCGCGCTCTACAAGGTGTTCTACCAGGCCATCGAGCTCAGGCACACCTCGTTCCACCTGTTCGGAACCTGGCTGCCGGATCTCTCCGCCCGGGATCCCTACTTCATCACCCCCATTCTCATGGGCTTAAGCCAGTTCGTGATGCAGAAGATGACCCCGACGCCGGGAGACCCCACCCAGCAAAAGATCATGCTCATCATGCCGGTCTTCTTTACGATTCTGTTCCTGAATTTCCCTTCGGGTCTTGTCATTTACTGGCTCATCAGTAATATTTTGTCGATTGCCCAGCAGGCCTACATAAACAGGAAGCATACATAGGAGACGTCAGCACATGGAAGAGGATTACAGAGAATTCGAAGCAAAGACAGTGGACGAAGCCATCGTCACCGCCATGCGGACGTTCCGGTCGGATTTCGAAGACCTCGACATTCGAGTCATTTCAGAGGGGTCCAAGGGACTCTTCGGCCTCGTGGGGACGAAGTCTGCAAAAATACTCGCCCGGCCGGCGCAAAAGCAGGATACGAAAGCCGACTTCCCGGCTCGGGAGACGGCTCAGGAGCCTGTCCAGGAAAGGGAACCCGTTTCCGCTCCGGAGAAGAGACCTGCCCCCGCGCAGCAGGCCATGCCCAGGGAGGAGATGGACAACGCCTGCCGGATCGTCACCGAGCTCCTCGACCTCATGAACATCTCGGCAAAGGTAAGCGCCCGGGGCGAAAATACCATCGAGATAGTAGGGGACGGGTCGGGCCTGCTCATTGGTAAGCGCGGACAGACGCTCGATGCGCTGCAGTTCATCGTCAACCGGATGATGAACAAGAACCGTGAGGAGCCTGTCTATGTCACCGTGGATACCGAGGGCTACCGCCAGAGACATATGGAGCTTCTCCGGTCCATGGCATTCAAGATGGGTCAGAAGGCGAAGCGGACGGGGCAGTCCGTGTTCCTGGAAAAGATGAACCCGTACGACAGACGCATTATCCACCTCGCCCTGAAAAACGATTCTCAGGTCAACACCAAGAGCGTGGGAGACGGGGTGTACAAGAAGGTGCTTATCGTACCGAAAAGGGCGTCACGATCGTAGCAGATACCATTTACGCAGAATCCACGCCCCGAGGGCGCGGCGGGATCAGTATCGTCCGGATCAGCGGTCCCGACGTCCGCGAAATCCTCAGGCGCATCACCCCTTCGGAGCACTGGCCCGCCCATGTGCAGAAACCGGCTACCATCCTCGACCCTGCCGGAGAGATCGTGGAAAAGGCCCTGGTGGTCTTCCATCCCGGCCCCGGATCGTACACGGGAGAGGACGTGGCGGAAATAAGCTGTCACGGCAACCCCCTGCTCGTGGACGCCGTCATGGGTGTCATCGGGGCTACGGGCCTGGCCAGAACAGCGGACAGAGGGGAATTCACGAAAAGGGCGTATCTGAGCGGCAAGATGGACCTGGCCCAGGCAGAGGCGGTGGGCGCACTCATCAACGCGGAAAGCACCTGCGGGATCGGTATGGCCCGCTCCCTGCTGGCCGGCGATCTTTCACGCCGGATCACCGGTCTTGGAGACGAGCTCCTCGGAATAATATCCGGGGTCGAGGCATCCTTTCTCACCGACGATGAAGCATACGATGCAGCCTCGCTCTCCCGGGAGGTCGGTGCCGTAATCCGGGAGATCGATTCCCTCCTTGCCCATGGAGACAGCGCGCCCAAGCGCTATTCAGGGGTCGTCACCACCATCGCGGGCCTGCCCAACGCGGGCAAATCGTCCCTCTTCAATGCGATCCTCGGGTATCCACGGGCGATCGTACACCAGGAGAGCGGCACGACCCGGGACATCATCCGCGAGCATCTCGTTTTCTCTGGCGTAGACTTCCTCTTCCACGACACCGCAGGCATACGGGAAACCGCTTCAGGCCCCGAGCAGGCAGGGATTCAGAAGACCATGGACATCCTGCGGCAGTCCCATCTGGTTCTCTATGTGGTGGACGCCTGCAGAGGACTGACGAGGGAGGACGAGCCCTGGCTGAATCTCGGAGACAAGACGATCGTGGTCATGAACAAGGCCGACCTCCTGCCCCGGCCGAGTTACGGCCTTCAGGGAGAAAAGGTCTGGGCCTCCGCCAAATACCGAACGGGTATCGACGAGCTCATGGACGCAGTGGCCGACCTCTTTCCTCTGGGGCAGCCCGGGGTTTTTCTGGGCAGGCATACCTTCCTGCTCTCTCGCGCCCGGGAACACCTCGCCCATTGTCTCGACGCGCTCGATGACGGAATGACCCCGGACGTCCTCGTCCTGGACCTGAGAACCGCCCTTGAGACGCTCCGGGAGATCTCCGGCGACTCCGTGGGCCGGGACGTTCTGGACCGCATATTCTCGGATTTCTGTATAGGCAAGTGATGGACGAGAAGATTGCCACGTGGATCAGGGAGGTACGGCGCTATAACCCGCGGCTTCACCTGGTGAGCCGTTCCATGGAAAAGGACCTGGAAGGGCAGGCCGGGGATACGCTGGGTCTCCTGGAGCAGGTGAATGAACCGGAGATAGCCGATCTGGGAACCGGATCCGGCTTTCTTGCCGTCCTCTATAAAACGATCCATCCTGAATCACGCGTCTGGATGATCGAGCGAAGCCAGAAAAAGAGCATCTTCCTCCGCCACGTCGTGGACCTTCTGGGTTTCAGGGATACGAATCTGCTCGACGCCGACCCCAACGAACAGGCGGTCGGACCCTTTGCCGCGGTTATGGCCCGGTCGTTCTCTCCCCGGGAAACGCTGGCCGACACCGTGCTGAGCATCATATCCCGGCCCGGACGCTTCTATTATTTTTCGACCGGGGATTCCCCGCTCATCGATCACCCCCTCTTCGACCTGATCGAACGATCCTCGCGGGAGTGTCGAGACTACCGGCTCAACCTGGAAACGTACGAGGTCACTTCTCGATGATGGGGATCTTGCGGGTACCGATATCGTTGAGCTTGGGCACCCTGACCTCGAGCATCCCATTCTCCAGCCTGGCCTGGATTGCGTGAACGTCCACGGCCTTGGGAATGTTGAAGGTCCTTCTGAACGACCCATACTGCCGCTCGATCATATAGTAATTCTCGCTCCGGTTATCGTGGGTGAAGGGCTTGCTGCCGCTGATGGTGAGCACGCCGTCGGAAAGATCCAGGCTGATGTCCTCCCGCTTCACTCCCGGGAGCTCGGCCCGGATGTACAGGGCCTCGTCGTCTTCCGCCACATCGACCTGGGGATTCCACTGCCCGGGCAGCCTCACATACTCGGACTCCCTGAGGCTCTCCTCGAAAACCCGGTTCATCCTGTCTTGAAGATCCAGGATATCACGTATGGGATGTCTCTTCTGATAACCCATCAGGCGCCTTCCTACTGCACCATCGAGTCCATCTTGCCCTCAAGGGCCTTCCGGAGCTTGTTCTTCACGTTGTTCTCGATCTGGCGGACCCGCTCCTTGGAGATATTATACTGCTTGCCCAGCTCCTCCAGGGTCCGGGGGTCGTCCGCCATGATCCTCTGCCTGACGATCTCCTGCTCCCGGTCGGACAGGTCTTCCAGGGCCTCGTTCACATGGTTCTCCACGCTCATGGCCCGCTCGGTTTCCATGACCGTGTCCTCGGGATTCAGCCCGGAATCGGCCAGAAAATCCACGAAGCTGGTCTCGCTGTCGTCGGCCAGTGGGCTGTCGAGAGACTGATCCCGATAGGTGAGCCTGGTGATGATCTCTTCCACCTGCTGTGGATCGGCATCAAGGCGTGCGGAGATGGCCTGCGTGCGTTCGTTGATATTGCCGTCGACCACTTCCTCTTCCGCCATCAGCCTGTTGAGGCCGTAGAACAGTCGCTTCTGGAGCTTGGTGGTCCCGAGCTTGACCTGGGAGAAAAACTTCAGGATATAGTCGTGGATCATCGCCTTGACCCACCAGACCGCGTAGGTCATGAGGCGGTATCCCTTGTACGGATCGAACTTCTTCACCGCCACCATGAGTCCGATAGTCCCTTCCTGCACGATATCCTCCAGGGGGAGCCCGTACCCGGCATAATCCATGGCGATCCGCACCACGTTCCGCAGGTTCGAGGTCACGAGGCGGTGGGCGGCGTCGACGTCATTGTACTTTCTCAACTTCACCGCGAGATCGTACTCCTCGTCCTTCGCGAGGACGGGAAACGCCTCGAATCGACTGATCAGCTCTGACAGCGAACGGCTTTGTGTTACGGGAAGATTCATATCCTCTCCTTTACATCGCTGAGTTCATTTCCGTCAAGTTGCGTCTGTAACCAACCGATAAATATCGGAATGATTCATCCGATATATTACGATATATTAGATGAAAAAAAACCGTTGAAGGGTTCAATTTTTCCAGGTAAATTAAGCGTCCTGTTGATGGGCAATATTCCTGGCAGACAGACCTGCCCCCGGAGGTTACATGTGATGGTGAAATTGCGGGCCTTGCTTCTCATCCTGGCTCTGTGCATCGTACAAGGCTGTTCCCTCACCAGTGAGATTCCACCCTCCTCGGGGTATCCCGCGACAGGGTCCACGACGATCACGGAACCCCTTCCTCCTTCGAGCGAGCTGGGCGAGATCCCTCCCCTCTTCGACAATCACAGACTGGCGGAAGAGCCGTTCTTCGACCGGGAAGCCCCCTATGACTTCGAGTTCGAAATGAACGAAAGAATCGAATGGTGGGTGCGGCAATACTCGGAGCGCTACCGCAGACAGTTCATCCTCACCCTCGCCCGTTTCGACTCCGTGCGGCCCGCAATGGAGGAGATACTCGAAAGCCAGGGTCTGCCCAGAGACCTGGTGTATCTCAGCATGGTGGAGAGCTCGGGCAAGGCCAATGCCGTTTCACGTACCGGCGCCACGGGTTACTGGCAGTTCATGGCAGGCACCGCCAGACACTATGACCTCACGGTGAACAGGTGGATGGACGAGCGCCGGGATCTGGAAAAATCCACCCGTGCAGCAGCCCGTTATCTGAAAAACCTGCACGCGCTCTTCGGCGACTGGCTTCTGGCGGGCGCCGCGTACAACGCGGGCGAGGGAACCATCAACCGGATCATGAGGAGAAACCCCGAGGTGAGCTGCTTCTGGGATATCTCCCATCCCATGCCCATCAAGACCGAAACCCTGCAGTACGTGCCCAAGTTCATCGCCACGCTCATCCTTGCGAAGAATCGGGCACACTACGGGCTCGAGGTCCCGGATAACCTGAAGGTGCCGGTGCCTGCCTACGAAACCGTCCGGGTGAAGGGCTTCTCCTATCTGGACGAGATCGCCGAGGCGGCAGGATTCCCCGAAGCTCAGATCGTCCGGCTGAATCCCGAGCTCATCAGGCGGTGCACCCCCCCCAGCGGCGGAGAATACCTGCTCAAGGTTCCGCAGGGGACCGCGCCTTCGGTTGCACGCTACCTGCAAAAAACCCACAGTACCCGGGTTGAGTACGTGACCCATACCATCCGGAAGGGCGATACCCTCATCGGCCTGGGAAAGAAGTATTCCTCTTCGGCCCGGGACATCGCACGGGCGAACCGGATGAAAACCAGTGATGTCCTCACCATCGGCAAGATTCTCGTTATCCCCCGCGGCGAACTCACGGCAAACTTCCGTCCGGCGAACAGACACCGCCACGTGGTCGCACGGGGGGAGAACCTCAGAGGCATTGCCCGTCTCTACGGGGTGAGCCTGGAGGATATCGTCGAGGTCAACGGCATCCGGAATCCGTCCCTTATCCACCCCGGTACGGCCCTGAACATCCCGCCCCAGCTCCATGCATCTTCGAGCCCCCGAATGGTGCAGTACCGCGTGAAAAAGGGGGACACGGTGTGGGGAATATCCCAGCGGTTCGAGGTATCGACCAGCGATGTCATCAGATGGAACAGGCTGAAGCCCTCGGCCCGGATCCAGCCCGGCGACAAGATCACCATCTACCATCGCTGAGGATATCCTGAAGCGGAACGTACCGGCACACCGGGTCATAGCGGTCTTTGTCCTTGCACCCGCAGGAAATCATCCTTGAAAGCAAGCCACAACGATATATAATGTGAGAATATCCTGCGCCCCCTAGCGGGCGTTTTATGTCGGGGAGGAAAGACGGCCATGAGCTTGATCCGTGGAAGATCCTTCAGGGCCTCCATGTTCTCGCTTGCTTTTGCCTTCATGATCACTCCCGCCTTTGCCCAGAGATGGGCACAGGTGGATCCGGATGATGTGCCGACGGATTTCGTCCTGAATGACATCTGGGTGGACGCCGCGATACCGGAGGATTCGGACGCGGTTTCGCTTGCGATATTCAGCGTGGCAGACACCGGCAAGATTCTCTTCTCGGATGGCGGCACCTGGATCCTCCAGCCAAGCCCGACTGTCAACCGTCTCAACGGTGTGTGGGGAAGTGCTGCGGACAACGTCTTTGCAGTAGGGGATGCAGGTACTGTCCTCCACTTTAACGGTGATACCTGGGAAGAGCAGGAAAGCAATACCCCATGGAATCTCAATGACGTATGGGGGAGCTCGCCCGGCAGTGTATACGCCGTGGGTGACAGCGGCACCATCATCCATTTCAACGGGGAGGTCTGGGAAAACCAGGAGAGCGGCACCCCCCGGGATCTCAATGGTGTCTGGGGAAGCCTTTCCCGGGACGTATTCGCCGTGGGTGACAGCGGCACCATCATCCATTTCAACGGGGAACTCTGGGGAAAACAGGAGAGCAACACCTCATGGAACCTCAACGGCATATGGGGAAACAATCCCTCTGACGTGTACGCCGTGGGGGAAAACGGCACCATCCTTCGATACCGCGGGCATACGTGGGCCGGCGCCACCAGCAATCCGTCTTTCGTTGCCACCCTGAACGCCGTCTGGGGCACCTCCCCCTGCAACGTCTATGCAGTGGGTCAGTCATCGGATCTCATCGGCACGATCCTGCACTTCGACGGCAGCTCCTGGACCGTCCAGGACGACCTCGTCACTACCGATCCCATCACCCCTGTCATCCCTTCCCTGAAGGGAATCCACGGCGGCTCCATCCGGGACATCCATGCCGTGGGCAGTACGGGGTTTGTCATGAGCTACGACCCCGAGGCCGTCCTTTTCCCCGCACTGTGCTCGGTATTCCCTGCCGGGGGCACGCAGGGCGTGGCCGTGGACACGGTGATCTCAGCCACCTTCTCCGCCGCGATGTCCTCCACCTCCATCACGCAAAGCTCCTTCACCCTCTCGGGCCCTTCGGGCGCGGTGGAAGGCTCCGTCTCCTACAACGATAACACCGCCGTGTTCAGTCCTGACGCGAACCTCGCATACGAGACCACCTACACGGCAACGCTGAGCGATACGATCACGGACGATCTTGGCTTTCCGCTGGAAACCGGCTACAGCTGGTCCTTCACCACGACGGGCGAGCCGGGCGACCCGGATGGCTCCTGTTTTATCTCAGTGGCCCGGTAATCCTGAAGGGATTCCCCTACCACACCGCAATCTTCATGCCCGTGGATGCAAGATAGCGAGCGATATCCGTATCCAGGGCACTGAGAAGAACGACCACATCTCCCACCCTCACCGCCGGAAGCTCGAGCTCGGTACGTTTTGCGGCCACCTCCGTCTTTACCGGCGGCCCCTGCCGCTTGACGCCGAGGGTATCGAGTACGGTTTCGAAGACCTCGGTGGAGGTGTCGACGACCGTGTATCCCTTTTTCGCCAGGAGCTCGCCCATGGTCTTATCCGGCAGCTCTTCGGTAAGGACGACGTTCTCGTTATAGAGAAGCGGGGCCTTGTAGGCGATCCGCAGTGCATCGAGCGACACGAGCTCCAGCTCCTTGTCCTGTTCGTAGGGTATGCCAAGGAGATCGAAAAGTTTGCGGTACGAATGCCCGAGCTCGGTGAGTACAGCCTCGGACGTTCCCTGCTGGGGCCAAGGCTTCCCTCCCATCTCGATGAGATCGATCCCGAACCGGGAGGCGTAGTTCTTGATGGGCCCGGGGGTCTGCTGATCCGATTCCCCGAGGAGGTTTATGACAAAGACATTCTGCCGGGAGAAATCCTTGTACACGATCCATTTTCCGGAGAACCGGATCTTCTCGTCCTCCCCGACCAGGAGCGGGCCTGCATCCTTGTTGACGGAAAAATACCCCGACACGTTCAGCACCCGGTCCATGAGAGACTCCAGACCCTCATGGGGTCCCGATATGATCTTGCATGCAGGGAACGCCTGCTCCAGAATGTCCTTCACCTCAGGCGATATCCTGCTGTTCATGTCGAGAATGACTCGCATGCCCGTGTCCAACTCGATCACGGGGATCTCGTTCGTGTCGATGGAGACGCTGCTCCCGCCTGCCATGGGCATGAAGTAGGTGCCCTCGTCCTTCTGCCTGCCTCCCATTCGGGTCAGGGCCGGCAGAAGGGTGTCCTTCACGATCCGGGAGATAACGGACTGTTTGGGTTGTGCATCGGGTGAAGCTTTCTCCCGGCCTTCACCTTGACTCGGACCGGACGACGCCGGGGTCGCGCCTTCCCCGTGCGGCCCGGCGAATCCACCGCCCTGCACCGGGGTATCGGGCTTCTTCCCGGGCGCGGGCTTCGGTTTTCGTGTGGATTTCGGTTTCGGTACGGGTTTGGGTTTCCCGGCGGTCTTGGCCCGATCTTCCTCGATAACCTCGATCTTGTTCCTGGGGGCCGTTTTCCCGATAGACGGCGCTGCCTGTGCAACGGTCGCAGGCGCCTCCTCCCTCTCGATCTCCGGGGGGGCCGTCCGCTGCCGTCGCAGGTTCTCCAGGATGCTCGCTGTCCCCGCCCGCTCATCCGGGACCTCCGCATTCTCAAGCGACTCCGGATCTCCCCTCTTCTCCTGCTTCCCGCGCTCCGCGGCCTCCTGCTGCAGGGTGAGCTCGTGCACCTTCTGCTCGATGAGCTCGTGGAGAAGCTGGTCCGGTTTCTTGCCGTTCCTGCCGGCAACCGTCTCTTCGGCCTCCCGATCCTTCGCAGCCTCCCTGGCCGCACTCACCACCTGCCTGATCTCGGGCATCCGGACCTTCTGCCCCGCCTCCACGAGATCGAGGTTCTTGATCTCCGGGTTGAGGTCTCTGATCAGGTTCAGGTATTCATTGAAGATGAGGTCGTCCGGCAGACCGTATACCTGCCTGAGGATCATGGCCAGGTGCTGACCCTTCTTGATCACATACACATCCTTCGAGGTGGCCTGGACCGAAAATTCCTCCCTGCTCCCGGGGATGTTGGGGACCCGGATCCGCTGGCCTGAGATGATACGATCCAGATCGGTGATTTCCGGATTGAGCTCCCGGAATTTTTTATAGAGGTACGAAAAGTCGTTGTAGCGCGCGTTCCGGGTCCGGACCAGGATCTTCCACAGGGTATCGCCCGGCTGAACCGTGTAGCGGGTGAACTCGGCGGGATCCGCCCTGCGTGCACGCTTGACCAGGGTGATCTCTTCCGCCCCGGCCGGCCACGACATCAGCATGATGCACACCAGGAGCAGAAACCCGGACCTGAGCATCAATAAACCTCCTTGAGCAAGAGATCGTCGAAGGTGGACTGCTCTCTAGGGGGAAGCCCGTCGGCCTTGAAGCATTCGAAACGAATGTCCTGCGAGCTCTCCGAGGCGAGCCTCCCGGTTTTCGTATCCACCTTGGCGAACACGATCCCCTCGGGGATCTGGAAATCGTGAACAGGTCTGTCCTTGAGCGCCGCCTGCATGAAATCCAGGAAGATCGGGCAAGCCGCCCTGCTGCCGGTCTCGTTCTCTCCCAGGGGCATCATGTCGTCGTATCCCACCCACACCCCGCAGATCATTTCCGGGGTGTAGCCGATGAACCAGGCATCCCGGTTATCATCGCTCGTGCCGGTCTTCCCCGCCACGGGCCTCCCCAGCTTCTTGGCCCGCCAGCCGGTGCCGCTCTGCACCACATCGGTCAGGATGTTGGTGATGATGTAGGCCGTCTGCTCCGAGATGGCGCGATTTTCGTTCTCTGCACCGGGTTCCGCGGCGGAGCCGGACCTGGCCGAATAAATGGGGCCGACGTCTATCTGGGTGATGTAGTCGACCAAACGGGGATTGATCCTCTGCCCATAGGTGGCGAACACCGAGTATCCCTTCACCAGATCGTACGGCGTCATCGATCCCGAGCCCAGAGCCAGCGAGAGATCGCGGGGAAATTCGGCCTCCATGCCAAAGCGGTTCAGGTAGCCGATCGCATACCCGATGCCGACGTCTTTGAGTATCTTGATGGTGATCACGTTCCTGGAGAGCACCAGCCCCGTACGCAGGGTGGTGGCCCCGTAGAACCTGTCTTCGTAATTCTTCGGCTTCCAGGGCTCATCATCTTCCTCTCCCTGGAAGGTGATGGGAGTATCGAAGATGATGGAGGCCGGGGTAAATCCCTTATCCACGGCGGCGGCATAGATGAAGGGCTTTATGGCCGACCCGCTCTGCCTCCTGGCTTTCACTGCCCGGTTGAACTGGCTCTGGGAATAATCGAAACCGCCCACCAGGGCAACCGTGCCTGCGTTCCGGAGGTCGAACGCCACGAGGGAGGCCTGGACCCTGGGCTCCTGGGACAGCATGAACCCTTCATGGGTGTAACACAGGCGGATGACGTTTCCGGGCTCGAGCACGCCCGTGGGGGTCCAGCTTCCCTTGGGATTGATCCACGCGTAGCTCTGCGGGGGGAGTTCCATGGTTCTCCCGCCGATATTCACGACCAGGGGGGAGACGGAGACCACCTCGGCCCAGTAGAGCTGATAGGGCTCCTCGCCCTTCCAGGCCATCTGATTCTCCTGGAACGCCAGGATCCTTTCCTTCCTCGTCTCGCTGATGCCCTGCTCGGGCCCGCGGTACGCGCCCTGCCGCATCTCCAGGTCGATGATGCCCTTGCGCACCGCCTGGATCGCGGCGTCCTGTAGAAGGGGAGAAAGGGTGGTCTGGACATTGATCCCGCCCGAAAGGATATCTCCGCCGTAGCGTTCGGAAACGAGGGACTTCACGTAGTCCATCACATAAGGATACCGGGTGAACAGCGCTACCGACTCTCCCGTTATCATCAGGGGTTCCTTGTACGCGTCAGCCGCCTCCGACTCGGTGATGTACCCCTCTTCCACCATACGGGTCAGCACATACCTCTGCCTCCTCTTGGCCGCGGGAAAATCATTGAGGGGCGAGTACCTGGCCGGTGCGGGCGCAAGCCCGGCAATCATGGTCATTTCCGCCAGGTTGAGGTCCCTGCACTCCTTGTTGAAATATCGCAGAGACGCCGCACCTACCCCATAGGCCCCGCTGCCCAGATACAGGCGGTCCAGGTAGAGGTGCAGAATCTCGTCCTTGGACAGGGTTCGCTCGATGCGCAACGCCAGCACGGCCTCCTTGAGCTTGCGGGCGATGGTCTTTTCCCGGGAAAGGAGATACGAGCGCACCACCTGCTGGGTAATGGTGGAGGCGCCCTGAACGTACGAATTGGCACGGATATCCGCTATGAGCGCGGCGACGATCCGTGTGATGTCGAGGCCGGCGTGCTTGTAGAAGGTGGAATCCTCGGCTGCGATGAATGCCTGCATCAGCCTTACGGGGATATCCTTTCCTCCCTGGACGATCATGCCTTTCGGTGGAATATAGCCGATGGAACTTCCGTCGGAGGCGATAATCGTGCTCAGCCTCGTCGGCTCGGGTTGCTTGAGCTCATGTATCGAGGGCAGACCGCGATACACGAACCAGTACGCCGAGAATCCCAGAAGAAGCATGCCGCATACCAGAAGCCCAGCAAAGATTTTCAGCCACCTCATAGCTCCTCCAAAATATCAGCATGCGGATGAAAAGCAAGGGATAATTGCGTGTCGCGCCGACATCCGCCATGGTGACAGCTCCAGGTCCCCACTCGAACCATCTTCTCGGCATCCAAGGAGAAGAAATTCACACCATCGTTTCGCAGAACTGGAAGAGATTATCGAACCATTCCCGGACTGGACGAAGCTTTGAGGGTTGTGCTAATGAAGCAACCAACATCAACACGGAGGCCGATATGAACACGGAGTACAATCCGCAGTCAGTGGAATCGAAGTGGCAGCAGAGCTGGCAGGACACCAACCTCTTCCGCGTGGACACGGAAAGCGACAGGCCCAAGTACTATCTGCTTGAGATGTTCCCCTACCCGTCCGGGCGCATCCATATGGGCCATGTGCGCAACTACACCATCGGAGACGTGGTGGCCCGGTACAAGACCATGAGAGGTCACAACGTGCTGCATCCCATGGGATGGGACGCCTTCGGCATGCCTGCGGAAAATGCGGCCATCGCAAGCAGGATCCACCCCAAAAAATGGACGTATGAAAATATCGACTATATGAGAGCCCAGCTCAAGAAGATGGGCTTCAGCTACGACTGGAGCAGGGAAGTCGCCACCTGTGCCCCCGAGTATTATAAGTGGGAGCAGCTCTTCTTCATTCAGATGTACAACCGGGGACTCGTATACAAGTCCCGGGCCTTTCTCAACTGGTGCGAGAAGTGCAAGACCGTGCTCGCGAACGAACAGGTAATCGAGGGACAGTGCTGGCGCTGCGGGTCTCAGGTCTTTCTCAAGGAGCACGACCAGTGGTTCTTCAAGATCACCGCCTATGCACAGGAGCTGCTGGACGACATCGAAAAGCTGAAGAAAGGCTGGCCCGAGCGGGTGCTCAGCATGCAGAAAAACTGGATCGGCAGGAGCACCGGCACCCTGATCCGCTTCCGTATCGAGGGCACCTCGGACGACATCGAGGTATTCACCACCCGTCCCGACACCCTCTATGGCGCGACATTCATGAGCCTCGCCCCGGAGCACCCGCTGGTGAAAACCCTGCCCGCCGGGACCGGCCAGGAGGACAAGGTGCGGGACTTCGCGAACAAGACCTTGCAGGTCGACACCTTCACCCGGACCTCCGACCTCTACGAGAAGGAGGGCGTTTTCACCGGCAGGTATTGCATCAACCCGCTCACCGGCTTCAAGATGCCCATCTATGTGGCCAACTTCGTCCTGTACGACTACGGGACCGGAGCGGTCATGGCGGTCCCGTCCCACGACCAGCGCGACTTCGATTTCGCGAAAAAATACGGGCTCAAGATCATCGTGGTGATCCAGCCCGAAGGCGAGAGTCTGAATCCCGAGACCATGGAGTGCGCCTATGAGGGCGAAGGCGTGCTCGTCAACTCCGAGGAGTTCGACGGCATGAAGAACACGGACGCCATGGAAAAGATTACGAAACACCTCGAGGCCCAGGACAGGGGCTCGTCCACGGTGAACTTCCGGCTGCGCGACTGGGGGATATCCCGGCAGCGTTA
The DNA here is from genome assembly GCA_018433085.1 of Deltaproteobacteria bacterium. GTDB lineage: Bacteria > Desulfobacterota > Desulfomonilia > UBA1062 > UBA1062 > Phosphitivorax. The sequence goes on along the minus strand of JAHDRW010000022.1, from coordinate 63,177 downwards.
CTGGGGCGCGCCCATTCCCATGGTGCACTGTGAAAAATGCGGAACCGTGCCCGTCAAGGTGGAGGATCTGCCGGTCATCCTGCCGGAAAACGTGGAGCTGACCGGAACGGGCATCTCCCCCATGGTCCAGAACGAGTCCTTCGTGAACACCACCTGCCCCGCGTGCGGGGGAAAGGCCAGGCGGGAGACCGATACCATGGACACCTTCGTGGAATCCTCGTGGTACTTCATCCGCTACTGCAGCCCTCACAGTCAGAGCAAACCCTTCGACAAGGAAGAGGTGCACTATTGGATGCCGGTGGACCAGTATATCGGCGGGATCGAGCACGCCATCCTGCACCTGCTCTATGCACGGTTCTTTACCAAGGTGCTCAGGGATCTGGGCTACGTCGACATCGACGAGCCGTTCCAGCGGCTTCTCACCCAGGGCATGGTGATCAAAGACGGGGCCAAGATGTCCAAGTCCAAGGGCAATGTCGTGGACCCCGAAGAGCTCATCAAGAATTACGGGGCCGACGCCACGAGGCTGTTCTGCCTCTTCGCGGCGCCCCCGGAAAAGGATATGGACTGGAGCGACAAGGGGATCGAGGGCTCGTACCGGTTTCTCTCCCGGCTCTGGAGACTCGTGTTCGAGATAAAGGACCAGCTGCTTCCCGCCGATGTTTCCACGGGCCGGCCGCCCAGATCCATGGAGTCCCTCAAGAGGAAGACCCACCAGACCATCAAGAAGGTCACCGGGGACATCGAGAAGCGCTTCCGGTTCAATACCGCCATTGCCGCAATGATGGAGCTGGTGAACGACCTCTACCGGGCAAGGGAGGCCGCCTCGTCTCCCGCAGAGTTCGCCGTCGTGAGGGAGGCGGTGCAGAGCCTACTCGTCATGCTCTCGCCCTTTGTCCCGCACATCGCCCAGGAGCTCTGGGAGGCCATGGGCAACACGGAGCAGCTCTTCAGGACACCCTGGCCGGAGTTCGACCCGCGCTGGTGCGAAGAGCAGGAGGTCACCGTGGCGGTGCAGGTCAACGGAAAGCTCAGGGCGACCGTCACCGTTGCCAAGGACGCCGATCAGGAAACGGTGAAGGAGTTGGCCTTCGCCGAGGCCAACGTGAAGCGGTTTCTCGATGGCGCGGACATTCAGAAGGTCATTTATGTCCCGAATAAGATTATTAACATTATTGCTCCTCTCCGTTAGCCTCGCCGCCTGCAGCTACTCGTTCGTCCTCGACGGAGGGGCGGGCGGATCCCAGGATTTCGTCCTGCGTCCGAGCACCAACCGGACCACCCTCATCGAGGCGGGGATGATACTGGACGCCGAGCTCGAACGGACGCTCTCCTCCATGGGCATGCTCGCCCCGGAAAGCGGGGATCACTTCCTGCACTGCGTCATCACCTCCTATTCGAGCCAGGCCATAACGTCGCCGTCGCTGTCGTCCAACGACCGGTACCGGCTGACCATCCACGTGGCCGCCCGCGTCCTGGACGTTCAGGGGAAAGAGGCATGGACCATGGGATTTTCCGATCAGGGTACATACCCCGAAAGGGGTGCCGAAGAGGATGGGCTCGAGGAGGCAAGCAGGAGGGTATCCCTCCAGATAGCTCGGGCACTGGCGGCCGTTGCCCTATGAAGATACCGCAGATTCATCCTCCCTTAAAGGAAGTCTACCTGCTCACGGGCGAGGAGGTGTTCCTCATCGAGGAGCAGCTTACCGCGGTCAAGGCGCTGCTGGGTGAAGACGCGTCCATGAACAGCTCATGGTACCAGGCCCAGGAAATCCAGCGTGTCGAGGAGGTCGTGGAACTCTGCAACACCATGCCGTTTTTCAGCGACAGACGGCTCATCGCCATAAGAAACTTCCACAAGATGGGACAGAAGGAAAAGGAGAAGGTCCTGGCCTATGCTCAGCGCCCGTGCAGCTTCACCATCCTGATCCTCACCATGGAGGGGGTGGCGGAACGCGACGAGAAAAAGCATATGAAGGGGCTTCCCGCCGGCCTGGAGGTGCTTCGCTTCAGCACCCTCAAGGGCCGGGACCTTCACGACTGGATAGCCGGCAGGGTCAGGATATACGGGAAGACCATGGACCGTGACGCGGTTTACCTGCTCGCGGAGATAACCGGGGGCAATATCTGGTTCATCGCATCCGAGATCGAGAAGCTCAGCCTCCACGTCGGAAACAATCCGTCCGTCACGATCAAGGACGTCGAATACCTGGTTATGGAATCCCACGAGCCGCCTGTCTTCGCATTTATGGACTCCCTCTTCGACAAGAAAAAGGATGTCCTCGTGAGACTCCATGAGATCGAGCATACCGGGATCAACGAGCTCGAGGTGATTATCCGGATCGAGAACCAGATCGCCCAGCACTACCAGGTTCTCTGCTGCGGAAAGAACAGCCTCGCCAGGGTTCATCCCTTTGTCGAGAAAAAGATCCTGGGCCGTCGATCGCTCTGGAGCGCGCACGAGCTCACCGGGCTGCTCTCGGCGGTGCGCAGGGTGGAACAGGGGATCAAGTCCGGGCGGACGATGCACCCGTACTCGGCTATTCAAGAGGCGTTACTGGAGACGATATTTCCGGCATGATCCCTTTCTTATAAAGAGCGAACTCTCTCTTTAAGGGACCACGGCCGGAAAGGGAAGCGGGACTGTTTTCTAAGAGGCCTGGGAATTAAATTTCCTGGTAAGCCGGGAGATCTTCCGCGATGCGGCATTCCGGTGAAGAATGCCCTTGTTCACGGCGCTGTCCAGACGTGCAAGAGCTTCTTTGAAATATTTCTGCGCTCCCTCGGTATTGTTCTCTTCCAGGGAGTTAAACGTCTTCTTCACCGTCGTGCTGATGGTGGATTTATAGCTCTTGTTTCTCAGTCTTCTCTTTCTGCTCTGTCTCACCCTTTTCAGGGCTGAAGCATGATTGGCCATTCCTTACTGTTCCTCCTTTTTCTCAAAACCCGAGGTGATTCTTATTAGCTATGCTTCTCCCATATGTCAAGCCCTTTGTCTGCCCCACGGCACGAAGAGCATGTCTATAAATTGAGACATCTTGATTTTCTATCAACAAAGACAATGAAATCTGGAGAAGGGGTTTATCGCGCCAACGATACAGGGAAGACAAAAAACTCTTCGGGCTTTGAAAACCGGTTCTCCGTGTGAGTCCGGACATGATCCCGCAGCCCGGACCTTATTGCATGTGGTGATGTTTGAACGTAAATAATATTAAAGGAATATCAGAGTAATTGGAAGCTCTCTCCATCGGTTGATTATTCCTGCAGGATCAATGCCTTAAGACAGGAGAAACGCATGGGGAAAACCCGAAAAAAGAAAAAGAAAAAAGAGCTTACCTACGAGCGTAAGGCCATGGAGATGGCACGCAGGCACTGGGAGGAGCAGAAAAAGAAGGCTATAAAGGAACGGAGAACATTTGAGGGACTGCAGATTATCCCCACGGCAAGTTACTACAACGAGGCCCACGGGCATAAACCCGGGGAGAACAACTGGTCGGGCTTCGGGTTCGATCTGCATCCCCAGGTTGCTCTGGTCTCTGGCGGACTGGTCCTGCTGTTTATCGTGCTGACCGTCATATTCAGAGAGCAGTCGGACGTTATTTTCCAGAACCTGCTCGACGGCATCGGCAATACGTTCGGGTGGCTGTATATTCTTGCGGCCAACTTCTTTATCATCGTCATGGTGCTGATTGCATCGAGCGATTACGGCAAGATCAGGATCGGCGGGCCGGATGCCCTGCCCGAGTTCAGCACCTTCAGCTGGTATGCCATGCTCATCAGCGCCGGCATGGGCATCGGGCTGATGTTCTGGAGTGTTGCCGAGCCGATTTTCCACTACATGACCCCCTCCCCGATGTTCGATGTGCCACCGCGGACAGCCCAGGCAGCGCAGGTCGCCCTGGGGCTCACGTACTATCACTGGGGAATTCATCCCTGGGGCATCTACGCACTCGTGGGACTTTCGCTGTCCTTCTTCGCCTATAACCGCGGCCTGCCGCTGACGATCCGGTCAATTTTCCATCCGCTCCTGGGGGACAGGATATACGGCTTCTGGGGCAATATCATCGATGTCCTGTCCGTGCTGGCCACCCTGTTCGGCCTCGCCACATCGCTGGGGCTTGGGGTCAAGCAGATCGGTTCCGGGCTTCACTACCTGTTCGGGTTTCCGAACACGGTGGGATTTGCCGTGGTGCTCATCGCGGTGATCACCTCTTTTGCCGTTGCTTCGATTGCAACCGGCCTCGATAAGGGGGTGAAGACGCTGAGCATGGCCAACATATATACCGCGGGGGCCTTTATGGTGTTTCTGCTCGCGGTAGGCCCGACGGTCTATATCCTGAAGGCGTTCACGCAGAATATCGGGTTTTACATTCAGAATCTGCCGCAACTGAGCTTCTGGGTGGAGACCTTTTACGGAGCAGAGGGCAGCAGCTGGCAGAATCAATGGACCATCTTCTACTGGGGATGGTGGATATCGTGGTCTCCCTTTGTGGGTATGTTTATCGCGCGCATCTCCAAGGGTCGAACAGTACGTGAGTTTATTCTCGGGGTCATGCTGTTCCCCACGCTTCTCTCCTTTCTCTGGATGTCTTCGTTCGGCGGATCAGCGCTCTGGCTTCAGATTACCGGGACTGCCGACATTGCCTCTGCGGTGACCGAGGATGTATCGACCGCGCTCTTCGTCATGCTCGAAAGTTTTCCGCTGACAAAGATAACCTCGTTTATCGGCGTCCTGCTGGTGACGATCTTCTTTGTGACCTCCTCCGATTCCGGCTCACTGGTGGTCGACCACCTCACCTCGGGCGGGAAGCTCGACTCTCCGGTCCCCCAGCGCATCTTCTGGGGGGTGGTGGAAGGGGTATGCGCAGCCGTTCTGCTCGTTGGAGGCGGTCTGGTCGCCCTGCAGAGCGCTTCCATCGCAACCGGTCTTCCGTTCACCGTTGTACTGTTGATCATGTGCTACAGCCTGTATCGCGGATTGCAGGAAGAGCTCTACCACGCAACGATCATCGAAAAGATGGAGCCGGAAACACACAAGATCGAGATCCCGATAGATAAAGAGGAATCACCCACAGAAGACCGCCCACCGGATACCTAGTACTGTAGTATCAGCAATGAATATGTGCGCAAAAAGTAAAGGTGCTTGAGCCTGATCCGGGAATCATTGGTGGTGAATCCCCATAGGATAGCGGCATGCCTTTGATTATACAACCGTTACACTAATCCCGCGCACTTACATTCGTTGCATTACACCCTCTCTTCGATCTACCCGCTTCATCCGTCCTTAGACGGCCAGATGGCACGCGACGAGATGGCCCTTTCCCTTTTCCTCGAGCACGGGAGGCTCTTTTGCGCATATCCCTTCGGCCCGGGGGCACCAGGCGCGGTAGGCGCACCCTGATGAAGGGTCCGGGAATACCTGCTCACCGCCGCCTCTCCTCGGTGACATGAGATCCAGGCTCTTCTTCGGCCGTGCCTCGGGCACCGCGTCCATGAGGCAGCCGGTGTATGGGTGGAGCGGGTTTTCAAAGAGTTCCGGGGCATCTGCGAGCTCCACGATCCTGCCCTTGTACATGACCGCGACCCGGTGGGAGATGTAGCCCACCACTGAAAGGTTGTGCGAGATGAAGAGATACGAGAGCTTCAGTTCCTTCTGGAGATCCACCAGGAGATTGATCACCTGGGCCTGAATAGAGACGTCGAGGGCCGATACGGGCTCGTCACAAATCAGGAGCCGGGGATTGACGGCCAGGGCCCTGGCGATGCATATCCGCTGTCTCTGCCCTCCGGAGAACTCGTGCGGGTATCGCGGGAGGATGTCCTCGTGGAGGCCCACCATCTCCAGGAGCTTGCCCACGCGCCTGGACCTCTGCGCCCTCGACCCTTCACGATGTATGATCATGGGCTCCTCGATGATGGACCCAATCTTTCTCCGGGGGTTGAGCGATCCGAAAGGATCCTGGAAGACCACCTGGATGCCCCTCCTGACCTGAGACAGCGAGCTCCTCCGGGCGCGCACCACGTCGACGTCCTCGAAGCGAATGCTCCCGGAGTCGGGCTCTTCCAGGGCCAGGATCATCTTCGACAGGGTCGTCTTACCGCACCCGGATTCCCCCACCAGACCGAGTGTCTCGTTGGGGCGGATGTCCAGATCGACGCCGTCGACCGCGGTCACCACCCCGGCCGATTTCCTGAATACCCCCGAGGTGATGGGAAAGGTCTTTCTCAGTTCGCGTATCTCGAGGATCGATTTCATCCGTTCGCATACCTCCAGCAGCGCACGCAGTGATCCGGATGAGGCCGGAACATCGGCGGCCGCTCACGCCTGCAGATATCCATCACCTCGTCGCACCGGTTGTGGAAGGTGCACCCCTTCGGCATATCGCGCAACGTCGGCACATTGCCCGGTATCGCATGGAGCTGCTCGCCCCTCCTGCGGGCCTCCACCGTGGGAATGGACCTCATCAGACCCCGGGTGTATGGGTGCAGGGGCCGGGAGAAGAGGTCCTCCACTCCGGCGTGCTCGACCACGTTGCCGGTGTACATCACGGCCACGTCCTCGCACGACTGGGCCACCACCCCGAGATCGTGGGTCACAAGCAGGATGGAGGTGTTCATTTCCTCCTTGAGCCCCCCCATGAGCGCGAGTATCTGGGCCTGGGTGGTGACGTCGAGCGCGGTGGTGGGCTCGTCCGCGATCATGAGAGACGGCCTGCAGGCAAGGGCCATGGCTATCATGACCCGCTGGCACATACCTCCGCTGAGCTGGTGGGGATAATCGTCGATGCGTCTGCCCGGATACGGAATACCCACCATGTCCAGCAGCTCTACGGCCAGTTCGCGGGCCTGTTTTCTGGTGGGGGCGCGGTGGGACTGATGGAGCATGAGGACCTCTTCGATCTGAAACCCGATGGTGAATACGGGATTCAGCGAGGTCATGGGTTCCTGGAAGATCATGGAGATCTTGTTGCCCCGGATCTCTCTGATCGCTGCCTGATCGAGGGTCAGGAGATCCGTGCCCTCGAAAAGGACCTTTCCCCTCACGATCTTTCCCGGGGGCTCGGGGATGAGCCTGAGAATGGTCAGCGCGAGAACGGTCTTCCCGCACCCGGACTCCCCGACGAGACCGAGCGTCCGGCCTTTCCCGATCTGGAGATCCACGCCGCCCAGGGCATGGACCACCCCCTCCGGGGTATAGAAATACGTGCACAGGTCCTGGATGTCCACCAGGATATCCCGATCCTCCGGCACGCACGTCCGCCGGTGATCGTCCATCGTGCGCTCGTTTGCCTTTTTGTCGATCAGGCCCGTATTCACCATTGATGATTATTCCTCGGATTCCATTTTTGTGTGCAACTCGCTCCGCTCTTTCCCCGCAAGGCCTCCCGGGACGGGTCCCGTCCGAGTCCCCGGTGTTTCCTCCGCCACATGATTTCCTTTATCAGCTCCATGTCCGGGTATGGGGTATCCCGATGCAGAAACCCGGCAAGCCCTCTTTAATATACGACCTTCTTCTCCCCGGACTCGCACACGAAATGCACTTGAGAGACCCCATGCCTTTCCTTGATTATCCTGGATATCTCCCGATAGAGGCCTTCCCCGACCGGGACAACCTGCGAAACGGAGCGTCCGTCCGTGGTCCTCGCCGAGCAGAGGCCCACGGCATGACCGGCCACAATGGCATACCCGCACCCCTTGAGCCCGCAGCATGAGGTGTCCGTATGGGCACATCCGACAAAGTAGAGGATTCCCCCGTTTTCATGGGGCAGGACCTCCTCACTGATAAGGGTATAGTGCCCTGCAATCGCGTTTGTCTCTTCGTTCAGGGCCGGATGAACATACTCCATCAGTTTTCCCCCTCCGGTATTCTGTTCACCATCTTACATGATCAAGTCTCGTCGGTATTGTCAAGGCATGAAATATGCACGCCCGGTTCTCCCGGTACTTTCTTGCGGTTTACCGTTAAAGTTTGGAAATCGGTGCACCGATGATCCTTATATCGAACGAGTGATGGGGAGCAGAAAGGGGAAGAATCCTACAATGAAAGGTATCATTTCATGAGCCTGCTCGACAACCTCTTTGGTAAGAAGAAGGAGTCGAAGGACATCCGGACCTGCGAGTCTGCCCTGGAAAAGCGACCCGACGATCCGGTGCTGCTCAAAAAACTGGGGGACCTCTATCTCAAGACAGGCAGGCACGAGGATGCCTCCGACATCTATGTCCGCCTGGGGGATACCTACAGCAGTAAAGGCTTTTATCCCAAGGCCATCGCCCTGTACAAGCAGGCCATCAAGATAAACCCGGGCTGGGAAAAACCCCACGAGAAGCTCGCGGAGCTCTACAAGGTCCAGGGATTTTCCCGGGAAGCCGCCACCCAGTACGTGAAACTCTCCGAGATCCTCGAGCGGCATGGGGAGAACGATACGGCGATCCTGTACATGCAGAAGGCCGCCGAGCTCGATCCCGCCCACACGACCGTCAACAAGAAGGCGCAGTCCTTCGATGTCCGGGAAAAGGGCATGATGGACCCCCTTCCCAAGCTCTCCACGCAACCCGATGTCCAGGCAACGAACTTCTATGATCTCAACGACGAGCTGGATAAGGAGATCGAGGACCTCCACATCGATGCATCCTCGGAGAATCTCGTGGACGAGACAGGCGTGGACAGTGTGTTCAAGGCCATCCAGGAAAGCGCGGCCACGGAGGGCAAAGACGACCCCCTGTTCCTCTATAACATGGGGCTCGCCTACCGGGAAACCGGGCTTCTGGATGACGCCATCGAATCATTCAACAAGGTGATCTCTACAGGAGAAAAGCTCTTTGATGCCTACATCATGCTGGGAATCACCTACCGGGAACAGGGCATGTTCAAGGAATCCCTGACCTCACTGAAGCAAGGGGCGGAGCTGGACGAGGCCTCAAACAACATGAAGGTGGGTGTTCTTTACGAGATCGCCCAGACCTACAAGGCCATGGGGGATAACACCAGTGCCTTGACCATATTCAGGGACATCCAGAAAGAGCATAAGGACTTCAAAGACGTGGAAGTCGAGATCGTACGGCTGGCAGGTGGAGGATAACATGGCGGTCATCAATTATTCAAAAAAGGAAATATCAGCGAAAATAGTATACTACGGCCCTTCTCTCTGCGGGAAGACCACGAATATACAATCGATATATGCCAGCATAAAACCGGACCAGAAAGGCAAACTGGTGTCCTTGGCCACCGAGGCCGACCGCACCCTGTTCTTTGACTTTCTCCCCATCGAGATCGCCAATATCCGGGGGTTCAAGACCCGGCTCCACTTCTACACCGTACCGGGTCAGGTATACTACAATTCGACCCGCCGTGCGGTTCTCACCGGGGTCGACGGTCTGGTGTTCGTGGCCGACTCCCAGCGGGACAAGATGGAGGAAAATATCGAGAGCCTGGCGAACCTGGAGGAAAACCTCAATTACTACGGCAAGAGTGTGAAGACCCTGCCGCTGGTGATCCAGTACAACAAGCGTGACCTCCCGGACGTGACGCCTGCAGCCGAGATGGAACAGATCCTCAACCAGGACGGGTATCCGTCTTTCGAGGCGGTCGCCACCACGGGCGAAGGCGTGCTCCAGACACTCACGAAGATCACCCAGATGGTGCTCAGGCACATCGAGATGGGCACGAGCGGAAAACCGCAGGCAAAGGCACAGACACAGACCCGCAACGATAAATTTTCCATAGAGCAGACCGCGCACGCCGGCGGTCAGCCGGCGGCCCGGAGCGTTCCCCTGAACGATCCTCCCGGAAAACCGGACTTTTCTTCATCTCCGGACATCCCCATGCCGGAAGATACCACATCAATCTCCCCTGTCGATGCTGAATTCTCCGGCGGGAGGATCCAGATCGTGGGCACGGAAAATGCAAAAATCATCTCCGTGAACGCGATCAGCATTCCACTGCATCTGAAGGTAGAAGGAGATTCAAGGACGTATACGATGGAAATGGCCATCAAGATAGACAGCTTGATTCCAGAGGAATAAGGGTGTGCCGACGGCAGCGATTCTCAATGATATTCAATCCTTTTCCTCTCTCAGGGAGCTCTTCGGCTACTGGCCTTTCGTAGCCGCACTTCTGGGCAACGGTTACTTTTTCGTCACCATCACCACTGTTTTGACATTCTTCCTTATCGGGGTTTGCCTGCTGGCGAAGTATATGCCCCATATACTCAACGACCTGAGCATCGGGACGAACAACGATCTGCCCCCCTTCGGGCTCAGGCTCTGGGTGGCCCTGATCTTCGCGGTGCCCGTTTTCTTCGACGCCGGCATCCTGTGGTTCGTTCTCTGGTGGTTCATCGTGCTCTGGGGCTATCTGAACGTAATGGAACGGCGGATCGCCTTTGTTTTCATCTCCATGATATTCATGTCGAGCTGGATCTCCCATGTGGGCGCAGGATTCATGACCTATTCCCAGACCGGCATGAACCGGGAGATGTTCTCCCTGGACCATGCGGTGGGCACGCCCGGGGACAGTATTGCCCTAGCGTCCTGGATCAAGGGCAACACGGCCGATGCCGAGCCCATGAACATCCAGGCCGTCACCGAGATAAAAAAGGGGAACCGCCAGACAGCGGTGAACCTGTTGAGCCGGGCACTGGACCTGGAACCGAACAACAACCGGTACTACAACCACCTCGGAATCGCGCTGGCCGGGATGAATCGGGACAACGAGGCGGTCAAGGCATTCCAGAACGCCATCACCCTGGACCCGGACAACGTGGTCTACCACTACAACCTCAGCAGACTCCATCAGGCCACGTATAGCCTGTACGAGGCAGAGCAGTCCATCCAGAAGGCAAGCGAGATCGATCCCGCACGGGTGAGAGTCTTCCTCGATCAGGAGGAAAGTGCCCGTGACTACAGCTACATCAGCGAACACATTCCCGTCATGCGGCAACTGGCGCGGCAGATGAAACCCTCAGTGGAGCTGACGGTGGTTGCCGACGCGATGTGGAACAGCGCGCTCGGACTGTTCCAGAGGGACAAGGCCGTGTACATAAGCCTGGTTGCTTTTCTTGTCCTCTTTCTCCTCGGGCACATCCCGGAAGAGAAGTTCACCAAGCGTTGCAACCGGTGCGGAAATCTGTACTATGCCGGGAAGACGTCCGAATCCGGCTACCCCATGTGCCTCCAGTGCCACTGGCTGGAAACCAAGGCAAAAAAGCAGAGAAACTCGATCCTGACGGGCAAGGCCGAGGAGATCAAGCAGTACCGGATACGGAACGCGGCCCGCACGCAGAAGCTGGAGCTCGTCCTCCCGGGGCTGGGTTCGATCGCGGCGAACAAGGTGTTCAAGGGAATCTTCAGGCTGGCCGTGTTCTCGGCAGGGCTGGTCCTGGTCGTCACCGGAGGCAGGGTTCTCTCCAGCTTCATCCCCACCGGATTCGACATCACCGGTTTCATGAGGATCACGGGCATTATCGCGCTGGGTCTGTTGTACTTCAGATCTTACAAATCGCCTCCCCTGAAGTACGGAGGATAGCCATGTCGCTGCTCGGAACCCTCAAAGGCTTCGGCGTAACCGAGATTTTCCAGCTCATCTCGCAGCAGATGAAGACCGGGACCCTGATACTCACCTCTCCCGAGTCCACGATCTCCCTTGCCTTCGACAACGGCATCATCCAGGGCATCAAGTCCGACCAGTGGGAAATCGACCCCCGTGCCGATATACTCATCAAGGGAGGATTCCTCTCGGAAAAGGACTACCGGACAGCCCTGGAGAACGAGAAGAGAAACACCCACAAATGGCACGACATACTCATCAACCAGGGGAAAATCAAGCAGACCTTCCTGGACCGGGCATCCAACGTGGTCATCAAGACCATTCTCCTGCAGGTGTTTCAGTGGAAGGAAGGAAACTACCGGTTCGAAGACTGGGAGGTCGATACGGAAAACGCCCTCGCCTGCCATATTCCCAGCGAGGGGGTTATCCTGGATACCTTAAGGATCATCGACGAGTGGCCCATGGTCAAGCAGAAGATCCCGCCCGTCGACTACTGTCCGGTCACCATCATGCCGCTCACCGAGGAAATCGTGAAGAAATACCGCCTGGGCGCAGTCGACATGCACATATTCGACCTCATCGACGAGAGGCAGTCTGTAGAAGGCATCGTCCGGCAGTCCCTGGAACCGCCTTTCGAGGCATTGAGCTCCCTTGTCAGGCTCATCGACACCGGGCTCGTCGAGGTTTTTCCCCAGGGCACCAAGGAGATCAGAGACTCATCCATCGCGCGCCGGGTTTTCCTGACAAAGGTCAAGAAGGTCTCGTCATTCGTCCTGCTGATTCTGACCGTGGGTATCCTCTATCTTCTCGGTGAGCCGAGGATCTTCACCGGCATCGGCATTCCCCAGGAGATCACGGACTGTATCCGGACCCAGCAGGAGCTGGAACAGGACTATGCCCGGCGGGGGATATCGCTTTCAGGGCTAGGTACAGGTACTGATAACCGTTTGTCCTCATCTTCACGGGAGTAAAGGCGACATCGACGAACCGCGACAGCTTCTGCCCACCGTGATCCAGGGTGCACCTCATGGTATGGAACACCCGGTCGGAGTGCTTGAGAACGAGCTTGCACTGTCCCCGGGCAAAATTCTTGGTTCCCACCACCTCCATGGACGGTATCATGAACACCGGCTCGGGGTTTCCCTCTCCAAAGGGTGCAAGCATCTCGAGCTCTTCCAGGAATACCGGGGTGATGTCGAGCGGGGATATCTTCAAATCCACCTCGAAGCTCCTGGGATGTTCATCCCGGGAAACCAGTGCCCCGTCGAGGGCATTGGCGAAGGAGAGAACCCTGTTGTCGTCGATACTGAGTCCTATGGCCATCTTGTGGCCGCCGAAATCGTTCAGGTGCTCCGAGACCTTGGACACCGCCGCATGGAGATCCACCCCGGAAACCGACCGCCCCGACCCGACGCCTGCGCCGTTGAGCAGCGAGATCACGATGGCGGGCCGGGAAAACAGTGAGGCGATCCGGGAGGCGACGATCCCGATCACGCCCGTGTGCCAGTTGGTTCCGGCCACCACGATGACGTTGCCCAGGGAAGATCCGCTTTTCTCAAGCATGCAGAGAGCCTCCTCGAGCACCTGCTGCTCCTCCTTCTGCCGGCGCCGGTTGAGCTCGTTGAGCTCGAAGGCAAGACTCTGCGCCGTTTCCTGATCCTCCGTGATGAGCAGATCAAAGGCCTTTCTGGCGTCGGACAGCCTCCCCGCGGCATTGATTCTGGGGCCGAGGATATACCCGATGTCCCGGGAAATGAGCTCCCTCCTGATCCCGGAGACCCTCGCCAGGGCCGCGAGCCCGATCCTGCCCGAGGTGTTCAGAATGTTCAGGCCCTCTTTCACCAGGATCCGGTTGACGCCGGACAGGGAAACCGCATCGGCGATGGTGGCCATGGCCACCAGATCGAGCTCGTCTTTGAGGTTGGGCAGATCCTGTACGCCCTGCCTCCTGAGCAGCGTGCGCATGGCCACGATCAGGTGAAAAACGACCCCCGCGCCGCAGAGATCCTCGCCGAAAAAGGGACAGTCGGACTGTTTCGGGTTGAGAATACAGTATGCATCGGGCAGCGTGTCTCCCATCACGTGATGATCGGTGACGATGACCTCCATGCCCAGGGACCGGGCGTGCTCCACCTCCCGGACGGCCGTGATGCCGCAGTCTGCCGTTATCAGCAGGCTCACGCCCTTTCCTTTCAGCTCCTCGATCCCCCTGACATTCAGACCGTATCCGTCGTTGACGCGATCGGGAATGAATATCTCCGGGGCGCTCGATCCGATATTGATGAGAAACCGCTGGATAAGCGCCGCGCTGCACACCCCGTCCACATCATAGTCGGTGAAGATGCCGATCTTCTCTCCGGTCTCGATGGCGCGCAGGATTCGCTCACAGGCACGCCGCATGTTCTTCATGTTCCAGGGGTCCTTGAGCTGTCCGAGGTTCGGACTCAAGAAGCTCAGCACATCATCGGACGTCTTGAGCCCCCGGACCTGCATGAGAGACCTGAAGACCGGGCTGAACTTCAGATCCGGCAGTATCTGGGAATCGACGCGTCCTTTGATGATCCACTCCTGAGACATGCACACCATGAACGGCAGCTTAGCCCCGGGATTTCAAATAGTCAAGGAACACCAGAAAAGGACGCCGGGACTACAGAATGTACCTATTGAGAATATCGAATGTTTTTTTCATGTCAGCAGGCATGACTTCCATGGTGATCGTGGAGTGGTAGCCTTTCTCCCGCAGCCTTCCCAAGATGCCCGGATAGTCGATGACGCCCTCGCCCACGGCGAGATGGAGGTCGTCCTTGACGCTCGTTCCCCCATGATTGTCGTGTACATGAATGTGTGCGATCCTCTCGAACACGTCTCGGATAAAGGCAAAGGATGTGTTCTCCCTGGCAAGGAGCTGGGCATGGCCGATATCCAGGGTCATCCGCAGATCGGGAATCGCATCGAAGGCCTTCTGGAAACTCTCCACACGCTCGCTCAGGTTTTCGATGCACACGATAATGCCTCTTTCCCGCGCTCGAGCCACGATTTCTCCCAGGAGCTCGATCTTACCGGCGACGAGATCGGGGGGCGCCCACCTGGCATCTATCCAGAAATGGATGGTGCCCTTGGTGATACCCAGCTCGGCCGAGAGATCGAAGAGCGCTGTAAGACGGGGGAAAAAGCGCTGCCGAAGCACCCTGACGTCAAAGGGGTCGTCCTCGTTGGGGTAATGGGCAAGATAGAATACCCCTGCCCGCTCTTTGATGCGAACGAGCTCCGGGAGCATCTCTTCCGTCTCCCGGGGGTCCAGAAGGGACACCTCGGCAAAGGGATAGCCCTGAGCACAAACCTCCCTCACCTGCCCCAGATTATGGGCCCTTCCTCCGATCATTGGCTTTCGTCCTGTCATACGCACTGTCATACCCGCCTCCTTTCCACGAATACCTCGAAAAAGAAATCGCCCTCACCGGCAACCGATGGGACACCGGTGCCGGCATCCGGGCTCAAACCCGGATATCCGGAGACAGACCCCGACCCATAACTCGCGCGTCCTTTGCCGCAGGATCAGGCTGCACTCTGACGCTTGCCCCGGTCCGCCTCCGCCGTACCGCCCGCGGCAATGGACCGGTCGATGATGGCCTTGTTGTATGCGGTAAAGATGTCCCTCCGGGACAGAATCCCCACGATCTTTCGCGGGTTGGTCTCATCGACCACCGGGATCTGCTCGATATTCTTCACCCCGATCTTCCTCAGGGCGCTGTCGAGGTTCTCGTTTCTGGTGATGGTGATCACCTCCTGGGGAGAGAGCTCCTTTGCCACCACCAGATCCCCCAGCCCCTCCTCGAACACCACGTCCTTGAAGTCCTGGAAGGTGACGATGCCTTCCAATAGACCGTCTTCATCCACGAGAGGAAAGCTTGAATGCTTGCTGGACAGGGTGAACTTCACCAGCTTTTTCAAAGACATGTCTGCGGGTACGGTCACCACGTCCCGGGTCATGGCGTCCCTGACCAGAAGCGATTTCATGATATTCACGTCTTTGCCTGCCCGGATATCCACTCCTTTCCGGGCGAGTTTCAGGGTGTAAATGGAATCGCGTTTCAACTGACTGGCCACAACGGTGGAGATGATGCACGAGAGCATCAGGGGCAGGATCATCTTATAATCCCCCGTCATCTCGAAGAGCATGAGTATCGCCGTGATGGGGCCGTGGGTCGTGGCGCTCACCATGGCCCCCATGCCTACCAGGCTGTATGCCCCCTGGGCGGCCGTCACCTGCGGAAAGAGCATCTGCATCAGATATCCGAATGTTCCTCCTGCCATGGCGCCGATGAACAGAGACGGGGCAAAAACCCCACCCGATCCGCCGGAGCCGATGGTGATGGAGGTGGCCAGGATCTTTATGACCACCAGGCTCAGGAGCAAAAGCCAGGGGATCTGCCCCAGGAGCGCAAGGGAGATGGTGTCATATCCCACCCCGTAGATGTGGGGGAGAAAGATCCCGATGCAGCCTATCGCGGCACCTCCGATGGCGGCCTTTGTGTAGGGGGGTATCCTCACCGCATCGAATAGATCCTCGATCTTGTAAAGGCTCACGGTAAACATCACCCCCACGATGCCCATGACGATCCCGAATACGGAGTAGGTGAGTATCTCCCAGATGCTCGCCATGGAATACTGCGGCACCATAAAGGCGGGGAACGCCCCGAGATGAACCCGGGATATGACGGTGGCCAGTACGGACGATACCACGATGGGGGTGAAGGCCGCGATCCCGAAATCGCCCAGGATGATCTCCAGGGCGAACATGGCTCCTGCAATGGGGGCGTTGAAGGTGGCGGCGATGCCGGCTGCGGCACCACAGGCAACCAGGGTCCTCATCCTGTCGGCTGACACCCCGGCCAGGCGCCCGAAGGCCGATCCGATACCGGAGCCGATCTGGACGATTGGGCCTTCCTGGCCTGCCGAACCACCTGAGCCGAGGGTAATGGAAGAGGCCAGGGTTTTGATCGCAACCACCCTCTTGCGGATCATGCCCCCTTTCAGGGCCACCGCCTCCATGACCTCCGGCACACCGTGCCCTTTTGCCTCACGGGCAAAGAGATAGATCATGGGGCCGACAACGGCGCCGCCGATAACGGGGGGAATCAGCCTGGCATACCAGGGGAGGCCGAGGATCGCCTCCAGAACACCGCTTCGGCCCTGATGCGTGAAAAACAGGCTCTGGAAGAACTCGATGAGCCACCGGAACCCCACAGCACCATACCCGCCGAGAATCCCTATCACGGCGGCCATGCACATCATCAGAATATACTCGTTGTTGGCGGATTTCCTGACGATGCCCTTTATGAAAGAGAATGTCTCAAACACCGAATCTCCAGATGCCCAATATTGCTGTCTATTTTCCTGACCTTGCCTTCATTGCCCTCTTTATCAGAAATCATGGCAAAAAAGAATGCTGATTTGGTTTCCCGAAAAAGCCCTTAGAAAACGTCCCGCGCCGTCGCCCTGCCGGCTTCCCCGTACGGTGTCGTACTGGATTTGGCGCGTAAGGTTTCATCTCCGTCCCGGTCTCTTCAGATGAGCACCTATCCGATAGAGAAAAACCGGGTCGTTGAAGACCGGATGATCGCTGTGGATGATCCCCTCGGGCGTCCATCCCGGCAGGGGGAAGTTAGCGCTGATGACCAGGGCGCCCTTGTCCAGTTCCTGTGCGAGCTTCTCGCCCAGGCGGGGCATGATATCCGGGAAGAGATAGCAGAACACTATCTGAGCCCCTGCCAGGTCCGCCTCCCAGAAGCTGCGGTACACCACCCGGGAGCTCAGGCCGGAGACACCGAGTCGCAGGCGGCAGAGAAGATAAGCGAGAGGGTTGACCTCGTACCCGGTGACGGGCCGTCCGTGGGTCTTCTCCACCGCGGCCATGAACCTCCCGTCCCCGGCTCCCAGCTCGCGGATGTCGTGGTACGGAGAAAAATCGACATGTTCCATAATGGTCTGCACGATGACCCGCGGCGTGGGCACGAACAGAGCGCCGCCGGTCTTGCGGTGCACTACGATGATGACGATCGAGAAGAGAAACAGCCCCAGGAACACGATCAGAAAAATGATGAGTACTGCCTTGAGAAAGAGCTCCATGACCGGTCAACCTTCGTTGAGACCGCCGCCTTCACGGTCTTGTCCCCTCACCGCCGCCCGGAGCTCCTGTTCAGGGGGGCCTTCCGAGCGCAACACCCAGCAGATATCGATCAGATACTCGGGGGCCGTCCCCTCGGGGGCCCGGCGCGCATCGAGACGCCGGGTGGGTCTCGCGTTCCAGAATCCCTGGAGAACGGCCGACGCCATGGCGATCAGCAGTGCGTTGGTGTCCACGATCCTGTTGTCCGTCAGCACTCCCTCCACGATTACGGCATCGTCACCGGCCGCGTACGTGGAAACGGACACGCCCCGGTTGTGAACCGCCTGCAGATTCCCCTGACACATCCATCTCATTTCCTCACCTCCCATACAAGCTCCGGAACCATAACGGCTTCAAAAAAACCCGCGTTCTGCGGTCGCTCGTCCTTACCACTTGATCACCCGCTGCCGGCCTGACTCCTTCAACCGCCCTGACGCAAGGATTCCCTCCCGTCCATGACCGCGGGCTCCTGCCCGCGGCCCTGTCACGCCTCCGGATCCGGGAGTTCCTTCAGGGGCAAACCGATGATGCCCGCGCAGAGGATGTCGTCCTGACCATCATACGCCACGGCGAGCTGGCCGGGTGAAAACAGTCCCTCATACCTCACCGCCACGCGCCCGCCCGGCAGAGGGACGAGGAGCGCATCCTGCGCATTCTGCCGGTAGCGCACCTTCATGCGCACTGCGAGCGGCTCGTGCAGGCTCGCCGCCTTCATGAGATTGACCTGTTCAATGAAGAACCCGCGGTATGGCCACTGCTCCCTTTCGCCCACCGTGACCGTGTTCTTCTCCATGTTCTTGCCCAGAACATACACCCTCCTGCCAAAGCCCATACCAAGGCCCTTCCTCTGGCCGATGGTATAGAACAGGGCGCCTCTGTGCCTTCCGATCGCCACCCCCCTCCTGTTCAGAATATCACCCGGGCGCGGCTTAAAGCCCGTATACGAGGTAATAAAGGGGACATACCCTTGGACACCGGTGAAGCAGACGTCCTGAGACGCCTCCCGCTGGGGAATGTGCAGGCCGGTCTGTGCCACCATCTCCCGGGCCTCTTCTCTGGTGATATCGTGGAGCGGGAAGAGGCTCCCCCGGATTGCGCCCTGAGAAAGCAGTCCGAGAAAATATTCCTGGGAATTCTTTTCCTTCGCCCTGCCCAGCCATACCCTGCCGTCCCCGCCCGTCTTGCGGACATAGTGTCCGGTGGCGACGCGATCGGCCCCCAGCTCGCCCGCTTGTTCCAGGAAGAGTCCGAACTTGATGTCGCGGTTGCAGAGCACGCACGGGTTCGGGGTATCGCCTGCCAGATATTCCCTGCAGAAGTAGTCCTTGACGGTCTTGAACGGGGAGCTCGCATCCACGACCACATGCCCGATTTTAAGATGCGCGCACAGGAGGCCCGCCCTTTCGATGCTCACGGCGGGCGGATTCTCTTCCCCGAATACGAGGGTGACACCCACCAGCCCTTCGCGTTCCCCGCGCAAACGGATGGCGGCAGCCGCCGAGTCCGTACCGCCTGAAAGCCCGACGGCGATCATCCGTGCATGTCGGGCGAACGGTCGTCCGACCCGGCGACGGGCCGCACGGTGAGGATCAAGCCGTCAAGGCCGTCCACCTCCACCTCGTCTCCGGACTGAAGACCGGAGGGGCCGCGGGCGTTCCAGTACTCGCCGTGGCAGAACACCTTGCCGGTCGTTCCGCCAGCGCCCCATGAATAGACCCTTGCCCGCTCCCCGATCATCCCCTGTGAACCGCTTACGGACCGCGTACGGTGGGTCCTGACCACCAGATACAGGGTTGTCACGAAGAACGCGGTGAACAGAATGGTGACCGGGACGATGATGCCCAGGGAAACCTGGGCGTAGATCTCAGGGGTCCTGAACAGGAGGACCGAGCCCAGCACCATGGACACCACCCCGCCAATGGTGAGCACGCCGAAACTCGGGACAATGATTTCGGCGATGAACAGGATCACGGCCAGGATCATCAGGGCCACCCCGGCATAATTGACCGGCAGGGTCTGAAAGGCGAAAAAGGCGAGGATGAGCGATATCCCCCCGATGACCCCCGGCAGGATAAGGCCCGGGTTCGAGAGCTCGAAGAAGATCCCGGCCATGCCGATGAGCATCAGGATATACGCGATATTGGGGTTGGAGATGGCGGAGAGCAGCCGGTATCTCAGGCCCATGGGCTCGTTGATCGTGTTCGCATCACGGGTGTCGAGTGTGAAGGTGCTGCCGTCCTTCTCGATGACCCTGCCGTGAAGCTGATCCAGAAGGTCTCCCATGTCCCGGGCCACGATCTCGATAACATTGAGATCCCTTGCCTCTTCGGCCGGGGTGGAGATGCTCTTTCTCACCGCGTCCTCGGCCCACTGCTCGTTCCTTCCCTTTGCGCGGGCAATGCTCTTCGCATAGGCCACCGCATCGTTGGTGACCTTCTCGGTCATGGTCTCGCTCTGGCCTTCGGCCCCCTCGCCCGCACCAATGCTCACCGGATGCGCGGCGCCGATATTCGTGCCCGGAGCCATGGCCGCTACATCCGCAGCCAGGGTGATGAGTGCCCCGGCCGAAGCTGCCCGCGCCCCCTTCGGCGCCACGTAGACGATGATCGGAATGTCCGCGTTCAGCTCTTTCTGGATGATGTCCCGCATGGCGGTATCCAGGCCGCCTGGGGTGTCCATGCGGATGATCACCGCCTCTCTGCCGGCAACCGCGGCCTCATCGATGTTCTCGATAAGATACGAGGCCGCGGGGGGGGTGATGGCGTCGCGAACATCCAGCACCACCACGTCGGCCGCCCGGAGCACGAGCGGAAAAAGAAGGACGGCCAGCCAGACGGCGGCAAAACGTCCCGCTATCCGGGCAGCGGCATACCGAGATACTTCATCACGTGTTTTATGTCTTCCCATACTTCCCTCTTCTTTGCCGGGTTATGGAGCAGATAACTGGGATGAAAGGTGGGCATCACCTTAATCCCGCGATACTCGTGAAACTTCCCCCTCAACGAGCTGATCGAGTCGTTGGTGTCCAGGAGCGTCTGCGCGGCGATCCTGCCCAGGGCGATGATGACCCTCGGCCTGATCACATCGATTTGCTCCTGAAGAAAGCCGATGCACTGCCGTATCTCCTCGGGAAGGGGATCGCGGTTTCCGGGCGGCCTGCACTTGACGATATTGGCGATGTACACGTTATCGCGCTTAAGTCCCATGCCCTTTTCGACGATATCGGTGAGCAGCCTCCCTGCAGGGCCCACGAACGGCCTGCCGGTCTTGTCTTCCATGGCCCCCGGCGCCTCGCCGACGAACATGACGTCCGCATCCGGGTCACCCTCGCCGAACACGATGTTCCGAACGGTCTCGCACAGCGGGCAGCACCTGCACTGTTCCAGGCGCTCACGGATCTCTTCCAGGGCCTCTTTTTTCGATACCTCTTTCGGCATACTTACCACCCGGGGAGGAAGAAGCAGAAATCTTCCCGACCACTGCGCCTCCTCTCGGAGTAGTTGAACGATCCTCTCGTTCACACCCGTTCCCTGATAAAGTCGAGTATCCTGTGCGCAAGCACCTCTTTTTCGACCTGTTCGAAGTGATCCAGCACCCCCTCTTCAGAGAGGATCAGCCCGCTGTTGGTGTCGGAGCCGAACCCGGTCCCCGACTCTCCCACCCGGTTGGCCACGATCATGTCCAGCCCCTTGTTCATGAGCTTTTTCCGGGCCGATTCGGAGAGATTCTCTGTCTCGGCGGCGAAGCCCACGAAGAATTTGTCGTCCTTGAAGGGCCTGATGGTCGTCAGGATGTCCGGGCTGGATTTGAGCTCCAGCGAAATGAGCTTGTCGCCCTTCTTGACCTTGGACCCGTGGTAGGTCTCGGGCACATAGTCCGCGACCGCGGCCGCCATGACGAGCACGTCCGCGCCGCTCAAGTTTTCCCTGACCGCGTCGAGCATCTGCCCGGCGGAGCGCACCATGATCACGTCCGCCCACGGGGCATAGTCCCTGTTCACGGGCCCGCTGATCACCTTCACCCGTGCTCCCCTTAAACCAGCGGCCTCCACCAGCGCCGCCCCCATCTTCCCGGTTGAGCGGTTGGTGATGAACCTGACCGGATCGATATCCTCGCAGGTAGGCCCGCAGGTCGCGAGCAGCGAAATGCCGGCGAGATCCTTCTGGTAGAGGAGTTTCTTGGACTCCGCCACGATCCGCTCCGGTTCGGGAAGGCGTCCCGCGCCCTCCCATCCACACGCGAGTTCTCCGCTGGCGGGTTCGAGGACGAAAACCCCCCGTTTTTGCAGAATGTCGAGATTCTCCCTGGTGGCGGGGTGCAGATACATATTCACGTTCATTGACGGACAGACCAGGATGGGGGCCTTCGTGGCCAGGGCCACGCACGAGAGGAGATCGTCCGCGGCCCCGCGCGCCATCTTGGCGATGAAGTCCGCGGTGGCAGGGGCAACGAGCAGAAGGTCCGCCCGATCAGCAAGCGCGATGTGCTCCACCTCGAAGGCGCCGGGCGGCGTTTCGGGGAAAAGCCCTGTATAGACGGGGCGGCCGGAGAGGGTCTGGAGGGTGGTGGGGGTCACGAAATATTGGGACGCATCGGTCATGACCACCCGTACGTCGATCCCCAGGGACTTCAGTCCCCTGACGATCAGGGGGGCCTTGTAGGCCGCGATGCCTCCGGTAATGCCGTATACGACCTGCTTCCCGGCTAAATCTTCCCCATGGGTACCGCCCATATCTCCACCCGTGTTCCGAGAGGATTCTCGGTTATGAGAATGGTTGCGATCCTCTCGCTTTTCTTGAAAAAGAGCTTGATTGCTCCTTTATATTTGTACTGGTTCAGTGTGGTCCATCCATCGGAATACATGGAGGTCGCGAAGTACTGAGCGAGCGATTCGCCCTCCAGCCTGCCGGAGAGGACGAGACGACCGTACCCGTTGGTGATGTAGCTCTCCTGGGCGACCTTGTTCAGTTCTCCCGGAAGGAGGACATCGCTGAAATCGAGATACCGGGGTACCGGCCGGGCCTCCTGAGAGGCGATGGAGCCGGAAAACGTTTCCTGAATCCTCGCACAGCCCGGCAGCACAAGAAATCCGAGTGCGAGAATCGTCATGCCCACGTATAGCTTCTTCATTGCTCCTCCCTTACAGGAATGGGTTGTATCTGCGCTCGACCCCCATGGTGGTGGCCGGTCCGTGTCCCGAGAGCACCTTCACGTCATCGCCCAGGGGAATGAGCTTGGTCTTGATGGATGCGATGAGGGTATGATAATCGCCTCCCGGCAAATCCGTCCTCCCGATAGAGCCGGCGAATAGGGTGTCGCCCACGAAGCAGGTCTTTCCATCTGCGGTGAGCAGGGAGATCCCGCCCGGAGAGTGACCCGGGGTTTCGATCACCTTCAGGGTGATGTTCCCGCAGGCGATTTCGTCTCCCTCCGCCAGAAAGCGGTCCGGCTCGGGCGGCTCATCGATGCTGATGCCGAAAAGCCTTGCCATCCGCGAGGCGGTCTTGAGAACCGGCAACTCGGCCTGATGGAGCATAATCTCAGCCCCCAGGGCATCTTTGATATCCTTCAGGGCACCGATATGGTCCACATGGGCATGGGTATTCACCACCGCCTTCACGTTCACACCCATGTTCTCGATTTCCTGCAAAACCTTCCGGCCGTCTCCCCCGGGATCGATGACCACTGCCTCCTTCGTGCTCTCATCGGCCACGATGTAGCAATTGGTCATGAACTCGGTCACCACCACGGTGTGCACTATCATATCCCCTCCAGAATGAAAGCGCTGAAAAACACTCCATTCTCTGCTTGTCCAAGGCCGACTTACTGATACATCAATAGTATACCCGGCGGAAATGGTCAACATCCATCCCTTTTCGAGGAATATGCATCCCTATACCTGCCTTTTCTTTTCAGGCCCCTTAAAAAAAGCGCCGGGATAAAGTTTTGTATCCGATTTTCCGATGGAAACACTTGATATGGCACATATACTCATAGTCGAAGACGACATCAACCTCGGGCAGATCCTCTTTCAGGAACTGAAGAAGCACAATCATGTCGTCGAGCTCGTGGAGAACGCCGAGGCCGCGATGGCGCGCATTAACAAGTACATCTACGACCTCATCATCACCGATCTCAAGCTGCCGGGAATGGACGGTATCGAGCTGCTCAAGAAGATCAAGGGGTCCAATCAGTCCACTATTGTCATTGTCATGACCGGTTACGCATCGGTGGACACCGCGGTGGTGGCCATGAAGAACGGAGCCCAGGACTTCGTCCAGAAGCCCTTCGGTCTCCATGAGATCGTTCAGAAGGTGGACGATGCCCTGGCGCTCAAACGGATGAAAAACGAGATCGACTATCTCAGGCATACCCAGGAGAACATCATCTACCGCACATCGGACATCATCGGAATCAGCCCGTCACTGAAAAAGGTCCTGAACATGGCGGAGAAGGTGGCAAAGGCCGACTCGACCCTCCTGCTCACCGGCGAGACAGGGGTGGGCAAGGGACTCATTGCAGGGGCCATCCATCACAACTCCAACCGCTCGGGCAACAACTTCGTTCAGGTCAACTGTGCCGCTCTGCCCCAGAACATCCTGGAAAGCGAGCTCTTCGGCCACGAGAGAGGCGCCTTTACCGGGGCGGTGAAGCTGCGGACAGGAAGGTTCGAGCAGGCCAACATGGGGACCATTTTCCTCGACGAGATCGGGGACATGGACGTATCGCTGCAGTCGAAGATCCTGAGGGTTCTCGAGGAGCGGGAGTTCGAGCGCCTGGGCGGAGAACGCACCATCAAGGTGGACGTGCGGGTCGTCGCGGCAACGAACCAGGACCTCTATCAGATGGTCCAGGAAGGAAAGTTCCGGGAAGATCTTTACTACCGGATCAATGTGGTCAATATCCCTATCCCCCCCATCCGGGAACGCAAGGAAGACATCGAGCCCCTGGTCCGCTATTTCATGAGAAAATACTCGATCGAGTTCAACAAGCCGGATATGGATATCGACCGGGCCGCCCTCGATCTCCTCAGATCCTACGACTGGCCGGGAAATGTCCGGGAGATTCGCAACTGCATCGAGCGGGCGGTCCTGCTCTCGGACGGTAGCGTCGTCCGGACCGGCGATATCTCGATTCAGGGCGGCGAGCCCCGTACGGAAAAGGAGAGCGGTGGCAATGGCGGCCTCTCGTCTCTGGCCCTGAATGAAAAGGAAATCATCCTGGATGCGCTCAAGAGAAACGACTGGATTCAGAAAGACGCCGCAGAAACACTCGGGGTCAGCAAAAGGGTGATCCACTACAAGATCCGGAAATACGGGATCACCCACCCCCGGTGGCTCAAAAACCGATAATGTCCACGAACAGCGATGCGATGTCCGGGTCCAGTGACTTTCCGGACATGGCGCACAGCTCGCGTAACGCCTCCTGATGGTTCAGCTGGAACCGGTAGAGCCGGGGAGTGGTTATGGCATTGTAGGTGTCGATAACGCGCATGGCCCGTGCGCCCAGCGGAATATCGTCCCCCTTGAGCCCCCGGGGATATCCGCTTCCGTCGATGTTTTCGTGATGATACATGACGATATCGCTGTCGCAGTTGAGCACGGACACGTCTTGCAGAATCTTTGACCCGATAAAGGTGTGGGCGCTGATCTTTTTCTTGTCAAAGGGGGTGATCTCCCCCTTGGTGAAGATGGACGTGGGAATTCCGAGATACCCGATATTGGCGGCCAGCGCAGAGTTGGCCCACTGCGCCGCCTGGGCCTCGCCCTTGCCCATCTCCTTTGCCAGGGTGAACATCTGGTCCGCCACCCCGATGGAGTATCCCATGGGGTATCCTGCCCTCAGATCGCTCAGAATGGAGGCAGTGGTGAGGATTCCGAGATACCAGTTGCGGATGTCGGGGTCGAGCCCCAGGGCCACGGCCCAGGCAGGCGTGATGTAGGTGACGATCCACTCGTAGATATCCTCCGAGAGTCCCTGGTGATGAATGTATCCCAGGTCGTATCCCTGCCAGTTCACCGGTGATCCGGGAGCCTCGTTCCGGATGGAGATGTCGTCGGCCTGGCACTGAATCCGGAGCAGATCCAGCAGGTCGTTGAGCACCTCTACGTGAGGGCCTGCGTTGACGATTTTCTTCATCCTGAGCTCAAGCGAGGTGTTGGTCTGCTTTATGGCCCCTGTCTGGGAATACCGCGCCATGTGGATGCCCTTCTTCTTCGCGTGCGACAGGGCCTGGTGGGCAAGGTTGATCAGCCCCTTGGCATCCTGCGCCTCGTCCGGCAGCGTGGCGATTCCCATGGTCATGTTGTTGGCGAGGTCGGCCCCGAGATTGAGCGTTGCATTGTGCAGCGCGGTGATGGCATCCTGCGACGAACACCCGGGAAGTATCACGAAAAAGCTCAGCTCTTCGTACCGGATCACCTTGTCGTAGCGTCTCAGCCCGTCCTGGATCATTCTCGCCAGGCTCTTCAACATCCTCACGCCCTCGGGGATATGCTGGTAGAGCCCGAACTTGTCCCGGTCCTCTATCTCCAGGATCGCCACGCTCAACGGAAAGCACAGGCGCTTGGAGAGCTCTTCGTACTGATTCAGGATATCCAGGAGAACATGCTTCTGGGGCACG
The DNA here is from genome assembly GCA_018433085.1 of Deltaproteobacteria bacterium. Taxonomy (GTDB): domain Bacteria; phylum Desulfobacterota; class Desulfomonilia; order UBA1062; family UBA1062; genus Phosphitivorax. Next base: position 36,840 of record JAHDRW010000022.1, on the reverse strand, counting down.
TCCGTGCGGATGTCCAGGACCTCGTCGTAATCCGACTCCGGGCTGATCACCTGCTGCAGGATATTCTCCGAGCCCAGGAGAAGATGTTTGATGAGCACGAGGTCGTTCACGTCGAAACAGGGGCCGGCCTTGCGGAACAGCTCGAGGCAGCCGATGATCTTCGTGTCCTTGTAAATGGGAAGCGCGATCATGGACTGGAACATGATCGGCAGCTCGTGTACCCCCAGACCGGTCTCGCCCGCGTCGGATATGAGAATGGGCTTTGCCGTGTCCCTGACGGCAAAGGTGAAGATGTCGCCGTTTTCGATGGTCTCGGGAACCTCCCCCTGCAATCCCCTGCAGAACCATGCGTTCTGCGGCGCCCAGATGTATACCAGCGCAGCGTCGAAGGAGGTGACGTGCTCGACGAAGTTCAGGAAAAGATCGGATATTTTCTCCACGCGGACATCCACTTCGGAGAGAAGGGACACCTGGAAGAGCAGCGGAATCACACCGGCGTTTTGCTTGATGAACTCAGGGGAGAGTTCCAAGGTCTGATCGATAACGTACCTGGTCAGTCTATCACTACACATGGTGCTCCGTTAGCTCCCCATCGGGTAATTTCATCAACAAGAGTGATCATTTCATACATTGCAGTGCATGCATTCCCAGTAGATCTCAAACTCTCTGCACGCCTTTTTCAGGTCAGAGAGTCCCCGAATACCGAGTCTTCCCAGCTGCTCAAGTATTTCTCGTCGCGTCAGTCTCACGGCTGCCCCACCCAATTGTTAATTTTGATCATTAAGCAAACATAATGCCACCGGTCACTACCCTGAAATATCCCGATATAACGTACGGTTATATTGTCGTGCGCTGTATCTGCCAAAACAGCTGTTCTGCGGGAAAGAACTTTTATTACTTTTTATAAGAAAGAAATTTCATACTGATCGGGGAGCCCTTCGTGAACGGGTCGGAAACCCTCTCTCGGGTGGTCTTTGCTCCGGATTATCTGCCAAAGTACCGCATTCCCATGATCCACAGCAGGGTGAAGTAGACAGCGGCCCCCAGCCCGATGGAAGAAATCAGCAGGGAAAGGCTCATGAGGGTCAGACCCTCGGTCCAGAACTCCATGCGCACGAACCAGAACAGCCCGGCGCCCATGGCCGCCACGGCACCCGCCATCTTCCCCACGGTGGACCATATCTCCGGAGACAGGGTGATGCCCTGCCGGGTGAGTATCCGGTAGAGCAGGACCATCTGCACGGCCACGGATACGCTGCTCGCCAGCGCGATGCCCGCGTGCTTCAGGAAGGGCATGAGCGCCGCGCTGAGCAGGGCGTTGACCGCCAGCGAAATCCAGGCCGTCCTTACCACCCGGTTTGCCTGCTGCATGGCGTACAGGGTCTGGGTGAGAACCCGGGAGACTCCCACCGCGCACAGTCCAAGGGCATACATGCGCAGGGCCTGTGCCGAGGCGGCCACGTCTTCCGGACCGAAGGCGCCCCGCATGAAGAGCACGGCGAAAACCGGCTCCGCGAGCGCAATGATCCCGATGGTCGCGGGTATGGTGAAGAGCAGGACCGCGATGAGCGATTCTCCGGTCAGCGTGCGCAGGGCCTGGTGATCGGTCCGGGCATACGCGGAGCTCAACGAGGGGAGCATCACGTTGCTGACGGCAAAGGCAAAGAGCCCCAGCGGGAGTTCGACGATGCGGTTCGCATAGTAGAGATACGACACGCTGCCCGTGGAGAGCAGGGATGCAAGCAGGGTCCCGATGAAGACGTTGAGCTGATACACCGAGGCCCCGACCGCTGCCACGCCCATGAGCCCGAGCACCTGTCTGAGCCGGGGGTGGAAAAAATTCCCCGTGAGCCTCACGGATATCCGCATCCTTCTCAAGGGCACGATCTGCAGCAGGATCTGGGCGACCCCCCCCAGGATCACCCCCCAGGCGAAGGCGTCCGCCGGGGAGGAGAACACGGGGTACACGACATGGAACAGAACGGGTATCCCGATCATGAAGACATTCAGGAGAATGGGCGCGCCCGCGGGTGCAGAGAAATGCCCGAGGGAGTTGAGAACCCCCATGAGCAGGGCCCCGGTTCCGATCAGCAGGATAAAGGGGAACATAATCCGGGTGAGACGTACCGTCACCTCGAAAATCTCCCGGTCGAGAAACCCCGGGGCGATGAGAGCCACGATGAAGGGTGCTACGATCTCGCCCAGGATCACCAGCCCGGCAAGGGAGAAAAAGAGCAGGGTGAATACCCCGCGGGTTAGCTCTACGGCCTTTTCCAGGCCGTCCTTTTCCTTGGACTCCACGAACACCGGAACAAAGGCCACGCTGACCGCACCCTCGGCCATGAACCTGCGAAGGAGATTGGGTATCCGGAAGGCCACGATGAACGCGTCCGCCAGAAGGCCGGCCCCCAGGAGCCACGCCATCACCATGTCCCGGACAAATCCCAGGATGCGGCTGATTCCGGTAAGCCCTCCGACCGTGGCGATCTTTCGCTTCGTGCTCTTCTTCATGGGGCCACCGGTTGCGTGTCTATCTCATCTGAAGGTCACTGCCCGGGGTCCTGCTTCTTCTTCACATCGGCCCGGACGCGGACGATCTTTTCCGGAAGAAACTCCAGGTCGGTCTTGAGCCTCACGTATCCGTGAACGTACCCCTCGGATGACCCGCTTGACAGCTTTACCACGATCGCTCTGCTCTGTCCCGGCTTTAACACGAACGGCTCCTGTCCCCCGAGGGAAAGCAGGGTGGGAGGCCTTGTCTCGACCGACAAAACCCTGACCGGGTCCTTCCCCTGATTCTCGCACACGAGCTCCCGGACAGAGGTCTGATTCTGCAGTATCTTGCCGAAGTTCACCAGACGGGGAGCCACCTTGAGTATCTCGACGACCTGCGCCTTCAGGGTAAAGGTGACGAGGCCCGCCTCGGGGTCGTTGGTTTCCACCCTGATCTGCTTGAGAACCTGACTCGTGTATGACCGGGTGGATATCCTCACCACGATCTTCCCTTCCTTGCCCGGCTCTATGGTCTGCCCGCCCGGGGCAGAGATATCGACCCCTCAGCACGGCCTGGCCTTGAACACCAGGGGTTCATCACCGGCATTCTTCAGCAGAAACTCGTGGGTAAGATCCTTGCCCTGAGGTATCTCTCCTGCGTCAAAGACCGGGCCCTGCGGTACGGCCCTGGGTGCGCAGAGGGAGTGCTGCGGGAGAAAAACGAGGACAAAAAAGGCCAAGATCCCTCCGGATACGAGAAATCTCTTCATATTTCAACCTCCGTGACCAGTGAGCTATCACAAATCCACCCCTGTTTCCACCGGTAATTGGCCAGCTCTTTGCTTTCCGCCTGTTGACATTTTGGCGCCCTCAGCATAGATTTTCCCCATGCGTGGAAAACTGGAACAGCCCAAAGGACTTATCGAGATCATCTCCGTAGAGGTGGAACGAATCGACAACGAATACGGCGAGCTCTGGCTCAGTTATGAATACAGCTGCCCCGCGGGGCAGTATAAGTCCGCGATGGGGCTTCCCATCTTCAATTCGAAGGAGATGACGAACCTCTTCTTCAAAGAGCTCATGAGCGAGGCCCGCCACCTTTCCGAGATGGACAGCAACGACGTGTGCGCCGTGGGCTTCAACGTGGCGAACAAGATCAACAGCATGCTCCCCATCAAGAATCTCTGCCAGCGGGTGATCGACGTGCTCCAGTCCGGGGATCCCCTCGATGAAAATCGCGAGTACATCGACCTGTGCACCGCCGGGTTCCATTTCAAGAACGGGGATTTGGGCCTTTCGTCCATGGGATTCGATGATCGATTCAAAACCTTCATGTCGCGCGCGCGCAGCAAGATGGAACAGGGGTACTACACCATCGCCGCGGACGACCTGGAGAAGGCGAACACCCTGTGCTCCACCTCACCTCTCATCCACAAGCTCATTGGCATCTGTCACCGGGAGCTGGGGCACCTGGACCTCGCCCTGGAAATGTTCACCAAGGCCATGGACCTGGGCGACAAGGAAAAGGACACCTACCTCTACCTCTCCGAGATCCATTTCTTTCTCAACAACATGGAAGAGGCGTCGCACATCTTGAGCGCCATGCTCGAAGAATACCCCGATGACGTCAGGGCGCTGGTGGAACTCGCGAATATCCGCTATCAGATGGACGAGAGCTATGTCGATATCCTGGACAAGGCCTTTTCCTGCGACCGGGAAGCCACCCGAAAAAACATCCTCCAGACCTTTGTCTTCAAAAAGGTCGGACATGCAAAGCCCAAAAAGACGTCGCTGGAGAGGGCATCCATGCTGCTGAAGATCCCGGAGCCCACTATCCGTCTGCTCGCGTCGAGCAACCGGATCCCAGCCAGAACCTTCCCGGACAGCGACGAAATGGTCCTCGACGAACAGGAGCTGCAGTCGTGGGCCTTTGTATACAGGAGATACAATCTGCTTGAAGATGAAATCCAGAGAGTTACCGCTAACCCTGCAGGACATAAGAATCAGAGCATGGCTGTACTGCCCTGAGGATTCCTTCCGGGGGCTGCGTCCCGTCGTCGTTTTCTGCCATGGGATTCCCGGGGGAAACCCCGATCCCGCAGACCGGGGTTACCTCGACATGGTGGAGGAGCTCGGGCGCGAGGGATATTGCTGCGTCCTCTTCAACTTCCGGGGTTGCGGGCTCTCGGGGGGCAACCTCGACATGCACGGGTGGTATGACGACCTCTGTGCCGTGGTCTACCGGGTATACAACACCCCGGGCATCGACCCCTCGGCTATCCACTGCGTCGCCTTCTCCGCGGGAGGCGCGGTCGCGGCGCGGTATGCCGCCATGGAGAAATACCTGCAGAGCAGCCTGCTCATGGCGACGCCGGAGAACTTTCTCGATATCCTGCCCGAAGACCCTCTGGCGCTCAAAGAGCACTTTCTCCGGATCGGCGTTATCAGAGACGGGCGGTTCCCCCCGGACCTTGCCCGGTGGTACGACGATTTTCTCGATCTGAGACCGGGCGTGCACCTGCCGTTCGTCTCGCCGCGGCCGGTCGGCATCGTGCACGGCGAAGAAGACGAAACCGTGCCTCCGGGGCATGCCGCCAGGCTCTTTGACGCCGCCTGCTATCCCAAGAAGCTCATTATGCTCCCGCAGGCGGCGCACCAACTCAGGAAGGACCCCCGGGTCCTGCCCATCGTCAAGGACTGGCTGAAACAGGTACGCTGAATAAAGAAGAAATGGACAAAAAAATGATGGATGACCTACAGATCATAGACAACCGCTACTACCCGCTCTTCATCGACCTCCGCGACAGGCCCGTCGTGGTAGTGGGCGGGGGCATGGTGGCCTGGCGGAAGATCGAGCCCCTCCGCAAGGCAGGCGCTCGCGTAAAGGTCATTGCGCCCGAGGTCGTTGAAAAGATTGCACAGGATACAGGGCTTGAAATCGTGCGCAGGGACTACAAACCCGGGGATCTGGACGGGGCCTGGCTGGTCATCGCGGCAACGGATGATGAAAAGACGAATACGGCGGTGAGCAGGGACGCCGATTCACGCCGTGTGTTCTGCAATGCAGTGGACCAGCCCAGGCTGTGCAGCTTCATTGTTCCCTCGGTTGTGGAAAAGGGCCCCATCAAGATCGCCATCTCGACCGGCGGGGTTTCTCCGGCGCTCTCGAAAAAGATGCGCCTTCGGATCGGGAAGCTGCTGGGGGACGAGTATTCCGTACTCGCGCTCATCATGGGCAGGATCAGGCCCATCGTGCTCTCCGGGGAAGGCGGGCAGAAAGACCGCAAACGGATATTCGAGGTGCTGGTCGACTCCGAGCTCCTGGACGCCATCCGCGAGCACGATCGGGAGCTCGCGGAACGGATACTCTTCGAGGCACTCGGACAGCACATCGACCTGACGGAGATGCTGCCGTGATCCTGTGGATTATGGTTCTCCTCTATGTCCTCACCGGCGTCTGCTTCATCACCTATCTCTTCTGGAGAAGGCGCCCGGCCGTGCTGATCGCCCGCGGGCTCTTCCTCGTGAGCGTCACACTCCACCTCCTCCTCACCCTCTCCCTGACCGGACCGGCTCATCGCATCCCCCTGGCGTCTCCCGTCCAGGCCGCAAACATGATGATTCTATTCGCTTCCCTGGTCTTCATCTTTTTTGCCTTCCGAAGGCAGACCGCGGTGCTCGGCGCCTTCTTCCTGCCCGTGGCGGTCATAGCCCTCGGGATGATCGCTCCGAGGCTTCAGGCAGGCGCCGGCGGCCCTCTTCCCGTAATGTTCCAGGCGTGGTATCCCCTGCACACCGTGAGCGTGGTAGCCGGAGAGGCGCTCTTTGCCGTGGCATTCGTGGTGTCGATCGTCTATCTGATCCATGAGGACATCATCCGGAAAGGGCGCCTCCACTGGACCGTGGCGAGCCTCCCCCCCTTGAAGCTCTTGGACAGAATCCTGTCCGCCTGCCTCGGTGCAGGGTTCGTCGCCATCACCGCGGGCATTCTCTTCGGAGCCCTGTGGGCATCGAGCCTGGGCGTGGACCTTTCCCAGATCGTCATGAAGATCTCGGCAGGGGCGGCCATGTGGGTGGTCTTTGCATTCAGCCTTCACCAGCGGTTCGCCATCCGGTGGTCGGGCAGGAGGACCGCGATCATCACCATTACCGGATTCCTGCTCATGATTCTCCTGTTCGTCGGGATAAACCTGGCATACCCGGGCGCCCACGGCGCGGGGCTTACCCGATGAACCGGATCGGCTGCATCAGCATCAACCACCGGAGCGCACCCGTGGAGGTCAGGGAAAAGATCCTCCTGTCGCCCCAGGACTTCCGGAGCCTGTGCGTGCGTGGCGGAGAGGTGTATGCGCTCACCACCTGCAACCGCACCGAGGTGTACTGGACCGGGGTGGATGAGAACGCCCTGGTGCAGCATGTGGCAGCCCTTTCGGAAATGCCGGACGAAGAGTTCAGGCGCCACTGCGAGACCTTCCGGGGCGAAGAGGCGATCCGGCACCTGTTCATGGTGGCATCGGGCCTCGATTCCCTCATCATCGGGGAGAACCAGATCCTGGGCCAGGTCAAAGACGCCTATCGGCAGGCCCTGGCCGCCGGCACCACCTCTGTCTTCCTGAACAAGGCCCTGCACCGGACCTTCCGGACGGCCAAACGGGTGCGCACCGAGACCTCCATCGGCAGATACCCGGTATCCGTGGCCTCACAGGCGGTCGAACTGGCCTGTCACATCTTCGGCGACATCAGTGCCAGCCCGGTTCTCGTCATCGGGGCAGGCGACATGGCTGGCATCGCCGCCCGCCGCCTCAAGGACCGGGGCGCGGGCGACCTGTGCATCATCAACCGTACCTTTCCCGCCGCATGCGACCTGGCCGAGGAGCTGGGCGGAAAGCCCCGGTCTTTCAGCGCCTTGAGGGAAGAGCTCCTGCGGTGCGCCATCGTCATCACCTCCACCGGCTCCCCGACCCCCATCATCACCCGGTCAATAATGGACGATGTGATGAAGCAGCGCAGGAACGAGCCCATGATCATCATCGACATCGCGGTCCCGCGGGACGTGGAGCCCGAGGCAGGCAAATGCTACAACTGTTATCTCTATGACATCGATGCGCTCAAATCCATTGTGGACAAGCATGTTTCCTTCCGCCAGGAGGAAACGGACAAGGCGCTGGCCATTATTTCGTCCGAGGTGGAGCGCTTCGCCCGATGGGCCGGCTCCCTGGACGCCCAGGCCACCATACGGGACCTGTTTAGCCTCATGGATGAGTACATCGCCTCGGAGATGGGGGCGAACTCGCTCGAGCCCCGGCATGCAGCCATTGTGGAGCAGAGGCTCCGCTCATCGCTCAAGCGGTATCTCCACCGGGTGGCGAGCTATCTGAAGGAGCACCCCACGCTCACCAATATCGAACAGACACGGAGGATCTTCCAGCTCGATGAGGATTATCAGGATCGGCACAAGGGGTAGCAGCCTTGCGCTGCTGCAGACAAACATGGTGCGGGAGGCGCTTGCCCGGCTGGAACCGGGTGTCGCCATCGAGATATGCACGGTGAAGACCACCGGCGACATCCTCTCGGACGCCCCCCTGGACACCATCGGCGGCAAGGGCGTGTTCGTCAAGGAGATCGAGCGCAGGCTTCTGGACGGCGAGATCGACCTCGCGGTCCACAGCCTCAAGGACATGCAGGCCGTGCTGCCCCAGGGGCTCGCCATCGGTGCGTACCTCGAACGGGAAGACCCCCGGGACATGCTCTTCTCCGCAGGCGGCCACACCCTGAAAGATCTCCCCGCAGGGGCCCGCCTCGGCACGTCGAGCATGCGCAGGCGGTGCCAGGTGCGCAAGCTCCGCCCCGATCTGGAGGTGGTGGACATCCGGGGGAACGTGCCCACAAGGCTCGGCAAGGTGGGGAAAACGGTGGACGCGGTGGTCCTGGCCGCGGCGGGCGTCAGGAGGCTTGGCCTTGAAGAAGGCGTGGGGCTCGATGTCCGGAGCATGGTGCCCTCCCCCGGTCAGGGCATCATCGCGGTCGAGGCGAGAGGCGCCGACGAAGAGCTCAACACCCTGCTCGGAAGGATGGACCACCGTCCCACCCGGATCTGCGCGGAGGCGGAGCGGGAGTTTCTCGCGGCCCTGGGGTCCGACTGCAATCTCCCCGCAGGGGCGTATGCGACCCTGGACGGCCACGCGGCCATCTCCATCCTGGGCATGCTCGGGAACCCCGACGAGACGTGCATGGAGCAGATGCGCATGCAGGGCACGGATCCTTCGGTGGGGCGGCGCCTGGCCCTTGCCCTGAAGGAAAGGGTCCGCCCGGAGGTTCTTTCATGAAGGTCTTCCTCATCGGCGCCGGGCCGGGCGATCCCGGCCTCGTCACCCTCAAGGCGTGCCGCATCATTCCCCGGTGCGATGTGATCGTCTACGACGATCTCATTCCGCTGGAGATTCTCTCACTGGCGAGGCCGGGAGCGGAGAAGAGGTATGTGGGGAAGCGCGGCGGAAAGGCATATATGAAGCAGCCCCGGATCAACGAGCTGCTGGTGGAGCTCGCACGCCAGGGCAAGACCGTTGCGCGCCTCAAGGGCGGGGACCCCTGCGTGTTCGGACGGGGTGGCGAAGAGGCTCTCTACCTCAAAGAGCACGGCATCCCCTTCGAGATCGTCCCGGGGATCACCTCCGCCATTGCAGGCCCGGTCAGCGCCGGCATCCCCCCCACCCACCGGGGGTATGCATCGTCGGTCAAGTTCGTAACCGCGCACGAAGACATCTCCAAAGATTCCGGCTTTCTCGACTGGAAGCACCTGGCCGCCGAGAAGGGGACCCTCGTGTTCCTCATGGGCGCCTCGCGCATCAAGGAAATCGCAGAGAGGCTCGTGCAGGAGGGAATGAGCCCGGAGACACCCTGCGCCCTCGTGCAGAACGCCACCACCCCCCTGCAGCGCCGGGTGGTCTCAACCCTTGCCAGGGTCGGACAGGATGCCCGGGAGCACGCCATCGGCTCCCCGTGCATCATCGTGGTCGGGGCGGTGGCATCGCTGAGCCGGGAGCTCTACGACGATACCATGAGGCCGCTTGCCGGCAGGACCGTGCTCGTCACCCGTCCTTCGCACCTCGCCCTTCAGACCGCTTCGCTCTTTGCGGACAACGGCGCCAGGGTGGTGCTCTATCCGCTTCTGGACATCTCCCCCCTGCCCTTTGACCTGCCGGATGTGAGCGCCTTCGACCTCTTCATCTTCACCTCGCAGAACGCGGTGCCGCTCTTCATGGACAAGATGCTCGCGGCGAATCTGGACGCACGCAGTTTCGGCAGGAGCGGAATCTACTGCATCGGGCCCAGAACCAGGGCCGCGCTTCTCGCCTACGGCATCCGCGCGGACGGCATGGCCGGGGAATATCGCGCCGAGGGGATCGTGGAAATGCTTAAGGAAACGGACCTCTCGGGGAAACGGGTGTGCCTGCCCCGCGCTCGGGGTGCGAGAGGCTACCTGGTGAACGCCCTCAGAGAGCGGGGTGCGGATGTCCTGGAGATCCCGGTGTATGAGACCGTGCTTCCGGAGGAGGCCTCGAAGGAGGGGTTCCTCTCCGCGCTGGCGGAGGCGGATACCGTGGTCTTCACCAGCCCCTCGGGAATCCGGCACGCCATCGAGCTCCTGGGCGATGAGCAAGACCTGCTCCTGACCAAACTGCTGGCGGCCATCGGCCCGGTGACCGCAGCCGCCATGCAGAGGCTCGGCGTGCCCGCGCGGGTGACGGCCGGCGAATACACCGACGAGGGCGTTATCGAAGCATTGAAAGGAGAATCGCTGTGATCGGAATTTCCAAGCTCTACTGCGGGACCGTGGAGGCATCCGACCCCTTGAGGTACGGCAGGGCCTCCAGAGACCTCCCCTCCCATCTGCTCCAGTTCTCGGCCGACAAGAAGCCGGTGGTGGTGTGGAACATCACGTCCGCCTGCAACTTAAGGTGCGTGCACTGCTACGCGGCGACCGACGCGCCGCAGGACGAGCTCACCACCGGTGAGGGGATGGAGCTCATCGCGCAGCTGCACGACTACGGATCCCCGGTGATTCTCTTCTCCGGCGGGGAACCGCTCATCCGCAGAGACCTGCCCGAACTGGTCAAGCGCACGGTCAAATCGGACATGCGGGCCGTCATCTCCACCAACGGGACCCTGATCACCCGGGACTTGGCTATGAAGCTCGCAGACTGCGGCCTCTCCTACATCGGGGTGAGCCTGGACGGGCTCCAGGAGATCAACGACGCCTTCCGCGGTGTCCCCGGCGCCTTCCGCGACGCGCTCAAGGGCATCGAGCACGCCATGAACCAGAACATCAAGGTGGGCCTGCGCTTCACCATGAACCGGCGCAATATCTCCGAAATACCCGGGATCCTCGATCTCATGAAGGCCGAGGGCATATCCCGCATCTGCTTCTACCACCTGGTGTACACAGGCAGGGCCAGAGAGCTCATGGAGGAGGACCTCTCCCCGGAGCAGACGCGGGACACCCTGGATCTCATCATGGACCGTACGAAAGAGATGATCGACGCCGGGCGCCAGGTGGAGGTGCTCACCGTGGACAACCACGCGGACGGCCCGTATGTGTACCTGCGCATGAAAAGGCAGAACGACCCCCGGGCTCAAGGGGTGCTCGAACTGCTGAAGATGAACGGGGGCAACTCCTCAGGGCTGGGCATCGGCTGCGTCAACTGGAACGGCGAGGTCTACCCCGACCAGTTCTGGCGCACCCGGGTGCTGGGCAACGTCCGGGAAAGGCCCTTCTCCGCTATCTGGGAGGATAGCTCCAACGAGTTTCTCATGAAGCTTAAAAACAAGAAGGAGCATGTGCAGGGCAGGTGCCGGAAATGCCGGTGGCTCGATGTGTGCGCGGGCAACTTCCGCGCCCGCGCCGAGGCGGCTACGGGAGACCCATGGGGTGAAGACCCCGCCTGCTACCTGAGAGACGACGAGATCTCCTGAGATACCGGGGGATGAAGTGGCCCGGGCCTGATCCGGCTCTTTCTCCGGCCGGACCTTCAGGCCGGCGTCATTTCGCGGACCCGGACAGTCTGCTGAAAAGGGTGTCCGCCGCCAGGAGCACGGTCCGCTGGAGCCCTGCCTCCCGATCCTCGTTGGCCTCAAGATACTCGGGCGAGGACACCATGTCGAGAAACGCCTTGCGGGAGGGATACTCCACGAGCATCACGTGGTCGAAGGCGTCGGTGTCGTCTCCGATGAAAATCTGGTCCACGCTTCCGAGCCACAGGAGGCGCGCCCCCACCCTTTTCAGCAGCGGCTCAACCGCCTGTGCATACCGTTCGTACGACTGCCTGCCGGTCTCCGACCCGCTGCGGCCCGTCTTCCCGAACCTCAGAAGATTGACCATGACAAAGGGGCCCTGCTTCGCGCTCGTCTTCAACAGCTGGAACTGCCCGACCGTAGGGCTGTTGACTGCCATACCGGAATCCTCCTCTTTTCGCGTGGTCTCGTACTACAGTGGTAATCAGTCATGGGGTCACATCATGGGGTCAGGTCTCAACATATGACACTTGAAGTGTCATATGTTGAGACCTGACCCCGATCCCTATGACCCCACCACTGTAGTACTAGGCGGCGGACCCGCCCGCGCACAGGGTGAGCGCATACTCGACCTCCTCCCGGACCATCCCGCCCGACCGGGTGCGAAACCGCTCCAGGGCATCCCTTGCCTGTCGGCCGCCGATCCGGCCCAGCGCCCAGGCTACCATGGACCTGACCCGTTCATCCTCGTGCACACAGAACGCATTGACAAGGTCCGGCACATAGCGCTCGTCACGGCTGTTGCCCATGGCCCGGGCCGCGTTCATCTTCCATTTCCAGAGCATGTCCGGGCCCATATAGAACATATGAGGCCAGACATTGGCCGCGAAATACTCGCCGTCCATGCCGAGCAGGCGGGACAGCTCGAAGTGGGAGGCCTTTGCCGCTACCCGCCCGTTCTCCGGCAGGTGCTGGGCACACCACGGCGCGTTCCTGGGGCAGACGTCCTGGCAGCGATCGCAGCCGTAGACGTACATGCCCATGGGCTCCCTGAGCTCCAGGGGCGTGACGTCCTCGCCGAAATAGGTCAGATATGAGATGCACCGCCTGGGATCGATGGTGCCGTTGCCCTTCAGAGCCCGGGTGGGGCAGGCGGCCACGCATGCGTTGCGGCACCAGTCGGGGCATCCGTATTCCATGGTCGGCTTATCCGGGGCAAACTCGCGGTCCACCACCAGCGCGATCGGATTGACCCACGAGCTGCCCCTGACCTTCCGGGAGTAGAACAGGCAGTTTTTTCCAAGCGTGCCCAGTCCTGCCCGTGATGCCGCCGCGCGGTGGGGGAGGTTGAACGGGACCTTCGACTCCACCCCGTGGTCCCGGAGATAGGCGCGGAAAACCTTGATGCGCTTGGTCAGACCGTCCCTGGTGACCCGGTCGTCATCGAGATAGCATCTCCCGAAGGTCCCCTCCAGGGCCTTCGGGAAAGACTCGCGGAAGTAGGAAGCGATCAGCACGATGATCGACCGCGCATCGGGCAGAACTGTCTTCGGGTCCGTTCCCCCCATGAGGTCCAGGCCCACCTTCCCGGCCCATCCGTACTCCTCCTGCCTGGCAAGCAGCACATCCCGGTGAGCGGTAAAGGCCTCCGCCGTGGTAAAGCCGATATCCTCGAACCCGAGCGACAGGGCTCGCCCGATCACTTCTTCCTTTGTCAGCATATGCATTGACCCTCCGGTTTTGAAAGCCTTCGTGCCTCCTGTTTTATAAGGCCCTCCGGGTCATCCGCCTTCGGACAGCCGCGCGAGCATCGCCTTCAGCGACTCGACGCATCCGAGCATGTTGCCGCCGTCCTTTGTCAGCCGCGAGATCATGACACCTCCTTCCAGGCAGGCTACGATGTGCTGAGCCAGCCGGGATGCATCCGTTTCCCGGGGCAGTTCCCCGCCTTCCCGGGCCTCTTCCAGAAGGCGGCGCAGAAGATCGATCCATTCCTGAAAGATCTCCCGGACAAGGCCCCTGAACTGCAGGTTCGTATCACCCATCTCCAGGGCCATGTTGCCGAATATGCACCCGCCGATGAAATTCTTCCGGTCGTGGAACACGAACACGGCATCCAGCACGCCATGGATCTTTTCGAGTGCGGTTTCCCCGGAGGCATGAGCACGGAGATAGGCCAAATATTCCGTGCGGGCATACCCGATGAGAGCGAGGGCAAGGTCTTCCTTGCTCTTGAAATGGAAGTAAAGATTGCCCTTCTGGACACCGCACGCCGCGATGATATCCGTCATGCTCGTGGCATGATAGCCCCGGACATTGAAGAGCTCCATGGCCGCCTTGAGCACGTGGTTCCGTGTTTTGCTTCCCCTGGATGTAATCGCCGCCTCTTTCATAACAAATAGACCGTTCGGTACATTTATGATGAATGGGCTTCCTGTGTCAAACAATTTCAGGAACTAAGAGAGCAACCTTTTCGGCTGATTTTCCCGCGATACCTGGTATAAGACATACCATGAATCTATCCTATGCCAGCAGGAGAAAAGCGCATGAAGGTTTCCGCCGGACGTTCGCGTGCGGCACAGGAATGAGCTGGAAACTCTCCGGCCTTCTCGTTGCCCTACTCCTGTGCCTGCTTGTCGGCGCATCTCAGGCCCGGGAGTATCGGGCCATGGACGGCCCGGGCATACGGGTGCTGTATAGCGACCCCTCTCTGGAGTCATCGGCCCGGGAAGTGATCGACCGCTATACCCCTATCAAAAAAGGCCTGGAATCCGCTTTTCTGTGGGAGATGGACTTCCATCCCCGTGTGCTGCTCGTTGCCGACCGGCGCTCCTTCCTCATGATGGCCGGGCATGAGGCATTCGTCGCGTACGCGCTGCCGGAGAAGCAGCTCGTGGTCATCGACGCCACCCGGATGGGCGTGCGGCCCTTCACCCTGGAGACAACCCTGAAGCACGAGCTGTGCCACCTGTTGCTCCATCATCACATCACCCGCGTTCACCTGCCCAAGTGGCTGGATGAAGGCGTATGCCAGTGGATCAGCGAGGGAATTTCGGAGATCGTGTTCAGCCGGGGCTCGTCGCCGCTGCCCTCGGCGGTGCTCACGGGTACGCTCATCCCCCTGGAATCATTGACCCACAACTTCCCGCGGGACCAGCGCGGACTCTCCCTGTCCTATGAGCAGAGCAGGTCGGTGGTGGAGTACATCGTCAGCGTCTATGGCAGAAAAGGAATCCTCAACATCCTGCAGTCCATGAAAAGCGGGGTGCCTGCTCAGGAGGCCGTCCAGATGGCGCTGATGATCCCCCTGCGCGACCTCGAGATGCAGTGGCGCGATGACTTGAGGAGCTGGCCGGTTCTCCTGGCATTCTTCGCCGGCAACCTCTACACCATCATCTTTCTCCTGGCGGCCGTGCTCACCTTTCTGGCCTATGTCCGCTTCCTGCTCAGGAGAAAACGCTATCTCCGGGAGATGGACGAGCAGGACCCGGAGATCCCGGAATACGGGGAAGACGGGGGCGACCGGCAGGGGTAATGGGTTTTCCCTGCCCAAAAGGAGACCTTGCAGTTGACATAAGTTTATATACGAACTATGTAGTTCGTATATAAACTTTATTGGCGGCAGATATGGATGACAAGCGGCTTTTCTTTCAACTGAACCGGGCGCAGCATCTCCTCTATACGTACGTGGAGCAGGAGAGCCGGAAGCTGCTCGGCATAACACCGGTACAGCTCGGCGCCATATTCTTCCTCCTCAAGAACGACGGCTGCCTTCAGCGGGAGCTGGCGCAGGGCCTCCACCTCAACAAGCCGGCCGTCACCGGACTCGTGGGCAGGATGGAAAAGGCCGGCCTGGTCACCCGGGAAGACGACGCACGGGACGCACGGGCCGCGCGGATATTTCTCACTGGCGGCGCCCGTGAAATCGCCGGCAAGGCCTTCCCCCTTGTGGCGCAGCTCAACGAATTCATGTCGCGGGGCTTTTCGGAAGAGGAAATGCGGGTGGTGCGCCGGTTCGTCAATTCCCTCACCGCCGCCTTGTCAGGAGAAAAAAAACCATGAGTGATATACACGCGCTGTTTGAAAAGATTGCACGGCTTCCCTTCGGCAGGCGCGCCTTCTCCCGCCTGGTATCCTTTCGCGCCCCCTACTTCTCCACCGTCCGTCCCCTCATTACCGAGCTCGAGCCCGGAGCCTGCACCATCGTGATGAACGACCGCAGGGCCGTTCGCAACCACCTGAAGACCGTCCATGCCATCGCCATGTGCAACCTGTGCGAACTCACCATGGGCATGGCACTGCATCCCAGTATCCGGGCGCACTTACGGTGGATACCCCGGGAAATGAGGGTGCGCTATCTCAAAAAGGCCCGGGGAACGCTCACCGGCAGATGCTGCTTCGATCCGGAACAGGTTCGCACGGGCGACAACGAGCTGAAGGTGAAGGTCACGGACGAATCCGGGAGCGTGGTCATGGATGCGGTGATCACGGTACTCATTTCCAAGCGCAAGGCCGCCTGAGAAGCGGCGGGATCAGTCTTCCGCGGCACCCGCTGGGCTGCTTCTCCTGCGCCGGGGAAGATCGATGCGGTCGCCGTCCACGGCCGCCCTGACAAGGGGATGGAACTGCGAGGCCTCTTCTTCGAGGGCCTCGGGGGTGAGGTAGCGCTGTGAATAGTGCGAGATGACCAGGAGCTTCACCTCGCAGTCGCGGGCGACCTGTCCGGCCTGGGCAGCCGTGAGGTGGCCGTACTCCCGGGCCTTGTTCTCGAGATCGCTCAGGAACGTCGCCTCCATGAGGAGCATGTCGGCCCGCGATGCAAGGTCGAACGCCGCGCGACAGAGCCTGGTGTCCATGACATAGGCAAAGACCTGCCCGGGCATCTTCCGGCCCACGTCCTCGATTCGCACGACCTTATCCCCTACGGTCACATGGCCTTCCCTTTTCAGCCGTCCGGCCGTGTCCCCGGCGATCCCCTCCTCGCCGAGCCTCCGGGAAATCAGGGTGTACGAGTCCTTTTCTTCAAGGCGGAAGCCGTAGGTCTCGATATCGTGGTCGAGCCTCCTGGCCTCGATGAAGATCCGTTCGTTCTCGAATATCCTGCCGTCGTGGGATATGGGCCTCTCCACGAGATGCGCGGCATGGTGGTATGAGCATGCATCGCGGAGGTTCTCGTAGTACCTCTGTCCGGACGCAGGATAATAAATCTCGATCGGATGCGGCACGCGGTCGAGCGAGATCCGCTGGATGATGCCGGCCAGGCCGAGACAGTGATCGCCGTGGAAGTGCGAGATGAATATCCTGGTGATCCCGGTCACCGACACGCCGGAAAAGATCATCTGCCGCTGGGTGCCCTCGCCGGGGTCGAAGAGAAGCCCCTCGTCGTCGAACCTGAGAAAGTAGCCGTTCTGGTTCCGCTCCCGCGCCGGCACCTGGCTGGCGGTTCCGAGAACGATGAGCTTTCTTTCAGACATGGACCCGAGTCTCCCTTCCTCGTACTGCTGTTCTCGCCCCTGCCGGGGGGCAGCCGTCCCCGGCACAACCCCATTCCACCGGGCACACACAAATCTACCCGGCATAAGACCCGGAAAGCAAGAACAGGATCAAATTATTCCTCCCTTATCCTCTTCGATAGAGCACGATCGTTCGGGGACAGAGGGCTATCTATTGATAAATATAAATGTTGTGCAAATTGCCATTGACACCATACCCTCACTGTACGCTAAGAACCAGTAGTTCTATGCTTCTTGAGAAGGAGGAGGGCATCTTATGTATCAGTATGAGAAACCGGACAATCTCGTAGATTTTCTCGAAGACAGCGTCAACACGTATCCTGACAACCCCATGCTGGGCACCAAGAATTCCTCGGGCGAGTACGAGTGGATCACCTACCGGGAATTCGGCAGGCGGGTGGACAACCTAAGGGCCGGCCTTGCACAGCTCGGTGTGAAGCAGGGAGACGCGGTGGGCCTCATCGCCAACAACCGCACCGAGTGGGCCGTCTGCGCCTTCGCCACATTCGGTCTGGGCGCCAGGTGGGTGCCCATGTACGAGGCCGAGCTCACACAGATCTGGAAGTACATCATCACGGACAGCGGGATCAAGGTCCTCTTTGTCTCCAAGCCCGCCATTCTCGAAAAGGTAAAGGGCTTCCCCGAAGAGATCGAAACCCTGGAGAAGATGATCCTCGTGGAGGGAGCGAGAGAAGGAACCATGGCATGGCTCGAGGACTTGGGCAGCAAAGATCCGATCCCGTCCATGAAACCGGGTCCGCAGGATGTGGCATCCCTCATCTATACCTCGGGAACCACCGGCGACCCCAAGGGCGTGCTGCTCACCCACGGAAACTTCACGAGCAACTCGCTGGGAGGGCAGAAGTTCTACCCAGAGTTCAACCAGCACGATCGGGCCGTGTCCATCCTTCCCTGGGCACACTCCTACGCGCAGACCGCAGAGCTCTATACCTTCGTCAACCTCGGGGCATCGCTCGGCTTCATGGAGAGCGTGCAGACCCTGGCGGAGGATATGAAGAAGATCAGGCCCACCTTCCTCATCGCCGTGCCCCGGGTGTTCAACAAGATCTTCGATGGAATCAACGCCCGGATGAACCAGGAAGGCGGACTCAAGAAGAGGCTCTTCGACATGGCGGTCCGGAGCGCGAAAAGGCGCAGGGAGCTCGCGGAGAAGGGAAAATCCGAGCCGCTCACCAACATGCAGTACGCCATCGGAAACCGGCTGGTGTTTTCCAAGATCCGGGAGGGCTTCGGCGGGCGCCTGCGGGGTGTCATGACCGCGAGCGCAGCCATGAATCCCGAGATTTCCCGGTTCTTTTTCGACATGGGCATTCCCATCTACGACTGCTACGGCATGACCGAGACCTCGCCCGCCATCACCATGAACTGCCCGAGCGCCTACAAGGTCGGCTCCGTGGGCAGGCCCATCCCGGGCGTGCGGGTGGTCATCGACAAGTCGGCGGTGGAAGAAGGTGCCGAAGACGGCGAGATCATAGCCTATGGCCCTAATGTCATGAAGGGCTACCACAACAAACCCGAGGCCACGGCAGAGGTCATGACCCCAGACGGCGGGATCCGGACCGGGGATCGCGGCAGGATCGACCAGGACGGTTTTCTGTTTATCACCGGCCGGATCAAGGAGCAGTACAAGCTGGAAAACGGCAAGTTCGTGTTCCCCGCGTCTCTCGAAGAGGATATCCGGCTGATCCCCTCGGTCGAAAACGCCATGATCTATGGCGAGAACAAGCCCTTCAACGTCTGTCTGATCGTCCCGGACTTCCTGGTACTGGCGAAGTATGCCAGAGAGCGCAACCTCCCCGCCGACCCCAAGTCGCTGGCCGAAAACCCGGCAATCCAGGAGATGATCCGGGAAGAGGTGATCTCGTCCCTCACCGGCAAGTACGGGGGCTATGAAATACCCAAGAAATTCATCTTCCTCCACGAGAACTTCACCGTGGAAAACGGCACCCTGACCCAGACCATGAAGCTCAAGCGCCGGGTGGTGGTGAACAGGTTCAAGGACATGCTCGAAAAACTCTATGCATAGGGGCAGATAGAATCACGATATATACCCGGCCGGGGGTTGCCGGAACCGGAATACTCATTCTTCGGGCAGCCCGGCCGGTTTTTTCCGCAATTTTTTCCTGCCCGCGTGCAGCTTTTTCTCCCGCAACCGCTCTTCGCGAACAGCCCGGGAGGGTGACGTCCCGATGCGGCGCTTCGGCGGGGACGCTGCCTTGCGGATGAGGTCGACAAGTCGTTCGAGCGCGTCCAAACGGTTCTTTTCCTGATACCTGAACCGCCGGGCGGTGATGATGAGGACGCCGTCCGCGGTCATTTTCCTGCCCGCTATCCTGCGGAGCCGTTTCACGATTTCCGGGGTCAGGCCGGGGGATTCCCCGGCATCGAAACGCAGCTGAACAGCGGTCGCAACCTTGTTGACGTTCTGCCCGCCAGGTCCGGACGAGCGGATATAGTCCCACTGAAGCTCGTTCTCATCCAGGGAGATGGCTTCGGTGACGGGTATCATAAGTGACTTCCCATGTCGGGATGCATGTCTTTCAAGGCCCTTCCCGGTGCACCGGGTCTTTGTCGCCTGATCCCCAACACCCTGCACAGGGTTGCCGGCACACGGCATCTTTCTCTTTCAGCACAGGGCATCAGGGCATGGTGTTACCATAGGCGGCAGAGATGATCTTTCAAGAAGGAGCCGCGCCGATATGCCCTCTGGACCGAGGGAAAACGCGGCCCCCCTTCTTCTCCCGCGTCCCTTCCCCGGCTCCCCCTCCTGTGACCGCCCGCCATAAGGGAATGGACTCGGCGCTTTCGCCGACTACATCATGGAGAGAACGAACTCAAGCGCACCCCGTACGTCTTTGTCGAAAAAGCAGTTCAGGGTGCCTTGCCAGTCTTCCCCGGCGAGCCTCTGCCTGATCCTGTCTGCCGCAGGCTTTTTCAGCCCCTCTTTAAGCTTGATGAAGGACCGTCCCGGGTTGTCGATCCATTTGGAAACGATCTTTTTCGCGCGCGGCAGGAGATCGGCCTCTTCCACGATCTCGTCCACGATCCCGAACTCTTTTGCCTGCTCCACCTTCAACATCCTGCCGAAGTACATCATGTCCCGATACTTCCGGTCGCTGTCGAACCCGAAGCGCATGATCTCGGCCTGGGCGAGGGAGAGGGGAAGACCGATCTTGATCTCGCTCATGCCCAGATTGATCTTGGGATGATCCTTGGCGATCCGGTAATCCGATGCCATGGCCACGATCAGGCCTCCGGCAATGGCGTGCCCGTTGATGGCCGAGACCACGGGCTTTCTGCACATGAACAGCTCTACGAGGATCTCTTCTTCCTCTTCAAAAAATGCGACGATCTCCTCGATCGTCTTGAAACCGAGGAACATCGGCAGGTCGAACCCGCTGGAAAAGGTTCTGCCCGCACCGGTCAGGACGATGCCCCGGATAGAATCGTCCTCGTTGGCGGATTTCACGATCTCGCGCAGCCTTTTCAGTGTTTCTCCGGTGATGGAATTCACCTTCCCGTGGTCGAATTCCGCAATGATGATCCCCTCTTCGTTCCGTACATTCAGCATTTCTTGCCTCCTCTCCTGCTACTGAATTTTATGGTCCCTCTATCCGGCATATGAACGCGGGTAATAATATAGGATTTCACGCCACATGTCATTCCGGAAGTCATGAACCCGAGGCGCCCGAGCAGCAGCGACCTGCATCGAGGCAAAGGATTTTTCCGCCGAATACCGTGATGCGGATCTTTGGTGAAAGAGCATTTGTTTCCGCGATCCCGGGTTGTCGTCTTGCATCTCTCCCGGTATGCATTTACAGGCGCCGCCGTCGTGTGCTAGGGAAAAGCACGTGGAAAAGCAGGCAGCCCAACGGCCGGGAACATACAATGAATCCCTGTGAAGAATGTCCTCTTGAAGACAAGGTCTATGAGTGTTGCGGAAGATTTCCGGACACCGGAGAGACCGTATACCTGGAGATTGACGGGGCCAGAGGGGTGCATGCGTGCCCGTTCCTGGACAAAAAAGGGCGGTGCACGATCTATGAGGAGCGCCCCCTGAAATGCAGGAATCACTTCTGCTCGGAGTTCAATTCGTATCAAAAAATCGGACGTCTCTGCGAGATTTTTGTTTCCCCATGGAATCCTTCGGATTTCTAGACACGGGTGTCTGCCGGCATTGAGGCCCCCGCCGGACAGAGACAGGAACGACGGGAAAGCATCCGCCACCGCAGGGAATCCGCACGCCTGCGGGAATCGGACCATGATGTCGGCGATAAGCGGCCCCTTGCATTTCTCTGCTTTCTGAACCCGTCCCCAATTGCAGTGCACGCGAAGGGAGAGCTCAGCCGATCCTCGCGAGAAGGGCGAGGATATCCCTGCCCGCGGCAAGACCGGACACCCATTCCCGGGGGATGCCGTTCATGCCCAGATGCGCGCCGAGAACCATGCCCGCGATCATGGCCCGGGCAGCGGAGTCGCCCCCGGCCATCACCGACTGGATCAGCGCCTCTCTCAGATCGTCCTCGTACCGGGCGATGAGATGAACCGTGGCCGGAAACGCCTCCGTGGTCAGGGAACCCTGTCCGAACCGCGTTACGGCCTCCAGACTCCCCTGATCCCGGGAGGCGATGCCTTCGTTGACCCAGACGCTGATCCGGGCATCCCTGAACCGCTCCTGAACGACCTCGTTCATGGCCGAAACCGGAGATGCGCCCGCCAGCACCTTCAGGCATACCCGGGCGAAGAACTCGCCGGCCTCGATGGTGAGCGCGCTCCCATGGGTCATTGACGCCTGCAGCCTGCAGGCGTCCACGAGCCCGTCCGGGTCGTGTCTCAGGGCGTAGACAAGGGGCGCGATCCGCGACGCACCGGATAGATCGCTTGACTGAGATCCCGACTCAAGAGGCCCTCCTCCCAGAGCGAGACTCCTAAGCGTGCTCCGTGTGGCCTTGTCCATATACCCGGTGTATTCGCTGAAAAAATCCTGCCAGCGCGCGGAGAAATCGTCGAGATCGAACCGCCCGCACTCCGCCAGGGACTCCAGCATCACAAAGGTCTGGTCGCCGTAGTGGGTGAACTCGCCCGCTTTCTTGCTCTTGTGATAGGAATTCCGTGTGGGCTGCACAAAGGTCTCCACCCGTCCATACTCCCGGGCAATCCTCTCGGTGGAGTGAATCCAGTGCGCGCCCAGGGCAAGCGAATCCCCGATGAACGACCCCAGAACCATGGCTTGTGCCTTATCGGACATTCCCTTCCTCCTGCATCATTTCCCGGGCATGCACGCTCACTTTCCTTTAAGGGCCTTCTCCAGAAAGTCCCCAGAGGGAAAAACAGACAGCCCACGACGTGAATAATCACAGTTATCGGATAAGTACAACGGTTTTTTCCGGATACCTCTTCCAGCCGGTATCCCCCAGCTCGACGGGGAGGTCCGGGCTCGGCATGTGAAGATACGCTCACTCGATAATGGCCCACGCATCGAACAGGGTATTGTAGCGCAAGATGTACTCACCACGAAAGGTTCGTACCTTGTAGTAGTCCAGGCCCACCCGGCCGGGAACGTTCCTCCCCTCGAACCACCGGTCGGTGATCTCGATGATGCGGTGATGTCTGCCCTCATACGTGAAGGCAACCGGGATATCGTGGTGGGGATGACCTCCCCGGCACTCGACCTGTACCCTTCTCAACTTCATTTGATATTGGATACTCGGCCGCAGTAGTTTTTCAATACGGACCTTCCCGGAGGCCTCGGGACGGAAGGCCCGGATCCACCTCAGGCCAGAGCCAGCGCCGCGCGGTGGTAGGCGTCTTCCAGGGCACGTGTACGTTCGACCCGCCTCGCCACCTCCCGGAAATCCGGACGTCCCTGCTCAGAGGCATCCTTCAGGGCGGCGGCCAGTCCCTGCCACGCCCCGGCGGTTTCCAACATCCGCTCGACCAGCCCGTACGATGCGATATCGGGCACCCACCGGAGGGACTCCCGGAGAAAATCCGCGTACATAAGACGGAAGCCTCCTCCACCCGTTCCGCGTCGCTCGATGATCTGGTAGCTGAACCGGGCGGCCCATTTCCAGTCTTCGAGCTCACCCCATTCAGGGAGTTCTCTAAGCCAGGTATCCATGCCCCTGATCCCTTGAAAGTCGTGCGCCTCGTCGAGAATCGCCCGGCTGTTGTGGACAATCGAGCTCACGATAATCTCCCGCATGCTGCCCGGTGACTTGATGGCCTCGGGAGAAAACCGGTTGCCCTGCGTCTCGTAGAACGAGACCCCCTGATGTCGCGCCTTTCTCATATCCGGGAAAGGGACCTCCAGGATCTCCTGGTTGTCGGTATCGGTGACAAAAAAGACCTGCCGCTCGGGATCATAGCCCTAGACCATAATCACATGCGCTTGGAAATGCGTGCTCGAACGGAAGTACGGGAGATAGTAGATGTCGGTGCGAATCAGGGCTGGCCGCCCATTGTCGATGGCCCTGCACAGAGACGCCTCGGCCTGTGCGGGGTCGTCGGAGCGGTCCCAGGTGAATTCATGCCCGATCCTGCTGAAAAACTGGGCCTCGAAATCTGTCGAACGCATGTGAACAAGCCGGCTCGGGCTGTTGTTCGGCAGGTCGAGATACCAGATACCAAGCCCTGCTCCGATGCCGAAACACATGGCCTCGCTCATCTGGATGCCGTGGAAGCTCAGCATGTCGCGGATGGCCGTGCTTGCACAGTGCCTCCCCGGGGCATGAAAAACGGGCAGCATCTTCACGGCAGATCCCCGGTGTGTTGGCCGGCCTTCACGCTTTCTTCTCCTGAAAAGCAGGAGCTGCCCATCGGAGACACGATGCACACTGTTTTATTCACGGGAAACGGCTCCTCTTCCGAGCAACGGCAACTATTCATTCGAATCGGAGCCGGCCCTGGCCCAGAATTATATTCGTTTCTTTCATTGCTGCGATAACAAGCCCGGCCTTTTAGTGACGACTCATCTTTCGATCTGTACTCTAACCTTTTTTCTGCCCCATTTCAAGGCCTGGGAATGGGAATCGAAAAAGATATCGAGCCGGTTGGGCCCCTTGATGGCAGATCCCCGGTCTTCGACCACCCCCCATCCGTAGCCCGGCACATACATCCGCGTGCCGAAGCGATAGTATCTGGTGTCCGCCGCAATGGTCCCCTTGTGGGGAAGCAGCAGCCAGGGGAAAAAGACCGTCCGCAGGGGAATCATCCAGGGGTGGACAATGCTGTCCGCCGAAAACAGGCCGGGCTGCGGTTCCCGTGGCTTGGTGCCGCTCGACGTGCGTCCGGTATAGGGTTTGCCCTTCATGGGGCCGCTACTGATGTATTTGTTCCATACATCGAGCTTCAGGCACTTCCAGCTTCCCCGCTCCCATCCGCAGCACTTGCCGCAGTTGCAGTAGGCGGTGACCTCCATGGTGCGGGTTTCCCGCTGGGTGGATGCGCACCCCGAAAACAGAATTGTCAGGCTCAGAAAAACCGGCAGCAGTGCTCCTCTCATCTTCCGGCACCTCCTTTCCCTGACCTATCGACAATTCACCCGCGCATCCTGAACCGGGCTGTTCATCCAGACGCACCTTCATTCTTGTTCCTGGCACCGGCTGGAAGGCTTCCATCAAAGGCGGAGCCCGGCGGACCGCTCTGCCTTGGGAAGGCACAGGCCGGGATCGAACCAGGTGAGGATTCCCGCGTTCTCTTCGAACGGGTGTGCGTGAGCGAGATTATCGAGAATCTTCAGGGTGACTGCCGCCCCTGCCCCGAGCAGCCGGGAGCTGCCCTGCCGGGCGCGCTCGGGGGGGAACATCCAGTCGTGGGCACCGTGAATCCAGTATATTCTCCTTCCGGCCGCGCGAGAGACCTCGCCTGGCGGCAAGACCCCCGACACCGGAGCAAAGGCGGAAAACGGGGTGGAAGGCAGCATGGCGCAGCGCAGGGCAAAGGTCGCTCCGTCGGAAAGGCCGGTGAGCAGCATCCTGTTCGTATCCGCGAAGCAGTGCTCCACGGCCCTCTCCGCCTGCTTCAGGATATTGCTCAGATCGGGGAGAGGATCCTCCATGTTCCAGGTCGCCCCCACAGAGGTAGGGGCCAGGAGAACAAACCCCCGGGTTCCGGCCTCCCGGACCCATGTCCAGACAAAGTCCCTCCCATGTCCGAATCCCCCGTGGAGGGCGATCACCAGGGGCAGCGGGTCCGGTCCTGCCGGTGATGCAGGCACGAACAGGGACGAGGCTCCCCGGGCATAGGGATCGGCTTCCACGCCGGTATGGACGAGCCTGTCCGGGGCGTTGCCCGCCGGTGCGGTGCGGTCGCGTGGCCCCTCGCGAAAAAATTCGTCGATCTCCGCGACCCGGCCTCTCAGGCCGAACAGGCCTTCCTTGGCCCTGCAGATCTTTCTCATGGCCCGCATGGCCGCGAAGACGCCTGTCTGCATGTCGCCGGACGAGCGGAAGATTCGAGCGGATTCAACGACGAGATCGACCGCCCGGGTTATGACATCCTCTTCTTTGCCGGAAGAAAGACCCGGCGAGCCGGTAAAAAACGCCTGCCGCGCGCTCAGAAGCTCCCGGGCATTCCGGTGAAGGACCTCACCGTGCTCGCGGATCATCGTGGGATGGAACATGCGCTGCACCCGCTCGAAGACCCTGACCGCATCCAGAAGCGAACCGATCAGGGGCCGCATATCTCGCATCCTCCCGTCCATCCCCCTCCCCCCTTTTACCTGCGGTCTGTGACCGAAACCCTGACAAAGGCGGGGTAGTACAGGTCGTGACTCTTCAGCACCCGGCCCTCGTCCAGCGAATTGGTCGCATAGGAGCAAACCAGGTCTGCGCCCTTAAGGCAGGGATGAGCCTTGCCTGCATAGACCAGCACCGGTTTTTCCTCGGTTCCCCGCGGGCAATAGAGGCGCTTCTTCTCCGACCAGGGGCCCGTGAGGCTCATGGCCCGCCGGTACACCAGGCATCCGTCCGGAAAGCCCTCGGTCTGGATCTCCAGAAACCGGCCCGCTGCCTTCTCATAGTGGACCGTGAACTCCATCTGCGCATCGGTGAACACGGGCGCGGGCCGGCGAGTCAGGAGGTCCTGATCCACCCATCCGGCCTTCCCGGTCCACCACTGGGGATTCATGAGATCCCCCCGTACGGCGTCGGCGATCTGCCAGCGCACCAGGTGTGCACCATGATCGGCCCTCTGGGTGCCGAATGCGTAAAGGTATCCGTCGAGCACCATGCTGCCCGCCGATCCGACGATGACGCCGAACTCGTTTGCCGGGGTCTTCAGCCGCTGGATATTCCACCGGGAGGGTTCTCCCCGCGGGTTTTTCACGAGCACGGCGGTCCAGCCGGCGGCGTCGAATCCCAGATCATTGTCCGCGGTCTCTATCTCCATGAGAAAGATCACCAAACGGTTCTCTACCAGGACCCCCGATCCGGGCCAGTACCACGACGGCCCGGGGGAGCGGAAGAAGGCATCCGGGCGGCCCTTCTCGATGTTCCAGTAGAACGCGGCGGACGCCTCAGCGGGATTGTAACCGCGTTGGATAGCGACCGTGTTTCTTACCACCTCGGCACCTCTTCGGTCCCGTGAATATCCCCGGCCGACAAGGCTGTCGCCGAAGAGCCACAGCACCCTGGCCGCACCGAGATCCACGGAATACGCACCGTCGCCTCCGAGCCAGCGGTCGTCGTTTCTGAAGAGCCGGTCGGCCTCGTGCCAGCGCTCCGCCTTGAGTTCCGAGCCGGACAGCCCCTTATACCCGGACCCAAGATCGCCGCAGGCGCAGAGAAATGCGCAGACAACTGCGCACAGAACGGCGAAAACAACGTATCGTGCCCTGAAGCCCTGGCGCATGAACCATCCCCCCATCGGTTCTCTTCCGCACATGCCCGGTCTGAAGGCAAAGGCCCGGACGGGTGCGGATAAGTGCCCTGTTTTTCATTATACCAGATCGCCGGGGCCGGGAACACGGGAAGAGTTTAAGGCGGCGTCACAAGAAGCGAACCCGATATTTGTGCACGAAATCGACCGGGTGGTACGAAAGCTTTGCCTTGCGCAAACCCGCCTCGCCCAGATCCTGCTGCCGGTTCACGAGCCTGAATCCCCGGTGGGCGGCGAGAAACATCTGGTTGACGGCCTGGTAGATCCCGACGTAATCGGTAAACCCCTTTTCCGCATGCATGATCAGGATGTCCTGGGGATACCGCTCCGCAAGACAGAAGGCGACCCCCTCCCCGTCAACGAAAATGGCCCCGCCCGTCATATCTCGAAGCCGGTGCCACGCGCCGAGCAAACGCCCGATCACCCGGTTCTCCGCGGCGAGCAGCTCGGACGATTCACAGTCCCTCCACTCGCACCAGCGCTCCTGCAAGGCCACTATCCTGTCCAGAATCTCGGCGTTCAGGTCGAGGAATTCGTAGTCATATCGCCTTCTGAACTGGTTCAGAAGATTCTTTTTCTTGTGGTACCGGTTGCCGGAGAGCTTCACCAGGTCTTCAACGGAATAGAGGTAGTCCCACTGATCCCTGGCCTCGCCCACCTTCATCCTGCCGGGAAAACCCTTTTCCCACGCGAGGGCGAGATTCCGGGGCACCCGGGTGAACACCGGGTTCGGCTCGCCCAGCCCGGACAGGGCATCTCCCCACCGTACCTCCTCCAGGGAACCGATCGGCGCCCAGTACACCTCTTCCGGCCACGACTGCTTGATCCAGACGAGATCGTCTCCCCACGCCCAGGAAAGGTCATACTCCTGCGCCCACCCCCACAGGTTGACAAAGCTGTAGTCCGAGGCAATGACGTCGCTTTCGGCGAGCCGTTCGCGATAGGCATCCTGCCTTTCCAGAGAGATGGGTTCGAACACCGGCATGCGATCCCCCGATATGAACCGTGATAAGCCCTCACGGGAGAGATATCAAGGGCACGGGAGAAAACCCTTCTGGGACATTTTTTTAAGGAGTCCTTTGCCGGACGGTGTCGCACAGGCGCCGCCTGCGCGAAAGAGAACTAGGCCTGCTGGGTCGTCTTCTCCACGTAGCAGGCGATCTCGCCCATGATATCGAACAGATCGTCTTCCTTAAGCCTCAGGCGGCCCATCGCGTCTCCGTGGATGGTATAGAGCATCCCGTCGAACCCGGCGCCGATGCCGCTCATGATGGCGACTGCATCCGCCAGGTGAACGATGTAGGAGAGCATGTCATTGTCGGAGGGCGTGGGATCGTGATGGTAGCGGATCGCCAGGACGATGTGCCTGGGTATCTGCCAGCGCTCGCATACCTCCGAGGCGAGCTCCGCATGATCGAAGCCCAGGATGCCCTTTTCGGCGGCCAGGAAGGTGTCGCTCCGCTCCTTCACGAAGGCCTGGAACTCAGCCTTTCTCTCCAGGATATACGGGTCCAGGATGATCTTTCCCACGTCGTGGATGAGACCTGCCGAGAAGGCGTCCTGCTCCAGGCTCGGATTCACGCGCCTGGCAATGAGCTGCGAGCCGTTGGCCACAGCCAGGGAGTGCATCCAGAGGTCTCCGGCCGCAAGATCGTACCCCTCCAGGGTCTGCCCGAGGATTTCCGATGAGCACGCGAGATTGAGCAGTTCCATGAGGGTCTTGGTGCCGAGAACGACCGAGGCATGCTTCACGGAGGACACATTGCCGCTCACCCCGTAGTACGGGGAGTTCGCCATCTTGAGGACCCGGGTGACGATTCCCTGATCCGACTCGATGACCTTGGCGAGGTCGCTGAAGCTCGAATTCGGGTCGGACAGGACCTTCCGCGCCTTCTGTACCACCTGGGGCATGGGCGGAAGATCTTTCAGTGTCTTGAAGATCCTCTGCTTCAGGGCATCCCCGGTGACCGGCGCATTCCCCTCTGCCTGCCCGTCATGTTCGGACGCGAGATCATTCCCTTCCGTGCCGGCCGCTTCGGGATGGAGGAGGATCTTTTCCTTGCAGTTGGGGCAGGGGATCGAGACCGTACCCGAGTATCCCGTGAGGGTATCCCTCCGTATGGTATATTCCTTTCCGCAGTGAGGGCAGCATATTTTCACGATCTTCTCCTTTTTCACGAAATCTTTATCTTGCCCTCGTCGATGTTGAGGATCATGGTCCTGAGTTTGGTACCGCCTACGCCTTCGAGTTTCACCGCGAGATTGTGCCGGGAGAGGATGCTTTTTATCGTCATCACCAGCCGTGCGCCCATATTATCGTCCTCGCCGGAGCCCAGCATGGCTGCCCCTCCCGCTATGGCCACGGATATCTGTCGGTCCGCGCCGCTCTTCTTGAATTCCGCGATCACGTATTCCAGGGCCGTATCTGCATAGTAGGCAGGGTTGTCCATGGCACGGCCCTGCGAGAGCCCTCTGAGGACATGCATCCCGGCTGCAAGCTTTTTTGACGGATTGAACAGGATGATCCCCACCCCGGTGGCGATCTTATCGATCCAGAGAAGGCCCTCTGTGGCAAATTCGCATTTCATGGGTCGTACTGCAGTCGTCTTCATGATATCTCTAGAAGTCCCCTATCTGCCATTGTAATGCATCCAATACATATTATCGCCAGATGTCCGGAAAAAATTTACACCAATTTCCGTGTCATCGTTCATTCTCCCACAAGTAGCCATCATGATGCGGGTTTATGACCTGCAGTCCTCTGCGGAGCAGAAGGGGTGAAGAGAAAGCTGCTGCAAGCGGACGCCTGCAGGTGGGAGGATTCGGAACGCGCCCTGCCTTTTTCCCTGCAGCAGGGTGCTCCCGCGGAAGGCCTGCCGGACGGCGGGTGCTACTGGCCCAGCAGGTAGCACTTCTTGGTGCTCAGATCGAGCCTCCAGTTGTTGATCCGGCCTTCTTCGATAGTCTTGGTGTCGCCTGCGATCTTCGTATACCGGAAGCAGGTGCCATTGGTCAGGAGACCATCGCCCTTCCGGTCGAAGATCATGGTACCGTTCCATACCTCGAAGTTCGGGGCATACTTGAACGGGGCGTCCGCGGTCCCGGTAAACCTGATGGACGTTCCCACCGTGGAGGAAAGGTTGACCAGATAGCCGGTCTTGGAGGAATCGGTGATCTCGAGCACCATCTGATAGCTGTCGGGATTCGCGACCCAGTTTGCCGGCGGAGCATGGCTCTCGCTGATTATCCGGAGCATTCTCTCGGTCCAGCGCGAATAGACGCTCGTCTCGCCGAATTGTTCCAGCTTCTGGAAGGCCTTGTGCGCGTCCTCGAAATTCCCCATGAGCAGATAGTTGACACCCATGGTCTTATAGAGCGGGGGATAGTTCGGGTCGATTTCCTGCGCCTTCTGGAGACTCTCCTGCATCTCCTTGTACCGGTCGAGCTCGAAGAGATTCGCCGCACGGTTCACCCAGACCGATACGCTTTTCGGGTCGATGCGCAGGTATTCATCAAAGGAACTCAGTGCCATCTTGTGATTCTTCATCTGCCAGAAGATCTGGCCCTTCAGAAGCCAGGCCTCCTTGTGACGCTTGTTGACCTTCAGCGCCCCGTCGCAGAGATTCAGGGCGTTTTCCCATTCCCCTTTCTCCCAGGAGGCCTGCGCCTTGAGATACAATTCCTGTGCGGTATTCGCAGGGGCGTCGGCGTATGCATCCGGGACAAGGCATGCGACCAAGAGAATGACCAGGATGGATCTGAACACTGTCCGTGCGTTACCACACTGCATCTTACCCTCCTCATTCGGATGAAACATGTGCAAATTATATTCCTTATAACCATATCTTTCCCTTTTGTAAATCCCCTTCCTCCCGGGAAAGGGGGGATGCACGGGGCGGGAGCCTAATCCCTGGACAACCGCAACGGCGGCTTGCCCGAGCGCTCACGCACCCAGTTGATCGAAGAGAGCACCTTTTTCTGCCTGATCATGCGGCGCTCCAGACTGCGCTTTCCGGGAAAATTCACGAGGGTGAGCCCGATGAGGATCGTTATGATTCCCTGCCCGGGCAGCACCAGCATGGCGATTCCGGCAATGATGAAAACCACGCCGGCGACGTTTTTCACCGCCAGGGTCATCGCGAGGATCGCCGGGTTGAACCGCTCACGGAACTCCAGGATCTCTTCGCGCTCATAGGTGAAATAATCGGCGGGGATGCGAACGATGGCGATGAGCACCAGGACCGGGGTGAAAATCAGGGTGATAAGGGAGGTTATCCCCAGATACGTCAACAGGGTTTCGTGGAATGAAATCCACACAAAGGCCGCTTCCATCATAGAATGTTCCCGTGCACTGCCGGATGGTCTAGGTCTATACCGGTGCTCATGCTCCTGCTATCAACAGAACAAAACGCGCATTGTCAACCGGATATTTTCTCCGCCCTGCTCCGGCTCAGGGAGCCGTCTTCCCATACGAACGGGGAAACCCGGGCGGAATAGAGGCAGGGGACCTTCCGGATGGGCGGCCTACTTCTTCAGAAGGCCCTGCAAGACGACATCGAGGCCCTGCTCGAACATCTTCTGGGTGGATTTGCCCTCGGATTTTACATAGGTCTTGATAATGAACATGACATAGATCGAATACAGCAACTCGGTGAGATGGTCCACGTCCACCTCGCGGAACCTTCCTTCGCGTATGCCCCGGGCGAGAACCTTCCGGAGCAGGTCCATGGACGCACGGTTGATCTCGGCGAACTGGTCCTCCCTGCTCGAGAGGGGAAAAATCGACGGATCGTTTATCAGGACCGACCTCAGCGACACGTCCCGGGAGAGATAGGTGTAGCCCTTCCTGCACAGGGCCAGAAACTGCTCGCACACATCGTCGATCTTTTCGATGGAGCGCGCCACCATGGCCTGCCATTGCAGCAGCCCATGGGAAACGGCCTTTTCATAGAGGTCCCGCTTGTCCTTGACATAGAGATAGAGATTGCCCTTGGTCATCCCCAGCTCGTCGGCGATGTCTTCTACGCGGGTTCTCCGGTAGCCGTAGCGGGCAAAAACCCGCAGGGCCGCCTCATAGATTCTGGTCAGCTTTTCTTCCCGGTTCATCGAGCACCTTGTCAGCTTGCGTGTATCACCTGATCTTGCATCTCGGGTATTCGATGTCAATAACAATTCAGTTTCAGGGAATTCTTCACGATTGCCGCACCCCGCCTGCGCGCGGAAAACCGGAAACCTCGCGGCCCGACGAGCGACTACTCATGGAATCGCGGCGCAGGGGATCGTTCCTGCAATGATGTAGTGAACATCATGTTCATTTTTTCATTGACTGGACTATCGCCCCGATACTACGATCAGTTTGTGAACTGTACTTTTTTTCAGTTGTTGTGAGAGCAATACACCATACATGAGCGGGAGGTGTTTTATGACAGACTCAGCGTCACGGGCACTGGCCATCCTCAGGGACCCCTCGTATTTCGAGTGGTATGTCATCCCCTTTCTCCTGGTCGTGATCTATGTCTACCACAACGAGATCCGGCTGAAGAACTACAGCGCGGTCTTTGCAGGCCTCGCCCTGTGGGGATGCGACTGGTTCAACGAGATCTGGAACGCCCTGGTGTTCCATTTCACCCAGTACGCACCGGTCTGGGGCACGCCCGGTGAGAGCGCCTTTGTCCTGCTCATCGGGCTGAACATCGAAATCAGCCTGATGTTTCTCCTCCTGGGCGTCGCCTGTACCATCATCCTTCCCGAGGACCGGAGGCTGAAGATCCTGGGGATCCCCAACCGGCTCTTCTTCGCGATCGTATTCACCACGCTCGCGGTCATCATCGAGATCATCCTCAATGCCATCGGCGCGCTGACTTGGGAGTATTCCTGGTGGAGCGCTCGGTTTCCCTGGCTGCTCTGGGTCTTCGGGTACTTCTATTTCTTCGTGGTGGCCTACCTTGTCTACGACATGAAAACCTATCGCGCCAAGGCACTCACCGTAGGAGCGATCTTCGCCGTGGACATCGCGTGCCTGGCGGTCTTCATGGGCATCCTCGGCTGGATATAGGGGCTGCTTGAAAACCGGCCGCCGGGGGGCCGCGAACCCCTGCGGGTCTCCCGGCGATATCCCGTTTCTTACCTCGATCCCGGGGAGAGGAGTTTTGCATCCCAGGAGAAACCGCTTTTTTACGGGAAAGAAAAAAACGGCCTGCCTCAAGCCATCTGATTGAATAACCGTCCCCGGAGCTCCATATATCTATTAACGACATCATTCTCGCCTGGAGAACGGCGCAGGAAAAGGACCGAAGGAAATCGGCCTGGTTTGGGAACATGAACCACGCCCGGCCCCTCCGGACGGAGAATACGGAGGATGCCACATGGAGCGCACAATTGGGTCGGTGGACAAGGACAGGCTGAAGGTGCTTCTGGAGCCCTACGTCCCCGGGAACATCATCACGGACATGTTCGAAAATCGGGTTCTCACGGATCTGTGGGATGTCCTCTATGCCGCAGTCGACTATTACACCGGCGGTGAAAGCGAAGCACTGGAGGCCGTGAGGAACGAGAAGGTCGAGAGCGTTGACGATCTTCTGGACAAGCTGCGGTTGTGGGGAAAGAGCGCGGAAAGCCCGCTGGATATCGAGAGGGTCAAGGAGCTGCTTGAACCCTATCTGCCCGAGGATATCATCGACGAGGCCCTTGAAGGCGAAGAAAGCGGGGATTTCACGGACCTCCTGAACATCGCGGTCGAGTATTTCACCGACGGCGACCGGCGGGCCCTGGACTCCATCAAGGGGGTGGAGATATCGAGCGTCGAGGATCTCCTGGAGCATATCAGGTGGTGGCACAACGCAACGGAATCACCCGACGCATGGTACGACCCGGTGGAAGGGAAATGGTACAGCCCTGACAAAAACTACGAGGAAGATTACGGAGAGAGCGATTACGGCGGCGTGGACCTGCACGTGAGAGACGAGGAGGAAGGCGAAGAAGAAGAGTAGCGATTGTCGGAAGCATATCTGCGGCACGGCTTGGCTTCTCCCATGATACCGCATCATGGATGTGCGGTAGCCTTTTTCATGAAGCATCCGGGCAGGACGTTTCGCAAAAACCCTGAAGCCCTATACGGCGATCTTCCCGGCGAATCGGGTACCCATTCAGCCGGCCTAATTCCTGCCATACGGCCCCTCCCGCTCCCCCCCCTTGCGACCCACGCCTGCGGATTCCCTTAAATAAGGATTATCCTCAATCCACACTTGAAACCATCGTTCCCAGACTGTATACAGTTCTGTGTTCTTGTTGCATAATCCCATGTGCGACGCGTACCCGCCTGATGGGAATTGCAACGGGGCAACACCAACTCAGGGATTGTATCAGCACGATGGACTGTACTCTCGAACCGGATCACTATCTCGACACCGCCTGCTCCGATGCGCTGGTATATTCCGTAAACGCCCGTTTCAGGCTCACCACCGTCTCGTCAAACGTGGAGAAAATTTTCGGGCACAAGCCCGAAAACCTGATCGGGAAACCCTTCCAGGAGCTCGGACTGCTCCATCCCGACGACCTGAACAGGGCGATCGCCGATGCCGTTCGTCTGCTCTGTGGAGAAAAGATCCTGTCGTCGACCTATCGTTTCATCACCCGCATGGGTATGGGAAAACTCTGCGAGGTAGGCGGGGTGCCATTGATGCGGGATGACGACGCGATAGGCGTCATTGCTGTGGCAAAGGACGTCACAGGCGGCAGGCACCCGGGAAACGGGATCGGGAACCCCGGCTGCCGCCCCGGATTCCGGGCAGGGAATTTCCATTGCCCGTCGGTCGAGACGTGCCCCGGTCGGCAGAGTTTTCGAGATGCGCCTGCAGGACAGAGGGAAGATGCCCTGGCCGCAGGGGAGGACCGGCCTGGAGAAAGGCTGCCGGACCTCGAGGAGATGGGCATCGCGCTGAAGGTCCTCATGAGGCAGTGGAGCAATGACCGGCACGACATCGAGGAAAACCTGGTCGCGAACATCGCGGTCTCGCTCCTCCCCTCCCTTGCAAGGTTGAAGACCTCGGGCCTGAGAGAAGACCAGATGCAGTGCGTATCCGAGATCGAAAACCTCCTCAGGGGGATCGGGTCGTCCTTTGTCCGGGATCTCTCGTCCAGGCACCCGGGGCTCAGCCCGAGCGAGGTCAGGGTGGCATCTTTGATCAGAAACGGCAAATCATCCAAGGAGATCGCCGATCTCCTGCACGTCTCCCTGAACACCGTCCTGTTCCACCGGAACAACATCCGGCAGAAGATCGGCCTGAAAAACACCCGAAGCAGTCTCGCAACCTATCTCCAGACATTTGATAAAACCGATCCATAACACATCCCCCGCCAACCTGCACCCCCTGTTCACCCCTCATCGGCGATAGTTCGACCCTATCAGTTTATCATTGTTTTTCTATTGTCATAACCCACGGCATGATTTCCCGATATGCAGGCACAGGCTTGAAAAAGCAAAGCCGAATACTCGAATGAAGGAGATATCATGAGCTGGTTTTCCAATCTCACCGTCAGGGTCAAGCTCCTGGCCGGTTTCATTGTTCTTGCCGTCATCGCCCTGATCGTCGGATTCGTGGGCATCAGAAACATGGGCACCATGAACGACATGGCCGATGCCATGTACCAGAACGAACTTCTGGGAGTGTCCTATATCAAGGAGGCGAACATCAATCTCGTTGCCATGACCCGGGCCGAGAAAAATCTTATCCTGGCCACTACGGAGGATATGCGCAACGAATATCTCGCCAACTATACAGACGTCAAGGAGCGGTTCCTGAAGAACCTGGAGAAGGCAAAGCCTCTCTTCTTTACCGACCAGGGCAAAGAATTGCTGACCGGTTTCGAGCGGGCGTGGAAGGAGTACGAACCGATTTCGCAGAAGATCATCGATACCGCCCTGTCGGAAAAGCTCAATGAGAAGCGGACCTCGGCCGAGCTCTCCATGGGGGTGGGCAGGGAAAAGCTCGATGTGGTCGACAAGGTATTGACCGCACTCTCCAAGGTCAAAGATGAAAACGCCAGGGAGCAGTCAGACGAGACGACCCAGATCTATGAACAGAGCCGCACGTTCATGATCATCCTGGTGGTGGTGGCCGTGATTGCCGGAATCATCATCGGCATGTTCCTGTCCCGGAACATCGGCCTCATTCTGAAATCCATCCTGGACGAGGCGAAAAATCTCGCGTATTCCTGCCTGGCAGGCAGGCTGAACGCCAGAAGCGATGTGGAGAAGATCAACTTCGAGTTCCGCCCCATCGTGCAGGGAATCAACGAGATCCTCGACGCGCTCATCACCCCCCTCAATGAGACCTCGGACTATATCGAGCGCATCTCCAAGGGGGATATCCCCGGAAAGATCACCGCGGAATACAAGGGCGACTTCAACACCATCAAAAACAGCCTGAACCTCATGATCGACTCCATGAACAAGATCGCCGAGGTGGCGCAGGAGATGGCGGCCGGGAACGTGAACCTCCAGGTCAGGCAGCGCTCGGACAAGGATGAGCTCATGAAATCGCTGAACGAGCTGATTGCTGCGAACAAAATGGTCACCGAGGTGGCAAAGGATCTCGCGGACGGGAACCTCGCCGTATCGGTCAAGGAGCGCTCGGAAAAGGACGAGCTTATGCAGGCGCTCAAGGAAATGGTTGCCAGGCTCAAGGACGTTGTCGTGGACATCAAGGGCGCGGCGGACAATGTGGCGGCGGGCAGCGAGCAGATGAGCTCCGCGGCCGAGGAGATGTCGCAGGGTGCGAGCGAGCAGGCCTCCGCCGCGGAAGAGGCGTCATCCTCCATGGAGCAGATGGCATCCAACATCCGCCAGAACGCCGACAACGCCCAGCAGACCGAGAAGATCGCGGTCAAGTCCGCCGATGACGCCATCGAGGGCGGCAAGGCG